>JAFQVY010000010.1 GCA_017407755.1 Clostridia bacterium | reverse complement strand
TTTTACTATGGCAAATATCATCGCACAAGTAAACAGGCCTACTCTCGTGTTAGCACATAACAAAACCCTTGCAGCACAATTGTGCACAGAGTTTAAAGAGTTCTTTCCTGAAAACGCCGTTGAGTATTTTGTTTCCTACTACGATTATTATCAGCCGGAGGCTTACATTGCTAACACCGACACTTATATTGACAAGGACGCCTCAATAAATGATGAAATAGATAAGCTCAGGCATAGTGCAACCCTTGCACTATCTGAGCGTAGAGATGTAATTATAGTTGCCTCTGTGTCATGCATATATACTCTTGGTGACCCTATCGACTACAGAAAAATGGTCATTTCCCTCAGACCGGGAATGGAATATGGCAGAGACAATCTTCTTAAAAAGCTTGTTGAGCTTCAGTACGAAAGAAACGACATTAACTTTACCCGAAATAAGTTTCGAGTAAACGGCGATACTGTAGAGATTTTTCCTGCTTATTCTTCCGAAAGAATAATCAGAGTTGAATTTTTTGGCGATGAAGTTGACCGTATTTGCGAAATCGACCCCATGACAGGTGAGCTTAAAGGTCTTGTTAAGCACGTTGCGGTGTATCCTGCTTCTCATTATATTGTTTCTGCTGAAAAAATTGCGGCAGGTGTTGCCGAGCTTGAAAAAGAGCTTGAGGAAAGAGTAAAGTATTTTACCGATGAGGGAAAGCTTATTCAAGCTCAGCGAATTGAGCAAAGAACCCGTTATGATATTGAGCTTTTACAGGAAATCGGTTTTTGCAGAGGAATCGAAAATTATTCCCGCGTACTTTCAGGAAGACCAAAAGGTTCTACACCGACAACCTTGCTTGATTATTTTCCTGATGATTTCTTGCTTCTTGTTGATGAGTCTCACGTTACTTTACCACAGGTTCGCGGTATGTATGCAGGCGATAGAGCACGTAAAGAAAGCTTAGTTAACTATGGTTTCAGATTACCCTCTGCTTTTGATAACAGACCTCTGAATTTTGACGAATTTTATAAGCATATAAATCAAGCAATCTTCGTTAGTGCAACACCCGGTGACTTCGAGCTTGAAAAAAGCCTACAGGTTGCTGAGCAGATTATTCGCCCTACGGGCCTTTTAGACCCCGAAGTTTCTGTTCGACCTGTTGAAGGTCAAATGGATGACCTTATTTCTGAAATAAATATACGTACCGAAAAGGGCGAGAGAGTGTTAGTTACAACCCTTACAAAGAAAATGGCTGAGGATTTAACTGAGTATCTTACTAAAATGGATATTAAGGTCAGATATATGCACCACGATATTGATACCGTTGAGCGTATGGAAATTGTTCGTGATTTGCGCCTTGGCGAATATGACGTTCTTGTAGGAATCAATCTGCTTCGTGAAGGCCTTGATATTCCAGAGGTTTCTTTGGTTGCTATATTAGATGCTGACAAAGAAGGATTCTTAAGAAGTGAGCGTTCTCTTATTCAGACTATGGGCCGTGCCGCAAGAAATTCTAAGGGAACAGTAATTATGTATGCAGATTCTGTTACAGATTCTATGAAGAACGCCATAATTGAGACACAGCGCCGAAGAGAAATTCAGCAGGCTTATAACGAAGCTCACGGCATTACTCCAAAAACAATCGTTAAAAAGGTTTCAGAAATCCTTGAAATCTCAGCAAAAACTGATGAAGATTTTGGCAAAAAACAGCTTACAAAAGCACAAAAGCAAGAGCTTATTATGGCTCTCACAAAGGAAATGCACGCCGCGGCAAAGTTGCTTGAATTTGAGCATGCGGCTTTTTTAAGAGATAAGATAAATAAACTTAAAGGCGGAAAGTGAAATGGCAAAGGACGTTAAGAACGAATACGGTAACGAAAGTATATCTACCCTAAAAGGTGCTGACAGAGTACGAAAAAGACCTGCGGTTATATTTGGCTCAGATACAATTGAGGGCTGTCAGCACTCTGTATTTGAAATATTAACCAATTCTATCGACGAAGCTCGTGAGGGATACGGCAAAGAAATAACTGTTACTTTATTTGAAGACCACTCCATTCAGGTTGAAGACCACGGCAGAGGTCTGCCGGTTGACTATAATGTAAATGAGAAGAAGTACAACTGGGAAATCGTGTTTTGTGAGCTTTACGGTGGCAGTAAATATGACAACAATGACGGCGGTAGCTACGAATATTCTCTTGGTACAAACGGTCTTGGCCTTTGCTCTACACAGTACGCTTCAGAATATATGACTGCTGATATACGCCGCGACGGCTTCAGATACACCCTTAACTTTAAAAAGGGTAAAATATCCGGAAAAATGAAAAAAGAGGAGTATCTCAAGAAAGACACCGGTACCATTATCAAATGGAAGCCTGACCTTGAGGTTTTTACAGATATTGACATTGCCCCTTCTTATTTCCTTGATGTTATGAAGCGTCAGGCGATTGTTAATGCAGGAATACGCTTTGTGTTCAAAAACCAGATTGGTGCCAATAGATTTGAAACTACTGAATTCAAATACGACAACGGTATTCTCGACCACGTAAAAGAGATAGTAGGCGAAGAGTCTCTCACAATGCCTCAGTTCTGGCAAAGCGAAAGAATGGCAAGAGACAGAGACGATAAGCCCGAATATAAGTGCAAAATGAATTTTGCCTTTGCTTTTTCCAACAAACATGCTCTTACCGAATACTATCACAACTCTTCGTGGCTTGAATATGGCGGTTCACCCGACAAGGCTGTGAGAAACGCCTTTGTTTATCAGATTGACAGTTGGCTTAAAAATAATTCAAAATATAACAAAAATGAGTCTAAAATTCTTTATGCAGATGTTTTTGATTGTCTTGTAATGGTTACGTCTTCTTTTTCAAGTGTAGCATCTTACGAAAATCAGACCAAGAAATCTATAAACAACAAGGGCATTCAAGATGCAATGACTGAATTTTTACGTCATCAACTTGAAATTTACTTTATAGAAAACCCTCTTGATGCTGAAAAAATCTGCAATCAGGTGCTTATCAATAAGCGAAGCCGTGAAAATGCAGAAAAAACAAGGCAAAACTTAAAGAAAAAGCTGACAGTAACAATGGATATGACCAATCGTGTGGCAAAATTTGTAGACTGTCGTTCAAAAGATGCTTCTGAGCGTGAATTGTTTATCGTTGAGGGTGACTCGGCTTTAGGCTCCTGCAAACAAGCAAGAGATCCGAATTTTCAAGCGGTTATGCCTATCAGAGGCAAAATCCTCAACTGCTTAAAAGCTGACTATACCCGTATTTTCAAAAGTGATATTATCACAGATTTACTTAAAGTGTTAGGCTGTGGGGTAGAGGTAACTTCAAAATCCAACAAGGATTTAGCTGCTTTTGACATCAATAACCTTAAGTGGAACAAGGTTATTATCTGTACTGATGCCGATGTTGATGGGTTCCAGATTCGCACACTTCTCCTTACTATGTTCTACCGCTTAACTCCCACCCTTATAAACGAGGGAAAGGTGTTTATTGCAGAATCTCCTTTGTATGAGATTACAACCAAAGACAATACTTATTTTGCTTATACAGAGTTTGAAAAAGAGAAATATATAAATGAAATAGGCAGTAGCAAATTTACTGTTCAACGTAGTAAGGGTCTTGGCGAAAATCAGGCAGATATGATGAACCTTACTACAATGAATCCCTCTACAAGGCGTCTTATTAAAGTTATGCCTGATGAGGCTGAGGAAACTTCAAGGATGTTCGATGTACTATTAGGTGATGATTTACAGGGCAGAAAAGACTATATCGTAACCTACGGTGCAAACTATATCGATAACCTTGACTTAAGCTGAGGTGACATATAATGGCAAGAAAAAAGAAAACCGAAAACATAATTCAGGCGCCTTTAATCAAAGGTGTCATAGAAGGTGCCGGCGAAATCGTTGAACAGCGAATAGTAAGCACTCTTACAGAAAACTATATGCCTTACGCTATGAGCGTAATTATGTCACGAGCTATTCCTGAGATTGACGGCTTCAAGCCTTCCCACCGAAAGCTCCTTTATACTATGTATAAAAAAGGTCTTTTAACAGGTCCGCTTACTAAATCTGCCAATATCGTTGGCGAAACTATGAAGCTAAATCCTCATGGCGACGCCGCAATTTACGACACAATGGTAAGACTTTCCCGCGGATACGAAGCACTTCTGCATCCTTATGTGCTTTCAAAAGGAAACTTCGGTAAGTTCTTCTCACGTGATATGGCATGGGCGGCACCCAGATATACCGAGGCAAAACTTGAGCCTATCTGCAACGAGCTTTTTCGTGATATCGACAAGGATACAGTTGATTTTGTAGATAACTACGACAATACAATGAAGGAGCCAACACTTCTTCCTGCAACTTTTCCGTCGGTTCTTGTTAATGCTAACACAGGTATTGCCGTTGGTATGGCTTCCTCCGTGTGCTCCTTTAACCTCAGAGAGGTTTGCGAAACTACTGCCGCTTTAATTCGAGACCCTGAGCACGATATATTTTCTACCTTACCTGCACCTGATTTTTGCGGCGGCGGTCAGATTGTGTATAACGAGCAAGTGCTTAAAGATATTTATAGCAGCGGTAAAGGCAGTTTTAAGGTTCGTGCTGAGTACACTTACGACAAAGCTAATAACTGTATAGATGTTACTTCAATTGCTCCTACAACCTCTACCGAAGCTATAATCGAAAAGGTAATCGAGCTCGTAAAGCAGGGCAAAATCAAGGAAATATCAGATATCAGAGACGAAACAGGACTTAACGGTCTTAAAATTACAATTGACCTGAAAAGAGGCGTAGACCCTGAGCTTTTAATGAAAAAGCTCTATAAATTTACTCCTCTTGAGGATTCATTCGCTTGTAACTTCAATATCCTTATTGGCGGAGTTCCAATGGTTTTAGGCGTTAAGGAAATCCTCGACGAGTGGATTGCTTTCAGAATTGAATGTGTACGCCGCAGAGTTTATCACGAGCTTCATAAAAAGAAGGACAGACTTCACCTTTTATATGGTCTTAAGGAAATCCTTCTTGATATTGATAAAGCAGTACGTATCGTAAGAGAAACCGAAGAAGAAAAAGAAGTAGTACCAAACCTTATGATTGGTTTTGGTATTGACGAGGTTCAGGCTGAGTTTGTTGCTGAAATTAAGCTCCGTCACTTAAACCGTGAATATATCTTAAAGCGTACCAATGACATTGACGAGCTTGAAGCAGATATTGCTGAGCTTGAGGCAATTTTAGCAAGCAAATCAAGAGTAAAGACTATTATCGTCAAAGAGCTCAAAGAAGTTGCAGACAAGTACGGACAGGACAGAAAAAGCAAGATTCTTTACATCGAAGATGAAGCCTTCGAAGACGTGGTTGAAGAAATTCCCGATTATCCGGTGCATTTATTCTTTACCCACGACGGATACTTCAAAAAGATTACTCCTCAGTCCTTAAGAATGAGCGGCGAACAGAAACTGAAGGAAGGGGATAGCATAATCCTTACTGTTGATACAACAAACAACAGCGACCTTCTTTTCTTTACTAATAAGTGTCAGGTTTACAAAAGCAAGGCTTCTGACTTTGCTGACACAAAAGCAAGCGTTTTAGGTGATTATGTACCTGCAAAACTTCAGATGGATGAGGGCGAAACTGCGGTTGCAATGATCTCAACCAAAACTTATGAAGGAATTGTTTTGTTTGTTTTTGAAAACGGTAAGGTTGCAAAGGTACCTCTTAATTCTTATGCAACCAAAACTAACCGCAAACGTCTTACTAATGCTTATTCTGATAAAGCGCCATTAGCGGCAGTTGGCTTTTCCGAGGAAGAATGTGAGTTCCTTATAACTGCCTCCAGCGGAAGAATGCTTTTGCTTCACACTGCTGCAATTAATCTGAAAACATCCCGTACAACGCAGGGTGTAGCAGTAATGAAGCTTAAAAAGGGTCAAAGGGTTATGAGCGTTTCAAAATATAAGGACGGAACCTTTTCAAAGCCTTCAAGATACCGTACCCGCTCACTTCCTGCCTTAGGTGCAATGCCTGACAGTGAGGATACGGCTCAACAGCTTTCTTTAATTTAACACAAGTTTGTAATTTTTAAAATAATACTTGCATTTTCCAATTACTTATGTTAAAATATTAAAGCTATCGAAAATTCGACCATTAATTGGTTTATAATACGAAAGGATGTATTATTAAATGTGGTATTTTTATCTTTTAGGTGCACTTGCTCTTTTAGTTGCTATTGTTCTTATTGTTGTTGTTATCCTTCAGGAAGGTAACTCTCAGGGCGTTGGCGTTGTTAGCGGCGGTGCTGATACTTTCTTCTCTAAGAACAAGGCACGTTCTATCGATGCATTTCTTGCTCGTTGGACAAAGTTTATTGCTATCGGTTTCTTTGTAATCGTTTTAGCAATCAATGTTATTGCTTATTTCACAAATGGCACAGGTGAGGCTTCTTCTACACCTTCTATCTCAACTTCCGCTTCTGTTGACGAGGCTGCTAAGTAATTTAAGCATAACTTATATTTCTATTGCATAATTATGACTGCAAGGTTATTTGCCTTGCAGTCTTTTTATTTGTGAGGAATATTTATGATTTATGCAGGAATAATTTTAGTAAGCCTTGTTGTATTTGCATTAATATATGCTCTGAGCAAAAATAAAAAGCCCTTTAAAAGGGCTTTTTTAAGTATGTTTTTAGGAATATTATCATTATTAGCAGTAAATATAATCGGTGTATATGCCGACATTTCTCTTCCTGTTTCGCCGTTTTCTCTGACACTTTCGGCGTGCGGAGGAGTGCCTGCGGTAACCGCAATGGTAATTATAAACACCTTGCTTTAAGCCATATTATCAAGGTCTTCAAGAGCCTGCTTTATAAGCTCCTTGTTTCTTGTAACAGTAGCTATTAAAACCTCATATATAAGCTGGGGGTTTTTATAAAAATTCTTCTTTACTGTACGTGCCTGATTTGAGTCGGGCATATACATTTTAAGGTTCATAAGCTCCATATCACCGCCTGAAATTTCACAGGTAACGTAGTAACCGTTGTCAGCTTTTTCAGTGGTAACCTTATTTTCACGCTCGATTCTTTCTTTTTCCAAAAGCAGTAAAGCACACTCAATTGCCCTTTCTTTGGCAGTAAGGGGTAAAGTGTCCTCTAATTGCTCGGAAATTACTCGTCCGTTTGCCGTTGTGGTGTAAAGTTTGTCGCTTCCTTCAAATAAAGTTAAATTGCCGTTATTAATAAGGTCATCAAAACAGGAGCTTGCCTCAAAATAATTAGTAAGTCCCTTTTTTAGAAGAGCATTAACAACAATTTCCTTGCTCATCGGTTTATTAACTGATGTAAACATATAGCAAATCAAAGTTCTGATTTCGTTTTTAGTTCTCATACCACCCAAGCTGATTCCTTCATCAAATGCATCATACGGCATAAAAACACCTCCTTGTTGATATATTTATATTTTAACACATTTTTTCGGATTTGTGTAGTCTTTTTTTATTTGGACAATATTTAATATTGGTAATTGACACTGTTAGTCTGGTGTGGTATTCTTTCCTTAAGAAAATGAGGTGATGAAATGGAGTATATGCCTTATGTATGGTTAGGTATTGCTGTTGTTTTAGCAATTGTTGAAATTTCTACTACTCAGCTTGTTTCCCTTTGGTTTGTGCTTGGTGCTGCGGCAACTGCCGTTTGCTCGGCAACTTTCTTAAAAGGACAGCTTTTGTGGCAGATAATCATTTTTATAGCAATTTCGGCTTTAATGCTTATACTGACACGACCACTTGTTAAAAAGCTTAAAACCAACGAACCTGTAAGCACTAATTCAGACCGAAACATCGGCAAAACCGCAATTGTCATAACCGATATTGATTCTGAGAAAGGCACAGGTCAGGTTAGAGTTGGCAGCGAAAAATGGAGTGCCAAAACCAAGGATGGCTCTGTTATAAAAGAAGGAGAAAATGTTAAAGTTGTAGGTATCGAAGGCGTAAAGCTGGTTGTATCTGCAGATAATATTTAAAAAGGAAAGGTGATATTATGCAACCCATTACTGTTATTCTTTTAATTGCAATTGCAGCTTTAGTATTAATTACAATTATTCGTAATATTAAAATTGTGCCTCAGGCACACGCTGTTGTCCTTGAGCGTTTAGGTGCTTATAAAGCAACATGGGGCACAGGTCTTCACATTAAAATCCCCTTCATTGACCGAATTGCTAAAAAAGTTTCTCTTAAAGAGCAGGTTGTGGATTTCCCACCTCAGCCGGTTATTACAAGAGATAACGTAACAATGCAGATTGACACTGTAGTTTATTTTGAAATTACCGACCCTAAGCTTTACACCTACGGCGTAGAAAGACCTCTTGATGCTATCGAGAATCTCACTGCTACAACGCTGAGAAACATCATCGGTGACTTGGAGCTTGACAGCACCTTAACTTCTCGTGATACTATCAATGATAAAATCAGAATTATACTTGATGAAGCAACTGATGCATGGGGTATCCGTGTAATCCGTGTTGAGCTTAAGAATATCTTACCTCCCAGAGAAATTCAGGACGCTATGGAAAAGCAGATGAAGGCTGAGCGTGAGCGTCGTGCAAGAATCCTTGATGCAGAAGGCGAAAAGAGAAGCCAGATTCTTGTTGCTGAAGGTCTCAAGGAATCCGCAATTCTTAAGGCTGATGCTGTTAAGGAAACTAAGATTCGTGAAGCCGCCGGTGAAGCTGAGGCAATTCTAACAGTTCAAAAGGCTTATGCTGATGCACTTAAGATGCTTAACGAAGCTAATCCCAATGAAAAGGTTATTGCTTTAAAGAGCTTAGAGGCATTCCAGAAAGCCGCCGACGGCAAAGCCACAAAAATTATTATCCCTTCAGAAATTCAAGGCCTTGCTGGTCTCGCTACCTCAGTAAAAGAGTTAATTGTAGAAGATAAAGCCGAATAAGCATAAAAAACGCCCTGTATCGCTTTGATACAGGGCATCTTTTATTCTTCAATATTTACTACTTTATAACCTGCATTAGTAATAGCCTCGGTGATTTTATCGTTGTCAGTATCAAGTTTCAGTTTTGCACATTTGCTTTCCAAATCAACCTGAACATTTGCATCAAAAGTAGAGAGAATTTCTCTTACTCTTGCCTGGCAATGAGGGCACATCATACCGTCAATATAAACTGTTTTCATTTTAGTTTCCTTTCTGAGAACAAAGTCTCGTTTAAAATTTTTAATTCTTAAAGCGTTTGTTACAACACAAATTGAACTAAGGCTCATTGCAATAGTGCCAAACATAGGGGGGAGCTGAAATCCCCAAACAGGATAGAATACACCGGCGGCAACGGGAATACAGATAGTGTTATAAATAAGCGCCCAGAAAAGGTTTTCTTTAATATTCTTCAGAACCTTTCGGCAAAGTCTTATTACTGTGTGTACATCCCTCATATCGTCACGAATCAGCACAACGTCGGCTGCTTCCATTGCAATATCGGTACCTGAACCCACGGCAATACCGATGTCAGCTACCGCCAAGGCGGGGGAGTCGTTAATACCGTCGCCTACCATAATAACCGGTGCAGACCTTTGATATTTCTTTATAGCTTTATTTTTGTCAGCAGGCATAAGCTCAGCCTCATAATATTGAATACCGGCATTTTTGCAAATTTCCTTTGCGGTAAGCTCATTATCACCTGTAAGCATAACTGTTTTTATGCCGTCGTTTTCAATAAGCTTTACAGCTTCAATACTGCTTTCTTTAAGCTTGTCGGCTATTCCGAATACCGCGCAAAGAACTTCGTTTCTAACAACATACAGCGAGGTTTTGCCGCTTTGAGAAAAGCTCTTAGCCTTTTCAACGAGAAGATGATTTTCCTTAGCGTACACTTTAACAAAATCATAGTTACCGATTTTATATTCAATGCCATTTACTACGGCTTCAACACCTTTTGATGAAACATAATTGTAATCTCGAACAACTTCATTACTGTCAATGCCAAATGAAACAATAGCGTTTGCTAAAGGGTGGTCGCTCATTTTCTCAATAGCTGTTACCGATTTAAGTATCTCAAGCTTATTATCATTATCCGTAACTTCAAAATCTGTGACCTCAGGTTTACCTGTTGTTATAGTTCCTGTTTTATCAAACATTACAGACTTTACTTTTCCGCCAATTTCAAATATTTCTGCAGATTTTACAAGCACGCCCAACTCAGCCGCTTTACCTGTGCCTACCATAATTGCAGTAGGAGTTGCGAGTCCTAAAGCGCAAGGACAGGAAATAACCAAAACCGCAATTCCAAAATTAAGTGAAAGTCCAACATCTTTTGTAGCAAAAAGCCAAACAACAGTTGAAACAATTGCAATAAAAAAAACAATCGGAACAAAGACTCGGCTGATTTTATCGGCAAATCTTGCAATTTTCGGATTTGTGTTAGTTGCTTGGTCTACAAGCCTGATTATTTCAGAAAGAGTGGTTTCTTCGCCAACTTTTTCTGCTTCAAACTGTACATAACCCGAAATTAGTTGAGTGCCTCCTGTTACGTAATCTCCGTTATTTTTGCTTATGGGTAAACTTTCGCCTGTAATTGCCGACTCATCTGCTGAACCTTCGCCAAAAATAACCCGGCCGTCAGCCGGAAATGTCATTCCGCTTTTTACGATTACTATATGTCCTTTTAAGATATTTTCCGATGGAATTTCTTTTTCGGTACCGTCAACAAGAATTATTGAGGTCTTAGGCGTTAAATCCATAAGCCTTGTAACTGCCTCGGTAGTTTTTGCTTTTGATTTGCTTTCAAGGTACTTGCCGATAGTAACAAAAACTAAAATCATTGAGGCAGATTCAAAATAGTAATGGTGAGCACCTCCGCTTAAAACAAGGTAAACGCTATAAATAAGGGAAGTTGCTGAGCCTACGGCTATGAGAGAATCCATATTTGGGTTAAGCTTAAAAAGTGCTTTAAAACCTGAAATAAAATACTTGAAATTAAGTGAAATTATAGGCACTGAAATTATAAGCTCAATTATTCCTTTAAGTATAAATTGCTCGGAACTGAATATATTAAGCCCTACTATATGTCCCATAGATACTACCATAAGCAACACAAGCAAAACTATGGAAATAATAAGCTTTAATAATATTTTATCAGCCTTTTTCTTAAGCTTTTCAGCAGATTCCACTGTTTTGCTTCTGATTTCTGCTTTATATCCTGCATTATCAACTGCATTAATAATGTCGCTATCGCTCAATTTGCTCTCGTCAAAAGCTACTGTCATGGAGTTTTTTAATAAGTTTACGTCACATTTATCTACTCCATCAAGCCTATTTACTGAATCCTGAACTCTTGCTGAACACGCGGCACAGGACATACCGCTTATATTAAATGTTTGTCGCTTCATATCAACTCTCCTTATAATCTATACATATATAATATCATTTTTAAAAATTTAGTCAAATAGAAAATACCCTCTGCTATAGGTTAGCAGAGGGACATTGTCAGCTTGCGTTTTTCAGTTGTAGTCTTAGTTTATCGGCTATCATTGCAATGAATTCAGAATTTGTAGGTTTACCGCGGCTTATATGAATTGTATATCCAAAATAAGAGTTAAGAACATCCACATCGCCTCTGTCCCAAGCTACCTCTATAGCATGTCTTATAGCTCTTTCTACTCTTGATGAGGTAGTCTCATACTTCTTGGCAACTGAGGGGTAAAGTTGCTTCGTAACCGCATTTATAATCTCAGGTTGCTCAATAGACATTATTATTGAATCTCTTAAATAATGATAACCCTTTATATGAGCAGGTACACCAATCTGATGCAAAATTTCAGTTACCTTTAGCTCAATACTGTTTTGAGTTAGTGTCAGATTATGAATACCTCCGTCGTTTGATATTTGCAACCGCAACAAGGTTGTGAGGTTTTCACACAAAGATTTCAATGAAAAAGGCTTTATAACAAAGTACGAAGCTCCGTTTTCCATAATTTCTCTTTGCAGTACAGGACTGTCAAAAGATGACATAACAACAAACATAGGAAGCTTTTGCATTGTTTTTACAGATTTCATTACTCCGATACTGTCAAGTCTTGACATAAACAAATCCATAAGCACAATCTGAGGTTTTTCTTCAATAATTCGCTCTTTGAGCTCTTCGCCGTCTTTTCTGCAAAATACAGGAACAAAACCTAAGCTCAAAATACTTGCAAGCTCGTCTTGAGAAAACTCATTTCTGTCTTCTGTGATTAAAATTTTGTTTTTACTGTCCATAATTCAAATCCTTTCAAAATTGTGATAACTGAATATTACCATAATATGGTAAAAATAGCAAGAGCTAACACGAAATTAATTTAAAAAAGTTTTTCATAAATGATGTCGTGTTAATTATAGACTCGAATTTGACAGTAATCTGCAATTTTTTCAAGATTCGGCAATCATATCTTCTATATAAATTCCGTATCCGTATTTTACATTGTTTACTAAAACATGGGTTACTGCACCAATTAGTTTTCCGTTTTGTACTATGGGCGAACCTGACATTCCCTGAACTATGCCTCCTGTGATTTCTAAAAGTTGCGGGTCGGTTATTTCAATTACCATAGTATCAGAAAGTCTCTTGATTTTAATATCATAACAATCCTTTATATTGCCGTTTACTGTGCAGTATATTTGTGCATCACCGATTTTAACTTCTTCTTTATCTGCTATTTCTATGCTTTCGTTTTGAGTTATACAAGATAAATGGCCAAAAATGCCATTGTCGGTGTTATTGTAAGCTTTGCCAATAGCTTCGCCGTCAAAATATCCGTTAAGTGAGCCTACGTTTCCGTTTTCACTTTTTGAAACACTGTTAATGGTTGCTTTAGCGATTTCGCCGTATGAAAGGGGAATAAGTGTTCCTGTTTTAGATTCACAAATACCGTGACCCAAGGCTCCGAATGTTTGACTCTCTGTGTCGTAATAGGTTACTGTACCTATTCCTGCCGCACTGTCTTTTATCCAAAGTCCGGCTCGCGGTATACCTTTAGAGTCGTACTCAGGTATAAGTGATATATTTATTATCTTTCCGTTTCTGATTATCTCTAATTCTAATGATGTGTTGTTTGAATTAACTATTATATCGGTGAATTGTTCATTGCTGTATAAGGCTTCGCCGTTTGCCGATTTTATTATATCATTTGCTTTAATACCTGCCTTAAAAGCAGGAGATGGTGTATCTGAGCCGTATAAGGCATCTTCAACCTCAATAACAAGGACGCCGTCAGAAAACATTCTTATTCCAAACGGTTCTCCGCCAAGTTGTACTGTTTTATCTTCAATATTATCAGATACCGCTTCTAAGGCAGGTGTTTTGTGGGTAAAAAACACCCCAAAAACTGCCATCAACGCCATTAATGATACTAATTTTTTCACTATATCACCACCTGATGTTATTTTCTCCGTATTAATTGAAGATAATTTGGTAAGTGGTGCTAAGATATAAAATCTTTTCTTTTTTAATTCATAGTGGTATAATAATCTTGGTGATATAAATGCAGGAAAGCAAGTTTATCTTTGATATTCTGGAAAATTCAGGCTTTGAATGCTATGCAGTCGGCGGTTGCGTGAGAGATATGCTTTTGGGGTTAACCCCCAATGATATTGATTTTACTACAAATGCAAGTCCTGACGAAATACTCAGCTGTTTTAAAGATTATAAAACCTTTGAACTTGGTAAAAAATACGGTACCATAAGCGTGCTCAAAAACCATAAAATTTATGAAATCACTACTTATCGAGTAGACGGTAAATATACTGATTCACGCCACCCTGACAAGGTTGAGTTTTCTAAAAACCTTAACGACGATTTATCAAGGCGAGACTTTACTATCAATGCAATGGCTATGGATAAAAATGGTAATATTATAGACATTTTCGGCTCAAAGGCCGACTTGAATAATAAAATTATCAGAACGGTCGGCAGAGCAGAAGAACGTTTTTCAGAAGATGCTCTAAGAATAATCCGAGCCCTGAGATTTTCGGCAAAATTTGGATTTACTATTGAAAAAGATACATCTAAAGCCGCAAAGTCTCTGTCGTATTTACTTAATAATGTTCACCCTCAACGCCTTAAAGACGAACTTTCAGCACTTATTTCAGCTGATTATGCACCTCAGGTTTTGTATGATTATCGTGATATTTTTGCAGTAATAATGCCTGAAATTAAGAACACCTTTGATTTTATGCAAAACTCTGTACACCACAGATACGACGTTTTTACTCATACAATTAAAGCTTTATCATTTGCTCCTGATGACCTTGTGATAAGATTTGCTCTATTATTACACGATATTGCAAAACCAATCTGTCATATCAAAGATAATGCAGGAATTTCTCACTTTAACGGTCATCCGTTAAAAAGTGCAGATATTGCCGCGGAAATACTCAAAAGGTTTTCTTTTCCTTCGGAATTTGTTAACAGAGTTTGGCATTTGATTAAATATCATGATAAACGTTTTGAAAAGCCTCGTACTCACATAAAGAAGGTGCTTTCTGATATTTCAGAAGAAGATTTCAGGAGGCTTTTAATAATCCAGCGGTGTGACATTTTGGCGCAGTCTGAGTATATGAGAATCGAAAAACTCAAGCATATCGATAATATCGAAGAAGAGTTTAACAATATATTGCTTGAAAATGCCTGCTTTAAGCTTTCTGATTTAGCTGTAAAGGGCAATGATATTCTTGATTTGGGTATATCCGGCAAAGAAGTCGGTAAAACACTAAGTTTACTTCTTAATTTGGTAATCGAGGAGAAACTTCCAAATGATAAAGAAGTTCTGATTTCTTATGTAAGAAACAACGTTCAGATTGACAAATAGCTCATTTGTGATAAAATAATAGGGCAGAGCAGATTGAGCAGTCGCGGGTAAAGTGCCGAAAGGTCTTATCCGAGGAAAGTCCGAGCTCCACAGAGCAAGAATAACGGCTAACGGCCGCCGGGGGCGACCCTAGGGATAGTGCAACAGAAATAAACCGCCTGTAATAAGGTAAGGATGGAAAGGCGAGGTAAGAGCTCACCGGGGTTGGGGAGACCTAACTGCCATGTAAACCCTATTCGGAGCAACACCGCGGAAAGGACATATACGCTTGCTCGGCGTGTCCGATGGAGGTGGCATTGAGCAGTGGCGGCAACGCCCTGCCAAGATAGATGACTGCTTTTAACAGAACTCGGCTTATAGATTTGGTCTGTATATATAAAAAACGGAGGGCTTAAACCCTCCGTTTTTTACTTGTTATTTTTAAAAAATGCTACCGCTACTGCACCCGGCCCAGCGTGTACACCGATAGCTGAACCTATTATGGTTGTAGGTAATTCCTTTACAGAATCTTTCCACAGATAGGCACTGTCTTCTATATATTTTTTAAGAAGCGTGTCGTTAAGACCTGTATAACCTAAAAGTAAGGGCATAGTGAAATCTACTCCGCCAGCCTCTTGAATTTCTTTTACAAGCAGATTGTTTCCTTGTTTTGAGCCTCTGGCTTTACCTAAAGTGTTAATAACGCCGTCAACCACATTAATTACGGGCTTAATAGATAAAATACTGCCTGCAATAGCGGCGGTTGTTGATATTCTTCCGCCTTTTTTTAAATACTCCAATGTGTCCAGCAGTGCAACAATACAAATATTATCACGGACTTCAATAAGTCGATTATAAATTTCCTCTGCATCTTTTCCTTCTTGAATAAGTCTGAGAGTATACTCTGTTAAAATACCTGCACCTATAGTTGCACTTTTACTGTCAACAATATATACCGAGTCTTTGTATTCTTCAGAGGCGATTGTTGCGCTCTGATAAGTTCCGGAAAGTTTAGAGGAAATTGTAATTACAATAGCTTTATCGCCGTTATCCTTAACTTTCTTAAAGAGCTGCTCAAAGGAATCGGGGGTAGGCTGACTCGTGGTGGGAAGAACATCACTTTCAATAAGTTTTTCATAAAACTCTTTATTTGTAATATCAACACCGTCGGTATATTCCGTGTTTCCAAAACGAATGGTAATTGGATTTACAGTCACCTTATCTAAAACAGTATTATTTAAATCGGTAGTTGAATCTACAATAATTCTTACGCTCATAAATGCTCCTTATCAAGTGTTATTTCCAAGCCGCTTTCACATACAACCTTCAGGTTGGTGTAATATACCTCCAGCACCCGATAAAAAGTTTTTCTGTCTTCTTCGCTTAAACCAATATTAGCCATAGCTACAGCTTTTATTGCCTTCTGGGTGACATATTCTGCGGCTTTTTTGCCTTCCTCTGTCAATGTATGTCTTGCGCGGTATCTGGTGCCAAGCAAGCCTTTTACATTAACTAACCCCTTTTCCTGCATTTCAGCAATAGCACGGGACACAGCACCTTTGTCTTTATCGCAAACCTCGCAAAGCATTGTTGATGTAATTCCGTCTGGATAACGGTTCATAGCAACAAGATACTGTGCAAATGAACCCTTAAGCCCTAACCGCACCATTTCATCTGCTTCAATTCTTTGAACATATTTGTTGATTGCAGAAACTAAGGTTGAGAATTTTTCAAATCTTTCTACCATAGTGCACCTCTTAAATACAAATTATAACTTCCAAATTATAGCATATACTTGTTGACCTGTCAACTTTATATCTTAGCTTGATTAATTAAACAGTTTTTCACATCCCAAAGCTTCTGTGAAAGGTCTACATAATAAGTATGAGGATTTTCAAAACGAACAACCTCATCCCAAAGCGTATCAATCTGGTCTGAAGCATATTCTTTGATTTCGCTCATAGTCGGCAACACTTCGATTAATCTGCCTTTTTCTATATATTTTACCTGCATATCCTTTGCATAAAAATCTGTTATTGTTTTTCGTTTCCAGGTGTTTTGCGGGTCAAAAATTTCATAAGGCTTATTTTCATCTATCACTTCATCTCGTAAAGTCAGCACGTCTGCAATGGCTTTATTGCTTTCTTTGTCAAAAAGCCTGTAAAAATGCTTAAAACAGGGTGTGGTGATTTTACCAACGTTTTCACTAACTTTGATTTTAGGTGACATTCTTCCATCGTTTTCTAATGCTACAAGCTTATATACACCGCCGAAAACAGGGGAGGAGTAGGAGGTAATCAACCTTTCGCCAACGCCAAAGATGTCCACCTTTGCACCCTGCATAAGCATATCTCTGATAATATATTCATCAAGAGAGTTGGAAGCGCATATTTTACAGTCTTCAAATCCTGCGTCGTTAAGCATCTTTCGTGCCTTTTTTGATAGGTAGGTAATGTCACCGCTGTCAATTCTGATGCCCCTTGGTCTAAAACCCTCTTTAACAATGACATCATTAAAAACTTTAATAGCATTAGGAATACCGCTTTTAAGGGTGTTATAAGTATCAACAAGCAGTGTGCAATTTTGCGGATAAGCTTTAGCGTAAGCTGTAAATGCCTCTAATTCGCTATCGAAAGACTGAATCCACGAATGAGCCATTGTACCTAAAGCAGGTATGTCATAATCTCTGTCGCAAATAGTGCATGCAGTTCCTGCACAGCCGCCGATATATGCTGCTCGTGCTCCGTAAATTGCCCCGTCATAACCTTGTGCTCTGCGAGAGCCAAACTCCATAACTGCACGACCGTCGGCAGCACGGCAGATACGGTTTGCTTTTGTAGCAATCAGGCTTTGATGATTAATCGAAAGCAGAATCATAGTTTCTACGAATTGTGCTTCAATCAATGGTCCTCTTACCGTTACAATAGGTTCGCCTGGGAATATCGGAGTGCCTTCGGGAACTGCCCATACATCACAGGTGAACTTGAAATTTTTAATGTATTGAAGAAATTTTTCAGAAAACATTTTTTTACTTCTTAAAAACTCTATATCTTCCTCAGTGAATTTCAGATTTGTCAGATACTCAATCATCTGTTCAACGCCTGCCATAATAGCAAAACCGCTGTTATCGGGATTTTTTCTATAAAACATATCAAAATAAGCAATTTGCTCAGACATACCGTTTTCAAAATATCCTCCCGCCATAGTAAGCTCATAAAAATCTGTAAGCAAGGTTAAATTTCTCTCTTTGAAATTATTAAACATAAGCATTCTCCTTTATTTAAGAAAATAATATCATATAAATTTGGAATAATAAAGATGTTTTGGGAAAGATTGTATATATGTAAAATATTAAATAATTACTATTCTGTAAATATTTTTGTCAAAACATTTCATTTTTTTAATTTTATTAACAAAAAAGACTTGTTTTTTTTCGAATATGGTATTATAATAGTGTCACATCGAATTTTAATGTTATATTAGAATTTTTATTTAGAAAAATAATTTGTTTTTCTAACCACTAAGGGGTTTTTTGAGTTATGAGATTACGTAAACAAGAGCTTGGCGACCGCAACCTTATAGGGGCAAGGGTAGAAACTGCCAGAAAAAAACGCGGTATGAAGCAAAAAGAGCTTCTTGCTCAGCTTCAAGTAAACGGCGTTGATATGAATGCATCCGGTCTTTCAAAGCTTGAGGGACAGATCAGATATGTTACTGATGTCGAGTTAGTTGCGCTGGCAGATATTTTAGATGTATCTGTGGATTATCTGTTAGGAAGATCAGCTTTAGAAAGATAATAGCTGTAATTAAGGACGGTTTTAACCGTCCTTTTATTTTTTACCTAATTATTATTGCTATTTTTATCCGTTCATAGTATTATAATATAAGATTTTTGCGGAGGTTTATTATGAGCAACGCTGTACTTGAGTATTTTAATAATCAAAAAGGAAAAAATATCGCTTTTTGCGGTTTGGGCAGAAGCAATCTTCCACTTATAGAAATGTACAAAAAATTTGGTGCTAACGTAATTGCTTGCGACAAGAGAAGCTTTGAGCAACTTGGGGATATTGCAGGAAACCTTAAGAATAGCGGTGTTGAGCTTTCATTAGGCGAATCATACCTTGACGATTTAAAGGTCGATGTGCTCTTTAGAACACCCGGTATGAATTATAATATGCCTAAACTAAAAGAGCTCAGGGATAAAGGCGTTCTGGTAACCTCAGAAATGGAAGTGTTTTTTGAGATATGTCCTTGCAAAATTATAGCGGTAACCGGCTCAGACGGTAAAACCACAACCACTACCATTATTTCTGAGTTTTTAAAGGCTGAGGGTAAAAACGTTCACTTAGGCGGTAACATCGGCAAACCATTACTGCCCGAAATTTTTGATATTAAGCCTGATGATTATGCTGTTGTGGAGCTTTCAAGCTTTCAGCTTATATCAATGAGCAAAAGTCCTGACGTATCGGTTGTTACCAATATCACTCCAAATCATCTTGATGTGCATAAAGATATGCAGGAATACATAGATGCAAAGAGAAATATCGTAAAATATCAAGGCAAAGATTCTGTTACAGTTTTAAATTATTCAAACGAAATTACAAGAGGTTTTGCAAAAAATATACCTTCAGAGGTTCGTTATTTTAATAAAGAAAACTCAATATGGCGTGATGAAATATCTATATTTTTCGGTGGCGAAAAAGTTTTAGATGTTAAGGATATTGCTATTCCGGGTGAACACAACGTAGAAAACTATATGGCTGCTATTGGAGCAGTGTGGGGGATAGTCAGCAAAGAAAATATACTTAACGTTGCCAAAAGTTTTTATGGAGTTGCCCACAGAGCTGAACTCGTAAGAACTCTCAATGGTGTTAAATATTACAACGATTCCATTGCCTCTTCACCAACAAGAACTATAAAAGGAATGCTTTCACTTTTTGAGCAAAAAATTATACTTATATGCGGCGGTTACGATAAAAACATTCCTTATGCACCTTTAGGCCCCGTTATAAACGAAAAAGTTAAGGCACTTATTTTGCTTGGTGCTACATCGCCAAAAATTGAAGCGGCGGTAAAAGAAGCTGAAAATTACAACGAAAGTCTTGATATTTATCATACAAATTCTATGGAAGAAGCCGTAAAACTTGCCTCTGAAATCTCTATAAAGGGTGATATTGTTTCCTTATCACCTGCAAGTGCCAGCTTTGATATGTTCAAGGATTTTGAGCACCGAGGAAGCTATTTCAAAGACCTTGTAAACGCCTTATGATTAAGCTTGTTGAGAATAACAAAGAAGCCGCCTTGGTTTTAGAGCACCTAAAAATCGACAGAGCACCACTGCTTGCGGCAAAGATGTTTACAGAAGGTTTTGGAGTAAAACAGGACTTTTTGCAATTTTATGCTGCATTTAACAATTACGCTAAGCTCTGCGCTGCCTTTGTAAAGTGTAATGACAGACTTTTTTGCCTTATTGAAAACCTTTATGACGTTGATGAAATCAAGTTTTTTATAAAAGGTTTTGAGGATTTTAAAATCTTTATAAGCAGTAAGTTTGCACATATCATTGATAGAAAAAATCATAATTATTGCTTACTTATGAAAAAGCAAGGTACAGACAGCTTAAAAAACGAAAATGTCATAGAACTTGAAAGCAAACGGTTTTCTGAAATTATTATGCAAGGAAAAGATAAAGAGGCTAAAATCCGATTTTTGCTTAATAATTCTCATCTTTTAAGGCACGGATATCTTAAAAATTACGCTTTAACTAATGAGAATAATATTTTAAGCATAGCATCTCTTTATAATGATAATTGGGAAAGCTATTTATGTAATGTATTTACACCGTTAGAATATCGTCACAAAGGTTTTAGCACCATTCTGATTAATTCAATTACTAATAGTGAAGAATGTCATTTAATTTGCAGTGATGATGTTTCTAAGCTTTATATTAAGTGTGGATTTACATCCTACGCTAAATGGATAGAATATTTATATTGAGGTTAATATGAGTAACTTTTTTACATTTGACAGCACAGTTACTAAAGCCAGCGAAAGTGCTTTAGAACTATGTAAGGAGCAGTTTCAAAAAATAGAAGAAATACAGGAATACAATCAGCACAAAATGCTTAAAGCTTTTCAGAGCGCCAGAATAAGCGAATCTCTATTTGCATCTTCAAGCGGATACGGATACGGAGACAGGGGAAGAGACGCCCTTGACGAGGTTTATGCCTATGCATTTGATGCAGAAGATGCATTGGTGAGACACAACTTTGTAAGCGGAACCCACGCGTTAACGGTAGCACTGTTTGCAGTACTCAGACCCGGTGACACAATGCTAAGTGTTACAGGTACACCCTACGACACTATAAGAGGCACTATCGGAATTGATTCTGATTATTCAGGCTCACTAAAAGATTTTGGCGTAAATTATAAAGAGGTTTCGCTAAAAGAAGACGGCACGGTAGATTTGGAGGCTATTAAGGCTTCTCTTGCTGAAAAACCTAAAATGGTTTACATACAGCGTTCCCGCGGTTATGAACTCAGACCCTCTCTTACCAACGATGAAATCAAAGCAATTTGTATGGTTTCTAAGGCAATTTCACCTGAGTCTGTTATTATGCTTGACCATTGTTACGGCGAGTTTGTTGAGTTTGAGTCTCCTTTAAAATTTGGTGTTGACCTTATGGCAGGCTCTATGATTAAAAATCCCGGTGGTGCAATTGCCCGCACAGGCGGATACATTGCAGGGCGTAAGGATTTGGTTGAAATGGCGGCTTTCCGTTTGACTACTCCCGGAACAGGCAAAGAAGTTGGCGCATCGCTTGGTATGCACAGAGAGATGTTCTTAGGCGCTTTTAATGCTCCGCATATTACGGGCGAAGCTTTAAAAACCGCTGTTTTTGCCTCAGCTTTGTTTGAAAATTTAGGCTTTGAAGTAACACCGAGATATAATGAAAACAGGGGAGATATAATTCAGGTAATTCGAATGAATAACCCCGATGAGCTTATTGCATTTTGCCGTGGAATTCAGGCAGGTGCTCCTGTAGACAGCTTTGTTTGCCCTGAGCCTTCAGATATGCCCGGCTATGACAGTCAGGTGATTATGGCTTCGGGTTCCTTTACTTTAGGTTCTTCCATTGAACTTTCCTGCGATGCACCTCTTAGAGAACCTTATGCAGTTTGGCTTCAGGGAGCTTTTAATTTTCATAGCGGAAAGCTTGGAATTATGCTTGCCGCAGAAAATGTGTTAAAGTTCAAATAAAAATTTTAGCTCGGTAATTTACCGAGCTAATTTTTCGCCCTGAATAACATCTCTGTCTTTAAGGGCGTTAAGTATTTCGTTTAAAACTTTCTTTTTGTTTGCACTCCACATAGGTGCAATCAGAGTTTTTTTGTCTGCATCTCCTGTAAGCCGGTGTATAATAACGTTCTTTGGAATAACTCGTATGCATTGACAGAGAACGTCAATATATTCTTCTTGTGTCAATAAATTGAATCTACTATCCTCATAAAGCTTTGCTAAATCGGTATTTTTTAAAATATAAAGCATGTGAAATTTAACTGCATCACTAAGCGTTCCTACAAAAAGAGCTGTATTTATCATGTCATCTTTGTTTTCATAGGGCAAACCAAGTATAATGTGGGTTACAACCTTGCATCCGACTTTTTTTAGTTCTCTCACAGCTCTTTCATATATTTCATTTTTATATCCTCTGCGGATAAATTCGGCGGTTTTTTCATTTGAAGTCTGTAATCCTAACTCAACCCAAACAGGCTTTATTAGGTTAAGCTCTTTTAGCAACGCCAAAACATCTTCATTAATGCAATCGGGTCTGGTAGCAATTGACAATACAGCAATGTCTTCTCGATAAATTACACTGAAATATAGTTTTCTTAAGTAATCTACAGGTGCATAAGTATTTGAAAAAGCCTGAAAATATGCAATAAATTTTTCAGATTTTGTTTTATGAGAAACTAATGATTTGCCTATTTCAATTTGACTGTTTATGCTTAAATATTTATCAGGTGTAAATTCACCTGAGCCGTTCTCACTACAAAAAATACAGCCTTTATTGCCGCAAGTTCCGTCTCTGTTAGGACATGTCATTCCACCGTCAAGAGAAATTCTATATAATTTTTCGCCAAAAGTATCCTTAAGGTAATCTGACAACATATTAATATACATATTATCACCAACTAAATTATATTTCATTTCATATTAACTTTCAATACAAAATAATCATTGCAAATTATTCTCTGATATTGTAATATTATATATCAAGGGGATGCTTTATGAAAAAGAAGTTTATATGTATTATTTTATTGTTAGTTTGTATTCCTGCAATGTTTACAGGCTGTGTAAAAACCGCCGAAAACGAGGATGCAGATGTAATTAATAACGGGGCAATTAATATTGGCGTTTTGCTTTCAAACAGTAGTGTTGCAAGTGATATTTCAAAGGGCTTAAGCTTTGCACACAGCTTGGCAAACACCATTATTCTCGGTGATAACATAAAGGTTAATATATCAGAGATGCATTATAACGACGTAAACGACGTTGTGAGTGCTGCCGAAAAATTGGTCGCTCAGAGTGTATCCTCAATAATATTTTATGGTGATTCGCCTGAAATTTCTAAAAAGTTCGAAGAGTTTATCGGCAGCTATAAAACACCGGTTGTTTCTATAAATCCAACCAATGAGACTGTGGAGAATATATTTTCCATTGGTATTAGTCCAATGTACGTTTCCTCTTGTGCAGCTACCTATGCACTTGAAAAAAATTATAGCAGCTGCGCCTTAATTCTTGAAGCAAGTGATGATTACTATTCGGATTTTACCCAGACTTATAAAAGTACTTTGTATAATTATTGCGGCGTTGAGCCTACTGTTTACTATGTAAACGGAGAGCATGCAAACTATACTCCGTCTCTTTTATGCAGTGGCAATTACGAGTATGTTTTGCTTAATTGTAATTCTCAAAACAGGGAAGACATCGTCTTGAATTTAAGAAATGCAGGATTTTCAGGTGAGATTATGCTTACAGAAATGTTCGACAAGTCCTCTGTAAGCTCTGATATATTTAACAATTGCTCTTTTATCAGTAAGCTTGAAGAGGACAGCTCAAATAACATTTCTACTGTGTTTTATTCGATGTATTCTGAGTTTAGCGGAGTTAATCAAGATAAAATAAACGCCGCCGCTTCTTACGGATATGATGCATATATGGTTATTTTTGAGGCATTGAAGAGCTTTTCACCAAATAGCGGCAATTATTTTTTTGACGAAACCACAAAAGCCTCAGAAAGTTGCAGTGAAATCAAACAATCTGATTTAAGCAAAGCGATTATGGGAATTACTTATTATGGTGTAACTGATAAAATTACTTTTTCTGAAAACCGCAGTGTTCCAACATACATTTATGTTGATAACATAATAAACGGCGAGGTAGTATTTGCAAATAAATACACTTTTTCCTCGGCCGAACATTAATTTGAAAGGAAGATTTATATGGGAACAAGAAACGATTGGGCCAATGTTGGCAGAGATTTCAAGAAATTGGGCTCTGACTTTGGCAAAACTTTTATCAAAACAGTTAAGAATGGTACACAGAAAATTGAAGATTGGGCAATGGATGATAACACCCAAACTGCTCAGGAGCCTGTAGCAGAGGCGACTGTTGTGTCCGAATCTGAAGATAAATAAAAATTAAGCACCTCGTCAGAGGTGCTTTTTTATACAGTAGTCATTATAAGATAAAGAGTATATGCTATATATGAAGCAACACAGGTGCCGCCGACAATTCTGCCCATACCTTTCTTTATAATACTGCAGATATATATAACTAAAGTTACAACAAACAGGATAACAGCGTTTAAAATCATACTTGAATCTACAGCTATAGGACTTATGGTTACGGACATTCCAAGCACAAACAAAATGTTAAATAAGTTAGAGCCTATTACATTTCCAAGTGCAAGTCCGCTTTCGCCCTTTCGAGCTGCAACGACACTTGTTACAAGCTCAGGAAGGCTTGTTCCGATGGCGATAATTGTTAGTCCTATAAAAGTTTCACTCCAATTAAGCGCCTCTGCAATCGCAACTGCATTGTCTACTACTAAGTCACCGCCGAATATTACTGCCGCTAAACCGCCTATAATTGCGATTATGCTAAGAACAGGGGACATGGTTTTAACTTCTGTATCAAGGTTTGACTCTCTGTTTTTAAATGCTTTATATAATACAAAACCAATGTACAAGATGAAGGCAACTAATAAAATTATTCCGTCAAATCTACTGAGAGTCAGTCCAAAAATCAGCATTAATAGTAAAACTAAGCTCGTACCTACATTAACAGGGAAATCTCTGTTAAGCATCGTTTTTTCAATTTTATATGGCTTAATTACTGCAGAAAGTCCCGCAACAACCAAGAGGTTGAACATATTTGAGCCTACGATGTTACTGATTGCAATTTCGTTTGAGCCGGAAATTCCTGCTGTAATACTAACTGCCGCCTCTGGTGCGCTTGTGCCCATTGCAACAACAGTAAGACCTATAACAAAGCCTGGAATTCCCAGAAGCCTCGCTACGGATGAGCTGCCGTCAACAAAAAAGTCAGCACCCTTAATAAGCAAAACAAATCCTATTAAAAGTAAAATTATGTTCCATACCATATTTTCTCCTCCTTAAAAGCAAAAAAATAGACTTCTACTGCAGAAAATGCAGTAAAAGTCTCGTTACAAAACCTAAGTTCTGGGTAAGGTCCGGAATTTCTTCGTGATGACGAACCATACCACGGCAAACGCCGCAGACTACTCCCTCTTACGAAGTTATTTTAATATACCAAATAATATTTGTCAAGAATTTAAGCAAACACATAAATATTGACCAAAATAATATTAAACCAGATAAAAAATTTGTTGTTATTTTTTATAATATGTGTTATGATTTTTATATAATTAATTATATTTTATAAAAACGGAGGTTTTATTATGAAAAGAGCCCTTAGTTTATTAATGGCTTTTTGCCTATTGCTGACTATAGTGCCTATGACGGTATTTGCAGACGGCGAGGCTGCGCCTAATCCCGAGGCGTATCCTAAGTTTGCAGATTTGTCTTATGGTGCTCTGTATGCTCACGCTACCTTAGGCGGCGAAAGCGCACAAGACTGGCAGCGTTGGCATAAAGACCAGAAAGGCGTTAATTTTGAAGACGGCATCAGGTATTTCTTCTTACCTAAAACCGCTGACGATAATCAGGTTGAGATTTATAATAATTATAGCGACACTATAACAATCGATGACGTTACAATAGAGCCTTATACAAGTGCATTTATTGATTATACAGAGGGCGAAACTATTTCAGCAATCCGTAATAAAGATACTGATAGCGAAAAAGAATATACCTTTGTTGTTCTTAAGAGTGATGCTGAGGCTTCTGTATATGTTAATGACAACACTAATTCATACGAGGATTGCAACGGTATAGTTCAGAATACTGACCTGTGGTCTTTTTTGATTCAGAATAAAGAAAACTCCGTATCCGACTCAAGCTGTGCTATTGTTGACGAAAACGGCGTGCTTGATACAACCCTTAAAAAGATTAAGGGAAGAGGAAACACAAACTGGAAAGAAACTGACAAAAAGCCCTTTAACCTTACTTTTTATGATAAGACTAATATCGGCGGAGTTGTAGACAAAAAGTTCTCTTTTGTATCCAATGCAAAAGACAGCTCCTTACTCCGTAACTCGATTATGTACGATTTAGCATATAATGTAGGTTCACCTTATGCACCTGACCAAAGCTTTGTTGATTTTTACGTTAATGGCGTTTACAGAGGTGCTTACATAGCTTGTCAGAAAATTGACCTTGGCAAAAACTCTGTTGTTTCTCTTAAGGATAACTCCGACGATATGGATACAGGGTTCAATTTTCTCATTGAAGTTGACGTATGGAACTATAAATCCGATGTTTATTTTGTTTCTGACAAGGGTTATCACGTGGTTTTAAAAACTCCTGACCTTGACGGCTACGACGAAGCAGACATAAGTATGAAAACAAAATACGAATATATAAAGGAAACCTATCAGAAGCTTGAAGATGCACTTTATAACGGCACACTTGAAGATATCGAAAAGATTTGCGACCTTGAAAGTCTTGCTTCGCAGTATCTTTTACAGGAGTTTGGAAAAAACTGTGACGGCGGTTATACAAGCACCTTCTTCACTTATAATGCGGACGAAGAAAAGTTTTACGCCGCACCATTATGGGACTGCGACTCCGACCTTGGTGCAGTTGATTGCGTTCGCGACGGATGCTCAACCTCAACAATTGACCACACAGGCTGGATTACACGTATAGCAAAATACGAAAAAACCGTTAATCCTCTTGGTCAGGCTTTCAACGTTGAAGGAAAGTCAGCTGACGGCAAAACATTTGAAGAAATCTGTGCACAGATGTGGAATGAAAAATTTATTCCTATGATTGATGTTATTCTCGGAAATGACACTGCACAGGGCAGACTTAAAAGCATTGACGAGTACGCCGCATCAATTGAAAAGTACGCTTACAACAACTATATAATGTGGAATTATATGTGGCTTTGTGCTCAGAAAAACTCCAGTCTCGGCATAAAGTATGAAAAGGACTACGAGGGTGAAATCCAGTATTTAAAAGATTGGACTAAAGAGCGTGCAAACTGGATGAGCCAAGCGTTTAACGAAGAACCCGTAGAAATTCAGAATGATGTTGTTTATTTCAAGACAGACCTTAATTGGGACAATGTACATTACTACTCATGGGGAACAGGATATATTCCCGTTAAGTGGCCCGGTGAGCAAGCTGAACTTATTGAAACAACAGAAGCCGGCGAGAAAATTTACAAAGCTAAAGTTTATGAAAATGTAACTAAAATTATATTTAATAACGGTAATGACGGCGAACAGACAGTTGACATAACTCTAAACACTTCCAATAACTTATTTACATCTACAGATAGCACCGGCGAAACCAATAAAATGGGCTATGATATTTATAATGTAGTAGCAGGTGTTTTTGAAGAAACAGATACTACTGTTTCAACAAAACCAACTACAACCGATATTTACACCGAACCAACCACTTCTGTTGCAGTAACAGAAACCACCATTTTCTCGGTTGCAACTGATAATACTGAAAATACTGAAGCAACTCAGGGTACCACCGAAACTGTAATTAAGGAACCTACAGAAACAACTACCGGTACAGATTCAACTGATGTTACCACAGAGACAGAACCAACAGAAACAGTTATTATGTCCAGTACGGCTACTCAGAATGAGCTTTTATTTGGCGATGTTAATTTAGACTATAAAGTTAATATCAAAGATGCCACTGCACTTCAAAAGCATTTGGCTAAGCTCACTTCATTAAGCGAAGATGGTCTTAAGGTTTCTGATACAAATAAAGACGGAAGAATAACAATATCTGATGCAACAACAATTCAAAAGAAAATTGCAGGACTTATAAAGTGGGATTGATTTTTCGAGCATACACTTCGGTGTATGCTCTTTTTATGAGTAACATTTATTGTAATTCGATAAATTTATATTGACATTCGTTATTAATTAGATTATTATAAATGCAGGAGGAAATGCTTATGTTTAAAATTTCTAATAAAATCTCAATCAATATCTCGCTTGCTGTTGCGGCTTTGTTTATGATCGCCTGTATAGTCGGTGCTTTTATTATGCCGCCCCTTGTTGAAATGCTGATAAATCTGCCGGATAACATCGGTAATAGGGGAGATATAACCGAAGGCGGCAGAGCTTTGGTTCTTGTTATGGCTTATTTAATGTTGGCGGTTCTTATGTTAGCCGACATATTTATGGTTTTGCTACTTTTAAGGGTCAAAAAAGGTCTGGTTTTTACTGAGAAAAGCATTATTTTTATCAGAGCAATCAGTTGGTGCTGCTTTGCAATCGCCTTGGTTTTCTGTGTGTTGGGAATTTATTTTCAGCTTTCATTCATTTTAGCCTTTTTTGCGATTTTTCTCGGAATAAGCCTTAGGGTTGTAAAAAATGTAATTGAAGAAGCAACCCTCATCAAATCTGAGAATGACCTCACCGTATAAGGAGGGCTTATATGATTTTGATTAATTTAGATGTTATGATGGCTAAAAGGAAGATGTCTTTAAACGAGCTTTCCGAGAAGGTAGGCATCACCTTAGCTAATCTTTCAATTTTAAAAAACAACAAAGCAAAAGCCATAAGATTTTCAACTTTAGATGCGATTTGCAAAGCGTTGGATTGTAAGGTGGGGGATATTATTGAATATATTGAATAAAATCACAAATAGCAAAAACTTTAAGTCCGCGATATTAAGACTTATATCGCTATTTGTATTTAATATATTTCCTTTATATTTAATTATTAAAGGTATTTTCCGATTGTTTAACGGCTACATTATCAACATTCCTTTTATGGCTTTTCATTTTATTGCACCTGTAGTTTTTATCGTATGCTCGTTTTTAGCCATTCGTCTAAAATCGGCAATTGGCATCAAAATAGTTATCTGCTCCTTATTAGCTATTCTGCTGTTGCTTAACACACTTTTCTTTTCACTATTAACCTTTAAACAACTGGATTCATACTATGATAGTTCAGCAGTAGAGCATTATTCAGAAATTCATTTCAAAGAAATGGTTATTCCAAGTGTTAAGCAATTGAGAAATTTCGAAAAAATCGAGTACCATTATTATGAATCTGAAAATTTTTTCAGCGATGCAGGCACACATATTTTAATTCTTCAGTATGATGAAAAATCATATTTTTCAGAAAAAGAAGCAGTAAATTATCAATATTATTATGATACAAAAACGGCAAATGTTTTGATTGATAATTTTGAATTTAATATGCTTTCTGATGAAGCATATTCTATTTTTTACCCGAAGGACGTTGCTTTTATTGCAACTAACGACGCCACACACGAAATAGCTTATCTCAGATTCTTTGATGTAGAATTAGACTATATCTCTGATATCAGTGAATTTATTTTATATGAGTGTGGATGGAAATATATTAGGTAAAGGAGTTTAGTTATGAATCAAATTGAACCTAATCCGTACACATCAAATAACGTAGTAAAAACCAAGAGAGAATATTCTGTGGCTGATAGCGTATTTGCTTGGTTAAGTCTTTTGTTTGGTTATCTTTTTTGCAGAGTGTTTCCCATAAGCGAAAGCCCCTTTGGAGGATTTATATTCACGCTTATACTTTTCGCTTCTGCGCTAATTATAGTTAAAGTAAAGAAAAGAAAAATAACGTTGATGCCAACTCTTGCTTTAATATCAGCAGTTGTTATTTCCGCCTCGCTTATATTAACATCAAATAGCCAAATTCAGTTTTTCTCATATAGTTACTCTTTGATTTCTTTTTGTTATTTTTTATATTCAGCCTTCGGAAACTGTATAGAACAAGGCTTTTCTAATTTGATTTTGGTTGACTTTTTCAAGGCTCTGATAATTCTACCGTTCTGCTCCTTCGGTAAAATGTTTATAGCGATGTTTTCAGGCGGTTCTAAAGGAAAGGGCAAGATTTTTGTTAAAATCATAATTGGTGTAGCTATAGCTATAATACCAACTGTTGTTATATTTAATCTGCTTTCATACGACAGCGATTTTACATTGCTTATTGATAATATTTTTGATTTTGATTTTAATATCTTGGCACATATCGGAAGTCTGATTTTAGGCGTACCTATCGGCTTATACATCTACGGTCTTTTTATTTCATCAGTTGACAACAAATGTGAAAATGTACTTTGCAAAGATAACGTAAAGAAAGCAGGAGAAAAGGTTAAAATTGCACCGCCTGTTACAGTAATAGCCGCTTTAACTCCCGTTATGTTTATATATGGAGTTTTCTTTATTTCTCAGTGGAAATACTACATATCAGGCTTTACAGGCGTTCTTCCTGAAGAATTCAGCTATGCATCATACGCCAGAGAGGGATTTTTCCAGCTTTGTACAGTGTCATTTATCAACTTATTACTTCTTTTTGCTGTAATTATATTTTTAAAAAGGAACAGTAAATTCAGCAACATCGTGTTAAAAATCACTGTTATAGTATTTTCTCTTGCTACTTTAATACTCATAAGCACCGCAATTGCCAAAATGGCTATGTATATAAACACCTATGGTCTCACTCCAAAAAGAGTGTATGCTACTTGGTTTATGGTGCTGATTGCCGTTGTTTTTGTTTTGATTTGTATAAAATTGTTTGTCAAAAAACTTAAGACAATTGCAGTATCTGTTTGTGTAATTGTATTTATGTTCTCGCTTGTTGCTTTACCAAACACCGATGCACTTATTGCAAAATATAATGTTAACAGATATATTGGTGGTAGCCTGAGTTCTGTTGATTTTGATGCTATGGAGGAGCTTGGAGCTTCTGCGGTACCTTCACTGATTAAACTTGAAAATCACCTTGAAAGTACTGAAAGAGATAGATCAGAGGAATATATATACGAAAATCTTAAGGAATATCTTGATATGTTCGCACAAGAATTTGAAAATGATGAAAGAGACATATTTTCTTTTACTATTCCCGATGCATTGGCAGAAAGAGCGCTTAAGAGCAAGAATTATCTTTGAAAAGCTAAAATAATCTTGACAAATAGCTGATTTTTTGCTATAATACTCTCGTAATAAATGATATTTCCTATTTTTCATATACCTTCCAAATTTGAGGCAGAAACTTCGGTTTCTGCCTCAACCCTTTATATATAAATTAGGAGTTGATAATCTTGAATAATTCCTTAGGTCTATATATACATGTACCATTCTGCGACGGCAAATGCAATTACTGCGATTTTTACAGCATTAAATCTGACGATAAAGAGATTGACGATTTCGTAGGGTCACTTTTGAAAAGTATCAGCTTTTGGTCTGAAAAACTTAAAGGTAAAAGCGTTGACACTGTATACTTTGGCGGAGGTACTCCGTCACTTTTAGGAAACAACAGGATTATTAAAATATTAAACTATGCCCGTAAGGCCTTCAAATTTGATACAGATTGCGAGATTACCCTCGAGGCTAATCCGTCATCAGCCGACAATCTCGATTTCGCTGAGCTTAAATATAACGGAATTAACAGGGTATCACTGGGTATGCAGAGTGCAATTGACGAAGAACTGAAACTTTTGGGCAGAAGACATAGCAGGGAAGATGTTCTTGTCACCGTTGACCAAATAAAAAAGAGCGGTATTTCTAATATCTCTTTAGATGTAATGCTGGGAATTCCCGAACAGACAAAGGAAAGTTTAATTAAAACACTTGATTTTGCCAGTTCTCTTTGTGCTACTCATATAAGCACATATCTGCTTACCATAGAGCCAAATACAGTATTCGGTAAAGAAAGAAACCGTTTTCAATTTGCAAGCGATGATTTACAGGCAGAGTTATATTTAGCAACAAGTGAATATCTTAAATCTAACGGATATGAACATTATGAAATATCAAACTTCTGCAAATATGGTTTATTCAGCAAGCACAATATGCGATACTGGCAGCTTAAGGACTATCTCGGCTTAGGTCCCTCTGCTCACTCACTTGTTAACGGGAAGCGTTTTTATTACCCCAGAAGCGTAGAGGCATTTAAAAATAACCAAATTGTTGAAGATGGGGAAGGGAATACAGCAGAAGAATATATTATGCTTATGCTGAGAACTAAAAACGGTTTAAATATTAACGAGGCAAAAAGATTGTACGGTATAGAATTTGATACAAGATTTTTTCAAAAAGTTAAGCTTTATGAGGCTAACGGATATATAGAAAACGACGGTAACAGTATAAGACTTACCGAAAAAGGTTTTCTTCTTTCAAATACTGTTATCGCCGATTTAATTTAATAGAAAAATCTTATAAATTTAATATTGTAAAAATCACAAGCGGTTATATCGTCGGTATCCACTTCATTTATAAGAATGTAATTGGAACCAACTCCCAGGATATAGCCGTCTTTTGTTACCATTCCGTTGGTGCCTAAAAGAAAATCAATACTTGCACGTCTGCCAATTTGTGTTCGGATTAATCCGTTAAGGTATTCTATACTGTCATTTTGCTCTGCACCTATTCCTCCGGCAGGAGTAGCGTTTTGTATTACGTCCTCATAAATAGGAATAGTATCAGATCTTTCCGGTGCAGGTTTTAAACCTGCGATACCGTTGTTTCCTAAAATTTGAGGTACATTAATTACACTTTGCGGTCTGTTTTGATTTCCGTCATATTGAGCAATTTCTTCTATGCTTGGAATTCTGTCGCTTAGCATATTAGGCAATGTACCACCGGGTAATGTTGACGGTGTAGAAATGGGAACACCATAAATTCTTGACAAGTCTTGCTGATTATACATAAAATTCTCCTATACTAAGTATTGTCATAAGCATTTGTTGGTGAATAAAAACAGTGATCGCCAACACGATTATATATTACTCCGACTCTAGAAGGAAAATAATTAGGACAGGTTTTACTATATGGGTTAAAAAAGAATATTGAATTACCGACACTTGAATCTGTATTTCCTGCTAAGGCCCAGTCTGCGATATCATAATGCTCTTGGTCAGGGGTTATATTATATACGTTCTGAGAATTGTACCTGCCGTCTACAACTTCTTTCAGACAGGTAAACTGACAAGGCTGAGTGATTATGGCTCTTACGTCTCCGCCGTTGCTTACCCGTGCGAATTCTCCTGTTTTAACTTCGGAACGGTTAATAATAACCGACGCTACCGCGCGCATTCCGTTGTCACCTTCGCCGCCAGCTTCGCATTTTATAAGCCTTGCAAATAGCTCTCTGGTATCCAACGCCAAATTACACACCTCCTAAGCAATATACATTACATTTTATGCGGTATTTTAACTTGCGGTGACTACTAAAACTCTTGACATTTACTTCTTATATTTGTAAAATAAGTATGTTTAAACGGAGATGTACCCAAGTGGTTGAAGGGTCCGCACTCGAAATGCGGTAGGTCGGTAACTCCGGCGCAAGAGTTCAAATCTCTTCATCTCCGCCAAAACCACCCTGAATTAATTTTAGGGTGGTTTCTTTTATGCTAATTACCTTGACATAAAATTAAGATAAAAGTATAATTACCTGTGGAAAATAAATGTTAGTGAGGGCTTTGGCTTTGGTAAACATTAAAAATGAAATTGAAAAGCGTCGCACATTTGCGATTATTTCGCATCCTGACGCCGGTAAAACAACTTTAACAGAAAAGTTACTATTATACGGCGGCGCCATTAACCTTGCAGGCTCTGTTAAAGGTAAAAGAACTGCAAAGCACGCTGTTTCAGACTGGATGGAAATTGAAAAGCAGAGAGGTATTTCGGTAACTTCTTCCGTTATGCAGTTTAAATATGACGGTTATTGTGTAAATATCCTTGACACACCGGGACATCAGGACTTCTCTGAGGACACCTACAGAACCCTGATGGCAGCTGACTCTGCCGTAATGGTAATTGATGCTGCAAAGGGTGTTGAAAAACAGACAGTTAAGCTTTTCAAGGTATGTGTAATGAGAAACATACCTATTATTACTTTTATAAATAAGATGGACAGAGAAGCCAAAGACCCCTTTGAGCTTTTAGAAGAAATCGAAAATGTCCTTGGTATCAACACTTGTCCCGTTAACTGGCCTATCGGTTCAGGTAACGACTTTAAAGGCGTTTTTGATATGGCTACTCAAAACGTCCTTGCATATACCGCAAATAACGGTCAGAAAGAAGTTTTGCAAGATATTTTACCCTTGGATTCTGATGAACTAAAAGAGCGTTTAGGCCCATATATGATGCAAGACCTTATGGATAACGTAGAGCTTTTAGAGGGTGCCGGTGATGAATTTGACTTAAGCAGAGTAAGAGAAGGCAAGCTTACTCCTGTTTTCTTTGGCTCTGCACTTAATAATTTTGGTGTTGAGCCGTTCCTTAAGTCTTTTCTTGAATTTACTACTCCGCCTCTTGCACGTGAATCTGATGAAGGTATTATAGAGCCTTCTTCTGATGTAATGTCTGCTTTTGTGTTTAAGATTCAGGCAAATATGAACAAAATGCATCGTGACCGAATTGCATTTATGCGAATTTGCTCAGGCAGGTTTGAAAAAGATATGGAGCTTTACCATGTTCAGGGTGGCAGAAAAATCAAGCTCTTACAGCCTCAGCAAATGATGGCGTCAGAGCGTGAAATGGTCGAAGAAGCTTATGCAGGCGACATTATCGGCATTTTTGACCCCGGTGTATTTTCAATTGGCGATACTATTTGCTCTGTTGGCAGTAAATTTAAATTTAAAGGTATTCCTACATTCGCCCCTGAGCATTTTGCTCTTGTACGTCAAAAGGACACAATGAAGCGCAAGCAGTTTATTAAGGGAATAAATCAGATTGCACAGGAGGGTGCAATTCAGATTTTTCAGGAGCTTGACGCCGGTATGGAAGAAGTTATTGTAGGCGTTGTAGGTGTTTTGCAGTTTGATGTTTTAAAACACCGATTAGAAGGTGAATATAACTGCGATATTATTATGACTTCATTGCCTTACCAATATATCCGTTGGATTACAAATGAGGAAATTGATGTTAAGCATCTTGATTTAGCATCAGACACTAAGCGAATTCAAGACTTAAAGGGCAACAAGCTTTTGCTTTTCACCAGTGAGTGGAGCATTGGTTGGGCATTAGAGCACAACAAAGAGCTTATGCTTCAGGAATTCGGTACAAATAATTAAAGGACTTGCAAAAAATTAACACTCTCTGAATATGATTTATCATCATATTTCGGAGAGTGTTTTTATGTTTAATTTTTTAACGTGGCTTTCAAGTTTTCTCTACGTTTTTATTCTTCACGTTTGCCGTGGAAACTCCTTTCCTAAGCCTTTGTCAGAAGAAAAAGAACAGGAATATATAGAAAGAAGTAAAAATGGCGACGTGTTCGCAAGAAATAAGCTGGTAGAACATAATCTGAGGCTTGTTGCTCACATAATAAAAAAGTATTATGCGGTTAACCTTGCTGAGCAGGAGGATTTGGTATCTATAGGAACAATCGGGTTGATAAAAGCTATAAATTCCTATGACCCTCAACGGAATATAAGGTTATCCAGTTATGCCTCCAGATGTATAGAAAACGAGATTCTTATGCATTTTAGAAATTCCAAAAAGTCAGCACAAGATATGTCCCTCAGCGATTCAATTGATACAGACAAAGACGGAAATCCATTAACACTTATCGATGTTTTGGCGGTTGAAGATGATTTTACCCAGGAACTTGAAGATAAGATGAGTATATCAAAAATCGGCAGATATATGAGCGAGGTACTGGATGACAGAGAAAAAAACATTATAGTCATGAGATACGGACTTAACGGCGAAAAACCTCTTACTCAGAGAGAAGTTGCACAAAAACTAAATATTTCACGTTCTTATATATCGAGAATAGAAAAAAAGGCACTCACTCTGCTTAGAAAAAGATTCGAGAAAGCAGATTGACAGCTAAGCAAAGAACAACTCCTATCAAAAGAGGAATTGCAACCGACAGTGCAGTTAGGGACTTGCTTTTAGTTTCTTTATATATTGTTATACAGGTTGTAGAACAGGGGAAGTGAAAAACGCAGAGAATCATTGTGCACAGTGCAGTAACAGAATTCCAACCGTTATTCCTGAGAAGTTCACCTAAGGCTGATAGCGATGTATAATCAGTAAGAGCTCCCTTAGCAGTGTAGGACATTAATATAATCGGAATTACAATTTCATTAGCCGGAAATCCAAGTATAAATGCGGTAAGAATAGTTCCGTCTATTCCTAAATATGAGGCAAATGGGTCTAAAAAGCCTGTGATTAAAGTGAGTATACTGTCGCCGTTGATGCTTATATTTGCTAAAAACCAGATAATAGCTCCCGCCGGTAAAGCAACTGCAACTGCACGTAACAACACGCTTAAAACTTTGTTTTTAATTGACAGACATATAGTCTTAACGAATTGAGGTTTTTTGTAATCGGGAAGTTCAAGAATAAAGGGGGAAGATGTGTTCTTGTAAATTAATGAGATGATTTTACTTACAAAAAGAGTTACTGCAAACGAAAGCATTAGCAGTAAAACCATTATAAGTGAAGTGATTATTGAAGTAGTTGCTACAGAAAAAGACGTTGCAAAGAAAATTGTGCCCAATGCAATTAAAGTGGGAATTCTACCGTTACAAGGGATAAAGCTATTGGTAAGCATAGCAATATTACGTTCTTTTTTTGAGCTGATTATTCTGCAGCCAACCACACCGCAAGCATTACAGCCAAAACCCATCATCATTGTAAGAGCTTGTTTTCCGCTGGTTCCTGCTTTTTTGAATATTCCGTCTACATTAAAAGCAACGCGGGGAAGATAACCAAAATCCTCAAGCAATGCGAAAATAGGGAAGAAAATAAGCGCAGGAGGAAGCATTACCGCAACAACCCAGCAAGCAGTTTTTAAAACTCCGTCACATAAAAAAGATACCAAAGCAAGAGGCACCGACAAGTCAGTTAACAATAGCGATATGGTTTCTAAAATATAAGAAAACATACTGCTGAATAACTCGCTCGGGTAATTAGCACCAAATGCAGTGAGCCAGAAAAGCCCCAGCAAAAATAAAATCATTATTAAAATACCGCTTTTTTTAGACGTAAATAAATTATCAAGCCTTCTGTTAATGTCAGGTCTTTTAATTTCTCTTTTACTTACCGAGGTATTATAGATTTCACCGCACTTTTCTGAAATTCGCTGAGATAAAAGGATTTCGTCTTTGATATCATTTAGATTTTTGATATCTCTAACTTGAAAAGTGTTTCTTCTTTCATCAGCAACCACTAAAGCAGTTTTTATTAACTCATCTATGCCTTTTTTCTTTTTGGCGCTTGTTTTTACTACAGGAATACCAAGCTGAAGGGACAATTCATCTTCGTCAACAAATATTCCTTTTCTCTTAGCTACGTCATTCATATTAACACACAGTACTGCTTTTGAGCTTTTCATAAGTATCTGAATTGCAAAACCAAGATTTCTTTCCAATGCCGAGGCATCAACAACAATAATAATAACGTCATAATATCCATTGTCGATAAAATCCTTTGTTACAAGCTCTTCTTCTGATTCAGCAAACACAGAATAGCTTCCGGGCAAATCGATTATTTTATGTATGCTATTGTCATATTTAAATTCACCTTTGTAAACCTCAACGGTTTTTCCTGACCAGTTTCCTGTGTGCTGATTAAGACCCGTTATTCCATTAAATACAGTGCTTTTTCCAACATTCGGATTGCCTGCCAAGGCTATGGTGTATGAATTATTGTCCATTGCTACCGCCATATACAAGAGTTACATTAATATTCTCTGCTGTTTCATCTCTAAGCGCAACAACAGTATTTTTTATCCTATACGCCGTAAGGCTATTGCTCATTCCTCTAATCAGCATCTCTACTTGAGCATTTTTTGAAAAACCCATTTCAATTAGCCTTCGTGTAGAGGGCGAAATATCGATAAAATCTACAATTGCTTTTTGCCCGATTTTCATTTTATTTAATTTCATATTAACACCTTAGTTGTAGTATTCCTTTATAAACTATGTCTATTAATATCTTTTGTTACTTAAATTTTACTTTTAATAATAACTTAAATATGATATACTAAAAAAAGCAAGCATATATATTCATTGGTGATTGAATGAAACGAATATATATCTTACTTCTTTCTTCGTTTTTATGTATATTTATAGTATCTATGTGCTTAACTGATAATTTTGACGATAGCAAGACTGTCGTTTCTTCTGAAAATATAAGTAAGCGCTATCCGACAATCGTTTTAGACAGCGGTCACGGCGGTGAAGACGGGGGAGCAACCTCGCTTTTGGGAGACTACGAAAAGGACATAAATCTTGATATATGCCTTACTTTAGAAAAACTTCTTATCCAAGGAGGCTATAATGTTAAGACTATCAGAAACACAGACATATCAGTGCACGACGACAGTGCAAAAACCACCAGAGAAAGAAAAGTTTCTGACATTCACAACAGAGTTAAAATTGCAAATTCAGATAAAAACAATATTTTAGTAAGCATCCATCAAAATCACTTTTCTGAAAGCAAATATTTCGGCACACAGGTTTTTTACTCAAAAAACAGTGCCAACAGTCAGATACTTGCTGAAAATATAAGAGAAGCAGTTACTTCACTTTTACAACCGGAAAACACAAGAAAGTGCAAAGAGTCTTCAGACGTGTATTTACTTGATAATGTAACTGTACCGGCAGTAATTGTAGAATGCGGGTTTCTTTCAAATTATGATGAAGCGTACCTGCTTTCAAAAGCAGATTACAGAGATAATATGGCGTATAGCATTTATTTGGGAATAGTAGAATATATATATTTGAATTATTAGGATGTGAAAATTATGGCTAAGGTAAAAAGCGTATATGTGTGCTCGGAATGTGGTCACGAATCGCCTAAATGGTACGGAAAATGTCCCGGATGCGGTCAGTGGAACACAATGGAAGAAGAGCTTGTCACTAAGCAAAACCCTACCGTCAAAACTGTGAAATCAACTTCGTCTTACAGCGAAGCCATGAAAATTACAGATATTACAACTGAAGATGAACACAGATATAAAACAGGAGTCAATGAACTTGACAGGGTTCTTGGAGGCGGTATTGTTAAGGGAAGCCTCATACTTTTGGGCGGTGATCCCGGTATCGGCAAATCCACCATTATGCTTCAGATTTGCAAAAAGCTTTGTGAGGGATTGAAGGTTTTATATGTCTCTGGCGAGGAATCAAGACGTCAATTAAAGCTTCGTGCAACAAGGCTTGAGGTTGATAGCGAAAACCTTCTTGTATTAACTGAAACTGACGCTGAAATTGTTGCTGAGATTATCCGCCAGCAAAAGCCTGACTTAGTTATGATTGACTCAATACAAACAATGTGTCTTTCCGAATTAAGCTCAACTGCAGGCAGTATAACACAGGTAAGAGAATGTACAAATCTTTTTATGAGAGTATCTAAAAGCTTGGATATTCCTATGTTTATAGTAGGTCATGTCAACAAAGAAGGCTCGATAGCAGGCCCTAAGGTTCTTGAACACGTTGTTGACGCAGTGCTGTACTTTGAAGGCGACAAGCAAATGTCCTATAGAATATTAAGAGCAGTGAAAAACCGCTATGGCTCAACAAACGAAATCGGTGTTTTCCAAATGACAGATAAAGGTCTTGAGGAAGTTGAAAATCCTTCATTAATGCTGCTTTCCGGCAGACCAAAGAACGTTTCAGGTACCTGTGTAGCTTGTACAATGGAAGGTACAAGACCTATTCTTGCAGAGGTGCAGGGATTAGCTTCATCCACAACCTTTGGCAATCCAAGAAGAATGTCTACAGGCTTCGATTTTAATAGACTTATGCTTATTATAGCGGTCTTAGAAAAACGTGCCGGTTACTATTTCAACGGAGCAGACACTTACATCAACGTTGTTGGCGGCTTACGTCTGGACGAGCCTGCAACAGATTTGGCGGTTGCTATGGCTTTGGTAAGCAGTTTAAAGGATATTCCAATTGCAGAAAACGCCCTTGCTTTTGGTGAAATAGGACTTGCCGGTGAAATCAGAAGCGTATCTCATGCACAAGAAAGGGTCAACGAAGCAGTAAGGCTTGGCTTCAATAAAATTATTGTGCCATATCATAACCTTAAAAGAATTACAAATAACACAGAAGCAGAAATAATCGGAGTAAAAAATCTGCGAGAGGCATTTGAGGCGTTGACCTGATGAACAGAAAAACAATTCTGATGTCACCGGCGGACAGTAATATATCAAATTTTTTCGAAAAGCAATTTAATGTAATCTACAGCGAATGCATTAATGATTATATTACATTCGAGCAATATCACGCTGATATGCAAGTGCTTAATTTAAATGGTACCTTATTTATTGATAGCAGGTGCTTAAATTTAAGAACTAAGCTTAATAATTTAGAATATGATTATATTTTATGTGACAATATAGGCAATAAATATCCTGAAAATGTCGCACTGAATGCTGCATTAGTAGGAAACAAACTGCTTTGCAATGAAAAAGCATTACACCATAATGTTAAAAATTATTGTAAAAATAACAATATTGATATTATTAACGTTAAACAAGGATACGCTAAGTGCTCTGCGATAGTTATTGACGATAATGCAATCATCACCGATGATGAAAGCATTGCAAAAGCTGCAATAAAAAACCAAATTGAAGTATTAAAAATAGAAAAAGGCGACATTCATTTAAATAATAATAATGTAGGATTCATTGGCGGAGCAAGTGCAATAATAGGGGACACGGTTTACTTTTTCGGGGATATTACGATGCATCGAAATGCAGATGAAATAAGTGAATTCCTTTGTAAACATAACAAAGACCTTAAAAGTGTCGCCTATTCTAAGTTAATAGACATTGGCGGAATAGTAAATTTAGACTAATATTTAAGACAGGCTGCAGAAATGCGGTCTGTTTTTTTATTAGTTAAATATTAAGAATATAATCGGAAGATACCTTATAAAGCTTACAAAGCTTAACCAACAGGTGAATTGGCAACTGATGGACTCCGGACTCGTACTTTGAATATTGCTCTTGGCGAATATTTAAAAGTAAAGCTATATCTGCCTGAGTATATTCATTTAAAATACGTAAGTTTCTAAGCTTACGGCAATAATCAGGTTTAGTCATAATTACTCCAAAACGAAATATGTCAGATGTAGCATAAATTAATATGTCAATTAGTACATATTTATAATAACAAAATTAATCTGAATATTTTGTAGCATAAAGAAGTAGTATATTAGCGAATAATGAAATAAACTCTAAAATTACTACAAAACAGATAATAATATGAGCGATAATCCAATTATATTGCAAAAATCGTTTTTTGAGAAAATATTACTGATTGTAGAAAAACCACTTCCCCAAATTACACAAAATATTCATTTTGTGTAATTTTCTTTATAAGAATTATACCCTCCCCTCAGTATGTTATAATTATAAAAACGAGGTGTTTATGTATGGCTGTTAATTTTGCAAACGAAGCTCCAGATGTAATTAAAGAATATTTATTCTACTTGCAGACCATAAAAGGCCGCTCTGAAAAAACTGTTGACGAATACTATCTTGACTTAAGAACGTTTTTCAGATTTTTAAAAATTAAACGAAAAATGACCGATGTTCCCTTCGAAGAAATTTTGATTGACGATATTGATATCGATATTATCAAAAGCGTTTCTTTGATGGATGCTTATGAATTCATGAATTACCTTTCACGTGAACGTTCTAACAGTGCTACTAGCCGTGCCCGCAAATGCTCTGCTCTTAAGCAGTTTTTTAACTACTTAACTGTAAAAAAGCATTATCTTGATGTAGACCCTATGCGAGAGCTTGAAATCCCCAAAAACAAGAAAACATTGCCTAAATATTTAACTTTAGAGCAGTCAATCGAGCTTCTTAATGCAGTAGACGGAAATTTCAAGGAACGTGACTATTGCATTTTGACCTTATTCTTAAACTGTGGTCTGCGATTGGCTGAGCTTGTAGCTTTAAATATGAGCAGCATTCGCTCTGACAACACTATGGTTGTGCTCGGCAAAGGCAACAAGGAGCGTATCGTATACTTAAACGAGGCTTGTATTTCTGCTTTGAATGATTGGCGTAGAGTTCGTCCTAATGACGGACTTAAGGACAGAGATGCCTTATTTGTAAGCAGTCATCACAAGAGATTAAGCAGAGAATCTGTACAGAAGCTTGTGCAAAAATACCTTAAAAAAATCGGTTTGGATGCTCAAGGGTATTCTTGTCATAAATTAAGACACACTGCGGCTACATTAATGTATCAGCATGGCGAAGTTGATATCAGGGTGCTTAAAGATGTATTAGGACATGAAAACTTAGGAACCACTCAGATTTACACACACATAAGTTCAGCACAATTAGAAGCCGCATCTAATAAAAATCCATTGTCGAGAATCAAAGCAAACAAATGATTTTTAATTTAGTTTAAAGATAAAGTAGTATCTTTATTTGATAAATATTGTGTAGGATTGATTTTATGAGAATACTTCTTGCCGAAGATGAGCGTTCTTTATCAAAAGCGTTGGTAAAAATTTTTGAAATTAACAACTATTCCGTTGATGCTGTATATAACGGTGAAGATGCCCTCACCTATCTTGAAACCGAGGTTTATGATGCAGTGGTACTTGACATAATGATGCCGAAATTCAACGGCATTGATGTTTTAAAAATCGCCAGATGCAAGAATATCGATGTTCCTGTTTTATTTCTTACAGCGAAATCTGAGATAGACGATATTGTTGAAGGCTTAGATAGCGGTGCAAATGACTACTTAACAAAGCCTTTTGACACCAAAGAGCTATTAGCAAGGATACGTGCAATGACAAGACCTCGTGAATGCAGCAGTAATATACTGAAGTTTGGAAATATATCGCTTAACAGGTCTACTTACGAGTTAAGCTCCGGCAACAAGAGTTTTAGATTGGCAAACAAAGAGTTTCAGATGATGGAAATGCTTATGATTAACCCTAATCAAATTATTTCCGTGGAGCGTTTCATGGAGAAAATTTGGGGTTTTGACACAGATGCAGAAATCAATGTTGTATGGGTTTATATATCATATTTAAGAAAAAAGCTTAAAGCTCTTAATGCAGATATTAAAATTAAAGCACTTAGAAACGCCGGATATACCCTGGAGAAAGCTTATGATTAATAAACTTAAATTTAAATTTGTTCTGTTGACCATGATTTCCTTATTAGTGCTTTTAACTGTACTTATAGGTGTAATAAACGTTATGAGTTACACATCGGTAGTTAAAGATGCAGATAAGGTTATTGAGGTAATTTCACATAACAAAGGAACCTTTCCTGAACACAAAAACGAAAAAGAGCATAAAAACAGAAAACCTCTCTCCCCTGAGGCTCCTTATGAATCGCGTTTTTTTACTGTTATTTTTGATAACTACGGAAACGTAATACAAACTAATACCAGTAAAGTTAAGTCTGTAGACGACGAAAAAGCTAAGGAATATGGCACAAAAGTTTATGATAAAGACAAAGAAAACGGTTTTATTGACGTATATAGATATGCAAAATCCGAAGAAAACAATGGTATAAGAATTACATTTCTTGACTGTAGAAAGCAACTTGATTCATTTCATAGTTTCTTATATTGGAGCATATTAATGTCGGTTGTTGGATATTTAATTGTCTTTGTAATCATTTTTATTTGCTCTGGCAGAATTATAAAACCGATTTCTGAAAGCTATGAGAAACAAAAACAGTTTATAACCGATGCAGGCCATGAAATTAAAACACCCCTGACAATCATATCTGCAAATACAGATATTTTAGAAGCGCAATTCGGTAATAACGAGTGTATTTCCGACATACAGCATCAAACAAAACGGCTTTCTGAATTAACTAACGATTTAGTATATCTGGCAAAAATGGACGAAAGCAGTCATATAGATTTAATAGATGTCCCCTATTCTGATATTATAACTGACAATTGCGACAAATTCAGAATATTGGCAAAGGCTAAAAATCTGAGCTTCACTTGTGCAATCGAGCCATTAATCACAGTAAACGGTAATATTAAAGCGTTAGAGCATTTAATCGGTATTTTGCTTGATAATGCTTTAAAATACGCTTCCAAAGAAGGAAACATTACCATAAATCTAAGTAAACACGGCAAGCACGCTGAGTTAAGTATATCTAACACGGTAGCTGAACATATTAATGATGAAAATATAGGTAGAATTTTTGAGCGTTTTTATAGAATTGATTCATCAAGAAATTCCGAAACAGGAGGCCACGGAATAGGCCTCTCTATTGCAAAAGCGATTGTAGAAAAGCATAACGGCAAAATTTATTCAGAAAGCAAAGAAAACATATTTACTATAAACGTTATATTGCCAACATAAAAAAGCCACCCTCAAAGGGTGGCTTTTAGTTTTAAGCAAGCAATCACTACTGAGAACGCGAGATTAAAGAACCTCACCATTTTAGTGCTTGAAATATTATATAATTGGTAATCCGATAGGTAAACCGGTTTCGATTTTTGCTACGTATTTCTGTATGGCTGTAGCATCTTTTACGTTAATCTTTGAGTCGGCATTAACATCGCCTCGCAAGATTTCATCATCAGTAAGTGAAGTAAGCTTTGCGGCAGCCTTTTGAATCAAAGTGGCGTCCTTAACGTTTACCTTACCGTCACCGTTAACATCGCCCAATATTCCTTTATCTTTCACAGGTTCAGAGGAAGTTGTATTTTCACCTGTTGATGATTCTGAAGGCTTAGTTATATCACCAACATCAGACGTTGAAGATTCAGAAGGATCGGTAGAATCAGTAGTATTTGTAGAATCCGCAGGTGTTGAAGGATTAATTGGCTCGTTTGGTTCTGTCGAAATTGTACCCGTAGGAACTGTAGCATCAGTAGCACCCGACGGCTCTGTCGGCTCGTTGGAAACAGCATATATTATTGAGAGTTCCGCAGAAATTGCTGTGCCGGGTAATATTACCTCTGCTTCTTTACCGTCTACAAGCGCTGTAATATCAAGACTATCGTCTGAGTCAAGTTTAAACTTATAATATTCATTAGCTCTTATCCAGACCTCAAGTTTATACTGATGCCCCGATTTAAAGGTATCAGTTTCTTTCATTGGAGTATTATCTGTAATATCCGTCCAGTAAACACCGTTAATATAGAACGAATTATCGGCAGGAGTAAAGTCAAAGTCCGGTGTGTCCCCCACTACGGGTGCCTTAACATCAGTTACTTCTACAAAGTCAACAATTTCATCTTCCTTAAGAGGTTCGTAAACAATACGAATTATATCTTCATAGGTTGAAAGATCTGAGTTTGTAACAACACAGCGGACAATTTTGACTGCAGCTTTTTCGGGTCGTTCATCAATGCTCCAACTTGTTACGTTTTGTACATCACCAACATGTGTCCATTCTGTGTCCACGCCGTCATAGTCTGATTCATCACAAATATACCAATTAATGTACTCAAAATCAACAGGAGTATTTACAAGGTGAACTTCAGGCGCATTCTTTTCTGTTTCTGAAACAACAATAGTATCTATTCTGCTAAGAATCTCATCGAAATCTTCTTTATGCAGTTCGTATACTGATTCGCCGTAACTATTCACCTCTGCCTTTTGGCACAGATTTTTGAGTCTGTAGTAATAATCAAGATTTTCTGACATAATCATAGGCGGAGCAGTTACTTTGTAATATCCGCCTGTGTAGTCATCTATAGTTTCGCTAAATAGTTTTTTTGACACTCCATCAAGAAACATCTGATCACTTGAATTGAGACATTTAGATAAAACGGTACCCTCGGCTACAATAACCTTACCCCAGCCATTGTTGCAGTAAGCAAAGCTTGCATCTTCGCCGTTCTTGCCTCCATTAGTTATATAGAAGTTTCCTCCCAAAACATATACGCTTGGAAACAGGCAACCGTGTTTTAAGTAATTATCAAATGGAGTTACTTCTATGCTATAATATTTTCCGTAAAAATCACCGTCAAAGATGACCACTTGCGGCACATCGTACAAGTAAGCATTGTGTCCTACTGATATTGTGTCACCACCCCAAGAAAAGCTTGAATCAAAGACACCGTCATAAATATATGTATATCCGCTTGTGGCTCGAACAACACTGCAATCACCTTGCTGATATGGTGAAAATATTTCATAGTAACCGCCGTTGATTTCCAGCTCACCGCCATCATTGTAGAATACAGCTTTGTAATAGTTGCTATCACCCTCGGAGAAGGAGCAGTAGCCGGTGTGTGCTTCAGAAGAATCATAAATAACCATTGCAGCATCACTTCTAATGCGGAAAAGCGCACAATCGTTGCCCTGAGTAATCCTCTTGATACTGTAACCGTTTAAGTCAAGGTTAAAGCAAGCTCCTGAAGGAATTACAATCTCAAAATCATTCACATTATCTTCCTGTATGATATCATCATTAAGAATATATCTATACCCTGCCTGCGCCTTACTTGCATGGTTTTTAAGCTGCTCATAAGTTTCTATGTAATATACGGGCTCTTCGCCTATCGGCGATGTTTCTGATTCCTTTGCTGTAACCATTGTACCAACAGAAATAGTACAAAACAGAAGCAAAAAGCAAATTAAAACACAAAGCATTCTTTTAATCATAGGTGTTCCTCCATAAATGGTATTATACGAAAATACTTATCTTCACAAACATTATTTAAATTAAACACAAACTCCCGATAACTAAGATCGGGAGTTTGCTGTATGAAATTATTAGAATCCTCCAAGGGTAAAAGCTATGAGCTCCATACCAGACTCGTCTGCACGATCCTCTGTCATTACTGTAAGAATGCTACCATCATCGAGCAGACTGGAACTGCAGAACCAGGGATAGGATGTGCCGAAGAGTTCGCTGTCCTCAATTGAACCGATATAGTTACCGTCAGCATTCCAGAGGACAACTTCGCGCATATTGCCGTCCATACCTATAAAAGCATCTTTTGTTTTAGCAATATATGTGATACTGCCGAGACCTTCGCCGTCAGCACCTGTGAGAGTCTTCTGAAGTTTTCCTTCTGTGTCATAAATAAATACCTTGTGTCCGCTATCATCGACTGCTGAACCGCATACATAGATATAGTCCTTATCTACAAACAGATTCATAACGGAGTCAACCTCTGAGAAGGTCATAGAAGTTGTAGAAGCGGTACCACCTGAGATAGTAACTTTATTACACTCCGCACTTGTGAACCAGCTAATGCCCCATGTGCCTGTTGGATGCATCGCAACATTATCAAGATCCTCATAGGAGGCTACTACTTTATCGCCATTCAGGTTAACCAAGTCTTCACCAAATGCAGAAAGCCACAAGCTACCATCATCTGCTGCACTGATATACTCATATTCTCCGTCAAGTTCGATATCTTTAACAAAGGTGAGTGTATTACCATCATAAGCGTACTGCTTCAATATACCTTCGCTGAGAATATAAGTCTTGTCACCAACAACTGCCACACCGTGGTCAAATGTTTCTGTAGTGATGAAACTTTCATCAAAAGGAATCCACTTACTGTTTACTGTTACATTTCCTGCTGTTGCACTCATATCATCAGCAGAGAATGCTTCACCATCCCAATACCAGGGAGCATCCACGTTACCTGTATCTGTAAGTTTAAATGTAAGCCCTGCAAGAAGTGCATCTACACGATCATCTTCGTAATCACCGGTAATCTCAACAAATACCGTTGTGCCTGCACCCTCGTTGCGGCCAAAATATCTGAGGCAAGGTTCACCCCAATAGTTGCCTTCTTGCTTGAGGCAATCTACTCCGCCAATCTTTATAAGGTCATAAGCGTTGTTTACTGCATACTCATATTGGTCAAAACCATAACTGTTAAGATAGTCGCGGAAATCGCCTGCATCCTCAACAGAAGCTCGGATTTCTACACTTACAAGGTACGAGTCATCTCCATCAGGTATTGAAAGTATAATTTGTGAGTAATCATCCTCGTCTAAAAAATCCTCTTCTTCATCATAAGTCCATACAGAATCGTATGTAAGCGACCAGAGAGTTGTCTCAATAACATCCCCATCACCTGATACAGGGGGATTAGTGGGGTCATTTTCTGCGGGTTCGTTGCCGGAATCACAGGCGGCGATGGACAATATCATAAGAATTGCCATAAAAATTGCTAAATATTTTTTCATAATTAACACCTTTCTTGAGGTTATTTTTATATTATTTTACTGTTGCAAGGGCTATGTCAGCTTTTTTGATCCACTCAGTTCTGTCGCCGTAAACTGCTGCATCCAATGCTTCTACAGCACCTGCGGCCTTTGCCTCCATATCAGCATCCTTGTCCTTGACGGCCTTTACAGCTTGAGCTACTGCCTTCGCCGCATTAATCTGACTCTTAAAATTGTTACCCACATTTCTGAGAGTTTTCTGGATACCGAACAAGGTGTTAAAATACTTCTCTATGCTTAGGAAGTCACTTTGGCTTGAAATAGGAAGGCGGAAATCAGAAAGACCGGATACACCTGAAAAGCCTAAGTAACAGAAGTGCTTGGTAACATCCTTACCCTCTGAATCTTTTGTGACCTCAGTTTCATACTCATAGCGATACAAATCTGCCAAACGATAGACACAGGCTCTTGTTGTCTTGCCGAAAACGAAAAACTTATAGTCGTTCTGAATAAGAGCAACCAGTCCTGTTGAGGGAGAAACAACAAGTTGTCCGTTCTGACAAAGATATTTAAGTTTCTCGTCTTTTACTTTTGTCTTCATAAGAGGAACAAAAATCTGCTCCCAGGCTTTGGTTCCGAACTCAATCTGCTGAATATGAGTCTTAACCTGATCAAGTGTTGCATGCATAAGATCCATCACTTTCAGACACTTCTTAGCACAAACCTTGCGACAGATGTAATTGCCGTCTGCCAGTTTCTGCTGTGCAAGGAGTCCTATCTCAGTACCGCAAAGTGCACAGTTTTGTTTTGTCATAATGTAATACCTCCATATTAATTAATTAAAATTTCAAGTAAAAATTAAAAACATGTTGTCGTATAACCACTATCACTTAGATTCAGATCAAGGAACTCTTGTAACACATAAATCTTTATCTACGTTAAGAGTGAAAGAGTCTATCTCAGGCTCACAGGTAGGATATTCATAGGTAAGCGTTACCTCTACCCTGCCCTCTTTAAGTCCTACAAAGTAAATGTCAGCTCCTTTGTCCCGCATTCCTGCTTCGTATTCAGGGACAGCTCTTACATAGCTATAGTACTCAACTATACCCTCAGGACTGAAATCATAGTGAACTGCGCCGCCTGCTATTACACCTTGTCGCAAAAAGTAATATGCCTTTTCTTTATCAAAAGGATATTCGGGCTTTTTACTACAACCAAACAAACCTGAAAATATTCCAAGCATACATATCACCGCCAATATTCTTATGACCAAGGGTCTTGTGATTTTGGGGTACGAATGCCTACCATTATGTATTGCTCCCATAAGAACCATCTGCCATCACCCTTTCGGCGTAAAGTAATCTGTCGAGGACTGTCAGCTCCTCCGCTTTTAATCCAAAGCGTCATATATCCTTCATTTGATGCACTATATGGATTACTTTGAACCTCTAATGTGAATGGCACTGCAGGAGTGTAATCATTTTCAGGCACAGCACCTTTGAAATATGAAAACGGAACAAAGTGTTTGCCGTCTCTAAATCTGTCATCAAGAAAAGAAATATCCATAAGACTCAGAGGTCTTGGCCCTCTTAGAAAATTCAGCATATCAATGCCGATTTGTTTATCTGCAGCGTAGGCACACAACGCTAAAACAGTTAATGCAGCAGTTTCAAATGGTGTTTTAAGCGATGCCTCTTTGAGAGTTTTAAGTTGTTCTACGCTTTCGGGTAAAGAGTTGAATGTAAAGATTTCCACCTTGTTTTCCTGAACATTCTGTGCGTTAGAAGATTGTTCAACTGAAGAAGAATTAAACTTATCGAATATACTCATAATAATTACCTCTCATATACAGACTGGTTTATATATTTTTTAGAAAGCTCCAAGAAAAAATTATAAAGAACCTCTAAATGCTCGCTATTTGTATCGGCAGTAGAATCATATTCACCATCAAAATATACGGTGGTTTTGTTAACTGTTTTATCTGATGCACCGAATAGTTTTGGCACTCTTTTATAGTTACGTACATACTCTGATATACCGTATTCCTTGTTAATATTATTAATTTCTTCAAGAAAACTCTTGTCTACTTCACAGCTTTCAAGAATAATTGAATATGGCTCCTCGTCAAATCTGACCTCGGCGTCAAAAAGCACCTTGCCGTCATCTTCTCGTATGTAAAAACTATAACACTTGCCAAAATCCATGTGGTTTTGATAAAGACTGATTCCAACAATATCAGAAGGGGGTTTGCTGACCGAAGAAGAAATGCAGCCGGCAATAATTACGCCGGTTGTAACTAAACCGGTTATTGCAATAACAATATAAGTCATATACTTCATCACGTCCTCCTATTTTATATCTTTGTTGACTGCTTAAAGAAAATATATTATAATATTAGGGCGGTCTTTGCTTTTGTTGGCGCATTGCAAAGACTTCACGTAGCGTGAATAGGGTACCCTTGGGACTTAAGAGGCAAGGTCTATACCCTCCTTCGAACTCATGCAAATATATTATATACAAAAATTTCTGCTTTGTCCCCACACTCTATTTAAAATTAGTGTGGGAAATAATTCTATTCTTTATATTTTTGGGTAGGAAAAAGTGTGGGAAAGCGTTTTTTTATTTTGAAGGAGCTCTTTATGATTAAAAAACAGATTAGCACTATAGGTCTGACTGCGCTATTAGTTGCAACACTTACGGGATGCAGTCAGGTCGGAAGTAAATCTGCTACAATGTCGGCAGTATATTTAGTTACCTCAATATTATCTTTGATTATGTTGATTGGTTACAGTTTCCTTATAAAAAAGAAAGAACCGTGGTTTATTGTCTTATTTACCGCGGTTATGATTATAAATGTGGGATATCTTAGTTTGTCATTGTCAAAAACTCTTGACGAGGCGTTGCTTGCCAACAGAATTGCATACCTTGGTTCAGTATTTTTGCCTACTTCAATGCTGATGATAATACTGAAGATATGCAAGATTAAATTGAATAAATGGGCAGTTGGCGTTATTTTAAGTATCAGCATCCTGGTTTTTCTTATAGCCGCAAGCCCCGGATATCTTGATATATACTATAAAGAGGTCTATTTAGTAACCGTTAACGGAGTATCGGTGCTTGATAAAATATATGGTCCGCTTCACCCAATTTATCTATACTATTTGCTTTTATACTTTCTCAGTATGATTTGCATAATCATATATGCAAAAGCAAGCAAAAAAATTGAGTCAAGCGTTCACGCCATAGTAGTATTGGGCTCTGTTATAGTCAACATAGGCGTATGGCTTATGGAACAACTTGTTAAAATCGATTTTGAATTCCTGTCGATTTCTTACATTGTAAGCGAAGTATTTTTGTTAGGTATAAGTCTTATTGTGCAGGATAAGAGTATTATCAGCTCTCTTGTAATAAGTCAGCCTCAGGCTATGAAAAGTACTGATAATACTACTGAAATTACCACAGACGACTTATTAGTAAAAGCTGAATATTTAAACTCTCATTTATATACGCTTACTCCTACTGAAAGTAAGATTTATAACTTGTATCTGAACGATAAGCGTACAAAAGAGATACTTTTGGAGCTAAACATAACAGAAAATACACTGAAATATCACAATAAGAATATTTACTCAAAATTAGGCGTAACCTCACGAAAGCAACTTATAGAAATATCAAAACTGATTAACAATGAAAAAAGCGTACTGCACTGAGCAGTACGCTTAATTTTATATATCATTATTTATAAGGTCAGCAAAAGATTCGCGTTGAACAACAACTCTGCTTCTTCCGTTTTTAACCATTATAATAGCAGGTCTTAATATACGGTTATAATTTGAAGCCATTGAGTAATTATATGCACCTGTTGTAAGCACCGCTAAAATATCACCGTGTACAGGCTCGATTATATCAACGCCTTCCTGTAAAAGGTCTCCGCTTTCGCAACACTTACCTGCAACAGTTACATTGTTAAGCAGTTTACCCTCTGATTTGGAAGCGTTAAGAACAGTATATTCCGCTTTATACAGAGCATATCGTATGTTGTCACACATACCACCGTCTACAGAGACATAAGTTCTCACATCTTTGATTTCTTTAACACTGCCAACTGTGTAAAGAGTAGTACCTGACTCACCAACAATAGACCTGCCGGGCTCAATATGAAATGCAGGCTCAGCTATATTCAGCTCTTCGCAAGTTTTATGAAAAGCATCTGCAACAGGGTTAAGATACTCCTCTATTTCAAGAGGTTTATCAGCCTCTGTATACTTCGCACCTAAACCGCCGCCTAAATTAAGCTCATTAATAAAATGATTAAAACTAACATTTATTTCTTTTATAAATGAAAGCATAACTTTTACGGCAACGACGAAAGGTTCAGTGTCAAAAATCTGTGAGCCTATGTGGCAATGAAGCTGGCAAAGACTTAAATTATTATAGCTAAGCGCCTTTTTAACGGCTTCTAACGCTTCGCCGTTTTCAAGGGAAAAGCCAAACTTAGAGTCAATCTGACCTGTTCGGATATAGTCGTGGGTATGTGCTTCGATACCGGGTTTGATTCTAAAACCGATGTTAACCTTTGCGTTCATTTCCTCGGCAATTTCATTGAGGATTTCAAGCTCTGTCAAATTATCTACGATAATCCTGCCAACACCGTATTTAATTGCCATACGAAGCTCTGCTTCGGTTTTATTATTTCCGTGAAAGAATATTTTTTCAGCGGGAAAGCCTGCATTTAAAGCGGTAAAAAGTTCACCGCCTGACACAACGTCAACGCCCATTCCCTCTTCTTTCATTATTCTGTAAATTTCAAGACAAGAAAGTGCCTTGCTTGCATAGCAAGGAAAACTTTTACCGCTAAAATTATGGGCAAAAAAAGCTTTGTATCTTTTACAGTTATCGCGAATCAACGCTTCATTCATAACATATAAGGGAGTACCATATTCCTTTGCAAGCTCAACGGCATCGCAGTTTTCGATATAAAGATGACCATTCTCCCCTATTTTTAAACCTTTATTCAGCACTTTTAGATGCCTCCTTTACATATTTTTCAATAGCTTCTCTGATTTCTTCTGTTCCTTCGCCGTTTAAAGCCGAAAAAGGAAACAGCTCGGTTTCGCCGTTTAGGAGTTCGTTATACATTTCAAGCTGCTTTGCCTGCTCTGTTTTATTGAGCTTGTCCTTTTTTGTAAGGACAATAATCATAGGCAAATCGGCATCAATAAGAAAATTAATCATATCGATGTCAGCCTGAGTAGGTTTGTGTCGCATATCGCAAATCTGAATAATCAATGCAAAATTTCGCTGATCTGCAAAGTAACCCTCCATTAAATCGGCCCAACGCTGTTTTTCGGAGTGAGATACCTTTGCATAGCCGTATCCCGGTAAATCTACGAGATTAAAGGAATCAACCTTGAAGAAATTGATTGTAGCAGTTTTGCCCGGAGTGGCACTTACTCTTGCCAAAGCTTTGCGGTTAACTATTTTATTAATAAGAGAAGATTTTCCTACATTTGACCTGCCTGAAAATACAACTTCAGGCAAATCAGACTTAGGAAGCTGCTTTGCAGTACCGCAAGCCACAGTAAATTGTGCATTGTTATAATTCATAAAATCACCTAATTCAGGATTTTGCTCTAATTGCTGAAGCTTTAGAACCTCTTGTATCAGCACTTATTTTTCTGCGAGTACTTTTAGAGTTTTTCATCAAAGCAAGCGAATTATTCAGTACTTCATCGATGCTTTCCACGGCAATGAATTCAATATGCTCTTTGACAATGGGGTCAATTTCAGCGACATCAGGTAAATTCTTTAAAGGGATAATTACCGTTTTGACTCCAGATTTAAAAGCCGCCATTGATTTTTCTTTCAATCCGCCTATAGGAAGGACTCTGCCACGAAGTGTTATTTCGCCTGTCATTGCAACATTTTGCTTTACAGCTTTGCCGGTAAGAGCTGAGAAAAGTGCAGTTGCCATTGTTATACCTGCTGAAGGGCCGTCTTTTGGAACTGCACCTTCAGGAGCATGAATGTGGATATCTTTATTTTTATAAAAATCTTTATCGATATTATATTTATCGGAAATTGAGCGAATACAAGTGATGGCGGTTTTTGCAGATTCCTTCATAACATCGCCTAAAGAACCTGTAAGCTCGATTTTACCTGTTCCTTCGTTAACAGCAACCTCAACAGGAAGAAGCTCGCCACCTACTGAAGTCCATGCCAATCCATTTACAACACCGACTAAGTCCTTGTTTTCGATAAGGTCAAGCTGGTATTTCTTAGGGCCAAGAATAGCTTCAAGGTCTTTCTTATCAACCTTGATTTTTTCTTCACCATCAACAAGTTTCACGGCAGATTTTCGCATTACGCCGGCAATAATTCGCTCTAACGAACGAACACCAGCCTCTTTGGTATATGAGTCGATTAAGGAATAAATAGCAGAATCGGAAATCTTAAAGCTTTTAGCGGTTAGTCCGTTTTCCTGCAACTGCTTTTTAATCAGATGTTTCTTGGCTATGTGGAACTTTTCTTCTCTGGTGTAAGAAGGAAGCTCGATAACATCCATTCTGTCTCTCAGAGGCTCAGGAATAGCGTGTAAATCGTTTGCGGTAGTGATAAACATAACCTTTGACAAGTCATAAGGAATGTCAAGATAATGGTCGTGGAATTCGAAATTCTGCTCACTGTCCAACACCTCAAGAAGTGCTGATGTAGGGTCCCCTTTATAATCGTTTGAAAGTTTATCGATTTCATCAAGGACTAAAAGCGGATTAGAGCTTTTGGCTCTTTTAATGCCTGAAATAATTCTGCCGGGCATAGATGCAAGGTAGGTTCGTCTATGTCCTCTGATTTCCGCCTCGTCTTTGACTCCGCCTAAAGAAATACGGGCAGTATTTCTGCCGATAGCTTCACCAACTGACACCGCTATAGAGGTTTTACCGATTCCGGGAGGGCCAACAAGACAGAGAATATTCCCTTTACTGTCAGGGTTAAGTTTTCTTACTGCGAGGGATTCAATAATTCTTTCCTTAACCTTAGTAAGTCCGAAATGGTTTTTATCCAACTCTTTTCTTACGCTGTCAAGGTCGATATTTTCTGTTGTGTATGTATTCCAAGGGAGCTCAAGGCAGGTATCAAGATACGTTTTTATTAATGCTGCCTCCTGAGAACCATAAGGCATACGTTCCATTTTGGAGCATTCCTTAAGAAGCAACTCCTCAATCTCAGGCTTTAACTTAAGGGATTTGATTTTTTCTTTCAGATCATCAGTCTCTGCTTCGTCATAATCCCCTAATTCCTCGCGTATAGCTCTGAGCTCTTCTCTAAGGTACATATCTCTTTGATTGTGGTCAATGTTAGACCTTGTTCTCTCGTTGATATCACGCTCAATTTCAAGAATTACAAGCTCATCGTTTATAAGTTCGATAAGGGATTCGATACGGCTTACTGAGTCAAATTGCTCCAAGACCGATTGCTTTTTTCTATAGTCAAGAACAATGTTACTTGCGATATAGTCAGAAAGCTCCCCTGCATTTTCAGAAAGTCCGATTTTAAACATAATATCAGCAGGAAGCTTTGGGTTAAGCTTAACGTAGCTTTCAAAAGAGGACTTCAAAGAGCGAACCAGCGCAAGCTCATTAAGAGAATTATCAGGCTCAGTTTCTTCAGCTTTAATGATATCGGCAAGAAAGCCGCTTCTGCCTTCTGAAATGTATTTGATTTCAGCACGGTAAAGACCTTCAAGTACAACACGAAGGGATCCGTCGGGTTGCTTTACCATCTGAACAACCTTTGAAACTGTGCCGACCTGATAAAGGTCTGAAGCTACAACTGTGCTTTTGGAAGCGTCTTCCTGTGCAACCGCAAACACAAGCTGGTCAGCAGTCATTGCTCTATTTATAGCAGCTATTGATTCTTTCCTTACAACGTCAAAATGAAGCATCATCTTAGGAAAAACAACAATGCCTCTTAAAGGAAGAACAGGAACATCAATAATCATATTTTCTAAGTTAGTCATAAATTTTTACCTCAAATGAGCGTGGCTGTGCGAATAAAACGCACAGCCTTAGCCTACTTAGCAAGCTTTTACTTCATCAGTAAGTTTGCCATTGTTTCTGAAGATTTTGGGGTCTGCCCCATTCTTTACAGAGTCTTCTGTAATAAGAATTTTTTCAATGGTTTCATCGGAAGGAACTTCGAACATAAGTTGAGTTAAAACGTTTTCCAAAATTCCTCGCAAGCCTCTTGCGCCTGTCTGAGCATCAATCGCCTTTTTAGCAATTGCCTTTAAAGCCTTATCTTCAAATTCAAGCATTACATCATCAAAAGCAAAAAGCTTTTTGTACTGCTTAACAAGTGAATTTTTAGGCTCTGTAAGGATTTTTACCAACGACTCTTCGTCAAGACCGCTTAAAGCGGTAATTACAGGAAGACGGCCAACAAGCTCGGGAATAAGACCGAATTTCACTAAATCTTTGGCGATTACGTTTTCCATCCAATAAGTCTGGTCTAATGTTTTCTTATCGATAATATTAGCTTCAAAACCCAAGGACGATGAACCGATGCGCTTTTCAATAACCTTTTCAAGTCCGTCAAAGGCACCGCCGCAAATAAAGAGAATATTTGTTGTGTCAATCTGAATAAATTCCTGCTGAGGGTGCTTTCTGCCGCCCTGAGGCGGTACATTGGCAACAGTACCTTCAATCATTTTAAGAAGGGACTGCTGTACGCCTTCGCCACTGACATCTCTTGTAATAGATGGATTTTCTGATTTTCTTGAAATCTTGTCAATCTCATCAATATAGATGATACCGTGCTGAGCCTTTTCTATATCATAGTCGGCAGCCTGAATAAGCTTTAAAAGGATATTTTCAACATCCTCACCTACATAGCCTGCTTCCGTAAGAGTGGTGGCATCAGCAATTGCAAAGGGTACATCCAAAGCTTTTGCTAAGGTTTGTGCAAGCAATGTTTTGCCAACACCCGTAGGCCCCAAAAGCAAAACGTTGCTTTTATTAAATTCGATATCGTCATCTTCGTTGAAGACTCTTTTGTAGTGATTGTAAACCGCAACACTCAGAGTGATTTTTGCTTTATCCTGACCGATTACATATTCGTCAAGAATAGCTTTAATCTCTTGTGGTTTAAGAAGCGTAGCAACGTCAATTTCGTTATTTATAGCCTGAGGCTCTAAAACTCCTTCGTCAAGAATGGACTTGCAAAGCTCAATACACTGGTCACAAATATAAACGCCGTTACCTGCAATCAGCTTTCCCACCATACCCTGTGGTTTGCCGCAAAAGGAACAATAAACCTCGTTATTGTCTTTGTTATTAGGCATAATTAAACCTCTTTATTATCTTTTGTCAAGTACCTTGTCGATAAGGCCGTATTCAAGTGCCTCTTGTGCCGACATAAAATTGTCACGCTCGGTATCCCTTGCAATTACATCAAAGGGCTGACCTGTGTTAGCCGCTAAGATTTCATTTAACTTCTTCTTGGTTCTGAGGATATGATTTGCATGAATTTCAATGTCAGTAGCCTGACCGCGGGCACCGCCGCTGGGCTGGTGAATCATAATATCGGCATTAGGTAAAGCATAACGCTTGCCCTTGGTGCCTGCTGAAAGCAGGAATGCACCCATAGAAGCCGCCATACCCATACAGATAGTTGAAACATCGCACTTGATATACTGCATTGTGTCGTAGATAGCTAAACCGTCTGTAACAGAACCGCCGGGGCTATTGATGTAAAGGCTGATGTCCTTGGAGCTGTCCTGACCCTCAAGGTACAAAAGCTGAGCTACAACCAAGCTTGCGGTAGCACTGTTTACTTCGTCGTTAAGCATAATAATTCTGTCGTTAAGTAAGCGTGAAAAAATATCATAGGAACGCTCACCACGGCTTGTTTGTTCCACAACATAAGGAACTAATGAACTCATAATAATATCTCCTTCCAAAATAATACTTAACAAAAAGTGTAGGTTTTATGCAATTACTTTGTAACTGCTTCTTTTCTTACTAAATCCATTGCTTTCTGAACAGCAAGGTCTGCCTTTAAAGCAGAGTCTGTAAACATAGGCTTAATCTGCTCTACAGTCATATTGTAAGCTTCTGCCATCTTAGCATACTCTTCATCAAGGTCCTTTTCGGTAATCTCGATATTTTCAAGCTTAGCAATTTTCTCAAGAGCAAGGCGGAGCTTAACTCTCTTTTCAGCATCGGGTCTGTACATATTTGCAAGGCCTTCAACGTCCATACCTGTATACTTAAGGTAAGACATAGCATCTAAGCCCTGTGAACGAAGTCGCATATCAAACTCGCGAATCATAGCGCTAACTTCGTTATCATACATCTGAGTGGGAATTTCGCCCTGTACAAGCTCAATAAGCTTCTCAGAAAGGTCATTGTTAATCTGAGCCTCTTTTTCGTCCTTGAGACGCTTAGAGATAGTTTCTTTGATTTCTTTCTTGTAATCCTCAACAGTTTCCTTGTCGCTTACGTCCTTAACAAACTCGTCGTCAAGCTCAGGAAGCTCTTTTGTTTTAATCTCGTGAAGCTTAATCTTAAACTCTGCTTCCTTTCCTGCAAGATTTTCAGCGTGATACTCTGTGGGGAAAGTTACAAAGATAGAGAACTCTTCCTCGGCGTTGTGGCCTACTATCTGCTCCTCAAAACCGGGGATAAACATACCGCTGCCAAGCTGAAGATTGTGGTTTTCTGCCTTACCTCCGTCAAATGCAACACCGTCAACAAAACCTTCGTAGTCGATAACTGCTGTGTCACCCTCTGCTGCAGCTCTGTCTGTAACAGTTACCATACGGCTGTTTCTGTCTCTTACCTTATCGATTTCTTCGGAAATCATTTTTTCAGTAACTCTGACAGCCTTGGACTCTACCTTGATGCCCTTATAGCCGTCGATTTCAACTTCAGGTTCAACAACTACAACTGCCTTGAAAGTGAAGCCGTTCTCAGTGTCGATTTCCTCTAAGCTCTCTGTAGCAACGAGCTTGAGGTTAGCTTCAACTACTGCTGCCTCTAAAGCTGCGGGATAGCACTCTTCAATAGCATCGTTATAGAAAACGTCCTTGCCGTACATCTTCTCTACCATCTGGCGGGGAGCTTTGCCGCGTCTGAAGCCGGGCATATTGATTTTGCCGATGTTCTTCTTGTAAGACTTCTGAACAGCAGCTTCGAAAGTTTCAGCATCAACAAAAACTTCGATTTCGTACTTATTTGTTTCCTTAAGATTGCAAGATTTAAGACTCATTTTAAATTCCTCCGAAAAACTTAAAAATTTTGGTATATTCAGACGACAGGTACAGGAAAGAAACCTGTAAAGTCGCATGAAATCAAATGAAAGTTAATACCCTCATACTCGCCTGTAACAGCGTGTCGATGGGTATATGCTCCGTGCAGATGACCATAGTAGCAATGCTTTATGTTATACTTTTTTAAGACGTTTAAAATTTCATCACAGACTACAGAATCATACACAGGCGGATAGTGCAAGAACACAATGGGTTCAAGGTCGGTTTTTAAAGCCTCTGTTATTGATTTTTCAAGTCTTCCTACCTCTCTGGCTAAGACTTTGGCGTCTTTTTCACCGCCGGGCTCGCTAATCCAGCCGCGGGTTCCGCAAAGAGCTTTACCCTCAACCTCATAGGCGTTATTGAAAATAACTTTAATACTGTCAAAACCGTTTTCGATTAAATATTCATCAATCTTCTTTTTAGTGCCCCACCAATAATCGTGGTTGCCTTTTAAGAAAAGCTTTTTACCGGGAAGCTTGTGTATAAAAGAGAAATCTTCATAGCACTCGTTAAGCTTCATTGCCCATGAAATGTCACCTGCAATAACAACAGTATCGCTATCATTAATGAGCTTTTTCCAGTTAGCTTCAAGGCGTTTTGTGTAATCACTCCAACCTGCGAAAATATCCATTGGCTTGTCAGTACCCAATGAAAGGTGCAGGTCAGCTATTGCATAAATCATTTATTAAAGCTCCAGTGAGTTAACAACATATTGAGGCATTTCGTCAACTGAAATAAGATTTTTAAATCTGTCCTCCATTGTACGTGTTGCTTCAAGAGGTGCAGGGATTTCAGTATTTGTAAGAGCAGAGAGTCTGTCAACGATAGCAAACTCGTCACTTTCAGTAATTTCTTCGCCGACAACGGCAGAAAGCACTGCACGAGAGAATTTATAGGGGCTTGCAGTAGAAGCAATTATGTTGGGAGTTTTGTCACCTGTCTCTTCTACATACTTCTCATATACGTTAACAGCAACAGCAGTGTGGGTGTCGCAGAGATAGCCTGTGTCATTGTAAAGTGAAGAAATTGTTCTAATTGTTTCGTCTTCTGAGCAACAACCGCCGCAAAAATCAGCTTGAACAGCATTCTTTACTGCTTCATTTACTGTATATTTACCCTCATTATTAAGTGCAGACATATATGTCTTGTCAAGGCTGTCATCTCTGCCGCCTAAAAGGTAAAGAAGTCTTTCAAGGTTACTTGAAACAAGAATATCCATTGAAGGAGAAACAGTAGTAATAAACTTTCTGTTCTTGTCGTAAGTACCTGTTGAGATAAAGTCTGTAAGAACATTATTCGAGTTAGAAGCACAGATAAGCTTATTAACGGGAAGACCCATCTGCTTGGCAAAATAAGCGGCAAGGATATTACCGAAGTTGCCTGTGGGAACGGTGATGTTGATTTTATCGCCAAGCTTGATTTCACCTGCATTTACCATATCGCAATAAGCAGAGATGTAGTAAACAATCTGAGGAAGAAGTCTGCCCCAGTTAATTGAGTTGGCGCTGGAGAACATCATGTTATTATTTTCAAGTTTTTTGATGATTTCATCAGTAGTGAATATCTTTTTAACGCCTGTCTGAGCGTCATCGAAATTACCGCGGATAGCACAAACGTTAACGTTATCGCCTAAGGTTGTGTCCATCTGGTGCTTCTGCATTGGGCTTACGCCGTCGCTGGGATAGAACACAACGATTTCTGTATCTTTAACACCTGCAAAGCCTTCAAGTGCTGCCTTACCTGTATCACCGCTTGTTGCAACAAGAATTACAGCTTTTTTGCCGTCGGCAGTTTTCTTTAACGAGTAAGTAAGCAAATGAGGCAAAATCTGAAGTGCCATATCTTTAAAGGCACAAGTGGGGCCATGGAAAAGCTCTAAAAGGCAAAGTTTTTTGTCGCCGTGGTTAACGATGCTTATGGGAGCGGGGTTTGATGTGCCAAACTTTTCCTCGGTATAAGCTTTATCAACACAATCAGCAATTTCCTCTGCGGTAAAATCTGTGAGGTAATCGCCGATTACCTTTTTTGCTCTGCCCTTGTAATCCATAAGCATAAGTGCCTCAAAGGTAACACCGTCATACTTTGGAAAAGACTCAGGAACAAAGAGACCGCCTTCAGAAGAAATACCTCTTGCGATAGCCTCAGCTGATGATATTTTCTTTGAATTGTCTCTGGTACTGATGTACTGCATTTAAAAATCAGCTCCTATTAGCCAAAATAATATATTATTATACACTAAAGTTTGGTAAAAGTCAAAATCGGCTAAAGAAATTATGTGCATTATAGTACATAATTTTTTGTACAACTTGCTCATTTATTCGGTGTTTAAGCAAGCTTTCGTACAAAACCGAGATTTTATCAAGAGAATCAAGCTCTTTTATGGTTTCGCATCCGTCAAAATCAGAGCCTATCGATACCGTATCCTCTCCGCCTAAAGAAAGGAAATGATATATATGCTTAATAACGTCATAAAAGCTTGCATTTGAAGGATCGGTATTTAAAAAAGGAGGGTAAAAATTAACACCTACCACTCCCCCACTTTTTCTGATTATTTCAAACTGCTCGTCTGTAAGATTTCTCTTATGTGGACACAGAGAGCAGGAATTAGAATGAGTAGCAATAATGGGGCTTTCGGATATTTCTGCAACATCATAAAAGGTTCTTGAGCTTGAATGAGAAAGGTCAATAATAATTTTATTTTCATTGAGAGCTTTAACCGCCAATTTGCCTATACTTGTGAGCCCGAATTTAGAGTTTGATAGTGCACCGCTTCCAAGCTCGTTATCTTCGTTATAAACCAAAGTTACCGACTTGACGCCATACTCTTTCAAAAGCTTGATTTTTCTGAGATCACCGCCGATTACAGAACCATTTTCAACAGACAACATAAAGTTTATGCGACTGTTATTAAGCACAAGATAATTATTTTTATAAATATCGGCACAGTTTTTGAAAAATTCAAATGCCTTTTCGCCTCTTATATTATCGGGAATAAAAACAGCCATAAGCTGAGAATATTTATCAAGTACATTAGCTTTCTCAGGCGTTATGCTTAATTCGGGCGATTTTTCCGTGTAAACCCTATAAAGAGTATCGCAATGTAAATCAAAAAGCTCCATAGCCCCTCCTGCTGTTAATAGCAATTTTCAATGTAATTTATGCTTTGTACCTTACAGGTATCGGGTGTAATATATACCTCTGAAACATCAAATCTCGGTTGCTTTTTAATTTTCTTATATGATAAATATGCCTTTGCTGCATGCTTTATCTTTGTCTGTTTATCGGTATTTACTGCACTGCGAGGCGGATACAACTGACCGACAGTACGGGTTTTAACCTCAACAAAAAAAATATATTCTTTAGAGTCTGCAATAATATCTATCTCAGAAATAAAATTTCTCATATTCATCTGGCGGATACGATAACCTTTTCTTTTAAGAAATTTTGCAGTATATTTTTCGCCTATTCGCCCTTTTTCAATGGGTGAAAGTTTTCTGTTTCTCATTTTAATATTTTAGTTAAAAAGCTCATTCTATGTATGGGACACGGGCCGAATTCTTTAATTGCTTCGGTATGGACTTTAGTGCCGTATCCCTTGTGTTTTTCAAATGAATACTGGGGGTATTCTTTTGCATATTCAAGCATCAATCTGTCACGCGTTACTTTTGCAAGAATTGAAGCACAGGCAACGGACATTGATTTTGCATCACCCTTAACAATACATTCTCCGCTAATCCGGATTGGCGGCATAGTATTTCCGTCGATATATGCAAAATCAGCCTTAACACTCAGCTTTTCAACTGCTCTTTTCATAGCATTCATGGTTGCTCTTAAGATGTTAACCTCTTCAATTTCCTTAACATCGGCAAACTCAATTGAGTAAGCAAGGGCAGAACTGCAAATCACATCAAAAAGTGCTTCTCGCTTTTTTTCAGAAAGCTTTTTAGAATCATTAACCCCATCGATAATCATACCCTTGGGCAATATTACTGCCGCCGCACACACAGGTCCTGCTAAGGGACCTCTGCCTGCTTCGTCAACACCGCAAACATACTCAAAGCCTTTATTATATGCCTCGTTTTCGTATAACAACCAATCCATAATCACAGCTCCTTGGGACTTTCAAGTGAAATTTTGCCAAGTTTTGCACCTCTGAATTCATCTAAAAGCATAATTGCGGCACGCTCTGTGTCAGGCTCGCCTTTAGAAATAAGCATTCCTCTTCTTTTGGCAATAACTCCTAAAAGGTCGTAAGATTCAAGAGCAAACTCGTCATCAGTAATCTTAAAACGCTCCATAAAGACAGGGGGCTTAATTTCTTTAAACAGGTCTAAAAGCCTTACGGCTAAAAGCTCAGCATCAAGAATCTGGTCTTTAACTGCACCTGTAAAAGCCAAACGCTCGCCTACGGTCTGATCTTCAAACTTGGGCCACAATACACCTGGAGTATCTAAAAGCTCAAAGCCTCTGTCAAGAGTAAACCACTGACCGCCTCTGGTAACGCCGGGTCTATCTTCTACTTTTGCTCTGTTTTTCTTTACAACTCTATTTATAAAAGATGATTTACCAACGTTGGGAATACCTACAATCATTACGCGAATTGTCGGGTTAGGAATGCCTTTTTTCTGCTTTGCTTCTATATAATCATTCAAAAGCTTACGGGTTGCAGGGACAAAGTTATTGTGACCCTTTCCGCTTTTACAATCTATAGCTAAAGCAGGGATTCCTTTACTGTTATAATAAGAAATCCACTGAGCAGTAGTTTGGTTATCAGCCATATCGCATTTATTCAGAAGAATAATACGAGGCTTTTTGCCGATAAGCTCCTCGATATCGGGATTACTTGAGGAAATAGGAACACGGGCGTCTTTGATTTCAGCTACAGCGTCTACAAGTTTTAAAGAAGCCTCAATAAGACGCTTGGTTTTAGTCATATGTCCGGGAAACCACTGTATATTCTGATTTTTAATTTCATTCATATTATCACCTACAAGAAAAGCTTACATCAAAGGATGTAAGCTTTAAAATCAATAAAGATAGCCAAAATGGTTAAATGGGAAGATAACAAACTGAGCTTTGCCGATAATGTCGTCAACTTCGATACACTTGGCTTCGCCTAAATCTGTGATTACTTCATCATTTTCAGAAACAACACCGAAATAACGGCTGTCTTTGGAGTCGCCACGGTTATCGCCCAAAATAAATGCTCTGCCCTCAGGAACAGTTAAGGAAAGCTCCTTTTCGCCTAAAGAGTGAATTGTGGGAGAATTGATATAGTCTTCTTCCAATAAAACACCGTCAACGTAAACCTCATGAGTTTCGTAGTTGATATAAACTTCCTGACCGCCTAAAGCAATAATACGCTTGATAATAGGCTCGTCGTGATACTTGCCTGCAGGGATAACAACGATATCCCCAACTTTAGGCTCGTAGAAGAAGTTTGTAATAATGACCTTGTCGCTGTTAACAAGTGTCGGCAGCATTGATGAGCCGTCAATGTTAACCAGGCGGAAAACAAAGGTTAAGAGAATCACAACAATAACAACTGCAGAAATTATACAGTGACCCCACTCAAAGCCTACATTAGCGGCCTTTGAGGTGTTTACCTCTACTTCCTGAGCTTCCTCTAAACCGAAGGATTCGTCGTTTATATCAATATCATACTCGTCAAGATTGATTTTCTTCATACTAACACCACTTAAAATAAATGAAAAAGGGACAACACGAAGCTGTCCCTTTCTTTAGAAAATTACTTACGGATAGCTTCCTTAACCTTGGCAGCCTTACCCACTCTGTCACGAAGATAGTAGAGCTTGCTTCTGCGAACTTTACCGTATCTTACAACCTGAACATCCTTAACATTGGGAGAGTTTACAGGGAATACTCTTTCAACACCAACGCCGTAGGATACACGTCTTACTGTGAATGTCTCGGAAACACCGCTACCACGCTTTGCGATAACTGTACCCTCGAACATCTGGATTCTTTCTCTCTCACCCTCACGGATGTTAACGGATACCTTAACAGTATCACCAACGGAGAAAGCGGGTTTTTCTGCCTTTACGGAATCTGCTGCGATTAATTTTAATGCGTCCATTTTAAATGACCTCCAATTATTTTTCTCGAGCATTCGTAACCCTTCGGCAGAGGACTGCTCACATTATTAGGCATTTGCCTTTTAATATCTCGTCGCTGAGTACGACGGAAATCAAATGCTTTAATATAATAACACAAGACTTTAAAAAAAGCAAGTCTTTTTTACTGATAAGAATTAAGATTTTATAAATATTTTTAGAAATTTCTGTGTTTTTCTAAAAAAGCGGTAAAATATTCGGGTAATTCTGAATCAAACTCCATATATTCACCGCTTGCAGGATGAACAAAACCTAAGGTTTTGGCGTGTAAGCACTGACCTTGTAACTCTGAAACGACCTTCTTTGGTCCGTAAACATCATCACCTGCCAAAGGGTGACCTAAATGCGCCATGTGAACTCGAATCTGATGAGTTCTGCCTGTTTCCAAGACACAGCTTATGTAAGAAAACCCATTGAGTTCTTCAATTACTCTATAATTTGTAACGGCATTTTTTGAATTTTTATAGGTTACAGTCATTTTTTTGCGGTCGTTCTGGTCTCTGCCTATTGGAAGGTCCACTCTACCCTCTAACTCTTTAAAACGGCCGTAAGCAACAGCTCTGTATTCACGCTTAACGCTATGCTCTTTAAGCTGTTCAGCAAGAATATTGTGCGCCATATCGTTTTTGGCAACTACCAAAAGTCCGCTTGTATTCTTGTCGATTCGGTGAACAATACCGGGGCGTAATACACCGTTTATTCCTGAAAGCTGACCTTTGCAGTGGTGCATTAATGCATTAACAAGCGTCCCGGTGAAATTACCTGCGGCAGGATGTACAACCATACCCTTTGGTTTATTTATAATTATAAGGTCGCTGTCTTCGTAAACTACATCAAGAGGAATATCCTCAGCCTCGGCTGTGTATTCAACCGCTTCGGGAATGTAGGCTTTTACTATATCGTTATCCTTTAAAACATAGCTTTTGCTGACAGTTTTCCCGTTTACAAGCACCTTTTCATCTTTAATGAGATTGCTAATGAAACTTCGTGACCTGTCGCTTATCTGCTCGGACAAAAACTTATCCAGACGTAAGCCTTCGTCGTTTTCTACACTAAAGATATACTCACTCATTTTCATCAGTTACAAATTCAACGGGTTCATTGACTAAGGCTTTCTTATCGTTCTTACCGTACACAAAAATAACGTAAATAAGAAGCAAAACTGTACCGATAGTAATAGCATAGTCAGCGATGTTACAAATTGGTGGAAAGAATGAAAGAGCAAGAAAATCAACAACATAACCGTTAATTACCCTATCAATGGCGTTTCCCACACCACCTCCGATAACAAGAGATGCGGCAGTTAAAAACAAGGGGCTGTTGTATTTAGGGTTAAACATAAGATAAACAAGCACCCCGCCTACAATAACCATTACACCAACAAAAACCCAACGAAAAACAGAAGAGCCTAAGCCAAAAGCCATACCATCGTTATAGCTTAAAGTAAAATTAAGAAGTCCGTCTATAACAGTTACAGAGGTACCTTCCGTTTTCAAATTCTCTACAACAAGGTACTTGCTTAATTGGTCAATAACAACAATCAAAGCGGCACAGAAAAGTGCCAGAATTGCACCAATTCGCTTTTTCATATTATCCTCCTAATAATACACATCAAGCGGTGTATGTTTATACACCGCTTAAAGGTAAAGTTATTATTCTAAAACCTTGGCACATCTTGAGCAAAGTGTGGGATGCTCAGAACACTCACCTACAGATTCACTGAATGCCCAGCAACGCTCGCACTTTTCGCCATTTGCCTTTTCAACGTCAACCTTAAGTTCGCCTTCACCTGCAACTACTTCAACGGCTGAAACAATAAACGCTGCTGCAAGCTCGTTTTCAACACTCTTGATAAACTCAAGCTCACTGCCACTTGCAGAAAGTGTAATCTTTGCTTCTAAAGAAGATTTAATGAGCTTGTCCTTAACCGCATTTTCAAGCTGCTTCTTAACAACATCACGAAGGTCGTGGATTTTGTCCCAGTCAGAGATAAAGTTCTCATCAAGAGAAAGCTCTATAGCTTTGGGCATTTCATTAAAGAGAACACACTCAGCATCTGCATTAGCAGAGTGAGGCATATACTTCCAGATTTCGTCGGAAGTGTATGCAAGAATGGGAGAAATCATTCTTGTCATAGCATCGAGAATAATATAGATAGCTGTCTGAGCAGCACGGCGTGCCTTAGAATCAGCCTTTTCGGTATAGAGTCTGTCCTTTAATACGTCAAGGTAGAAGTTAGACATATCTACAACACAGAAGTTATGGATGCTGTGGTAAACCTGATGGAACTCGTAAGCATCGTAACCTGCTTTTACCTTTGTAATAAGCTCGTTCAGTTTGTTAATTGCCCACTTATCAATCGGCATAAGCTCATCAATTACTACTGAGTCAGTATCGGGATTAAAGTCAGAAATGTTACCTAAGATATAACGGGCAGTGTTTCTGATTTTTCTGTATGCCTCAGAAAGCTGCTTTAAGATATCTTTGGAAATACGGATGTCAGCGTGGTAGTCGGAAGAAGCAACCCAAAGACGAAGAACATCAGCACCGTACTGGTCAACAACCTCCTGAGGGTCAATGCCGTTACCAAGAGACTTACTCATTTTTCTGCCTTCGCCGTCAACAACCCAGCCGTGAGTAAGAACTGCCTTATAAGGAGCCCGACCGAAAGCGGCAACGGAAGTAAGAAGTGAGGACTGGAACCAACCTCTGTACTGGTCGGCACCTTCAAGATAAAGGTCTGCAGGCCAATTGAGGTAGTCTCTTTCCCTACAAACTGCGGCATGAGTTACACCGCTGTCAAACCAAACGTCCATAATGTCACGCTCTTTTTCAAAATGAGTGTGACCGCATTTTTTACACTTAGCACCCTCAGGAAGGATTTCCTCCGCAGGGTGAATATACCAAGCGTCACTGCCTTCTTCACGGAAAAGGTCGGCAACTGCCTTCATAGCGTCTTTGTCGATATAAGGCTCGCCGCAATCAGCACAGAAGAAGATAGGAATAGGAATACCCCAACGGCGCTGACGGGAAATACACCAGTCTTTACGCTCTGTTACCATTGAGGTAATTCTGTCTTTGCCCCAACCGGGAATCCACTGTGCAGTTTCGATTGCTTTAACAGCAGCATCTTTAAAGTCGTCAACCGAGCAGAACCACTGGTTTGTAGCTCGGAAAAGAACAGGGTTCTTACATCTCCAGCAATGAGGATAAGGATGGACAATCTTTTTAATTGCAAAAAGAAGACCGATTTCCTCAAGGTGCTGAGCAATGGGTTTGTTGGCATCATCTGTTAAGAGTCCTGCGAACTGTCCTGCTTCCTCAGTAAGTCTGCCGTCAGCATCAACAGGAACAATAATGGGAATATTTTCGTAATTGCGGCAAACATCGTAGTCCTCTACACCGTGACCGGGAGCAGTATGAACACAGCCTGTACCGCTTTCTAAAGTTACGTGGTCACCTACAATAACAAGGGATTCTCTGTCGAGGAAGGGGTGGCTTGCTTTCATAAACTCAAGGTCGGAACCCTTAATCTCGCCAACAACCTCATAGTCTTCGATGCCGGCGGCTTCGAAAGCGCTCTTATAGAGCTCCTCAGCCATAATATAGAACTCATCACCGCACTTGATGATGTTATAATTAAATTCAGGGCCTACACAGATAGCAACGTTACCGGGAAGAGTCCAAGTAGTAGTTGTCCAGATAACGAAGTAGGTCTTAGCAGGGTCTACGCCTAAAGCAGAAATTTTGCCAAGGTCGTCTTTAACAGGGAGTTTTACATAAATTGAGTAGCAAGGAATGTCCATATACTCAATTTCAGCCTCTGCAAGTGCAGTTTTGCACTCCGGGCACCAATAAACAGGTTTTAAGCCTTTATAGATATAGCCCTTCTGAGCCATTTCTGAGAAAATCTCAATCTGAGTTGCTTCAAAATCCTTTGTAAGTGTAATGTAAGGATTGTCCCACTCACCGATAACGCCAAGACGTCTGAATTGATTTCTCTGGTCATCGAGATAACCGAGGGCAAACTCACGGCAGATTTTTCTAAGCTCTACATCGGAAATAGCATCAGAGCTTGAAACGCCTGCCTTTGCTCTTGCTTTAAGCTCTGTAGGAAGACCGTGTGTATCCCAACCGGGCACAAATGGAGCATGAAAACCGGACATATTCTTATATCTTACGATAAAATCTTTAAGAACCTTATTAAGTGCGGTGCCTAAGTGAATATTACCGTTAGCGTAAGGAGGGCCGTCGTGAAGAATAAACTGAGGCTTTCCCTCGTTTTTCTTCATCAATTTATTATAGATGTCTTTATTATCCCAAGCCTCTAAGGTAACAGGCTCACTCTGAGGAAGACCTGCTCTCATAGGAAAATCGGTTTTGGGAAGATTAAGTGTTTTGTTATAATCCTGTGCCATTTTTTACTCTCCAATTATTTATCGTTATCGTTGTCTTCGTCGATATTATAATCATCGCCGAATTTAAGAACACCGAAAAGTTTGCCTTTTTTCTTTTTATCGGCAACTATAACATCAGCGTCGTTTTGTGAATCGCTTAAATCGTCAATAAGATTTACTTCACTACCAAAAAAATCAGCTACGTTGGAATTTTCGTTTTCAGAAGCTTCAATAGTGATATTCTCAACCTCAGGAGCTTTAACATCCTCAACGGGCTCACTGACAGCAGTCTGTTCACCCGAAACAGGAGGACGCATTACTTCGTCGGCACGTTCAATCTCGTCGGAATTATCGGTAGGAAATTTATCTTCTATCTGCTTTTCGATAATCTCAACCTTGGTTTTGGAAGGAAGCTCTTTAGCAGAAATGATGTGCTTATTACAAACAGAAATAAGTTCTTCTCTTAACTTATTGCACTCAGAAAGCAGTAAAGCATACTGCTTTTTTTGCTCTTTAATCTGAAGGTTAAGGTCATAAAGCTTAGCTTTGGCGGCATTTTCAGATTCTTCTATAATCTGAGCAGCCTTTGCCTTAGCGTTTTTTATGGTAGAGTCTGCAACACGCTGAGAAGCAAGCATAGCATTGCGCACAGCATCTTCGTCGGCACGGTACTCCTCAACTCTTGTTGCAAGGATGTCCATCTTTTTGACAAGGTCGGACTTTTCCTTTTTCATTTGCTCCATAGTTATAAGAACCTGGTCGATAAAAGCATCTACATCCTCAGGTTTATAGCCGCCGATGCCTGCTTTTCTAAAGCTTACTTGCTTGATTTCTTCAATAGTTAGCATATTTACATCCCCTTTATTTGTACTGTAACACCGAAAGAACTAATCTGCCGCTTTTGGTATTACGTAAAACTTCGCCGATTTTAAACTTGCCGATACCGCGAATGCTTACGGTGTCGCCACTTGATAAAACCTTTGACACTTTATCAACACAACTGTAATTGATAAAAACAGAATCGCTTAAAATATATTCACTCGCCTTTTGCCGTGAGCATTTTGCAACTGACGAAATAAAATTATCAATTCGCATTGACGTAACTATTATCTCGCCTTCACTATAATTAGCACTAAAAGCAGTAAGGTCATCATCATAAACGGTTACAGAAACGCCCACTCTACCCACAGAGCTTAAATTTTGCATAATATAGTGAGAAATATCACGTCTTACAAAAACGACGGCAAAATCTTCCTTTAAAAGGATATCTCCCACACATTCACGAGTTATACCAAGACCCATAAGAGAGCCTAAATAATCCCTGTGAGTAAGGGTACCGCCCTTGGGCGAAATCTTCAAAGGAGTTATATCGTTAAAACCTTCGGTGTTATCACTCAGATAAAGATACATTCTTGATGCTGCAGGGTAGCCGCCGAAAAAGGTATGCTCAACCTTAAGGTTATTAAGGTAATTATGAGAGACAGAAACCTCAAGCTCATTAAGAAAGCCTAAGCCTTCAACCTCACCGCAGTAGCTTTTATAGACTAAATCGTCAAGACGCGAAAGCAAAAGACGGGTTTCATTCATTATTAGAAATAAACGCCGTTGTTTTCAAGTTCGTCCAACAAATCGTCGCCTGTAAGGTCAACGTTGTTGGGAATGATGATAAATGTGCTTGAAGCTACCTTTTTAATCTTGCCGCCGTTTGCATAAGCAACACCGGAAAGGAAATCGATAATTCTTCTGGACATATCGCGGTTAGTATTCTCAAGATTTAATACAACAGTGTGAGTTTTAAGAAGCTCGTCAGCAATTGCTCTTGTTTCTTCGCCAAAACGCTCAGGCTTAAAGAGAGCAACTGCAAGCTTGGCTGTTGCATTGATGTTGATTACCTTGTTTCTCTGAGAAGAACGAGTTTCGTATCTTTCTTCCTGAGCTTCAGCTTCGTCGTTATCGCCGTAGCCGTACTCGTCATACTCATATTCTTCATCGGGAGCATCCCACATACGCTTAAACTTATCAACAAAACCTGCCATTATTCATTACCTCCGTAATTTAAATATTATAATTTCGTGCACCGAACAATGCGGAACCTATTCTGACTAATGTTGCACCGCTTTCTATGGCTTCAACATAATCGTCAGACATACCCATTGAAAGGACATTCATAGATATATTATCTATCTTTTTTGATGATATGTCAATAAACAGTTTACGCATATTTTCAAAATATCCAAAAATTTTCTGTTTATTTTCACAAATCGGGGGAATTGTCATAAGTCCTTGCACCTTAATTGCAGGAAGTTCGGAAATTTGACAAATAAGTTCATCGAGCTCATCAGGTGAAATTCCCGACTTGCTCTCTTCCCCGCCGATGTTGACTTCAATTAAAACATCTGTAGAAATATTTCTCTTTTCGCTTTGCAAAGAAATTTCCTTTGCAAGCTTTAAGGAGTCTACAGATTCAATCATATCAACCTTATCTACAATCTGTCTTACCTTATTGGTTTGCAGATGGCCAATCATGTGAAGCTTAGTGTTTTCAAGGTCGTAGCTTTCATACTTTGAAAGCAGTTCCTGAACACGGTTTTCACCGATATGATTAAGCCCCAGTGAAATGGCGTAGTTTATGTACTCTGCTTCTACAGTCTTTGTTGCCGCTAAAAAAGTTATATCCTCGTATTTTCTACCTGACCTTTGAGCAGCCTTTGCAATGTTTTCGCAGATGGTTTTATAGTTATACTCAATGTTATTTAATAATCTTTCCGTCATACAAATCGTCACCTTCTATAACAACTTGGTCATTGATGATTATAGTTTTGCCGCTTTTCAGAATTGCAGATTCGGGATTTATGTCAACAATAACAAAATCACTGCCGGCATAAATTACGGATACCTCTCTGAACATAAGCTCATTGCCGTGGAGGATATATACACCCTGAACACGGGCGGTTTCACCTGTCAGCTCTCCCTCACCGTCAACAACCTGTATGTAGTCATCGTGAAGTGCATCTTTCGAAATTCTGACACCTTCAAAGCTATTAATTATAATCTGAATATTTTCGTTTCTTAAACCGCTTAAGGTGCTATTCATATAATTGCACTTAAATACTGCCACTGCATCACTTTGCTTGGTAGCCTGATTAAGGGCAACAAGGTCAACAGGAACAGGTTCTTCAGATGCGGAAGAAAAAATAATTTCGGGATAGCTTTCGCTATGTGAAAGAGAAAGGGCGTCGTCGGCAGAAAGCTTGCAAACAATGTACCAATCAAGACCGCTTACGATTTTACCTACTGAAGAATCTGAGATATTTTGAGGAATATATTCTTTTGACAAATCCTCAACAGTAAGCTCGGTAACTTTATCATAGTCATAAACATTTTCAAAACCGTCTACATTAGCAACGAAATAGCCTGCCTTGGGAGACTTAACATCAGCAATGTAGCTTGAGCTAGCCTCGGAATACTTTGCTTTTTCCTGCTGAAGAGACTGGATTTCAGAATTAAACGAGGAAACCGTTCCTACAATACGTTGGCGTTGGTTAACTGAATACACAAGGGACTGAGAGGCTAAATCTCTGTCTTTGAAATTGCCCTCGTTAACAGAACCTAAGAGACTCTTAATGTTAAGATAAATCTGAGCGTCTACTGCTGAATCAGTAGAAACGTTATCGTAGGGCGTATTAAGGCTTTCCAAAACGGCTATTTTTGCATCAATTTCCTGAACCTTGTTATAAAAAAGTGCATCGGTCTCGTCAGCAAAAACCTTTGCAACAACAGAGCCTACGGCAACCTTATCGCCGTCATTTACCATATAGTATTCTACACCGTCGGTTACGTTGTTAATTAAAGTTTCATCACGAACAATTGTAGCCTTGGCAGAAATACTTTCGCTATAGTCATATTTAACTGCGATTTCGGTTTCAAGCTCGTTGGAATTTTTCATATTAGCATTAACAGCTGTAATTACAACATAAATTACTATTGTAAACACAACTGCAACGATGCCTATTTTTTTCAGGATTTCTTTTTTCATTTTAAATCAAATCCTTTTGTTATTAAAAAATCAGTAACCGCCTTAATAAGCTCATCAGAAGATTTATATTCGTCAACAAAAAACCAATTTGTAGTTTTGTCGCGTCTGAACCAAGTAAGCTGACGTTTGGCGTATCTGCGGGTAGCTTGCTTGAGCGAATCGATGCATTCTTCAAGAGGAGCACCTGATTTAAAATAAGGTTCGAGCTCCTTGTATCCGATCGCCTGCACTGCCGTGTTGCTTGCATCGGTTTTAAAAAAGCTTTCAGCCTCATTTAAAAGCCCCGCTTCAAGCATAAGGTCAACTCTCATGTTTATTCTGTCGTAAAGCTTAGAGCGTTCTTTAAAATCAAGACCAATTCTCACACTTTCATAAGGAGCGTCAGAAGGCTTAGAGAGCTTGTTTTGCTCAGTCATTGTAATGCCTGTAGTTTTAAAAATCTCCAAAGCGCGGATAATTCTTTTAGGGTTTCTCTCCACACTGAGCTTTTCAAAGCTTTGGGTGTCAATCGATTTAAGCTCATCAAGAAGAGAATCCAGACCGTTATTATCAAGCCTTGCTTGAAGCTCAGCTCTTAAAGCGAAGTCTGTTTCGCCCTCTGTAAAGGAAGTGCCCGAAAGTAGATTATCTACGTAAAGTCCTGTGCCACCGGCAATTACGGGAAGTTTATCCTTTAAAAGGACTTCGCTGATTGCTTTGTGCGCTAAATCTACATACGCGGCTACGGAAAATAAGCTTTGGGCAGGAAAAAAATCCACAAGATGATGTTTTATGCCTTGCATTTCTTCAGCTGTAGGTTTAGCGGTGGCAATATCCATACCCTTGTAAATCTGCATTGAATCAGCAGAAATAACCTCGCCGTCAAAGCGTTTTGCGATTTCTACAGAAAGAGCCGTTTTACCTGATGCAGTAGGGCCTACTACGGCAATTACCTTTGGTTTATTATAGTCGTTCATAGCTATGCCCTGCCAAACTGCTTTTCAATTTCATTTTTAGTAAGCTCAATACACACAGGTCTGCCGTGAGGGCAGGTTTTTAGCTGAGGATTAGAAAGCATTTGCTTTACTAAATCAATGAGCTCAGGAGTTTTTGATTTATTACCCGCCTTTATAGCCGCACGGCAGGCAACGTTATGGTAAATCCAATCCATTTTTTCTGTGCTTATATCAAGCTTATTTTGCATAAGGTAAGAAGCCATTTCGGCAACACTTGACTCAATATCTGCCGAGTCAAGAAACTGCGGACAGCTTCTGACTAAAAGATTACCATTGCCAAAATCTTCAACCTCAAAGGAGGCTTTTCTGAAAATTTCGAGATTATCAAGGACCGCATTATACTCGTCTTTTTGCAAAGTGACGGTAACAGGCATTAAAAGCATCTGGCTGTAGGTGTTACATTCGCTTTTAAGCTTTTCATAAATAATCCGCTCGTGCAAGGCGTGCTTGTCCACAAGCATCAGTTTGTTTTCGATTTCAATTATTATGTACGTGGAAAAAGCTTCGCCAACATATTTGAAGTCTTCTTCCTTTTTTTCAAAGACACTGTCAAGGATAACGGGGGCTTCTTCTACCTTAGGCTCCTTATTTATAACTATCGGCTGAGAAATAATTTGTGGTTTATCTTCTATAATCGGTTGAGGCTTTACTTCTCGATTAATTTCGTCCTCTTTAATTATTTCCAAGGATTTAAGGAAGTTTTCGGTTTTTTCCTTAAAATCAGAAACAGCAACTGTACGCTCATACAAGGGCTTTGGTGCAGGTTTTGAAACCGGTGGTGCTGATTTAACGGTAGAATATGTAAAAGGCTCAATTTTTGGCTTTTCAACTATATTTGAAAAAAGCTGTGCTTTCTTTCTTTCGTCGTTTGATAAAAGTGCAGATTTGACTGCATGATAAACAGCGTCAAAGATAGGACGCTCATTTGCAAACCTGACTTCGATTTTTGCAGGGTGAACATTTACGTCAACGGCAGAAAAAGACATATTTATGTTAAGAACACAGGAAAGGAATTTTCCAACCATAACACTGCCTTTTGCCGCCTCGTCAACTGCCGCAGCGGCAGTACGGGTTTTGACAAAGCGTCCGTTTACAAAAAAGGTTTGCATACTGCGGGTAGGGCGGGCGGACTCAGGCTTTGAGATAAATCCCTTTACCTCAATCTGACCTAATTTATAGTCAACCTCAAGCATTGAGGTTGCAAAATCTCTGCCGAAAACAGAGTAAATTGCAGAGCTTAACTTTCCGTCGCCAGAGGTTTTTAAGGAAACCTTGGAGTCACGGATAAAGGTAAAAGCTATCTCAGGGTGAGAAAGTGCAATTCGGTCAATTACCTGAGCTATGGCGTTGCCTTCGGAAACATCTTTCTTTAGAAACTTCTGGCGTGCAGGAATGTTGAAAAACAAGTCTCTTACAATAATTGTAGTGCCCTTGGGACAGCCTATGTCAGAAAGCTCGACTTCCTCTCCTGCAGAGACAGAATAAAATGTTCCTACTTCTTCGGTATCGGCACAAGTAATCAGCTCAACATTGGAAACAGCACTGACCGACGCCAACGCTTCACCGCGAAAACCTAAGGTGCTTATAGAGTCAAGGTCGTCCTGAATCTTAACCTTGCTTGTAGCGTGGCGTAAAAAAGCGATTTTCACGTCGTCACGCTCAATTCCGCAACCGTTATCGGCTACACGTATAAAGGTTTTACCGCCGTTTTTGATTTCAACGGTGATATTAGTTGAGCCTGCATCAATAGAATTTTCAACAAGCTCTTTTATAACGGAGGAGGGTCTTTCTACAACCTCGCCTGCAGCAATAAGCTCGGCTACATGTTTATCAAGTACATTAATTCTGCTCATTACTGCACCTCCTTATGCTTAAAGCAGACTTTTAAGTTCGTAAATAAGATTAATTGCCTCAATAGGCGTTAATGTGTTGATGTCAACTTTGTTTAATTTTTCTGAAATAATATCGTTTACCGGATTTAAAAGAGTGAGTTGGTCGCTTTCAGGTGCTTTTGTTCTGACAACGATATTTTCGTCATCGGGCTTAGAAGCGGTAAGCTCTTTTAAAATTTCCTTAGCACGGCGGATAATAGATTCAGGGACACCTGCAAGCTTTGCAACTTCAATGCCGTAGCTTTCATCGGCTCCGCCTTTGACAATTTTTCTTAAAAAAGTAATATCGTCACCGCGTTTTTTTACGGCAATATTATAGTTCTTTACACCGTCCATAAGGCTTTCAAGAACAGTAAGCTCGTGATAATGGGTAGCAAACAGGGTTTTGGCGCCTAAGTGCTTTTTGTTCACTACATATTCAAGAACGGCTCGTGCGATGCTCATACCGTCAAAGGTTGATGTACCGCGTCCGATTTCGTCAAAAACAAGAAGGCTTTTTGAGGTGGCGTTCTTGACGATATTGGCAACCTCACTCATCTCAACCATAAAAGTTGACTGACCTGCGGCTAAGTCGTCAGAGGCGCCTACACGGGTATAGATAGCATCAACAATACCGATTTCGGCACTTTCGCAGGGAACGAAGCTTCCCATCTGTGCCATAAGCACAATCAAGGCGGTTTGTCTCATATATGTAGATTTACCAGCCATATTGGGACCAGTGATAATAGCAACGCGGTTTGAGTCGCAGTCGAGGAAAACGTCGTTTGGAACGAACATTGAATTTTTCAGCAGTACCTCAACAACGGGGTGACGTGAGTTTTTAAGCCTTAAGGTAGATGAAAGTGTAATATCGGGTCTTATGTAATTATTGTCACTTGCAACGTTAGAAAGAGAGCAAAGTACATCTAAAGTAGCAATTGCCGAGGTTGTTGACTCAATCCTCGAAAGATTTTCAGCAACAAACTTGCGCACACTTGTAAAAATTTCATACTCCATAGCCACAGATTTATCCTTGGCGCCTAAAATACGTGCCTCTAAATCTTTAAGCTCCTGAGTGATGTACCTCTCGCAATTTGCAAGGGTTTGTTTACGGATATAGGTTTCGGGGACTAAGTCTTTATAAGAATTGGTAACTTCGATATAATAGCCGAAAACTCGATTGTACCCAACTTTAAGCTTTGGGATACCTGTTTTTTCACGCTCACTTGCTTCAAGCCTTGCAAGAAGAGAGGTTGAGCCTGTCATATCGAAACGAACAGAATCAAGGGTTTCGTTATAGCCCTCTTTAATCATACCGCCTTCGCGTACTGTAAAGGGCGGGTCTTCCACAATTGCACTATCAATAAGCGAATTAATATCCTCTAAAGTATCAAGGTTATTATAGAGTTCTTTTAGATAGCTTGAAGAGCTGTCGCTCAAAAGAGCTTTTATATTAGGAAGCTCTTTGCAGGCTGAACTAAGAGACCTAAGCTCGCGGGCATTGGCTGAACCGAAAACAATTTTTGTCATAATACGCTGAATATCCAGAATACCCGACAAAGCGGCGGTAAGCTCAAGACGTTTTACTGTGTTATTAAGAAGTTCCTCAACAGCAGTATGCCTGCGGATAATTGCAGCAGCGTTCATAAGAGGTTGCTCAATCCAAGAGCGAAGAAGCCTTTTGCCCATGGCTGTACGGGTTTTATCAAGAACCCACAAAAGAGAGCCTTTTTTCTCTTTTGTTAGCATAGTCTGAGTAAGCTCAAGATTTCGACGGGTGTTGAAATCAAGCTTCATAAACTGATTGACAGAATAAACCTCAATGTCGCTGATTCTCTCTAAGCCTGTCATCTGGGTTTTATAGAGATACGAAAGGAGTGCTCCTAAAGCAAGAACAGACGCTTGATGGTCTTTGATTTTTTCGGCCTTTTTTGCACCGAATTGCTTTAAGATAATATCAAAGCAATCAAGATATGTATATTCCCCTTCATCGGGCTTTTCAACACTTGCTATGAGCTTATCCGAAATAAAAGTGCCAAGGGCAACGCTTGACGACAAAGTGCCGCCAAGAAGTATTTCGTGGGGATTGTAGCTTATAAGCTGACTTTTAATTTCGTCGGCAACGGTTTTTCCTGAAAGCATTGTGACATAAAGCTGACCTGTGGAAACGTCACAAAAACAAACACCTGTATCACTTCCGTCGGAATAAAGGCTTGCGATGTAATTATTTTTGCTTTCGTCAAGCATACCTGCCTCTACAACCGTACCCGGAGTAATAACACGGATTACGTCACGCTTTACAAGACCTTTTGCTTCGGCAGGGTTTTGGGTCTGCTCACAAATGGCAACCTTGTAGCCTTTTGAAACAAGTTTATGTATGTATGCCTCACAGCTATGAAAAGGCACGCCGCACATAGGTGCACGTTCTTCCTGACCGCAGTCTCTGCCTGTAAGGGTGAGGTCAAGTTCACGGGAAGCAAGCTTGGCATCATCAAAGAACATTTCATAAAAATCGCCTAAACGAAAGAACAAAATGCTGTCTTTGTTATTCTCTTTGATTTCAAAATATTGTTTCATCATTGGAGAAAGCTCTGCCATTTGCTCACTTCCTTTCGTTAAAATTTAATTAGTGACAGCCTGAGCAGGAGCTGCAGCTGCCTGAGCAAGAGGGCTGATAGTCAGTTGTGTTGGGGTCTTCACCGTTTGCTGAATTGGAAACAATAGCGAAAACTCTGTTGATAACGGTGTCAAACTGAGTTTTTGACTCGTTAAGCTTAATCATATTCTCGTTAACCATAATGTCGGCATAGATTTTGCGCATCTCTGTGTTAAGAGCTGCAACGGCGTCTTTATCCTGCTCGGGAGCAGAAATTTTCTCGTTAAGAGCAAGTTTTTTAAGGTTGAATTCACCGATAAGAGCCTGAAGTGCCTCATCTTCTTCGCAAGCTTTGTTAGCTGCCTGCATATTGATGTAAGATTCCTCCTGCTGAATTTTTCTGCCTAACTCTCTTGAAAGTTCAATAATATCCATTTTTATATCTCCTTTAATTTAAAAATCTTTTATATAAGAACGCCTCTGAGTATCCAGTTGCGAGCTTCTGTAATTTTAACATCTTTGAATGTGCCGATGATGCTTTCATCAGATTCAATTTCAACAATTATGTTACCGGATGTTCGGCAGGTCAAAAGACCGTTCTTTTCGTTCTTTTCTTCTACTAAAACCCTGTGGGTTTCGCCTACCATAGATGCACAACGTTTTGCGGCAATTTCTTCCTGAGTTTTCAAAAGCTCTGTAAACCACTTAGACTTTTCAGCGTCAGTTGCTACATCTTCCATTTCGGCGGCAGGAGTACCCTTGCGGCGAGAATAGATAAAAGTAAAGAGCGAGGAAAATTCTACTTCTTTGATAAGCGAAATTGTATCGCAGAAATCCTCGTAGGTTTCACCGGGGAAGCCTACGATAATGTCGCTTGTAAGGGAAACATTGGGGATTTTTTCTTTAGCATAGTTAACTATTTCGAGGTACTTTTTTCTGTCGTACTTGCGGTTCATTAATTTTAAAATTCTGTCAGAGCCCGACTGAAAAGGCAAATGCAGGTGAGTACAGATATGAGTACCCTCGGCAATAGTGTCAATAAGCTCTTTGGAGCAGTCCTTAGGGTGTGAAGTCATAAACCTGAGGCGGTAATCGCCGGGTATTTTATCAATTTCTTTTAAAAGCTTTGCGAAGTTAATGTCTTCATTCAAGCCTTTACCGTAAGAATTGACGTTCTGACCTAAAAGGGTAATATCCTTATAGCCTTTGCTTATCATATCCTTTGCCTCGGCAATAACAGCCTCACTTGAGCGGGAACGTTCTCTTCCGCGGACATAAGGCACTATACAGTATGAGCAGAAATTATCACAACCATACATTATAGGAAGCCAACCCTTGAAGCTGCCGTCGCGAAGCACAGGAAGTCCTTCACAAACTGATTTTTCAGTAATATCACGCTCAAAGGTTCTGTCCCCTGTTAAAAGCACATTATAAAGAATTTCGGGGAAATGAAAAAGAGAACGAGTACCGAAAACGAGATTTACAAAAGGATAGCTTCTTTTAATTCTTTCAGCAACGTGAGCTTGCTCCATCATACATCCGCAAAGTGCAATAATAACAGATGGATGACGGCGTTTAATATTTTTAAGTGCACCTACGTTTCCGAAAACTCTGTCTTCGGCATGTTCCCTTACTGCACAGGTGTTGAAAAGTATAAAATCGGCATCCTCGGCTGCTTCGGTAAAATCAAAGCCTGCAAGAAAAAGCATGCCCTTAATTTTTTCGCTGTCGGCAACATTTTGCTGGCAACCGTAGGTATGTATATACGCCAAAGGCTTTGATGAGCGTTTGCGGACATCCATAATCTCAGCAATTAAATTGAGGTATTCCTGCTGTGTTGAGTCCATTGCGGTATATTGATACAAATTATTATTCAGGGTACACTCCCCCAATCTGATATTTCAAAGTACATAATACCACAATATCTCATTCATTTCAAGCCTATAGGCTTAATTTTATACAATATATTGTGAAAACTCACCCGATATTTGCAAACATATTGGGTGTTGAGCCCACAATAACAGTCTGACACAGCTCATATTTGGAAATAATTGTAGTTTCGTGAGCGATTATCGGACAGGTAAGGCTTACGTCAGCCTCAACATAAAGGTAGATATGGTGCACCGTTTGGTTAATTCCTGCGGCTGTGAATTCAGACTCAATGGTGGTGGTACAGCTTCCGTCCATTCTAAGCTTTACAGGCATTTCCGGTCCTATGGAAGATAGAAGCACAAGTCCCGTGAAAGCACCTACGGGTACCGATACACTTACACGCTTGCTTTGACGGATATTTTCAGTAATTGCATTGGAAATTTCGGCTTTTAGCATATTAATTTTTTTGCTGTCCGTTTTTAATGAAGTTATTTTGGAATTTTCAGAGGTTTGTGCAATGACCAAGTCATCATAATCGGTTACGATATCTTCTAAAACATCAATTACAGCATTATCCATTGAAGACTGAGCGATTATTTCAAGCTCATTATCAACGGTGTTATACACCAAGTCTCTGGCCTTAAATTCAAACAACACAAATAAGCCTATTGAAATAATAAGCAAAAGTAAAATCAGTTTAATTAAAGTTCGTTTTATTCTTTTAGGTTTACGTTTATGTAACAAAAAAACACACCCTTGGTATCCTATACCAAAGGTGTGTAAAATGTGAAAAATTAATCGTGGCAACCGCAGTCGCAATCATCGTCGCAGCAGCAGTCAAGGTCTGAAAAATCGAACTCTAAAACTTCGCCGCAAACAGGGCAAACGATTTCGCCCTCTAAAAGAGTATCTTCGTCAATGCAGATTGTTTCGCCGCATTTGCCGCAGGTTACTTCGTAGAAAACCTCGTCGTCTAAGTCGCAGTCACAATCATCATCACAGCAACAATCACAATCGCAGTCATCGTCGCAATCACAATCACAACAATCGCAGTCGTCGTAGAAGTCTTCTTCAAGATTTGACAAATCTTCGTCAACAGCATCAAGCTGCTCACTCATTTCGTCGTAAAGCTCTTCCATTTCTGTAACTGCAAGAGCCATATCGTCAAGAAGCTCAATAATAGCATTAAGCACCTTAACCTCGTCCTTGGTCTCGTCAAGCTTTAAGCCGTCAGCAAGACCGCGGATGTAAGAAATCTTTTCAGTTAAAGTCATAATAATACTTCCTTTTAGCAAAAATTATGCTCTGCCGAGGTACTCGCCTGTTCTTGTGTCAATCTGGAGCATCTCGCCTTCCTCGATAAAGAGAGGAACCTTAACCTCAGCGCCTGTCTCAAGAGTTGCGGGCTTAAGAGCGTTAGTAGCTGTGTTGCCTGCAAAACCGGGGTCAGTCTGAGTAACCTGAAGCTCAACAAATGTGGGAGGCTCTACACCGAATACGTTACCTTTATAGGAAAGAACCTTACAGGTCATATTCTCCTTAACGAACTTGAAGTTGTCGCTGAGGATATCCTTGTTGATGGGAACCTGCTCCCATGTTTCTGTATCCATAAAGTAGTAGAGGTCGCCATCATTGTAGCTGTACTCCATATCTCTTCTCTCAATAAAAGCTGTGGGGTACTTGTCGTTGGGGTTGAAAGTCTTTTCAACTACAGAGCCTGTGATAACGTTTCTGATTTTTGTTCTAACGAATGCGGCACCTTTACCGGGCTTAACATGCTGGAACTCAACAATAGAAACAACCTGGCCGTCCATTTCAAATGTAACGCCGTTTCTGAAATCACCTGCAGAAATCATTTTAAATTCCTCCTAATAAACTTATAAAAAGTTATTATTTATTCAATTTATTATACAAAATAATGGTACATCTTGTCAATACAAATTAAATAATTATTAATTCTTTGGGTATATGAGCAAAACTTTCAAAGCCATCGTCAGTAACAAGGACGGTGTCTTCGATTCTTACACCGAACTTATCGGGCAAATAAATACCGGGTTCAACGGTGATAATCATACCGCTTTTGAGGACAGTATTGCCTTTTGGGTTCACACGTGGTTCTTCGTGAATTTCCAAGCCTACACCGTGACCTGTACCGTGGCCGAAATATTCGCCATAGCCTGCATCTTTAATGATGTCACGGCAAACCTTGTCAACGTCATAACCGCTCACACTAGCTTTAACCGCATCAAGACCTGCAAGGTGAGCTTTTAAGACAATATCGTAGATTTTACGTTGCTCATCGCTTACTTCGCCAACTGCAACGGTTCGGGTCATATCACTGTGGTAGCCTTCAAAAACGGCACCGATATCAAAGGTTACAAAGTCTCCGCTTTTAACCTCTATGTCAGCAGGTACTCCGTGAGGAAGTGAGGTTTTTTTGCCTGTTACAGTGATAAGGTCAAAAGCAATTCTTTCAGCGCCCTGCTTTTTCATAAGATACTCAAGCTCAAGGGCGATTGCTCTTTCGGTTACACCGGGCTTTAAGAAGTTTAAAACTTCAAGATAAGCCTTTTCGGCAATGTTTTGCGCAATTTTAAGTTTTTCTATTTCGTCCTCTGATTTAATAATTCTCAGCTCTTTAATGGTGTCAGAAAGAAAACTGCTATCACTTAGGCTTGCTTTAACAGTCTTTTGCATTGAACTATAAGATGCCAGAGTAATTTTGTCGGTTTCTAAAAGGATTTCGCTAATATTATGAGCTGAAATAAGCTCATTTACAGTTTCATAGGGGTTAGAAAAAATAACCACTTTAGAAGTCTTCACAGTATTTTCGGCCGCTTCAATATATCTGAAATCAACCAACAGGTAGCTTTCGTCTTTAGTAACAAAAAAATATCCTTCGCTGTGAGGAAAGCCTGTAAAATAAAAAATAGAAATTTCGTCGCTTATTAGTGCTGCCTGATTGCCGTCAAGCTTTTGTTTTAAAGCGTTAACTCGTTTTTCAAAAATCGACATATTATCACCTCAAAAAAATCAAAGGCGGACAGTTAAACTATCCTGTCCGCCTAAAAGATTACTTATACTTGCGCTTACGAGCTGCTTCAGACTTCTTCTTACGCTTTACAGAGGGCTTTTCATAAGCCTCTCTCTTGCGAACTTCAGCGATAACGCCAGCTCTTGCGCACTGCTTCTTAAATCTTCTTAAAGCATTCTCGAGAGATTCATTCTCTTTTAATCTTACTTCTGCCATCGGGTTTCCCTCCCATCTAAAATAAGGGATATTTCAAAATTCAAATGTTATTATACATAACTTTGACGATTGTGTCAATAGAAAAAACAGAATATTCTTCAAAAATGTCGAAAATTTACATAGGTTTTGCTACAAAATTAACAAGCTTACCTGTTTTGTAGAACTTTTTAATGATTGTCATACCCTCTAAAGCGTTTTTGACATTTTCGTCTTCTAAGCACTGAGCGTAAACTTCATCTTCGGTTGCTGTTACGCTAACCATAAGCCTTGCTTTGATTTTACTGCAAACCTGAACTGCAATTTCTACAGTCTCATCAGCACACTTAGCTTCATCAAACTCAGGCCACTGAGCATTTGCAAGCATACCCTCGTTTTCAAATACAACGCTGTTTACTTCCTCGGTAATATGAGGAGCAAAAGGATTAGCAAGAAGGATAAAGGTTTTAAGCTCTGCCTTATTGATTGAGCCCTTTGTATAAATAGCATTGATAAGAGTCATAAGGGAAGCGATAGCGGTATTGAATTTGAGGCTTTCGATATCTTCGCTTACTTTCTTGATTGTTTTATGGAAGTCAGCAGAAAGCTCTGATGAATATTCGTCGCCCTCTACCAGAATGTCCTGAAGATTCCAGATTCTGTCAATAAATCTCTTGCAGCCCTTCATTGAGCTTTCAGACCATGGAGCAGCCTGCTCATAGTCACCCATAAAGAGCACATAAGTACGTAAAACATCTGCACCGTACTGGTCTACTACCTCATTGGGGTCTACAACGTTACCGCGGGATTTACTCATTTTTACGCCGTCGGGACCGAGGATAAGTCCCTGAGCGGTTCTTTTGGCATAAGGCTCCTCGCAAGGAACAACGCCGATGTCGTAAAGGAATTTATGCCAGAAACGAGAGTAAATAAGGTGACGGGTTACGTGCTCCATACCGCCGTTGTACCAGTCAATAGGCATCCAATACTTGAGCTTTTCCATATTTGCAAGCTCGGAGTCGTTATGTGGGTCGATATAACGTAAGAAGTACCAAGAAGAACCTGCCCACTGAGGCATTGTGTCGGTTTCACGCTTTGCTTTACCGCCGCACTTAGGACAAGTGCAGTTCACGAAATCTTCGATTTTAGCAAGGGGACTTTCGCCGTCCTGACCGGGTTCGAAGTTTTCTACCTTCGGGAGCTTTAAAGGAAGCTCATCATAAGGAACTGCTACCATACCGCATTTTTCGCAGTGCACAATTGGAATGGGCTCGCCCCAATAACGCTGGCGGTTAAATGCCCAGTCCTTCATTTTGTACTGAACGCCCTTTTCGCCAATTCCCTGTTTCTCAAGTTCTTCGAGCATTTTAGCGATTGAGCTCTTTTTGTCTTTCAGGCCGTTAAGGAAATCAGAGTTAACCATTTCGCCGTCGCCTGTGTAGGCTTCCTTGGCAATATCGCCGCCTTTGATTACCTCGATAATATCAATGCCGAATTTTTTGGCAAAGTCGTAGTCACGCTGGTCATGTGCAGGCACAGCCATAATGGCACCTGTGCCGTAACCCATCATTACGTAGTCGGAAATAAAGATAGGTATCTCTTTGCCGTTTACAGGGTTTACACCTACAAAACCATCAAGCTTGACGCCGGTTTTATCTTTAACAAGCTGAGTTCTTTCAAACTCAGTTTTCTTAGCGCACTCGGTTCTGTAGTTTTCAACCTCGTCGAAATTAGCAATCATATCCTTATACTTGTCAAGCATAGGATGCTCAGGAGCCATAACCATAAAGGTAACGCCGAACAAAGTATCGGGACGGGTTGTGTAAATTCTGAGAGTTTCGTCAGTATCTTTAACAGTAAAGTTAACAAATGCTCCAGTAGATTTACCAATCCAGTTTTCCTGCTGAAGTTTTACATTGGGAAGGTAGTCAACATCCTTAAGACCCTCAAGGAGCTTGTCTGCATATTCGGTAATACGAAGGTACCAAACGTCTTTTGATTTCTGAACTATGTCGCTGTGGCAGATGTCGCACTTACCGCCCTGAGAGTCCTCATTGGAAAGAACAACCTTACAGGAAGGGCAATAGTTAACAAGGGTCTTGTCTCTGAAAGCAAGACCGTTTTCGAACATCTTAAGGAAAATCCACTGTGTCCACTTGTAATAGTCCTCTTCGGTTGTGTCAATTACTCTGTTCCAATCGAAAGAAAAGCCTACCTTCTTAAGCTGACTTGTAAATCTTTCTATATTGGTGTCAGTTACCTGTCTGGGGTGAATATGAGTTTTGATAGCGTAGTTTTCAGTAGGAAGACCGTAAGCGTCGAAGCCTATGGGGAAAAGTACGTTGTAGCCTTCCATTCTACGCTTTCTGGAAACAACCTCAAGACCTGAATAAGCCTTGATATGACCAACGTGCATACCTGCACCGCTGGGATAAGGAAACTCTACAAGAGCATAGAATTTCTTCTTATTGCTGTTATCTTTTGCTTCAAAGACACCGCTGTCTTCCCAAATTTTTTGCCACTTAGGCTCAATACATTTATGCTCGTATTTCAAAGTAATCCCTCTCTTTTATCAGTCAGATATATACTCATTAAGGTCTACTGCTTCGCCGCTTTGCCACAGACGCTCAAGACCGTAATACTCACGTGCTTCATCAGAGAAAACGTTGATGATGACATCTGAGTAATCCAAAAGCACCCAGCTCTCTGTGCGGTGACCTTCAATATGGTCAACAACTCTTCCCTGCTCCTTAAGAGCATACTCCACTTCGTCTGCAAGGGATTTTACATGAGTTGAGTTGTTACCGGTAGCAATAACCATATAGTCTGCAAGAGAAGAAACATCGGTAATTTTTATAACCGTTATGTCCTTACCCTTTTTATCTGAAAAAAGCTGTGCCGCTTTAATCGCTGTTTCAAAAGCTGTCATATTTCATATTCCTTTCATTATAATTTCATTAAAAGCATCGATTGCATCAGGGTGAACACACCTTGAACGCTCAACTAAGCTTTTTATAACATAGCTTAAAGCGTATTTCATACCTCTCTCTAAAGATATGTCCGCTTCTTTTCGCATAGTGTCAATATCGGGATAGGTTCTGTCCTCACTGATAAAATCAGCAATAAAAACGATTTTTTCAAGCAATGACATACCTTTTCGTGCCGTTGTATGGTAACGAACGGCATTAAGTACGTCCCTGTCTTTAATATCAAGCACAAACTCGCAATAAGCCGCACCGCTTACGGCGTGAAGAATCTGAGAGTTTGATTTTGTAACACTGTCAAGCATTATATCATTATCCGTAAGTAATTGCAACTGATTATTTACAGGCATCTCTTTTGTAATGTCGTGAAGAATACCTGCAAGCTCTGCCTTATTTAAATCTGCACCATACTTTTGGGCAAGTTCCTTGGCGGCTTTTGCAACCATTTTACTGTGATGAAAACGATATTCACTTAAGCAGTTCTGAGCTAAAGAATAATAATCACTAATCTGCATAATTATAAAGTCCGTTTATTCTAATATATTCAGCTACTTTTTCAGGTAGATATTTACTTACGTCTTCCCTGTTTTTAAGAGCTTTTCTCACTTTTGTGGAGCTTATTGAGCCTATTGGAGTGCTCAAAAGAGTACAGTCAGCACCGTAGTCCTTTGCTTTTAGATTGAGTGCTTCAATGTTATCGTTTTCGCGTACTACTGTAAGGATATGTGCAAGGCTGAAAATTTCATCCGACTTATACCAGTTCGAAAGCGTAAGAAAGGCATCAGCGCCGGTTATTAGATAAAGCTCAGAACTCTTATACTGCTCTTTAAGATATTTCAAGGTATCAACGGTGTAGCTTTTACCGCCCCTTAGTATTTCAAAGTCAGACACCTCAACATTATCGATGCTATCAAAAGCAAGTCTGCACATATTGAGCCTATGGACATTATCGGTATTGGTACTGTCCTTAAAGGGTGAACATGCCGCAGGAAAAACCACAACCTTGTCAAGGCTTGCCTTTTCTATCATGGTTTTGCAAAGGGCTATGTGGTCGTTGTGTACGGGGTCAAAGCTCCCGCCGAACATTGCAAGCCTCATATTACTTAGGAAGACGGATTCTTTCGTCTTTTTTCTTATCGGGGTTTGCTCTGTATAAAATAAACTTTGAGCCGATAACCTGAACAACGTCTGAGCTTGTCTTTTCCGCAAGCTGGTCGGCGGCTTCTCTGGAAGAAAGCTCGCAGGTTTCTAAAACCTTGCCTTTAAAAAGTTCTCTTGCTTTTAAGGCGTCGTCAGCTTGTTTTATTACAGTATCAACTATTCCGCCTTTGCCTACAATGAGGATTGTATCAAAAGAATTCGCCATACCTCGCAAGTATGCTCTTTGTTTACTGGTTAACATTATATAAATCTTTCCTTTCCTTTAAAAGGGTATAAAAGTTTCGCAGTGCATTGCCACGGTGGCTGAAAAGGTCTTTTTCAGCAGAATCGAGCTCTGCGAAAGACTTTCCGTTATCAAGATAAAACACAGGGTCATAGCCAAAGCCGTTTTTGCCTTTCTTTTGATTGCCGATAAAACCTTGGCATTTACCCTCAACGGTAACGATGTCGTTTTCGCTTATAACACAGCAAATACTGCAAATAAAGTGAGCGGTTCTATCTTTAAGCTCAACATTTGAAAGCTCACTTAAAAGAAGCTTTATTTTTTCGTCATCAGTAGAGTTTTCGCCGCCGTAGCGTGCTGAGTAAATTCCGGGTCTGCCGTTTAATGCATCAACACAAAGACCTGAGTCGTCAGCAATAGAGGGTAAGCCGCATTCTTTAAAGGCGTACAATGCTTTTATTCTGGCATTTTCAGCAAAGGTTTCGCCTGTTTCCTCAACATTTGAAAAATCTACTCCAGCCTCTTTTGCACTGAGCACCTCAACGCCAAGGGTTGACAAAATCCGCTTGAATTCATGGATTTTATGGGCGTTATTAGAAGCTATTACGAATTTATCAGCCATCAGGCTTCACCTCTGTCAAAAAGTGCTTTAGCAAAATCTGAGGGTGAAAAAGGCTGAAGGTCATCAACCTGCTCGCCAACACCGATGTATTTAACGGGAATCTGCAAGCCGTCTTTAATTGCAAGGACTACGCCGCCTTTTGCGGTACCGTCAAGCTTTGTAAGAACTATACCTGTAATGCCTGTAGCCTTTGAAAATTCTGCTGCCTGAACAACGGCGTTCTGGCCTGTTGTAGCGTCTAAAACAAGTAAAACTTCTTTAGCGGCATCGGGAAGCTCGCGGTCGATTATTCTGTTAATCTTAGCAAGCTCGTCCATAAGATGCTTTTTGTTATGAAGTCTGCCTGCGGTATCGCAGATAATAATATCTGAGTGCTTGGCTTTAGCAGAGGAAATTGCATCAAAAACAACGGCGGCAGGGTCACTTCCCTCGTTTTGCTTAACAATATCAGCACCGCTTCTCTGAGCCCAGATATCAAGCTGGTCTATAGCGGCAGCACGGAAGGTGTCGGCGGCGGCAAGAGTAACCTTTTTGCCGTCCTTAACGAAGTTATTGGCAAGCTTTCCGATAGTAGTGGTTTTGCCAACGCCGTTTACGCCGATTACAAGAATTACCGAGGGGCTTGTGCTTATATTAAGCTCCTGACCGCCTGAAAGCATTTCTTCGGTAATTTCGCAAAGGAGTCCTGTAATCAATGAGGGGTCGGTTATGCCCTGCTTTTTGACTCTTACTCTAAGCTCATCGCACATTTTCTGGGCAGTAACAACGCCAACATCTCCCATAACCAAAAGCTCTTCGAGCTCTTCGAAAAGGTCTTCGTCAATTTTTGTAAAGGACTTTAAAGCGGAGTCGATTTTGCCTACAATTGAATCCCTTGTCTTTTTAAGTCCGTCTTTAATTTTGCTGAAAAATCCCACTTTTAGTATGCCTCCTGTTAATTAGCCTGCATTTTAAGCTTTTCGGCAACCTCCGTTGCTCTGAGCTCTAAAAGCTTACTAATACCCTCCTCCTGCATTGTTACACCATAGAGAACGTCTGCTTCTTCCATGGTTCCACGTCGGTGGGTAATTGTTATAAACTGAGTTGTGTCGGTTAAATTTCTCATATATCTGGCAAAGCGGTCAACGTTAACCTCGTCAAGAGCCGCTTCAATCTCGTCCATTACACAGAAAGGTGCAGGGCGAACCTTCATAATTGCAAAGTAAAGAGCGATTGCAACAAGTGCTTTTTCACCGCCGGAAAGAGCCTCAAGGTGTGTAACGATTTTTCCGGGAGGGTGCACTGAAATGTCGATTCCGCTGTTTAAAATATCCTCGGGGTCTGCAAGCTCCAGCTTAGCCGAACCGCCGCCGAAAAGCTCTGCAAAGGTGTGGATAAAGTGCTTGTTGATTTCATTAAAGCTTTCAATAAAGCTTTCTTTCATTTTCTTTGTAAGCTCGCCGATAAGGCTGATAATCTCTTTCTTGGATTTTTCTACGTCCTCTACCTGCTCACTCATAAAAGTATAACGCTCTGAAACCTCTTTATATTCTTCAATTGCACCGACATTTACAGAACCTAAGGCTTTTATTTTTTGTTTAAGCTCTGCAAGGCGTTTATTGGCTGAAGGGATATCTTCGATTTCTTCTGCGATTTCTTCTGCTTCCTTACGGGTAAGCTCATACTCTTCCCAAAGCTTGGAAATTATGGTGTCATATTGATTCTGCAGGTGGATTTTGCGTTCTTCAAGTCTTGCAAGCTCCATTGAAGCCTGCTCACGCTCTGAGAGTTTGTCCTTTTCTCGCTGACGAAGTGAGTAGTTTTCTTTTTCAATTTCTTCTCTGCGCTTTGAAACGGAATCCATATCCTGCTCACAAGACTTAATTGAGAAAGTGAGCTCATCGATTTCTTTATTAAGGGTGCCAATTAACGCTTCGCTTTCGCTGCTTTTTGCAAAAAGCTCTTCAATCTGAGATTTAAGCTCAGACTTACGCTCCTCCTGATTATCACCCATATTCTGAGAGCTCGCTATTTCCGCATTAAGAGTTTCGATGTCCTTTTGCAAAGTAACAATTTCAAGTCGGATTTCCTGAAGCTTTTGAGAAAGTTCTTCGCGCTTTTCTTTTATGCCTGCTCGGCTTCCGCTGATTTCTTCCGCCTTTGCCTCTTCTGCGGCAATCTGCTGAGTAAATGTACCGATTACAGCCTCGGCGTTTAACTGCTCCTCTTTAAGGGTCTTAATTCTGCTGTGGCAATTTGCTATTTCATCATCAAGGGCTTTTAAATCATTTGAAGCTATCATAAGCTCATTTTCACAGGCTTTTTGCTCTGTTTCAAGTCTTATAAGCTCCTGAGCACTTACGGATAAATCAGCACGAACGCCTAAAATTTCAGCCTCGATTTTAGAGTAATCGGACTGTGCCGCCAAGTATGCACTCTTGGCTTCTTCTGCTTTTTTCAAAAGCTTCTGAGCCTCGGCTTTAATATCGTTGATTTCGGCACTGCGGGATAAAAGTCCGCTGTTTTTAGCAAGAGAGCCGCCTGTAAGTGAGCCGCCTGCATTTACAACCTGACCATCTAAGGTAACAACCTTGAATTTATAACCGTATTTTTTAGCGGCGGTAACTGCTGAATTTATGTCTTCGAAAACGGCAATTCTTCCAAGCAATGATAAAAGAATACCGTTATACTCATTATCACAGGAACAAAGGTCAGAGGCAATGCCGATAAAGCCATAGCAGTCGTCAATACCTTTTTCTTCAAGACGTCTGCCTTTGATTGTGTTAACGGGTAAAAATGTTGCACGGCCTGCATTGTCTTTTTTAAGGAGAGCAATGGCACGCTTAGCGTCTTCCTCCGTTGCGGTTACTATGTTTTGCATTGCAAAACCAAGAGCGATTTCTATAGCAACAGTATACTCTGAAGGTACAGTAATAATTCGGGACACAGGGCCCTTTATACCCTTAAGCTCGCCTGCTTTTGCACGCTTCATAACCGTTTTTACAGAGTGATTAAAGCCCTCCATATTCTGCTCTAAATCCTCTAAAAGCTTTGCACGGCGGGATTTTTCAGAAGCATCAAGCATAAGCTTGTCGGCATTATTCTTAAGATTTTCAAGGGATGCTGAGCGGGAATCAAGCTTAAGGGCAAGACCTTTTTCGGCATTAGTAAGCTGAGTGACTTTTTTCTGAGCATCGCTTACTTTATTTTTATAAGAAGAAAGAATTTCTTCAAGGTCAGCTTTAGCCTCGGCTTTTTTCTGAGAATTATCTGAAAGTCCGTTAATTCTTGATTCAAGCTCTAAAATTGTAGAGGCACAGGTCATACGACTTACTCTTGCATCAGCCTGCTGTGCACTTAATGAAGCGATTTTTGCAGTAATTTCCTGCAAGGAGTCAGAGCTTCTGCTTGCATTTACATTTGCAAGGTTAAGCTCGTCAGCGGTTTCATCGTAAAGTTTTTGCTTTAATGTAATGTCATTTTTATAATCTTCAATAAGCTTTAGCTTATCTTCAATTTCTTTCCTGATATCCATAGCAAACATATTGATTTGCTCGATATCAATTTTAATTCTGTTTATGTTTTCGTTATTATGTAAAATATCGTTTTTAGCAACAGAAATCGAGGCCTTTTTATCAGAAATTGCAGATTCATATTCTGCAATAGCGGCTCTCAACTCGTCTACCTTTGCTGCCAAAGTGCCGTTTTCGAGATACATAGACTCAGTAAGCTGAGAAATCCTTTCAATCTCGGCATCTGCTTCATTGCACTGATTTCGGGCAACGATTATTTTATCCTCGTGGTCTTTTATAACTCCTGAGGATTTTTCAAGCGTATTAAGCCAAAGAGCAATCTCAAGACCCTTTTTTTCCTGAGAATACTCAAGAAAATGCTCTGCTTTTTTAGCCTGAGTTTTCAAAGGTCCTATTCTGTCTTCAAGCTCTGTTACAATATCTCTGAGTCTGACTAAGTTGTCTTCAGTATGAGAAAGCTTACGCTCAGCCTCGGTTTTGCGGTAGCGGTAACGGGAAATACCTGCGGCTTCTTCGAAAATTTCACGTCTGTCTTCGCTTTTAGAGGAAACAATGCTGTCAATCTTACCCTGACCGATAACTGAGTAGCCGTCTCTGCCCAAGCCTGTATCCATGAAAAGCTCATTGATATCTTTAAGACGCACCTGCGCCTTGTTGATAAGGTACTCGCTTTCGCCGCTTCTGAAATAGCGGCGTGTTATGGACACGGTATCGCCGTCAAAAGGTAAAGCTCTGTCGGTGTTATCGATATTAAGAGTAACCTCAGAGTAACCCTGACGTTTACGGTTTGTTGTACCGTTGAAAACAACGTCCTCCATTCGGTTACAGCGAAGAATCTTAGGAGCCTGTTCACCTAAAACCCAGCGAATAGCATCACTGATGTTACTTTTACCCGAACCGTTAGGTCCTACAACTGCAGTAATACCTGTATTAAAATTCAGTTTTGTCTTGTCAGGGAAGGTTTTGAAACCCTGAAGTTCAAGCGATTTTAGAAGCATAGCTTAGCCTTTCTTTATTAAAACCTGCCTGTTGGCAAGAGTGTCATTCGGAATAAAACTTGGCGTAAAGCCCATAGTCAGGAGCTTTTGCCTGTTGTACCCTTTTTGACCGATTGCCTTTGACAAATCAGCCTTGGGGACTAAAATGTTAATTTCGCCATTATTAATATTCTGAGCATTAAGCACAGTAAGGATTTTATTGTAATAAATCTGTGCCTCGCAAAGCTCACGAAATGCAGGATGAAAAGCACCGCCAATCATATTGCTTTTAAGGCTTTCGGTGTCGTGAAGTCCTACACGGATTACCTTGATGTTGGCATTTTCAAACATAGGTATAAGCTTTGCGCAAAGCTTTGATGCCGTTTCTGCATCGGGAGGACTATACTTGCCACTTTTAAAAAGCGAAGCAAGTGTAGTATTATCTAAAACAACCGTGGGATAAATTCTTACGGTATCGGGATTTAGCTTTATAAACTCGTTAGCCGTGTATAGGTCTAAGTCGTCATTGCTCTGATAAAGTCCCGTCATCATCTGAAGCCCTAAGGAAAAACCATAGGATTTAATTAAGTGAGATGCTTTTTTTATGTCGTTGGCACTGTGACCACGCTCGTTGGCAGAAAGGACCGAATCCACCATTGACTGAGCTCCAAGCTCAATGGAAGTTACTTTGTAGCTTTTGAGAATATCAAGGATTTCTGAATTTATTGCATCAGGCCGTGTGGAAATACGAATGCCCTTGAAGCTGCCGATATATTCCTTGGTGCTTTCTAAAAGCTCAAGCATATAGTTCTTGTCGATAGCAGTAAAGCTTCCGCCAAAAAAAGCAATTTCAGTCTCTTTGGATTTTTCTTTTAAAGAACTAAGAGCTGTTTTAAGCGTGCTTTTAACGTCATTTGCAGTAGGTTGAGAGCTTTGACCTGTAATATGCCTTTGGTCGCAAAAGGAACATTTATGAGGGCAACCGTTATGAGGAACAAAGATAGCTACGTTTGCCATATCAGTAGCCCATAAGCTCCAAAGCTTCACGTGCGGCTTGCTGCTCGGCTTCTTTTTTGCTTCTGCCGCCGCCTTTTCCTATACAGTTGGAGTTAAGCATAACCTCAACGGAAAAGTGTTTATTATGGTCGGGGCCGCTTTCGCCTACTAATCTGTACTCGATACGCTCACCGGGATTTTTCTGAACAATTTCCTGCAAAGTAGTTTTATAATCCTTTACAGGGATTGCTTTTATGTGCTTTGTCTGAGGCTCAACAAACTTTAAAACAAAGCTCTGGGCAGTTTCGTATCCTCCGTCAAGATATAGTGCGGCAATAAGAGCCTCAAAAGCATCAGAAACTATTGAAGGACGATTGGCTCCTCCCCCGCGTTTTTCGCCGTGGCTAAGCTTAATAAACTCACCGAGCCTGATTTCTTTTGCGAAAGCGAAAAGAGCTTTTTCGCACACAAGAGATGCACGAAGCTTAGTAAGATTTCCTTCGGGATAGTTGGGAAAATTATTGTAAATAAAGGTTGAAACCACCAGCGACAGCACAGAGTCGCCTAAAAATTCAAGTCTTTCGTTGCAAGCAATGGATTTTGAATGCTCATTTGCAAAGGAAGAATGAGTAAGAGCGGTTTCTAAAAGCTCTTTATTTTTAAACTCATAACCGATGATTTTCTCAAGCTCAGTCATTTTTGCATTCCTCTTCCTGAGTTTTCATCAATTTAAGTGTTGACGCGATTTCGTCAACAACGTTGTTTTCTACATAATCTTTAACAAGCTTTAATGCACTGTAAATAGCACGGGCGTCTGAGTTGCCGTGAGCCTTGAAAACAGGCTTTGCACAACCAAGCACAGGCGCACCGCCTACTTCTGAGGGATTCATAGAATCTTTGAGCTCTTTAACGTCTCCCATAACCATAGCGGCGGCAAGCTTGTTTTTTATATTTTTTGTAAAAATGCCCTTGATTTTCTTCATCAGTGCCATAGCGGTGCCTTCGTAGGTTTTAAGAAGAATATTGCCCGAAAAGCCGTCGCACACTACTACATCGCAAATATCACCGTTCATAAAGGTGCCTTCAACGTTACCGATGAAATTAACGGGAGCTTTCTTTAATAGCTCATAAGCTTCGTGCTGTAAATCGGAGCCTTTATGCTCCTCGGTGCCAACATTAAGAAGACCAACACGGGGATTTTTTACGCCGTGAACCTTATTCATATAGATAGAGCCCATAATGGCGAACTGACAAAGCATTTCTGCTCTGCACTGAAGATTTGCACCGCTGTCCATAAGAAGCACTTTACCGCCTAAGGTAGGAATTACAGGTGAAAAACCGGGGCGGCTGATACCTTTGATACGCTTTACAATAAGGGTAGCACCAACACACACAGCACCGCTGTTACCTGCACTTAAGAAGCCCTCCCCCAAACCGTCATAAAGAGCCCTTAAGCCAACTGCCATAGAGGTGTTCTTAGCTGAGCGGGTAATATCTGTACCGGGAGCATCGGTGGCAATAACCTCATCGGCGTGAATAATTGCAAAATTTTCTGCATCGATTTCGTTATCAGCACAAACCTTGCGGATAACATCCTCTTTACCTACAAGAGTGATGTTTATGCCAAGGTCTTTTCGTGCCATTTCCGCACCCTTGATTATTTCAACGGGAGCGTTATCTCCGCCAAAGGCGTCAACTATGATGTTCATTAAATCACATCGCTTTCAGTAATAAATTGTTTTAAAGCTTCAAGGGCGCGGCTTGCATACATTTGGGCTCTCAGTTTTTTGTCACGAGGACGGTTTAAAAGCTCGGGAAGTATGCCGAAATTAGCACCCATTGGCTGGAATTTTTCAACGGTTTCGTCTGTAATGTAAGAAAGCAAAGCACCAATTTCACATTCATTTGGCAAAATAACGCTTTCTTTACCTAAAATTTTATTTGCGGCGTTAATACCTGCAATTATGCCTGAGGAAGCCGACTCCATATATCCCTCTACACCTGTAAGCTGACCTGCGAAAAACAGGTCGCTTCGACACTTTGCAGACAAATCAGGGTTTAGTACGCGGGGACTGTCGATAAATGTGTTTCTGTGCATAACACCATATCTGACAAAATCTGCATTTTTAAGTGCAGGAATAAGTCCGAACACACGCTTTTGCTCGCCGAATTTAAGGTTTGTCTGAAATCCGACAAGGTTATACATAGTACCATTAGCATTTTCTTTACGAAGCTGAAGACACGCCCAAGGACGATGACCTGTTCGAGGGTCTCTCAGCCCCACAGGCTTCATAGGGCCAAAGCGGATAGTATCTTCACCTCTGCCAGCCATAACCTCAATGGGCATACAGCCTTCGTAGACCTTCGGGTTATAGACGTCAAAGTCGTGCAAGGGCGCACGCTCTGCATTAATAAGAGCGTTATAAAATATTTCGTATTCCTCTTTATTTAAGGGACAGTTGATGTAGTCATCATCGCCGCCTTTATCGTATCTGGAAGCGGCAAAGGAGCAACTGTCATCTATGCTTTCTCTTGTGACAATAGGAGCCGCCGCGTCGAAAAAGGATAACTGGTCCCCTAAAAGCTCTGAAATACTATTAGACAATGCATCTGAGGTTAAGGGGCCTGTGGCAATTACCGTCACATAATCCGTGGGGATTTCTGTTATTTCCTCGGAAATAACGGTGATATTTGGCATTGACTTAACAGCCTCTGTAACAGCCTCAGCAAAAAGGGTTCTGTCAACAGCCAAAGCTCCGCCTGCAGGAACACGGCATTTGTCGGCACACTTCATAAGAAGTGAGTCAAGCTCTCGCATTTCCTGCTTTAAGAGTCCTGCGGCTGAGTCAACTCTGTCTGCCTTAAAAGAATTGGAGCACACAAGCTCAGCAAATAAATCTGTGTGGTGGGCAGGTGACTTCTTATTAGGCTTCATTTCATAAAGACGGACGTCTATTCCCCTTTTGGCAATCTGATATGCCGCCTCGCAGCCTGCAAGACCTGCTCCTATAACATTAATATACATTACTTTTTCTCGTATCCGCAACCCTCTTTGTTGCAATAGAGGGTTTCTTTCTTACCTTTTTTCTTATAAAGCATACCGCCGCACTGGGGACACTTTTTATTGGTAGGCTCGTTCCATGACATAAAGTTGCACTTGGGGAACGAAGAGCAACCGTAGAAGATTTTGCCTTTCTTGGTACGTCTGATAATAATATCACTGCCGCAGTCAGGACAGCTTACGCCTATTTTTTCGGTATAAGGTATGATGTTTTTACACTCGGGCCAACCGGGACAAGCAATAAACTTGCCGTATCTGCCGACCTTAACAACCATAAGCCTGCCGCATTTTTCACAAACGATGTCGGTCTGGTCTTCTTTGAGCTGGATTTTTACACCCTCCATATCGGTTTTAGCTTTCTTGAGAGTTTTCTCAAAGTCGCCGTAGAACTGATTTAAAAGAGCTACCCACTCAACGTCGCCGCTTTCAACGGTATCTAAATCCTGCTCCATCTGAGCAGTAAACTTAACGTTAACAATCTTGGGGAAACGTTCCTTCATAAGGTTAGAAAGTGCCTCGCCAAGCTCAGTAGGATGAAGGGTTTTGCCTTCACGCTTTACGTATTCTCTGCCAACAATTGTTGTAATTGTAGCGGCATAGGTAGAAGGTCTGCCGATGCCGTACTCTTCAAGTGCTTTAATAAGAGAGGCTTCGGTAAAACGTGCAGGAGGCTGTGTAAAGTGCTGATTAGGAGCAATTTCCTTAAGCTTTAAGGGCATATCCTTTTCAAGTGTGGGAAGCTCGCTTGCCTTTGCCTCTGCCTCGTCTTTTGACTCCACATATAAAACAGTAAAGCCGTCAAAATCCACTCTATAGCCTGATGCTTTGAAGAGAAAGTCATTAGCTTCTATATCAACCTGAGTTGTTTTCTGAATACAGTCAGCCATCTGTGAAGCTAAGAAACGCTCCCAGATAAGCTTATAGAGCTTATACTGGTCGGTAGTAAGGTTTGACTTAACTCGCTCAGGTGTAAGGTTTACGGAAGTAGGTCTGATTGCTTCGTGGCCGTCCTGAGCATTATTTCTTGATTTGAAATATCGGGGCTTTGAGGGTAAGTAGGTTTTGCCGTATTTAACTGATATAAAGTCAGCGGCTTCTTTCATTGCTTCATTGGAAACACGTAATGAGTCGGTTCTCATATAGGTTATAAGACCTGTTGCGCCGATACCGTCGATATCAACGCCCTCATAAAGCTCCTGAGCTACCCGCATTGTACGCCTTGACTGAAAGCTGAGCTTTCGGGATGCTTCCTGCTGTAAGGTTGAGGTAATAAAGGGAGGCACGGGAGATTTTTTACGAGTGCCGTTTTTAACCTTAGTTACTGTATACTCAGCACCTTCAAGCTTGCTTAAAATTTCATCAGCCTGCTCTTTGGATTTAATTTCTATTTTTTTGCCGTCAGCACTGCCGTAAAAAGCGGCAGAGAAAGCCTTTCTTGCACCTTTTGGAACAAGCTTTGCATCAATACTCCAATATTCCTGAGGAACGAAGGCTCTGATTTCGTTTTCTCTGTCTACGATAATGCGAACAGCTACAGACTGAACCCTGCCTGCAGAAAGACCGCGGCGGATTTTCTGAGATACAAAGGGACTTAGCTTATAGCCTACAAGCCTGTCTAAAATTCTTCTTGCCTGCTGAGCGTTCACAAGGTCAATATTTACGGCTCTGGGATTATCCATACCGTTTTTAACGCCTGACTTTGTGATTTCGTTAAATTCAACACGGTTAGTGTCGTTCATATCAAGACCAAGTATATAAGCAAGATGCCATGAAATTGCCTCACCCTCACGGTCAGGGTCAGTTGCAAGGTATACTTTGTCAGATTTGCCTGCAAGCTTTTTGAGCTCATCAACAAGCTTTTCCTTGCCTTTGATAATTTCATATTTAGGTGCAAAGTCCTTCTTAACATCAACGCTGAGTCGTGCAGAGGGCAAATCTCTGACATGGCCCATTGAAGCAATAACCTCAAAGTCCTTGCCTAAGTATTTTTTAATTGTTTTAGCCTTGGCAGGCGACTCAACAATTACTAAATTTGACATATATCAGTATACCTCCAATTAATTTTCGGTTTCTTCATCAAATAAGCCACGGTAAAACTCGGCAACGTCTTGCCAATTTGTAACAGGTACGGCACCCTCTTTAATAAGCTGGTTAGCACCCTTTGAATATGGCGAGTCAACGTTGCCCATAACGGCAAACACATCTCTGCCCTGCTTAAGGGCAAAATCAACTGTTATCATAGAGCCGCTTTTAAGAGGAGCTTCTACAACAATTACTCCCTTTGAAAGTGCAGAAATAATGCGGTTACGCTGAGGAAAATTATGAGCAGCAGGCGGAAAATCCGGCGGATACTCCGACACAAGGGCACCGGTTTTAGAAATACACTTGCGAAGAGCTTTGTTTTCTAAAAGATAGTCGTAATCGATACCGCAGCCAAGAACACAAACAGCTATGCCATTTTGCTCTAAAACGCCTTTATGTGCTGCACAGTCAATACCCAATGCTCCGCCGCTTACAACCACAAAGCCTGCTTTTGCAAGGTTTGCACCTAAGGAAAAAGCCGTGCGAACTCCGTAAGCCGTAGCTTTTCTTGTGCCAACAATGGAAACAGTGTCTAAGTTTTCAAAATCGGGAAGTTCACCGCTTACATAAATAACTCCGGGTGCATCGCTTATTCCTCTAAGGCACTGAGGATATTCTTTCATAGAAATATCAATAGCTTTGAAGTTAAGCTCATCGCATCTTCTGAGGACATTCTCAGCATCAGCAAGCCGTATTTTTGCAAGCTTTGAAATTTCATTTTCGGTAAAGATTCCACAAAGGCGAAGCTCCTGCTCACCGCCTTTGTAAAGCATTTCAATATCGGGATAAAGCTCAAAGACATATTTTACTTTGGTAGTACAATAGCCTATACTTTGTGTAAGCCATATATAATAAAGAGTAGATTTATTCATCTAATCATTTCCCACATAATTATTCCTGCGGCGGCTGAGGCGTTTAGGGATTCGGCGTTGCCTTTCATAGGTATGGTAACAGGACAGGTACAAGACCTTACTAAATCATCAGTAAGTCCGTTACCTTCGTTGCCGATACAAAGAAGAGAGGCACCTTGGTAGTTTAACGCCGTTATGCTTTTGCCGTTTCTGACAACTGCCGCATAGGATTTGCCAAAATCATTAAATTCTTTTACAAAACTACATTCATCGTCACAAATGACAAAAGGCACACGAAAAACCGCACCCATACTTGCCCTGCAAACCTTAGGACTGTAAACGTCACAACAGTCTTTTGTGAGCACAACGCCCAAAAAGCCCAGTGCATCGGCACTTCTTAAAACGGCGCCGAGGTTACTGGGATCCTGAATGTTCTGCAAAAGTACATACTTACCATTTATTTTATCAAATTGAAGCTTATTGTCAAGAGCTTTTACAACACAAATCACACCCTGTGGGGTTTGTGTGTCGCTCAATATACTAAATATATTGGGAGTTACTACATAGGAATTTTCGGCATTGTTTTCAAGCTCTTTTATAGAGTCGGGGTGTTTTTTCAGGGCATCCTCTGTAAAAACAAGTGTTTCGATATGTGCATTGCTTCTTATGGCATCTTTGCAGAGTCTTATGCCCTCAACTACAAACAAGCCCTGTTCTTTTCTGTATTTTGCTTTGCTTAAAAGCTTCTGAATGTTCTTTACTGTTTTATTATCTTTTGAAGTTATCTCTCGCATAATTCACCAACACGAAATATGCGCCCGACATAAAATCGGGCGCACTTTTAGCTTTTTACTTTGTAACTTTCTCAACTAACTGTGCGAAAGCTGCGGGGTCTGCGATAGCAATCTCAGAGAGCATCTTTCTGTTGAGTGTGATGTTAGCCTTCTTAAGGCCGTTCATAAATGTGGAATAGTTTGTGCCGTTAGCTCTGCAAGCAGCGCTGATACGAGTAATCCAAAGACGACGGAAATCTCTCTTTCTCTGCTTTCTGCCGATGTAAGCGTAGTTGCCGGACTTCATAACAGCCTGTTTAGCCATCTTGAAGTGTCTGGACTTAGCACCATAATAGCCCTTAGCGAGCTTTAATACTTTATTTCTTCTTTTGCGAGTAGCCATCGCACCTTTAACTCTAGCCATTGTATTTTACCTCCAGGTTTCTTTTGTGATTATTTGTAAGGAATCAGACGCTTCATCTGCTTTACATTTGTTGCATCTGCAACAGCTGTCTGACGAAGAACTCTCTTACGCTTAGTTGTCTTCTTGTTGAGAATGTGTCTCTTGTTAGCGTGAGCACGGATTACTTTACCGTTCTTAGAAACCTTAAAGCGCTTTTTTGCACCGCTGTGTGTTTTGATTTTGGGCATGATTAAATCCTCCTGTTAATTTTACTTTACTGGTTTTGGGGCAAGGAACATCAGCATATTGCGACCTTCAAGCTTTGCAGGCTTCTCAACATTGGAAACCTCAGCACAATCGTTGGCAAAACGCTCCATAAGGTCATAGCCGAACTGGGAGTGACCCATTTCTCTGCCTCTGAAACGGATAGAAACCTTAACCTTGTCGCCTTTTGATAAGAATTTGATGGCGGCATTTTTCTTGGTATCAAAGTCGTGGGTGTCAATCTTAAGAGAAAGCTGAACTTCCTTGATGTTGATAACCTTTTGGTTTTTCTTGGCCTCTTTTTCTTTCTTTGCCTGCTCGAAGCGGTACTTGCCGTAGTCCATAATTTTGCCAACGGGTGGCTTTGCCTGGGCAGCGATAAGCACCAAATCAAGATTTTGGTCATAAGCGAGCTTGAGAGCGTCGTCAGATGACATAATGCCAAGCTGAGCACCGTCTGTACCGATTACTCTGAGCTCGTCGCAGCGAATTTTCTCGTTAATGAGAACTTCCTGTTTGCTAATGTGAAAGCACCTCCAGTTTTGATAAAAACAAAGCGGACAGAACAATCTGCCCGCACAATAATACAAGGATAATATAAAATAAAATCCAGTAATATTGACCCGTGCAGACAGCACCCCACAGGTGAAAGCTATTCGCTTTGCTTTATTATTACCTCAAGATAATACACCTTAAATATGATTTTGTCAAGGATTTTTTAAAAATTTTTAAAGAAATTGCATTCTTTGTATTATAGTGATATAATACTTACGTCTGAGGTGATTTTAAATGGAAAATGAACTTAATATTCCGCAGATTAATGAGGAAGATGTTTTAAAGAGACAAAGAATATTTAATGAAAAGAGAGCCTTGAGAGGCAGATGTGTTTCAACAGGACTTTTATGCATTATATGTCTGTTTACTTTTTCGCTTTTGGCTATAATTATAAGCGGTATTATGACGTCCTCTTACGAAGGCACACCTATGCTTTATAGCGATAAGCTGAGCTTGATTCCAGATATGCTTTTAAACGCTATTGTGTCACTATTAGGATTTGGCGTTGTGGCGGTAATATTCTGCAAGGCAACAAAAACGGATTTTGACGAGATTTTGCCAAGCAAAAAGATGTCTTTTAAGAGACTCTTAGGTGTTGTGGCAATCGGTTTTACTGTATGCATAAGTGCAAATTACATTGCACAGCTTTTTTCAATTGATTTAAGCATCTTCGGATTGGAAACAACCTATGAGGATATGCTTACGGGAAGCACATCAATTTTAGAGCACATTACTTATATTGTAGCAGTTTCTGTAGTACCGGCAGTTACTGAGGAGTTTGTATACAGAGGTTGTATTATGGGAAGGCTGAGAAAATTTGGCGATGGCTTTGCCCTTATTACTTCAGCACTTCTTTTTGGTATGATGCACGGCAATTTTTTGCAGGCACCATTTGCTTTTGTGGTAGGCCTTGCTACAGGCTGGGCGGTTATTTATTCGGGCTCAATCTTCCCTGCTATGATTATTCACGGTCTTAACAACTTTATGTCTGTAATTGCAGATATTGCTTATGAAAACCTTTCAGCTGCAGTTATAGACACAATTTACGTTGATTTTATTTATATGGGACTGTATCTTGTGGCTTTCTCTTTGGCTCTGGTTGCAGTATACAAATTCTCTAAAATCGACAAAAACTTTGGCAAGCTTAAAGCTTACGAGGGTGAGCTTACTTTTAAGGAAAGAATCAAGACCTTCTTTACCTCTGCAACTATAATAATTTTCCTTGCAATAAGCATGCTTGAATGCTTAGTAACGCTGAAGGTAATTGACTGATGGACCGTTACGACTTTATGAGGCTTGCTTTAAAGGAAGCCGAAAAATGCAAAGAAAGCGAAGATGTACCCGTAGGTGCAGTAATCGCTAAGGATAACAAGGTTATTGCAACGGGAAGAAATCTGAGGGAAAAAGATAAATTAACGGTACAACACGCTGAGATTGTTGCAATAACAAACGCCAACAAACTTTTAGGTACCGCTAATCTTACAGGGTGTGAGATGTATGTTACTTTAGAGCCTTGCCCTATGTGTGCAGGTGCAATTATAAACGCAAAAATCAGCAAAGTTGTTTTTGGCGCTTTTGACCTTAAAAATGGTGCCGCAGGCAGTGTGACAAACCTTTTTTCAATGCCCTTTACTCATAAGACCGAGTGTTTTGGCGGCGTTATGGAAGACAAATGCTCAAAAATACTTACAGATTTTTTTAAAAAAATAAGATAAGAAACAGCCTGTAGTTATTTGCTACAGGCTGTTTTTCGCATTTCCAAATATTTATTTAAGGGAGTAACAAGGGGTGGCGAAATGTTTTGTGGAATTTCATTTATATTAAAAAATCTGACCTCAGATGCTTCTTTTTTATCTGCTTTAATTTCGCCGTGAAAGGCTTTGCAAATATACACGATGTCAACATTGTGCACCTCGTCGCCGTTTGGGTAAGTGTAGTGGGTGTCCTCACCTGAGAAAACAGAAAAAAGCTCTAAACTGTCAGCAATAAGACCGGTTTCTTCAAATAGCTCGCGGCAAGCGGTATCTTCTACTTTTTCACCAAGCTCTACAGAACCGCCTGCATATCCCCAGCAATTGTTATCGGTTCGTTTAATAAGTAGGATTTCGCCTTTTTCGTTTTCAACGATTACGCCTGCACCGCACTGAAGTAAAGGCTTATGGCCTACAAAGGAACGCAGCCACATTATATATCCGCTCATAATTTCACCTCTGAATATGAAAAAAGCACCTGCATAAGCAAGTGCTTTTATGGCGCAGAGAAAGGGATTCGAACCCTTGGTACGGTTTTAGCCGTACACACGATTTCCAATCGTGCTCCTTCGGCCAGCTCGGACATCTCTGCATTGGACAACGTTGACTATTATAAAGCAAGAGTTCAAAAAAATCAAGTATTTTTTATAAATTTTTAAAATAATATTTCAAAAAGGAATCTTACACAATTATTCAAAGGGACACATCTCCTTATTGAACACGCCGATTCGGGTTATATCGTAATACACGTCAGCCTTTACGTAGCTTTCAAGAGCTCTAATAAGAAGCTGTATATTTACGTTATTAGAGCTTCCTGCAGGCAGAGTTACATTAATATTAAGAGTATCTGTATCGGAAGCAATCTCTATAAGCTTGAGATACTCTGAAACATTTATATCCTTAATGCCCGACTTTGTCTTTTTAGGAACAAGGTATTCATCTAAGAGCATAAGCTCACAAAGCTCAGTCTTCAGCTCATTTGCAGTAAGGTTATCTGAATAAAGCTTTGCAGAAAACTTAGCAAAAGCTATGTCCCCCGGCTTCATTTTAGATTCTGTGGCGCTATATACCCTTATACCCTCAGGTAAAAAGGGGTTCAAAATATAAGCCACGTTTGAAAGGTCGAAATTCTCATCCAAAAAGCGGACATCCATACTTTCGGCTTCACCACGAAAGCCTAAGGACAAAGGCAAAGGAAAGGTTATAAAGGGATGGGGGTTAAAGCCCTCAGTATACCAGATGGGAAGCTTTGCTCTGTAAACGGCTCTTAGCATTACTCGATTAAGGTCAAGGTGAGAGATATATCGGCACTCCTTATCCTTTTTAAACCATATTCTTACGTTTTTCAATGCAGACACCTCCCTTGTATTTAGCAGCACCGCAGGCAGAACAGTTTTCTCTGCAATTGGGTGTTGTTTTGCTTTCGTAGGCTTTGAGGCACTCCGACTTTAAGAAGCTTTTATTGACGCCGTAATCGATAAAATCCCAAGGTAAAATCTCGTCAAAGCTACGCTTACGAGCGGTGTAGAATAAGGGGTCAACACCGCATTCATCAAAGAGTTCAAGCCATTTATCAATGGAGAAGCAGTCATTCCAACCGTCAAAATGAAAACCTTTTTCAGAAGCTTTAAGCAAAACATTGCAGAGCTTTCTGTCACCCCTTGCAAAAACACCTTCAAGAAAACTTGTTGCGGCATCGTGGTAATTAAAAGTGATCTTTTTAGTTTTAATGGCTGACTTAACAACCATCTGTTTTCTTTTGATTTCGGGAATATCGTCCTGTGCCTCCCACTGAAAAGGTGTGAAAGGCTTGGGTATAAAGGAAGATGCTGAGCAGGTTACATTGACACCCCTGCCTTTTGCTCGGTTTTCACATTTATAAAATGTATTAACTACGGCTTGTCCAAGATTGGCAATACCCTCTAAATCTTCGTCTGTTTCTGTTGGAAGTCCTGTCATAAAGTAAAGCTTAACGTTAGTCCAACCACCGTTAAAGGCTGTGGCACAGGTTTCTAAAAGCTCATCTTCGCGTACATTTTTATTGATTGCATCGCGAAGCCTCTGGGTACCTGCTTCGGGTGCAAAAGTAAGGCCGGCTTTGCGGACAGTTTTAAGCTTGCTCATAATCTCGTCAGTAAAACCGTCAACACGAAGAGAAGGCAGAGAAAGGCTAACTTTTTCTTCGTCTGTCCACTCTGTAAGCTTTGTTAAGAGAGGAACAATCTGAGAATAGTCGCTTGACGAAAGAGAAGAAAGGGAAATCTCGTCGTAGCCTGTGTTTTTGCAAAGGTCAAAGCACTGCTTGCTGATAGTATCAACGGATTTTTCGCGTACAGGGCGGTTCATAAAACCAGCCTGACAAAAACGACAACCGCGGATACAACCTCTGAAAATTTCAGAAACGGCTCTGTCGTGGACAATTTCTACATTGGGCACAACGAAGCTTTCGGGGAAAAATGAACTGTCAAGGTCCATAATAATTCGCTTCGAAATTTTGGCGGGTGCACCGTTTTTGGGGGTAAACTCTTTAATAGTTCCGTCATCATTGTAAGAAACATCATATAAAGCAGGAACATAAACGCCCTCTATCCGAGCTGCCTTTTCTAAAAATTCCTGCTTACTTTCGCCGTTTTTGCGGCAAGCACGGAAAAGCTCCATTACCTCAAGGTCAACTTCTTCGCCTTCACCGATAAAGAAAATGTCAATAAAGTCGGCTAAGGGTTCAGGGTTGGAGGCACATGCACCGCCTGCTACAACAATATTTTTAAGCTCAGTTCTGTCTTTTGAAAGAACAGGGACATTACCAAGCCTGAGCATATTGAGTACATTTGTGTAAGAAAGCTCATACTGCAAAGTAAAACCGATAAAGTCAAACTCGTTTAAAGCATCTCCGCTTTCCAAAGCATAAAGTGGAATGTTGTGCTTTATCATTTGCTCTTCCATATCTATCCAAGGTGCAAATACCCTTTCGCACCAGATGTAAGGGACAGAATTGAACTGGCTATAGAGGATTTTCATACCTAAATGAGACATACCTACCTCATAGGTATCGGGAAAGCAAAAAGCAAATCGAAGGTCAACCTCGGATTTATTTTTAATAACTGCATTCAGCTCGCCGCCGGTATATTTGCCGGGTTTCTGAACCTTTAATAATATTTTTTCAACTTCCTTAGGATACATTTTTAAACTCCTTTGAAACAAGTGTCGATATTAGATAAAGTGCTGTAAAAAGCAGAGAAAAGTTATAGCTTGAATTAAAAACAAAAATAAATCCTAACACACCCACAGGCACCACAAACACTACGGTAAGGATATTTATAACTATGTCGCAGGTTTTTATAGAGAAATGCTTTTTAAGTAAAAACAAAAGCAACTGTCCCCCGTCAAAAAACCTTATGGGTAAAAGGTTAAAAAGAGCTATGAGTAAATTTACTATAAAAAAATTATAACAAAACGAAAGCTTAAAGAAAAGAAAAAACAATAAGGAAAATATAGACAAAGTAAGATTAATAAAAACACCGCTGACAGATATGAAGATTTCATCATCATAAGAAAGGGTTGTGCTTTCGGTGTCGATTGCTACATCACCTAAATTAAAACGAACAGATTTAAGCTTTGCACCCTTTAAAAGCATTGCCAAAATATGGCCTGCTTCGTGCATAAAAGATGCAATTAAACAGAGCAAAACAGTGCCTTTTCTGTCACAGATAATAGCAATGGCTAAGAAAGCAATTGCAGGAAATGAAACAGTAAAGCAAACGCCAAAAGCCTTAAGCTTCATCAGTTGTGGAAAAAAGCGTGGAAAAATCAAAGCTTTCAAAGTCGCCGTCATAAATTACAGACCTTGATATTTGGCTTTCGTACCACGTTATAATTTTGCTATAAAGAGGATAAGCCATAAACTTGACGATAAACAGGAAAAGCAAAGCGCAAAGGCAAAGGGTAAGCTGAATTGTAAGAACAGGGTGGCGAGGGAGCTTTTTGGCTTTAGGTACAGCCTGTACATCGGGCTGAGGCTCTTCTGATTTTACCACAGGCTCTGAAAGGCTTTGCCAGTTATTTTCAGGATAAGAATTCAAGTTTTCGAAGTTGTCCATAAAATCACCTGCTTAAATATATGCAGGTGGTTTTTGATTATTGACCCAAGCGCGAAAAATCTTTTTTGTTAAGCTCAATAAAGAAGAGAATCGCAACAACAGTTGCTACAACCTCGGCTATGGGGAAAGAAAGCCAGATAAGGTTTACATCTATTCTTGAAAAGACAAGTGCAAGAGGTAAAATCAGAATAACCTGTCTTAAAAGAGACATAAGAAGACTGCGAATGCCCTTGCCCACAGACTGAAACAGAGCTGTAAACACAACGCCTATAGATGCAGGCAGGAAGCAAAGGCTGATTCTTCTAAGTGCTACTATGCCAATGTCTATATAATCAGGCTCAAGGCCAAACATATTAAGAAGTGCTTCGGGGAATACGTTAAAAGCGAAGGTGCCTAAAAACATAATTGTTGCGGCAATAACCAAGGCGTATCTGAGGGTTTGCATCATACGAGACCTAATTTTTGCACCGTAGTTATAGCCGATAATGGGTGAAATGCCTTGGTTAAGTCCGAAAACAGGCATAAAAACAAAGCTTTGCATCTTATAGTAAACACCGTAAACAGTCTGGGCGGCAGTTGAAACATCGCCGCCGTAAGCACCTGAGGTTTTGATAATAAAGTTAATAAGTGCAACTGTAAGAGAACCTACTGCCTGCATAACAATGCCCGAAAGGCCTACTTTATAGATATCTTTGATAACACCAAGTTTAAATTTGAAGCCCTTAAAAGAAATTTTGATGCCCGTGTCCTTGGTAAGAAGAACAATTATAAGGAAAAACATTGCAATCCACTGACCGAAGACCGTTGCAATAGCGGCACCTCTGACACCCATTTCAGGGAAAAAACCGATGCCGAATATTAAAAGCCAGTCAAGAATAATATTTGTAACGGCACCAATTAAATGAGACGCCATGGGTAAAATCATATTGCCGGTTGCTTGAATGGATTTTTCAAGCATTACCTGCACAAATGAACCTAAAGAAAACACAAGTGCTATTGTCAGATACTCCGTACCGTAGTCAACGATTATGTCGCTTCCGCTATTTAAAAAGAGCATAAAGGGTTTTGATGCAAATATGCCTAAAAGGGCGAAAACAACCCAAGTTGCAATCGCAAGCAACACACCGTGGGTAGCGGCGTATTCGGCTTCTTTACGTCTGCCCTCGCCTAATCTTCTGGCAATCAGAGAGTTAACGCCAACCGCAGTACCAACCGCAAAAGCCACCATTAAAAGCTGCATAGGATAGGCAAGTGAAACCGCTGTAAGGGCATCGGAATTGCCGCCGTAAGAGCCTAAAAACATACTGTCAACTACGTTATAAAGTGCCTGTATAAGCATTGAAAACATTGCAGGCAAACTCATCTTAAAAATAAGCCCCAAAACAGGAGCAGTGCCCATTCGTTCTGTATTACTGAATTTTTTTACGTTTTCCATTATTATTCCTTTTCTGATTTTCTTAATCTATGATTATTTATTAGCATTGCAATTAAAAAGATTGCCACTAAACCTAAAAGCGAGCCAGAAAAATCTATTATCAAATCTGAAATCTGAAAGGCTCTGCCCTCTGAAAAAAGCTGGATAACCTCATCGGTTAAAGCTGTGAGAATTACTAAAAATACAGAGGATAAGATAGCTTTTACTTTGACACCGAAACAGCTTAAAAATGTAAGTTGACTTAAAACACCAAGCAATCCAAACTCGCAAAAATGTGCTAAGGTTCTGACAACAGGCTGAGTAAAGGTAAATTTCAGTCCTAACAAAGTACATATACGGTTTAAAAAAGCAACTATTCTGCCGGATGATTCGCTTGAAGCTTCGGCGTTTTTCACTGAATTGGAAAAAATAAAAACTATCAGCAACAAGGTTAAAGCTGACAGTAAAATCCGTAGAAATATTATGGATTTTGTTTTGAAATTCATATAATCACCCATTCTATGTAATATTTTATCGAATTGTGAGTGATATGTCAATTTTATTATTGTAAAAATTAAAAATATATTATATAATGGTTGTGTTAATTTCATCTATGAGGTGTGCTATGTTAAGTAAAATCAAAAGCTTGGCAATCAGTGCTTCTGCAACTGCAGACGAAAGCAGAGGCTTTACCGAAACACTTGTAAACAGCATTGTAAGCTTTATGGGCGGAGTGCCTGCTGAGTTGGTAGTTTTTATTATTTCTCTTTTCCCTATTCTTGAATGCCGCGGCGGTATGATTGCCGCAAGCCTTTTAGGTGTTGACTACTGGCTTGCAGTTATTATAAGCGTTATAGGCAATGTTTTGCCTATTCCCTTTATCTTTCTGTTTATTGAAAAGATTTTTAATCTTATGAAAAAAACAAAACACCTTGGCAAGCTTGTTAATAAAATTGAAGCAAAAGCTATGAAGCAGTCTGCTAAGGTTACTAAGTACAAAAGATGGGGACTTTTGCTTTTTGTCGGAATTCCTCTACCCGGTACAGGCGCTTGGACAGGAGCACTTATTGCTGTGCTTTTAAAGCTTAACCTTAAGGACTCTGTAATCAGTATTCTTTTGGGCGTAATTATGGCAATGGCAATTATGTCATTTATAACCTACGGTATTCCGTGGCTTATTACTTTACTATAATATTTATCGGGCAATTTTCATAATTGCCCCTATTTTTTAGGTGTTAATATGAAAAATCATTATGACATTGCAGTTATCGGCGGCGGTGCAGGAGGACTTTTCTTTACAGCTCTTGCCGCTAAAATCCACAAGGATAAAAATATCATATTAATTGAAAAGAACCAACGAGTAGGCAAAAAGTTGCTTATAACAGGAAACGGAAGATGTAACCTTACAAATATTTATGTTAAGGAAGAAAACTATCACGGCACTTTCAGGATTTATACAGGTGAAGTACTGAAAGCGTGTTCTTCTGATAAGGTTCTTGAGCTTTTCAGCGAAATGGGACTTATGACCAAAGCCGATGATTTTGGCAGGGTTTATCCTAAATCCAATCAGGCAAGTTCGGTTTTAGATGTTCTGAGATTTAACGCTGAAAAGGAAAACGTTACTTTTTGCTGTGAATGTAAAGCCTTAAGTGTTGAGAAAAGCAACCTCTTTAAAATAGCAACAGATAAGGGTAACTTTACTGCGGACAAGGTTATTGTTGCTACAGGAGGAGCGGCATCGCCTAAGGCAGGCGGTGACAAGTCAGGCTATGAGATACTTAAAAATCTTGGCCATACAGTTATAAAACCCTCCCCTGCTTTATGCCCTGTTTTGGTAAAGTCCGACTATCTAAAGTCCCTTAAAGGCGTCAGAGTACAGGGCGAAATAGGCTTAGAAGTTGACGGCAAGTGCGTTCGCAAAGAGTTGGGCGAAATTCAGTTTACCGAGAATGCACTTTCGGGTATTTGTGTTTTTAACCTTTCAGGGTATATTGAAAAACATAAGAGCTACATCTTAAAAATCAAGCTCATGCCTGAACTGGATTTTAACGCTTTGGTAGAAACACTTTGCAGAAACAGAGAGGTTTTTTCAACCCTTGATGCCGAAAATCTTATGACGGGAATGCTTCATAAACGAGTTGCTCAGATTGTTTTGAAGGATGCGAAGGTTTCTTTAAACAAGAAGGCACGGGATATTTCTGACAAAGAAATAAAAGCTATTGCAAGCAAGCTTAACTCATTGGATTTTGAGGTTTTGGGTGTTAAGGACCTAAGCGACGCCCAAGTAACAAAAGGCGGAGTTAAGGGTGACGAAATTGATGCAAATACAATGGAAAGCAAGAAAATCAAGGGGCTTTATGTAATTGGAGAAGCTCTTGACTGCAACGGCGACTGCGGTGGCTTTAACCTGCATTTCGCCTTTGCAACAGCATATTTGGCGGCGAGCGCATTATGATTAAAGTTACAAATTTAAAACTGCCTGTCGGATATACGGGCAATGATATAAAAAATGCACTTATAAAAAACTTAAAAATCAATGAACAAAGTATCGAAAGCTACAGGATTCATAGAATAAGCATTGATGCAAGAAAAAAAGACAATGTTTATTATAACGCTACTGTTACTGCAACGCTTAATGTAAACGAAAGTAAGATAATCGGTAAAAATTCTAATGTTGAACAGTTTAAGCCATACAGGTATAGCTTTAATCCTACAAAGGAAATAAAAGAAAGGCCTGTGGTTGTCGGAAGCGGCCCAGCAGGATTATTTGCAGCTTTGACTTTAGTAAGGTTCGGTGCAAAGCCTATTGTACTTGAGCGTGGAAAAGACGTTGACAAAAGAAGCGAAGATGTTGAGCTTTTCTTTAAATACGCTTTATTAAACACAAGCTCAAACATACAGTTTGGCGAAGGCGGCGCCGGTACTTTTTCTGACGGCAAGCTTAACACAGGCACCAACGACAGCAGAGCAACGCATGTTTTGAGAACCTTTGTAGAGTTTGGCGCACAGGAAGACATCCTTATAAACGCAAAGCCTCATATCGGCACAGATGTATTGAAAAACGTTATCAAAAATATCCGCAAAGAGATTATTGCTTTGGGCGGAAGCTTTATGTTTGAGTCTGCGGTTACGGACATTAACATAAAAGACGGAAAAATTAAAAGCGTAACAGTAAACAGAGACAGCGTTATTGAGACCGAACACGTAGTGCTGGCTATAGGTCACAGTGCAAGAGACACTTTTGAAATGCTCTTAAATAAGGGCGTTGTTTTACAGCAAAAGCCCTTTTCTATAGGCGTAAGAATTGAGCACAAGGCTAAAGATGTCAACAAATGTCAATATGGAAGTTTCGCCTCAAAGCTGCCTACTGCCGACTATAAGCTTAACGCTAAAGCCACCTCAGGCAGGGGTGTTTATACATTCTGTATGTGTCCCGGCGGAGTGGTAGTAAACGCTTCAAGCGAAGAAGGTTTACTTTGCACCAACGGTATGAGCTATAGCAGAAGAAACGGCGAAAACTCAAATTCGGCTGTGCTTGTAAGTGTATATCCCGAAGATTTCTCGTCCTCCTCTCCCCTTGCAGGCATTGAGCTTCAGCGTAGTATTGAAAAAAATGCCTTTGAAAATGGCGGCAAGAATTATAACGCTCCTATTGAAACTGTGGGAAGTTTTCTTAAAGGTGCTGATAACAAGGTTTGCAGTGTAAAGCCTTCTATAAAACCCGGATATAATCTTACTAAGATAGAAAAGATTTTCCCCGAATTTATAAACAGCGGACTTAAAGACGGACTTTCGGCTTTTGCAAGAAAGATGTCGGTATTTAACGCTGAGGATGCTATTCTTTCTGCGGCTGAAACAAGAAGCTCGTCACCTGTGCGAATTGTACGAGACGAGAATCTTGAAGCTATTAATATAAAAGGACTATACCCTTGCGGCGAAGGTGCAGGATATGCAGGAGGAATAGTTTCTGCGGCGGTTGACGGAATTAAATGTGCAGAAATGATTATGACGAAAAAATCACCTGAGAATTAATCTCAGGTGATTTTCTTATATAATGGTATCAATATGCTCATCATAATCCTGCACGCCTACAATGGAAATGAGCTCTTCCTTTGTGTCAGGCTCGCTATAAGTCATATAACGAACATGAAGAACGTCTCCTGCCTTTAGTTGTTTAGAACCGCGAACGTCAACCTCAGCCTGACTATCTTTGCTTTTAACAGAAAGCACAAAGAGATTATTAGGCCAGAGAATATCTCTGATTTGCTTGCCAACGGCAAAGGAGTTTGATTTAACTTTTACAAAAGTATCATAAACCTCATGTTCTTTCGAATGGTAGAGGCTTTCTATGGTGTTTTCGAGAGCGATATCGGTAATCGATTTTACGTCAAGCATTTCTGTAATTACATAAGAAACACAGGAAGCTACAATTACAGGAAGAATATATCCGCTGCAAGAAAGTGCTTCAATTGCGAAAACCATCGCGGTAAAGGGGGTTTTCATCATACCGGAAATGCAGGCGGTTATACCCAAAGCAACGATTAAAGTGTAATATTTTTCGTCTACTCCTGCAAGAACAAGCCCCTTTCCCACTATTGAAGCGGAGGTTGCTCCCAAAGCCATAATCGGCAGGAAAAGACCACCTGTAATACCGCTGGAGTTTGCCGAAAAAGTAAGGGTTGTCCTGATTAAAAGTATTGCTAAAAGCATTACAAATGAGGGAGATGAAATAAGCAAATCCTCAATCAGATGGTGGCCTGTAGAAACAAAAGAAAAAGAAAACATTCCTGCAACGAATGTAAATGTATAAATAGCAAAAATCTTATATTTCAGAGGTATAAAAGAAAGCTTTTTGTTGATGAAAGTGCTTATGAGCTTATAATATTTAAGGACAAGCACTGCAAGAATTCCCACGAAAATGCCTACAACAACAGGCATCCATATATCACGAATACGAAATGCGGGGAAATTCAGCTGATGAAAAAGCCTTACATTTATATTGAAATAAAGCGATAACACCTCAGTTGTGATGTGTGCAAACATTACAGAGGTTGAGGCAACAATCATAATCATTGGCGAGAAGCTTTGATGGGCTTCTTCGAGAGCGAAAACTATACCCGACACAGGAGCACCTGTGGCAACTGAAAAGCCTGCACAAGCACCGCCGGTCATTGAATATCTGCTCCAAGCTCTGTGTTTTTTTAACAGAGGTGAAACACTTGCTCTGCCAAGCAAAGTACCCATTTGTACTGCGGGACCTTCATTACCTAATGGAACACCAACAAAAAACGAAGTAAGAGAAAGGAAAAACACTCCTACAAGGTTTGTAAACCACTTGAAGGGCAATACTCCTCTGATTATACCAATTGATGTTGGGATACCGCCGCCTTTAAGGTTAGGAGCTTTTTTATAAAGAAAAGACAAAAGCAGAGCAAGAAGGATAAATCCAATTAAAACCAAGGGGGCGTAATAAAGGTTGCTCTTTACAAAAGAATAACCGCTTTCGGAAAAACCAATAATAATACTTGCACATTTCTTGTAAAGAACGATAACAATCGCTGTAAGTACGCCTGTAATTGAACCAAATATAAAAGCAGGGCATATTAAATTTATAAAGTAATTTTTATAGTTTTTAAGCTTTTTACCCATAATTCCCTCTCAAAACTGAATATGGTGGAGACGAAGAGATTTGAACTCTCGACCTTTCGAATGCGAACCGAACGCTCTACCAACTGAGCTACGCCCCCGTATAAAGGAAAACGGAGCTGAAAAATATCAGCTCCGTTAAAAGCAAAAATTACTAATTAAGCAATAGACTCGATAACAGCCTTCTCGCCGTCGAAGCCGATAACAACTGTAGCGTTGTCGATTTCAACAGTGATATTTGCATTACCGCTGCTGTTTGCTAAACCTTCGAGGTTGTAGTCGGGGTTGCCCCAAGCGCCGCCCTCAACAACTTTGAACTGGTATGTGCCTGCAGCAATACCTGTGAAAGTAATGCTCCATGTACCGTCGCCGTCATAAGTCATCTGGTTAGCAGCAGGATCCCAACCTATGCCACAAAGACCTTCCTCACCTGCTACGTTGTAAGTAGTTGTGGGCTCGTCAACAGTAGCCTGATCCTTAGTTGCTTCTTCCTCTGTTGCAGGAACTTCAGGCTCAACAGGAGTTTCCTCGTCCTTTGTAGAAGGATCTACAACGTCCTCATCCTTTGTAGCTTCCTCAGGTGTAGACTCCTCAGGTGTGGACTCTTCGGGAGTAGACTCCTCAGGTGTGGACTCTTCGGGAGTAGACTCCTCAGGTGTTGCCTCATCGTTGGTAGAACCGAGGGGTTTGCCGATGTTCTGGTTAGCGTCCTCGAACTTAGCAATCCACTTCTGGATAGCTGTAGCGTCCTTAACGTTAACAGTGCCATCTTCGAAAGCGTCAGCAACAGCTGTCTGAACCTCATCAAGAGTTGCGAGCTTAGCGATAGCCTTCTGAACGAGAGTAGCGTCCTGAATTGTAACCTTACCGTCGAGGTTTACGTCACCTAAAAGAGCTACCTGAGCCTCAGTTGTTTCCTCTGCAGCAGAAGCGCAAAGACCAAAAACGGATACAGCCATAGCAAGAACCATGAGAACTGCAACGATTTTTGCGAACTGGTTTTTCATAGAATTCATCTCCTAACATAATTTTTACAGAACAAACTGCATTGTTCATTATACTACTATACGAGTAGAAAAGCAAGTAAAATCTAAATATTTTTTCACAAACATTGTAGAAAAATAACACAAGCGTATTGATTTTTTGTTACATTGTGCTATAATTTACTTAATCTTATATCTTGAGGAGTTGTTTTTATGGCTTGTTGTGAGCTTAAGGCTTATACAGTTTCAGATATTAACTTTTTTAACCGTTTGGACCCAAATATGCAAATTAAAATCGGTAATAAATTTTCTTACAATGTTAAGTACCCTAAAGACGGTCAGGGCAATGTTTGCCGCGGCGAGTTTGAAGTAGAAACCGGTGACACATCTGAGGACAAGAAGCTTAACATCAAAGTAGTTGTTGTTGGTATTTTTTCCTATGCACCCGGTGCAACAAAGGAAATGATTCATACAGAAAGCTTTAAGATTCTTTACCCTTATGTTAAGGCTTTGGTTACAACAGTTACTGCTAATGCAGGTATTAAGCCTATTATCATTCCCAACATTGATATTGATTCCCAAAACATTTACAGAATCGACTCAAGTCAGCAGTAAATTTTGACACAAATTTTGTTGACAAATACGTCTGCGCTGTGATATAATCATTGGCGTTGACGATATGCGGATGTAGTTTAGTGGTAGAACTTCAGCCTTCCAAGCTGATCGTGAGGGTTCGATTCCCTTCATCCGCTCCATAAATAAATGACGGCGTCCTGAAAAGGATGCCGTCTTTTTTATTCTAACGTAGGATGCAGAGAATCGAAAGCGAATCCCGTATTGATAGTTAAAATAGTCTGTACAAACGTACAGACTATTTTATGGCTGGGCTGGCGGGATTCGAACCCACGGGATGACGGAGTCAAAGTCCGTTGCCTTACCGCTTGGCTACAGCCCAATATTAAATTTGCTTTTTTATACTAACATAATACTAAATAAAAATCAAGTAAAAAACCTCCGAATATTTTCGGAGGTTTTGGTGATCCATCGGAGATTCGAACTCCGGACACCTTGATTAAAAGTCAAGTGCTCTGCCAACTGAGCTAATGGATCAGATGGGGTGGCTAGCCGGATTCGAACCGGCGGTCTCCAGGGCCACAACCTGGCGCTTTAACCAACTAAGCTATAGTCACCATAAATGGCGCGCCAACAGGGACTCGAACCCCGGACCTACTGCTTAGAAGGCAGTTGCTCTATCCTGCTGAGCTATTGACGCATAGAGGCTATGAAAATCACAGCCTGATTATTATATAATAATATGAATATTTTGTCAATACTTTTAAACCCATCAAATTAACGGAAATTAAAAGTTTTTTATAAAAATAATAATGAATTTGACGAAAATCAGTTTTTGAGACTCTGCATAGGTGCAGGAATTCTGCCGCGGCGGTTAATGAACTTTGCAGGTGAACCGCTTCGAACAGGCATTACGGGACCGTAACCTAAAAGACCGCCGAAATCAAGTGTGTCCCCTACTCCCTTGCCGATTGCAGGAATAAGACGAACAGCGGTGGTTTTAGAGTTAACCATACCGATGGCGGCTTCGTCAGCAATAATTGCAGAAATGACCTCAGGGGTTGTATCACCGGGAATGATAATCATATCAAGACCGACGGAGCAAACTGCAGTCATAGCCTCAAGCTTTGTAATATCAAGAGCACCTACCTCAGCGGCGTGAATCATACCTGCATCTTCAGAAACAGGAATAAATGCACCTGAAAGACCGCCAACGTGAGAAGAAGCCATAACGCCGCCTTTTTTAACTGCATCGTTAAGAAGTGCCAAAGCGGCAGTTGTACCGTGGCAACCGCAAACTTCCAGACCCATTTCCTCTAAGATATAGGCAACAGAGTCGCCTACTGCAGGAGTGGGAGCAAGTGAAAGGTCAACAATACCAAAGGGCACACAAAGACGCTTAGAAGCCTGCTGAGCAACAAGCTGCCCCATTCTTGTAATCTTAAAGGCAGTACGTTTGATTTCGTCAGCAACCTGGCTTAAATCATAACCGTCACACTTTGTAAGAGCTGCTCTTACTACACCGGGACCTGAAACGCCTACGTTAATAACACAGTCAGCTTCGCCGACGCCGTGAAATGCACCTGCCATAAATGGATTATCCTCCGGAGCGTTGCAGAAAACTACAAGCTTTGCGGCACCAAGACAGTTATTGTCAGCAGTGAGCTCAGCGGCAGACTTAATAGCCTGACCCATCATTTTTACAGCGTCCATATTGATACCGGCTTTTGTAGAGCCGATATTAACAGAGGAACAAACTTTTTTAGTTTCGGCAAGTGCCTGAGGAATACTTTCTATAAGAGCAAAGTCGCCTGCGGCAAAGCCTTTCTGAACTAATGCTGAATATCCGCCGATAAAGTCAACGCCTAAGGTTTCGGCTGCTTTATCGAGAGTATGGGCAAACTTTACTACACCGCTGTTTTGGCAAGCGGCGGCAATGTTTGCAATGGGGGTTACGGAAATTCGCTTATTAATAATAGGAATACCGTATTCACTTGAAATATCGTTAGCGGTTTTAACAAGGTCTTCAGCGTAACGGCAGATTTTGTCGTACACCTTATCGCAGGCCTTATTAATATCGCTGTCGATGCAGTCGAGCAAGGAAATACCCATAGTAACTGTACGGACATCAAGATGCTCGTTATCTATCATATTTATGGTTTCTAAAATATCTTTGGTTTCTAACATTTATATACCTCAAATCTTATGCATACTGTTAAAGATGTCCTCATGCATAATGTGAATCTTTGTGCCTATGGAAGTGCCGAATTCATCAAAATCAGCGTTGAGCTTTTCAAAAGAAGGAACGTTTGCACGGTCAAGCTCAACAAGCATTACCATTGCGAACATATCCTGTAAAACGCTCTGAGTTACCTCAACAACGTTCATATTACGCTCTGCACAAAATGTAGATACCTTTGCAAGAATGCCGACGGTATCTTTACCTAAAACTGTAACAACTGCTTTCATAATATGTATGCTCCTTTCAAAAGCAGAAAATTCACCGATTATAAAGTTTTGGCAAAATTTTTAAGATATTCTCTTAAACAATTGCCGATTTCGGGGTGGCTAAGACCAATTTCAATAGCCGCCTGCATAATACCAAACTTGTTGCCGATATCATAGCGGGTGCCTGTATATTCAACGGCGGTCATTCCCTCTGTAATTGCAAGTTCGCGCATTGCATCTGTAAGCTGAATTTCGTTCTTTGCACCGGGCTTTGTATGGGCAAGAATGTCGAAAATCTCAGGTGGCAGAACACATCTGCCTAAAATTGAATAAAGGGACAAAACGTCCTCGTCACGCTGAGGTTTTTCAACCATATCAGTACATTTAAAAATATTGTCCCTGATATTTTCAACTTTAACCGAGCTATAGTTGCGGATTGCTTCTTTTGTAACAGGTTTAATACCTAAAACACCTTTGCCGTAGGCACCGTAAGCCTCGATAAGCTCCTGAGTAGCAGGTTTTTCGCCGCCAACTACAACGTCGTCACCGTAAAGAACCGCAAAAGGCTCGCCGCAAACAAAGGATTTTGCCTTGCTGATAGCGTGGCCGAGACCTAAGGTATCAATCTGACGGATATAGTGGATATTGGCAAGCTTGTCTAAATCCTTGATAGTAGAAAGCAAATCGTCTTTGCCGTCTTTTTCAAGAATACCTTGAAGAACGGGAGCTTTATCAAAGTGGTCTTCAATAAAGCCTTTGCCGCGGTTTGTGATAATTAAAATATCGGTAATACCTGAAGCTGCGGCTTCTTCTACAATATACTGAATAGCAGGCTTATCAACAATGGGAAGCATTTCTTTGGGCATAACTTTTGTTGCAGGTAGTACTCTTGTGCCTAAACCTGCGGCGGGAATAACAGCCTTAGTAATTTTCATAATTGCACCTCATTAGTTTAAAGAAACATCGGTAAATAAATTAAAATGTAATAGGATGCTATTAAGCTAATAGCGAGGGGTACATTAACACCGCCCTTGGTGTTAAGCTTTGTATCAGCTTCAGCAACTGAAGCTGAGGTGGATTTGATTTTGCTGATAGTCTTTATAGTGTGCTTATAATACCAACGATTGCCGAAAATTCCGCACAGGACTCTGACTAAAATCATAAGCAGAGAAATGGAAGTTGAAGCAATGCAGATTATAAGCTGCTCGGTACTTAATGAGGCAAAAAAGTCGCCCAAAGCACCGTAAACATTAAAACCGTAATTCGCCGCCATATTCTTAAGCATATCGCTGTAACTCTCACTAACGGCTACGACAGCTTCCCTATGGTAAATTGACATATAAAGGTCAGCAAGAGTAAACAATGCAAGCAAAGCGGTAAAGAAAGCACCCAGCTTGTACATTTTTCGATACAGCATCCAACCGCCGCCAAAAATAAAGCCTACAAAAGAAAAGCGGGTTTTGCCTCTTTCTTTAAGCTGTCTAAACTGAGGGATAAAATAAGGCGTTGAAGACTTAACGTACTTTGCGGCTTCGCTTGCCTTTACGCCACCGCCTAAATCTTCCTCAGCATTGACGCCGCCTAAGGGGTCCATTATAAAAGCACCGCCAAAACCGCCTTGCGGATACTGAGTGCTTTCTGCATTTGGTGCAGAATAAGCAGGGTTTTCTGTGGCGCTTAAAGGCTTACCGCAGGAGTTGCAGTATTTGCTTTCGGCAGGATTCTTTGCACCGCAAAAGGAGCAGACAGCCTCTGAGTCAACAGAGTTAACCTCACATTCGCGGGCATAATCGTATTTTTCGCGGTGTCGGTTTAAATTTATACAATTGCCTATTTCTTCATAGCAGGCTCTGTGGTGAGGAGTACCGCATATAGGGCAAACTACCACATCGTCGCCTTTTTCAAAAGGCTTGTTGCAAACGGGACATAGATGTCCTTTATAATCCATTTTAATCACCTTTTAGTATTATAACAAATAATATCCCTTAAATCAACAAAATTATTTGACAGTTTAACAAAGATATTATGTTTACATTTTATTCAGTTTGCGGTATAATATTATGAGTTTGAATAAAAGAGAGGTATTTATATGCTTCAGTTTGAGGAATTAAAGCTGAGACTTGAAGGGTCTAAGGCTGACATTGATGATTTGGCAGATGCTTTGGGATTAAAAGCTATGCGCTCTGAAATTGAACAGCTTGAGCATAGAGCTGCTGAGCCGGGATTTTGGGACGACCTTGAGAATTCTCAGAAGGTTTTACAGAGAACAAGCAACCTTAAAGCAAAGGTTGAAGAATACGAAAAGCTTAGCTCACTTTACGAGGATACAATAACACTTATTGAGCTTGCAAACGAAGAAGAAGACGAAACTCTATTAGAGGAAGCTGTTGCTGACGTTGAAAACGTTGAAAGAAGTGTAGCAAAGCAGAGGCTTCAGACTCTTTTAACAGGCGAATATGATAAAAATAACGCTATTCTTACATTTCATGCAGGCTCTGGCGGTACTGAGGCTCAGGACTGGGCACAGATGCTTTACAGAATGTATACACGCTGGGCACAGGCACACGGCTTTAACGTTAGAGAGGTTGACTATCTTGACGGTGACGAGGCAGGACTTAAGAGTGCAGTGCTTTTAATTGAGGGTGAGAATGCCTACGGTTATCTTAAGAGCGAAGCAGGCGTTCACAGATTAGTAAGAGTTTCGCCTTTTGACTCGGCAGGCAGACGCCACACAAGCTTCTCTTCTTTAGAGGTTATGCCTGAAATTGAGGAGGATACTTCTGTTGTTATTCCTCCCGAAGAAATCAAAATGGACGTTTACAGAGCTTCGGGTGCAGGCGGTCAGAAGGTTAACAAAACCTCATCTGCTGTTCGTCTTACTCATATCCCCACAGGTATTGTTGTTGCATCTCAGGTTGAAAGAAGCCAGTATCAGAACCGAGATGTGGCTATGAAGATGCTTATTTCAAAGCTTGTTGAAATTAAAGAGCAACAACACCTTGAGAAAATTTCTGACATCAAGGGTGTTCAGAAAGAAATCACTTGGGGAAGCCAGATAAGAAGCTATGTATTTATGCCCTACACCATGGCTAAAGACCACCGCACGGGCTTTGAAACAGGCAACATTCAGGCGGTTATGGACGGCGATTTAGACGGCTTTATTAACGCTTATCTTAAAGCTCTAAGCCAGGGTGAAATTCAGAACAACTAACTTAAAGGAAGTATTTATATGAAATATCTTGTAATGCTGTGCGACGGCATGGCTGACGAACCGAGTGAAATATTAAACGGAAAAACTCCTATGGAGCTTGCCAATAAGCCTATGATGGAAAAACTTGCAAAGAATGGCGAAGTAGGTCTTGCAAGGACTGTTGAAGACGGTATGAGTCCCGGTTCTGACGTCGCAAATCTTGCGGTTTTAGGTTATGATGCTAAAAAATACTACAGCGGACGCTCCCCTCTTGAGGCTGCAAGCATCGGCATCGACTTAAAGGACACCGATGTAACATTCAGATGCAACCTTGTAACACTTTCTGATGAAGAGAATTACGAAGACAAGACAATCCTTGACTACTGTGCTGACGATATTTCAACAGAAGAAGCAAGAAAGATTATTGAGACAGTTGAAGAAAAGCTTGGAGATGATGAGTTTAAATTCTACTCAGGCGTTTCCTACAGACATTGTCTTGTCTGGGACAAGGGTAATGCAAAACCCGGCAAGCTTACTCCTCCTCACGACATTACAGGTAAAGCGATTAAGGAATATTTGCCAACTGATGTTGCTAAGGAAAAGCTTCTTCCTCTTATGAAGAAAAGCTATGAATTCTTAAAAGACCATCCTGTAAACAAAGAAAGAATTGCTCGCGGCAAGCGTCCTGCCAACTCTATCTGGCTTTGGGGCGAGGGCACTAAGCCTTTGCTTGACTCCTTCGAAGAGCTTTACGGCGTTAAGGGCAGTATGATTTCAGCAGTTGACCTTTTAAAGGGAATTGCAATCTGCGCAAAGATGAGAAGTGTAGACGTTGAGGGTGCTACAGGCTACATAGACACAAACTTTGAAGGAAAGGCAAATGCCGCCATTGAGGAATTCAGAAACGGAGCTGAACTTGTGTATGTTCATGTAGAAGCTCCCGACGAATGCGGCCACAGATTTGAAGCCGAAAACAAAGTTAAGGCAATTGAGTTAATTGACGAAAAGGTGCTTACTCCCATTGTTAAGGCTCTTGAGGATATGAATGAGGATTTTGCTGTGCTTGTTTGTCCTGACCATCCTACTCCTCTTAATACTAAAACTCACTCCCGAACCCCTGTTCCCTATCTTATTTACAGAAGCTATGAAAAAACTAACTCTGGTGTTGAAAAATTCACTGAGGCTGAGGCTGAGAAAACAGGAGTATTTGTTGATAAGGGCTACACCTTAATGAACAGATTTCTTAATAAATAAAATTATCCCGACAAGCTAAATACTTGTCGGGATTTTTTATTTAATTAAATTACTTGTAAAAGAATTTCGCCGTTGCTTATATCTGTGTGTATTCCTGCAATATTGCCAGCGCCTTTAAGAATCATTTCTTCTGCGATTCTCTGCTCTACTTCCTTGCGGATAACAGAGCGTAAATCACGGGCGCCACTGCTGCCTTCCTTAACCTTTTCTGCAAGGAAATTACAAACTTCGTCTGTGAAGCTGAATTTTATACCTTTTTCTTCAAGGGTGGGAACATATTCGTTAAGCATAAGCTTTGCAATTTTGACTAAGTCTTCGCCATCAAGATGACGGAAAACAATAATCTCATCAACACGGGCTAAAAATTCGGGACGTAAGAACTCGGAAAGTGCCTTCATAACCTTTTCGCGGGTTGCATCCTGCTCGCTTTTGCCAAAACCAAGAGCATTTTCACGCTTATTTGAGCCTGCATTACTTGTCATTACGATAACGGTATTTTCAAAATTTACAACTCTGCCGTGGGCATCAGTAAGCTTTCCTTCGTCTAAAATCTGAAGAAGAATGTTAAGAACATCGGGATGAGCTTTTTCGATTTCGTCAAAGAGCAGTACGCTATAGGGGCGGCGGCGGACCTTTTCGGTTACCTGACCTGCCTCGTCATAGCCTACATAACCCGGAGGTGAGCCGATGATTTTGGATACGGAATGCTTCTCCATAAATTCGCTCATATCAAGGCGGATAAGAGTTTCGGGAGTATCAAAAAGAAGCTGTGATAAGCTCTTAACAAGCTCAGTTTTACCCACACCTGTGGGACCTACAAAGATAAATGATGCAGGGCGGCGTCTGGGGGCTATCTGAACACGGCTACGTTTAATTGCACTTGCAAGGGCATTAACTGCCTCGTCCTGACCGATAATCTTTTCTTTAAGTTGCAAATCAATATCAGCAAGCTTTAAAAGCTCGTTTTCTCTTACACGGGAAGAAGGAATTCCTGTCCAAAGCTCGATTACCTTTGCCAAGTCTTCTTCGGTAACGTTATTGATAAGGCTCTCTTCAGGAATTGAGGCAAGCTCCTGCTCAACTCTTGCAAGCTCGGATTTTACTGTTGCAAGCTTTTCATAGTCAATTTCTTCTGCTGAAGAAAGCTCACTATGCTGAACCTCGAATTTATGCTTATCCTCGTTAAGCTTATCAAAACGCTCAAGCTCTTTGTTTCTCAGCCCTGCACAAGCTGAGGCTTCGTCTAAAAGGTCAATAGCCTTGTCGGGAAGGAAACGGTCTGTAATATATCGCTCGGAAAAAACCACCGCTTTGCGGACAATGTCTTCGCTTACAGTTACTCTGTGGTGCATTTCGTAATATTCCTTGATACCATTAAGCACCTCGATAGTGTCTGATATACTTGGCTCAGCAACAGTTACCGGCTGAAAACGACGCTCTAAAGCGCTGTCTTTTTCGATATATTTTCTGTATTCGTTAAAGGTAGTTGCACCGATAACCTGAATTTCGCCACGGGAAAGTGCAGGCTTTAAGATATTTGCGGCATTCATAGAGCCTTCTGCATCTCCTGTGCCGACTAAATTATGAACTTCGTCGATAAACAAAATTATGTTGCCAAGGGCTTTGACTTCGTCGGTTAAGCCTTTGATTCGGCTTTCAAACTGACCTCTGAACTGAGTGCCTGCCACAAGAGAGGTAAGGTCTAAAAGGTGAATTTCTTTATTTTTAAGACGCTGAGGAACGTCCCCTGAAGCAATTCGCATAGCAAGACCTTCGGCAATTGCAGTTTTACCAACGCCGGGTTCACCGATAAGGCAGGGGTTATTTTTGCTTCTGCGGGAAAGAATCTGAATAATACGCTCTATTTCCTTGTCTCTGCCGATAATACGGTCTGTTTTGCCTTCTCTGGCTTTTCGAGTAAGGTCGTAGCAATAAAGGTTTAAAAAGCGACGCTCTTTAGACTGCTTTTTGTCCTGTTTTTTATTCTGCTTTGCAGTGCCCTGAGATGCAGAGTCACCGCTCTTGCCGCCGCCGAAGAAATTGTTGAAAAATGCAGGGAAAGTTGAAGCACCGCCGGGAGAAAAGCTGTCGTCTTTATTGTCTGAATCGGGCTGAGGGTCATCAAGGTGCATTTGCTCAACCAAGCCTTCCTCTTTGATGGCATTGAGCATCTCGCTCATATCGCCCTCACCCATATTTTCCATCATAGAGTTCATCTGCTCTTCCATTGCCTCTAAATCCTCAGTTGAAAGACCCATTTTGTTTATTAAGTCTTCAACAGGCTTTATGCCAAGCTCTTTAGCACAGGTAAGGCAGTAACCCTTTGGGTTAGCATCATCTTTATTTACAGAGACAAAGACCACAGCGGGTCTTTTGCCGCATTTTGAACATATCATTTTGTTGCCTCCTTCTTAAGTTATTCCTTTTTCATAATTTCACGGAAAAACAAAAAGTATCTTATTAGAGAGTAAATCATCATAACAGCCGTAACTGTAAGAAGAATAATTGCAAAAATTCTGAATTCTTCGCCCTTGCCTAATATAAGGTCGAAAAGCACAATAAGACCTACAGAAATATAGAACAAAAATGTGCCCACCTTGCCGTACCACTTTGAAGCACAGGGCTTCACGTGATTTTTAAGCATATAGGATGCACCTATTAGCATTAAAAAGTCTTTAAGTATAAGCAAAGAAATAACAGGAATTACCGCAGGCTCAATAAACACAACACAGATGCCTACGGCGAAAAGTGTGAGCTTATCTGCTACGGGGTCAAGCATTTTGCCAAGCTCGGTAACCTGATTGAGCTTGCGGGCTAAAAGTCCGTCGAAGAAGTCGCTTAAGCCTGAAAGCACCAGACAAATTGCCGCTGAGATTGTATATTCCTCGGCGTAGTCCATGGTACGAGCTTTAAAGAAAAAACAGAGCATTGGAGCAATCAATGCTATTCTGAAATAACAAAGTATATTAGGCACTGTGAAAATATATGCCCAATCTACCTTTTTGGACTTGTTGTAATCCATTTCATATCCCACCCAAATAAAATTATATGTTGCTAAAGCTGAAAATAAAGCCTTGCACAAGCGAGCTTAAGCCGCCGAAATATAATAGTGAAAAGAACATTGAATCAGCAACTGCTGCTTCGTTAAGAATAAACAAATCGCCACCGGTCAGAGGAATGACAAGCTTTAAAGCAAAGGCAAGTACGCTTACTGCAAGCACGCCTTCAAGTATACCCAACACAAACCCGAAAGCAGAATCTATTACCCTGATTAAAGGAAGTCGAAAAATCTTAGAAATTCCTCTGAAAACTCTTTTGAGTACAAAAAGTAAAAGTACAAACAGAATAATAAAGAAAACAATTGAGATAACACCTACTATAGGAGTCATAATAACGCTTTCTACGCTATTAACCTGTGAAGAAGTAAGCATGGAAGTCAGGCTTGCAGAGGAGACGCCGAAATAAGAAAGAGAATTTGAAAGCACTAATGGTAAAGAATCCATAATTCCCTGTGCTTTTTCAGCGGCAGTGGACAGTGCAGAATCGTTAACTACACTGCTGATGTTATCAATTATTGTTTGCTTTATAAAAGTATTATAAACAAACTCTGCCAAAAAGTGTGAAAGAAAAACGGCAAGTATAAAAGAGAAAACAAGCGAAAGAAGCCTGCAAATTGCTTTTGCCGCTCCGCTTTTGACACCGATTATGACAAAAACGATAATTATAATCAGAGAAACAATGTCGTAAATCATAAATCACCATTAAAAAGTGTAGAGGTTAATGTCTTTTAGTCTCAGAACAACAGATAAATCCGGAGCAATAAGCCTAATCTGACGGCTATCCCCTGTTACCTGTGTTGTTGAAATAAGGTCTCCGTTTTGTGTATAGAGGTAAATATTGTTTTTGTCGCTTATTGCTACACGGTTTTTATAAGAGCTTGTAAAGCTTGCGGCAAATTCTGTTTCGATTTTACAGTTAACAGAGCCTGATTTATCTATACACTGAACGGTACAGTTTCTGCCGTCACCGCTACGTGAAAGGCTTATGAAAAGCTCAGCGGTGTCGGTGTTTATATCATAAGAAGTAAGGGTCATCTGCGAATAGGAATTTTTCGTTAGCTTTGAAAAATCTCTGCCGTTTATTATATAGGAAGCGTTTTCGCCGATTACACAGATTGAACCGTTGTCAAGATATTCGCAATCAAAGACAATATCTGAAGAAATTTCATGGAAAGCAATAGGCTTTTCTTCAGTGAAATCAAAAACGTAAACTACGCTTTTTTCTATGCCGTTCTCAGTTGTCACGCCGCAGGCAACGGCACCTGTAGCATCGCTGTTGAGAGCCATTGCGGTAATGTAGTATTCTTCAAAGGAGTAGCCGTAAAGGGGAGTTTCGAGGTCGCTGTAAACAGAAAGCTTGGCTTTATAGTCGCGGCTTTCGGTAACTGTTGCAAAGGACAGCTCAGCAGTTGCATCGGCAAGGTACATTTTTGTATCGGTCTCGCCGCTTAAGACAAGCTCAGCACCGCTATAAAGAGAATACTTATGTCCGCCTAAATCATAGATAATAGCGGTACCGTTATAGTTTAGCTTTAGCACAGGGTCATTAAAAGCAACCTGCGAAAGGAATTTTTCCACACCGTTATTGTCATACACAGCATAATGTGTGTCGGACACATAGGCGTAGCCGCCGCTATATGTATCAAAGTTACCGTTTGAAACCAAAGAGCCGCGAAGTGAAAGGGGATAATTTTCAGAGCTTTGCTTATGCGAAGAGCACCCTATGCAGGAAAAGCGGCTGAAAACCACAAAGACAATTGCTACAAGTAAAACCAACACCATTACGGCAAGAATGATTTTTTTATAGGAAACTGACTTTTTTTCCTTGTCCCCTGCATTTTGGTTATATTCATCAAGGGGAAGCTGTTCATAGCTTAAAACGGCACGCTTTGTATCGTACATTTCTTCTTTATAATGACGGGGTGATATTTTACGCTTTTTCATACTGCTCCTCCTTTCTTACAAATCATAAAAAACCTTATTGAGATAAAGTCCCTGAGGCGGAGCCGTGGGACCTGCGGCATCACGGGACTTTGCATTAATAATTTCAGTAATAGCATCAGGGGGAATTTTACCCTCATTAATGCTGAGCAAAGTGCCCACCATAATCCGAACCATATTATAGAGAAAGCCGTTACCTTCTACAGAAAATTCAACTATGTCACCTATTCTTTTGACTGAGAAATCGTGAATGGTTCTGACAAAGTCACCCTTTTCCCTTTTATCGAGGGTACAAAAAGAGGTAAAGTCGTGAGTACCGATAAAAGCCTTTGAGGCTTTATTTAAAAGCTCTGTGTCTAAATTATACCTGTAGTGCAAGGCTCGACCGATATAAAACGGGTCTCGCTGTTCTCGGTTGAGTACTTTGTAAACGTATCTTTTGCCCAAAGCGTTATATCTTGCATGAAAATCAAGGGGTACTTCCCTTACATCAAGAACAACAACACTCTGAGGAAGATAAGAGTTAAGTGCTGCTTTAAGCCTTTCACACGGTATGGGGTGCGAAATTTTGGTGCTTATACAAAACATTTCGGCGTGAACGCCGGAGTCTGTTCGGCTGCAGGCTTTTATGTCGGGCTTTTGAGAAATCACTGAGTAAAGAGCCTTCTGAAAAACTTCTTGCACCGTAACGGCGTTTTGCTGAATTTGCCAACCGTGATACTTTGAGCCGTCGTATGAAATTGTAATTAGCAGATTACGTAAGTTTTCATCAGAGGAAAATATCACAAAGTACAACTCCTGCGGTTAATAATAACATTACTGCTGTTGCGACAGCATCTTTTTTAGTAAAATGCATTTGCTTTAGCCTTGTTCTGCCTTTTCCCCCTCTGTAGCAACGGCATTCCATTGCCATTGCAAGGTCGTAAGCACGCCTGAAGGAAGAAACAAACAACGGCACCAAAACGGGAATAAGGGCTTTGATACGCTTTAGAAGATTGCCGCTTTCCATATCGGCACCACGGGCTTTCTGGGCTGACATAATTTTGTCGGTTTCTTCTAAAAGTGTAGGCACAAATCTTAAGGCAATGGACATCATCATTGCGATTTCGTGTACACTTATGTGAAAAACAGAAAGGGGTTTTAATAAGCTTTCCAACGCGTCGGTCATATCAGTTGGCGAGGTTGTAAAGGTAAGTGCTGAGCTTACTACAACAAGGCAGATAATGCGCACAGTAACAAAGATAGCATTAAAAATGCCGTCTAATGTAATGGTGAAAATCCACCACTGCCACAAAGGCTCGCCGGTGCCGTAAAACAAATTGAGAATTGAGGTGATAGCCACAATCAGAATTATTGTTTTAAGGCTTTTTAGAAACATCTTTACAGGGACCTTGCTTAAAATTACGGCAGCAGCCGCAAAAGCAGTAACAAGACCCAGTGCATAAAAATTAAAGGAACAGAATATTAAAACAATAAAAGCTATAAGAAACAGAATTTTTACTCTGGCGTCAAGCTTATGAAGGACGCCGTTTGACGGAAAATACTGACCTAAGGTAACGTCACGCATTAGAAGCACCTCCCTTATTTATGAGCTTTAAAAGCTCCTTGAAGGCTTCTTCAACGGTAAGAATACCTGAGGGAAGGTTAACGCCTGCTTCTTTGAGTTTAATTGTAATTTCTGTAATTTCGGGGATTCTCAAGCCGATTTCCTTAAGTTTGTCTGACTGAGAAAACACCGCTTCGGGGGTATCGAACATTATAGCTTCAGAGTCATTCATAACCAGAACTCTGTCTGAAATTTTTGCAATGTCCTCCATATTATGAGAAACAAGCAAAATTGTGTTGCCGGACTCTTTATGATAAGCCTCAATCTGAGTAAGCAAAACCTCTTTACCCACAGGGTCTAAGCCTGCGGTAGGTTCGTCAAGAATAAGAACTTTTGGCTCCATAGCAATTACGCCTGCTATTGCCGCACGACGCTTTTCGCCGCCTGAAAGGTCAAAGGGCGAACGGTCTAAAAGCTCGTCCTTAAGACCTGCAAAGCGTGCTGCTTTTTTTACTCTTATGGCTATTTCGTCGTCGCTAAGTCCCATATTTTTGGGGCCGAAGGCAATATCTTTTGCAACGGTTTCTTCGAAAAGCTGATTTTCGGGATACTGAAAAACAAGACCTATATCAAAACGGAACTCTCGAAGCTCTTTTGGGTTTTTAAAGATGTCCTGACCTTTGAAATAAACCGTACCTTCGCTTGGCTTAAAAAGGCCGTTGAGCATCTGCACCAAAGAAGATTTACCGGAGCCTGTGTGGCCGATAATACCAACTACTTCGCCTCCGTTAATATCAATATTTACATTATTTACGGCTTTCTTTTCAAAGGGTGTGCCCTTGCCGTAAACGAGGCTTAAGTTTTCTGTACGGAGAATACTCATAAAAGCACCTCCTTAAGAGTTTTTACACAGTCGTCTATATTTAAGGGAAGATTGCTTATATTGACTCCGTAGGCTCGAAGCTTATAGCAAAGCTCGGTAGACTGGGGTACGTCCAAGCGGTGTTTCTTCAAAAGCTCCACTTGAGAAAAGACTTCCTGCGGTGTGCCTTCTATAAGAATTTTACCGCTGTCCATTACAATTACCCTGTCAGAGGTAACGGCTTCGTCCATATTATGAGTTATAAGGACAATTGTAATACCGTGGTCTTTGTTAAGGGTATGAATAGCAGTCAGCACTTCTTCCCTGCCCTTAGGGTCAAGCATTGCGGTAGGCTCGTCTAAAACTATGCAGTCGGGCTTCATTGCAAGAATTCCTGCAATAGCTACCCTCTGTTTCTGACCGCCTGAAAGCTTATGAGGTGCAAAAGTACGGTATTCATACATACCTACTGCCTTTAAAGCTTCATCAACACGCCTGCGGATTTCTTTAGGCTCGACACCTAAATTTTCAGGGCCGAAGGCTACGTCTTCCTCAACAATGCTTGCAACAAGCTGATTGTCGGGATTTTGTAGAACAAGACCTACTTTTCGGCGAATGTCATAGCACTTTTCCTCGTTAAGAGTGTCCATACCCTCAACATAAACCTTGCCCCCTGTAGGAAGCAAAATGGCATTGAAATGTTTAGAAAGGGTGGACTTACCGGAGCCGTTGTGGCCGATAATGCTTAGAAACTCGCCCTTTTTAACGGTAAGTGTAACCCCGTTTATTACATTGTCACAAATATTCTGTTTTATTTCTTCATCGGACATATATGTGAAAACAAGGTCCTTAACGTCAATTTGATTCATCTGAAATTATCTCTCCCAGATTGCGGTATTACCGCAGGGTAAAACTAAATTTGTTGAGCTTACCTTCAAGCCGATTTCGTCAGCCTTAACCTGACCTGAGAAGGTGTCTTTAAGCACACTTGTCAGGGTATACTCCATAACTGCAGGAGAAAGTCCTGAGGTGTATGAATTAAGCAGGAAGAACAAGGGGTTGTCGGATAGCACCTGCTTGCAAAGCTCTAATAGCGGAAAAAGCTCGGTTTCTAACTTCCAGACCTCGCCGTTTGGGCCTCTGCCGTAAGAGGGCGGGTCCATAATAATTGCATCATATCGCCTGCCGCGTCGGATTTCACGGTTTACAAACTTGACACAATCGTCTACTATCCACCTTACCGATTTATCGGAAACGCCGCTTAAAAGGGCATTTTCCTTTGCCATATTAACCATACCCTTTGAAGCATCAACATGACAAACGCTTGCACCTGCCTTAAGACAGGCTACCGTTGCTCCGCCTGTATAGCCGAAAAGGTTGAGGACATTTACGGGGCGGTTTGCATTTTGAATTTTTTCAATAGCATAGTCCCAGTTAACCGCCTGCTCAGGGAAAACGCCTGTGTGCTTAAAGCCCATGGGCTTTATCACAAAGCCTAAATCACCGTACTTGATGTTCCAAGTTTCGGGTAGCTTTTTGTAGTATTCCCAATGACCGCCGCCTGAATTAGAGCGGATATATTTAGCGTGTGCTTTATTCCAGCGGTAGTCCTTTTTAGGGGTATTCCATATTATCTGAGTGTCGGGGCGGATTAAGATAATATCACCCCAACGCTCAAGTCGTTCGCCTGAAGCGGCATCTAAAAGCTCGTAGTCCAGCCAATTATCAGTACATCTCATTATGAAAGCTTATCCTTTATAAGTGCTGCAGTCTCGTTTGCAAGACGGGTAATCTCGGCAAAGTCCTCACCCTCAAGCATTACACGAACAAGAGGCTCAGTGCCTGAAAGGCGGACAATGATTCTGCCTCTGCCCTCTAAGATTTCATCAACACGGTTTATTTCTTCTTTAATCTCTTTATCGGTATAGAACTTTGTTTTAAGCTCAGGGTTGATAGTAACATTTACAAGAACCTGAGGGAAACGCTCCATAAGGGTTGCAATTGAGCTTAATTTTGCCTGTCGGCGGTTAATAAGGCTTAAAAGCTGAGCACCTGTAAGCTGACCGTCACCTGTGGTGGAGTAGTCAAGGCAGATAACGTGGCCTGATTGCTCGCCACCGATATTGTAGTCTTCTCTGAGCATTGTTTCTAAAACATAACGGTCACCGACTTTGGTAGAGACAAGGTTCATATTATTGGCTTCGCAGAATTTATTGAAGCCCATATTGGTCATAATTGTGCAAACAACCGTATTCTTCTTAAGCATACCGCGGCTCTTGAAGTCAGCGGCTATAATAGCAATTATGTAGTCGCCGTCTACAAGCTCGCCCTTATCGTCAACGGCTAAGCATCTGTCGGCGTCACCGTCAAAAGCAAGACCTGCATCAAGGTTATTATCCTTTACAAAACGCTGGAGGGTCTCAATATGGGTTGAACCGCAATTGGCGTTGATGTTAACGCCGTCGGGAGTATCAAAAAGAACGTGACATTCAGCGCCCAAGGCTTCGAAAAGCTTTCTTGCAGTAGTTGAAGAAGAACCGTTTGAGCAGTCAAGTGCAATTCTCATACCCTTAAGGTCGTACTCGACTGTACTGATAACGTGTTCAATATAATCATCAACTGCGTCGTCTTTACGTGTAACTTTGCCTATGTCGGAGTCACGGCATACTTTATACTCGCACTCATTATCTAAAACGATAGCTTCAATCTGCTCTTCCAGCAAATCGGGAAGCTTATATCCTTCGTCAGAGAAAATCTTGATTCCGTTAAACTCAAAAGGATTGTGAGAAGCGGAAATCATAATACCTGCATCTGCCTTATACTTTTTGATAAGGTAAGCAACTGCAGGAGTAGGAACAACACCTAAAAGTACAACATTTGCACCAACCGAACAAAGACCTGCAATTAAAGCACCTTCAAGCATATCGCCTGAAAGACGGGTATCTTTGCCGATTAAGAAAGTAGGATGCTCTACAGTGTCGCTTATAAGCACCATTGCGGCGGCTCTGCCGATATTCATAGCAAGCTCAGGGGTAAGCTCGGTATTAGCTATACCTCTGGCTCCGTCTGTACCAAATAATCTACCCATTTTATAATCCTCCTATATCAATTTGTTAATTTCAAAATAAGGTTTGCTGAGCATCTTTATTGGTTTTAATTCCCAAATGCTCATAAGCAAGGCTTGTTACACATCTGCCTCTTGGGGTACGGTTTAAGAAGCCTATCTGCATTAAATAAGGCTCGTATACGTCCTCAATAGTTACGGCTTCTTCACCGATAGCCGCCGCCAAGGTTTCAAGACCTACAGGGCCTCCGCCGTAATTGTTTATCATGGCAAGAAGCATTCGTCTGTCGTTCTGGTCTAAACCTAAGGAGTCGATTTCAAGGCGGTCAAGGGCAACCTTTGCCACCTCGCCGGTAATAACTCCGTCAGACATAACCTGAGCAAAATCTCGGGTACGCTTTAAAAGACGGTTAGCAATACGAGGAGTACCGCGGGAACGCGAAGCAAGCTCAAAAGCACCTTTTTCGTCAATGTCTATTCCCAGAATGCCTGCACTTCGTGTTACGATTTTTGCAAGCTCTTCGTGAGAGTAAAGCTCAAGTCGGCAAATGACGCCGAAACGGTCTCTCAAAGGGGCTGAAAGCTGACCTGCACGGGTGGTTGCACCGACTAAGGTAAATTTAGGAAGGGGCAAATGATAAGATGCCGCCATTTGGCCCTTGCCTGTGATTATATCAATGGCAAAATCTTCCATAGAGGGATAAAGGATTTCTTCAACAGAGCGGTTTAATCGGTGAATTTCATCGATAAAAAGCACGTCGCCCTGATTAAGGTTAGTTAAAAGCGAAGCCAAATCGCCGGGCTTTTCGATTGCAGGACCTGAGGTGATACGGATATTTACCCCAAGCTCGTTGGCAATAATGGCAGAAAGTGTGGTTTTACCAAGACCAGGAGGGCCGTAAAGTAGCACATGGTCTAAAACCTCTCCGCGTTTTTTTGCGGCTTCTATGAAAATTTTTAAATTTTCTTTCACCTTTTCCTGACCTACATAATCATCAAAGGATTTAGGTCTAAGAGGGTTATCACCGTCAAAAACGTCTTCAGGAGTTTCCTGGGTGTTTACAATTCTATTTTCAAAATCGAAATCTTCGCTATAGTTAAATTCACTCATATTCATCTACCCATTTTCTTTAAGGTTTCGCCGATTAACTGCTCGACAGTTAAATTGGGGTCAAGGTGCGAAAGCACGGGAGTAACATCGGCGGCAGAAAAGCCTAAAACCGCCAGAGCGGCAACCGCCTTGGGGATATTGCCTGTGTCGGCAATTACCGAGCCTTTTAGCTCAACACCGGTTTCGGACTGAGCCAAGCCTTTGAGCTTATCTTTAAGCTCTAAAATAATACGGGAAGCAAGCTTGGGGCCTACACCCTGTGCACGGGTCAGGGATTTGACGTCACCTGCTGAAATTGCAAGGGTTATCTGCTCAGGGGTTAAATCCGAAAGCAAAGCGATACCCACCTTAGGGCCAACGCCTGAAATGCTTATTAAAAGCTTAAAACACTGAAGTTCAGACTTTGTAGCAAAACCGAAAAGCTCGCAGGCATCCTCACGAATACTCATATAGGTAAAAAGAGTAACCTCTGAATTCAGCTTCAGGCTTTTTTGTGTATTAAGGCTTGTCTGGCATTTATAACCAACACCGCCGCACTCAATAACGGAAATGCCCTGTTCCATCAATATTAAATTTCCACGTAAAGAATAAATCACAGAAAACTCTCCTTAGCTATTCATAAGCATTTGTCTAAGGCCCGTGCCTGCCGCCTGAACATGACAAACGGCAATTGCCAGAGCATCGGCGGCATCATCGGGCTTAGGCATTTTTTTGAGCTTTAAAAGGCGTTTGGTCATATCCATAACCTGTTGCTTTTTAGCTTTGCCGTAGCCCGTAACTGCAGTTTTGACCTGTAAGGGTGTATATTCAAAAATCGGGATATTATGAAGCTGAGCTGAAAGTAAAATTACCCCTCTTGCCTCGGCAACCATAATAGCGGTTTTTTGGTTGTTCTGAAAATAAAGCTTTTCAATGGCAATACAATCAGGTTTTGCCTTTTCGATAACCTTATTCATACCGTCGAAAATAAGCTTAAGGCGAAGATTGAAATCGGTGTCAGCGTCGGTAGTGATACAGCCGTAAGCAACAGGAGTAAAGTTCATGCTTTCATAGTTTACTACACCATAGCCGATAATCGCATAACCGGGGTCAATACCCAGTACCGTCACAGTGACACTTCCTTTCAAGCATAATTTGCCTATAATAATTAAGTATTATAACATATTGATATGTAAATAGCAACTTTATTCGGAATTTGTTCTATAAAAATTCACAAAAAATCTCCCCCGATTTTAAACCGAGGGAGAAGTGTTTAATGCATATTCAAATAAAAAAGAATTCAAGTGCTCAATGTCTTTTTTTGTAGGTGTGGGCAAGGCGGCGAAAGAAAAAGGAATATTCATTTCGTCATATTTTGTCTGGCAGATTTTGCGAAAAGGCAAAAGCTCCACTTTATCTACACATTTATGAGATTTTGCAATTTCATAAAGCTTATTGATGTTTTCTATACTGTCGTTGACCGTCGGAATAATAACCTGACGAAGGGTTGTGCTAATATTCCTCTCATTAAGAATACCGAGAAATTCAAGCGGCAGATTAATTGAACAACCTACATTTTCTAAATACAAAGAGTTTTCGGTATATTTAACGTCCAGAAGAACTCTGTCGGTAACATCAAGCAAAGCAAGAACGTCGTTATTTATGATACTGCCCGAAGTATCAAGGCAGGTATTAATGCCGTTTTCTTTGCACAGAGCGAAAATTTCTTTTGCAAAATTTGGCTGCAAAAGAGGCTCACCACCTGAAAGAGTAATGCCGCCATTGTCTTTGAAATACTCCTTATAACGTAAAACACGCCTTAAAACTTCAGAAGCTTCAAAAAGCTTTGAGTCCCCTACTTTTGCCCAAGTGTCGGGGTTATGGCAGCATTTGCAGCGAAGATTGCACCCTTGAAAGAAAACTACAAATCTTACTCCGGGACCGTCAACGGTGCCCAGACTTTGAAACGAGTGAATATACCCCTTGCTCATATTGCTTCGTGAAATGTTCGGCTGATAACCTCACGCTGTTGCTCACGGCTTAACTTATTGAAATGAACTGCATAGCCGGAAACACGGATAGTAAGGTTGGGGTATTCTTCGGGATTTTCATAAGCTTTCATTAAAGTTTCACGGGTCATAACGTTTACGTTGATGTGATGTGCCATTTTTGCAAAGTAACCGTCAAGAATGGTTACGAGATTATCAATTTGTTCATCATTGGTTTTACCCAATGCATCGGGAGTAATTGAGAAAGTATTGGAAATACCGTCACGGCAATCATCATAGCTAAGCTTTGCCACAGAGTTAAGAGAAGCAAGGGCACCGTTTTCCTCGCGGTTGTGCATGGGATTTGCGCCGGGTGCAAAGGGTTCGCCTGCTTTTCTGCCGTCGGGAGTTGCAGCTGTATTTTTACCGTACATTACATTTGAGGTAATTGTAAGAACAGAAAGAGTGTGGATTGCATTTCTGTAGGTTTTTGTTTTTCTGAGCTCTGTAATTACCTTTCGGGTCATATCCTTTGCAATAAGGTCAACTCTGTCGTCGTCGTTGCCGTACTTAGGAAATTCGCCTGTAGTCTCAAATTCAACAATATATCCCTCTTCGTTTCTTATGGGCTTAACATTTGCATATTTAATAGCACTTAAAGAGTCGGTAATTACAGAAAGGCCTGCAACGCCGAAAGCCATAAAACGGTCTACGGTTGTGTCGTGAAGTGCCATCTGGGTTTTTTCGTAGGCGTATTTATCGTGCATATAGTGAATGATATTCATTGTGTTGACATAAAGGTGGCTAAGCCAAGGCAGATAAATATCAAGGCGCTCCATCACAGCCTCAAAAGTAAGCTTGTCACCCTCAAGCACAGGCATCTGAGGGCCTATATGGATATTGCTTGAGGTATCGTAGCCGCCGTTGATAGCAATCAGCATAAGCTTAGGAAGGTTACATCTTGCACCGAAGAACTGCATCTGCTTGCCTACCTTCATAGCGGAAACACAACAGGCAATTGCATAGTCGTCGCCGTAGATAGGACGCATAAGGTCATCGTTTTCATACTGGATAGAGTTGGTGTCTTTAGAGACCTTTGCACAGAACTTTTTGAAGTTTTCGGGAAGGTTTTTTGACCAAAGTACAGTAAGGTTAGGCTCAGGTGAAGAACCTAAGGTATAAAGAGTATTGAGAACTCTAAAGGAGTTTTTGGTGACTAAAGTTCTGCCGTCCTCGCCTACACCGCCTACGGCTTCGGTAATCCACATAGGGTCACCGCCGAAAAGCTCGTTATACTCAGGAGTACGAAGATGCCTTGCGATTCTCAGCTTCATAACAAAATCGTCCATAAGCTCCTGAGCGCCTTCTTCGGTTAAAGTGCCGTTTTTGATGTCACGCTCAATGTAAATATCAAAGAAGGTGCTTACTCTGCCCAAAGACATTGCGGCACCGTTTTGCTCTTTAATAGATGCAAGGTAGGCAAAGTATGTCCACTGAATTGCTTCTTTAGCGTTTTGTGCAGGCAAGCTTATATCAAAGCCGTACATCATAGCCATTTCTTTCATATAGCCTAAGAAGGCAATCTGCTGGAAAAGCTCCTCATCAAGGCGAATCTGCTCTGTATCAAAGGATTCTGTAGAGAGCATTGCCTTATCCTTTTGCTTTTCTTCAATAAGCTTATCTACACCGTAAAGCGCAACACGGCGGTAGTCACCGATAATTCTGCCTCTGCCGTAAGCGTCGGGAAGACCTGTGATAACGTGGCACTTTCTTGCTGCACGCATTTCGTCGGTATATGCACGGAAAACACCGTCGTTATGAGTGGTGCGGTATCTGAATTCTTCTTCGATTTTATCGCTTAATTTGTAGCCGTAAGCCTTACAAGCCTGACGTGCCATACGGATACCGCCAAAGGGGTTTACGCCACGCTTTAAGGGACGGTTTGTCTGCATACCTACGATAATTTCGTTTTCTTTATCTATGTAACCGGGGGAATAGCTTGTAAGAGATGAAACTGTAGCGGTGTCAATATCGAGTACACCGCCAAACTGACGCTCAAGGGCAAAAAGACCCTCTACCTTTTTCATAAGGGCATTTGTACGCTCAGTAGCACCGCTTAAGAAGCTGCTGTCGCCTGTATATTCATTATAGTTTGACTGAATAAAATCACGGACATTGATTTCCTCCTGCCACAAACCTTTGTTAAATCCAATCCAGTTTTTGCTTTCCATACCAATCTCTCCTTAAGAAAATCAAAAAGGGCAATTCACTTCTATGTAAAGTGAATTGCCCAGACGGTCGGCTTAGTAACTTCTACACTCCCCCACTGTTATCAGTGAAACCCGTCAGTCACATAGAAGTTTTTCATTACACTATATTTATACAACAAATACACTGTTTTGTCAAAGGGTTTAGCATATATTGTGAGTAGAAAAACAGGATAAATCCTAAATAACTTTTGTATATTTTTTCAAATGCACTCATAATCGGCTTAAGTTGGTGCAAAATACCAATGGTGATTATATGCTGACAACAAGCTTAGAAAAAAACGAAAATATGATTGACAGTGACTTAAGGGTTGAGGAAAGCTTTGACCTTATTAAGCGGAACATCATTATTAACAAACGAAATGTTGCACTTTACTGTATTGACGGATTTGTTAAAGATGCGGTGCTGATGAAAACGCTTGTGTTCTTTAATTCTATAAAAGACGAGAGCTATTTTAAAGACGCAGACACCTTTGCAGAAAACTGTGTGCCCTACTTTGAGGTAACAACGGAAAGTGACCCGAAGCTTATAATTCAGAATATCCTTTGCGGAGTTACAGCCCTTATTATTGACGGTATGGACAAGGCTGTGCTTATGGATATGAGAACATATCCTCAGAGGCAAACCAGCGAGCCTGACGACGACAAGGTAATGAGGGGCAGTAAAGACGGATTTGTTGAAACAATGATAAGCAACGTAGCTTTAATCAGAAGACGTATAAGAGATGTTAACTTTACAGTTAAACCGTTTTTTGTAAGCCATTGCTCGAAATCCGATGTGGCAGTATGCTATATGGACAACAAGGTTGACAAAAAGCTTCTTAAAGCTATTATTGAAAGAATTCAGAATGTAGACGTAGACTCTCTTGCGATGAATCAGCAAAGCTTAATTGAAGCGATTTATCCCAAAAAGTGGTACAATCCATTTCCAAAAATCAAGTACACCGAAAGACCCGATTCTGCGGCGGCAAACCTTTTGAAGGGCAATATCGTAATTTTGGTGGATAATTCACCCTCGGCTCTGATTTTGCCAACTTCTATTTTTGATATAACCGAAGAAGCCGATGATTACTATTTTCCGCCTATTACAGGTTCTTATTTAAGAGTTGCAAGGCTACTGATTACAATAGGTGCTTTGCTGATAACTCCGTTATGGCTATTGATGCTTCAGAACCCTGAAAATGTGCCTGACGTCTTTAGGTTTATGCTGGTAACAGAAGAATGCAGTATTCCTGTGTTTTGGCAGCTTATACTGCTTGAGGTAACAATTGACGGACTACGCCTTGCCGCACTGAATACCCCAAACAGTTTATCGGGAACCTTAGGTATTATAGGAGCTATTGCGCTTTCGGAATTTTCTGTAAGCGCAGGATGGTTTAACACCGAAACTATTCTTTATATGGCATTTGTAACCATTGCAAGCTTTTCTCAGCCTAATTATGAGCTTGGCTACTGCCTAAAATTTATGAGAGTTATTATTCTTATACTCACAGTACTGTTTAACCTTTGGGGATTTATTGCAGGCTTGGTGTTTACCGCTGTACTTCTTGTAACCAACAGAACCGTAAGCGGAAAAAGCTATCTCTATCCCCTTATCCCCTTTAACGGCAAGGCATTTATAAGAAAGGTGCTTCGATTCAGGTAAGGAAAAGCCGAACTGTTAAAACCGAAAAAATAACCGCTGTTAAATCCGCCATAAGCCCTGCAAAAAGGGTGTGGCGGATTTTCTTTATGCCAACTGAAGAATAGTAAACTGTAATGGCGTAAAAGGTTGTTTCTGTTGAGCCTGCCATAACAGAAACGATTTTACCTGCAAAGCTATCGGGACCGAGACGCTCAAAAATATCAATAAGAAGTGCCGTTGAGCCGCCGCCTGACACCGGGCGTAAAAGTGCCACGGGAACAATTTCGCCGGGAAAGCCTAATTTTTCTGCTACGGGAGAAATAAGCACAGTTAAGGCATCAATTGCTCCGCTTTCTCTGAGCATTGTAACCGCAGTTATTAATCCGATAAGTGTTGGAGCAATTGAAAGGACAGTTTTAAGTCCCTTTAGTGCTCCCTCGCAGAAGACCTCAAAGACAGAAACCTTTTTTATAAGCCCTGCAACTACAAATAAAATTACAATTAACGGAACAATAAAGCTCATAAGGCTACCTGCATCTTTTTGAGAAAACTTTTGCGACAGTAACACCTACAGTTAAGGCACACAATGACGTTAACCAGACTGCAGGAATAATTTCATAAGGAGCACTGCTGCCGTAGCTTTGGCGATAGGCACAAAGGGTTGTTGGAACAAGCTGAAGTGAAGCAGTATTAAGTACTACGAAAAGAAGCATATCGTCGCTTGCTTCGCCTTTGTTATGATTAAGAGTTTTAAGCTCTTTCATAGCACTTAATCCAAAGGGTGTGGCGGCGTTTCCTAAGCCGAGAAGATTTGCACTTATATTAAGGCTTATATAGCGCATTGCTGAGCTATCTTTATCTACATTTTTAAAGAGTTTTGAAAGTATGGGCGAAAAAATTTTTGACAAAAATCTTGTTATACCGCTTTTATCGGCAATTTCCATCATTCCCGACCAGAAACACAATATTCCGATTATAGAAATTAAAAGTTCTACGGCAGAATTTGCACCTGATAAAACAGAGCTTGACAGAGCCTGCATTTTGCCGCTTATTATAGCGAAAACAAAAGAAATTAACATCATAAAAGCCCATATAAAATTAAGCATCTCTAACCTCTTTCGACATTTTAATGTTTTCTAAAACAAAATATTGACAATTTTAGCAGCAATTGGTAATATTTAAACAAGGATATAAAATTTTCTACTAATTTGGAGGTATTATTATGTTGAAAGCTTTCGGAAATATTTGCAGAGTTGACAGATTGGGTCGAATTGTGATACCCGTAAACGTAAGAAGGATGTTTGATTTAAGTGAAAACAGTCCTTTAGAGCTTTTTGTTGAGGATGATAAAATTGTTTTGAAAAAATATATTCCTCAATGTGCTTTTTGCAAAAGCTCTGAAAATCTTAGAGAATATAAGGGAAATCACGTTTGTGAAAACTGTATTAAAGAATTATCTGAATAAATATCTTGACAAAACAGATTTTTTGCCCCATTATTAAATTAAAGTATAATAATTCGGAGGACTATTATGTTTACAAGAATTGATAAGGAAAATTACTATCTTGATATTGCAGAAACCGTTTCTGAAAGAGGCACCTGCTTAAGACGGAATTTTGGTGCAATTATCGTAAACAATGACCAGATTATTTCTACAGGTTACGTTGGTGCTCCGAGGGGCAGAAAAAACTGTATTGACTTGGGCTACTGCCAGCGTGAGGCACTTAATATTCCCAGAGGCGAAAGATATGAGCTTTGCAGAAGCGTACACGCTGAAATGAATGCCATTATTCACGCTTCACGAGAGAGTATGCTGGGTGCTACACTTTACCTTGTTGGCAAGGAGCAAAGTACAGGCGATTACGTTGAAAATGCAAGTGCCTGTGCAATGTGTAAGCGTGCCATTATCAATGCAGGTATTACAAGGGTTGTTATCAGAAATACAAAGACTAAATTCACTGCTATTTATGTTGAGGATTGGATTGAAAATGACGATTCTCTTGAAGGCAGCTTTGGCTATTGATTTTATGAGCCGTGGTTTCACGGCTCTTTTTCTTTTGCATAAAAAGTAAGCTCTGAGCCGTTATATGTAAGCAGGAGTCTGTCTTTATATACCTTATAGGAAAATTCATAGGTTTTTGCAAGCTTTGAAGAAGTTATATAAAGATTTTTAGAATCCACTGCAAAAACCCCGTTTACTGAAAACTCTTCCCCATTCTGGTCTTCTATGGTAAATTTTGCTGAGTTTTCACGTATATTGAAGGAAAGCTCTGCCTTAAGTAAGCTTTTATTTTCTGCAACCCAACTGTTTTTAAGAAGCTCATCGGCAGAGGTTACTGTTACTGCTTTGCAGGAACATAAAAGAAACGAGCAAGTAATTATACACAAGATAAGCTTAAAAGACCTCATAAAATTCTCCTAAATTTTACTATAGAGAGGGTATTGCACAAAGATATAAATAATGTATAATAATACACAGAGTTTAAATGGAGGTGGCACTGTGCAGCGTGAGATAAATACAGAAAAAAGCATATTCGATGCAAACGGCAAGTTAAGCTGTGCGGGCTACAGCCGTGAGCCTAATTTCCTGTTTGACAAATCTATGGTTAAAAACCGCTTTACCTTCACTGAGCGCGACAGCTATATGATTGTCGGCGACGGTGCCGCAATTTATCTTTCTGTTGCTGAAAAAGGTGTTAATGCCGAGGTTACTGCGGTAATTGTTGACCTTAATACAGGCGAGCAGGATTTCAGAACACTAAAGAAGTATATGTCCTTGGGTAAGCTTAGTATGCCTGCATCAAGCAAAAACGGTGATGTTACTTTTACAGACACAAGGGTTGGCATGAATTTTTCAAATACCGCCTTAAACAGATACATAAGATGCGAATTTGTTGATTTCTACAAAGAAAAAACCCTTTATATTAATCTTGAGCTTTCTCAAAAGCCTTGCGAAAGTATGAATGTGGTTATTCCTGCAAAAAACAATCCTAAAGGATTTTTCCACAAAAGGTTTATGCCTGCAATGTGTGCATCGGGTGTAGTGAGATGCGGCGGTGCCGAGTATAATTTTACTAAAGACAGCTCCTTTGCAAGCCTTGATTGGCAAAGGTACTCTCTCTCTGAAAAAAGCTGCTATCACGCCTTATATTCAAATACCGAAATTGACGGCAGACAATTTGCCCTTTGCCTTGCAGGAGGCGTTGGCGATACGTCTCAGGGCAGCGAAAACTGCTTTTTCTTAGACGGTGTGCTTCATAAATTCGCCTCTGTAAAAGCTTTAGGAAAAGAAGAACGCCCCGACAAGCCGTGGAAATTCACCGCAGGCAGTGCATTGGAGCTTACTTTTAAGCCTTTAATCAAATCGGGCAAGCTTTTATGTGTGACAACAGGAGGCAAAACTTTGGTATTCGGTGAGCTTTACGGCTTTATCAAGCAGATAGATACCGAAAAGCTTTATTTAGATGCAGTTCCTGCTCACATGGAATTTTCAATAATATAAAGAAAAGCAGGTGGCTTTAAAAGTCACCTGCTTATTTTATACAACGCTGTCTTCGTAAATAAATTCCGCAACTGTACGACGGGCTAAATTCCAGTCGATAATTGCAAGGCAATCGCCTGCTTCGTTTTTTACAGACTGCCAGTTATCCTCAGGCATAGTAAGCTCTTGCATTTCGTACCCAAGATACGTAAGAGCACCTGACACCAAGGTAGTAACCTCGCTGTTTTTAAGGTTGGTTGTAATGTTAGGGCCGACGGAATTGACAATTCGTATAATGTCGGTAAGAGATGCAGAGCTTCTGAGCTTGTCCATAACTGCATCAAGAAATGCTCGCTGACGACCTACTCTGCCCCAGTCGTCGCCCATATAGAAATATGTGCCGTTTACGTAGCCGCCTCGGTTTCTGGCGTGCCAGAGAGCCTGTTGACCGTTAAGGTGCACCATGCCCTCCTCTGTATCCCAAGGAAGATATTCTTCCTGATTATTCTGAGCAATCTGGGCATTGATGTACTGAATTTCGTCGTAAGTAAGCTCGATGTCGATACCGTCCATAATGTCTACAATATCCTTGAAGGTTTCAAAATTAACAACGGCATAGCGGTCAATTTTGATGCCGAAATTAGCCTCGATTGTTTTAATAGAAAGCTCTGCTCCGCCTAAGGCGTAAGCACCGTTGAGCTTCCATGAATAGTAACCGGGTATAGAAATATAGGTGTCACGAAGAAAAGAAGTTAGCTTAATTTTTTCGTGGCGGTTATCAATGGACATAAGAATTATTGTGTCGGAGTTACCTTGATCGCCGTATTGGTCAGCGCCGAAAAGAAGAATGTTAAGCACATAAGGGTCAGAAAGGAGATTGCCGGAATTTGTATCAAGGGTGAGGATTTCGGGCTCGGTTTCAATAACATTGCCCTGTGCATCTGTACTTACTACAGGTTTATTTACGTTAATATCCTGATAACCGATGCTATTGAGTGTTTTGTAGTATGCAATAGAAGCAATACCGCTGATTAGAAAAAGAATTGCCAAAACGGCACAGACAAGCTTTGTGATAACAAGATTTTTACGGCGTTTTTTGTTGGTTTGAGCTTTCTGTGCCTTTCTTTCCTGAGTCATATATATCACCTTAAAGTAATTTTTAAAAATACTTTTAGATTATACTACCTATTTCGACATATTTTATTCTAATATAGAATTTTGATATATTTTCAGCTAAGCATCACTAAAAAAGCACCCTTTCGGGTGCTTCTTTTAATATCCGTGGGCTTCTTTGAGCATCATATCCTTGACCTTCATAAGTCGGGTCTGGGTAGCACGCTCATTTTCGTCGAGCTTCATTGATATAAATTTAATATTAGCCTTGGTTTCGGGAATCATAACATGCTCCAGAGCGTTTACTCTACGGCGTGTTTTTTCGATTTCATCAGCCATAAGCTGGCAAGACTTCTCTACCTCTGCAAGGCGTAGCATATCGGGCAAAATCTTTGAAAGGGAGCTTACTGCATCGTCTAAATCACAAGAGGTAAAAGCAAGGCCGTAGCAGAACATATCATTGGTGTTGGGAGTGCGGTAATTGATTTCATATTTCGGCACGTCAACGCTCATAATATTTTTACTGCCAACTTCAAGATAAACCTCCTGCTTTGGTGAGAGCATAGCCGCTGAAAGGCTTTCGCTTGTCATAGAGGCACTTGCAAGAACAAAGTTCTTATTAGCCTCGCTGATGCCTTTTTCTACCTTTTCGCGAAGCTTCTTATTAAGTTTTACCATATCCAAAAACTGCCGCATAAGCTCATCTCGCTTATCCTTAAGAAGCTTGTGCCCCTTTGTAGCGGTGGCAAGCTTTTTCTTAAGGCGGGTTAGCTCCATACGGGTTGGATTGACCTGTTTTGTAGCCATATTATTTCACCGAATTACTTTTTATCGTAGTAGAGGTCGAGGTATTTATCGTCGATACGCTTAAGCTCGCTTCTGGGAAGAATTCTTAAAAGCTCCCAGCCTAAATCAAGGGTTTCTTCAATGCTTCTGTCGGTCATATATCCCTGAGAAACATAGCGGTTTTCAAACTCCTCGGCAAACTTTGCGTAAAGCTTATCAATATCGGTAAGGGCGGCTTCGCCTAAGATAACCATAAGCTCTTTTGCTTCTTTACCGCGGGCATAAGCTGAGAAAAGTTGGTTCATGGTGTTACTGTGGTCAGCTCTTGTTTTGCCCTCACCTATACCCTTATCCTTGAGACGGGAAAGAGACGGAAGAACATCAATGGGCGGAGTAACACCCTTGCGGTAAAGCTCACGGGAAAGGATAATCTGACCCTCTGTGATGTAGCCTGTAAGGTCAGGAATGGGGTGAGTTTTGTCATCTTCGGGCATTGTAAGAATGGGAATAAGAGTGATTGAACCCTTTTTGCCTCTGAGTCTGCCTGCTCTTTCGTAAAGAGTAGCAAGGTCTGTGTACATATAGCCGGGGTAGCCGCGTCTGCCGGGAACCTCTTTTCTTGCGGCAGAAACTTCTCTGAGAGCGTCGGCGTAGTTTGTAATATCTGTAAGGATAACAAGAACGTGCATATTCTCTTCAAAAGCAAGATACTCCGCGGCGGTAAGAGCCATTTTAGGAGTAGAAATACGCTCAATGGCAGGGTCATTGGCAAGATTCACAAACATAACCGTACGATCAATAGCACCTGTTTCTTTGAAGCTTTCAACAAAGTAGTTGGACTCTTCAAAAGTGATACCCATAGCAGCAAAGACAACCGCGAACTGCTCGTCGGTGCCTCTTACCTTTGCCTGACGTGCAATCTGGGCGGCAAGATTTGCATGAGGAAGACCTGAAGCTGAGAATATGGGAAGCTTCTGACCTCTTACAAGGGTATTAAGACCGTCAATAGCAGAAACACCTGTCTGGATAAACTCCTGAGGGTAGTTTCTTGCGGCAGGGTTCATGGGAACACCGTTAATGTCTGCCCTTTTTACAGGAAGAATTTCGGGGCCGCCGTCAATGGGTCTGCCCATACCGTCGAAAACTCGGGAAAGCATATCCTTTGAAACTGCAAGCTCCATACTTCTGCCCAAGAAACGAACCTTTGAATTTGAAAGGTTGATGCCTGCGGCTGAGTCAAAAAGCTGCACAAGAGCATTGGTGCCGTTGATTTCAAGCACCTTACAACGTCTTACTTCACCATTTGCAAGCTCTATTTCGCCAAGCTCGTTATAGGCAACGTTTTCGACATCTTTTACAAGCATAAGAGGACCTGCTACCTCTTGAATAGTTCTGTATTCTCTTGGCATTTTAATCCTCTCCTTTTGCTATAATCTCGTCAATATCTTTATCGAGAGTGAAAATAATTTCATCATAAGCTTTGCTGATTTCATCTGCTTTAACATACTTAAATCTGCCGATAGCTTCTCTTATGGGCATCAAAACAAGCTTTTCGATGTTTGCACCGTCTCTTAAAGCCGAAAGTGCTTTATCATAGTAGGCTAAAATAAGCTTCATCATAAGAAGCTGTTTATTTAAAGGTGTGTAGGTATCAACCTCGTGGAAAGCATTCTGGTGGAGGTAGTCCTCACGGATTGAGCGTGCGGCTTCAAGCTTTAAGCGGTCAGGCGAGGAAAGTGCATCCATACCAACAAGCTTAACGATTTCTTCAAGCTCTGCTTCCTCCTGCAAAAGCTGCATCAGGCGTGCACGCATTTTCATCCAGTCTTCAGATACTGTTTCATCGAACCATTTTGAAAGGGTATCTGTATAAAGTGAATAGCTTGTAAGCCAGTTAAGAGCAGGGAAATGACGCTTGTATGCAAGAGAGGAGTCAAGTCCCCAGAACACCTTTACAATACGAAGGGTTGCCTGAGAAACAGGCTCAGAAATATCACCACCGGGAGGTGAAACTGCACCGATAACAGACAGTGAACCCTCTTTATCTTCACTGCCTAAAACGTGCACCTTTCCGGCGCGCTCATAAAACTGAGCAAGACGTGAGCCAAGGTAAGCGGGATAGCCCTCTTCACCGGGCATTTCTTCAAGACGACCTGACATTTCACGAAGAGCCTCTGCCCAACGTGAGGTTGAGTCTGCCATAAGGGCAACGGAGTAACCCATATCGCGGAAATACTCGGCAATAGTAATACCTGTGTAAATAGAAGCTTCACGAGCGGCAACGGGCATATCGGAGGTATTGGCTATAAGCACGGTACGCTCCATAAGGGACTTGCCTGTTTTGGGGTCGATAAGTTCGGGGAATTCGTTTAAAACGTCGGTCATTTCGTTACCGCGTTCACCGCAACCGATGTATACAACTATATCTGCCTCTGCCCATTTTGCAAGCTGGTGCTGAACAACTGTTTTACCTGAACCGAAAGGTCCAGGAACTGCGGCAACACCGCCTTTTGCAATCGGGAAAAGTGTATCAATAACACGCTGACCTGTTACAAGAGGAGACTCTGGCGGAAGCTTTTTCTTATAGGGTCTGCCAACACGAACAGGCCACTTCTGCATTAAAGTAAGAGGTTTTTCCTCGCTGTTTTCCAGAGTGAGAACACAAACGGTATCTTCTACAGTAAACTCACCTGCATTGATGGTTTTTACAGTGCCGCTTACTGAGGGGGGAACCATAATTTTATGAAGAACGATGTCGGTTTCCTGCACCACGCCCAATGTGTCACCTGCTTCTACCCTATCGCCTGCTGAAACTGAGGGTGTAAAGCTCCACTTTTTCTCTCGGCTAAGGGAAGGAACTTCAACGCCACGCTGAAGATTGGTTCCGCAAACGTTCATAATATCCTCAAGAGGACGCTGGATACCGTCGTAAATATTTGAAATAAGGCCGGGACCAAGCTCTACGCTTAGAGGTGCGCCTGTTGATTCAACCGGTGCACCGGGAGCAAGACCTGAGGTTTCTTCGTATACCTGAATAGATGCATCTTCGCCGTGCATTTCAATAATTTCGCCGATAAGTCGATGTTCGGAAACACGGACAACGTCGAAAAGGTTGGCATCTCTCATACCCTCGGCAATAACAAGGGGGCCTGCTACCTTTTTAATAGCTCCTTTGCTCATAAGAAATCATCCTTTCGTGGATAATGTTAATCGTTAAAAATAATGTCGCTGCCGACTGCTTTTTCCACTGACTTTTTAACGTCAGCCATACCTTTACCTGTGTTGCCCCAAACTCCGGGTATCTGAATAATTGCAGGCGAAGGCTTATATGAAAATTTTGCAATCTCGTCAGCAAGAACCGACGCAAGCTGTTCGGTTATATAAATAACCGCGTAGTCGCTTTGAGTAAGTTTTTTAAAAATTGGTTCAGGGTCTTCTCCCTGTGAAACAAAAAACACATCAAGTCCAAGGGCGGCAAAGCCGTATATGCTTTCTTTGTCGCCTAAAACAGCAACTCTATACATACATTTCCCTTATCCTTTCGTTTATTTTACTGTCGTCAAGACCGTTAAGCTTTGCAATAAGAATAAGCCTTACAGCCTTGATTTCGTTTTGTTTTGCCAAAATATAAGCTATCAGAGGGCCTATGGTAAAGGGCTCTGACTTTTGCTTTTTCATACTGTTCAAAAGCTTGTCGTCGCACCATTTTTCAAAGGAGGACATAGACTTTTTGATGTATGAAACGGCATCTTTATATTCAGTGTCAGCAAGATAATTGCAGATTTCGTCAAAGCCTTTTACGGCAGAACGTGCTAAGGCTTCAATATTAAGGGTGTTGCAGTCAGAAAGTGATTTTGAGAAAAAGTCAAGAGACTTATTAAGGCGCGAGCCTCTGACGGCAATTTTAATGTTTGAGGAAGCTACAAAAAGCTCTGCATATTCGCTTATTACCTCTTGCTGCATATTTTTAGCAAAGAGAGTAACGGCATCTAAAGTAGCTTTGTCGATGATAGCGTCGCAAAGCTGTCCGTCGCCTGTTTTAAGAAGTGTATCAAGAGAAAGAGAAGCGGTTAAGCCCAGAGCATCAGGGAGTTCGCTGTAATCTCTGTTTTTAACGCTTTCAAACAAAGCTTCGCCCTTTATAGTACCGCCTGAAACAAACATAGAGTAAGGTTCGGTATTAGAGTAAATTGACTTTACGCTGACCTTAAGGTTATGGTAGTCGTTCTGAATACGGAAAATATCAAAAACGCTCATATCATCCGTAAGCTCAGCCATAAGCTGCCAGAGCTTGTTTTGCTCGGCAGTCAGTACGTCTTCGTTTGAGTTAGTTTCACCGCCGAAGCCTAACTCATAAAGAGTTCTTAAAACCGACTGGTAGTCCTTTTGAGAAATAAGACGGTCAATTTCTTTTCTTGAGAAAAGCTTTGTCTCTTTCATTCTGATACGGCTTACTGCATAAGTAAAATCCTGAGTTTTCATAAGTCCTCCTTATGAAAACAAAAGCTTTGCTACTGCATCGCTGATTTTTTCGCTGTTATCGCTGAAGAGTGATGAAAAGCTACAGTTAACATCAACTCCGCCGTAAGTAAGAACAAAGCCGCCGTCAATAGAAACCGCATCAGAGCTAAGCTTAAGCTTACCTTTTGAAACAGAATTTGCCTTAGACTCAAAATCTTTGGGCAAACGGGCAAGGTCAGCCGAATTAAAGGAAAGGGTTCCCTCGCTGTTTTCACTGTATTTTGAAATCATTTTTAATATAAGCTCAAAGTACTTGTCCTCAGGCAAGGCTATTAAAGAAGCTAAGGTAGATGAAATCATAGTAGAAATCACAGACTGACGGGCAGAAAGCATAATCTTACGCTCTTCAAGCTCTGCCTGAGAATTTGCCCTTGCTATGATGTCATCATACTTTTTAGAAGCCTTTTCTTCGCCTAATTTAAGTATTGCCTCAGCATCTTTTTGTGCATCGGCTAAAAGCTTTTCACACTCAGCGTTGCTTTTTGCTTTGATACCTTCTGCGGTATTTTCACCGTCAAGCTTAATCTGAGCGATAATTTTATCTAAACCTGTCATAACGACACTCCAATCAGATACCGAGTGCTCCGATACCGTTGATAGCAAGAATGGAAATAAGAAGTGCAAGGATAGCGTAAGTCTCTACCATTGCGGGGATAATGAGAGATTTACCCATTGTGTCGGGCTTTTTGGCAACTGTGTGGATACCTGCAACAGAGCACTTACCCTGATGAATTGCAGAGAAAAGACCTGATGCCGCAATAGGAAGTGAAGCGGCAAGATAAAGAAGGCCTTCAAGGTTAGAAATCTCGCCGGCACCGCCGCCGATAATACCTACGCCCTGAAGAATAAGGAAGGCAACAAGAAGGCCGTAGATACCCTGTGTTGCAGGAAGAAGCATAAGAATAAGAACCTTTGAGAAAAGCGAAGGCTCTTCAGCTAAAACACCTGCGGCGGCTACGCCTGCTTTACCAACGCCGATTGATGAACCGATACCTGCCATAAATGTTGCAAGAGCTGCACCTAAAAGTGCAAGAAAAAGACCTAATTCCATTTTAAATATCCTCCTTGATATTATAATGTTTTGTGTTAACGGCGTAAGGCTTGAAATCCCTGCCGCCGCCTGTATAGAATTTGCCGAAGAATTCGACAAACTGGAGACGGTTTGTATGAACATAAGCGCCTAAAGCGTTTATGCCGATATTAAGAAGATGACCGATAATAAATACGATTACGAAAAGAATCACACCTACAACCGAGTTACCAAGCATTGAGCCAAGCTGATTGAAAACGCCTGCGACAACACCTGTGGCAAGTCCTAATGCAAGAAGTCGGCTATAAGAAAGAATATCGGAAAGGTAGCTTGTGGCACCGTAAAGATTATAAGCACCCTTTAAAAGGCGTTTTAAAGGATTTTTGCTTTCTCTGCCTGAAAAAATCAGAATGAGCACTGCACCTATACCTGCCATTATACCGCCAATTGTAAGGAATACAGGAGAAAGCTTGAAGCCGCCCATCATACCCGAAAGCATATCGGTGGAAAGCAGAGCAAAAACAGCACCTGTTACAACTAATATCCACGATAAATCGTCGTATATTGCATAAATAAAGTTACCTTGTCTGATATAGTTAACCGCCTGCAAGGTAAGACCTGCAAAAAGGTGGATTATGCCGAACAGGAAGGAAAACATCAAAAGAGTTGTGGGACCGGAGCCTACGGTGGGATTAAACCAAATGGGCGTCGTAATGCCGGGGATTACAGGCGCAGGCTGTCCGATAAATGTATTAAATATTACCGAAACTGCATCGCCGAAGAAGCTTCCGAACATAAGTCCCCAGAAGGTGGTGGAAATTCCGCAGTAAAAGAACATTTTTATAGAGCGTTTAAGACCTGCCTCCATATTCTTAAACTTCAGAAGGGCAAACCCACAGGCAAGGGACATTACAAGACCGTAGCCTGCATCTGAAAACATCATACCGAAAAAGACGTAGTAGAAAACTGCCATTATAGCAGTCGGGTCAAGCTCAAACCTGCTTGGAGCACTATAAGAAAGCAGTACTCCCTCAGCAGGGGCGGCAAAGGCATTATTCTTAAGAAGAACAGGTACGTCCTCGCCCTCGGCGTCTTCAAGCTCAACTTCTGCACCATATCTTTCAAAAAGCACCTTGCTGACTTTTTCGCTGTCTTTTTTGGGAATATACCCTGTCATAACGAATGTATGAGGCGAATAAGAAATGTTATCGAGCTGAGAATACCTCTCTGCTTTCATAACGTAATAGTCCTCAAAAAACCTTAAAAGCGGCAAGTCGTTTAAATGAGAAGCAATTGCCTTTTCGCATTCAGAGATAAGCTCTTCCCTTTTTGCTATTCTGCTTTTCAAAGATTTAATCTCAGAATCCGGATTTGAAGGAGTAGTTGCCGAAGGAAGAATAAGACCGATTTTTCGAAGAGCACTTAAAAGCTCGTCATAAACTCCTTTGTAGCAGACCACGAATACACAGGTCTGATTGGAATCCTTTGAAATCACCTCAACATCGAAAAGCTCTGTTTCGGGTGAAACCTCGGCGACTTTTAGCCGTATTTCTTCCTCACAAAGTTCCTCAGGAAAAGAGCCGAGAATAAACTTTGAAGAAGCGGTGGAGCCTGTGTCCATTACTACATCAAGGTTTTGCCACGGAGTAAGTGCATCAATACGGGTATTGTAGGCAATAATTTTAGCCTTGTTTTCTGTAATTTTCTTTTTGTAGCTTATTATTTTATAAGCCAAGCGTAAAGCTTCGGGATTTTTCTGAGCGATTTCTTCATACTCATCGACCGTTAAAGGAGTTCTGCCCTCAAGAGAAGAAAGCAAGCCTTTCTTTTCTTTCGCATACTCTGTAATAATTTCCTGAGCCTGTACCATTACAGAGGCGGAACGAAGAAAAGACGTGCTTAGAGGAGTGCTGTCTGTCTGATAGAAAACCGAATCTTCGATGTTGCATTTTTCTATCTCAATAACACCCATTCGCTGAAGGGTTTCAAGAACATCTTTAGAATAACGGGATAAAGCATAAATACTGATTCGCTGCATTTTCAATATTGCCATAAGGCAGCACCTCAAATCAGATTATTATTTTAAGAATCTCGCTATCAACGTTTTCTTGCTTTTTTAAAGCTTCGTTTTTAAGCTTTTCGGCATTGAGCTTGGCACTGTTTTTAGCAGAAACAATAATTTCTTCCGCTTTGACATAAGCCTTGTCCGCTTTGTGCTGCACCATAGATTTGGCGTCGGCATTGGCGTTGGCAATAAGCTCTTTTGCTTTAAGCTCTGCCTGTTGCAGGCTTTCTTTTGCCGTCTTTTCTGCATTTGAAATTACTTCGCTTGCAGAAAGCTCGGCTTCTCTTATTTTATCGATTGAATTTAAAGCCATAATACACCTCACAAATATTATGCTTGTTATTGCTTATTATACTACTGCGCTTTTGCATAGTCAATGAAAATCAATTGCCCACTTCAGGGATTTGTAACCTTACTAAAAACTTTTTAATATTATGTGTCGGAATTGGTGATTTTTCAGATTGTTTATTATTTATTAAAATTACACGCTTAAGCTTCAAAATAAAACTAATTGAATTTGACATTTTTATAGAAGCCTTTTGTGGATAATAGTATGAGAAAGGAGCAGGTATGCAAACGGTATATATTGACACGCTTTTATGTGTAAACTTGTTTATTGATTACATTTTGCTTTTTGCGGTAAAAAAACTTTTGAGGGTAAATTCAAGGGCAATAAGATTATTGTTGGGAGCTTTATTTGCTTCTTTTTGCACTTTAGGGGTGTTTCTTCCCTTTTATACAAAGCTGTTTTCTGTTTTTTACAGGGTAATTACGGCTGCTTTAACTATTTTAATTGCATTTGGCAAAGGAAGTTTAAAAAGCTTTACAGTAAGGCTTTTAACGTTCATTGGAGTAAGTATTGGTTTTTCGGGATTTATATCACTTATCTGGCTTATGTTTAAGCCTGAGGGGGTTATTATATATAACGATGCGGTTTATTTTGATATTTCGCCTGTTATGCTGATAGTATGCACTTTAATTGCCTTTATATCACTTAGCGTTTACGAAAGATTAAAAGAAAAACATCATCCTAAAATGAAAATCCACAAGGTTACCGTAATAACTGAAAACGATTTATATTCTTTTGATTCAATGGTAGACACCGGTTGCAGTCTTAAAGAGCCTTTTTCGGGGTTACCTGTAATTATTGCTGAGAAGGAGCTGATAGAAGGCAAAAATATTTCTGATGAAAAAGTAAGATTGGTGCCCTTTAAGACCTTGACGGGTGAAGGAATGTTAAAGGCTTTTAAGCCTGAGAAGACGCTGATTGACGGAAAGGAGGTCAGAAGCGGTTGCTATATCGGAGTAAGCGAAGGAAAGCTTACAAATGAAATAAAGTCCCTTATGGGGGATAATATTACGGAGGGTTTATGAATTTAAAATTTATTTTGCAAAGGTTTTTCAAAGGCTTTACTTCTAATGATGTTTATTATATAAACGGAAGTCTGACATTACCGCCGCCGTTGAGCAAGGAGGAAGAAAAAAAGATTTTTGATGACATTATTGCAGGACTTGAAAATGCAAGGGAGCCTCTGATTACACATAATCTGCGGCTTGTGGTTTACATTGCGAAGAAATTTGAAAGCAAAGGTGCTAACGTAGAGGATTTGATTTCAATAGGCACAATAGGACTGATAAAAGCGGTTAACACCTTTTCGCCTACAAGAAACATCAAGCTTGCCACCTATGCAAGCAGATGCATTGAAAATGAAATACTTATGTTTTTGAGAAAATCTACTCAATTGAAAAACGAGGTTTCTATTGACGAACCGCTTAATACCGATTGGGACGGAAATGAGTTGTTGCTTTCTGATGTACTGGGAAGTGAGCCTGACGCTATTAACTACAACATAGAAAAAGAGCTTGAAAACAATATGCTTATTGATGCGGTTAACAGACTTCCGGACAGAGAAAGTCTAATTATGGAATTGAGGTACGGACTTGACGGGCACAAGGAACACACACAAAAGGAAGTGGCGGATATGCTGGGAATATCGCAATCCTACATTTCAAGACTTGAAAAAAAGATAATCAAAAGGTTAAAATCAGACCTGAAAAAAGCCATTGCCTGTTAAAAAAAGCTCTCCTTAGAAAAGGAGAGCTTTTAGTTTACTTTAAAATATCGTTTATTGAAATTTCCTGCTGGACAAAGGCGTCGTCTTTTTCGCTCCACACCCTTATAGTAAAGGAAGTATCGGAAAAATCGGAAATTGTAAAGCCTTTTTTCTTGTCATCACAATTTGTTGAAATAAACATAAGGTTGCCGTCATTGTCAAAGCGGGCACCTAAACCCACAGGCTTATTGTTAGACCAGTTGCCGATATGAACCGCTTTATCCTCTGAGCTTACACCTACACCAAAGCCAGAGCGGACATTTTCGCTCCAATTGCCCCAGTAGCAAAGTGTTCCGTCTTTAAAATAAAAGCTACCCTGTCCTTTTCTCTTATCATCTTCATAGAAGCCTTCATAAGCAATGCTTCCGTCTGACATAAGAGTTCTGCCTCTGCCTGAGCGTTTTCCGTTTTCGTCAACTGAACCGTAATAGAAGTAAGACTCTCCCCTGCTTTCAATTGTAAGGTCAGCGGGAGTTTCTTTTATGAAATCCTCACCGGAAAGACAAACAGGCTCATTTTCTTCATCAGCAACAGGTTCCTCAGTTTCAGTGGCCTCTACTGCTTCATCTAAAGTTTCCTCAGTTTCTTCTTCGTCAGTTTCAAAGGCTGAAGCGATGATTCCGTCAATAATTGAGCTTATGTAGTCGTCATCAACTACCGAATCACCTACCATAAGCTTATGCTCAGAATTAAGCAAGGCGTTTTCGTCTAAAACGGACTCGATATGTCTGAGCTGAATGTCAATTGTAGGCTCGCTGTCAGCAAAAAGATTATCTTCATTTTCTTCATTATTAAGAGCGCTGATATCAAAGTTAAGGATTTCTCCAGCGTCGATTTCAAGGGAAGTCAGTGCATTAATTTGCTCAACAGCATCTGTAATTGCGGCATCGACAGAACCGTCATCATGAGTTTCAGGCTCAGCTTCGGGCTCTGGAATTTCTTCAGGCACAGATACCTCTGCATCAAAATCCTGAGCTAAGGATATATCAAAGGTGCGGTTAAGGTTTTTGCTCATATCAAAATCCTTGACAGACAGGTTAAAGCCTGTTGCCGCATCTTCATCGGAAACAAAGCTTACGGGGGCGTTTTCTTTTGCGAAAGCAGCCTCCTCCTCAGAGAGAATATGCTCGTAGTTTTCTTTATCAACCTCTGTCATAAAATAAACTACACCTAAATTGGTAAGGGCAGTTACAGAAGGAGTGGGGATTTTTTCTAACACTCTGCTTAAGACCGCATCACAGGAAGGAATTGTACAGGCGTAAAGCCTTTCGGGGTAAACCTCGCCTGTAATGTATTTAAGCAGCGAAGTGCCCTCGTCAAACTCTTTGGGCACCAAAGTACAAGCAAGAGTTTCGTTGGAAACGGGACTGTAATAATTTGTTTTGAACCATCTGTGCTTGGAATCGAAAAAGGTCTTTTTGAGATCCTTACCCTGCTCATCATACAAATTAATACAGTACTTGCCAGAAAGAAGATGCTCGATTTCTTCAACAGTCTTTTTATTACGGCTTACCTTCCACTGTAAGGGACGGTTAAAGCTGAAATTATAATTATAAACCAAGCTTTCACCATTTGCAGACCTGTAAAGCTTATTTGAGGCAGGCTTTCTGGTTACCAAAAAGCGTCTGCGGATATTTGTGATAATATCAAGTGTTACGTCTGTAGAATCGTAGTTTACATAAGAAACACCGAAGAAAAATAAATTTTTTAGCTTATTACTATCTTTGCCTGCCATAAGGCGAAACCTCACTTAACCTAATATAAGAACAGGCACAACTGAGTGTGCCTGTAAAAATCAGATGGAAACATCCATTGCTATATTGTAGAGTTCTTCGTCAAAAACACGCTTCATATTGAGAGCCTCGGTGATATCAAGGTCAACAATTTTGCCTTCCTGTAAAGCAACAACTCTGTCACCTATACCTGAAGAGAGAAGCTCAACGGCGTGATGACCCATTGCACTTGCAACAACACGGTCTCTGAGTGTGGGAGAACCGCCGCGCTGAACGTGACCAAGTATAGTTGCACGGGACTCGATGCCTGTTTTTTCTTCAATATACTTAGCAATTTCCTCAGTGTGACCTACGCCCTCAGCAACAACTACAATAAAGTGACGTTTGCCTGTAGCCTTGGTGTTGATGATTTTTTCAACAACCATTTTGTCGATATCAACAGGCTTTTCAGGAACGAGAATAGCAGTTGCACCGCAAGCGATACCTGTCTGAAGAGCAATATCGCCGCAACGTCTGCCCATAACCTCAACAACCGAGCATCTGTCGTGAGACTGAGCGGTATCACGGATTTTATCTACCATTTCAAGAGCGGTGTTCATAGCGGTATCAAAGCCGATTGTGTACTCGCTGCAAGCAATGTCGTTGTCGATTGTGCCGGGGATACCTACACAGGGAATACCTGCACCCGAAAGGTCTCTTGCACCGCGGAATGAACCGTCACCGCCGATTACAACAACGCCGTTAACACCTAATGAACGGCAATAGTCAGCAGCCTTTTTTACACCTGCAGGTGTATTATACTCCTCGCTTCTGGCGGTACAAAGCATTGTGCCGCCGCGGTGAATAATATCGGAAACAGAGCGAAGATTCATCTGAACTACCTCACCTGTTAAGAGACCGTTATAGCCTCTGCGAACACCGTATACCTGAATGTTCTTATTTATAGCAGAACGAACAACTGCTCTTACTGCAGCGTTCATACCGGGAGCGTCGCCGCCGCTGGTTAAAACTGCGATAGAATTAAGTTTCTGTGACATAATAATACCTCCAATAGGCGTAATACATTACTTATTATAATACATTAAGCTTTTAAATTCAAGGGGTTTTTACTATTCTGTAAACTTTAGTTTTACAGAATTCTCCCCCAGCACCTTTTTAAGCTCGCGAATGAGCACCTCGTTTGCATCAACCCAAAGTGTGTTTGGTGCCATAAGCTGCTTTTTGGTGTCGGTTAAATAGAGTATTACCGGCGTTGTTCCCTCAAAAATTTCAAGAAGATTTTTTGCCTTCTGGAATTCAGTGCATTCTAAGTTAGGCATTTTTAGATACATTGCGCTGAGCTTTCTGTTTGTGTTTTCTTTTTGAGGCAAAGAAGGAGTTACACAAACCTCTTCTTTTGAAGGGATTTTTGATACACGGTTAACAAGAATCTTGGCATCTTCGTCTTCTTTAAGATTAAGTGTACCGTCAACTGTTATGACACTGCCCTCAAAAAGCAGAGAGCCAAACTCGGCAAGGACTTTTGGAAAAACTACAAGCTCGATTATACCGCTTCTGTCTTCAACCGTTACAAACGCCATCATCTGATTTGACTTTGTAATCTGGGTTCGGTATTTCGAAACTATAGCAACAAGCCTTACTCTGTCGCCGTCAAAGAAATCAGAATTAGCTTCAGGATTTATTATATCCCCTATTCTTGTGGCATTTATTCGTTTTGCATACCATTCGTATTCAGAAATAGGATGACCCGAAAGGAAAAAGCCTGTCATATCTCTTTCCATTTTTAAAAGCTCCATAAGAGGAAATTCCTCCATTTGGGGTATAACAAGCTGAGGCTGAGTTTCTTCCTTCCCCATACCAAAAAGCGAAAGCTGACCTGAAACGTTACGGCGTTTTTCATAGTCAAGGTCGTCAAGGATTTGCTTTATGACGCTTAACATCTGACGGCGGTTTGTGCCCAGTGAATCGAGGGCTCCGCTTTTAATTAAGCTTTCAACCGCACGGGAATTAAGACTTCGCGAATAAAGACGTGAGCAAAAATCATAAAGAGAGCAAAAAGGCTTTTTGTCTCGCTCGCGTATAATTTCGTCAATAAAAGCTTTACCTAAGTTTTTAATAGCCATAAGTCCGTAACGGATATTGCCCTCAACAACGGTGAAGCCATGGCTTGAATAGTTTACATGAGGGGGTAAAACCTCGATACCAAGGCGTAAGCACTCGGTTATATATGAGGAGAGCTTGTTCTGATTATCAAGAACAGAAGAAAGAAGTGCCGCCATATACTGCTTTGGATAGTAGCATTTAAGCCAAGCTGTCTCATAAGAAATGAAAGCATAAGAGGCGGCGTGGGATTTATTGAAGGCATAAGAGGCGAAGCTTTTCATCTGCTCGTAGATTTCTTCCGCGACCTCTCGACTTACACCACGTTTGAGGCAACCTTCTACCTCAACACTGCCGTCTTCGTTTGTTAAGCCTTCTATGAATATTTTACGCTCTTTTTCCATTACGTCGTGCTTTTTCTTGCTCATTGCACGGCGTACAATATCTGCTCTGCCTAAGGAATAGCCTGCAAGCTTTCTGAAAATCTGCATTACCTGCTCCTGATAAACAATACAGCCATAGGTAACGTCGAGAATATCTTCAAGCATTGGGTGAGCGTACTTAACTTTATTAGGATTATGGCGGTTTTCAATATAAGTCGGAATACTGTCCATAGGGCCGGGACGGTAAAGGGATATAACCGCAATCAAATCCTCAAAAGAATCGGGCTTTAGCTGAGTCAGGACGTTTCGCATACCCTGAGATTCAAACTGGAAAACACCTTCGGTATTGCCCAAAGAAAGCATAGAAAAAACGGATTTATCGGAAAGAGAAATATTATCTAAATCAAAATCAGGATTTTGCTCTTTAATAAGCTTAACGGCATCGTTGATTACAGTAAGATTCCTCAGTCCCAGAAAGTCCATTTTCAGAAGACCTAATTCCTCTAAGGTAGTCATTGTAAACTGAGTTACCACCTGTGAATCATTCATAGCCAAGGGAACGTAATCTGACACGGCTCTGTCGGAAATAATAACGCCCGCGGCGTGGGTTGTGGCGTGACGAGGCATACCCTCGATAGCCATTGAGGTATCCAAAAGTTCCTTTATCTGAGGGTCGGTATTGTAGCGGGTTTTAAGCTCTTTGCTGATTTCAAGTGCTTTTGAAATTGTCATATTAAGCTCAAAGGGTATGAGCTTTGCCACAGAATCACAGACATTATAGGGTATTGCCAATGCTCTGCCCACATCTCTAACGGCACCTCTTGCCGCCATTGTACCAAAAGCGATAATCTGAGCAACACGGTCATAGCCGTATTTTCGGACAACGTAATCTATAACTTCGCCGCGTCTGTCCTTACAAAAGTCAATATCAAAATCGGGCATACTTACACGCTCGGGATTTAAGAAACGCTCGAAAAGCAGATTATACTTAATAGGGTCAATTCCTGTAATTCCGATACAGTAAGCACAAAGGGAACCTGCACCTGAGCCTCTGCCGGGGCCGACAGGAATACCCTGAGATTTGGCATAATCAATAAAATCGTGAACTATAAGATAGTAGTCCACAAAGCCCATACGCTTAATGGTAGAAAGCTCATATTCAAGACGCTCGATAATAGAAGCGTCGGGATTTGAGCCGTATTTTTTATAAAGTCCGTCGAAGCAGCGGCGGCGAAAATACTGGTAGTGGTCTTCCCCATTTGGCACGTCAAAAAAAGGAAGCTTTCTCTTGCCAAATTCAAATTCGAGGTTGCATTTCTCTGCAATTGCCGCTGTGTTATCAAAAGCTGAGGGGTAATCGGGAAGCAAAGAGCGCATTTCCTCTTCACTTTTTAGATAAAACTCCTCAGTTTCAAACTCCATTTTGTCTTCGTCGTTAATAGTGTGGTTAGTCTGAATACAAAGGAGTATAGCGTGGGTTTTGGCATCTTCTTTATTTATATAATGGCAGTCATTGGTAAAAACAAGAGGGGTGTCGGTTTCACTGCCAAGCCTGATTAAATCGGGAATGATTCTTTGCTGCTCTTTAATTCCATGGTCCTGTATTTCGATATAAAAATTGTCTTTTCCAAAGAGATTTTTATAATAAAGTGCCGCTTCCTTAGCACCTTTATAATCAGAACTTGAAAGCCTGCGGGGGATTTCGCCTGCAAGGCAGGCAGAAAGGCAGATAAGTCCCTCATGGTATTTTTCGAGAAGTTCGCGGTCAATTCTGGGTTTTACATAAAAGCCATCGGTAAAGCCCAAGGAAACAAGCTTAATAAGATTTTGATAACCCTCTTGGTTTTTGCAAAGGAGTACCATGTGGTAGTATTCTCGGTCAAGCTCTGAGGTTTTGTCAAAACGACTTCTCGGTGCAACGTAAACCTCGCAGCCGATAATTGGCTTGATGCCCTGCTTTTTACACTCACGCCAGAAATCTATAACGCCGTACATTACTCCGTGGTCGGTTATAGCAAGGGCGGTTTGTCCCATTTTTTTTGCAGCAGAAACAAGCTCGCTTATGCGACAGGCACCGTCAAGCAAGCTGTATTCTGTGTGCAGATGTAAATGGACAAATGACATAACTCTACCTCTTAGTCAATAACTTTGGCAGAAACACTGCCGTCTGAAAATCTGATGTTTACTATATCGTCTTTGTTTAATTCTTTCAGAGAATTTACAGTGTTGTTATCCTTAGAAACAACCGCGTATCCCCTACGTAAGATACTTGCAGGGTCAAGGGCAAAAAGACTTCCTTTAAGCTCAGAAAGTTCTTTACTTTTTTTAGACACAGCACCATCAATGACAGATTTGAGGCGAACTGTAAGGTTTTCGATATTTTTAAGCTTATCTGAATAATCCTTTTTAGGGTCAAGCTTTTCAAGGCTTGAGGAAAAACTGTTAAGCTGAGATGTTTGCTTTGAAAGGAATCTGTCAGAAAGTGAAAATAGATACTGACGCTGTTGAAGCAAAAATTCTGACTGCTCTTTTCTGTCGGGCACTGCAAGCTCCGCCGCGGCAGAAGGGGTTGGTGCTCGCATATCGGAAACAAAATCGCAGATTGTAAAATCAGTTTCGTGACCTACTGCGCTTATTACGGGAACAGGACAAGCGGCAATTGCTCTTGCCAATGTTTCATCGTTAAATGCCCACAAGTCCTCCATAGAACCGCCGCCACGGCCGATAATAACCACGTCACAGTTGTTATTTTGGGCGACAAAATTCACCGCATTTGTAAGCTGAGAAGCGGCACCCTCGCCCTGCACTAAAACAGGTATAAGCTCAACCTGAATATAGGGCCAACGGCGGCTTAAAATGTTACGGATATCCTGCAAAGCCGCACCTGTTGGCGAAGTTATAACAGCGATTTTTTTAGGAAAAGCAGGCAAAGGTTTTTTTCGGGATTTATCAAAAAGACCTTCTTTGAGAAGCTTTTCCTTTAGTTGTTCAAATTGTAAGGTTAAAGCACCGACACCGTCAGGCTGCATATCTTCGATATAAAGCTGATACTGACCGCTGGGCTCATATATAGAAACCCTTCCCCTTGCCAGTACCTTCATACCGTTTTGAGGCTTGAAGCGAAGCTTTGAGGCATTAAAGGAAAACATTACCGCTTTAATTACCGCTTTGCTGTCTTTGAGAGAGAGATAGATGTGACCGCTTGCATAGTGGTCGATAAGGTTTGAAATTTCGCCGCTTACGAATACATATTGCAGATTAGGGTCGGAGTCAAGAATCCCCTTAAGATAAGTGTTCAGCATTGAAACTGAAATAATCTTAGGGGCAGTAAAATTATTATTCATAAAAATCTTAACCTTGTGAAAGTAACTTTTTTGCACCTAAATAAGCAATACCTGCCGCGTTATCAGCAGAGAACTGAGGCGGTGCAAAATAAGCGTTAAAATATTTTAAAATATCGTTTTTAATAAGGTTATTGGACATAACCCCACCAGCAAAAAGCATAGGAAGATTGCCGTATTTTTGGCACAAAGAATTTGCTGTTTCTATAAGAGTTGCACTGATTGCTTTTAAGGTATAGGCTGCGACATAGGCTTTGTCATTTGTGTCAGCATAAAACTTTGAAATCTTGTTTTCAAAGCCGCTTAAGCAACAGTCAGAACCTTTGAGGCAAGGCTTGACTTTAATGTCATTTTTATAAGTATTTGCAAGCTTTTCAAGCTCTATTCCGCAAGGGAACTCAAGACCTAACATAACGCCGATTCTGTCAACAAGCTGACCTGCATTAAGGTCTAAGGTGTGTGCAATAAGCTCAGCAGATATAAAAGACTTTGCATGAGGTTTTACGAGCAAGGCTTCGGTAGTGCCGCCGCTTATGTGAAAGGCAATAAAAGGAGATGACAAAAGCTCTGTTTTTTTGCTTCCGAAAGCCGCCGCGGCAATATGGCCCTGCTGATGAGAAAAGGTATAAAGAGGAATACTGTTGACTGCAGAAATCGAGCTTGCCACAGAAACACCGACAAGAAAGCAAGGCATATAGGAGCCTTCGCACTCTCGCGGAGAAGAGGATACAGAAACAGCATCAATTCTTTTGCCGAGAAAGTCAAGGCTTGAAATAATTTCGGGAAGTTGTTTGGTGTGATGAAAAACAGCATCACTTTGGCGAATGCCGCAATCCCCTTTTTTAACGGGCAAAAGCTTTTTTGCCTGCTTCAAGGTATTTGTATCTGTATCAAAAATTGCGGCAGACGTAGTGTAGTTACTGGTGTCGATACCTAAGACAAGTGCCATTATTTCTTATCCTTTACAAACGAGCCTAAAAGTCCGTTTACGAAAGAAGCGTCTTCTGAGACGCTGTACTTCTTTGTGAGCTCAACTGCCTCGTTGATTGATACGGAAACAGGAATTTCCTCGCAGTAAAGAATTTCATAAACTGCTACACGAAGAACCGCAAGTGAAATTTTGGAAATACGGCTTATTTTCCAACCCTTTGTTAAGAAAGCGGAAATCTTTTCGTCAAGCTCATGCGCCATTTCCTGAATAACGCCGGCGGTTTTGATTGCTTCATCACTATAGAACTGAGCAGTGCTATCGGTAAAATTATCGGCAATTTCGTCAACGGTTGTGTCAGAAAAAAGGCTTTCGAAAACTATTAAGAAAGTCTGCTCTCTTTTCTTATATCTTGAAATTTTATTGTGTGAATTAAGGTCTTCTTTTACCTCTGCATCTTTATCAACAGCAGTGGTGTTTACATCTAAAATTTTGTCAGTCATATTATACCTCTCAAAACGTATATTAATATCCAAGATAATTATACCACAACCTAAGAAAATTGCAAGAAAAAGGAGATGCAAATTAACTGCATCTCCTTAAAGTTATTGAAGCTCAAAAAGCCATGTTACAATTTCGGGCATAAATGCACGCCAAGCGGCTTCGTTGTGTGCGCATTTTTCGTCGTAAACGAAGGTCATTTTGCTTTGGTCATAGCCTAAATCCGCAAGCCAGTTCTTCATATCTCTGGCATAAGGCAGAAGCTCTTGCTCAAGAGAATCACCGCCGCCGTTGTAGAAATAAATTCTGGGAAGCTTTGTTGAATCGGTAAAATCAAATTTTTCAAAATAATCGTACCAAGTAGCCTTATTGAAAAGCATAAAGGCAGGTGAAATTGCGCCGATTCTGCCAAACTCGTTCATATATTCCATACCGATGTAGAATGCCTCGATTCCGCCTGAGGAGCTGCCTACAATTGCACTGTGCAAAGCATCGGTATAAACATTATAGTTAGCCTCAACATAAGGCACTACCTGCTCTGCCACAAACTTTGCAAATTGCTCGCCGCTTCCGTTTCTGAATCCGCCGCTGTTATAGTTAGGATTAAGAGCACCGATATTGGGAGTAAGCTCGTTATCGCGGTTACGGGAGTTATCGATACCTACTAAGATAATGCCCTCGCCGCCGTTTTTCATAAGAGCGGTAATAACCTCGTCACTTCCCCAGCCGCCAGAGTTCTTATAATCTTCATCATCAAAATGATTTTGACCATCTAATAAATAGATTACAGAATATTTTTTAGTTGTATCAGCAGGGTTATATCCTGCAGGAGTCCATATTTCAATAGGCTTATCGTAACCTGTAGGATAGCTGAGCTTGACAGTTGTTTTATTACCATAATCTGTTGAACCGTAAGAATAAATGCCTAAATGCATAGCGGTTTTTGGAGTTTGCTCGGTTATATAAAAGCCTGAGTTTGCAACGGTAAGTGCGGCATTTATGGTTTGGCTCTTTGTATTATTGAAAATAATGCGGTTATACTTAGAAACGTCTACGTTCATTTTGTAGATAGTTTCGCCGTATTCGTTGGTAGTGTGATAGGTCATGGCAGTGCCCGGCCAGGTTTTAAGCTCTAACTGCTTTTCTTCGTTATAAAGGTAAGCGTAGACCTCTGACCAACCAACATTATTTGAAAAATAGATTGTAATATTAGTGTCGGGCTTTTTGGGATTATATTCCACGGCTTCTGTTGCCTCGCTTTCTTTGGTAGGCTCTGTGGGGTCGGTTAAAATTTCAGTAGTGGGCTCAGTTACCTTGGTAGGCTCGGTAATTTCTGCAGGCTCTGTTACTATAGTTTCCAAAGCTGTGGAGGTTACTTCAAGAGGCTCTGTCGTAGGCTCGGTAGCCACTGTAACAGAAGCTAGAGGAGGTGTTGAGGTAGGCTCATTTACACCGATTTCTTCGCCAATTGGATATGGACATTCCATATTTGCAATATATTTCTGAATCCATGTTGCATCCTTGATGTTGATTTTTTCGTCAATGTTGCAATCTGCACATGTTGAGTTATCGTCAGCAAACTCAACAAGCTTCGCAATATACTTCTGCACGATGGTAGCGTCCTTGATATTTACCTTTGCATCAAGGTTGGCATCGCCAAGTATAAGAGTGGTTTCCGACTGAGCAAAGGTTATAACAGGACAAATACATAAAAGCATTGCAAAAGTTAAGAAAAGTGCAATAATTTTTTTCATTTTTAAACCTCCTTATATTCGCCTAAATGAACAGAATAAATAAGACATTTTTCGCAAGGCAGCTCAAAGCAAGCTTCCACCGCTACTTTATAAAGAGAAAGCTGCTTATTATACCTTTCTACCAATATATCGGTAGAGGTAACTCTGTCGGTTTTGTAATCGACGACAGTTATTTTGCCGTCTTTGACAATAAGCAAATCCACCGCACCCTGTAAAATTACCGTAGTATCATCAATGTCGGAAAGACCTGTGAGAGAAACAGGAATATCCACAGTAAATCGGTACTCGCGAAAGCTTGGGTTAATTATGGCGTCGGTTACAATATCGCTTTCAATAAAGGCTTTGAGCTTTTCTCTGTCAAGAGACTCTGCTTCAGAAGTGCTGAGTCTTATGTCGGTAAGGCGTTTAATTTCAAGCTCCAAATCCTTACGGGCAAGGTCAAAACTTGCAAACTGCAAAAACTTGTGCATTGCCGTACCCTTTTCAGCCGCAGTAAGCGAAGTGCCGCTCAAAAATTTTGGCTTTGCAAGGATTTTTTCAAAGGGATTTGAGCTTTTTATATGGCTGAGTTCTGATGCAGTTACCTTAACCGGAAGTGAGCAAAGCTCTTTGTGAGGATAAGCGAAATTAAAACGCCTTTCAATGAGTTTATCAAGACCTACTGCGTCGGCATCAAAGGTAACCTCACGAGTAATTTCGCCCTCTGTATCCTCAAAAATGATGTCGTCTATCACCTTTACCGCAAGCATTGAGCTATTATTAGAATACTCCAAATCATCAGCTTTTGCAATACCTCTGAGTAAAGTCGCATCTTTGTGAAGAAGAGCAGTCATAAACAGCCAATCACATATAGATTTTGCACCTGAAACTATATAGGGTGAGATATTCTCGCCGCTTAAAAGCTTGCCCGAAAGGGTTGAAAGGTATTTTGAGGTATTTTTCTTGACTGCGGTCATTATGAGCTTTTCTTTTGCACGGGTTAATGCTACGTACAAAACCCTGAGCTCTTCGCTCATTTCACTTTGCTTTTTCTCGATAGCAAGTGCTTTGCGGACAAAGGTGTTATAGCTTACACCAAGAATTTTGTCACGGCGTTTTGCTCCAAAGCCTAAGTGAGAATGCAAAAGAACATTATCGGTTGTGTCTGTTGAAAACTTTTTATGTGTGCCTGCTAAAATACAAATTGGAAATTCAAGACCTTTACTGGAATGAACAGTCATTAACCTGACGGCGTTTAAAATATCGTCAGAGCTGCTTTCGGCAGCGGTAAGGTCTGAGCCGTTTTCCATAAGTCTGTCAAGGTAAGAAACAAAGGAGTTTATACCCTTTGCCATGCCTTGCTCGAATTTTGCGGCATATTCTGTTAACATTCTTAAGTTATTTACCGCTTTATCCCCACCCATACAGGCACAAATTGAAATAATTCCAAGACGCTCAAATATTACATTGAGAAAATCTTCGGCTGTCATTGTAACTGCAAGAGTCCGTAGGCTTTTAATAGATTCGATAAAGTTCTTGGCTTTGAAGTTTTCTTCTTGGCTTGCTTTAAGAACCGCACCGTAAAGGGTGCCGTCTCGATGCTCTGAACGGATTTTCGCCAAATCATCGGGGGTAAAACCGAAAACAGGCGAAAGCATAGAAGAAAGCAGAGGAATATCCTGAACAGGATTGTCGATAACCCTTAAAATGCTGACGGTCATTTTGATTTCAGGCAAATCAAAGAAAGACGAGGAGCTTTCAAAGGTAGCGGGAATGCCGAATTTTTCAAGCTCACGAACATAGAGTGATGAGTTTTTCTTGCCGCTTCGAAGAAGAATTGCAATATCTCCAAAGGTACATTTTCTTTCGCCCTCGCCGTCTTTGACTTTAGTCTCTGAAAGCTCTTTGAAAATTACAGATGCAATGTGCTGAGCTTCTAAGGCGATACTATCCTCGTCTTCAAAAGAGTCAGCGTCTATAAGATGAAGCTCGGCACAAGGATTATTGGCAGGAAAATAGGAAGCACCGCTTACAAGACCTTCTCCGTCAATATAATCAATGTCGCCTGTTTCTTTGGTCATAAGACGGTCAAAAACGAAGTTTACGTAATCTGTAAGCTCTACCCTGCTTCGAAAGTTCTTTTCAAGCATAACTTTTGCAGGATAGTTGTCTTCTTCAGAGCTATAAAGCGGGTAGTTTTCTTTGCGGTTAATGAAAATTTCGGGCATAGCCTGACGGAAAGCGTAGATGCTTTGCTTGGCATCGCCTACAATAAAAAGGTTGCTTTCCTTGCTGACTGCCTTGAAAATCAAGTCCTGCACCTCGTTAGCATCCTGATATTCGTCAACCAAAACGCTGTCAAACCTGTTTGCTATTGCAGTAGCGGTTGGTGTAAACTCAATGTCTTTGCCATTGAGTTTTACAAGAAGTTCAAGCGCCCAATGCTCAACATCGGAAAAATCAGCCAGATTTTTCTGACTTTTCAGAATAGAATACTTTTTATCGTAGACTCTTACGGCGTTAAACATCTGAGTTACTATAGGATAAAGGGTTTTGATATCTTCAGTGCAACGGTTCTCGTCTGCCTCAAAGAGGCCTTTAAGCTCAGAAACACAGGACTTCAAAATGTCACGGTTAGCCGCCGCTTTAAGCTTTATGGGGTGGTCTTTGTAGCCTTTGGCGCTTAAAACCCCTGCATCAAAGCTATAGACTAAGGTTCTTATTTCGTCCCACTCTTTTTTGTATATAGACTCACTTAACGCTTGAAAATAATTTTTGTCTCTAAAAAGAAGGGTTGATACCTTGGACATAAACTCGGGCTCTTCTTGAGAAATTTCAATTGTTTTTTCAGAAAGGCTTAAGCCGTAGTCAACTATACGTTTGGCATTTTTGAGTATTACTCTTCCCCATATACTGTCTGAAGCTGAGATAAAGTCGGTATAGTAAGAAAGCTTTTCGTCAAGCCAAGCGTCAAAGAAGGGGTGGGAACGTAAAAATTCATAGAGCTTAAGAATATTTTCGCCCAATCCCCTATCGCTTTTAGAGTTTGAAAAACACTTTACAAGCTCGTAAAAATCGGGATTTTTTTCTTCGTAAAGCTCATTTAAAGTTTCTTCCAAAGCGTTTGCCGAAAGAACGCTGAGCTGGCCTTGCTCGGCAATTTTATAGTCGCGGTTAATGTCAAGCTCGTGGAAAAACTCGCGGCAGATATCACTGCAAAAACTATCTACAGTAGAAATGTGTGCACGGGGTAAAAGCACAAGCTGGCGGCGGTAAAAACGGTTATCGGGGTTGGCTAAAATAAGCTCGCTGAGCTTACTGCTTATTCGCTCTCTGAGCTGAGCGGCGGCGGCACGGGTATAGGTAACGATTAATAATCTGTCGATAGACACAGGCTTTACGGGGTCTGTAAGCATTCTGAGAACTCTTTCAACCAGAACCGCTGTTTTGCCTGAGCCTGCGGCGGCAGAAACAAGCACATCTCCGCCACGGGCGTTAATGGCTAACAGCTGATTATCTGTCCATTTAGTGCTCACTTTTCTGCCTCCTTTTCCTTTAATCCAAGCTCTCTTAGAATTTCATCTCTGTCAAGCTTATATATAGAACGGGTGTCGCTTTCGTCTCTGCCGATACAAACCGAGGAATAAGGGCAGTACTGGCAGGCATCATAAGAGCTTATGGCAGGTGTGGCATCAATGTTGCCCTTAGAAAGCTCCAATGCCATATCGCCGATAAGCTTATCTATATGTGCAAACACCGCTCCGAACTCCTCCAAGGTAGCAAGGTTATCACTGCCCTTTAATCCTTTTGCTCCCATAGACACGGGAATATACATGCCTTTAAGGTCTTTGTCCATTGAATTCAGAATAGCTTCGTCGTTTAAAAGAATGCCGTTCATACGAAGTTTTTTGCTTCGCTCGGCTAAGATTTCCTCCCCTGTGGCGTCAGCTGCCATTTCGAGGGTAGGCACAAAAGCAGGCATATAAAGCACACCAGCGGGCACAACCTCGCTGCCGTAGCGACTCTCGCCTTTATTTTTAATCACCGAAAGGTACAACAGCATTTGCAGATTAAGTCCGTAAATAACATCGGAAAGGCTGAAGATTTTTGTACCTGTTTTATAATCAACAATTCTGATATAGGCTTTGCCGTCTTTATTGAGAATGTCTGCTCTGTCAACTTTGCCTGTAACTGTAACAGAAACGCCGTTTTGCAGGTCAAGTCGATAGGCAGAAATATCTTTGCCTATATCAAGCTCGAAGTCAACGGGAGTAAAATCGCTTTGAGAAAGCTCTGAAATGAGATGCTTTACCAAGGTGAAGGAAGCTTCCTTGACGCTCTCAAACAGATAGTTGAAACGAGCGGTTTTTGAGCCTAAGCCGCCAAAGTGATGGTTGGCATATTCAAGTGAAACATCAGAAATAACAGAGCTGATTTTTTCATCACTAAGACTTAAAAGCTCATCTTTAGAAAAGCTACAGAAAAACTTTTCCATAATAAAATGAACGAAGGAGCCGTATTCCAAGGCATCAATGGAAGCTTTGCGGCGTTCATTTGCCTTTAAGCCGTACTGGCAAAAGTAGGAAAAGCGGCAAAGATGATATTTTTCGATTTTTGAAGCAGAAAGGCGAATATCCTTGCCAAAAAGCTTTTCGGCAATTTTACTGTCTTTGATATTGAATTTTGTTTTGCTGTTGATTACGTTTTCCAAGGAGTTGAGCCTGTCCTTATACTCAGGTTTATTTAAGTAATATTCCTTTAAGGTCTGTGTGACAGGGTCTTTGCTTTTTGCTCTTTGGGCATAGAAATCGTAAGCAGGTTTTTCTGACCACAGCAAATCCGAGGTGTTTTCGGTTAATCTTAACCGGTGATTGCAGTTTGGAACGATTGAGTCAAGCTCGGTAATTATTACTGAGGGAGTTTTAGCCTCGCCGTTTAACTCGGCACCGGGAAAGCTTACAAAAAGCTTATGGGAGGCACTTGTAAGTGCATAATAACAATAATAAAGCTCACGCTCAGCATACTGTTCGTCGTCCTCATCATCAAGAACATTCAGCCTTGTAAGCTCTGCACGCTCAGAAGGAGTAAATATGCCAAAGCCAAAATCAGTTTTTGGAAATTCACCGTCAACAGCTCCGATTACAAAAACACATTTTCTACCCCCAAGGCGTACACGCTCAATGTCACCGACGGTAACCTGGTCAATGGCTTTGGGGATAAAGGAAATATCGGTAAGGCACAGCTCAAGCATAAATAAATCATAGAAGCGTTTAAGAGTAAGCTCTCTGTCTCCTATAACCTGAGCAGTTCTGTCAAGGGTTTCTACGAATATTTCCCAAAGCCTTATTTGCTCGGCCGAATATGCAACTTCGTCGTAAATTTCAAGGTTTTCGGAAAGCTCCAAAAGCTTTTTATCTGTGCCCAAATCAAGCATAAGCTTATAAAGACCTTTGCAGATTTCTTCTGCTGTTTTATTTGAATACTCGGCTTTAAAGTTTTGTAGAGTTGGGATAATCAGCTTTCGCACATTTTCGGCTTTGCCTAAATTTTTTAAATCCTCAAAGGTAAATTCGTCTGCAAAACCTCTGGGATTGGCGGTAAAATCAGATAAAAGAGAGTTATGGTTAAGGTTCCAAGTGTAGATGTAATTTTCGAATACAGAAATATCCTCGTAATCAGCAGATGTAAGCCCTGTTTTAAGAAGGCTTAAGACATCATCTTTATCAAAGCCGCCTAAAATTGAGTTAAAGCAGGAGGTAATAAGCTTTACCACAGGCTTTGAGGTTATGTCGTGAGGCTTGTCGGCAAAATATGAAATGCCGTACTTATCAAATACGGTTGAAATAATACTGCTGTAAGCTTTTAAATCTCTGCCTACAACGGCAATTTCACTGTAGCGATAGCCAAAATCAACAATAAGACTGCAAATTTGCCTTGCAACAAAATCTATTTCTTCATACCTGTCTTTGCCACGGTATATGGTAATATTTTCAGCCTTTTCATCAAAAGCAAACTTGTCATTTGCAAAAATATTTTGCTCTAAATGGGAAAGTTCCTGAGACTTAAAGAAGCCGTCAAAACTACAAAGAACAGGCTTTGATATTTTAACGCCTTCACTCTGGGCAATTCTTTTTAATCTGACTAAAGTATCAAAGGAAGTAGAGAAAATCCCCCTGTCAGACACGCCGTCATAGGAAAGTGTGACGTACATTTCCTTGCACTGTGCCATAAGAGTAGAAATAACTTCATATTCGGGGGCAGTGAAGCTTAGCTGAGAGTCGATAAATATATAAAAGTCTTCAAAAATACGGCGACGGTGCAAAATATCGGCAATGATGCTAAGCTGGGCATCGGGGTCATCAAAAGTTTTTAGAAGCAGGGCGTTCATTGCCTCATTGGCAAGGTAAATGTCATTAAGCTTTGCATTGGTTACACTGTCATTTAAGGCAGAAAGGACTTCCTCCTTACTTCCTGTAGTTATAAGCTCTTTGCCTGCACTAAGCATAAGCTTTGCAAGCTCAGGATTTAAAGCTTTATCGGAGTAAAGAGCAAGGCTATCCCTTATTTCTTCAAGTGCAACACTCATTAAAAGAGCCTTTGTCTGCTCATCGGCAGGAGGCTTGCGGATTTCACCCGTAACCTCGAAAACATAGTCACACATTCGGCTAAATCCGAGGACAAGTACACTTTGAGAAAGCTTTGCACCTAAGAGTTTAAGGTAGGCTTTTTCGGTTTCAAAGGTTACCTGATCGGGAACTATAACAAGAATTTTTTCGTTGCCGCTTCTTGCAAGATTGCAAACCATTTGGTCGATATATGTGGTTTTTCCGCTTTTGCTTCTGCCGAAAATCAAATTAAGCATTAGGCTCTCCCCTTTCTACGGGATAATTATATCAAAAGCTCTGTACCGAAATCGGGACTCAGCTCAGTAAATTGCAAAAATAATCAAAATATTCTAAAAATTTAAACCTGAATTCGTATTTGGGCGTATCGGTGATAATCTCATATTGTTGGGAACTTAGCTCATCTTCAAGAGAATTTGCATCAGACGAGGTATAAAGGCAAAGCGAAGGGTACATTACACACCACCAGTTTTTGCCTTCGCCCTCACCTATAACCAATCTCAAGGCGGTATAACTGCCGCTGGGCATTGTAATGTCGCCGTAATATCGGGTATTGAAGTCGGTTTCGCAGATTTCTCCCCTGACGCTTTTGTTGCACCCATTGGCTTTAAGGGTATTTTCTGCAACATTTATGATTTCATCAAGATGTTGCCGACTTAGCAGAACTGCTTCTTCTTTGGAAGAAATGTTTTTATATAAGTCCTCTGTAAAATTTAGTATTTCGTCTCGAACCAAAAGCTTGAGATTTTGGTCATACTCAGAATCGGAGTTTGCCAGAATATGAATTCTAAGTACCTCTTCACTTATTGCCCGACACTCTTTTTCAAAAGGTAAAAGCGTGAAAAGCAAGGTTAAAGTCAGTGCAACGGTCATAGATTTAAAAAGCTTTTTCATTTGTAAAAACCTGCCTCAATCAGTATTTACCCTGATTATAGGCAGGTTTAAATCAAAGTATTCAGATAACGCCTGCACCGTTTGAAACGGGCACAGCAAGATAGACCTTTTCATAGGTCTCTTTAAGCTTTTGGGCACACTTCTGTGCTTTACGCTCATTTCTGAAAATGCCAAACACCGCAGATCCTGAGCCGCTCATAGCGGCACCTAAGGCTTTGCAATCGTACATTATCTTTTTAACGTCGTTTATGTCGCTTAAATTCAGCACTTCTTCAAAATCATTATGAAGGGTTGAGCATATACCGGACAAATCTCCGCTATAAAGCATTTGCTTGCAGTAATCGGTATATTTAATTTTAAGACCTTGTCGGTTATCTGCCAGAGAATAAGCTTCTTTTGTAGAAACAGAAACCTCAGGCTTAACAATAACGATATGGCACTTAGGCATAGAGCGAACCTTATTAAGGGTAGTGCCTGTCCCTGTTGCAAGCTTAGTGCCGCCTAAAATACAGAAAGGAATATCAGCACCTACCTTTGCGCCGATTTCACAAAGCTCTTTGTCGGTTAAGTGGGCGTCAAAGGCAACGTTTAAGAGCCTGAGAGTTGCCGCTCCGTCGGCACTTCCCCCTGCAAGACCTGCTTCGCTGGGAATGACTTTTTCTATATAGATTTCTATGCCTGTATTTTTGATACCGGTAACCTTAAAAAACACTTCTGAAACCTTATAGACAATATTTCTGCTGTCGCAGGGTATACTTGGGTCTGAACAGGAAATACTTATATCCTCTGAATCTGTTAAGGTAAGCTTAACGGTATCTGCAAGAGACACCGACTGCATAAGCATAGCAACGTCGTGGTAGCCGTCAACTCTTTTGCCTAAAATGTCGAGGGTTAAATTAATTTTAGCAGGGGCAGTAGCTTCAAAGGTCATATTAAAGCTCCTCTATAAACTCTTTGATTCTTTTAAGTGCTTCTTTAAGGTGGTTAATTGAGTAGGAATACGAAACCCTGACGTAGCCTTCGCCGCACTGACCGAAGGCATCTCCCGGAACCACTGCGACACCCTTTGCATTTAAAAGACGTGTGCAGAACTCCTCGGACTTAAGTCCTGTGGATTTTATTGAGGGGAAGCAATAGAAAGCACCCTTTGGCTCGAAACAGGTAAGTCCCATTTCGTTGAATTTTCCTACAACGAGGCGGCGGCGCATTTCGTAGTCAGAACGCATTTCATCTATGTCGCTGTCGCCGTTTCTTAAAGCTTCAATAGCCGCCCACTGAGCAGTAGTGGGAGCTGACATAATGCAGTATTGGTGAAGCTTTGTCATCTGCTCTAAAATCGGTGCGGGACCTGCGGCGTAGCCTAAACGCCAGCCTGTCATTGCATAAGCTTTGGAAAAGCCGTTGATTACAACAGTTCTTTCAGCCATTCCCTTAAGAGAGGCAATGGAGACGTGATTTTGGCCATAGGTAAGCTCGCTGTAGATTTCGTCGGAAATTACAAAAAGGTCGTGTTTTTTTACAACCTCGGCAATTGCCTCTAAGTCCTCTTTCTCCATAATAGCACCTGTAGGGTTATTGGGATACGAAAGAATAAGCACCTTAGACTTTTCACTAATAGCCGCCTCAAGCTCAGAAGGCTTTAAGCGAAAGCTGTTTTCAGCCTTAGTATTAATAACTACCGACTTTGCACCTGTCATAGCGGTTAAAGGCTCGTAGCAAACAAAAGAAGGCTGATGAATAAGAATTTCGTCATCGGGGTTTGCCAAACAACGGATAGCAACGTCTAAAGCTTCGCTGCCGCCTACCGTTACCAAAATCTCGGTATAGGGGTTATATGTAAGGTTATATTTTCTGTTTAAAAACGAAGCAATTTCACCTCTTAAGGTTTTATAGCCTCGGTTTGGAGTGTACCATGTTTTGCCTGATTTAAGGGACTCAATGCCTGCCTGACGGACATGCCACGGGGTTCTGAAATCTGGCTCGCCCACAGAAAGGGATATGACGTCCTCCATCTCGTTTACAATATCAAAAAACTTCCGAATTCCTGATGGTTTAACGGAGGAAATTGTATTGTTCAAAAATCTTCCGTAATCCATCAATAATTCATACACCTTTCGTCGCTTAAATCTTCCTCGTCCAACACAACGCCGTCGTCCTTATAGCGTTTTAAGATAAAATGAGTTGCGGTTGAAAGAATACCGTCAAGGGCAGAAAGCTTGCGGGATACGAAGGCTGAAACCTCCTGAATTGTCTCGCCCTTTACTATAATCGAAAGGTCATAAGCTCCTGCCATAAGGTAAACGGACTCAACCTCATCAAAAGCCATAATTCTTTTTGCTATTTCATCAAAACCGCTTTTTTTCTGAGGTGTAACTTTAAGCTCTATGTAGGCAGTAACGCCTGCATCAGACACTTTTTCATAGTTTACCAGAGCACGGTAGCCTTTGATGATGCCGTCATCTTCATATTTTTTAATACGGGCTCTTACATAGTCTTCAGGCTCGCCAAGCATTAAGGAAAGCTCAGACACCGAATACTCACTGTTTCTTGATAAAAGCTTTAAAAGTTTATCCATAATATTACCTCCGAAATTTATGCTCTGCAAACGTGTGCAGAGTCTGAAAAACTTAATAAATCGGCACAGATTGAAATTGCAAGAAGGTTAAGATGCTGTGCATCATCAAAAACTTCGAGTACATATTTACCGCTTTTGCCTGCTTCAGGCTTATGAAAAGCAAGGGCTTTTGAAGAAACGTCTAAGATTTCAAAGCTTCTTGTAAAAAGATTGCCTTTAAAGAAAAGCTTTACGCCGTGAATTTTCAAAGAAAGGTCATCGGATTTTAGCTTAACGGTAACTGCAAAGGCACCTTGAGGGGTTAGTATGTTATAGCCTATTGTTTTACCGATTTCAGGAGTAGCTGAAATTTTAAGCACACAGTTACCCTCCGGTGTTATTGCTTTAACCTTTCTAACGGCAGTGCCGTTTTTGCCAATCACGTTAAATAAAAGCTTTTCATATTGGTCATACACCAAAAACCGTGACTGAGAGTCGCTTGTTTCCCGTGAAATAAGAAGCTTCATTAAATCACCGTTTCTTTAGAATAATCTCTTGGGAACTTTAAGGTCAACAATTTCAACCGTTCCTCTGATATTATATCCCAAATCAGTAGCATAACACGACATATAGCCGAGAATCAGCCAAAAACTTGTGACAATAAAGGAAAGGTCAAAAAGAATTGTACGTTCAATAAAAGCATACACAAGATACGCCGCAAAAAAGCCTATCATACAAGGATAAATTGAATAGGTCATAATCCGTCTTTGGACAAACCACACAGGCATAGTCATCTTAAAAAAGCGGTACATAAATATGCCGAACAAGGTAAAACCAACTATACCCGACACTACCAAAATACCTATGTAACCGTTGTGCATATCCGCAATGAATACATTTGTAAGGTAATCATTTGAAAAATAGCTTCTTCTACCGATTTCATCAACAATACAGTTATAAAGGTCTCCTTTACCTGCACCAAACAAAGGATTTGAAAGCAGGGCTTTAAAGCCTGCTTTCCACAAGTCAAGCCTGCTGCTAAGACCTGTGTCGGTAATAATGTTGAAAAAAGAACCTTTTGTAAGAGCGTTGATATCTGCCTTTGAAAGCTCGCCCTCAGGGTTTGACAAAGAGGCTACAACAATCTTAAAGGCGGCTCTTAAAGCCATAAGAAGACAAATAAGCAAAAATCCAACTGCAATAAGAGCAATAAGTCTCACAAGGATTTTTCTTGGAGTAAGCTTTTCTGACAAAGCAAGAAGCCTGAAAAGCACCATAAACGCTACATAAACACCTAACAAAAGCAGACTTCCGTTGGAGTTTGAAAGCACAAGCGTAATAAGATTTAACAGTATACAGGCGGTAAGCCAGATGCGGCTTATTCTCTTTTGCCTTGCCTGTGCAAGGAAGTCGGGCTTTGTCATAAAGTGGCAGAAAATAATTGCAAGAGCCGAAACATAGCCCTGATAGTTGGGGTTAAAAAACACGCCTGTGTATGTTTTGCCGTAAAAAACCAAATCTACGCCTAACAGCAGAAAAAGCAAGCCGATAAAAGCACTTACCGTTGCGGCATAAATGAAAAAGCGGCTGAAAAGATACATTTCCCAACGATACATTGTGCCGCGGTGAATATGCATACCGTAAAAAAGCACAAAGCATATAAAGGAATGTATAATAAGTATGAAATTATAGCCTACGGCAATGAGGTCGGTGCTTAGATTAAAAAGCATTGTAAGGGTAAGAGACACCAAAAATGCACCTAACCAGAAGCCGTAATAAATTCTCATATATGCCTTGTTGACGATTAATGAATTAATGGCAATTGCCACACCCCACGCCGAGGTGATGCCGATAAGCACAATGGCAGGAGTTGAAAGATAGCTTACCATATAGAAAAAGAAGGAAGCCAGATAGCAAACCCTGAAAAGGGATTCGTCAAAAAAGACAAGTTTAAATTTGCTTGCTTTCATATTATTCGCCTCGTGAGGAAAACACCTCTGCTACAGTTTTGAAAATAAGCTTAATGTCGCCAGAGAATGAAAAGTTTTTAATGTATTCAAGGTTATATTTCATTTTTTCGGGAAGAATTTCCTCAATGTATGCCTTGTCAACATCTTTAGCCTTTGCCAAAAGCTCAGCTTCGTCTTTAAATTTAATACTTGCCAAAGATGTTACACCGGCGGGCAAAAGCAAGGTAGCAAGCATTTCGTTTGTGTATTTATCGGTGAACTTAGGAACCTCGGGACGAGTACCTACAATTGTCATTTTGCCTGAAAGCACGTGGAAAACCTGAGGAAGCTCATCAAGGCGGAATTTTCTCAGCACTTTGCCGATTTTTGTAACACGGCTGTCTTCACCAACAGTAAGAAGCTCGCCCTTAGAGTCGGCATCTGTACGCATACTTCTGAACTTGAAAATTTTAAACTGTCTGCCAAAGGTTGTTACACGTACCTGTTTATAAATTACGGGGCCTTTTGACGTACACTTGATAATTACTGCAATTATAGCCATGGGCAGAGCTAATAAAGCGATAAGCATCAAGGCGACGAAAATATCGAAAGCTCTTTTTACTGCCAAGGCTGATGCCTTGGTTTTCAGTATATCGTAATATAGCTTTACCTCGTCACATTGAAGCTCTTTGGGAAGCTTTTTATATTCGGGCATTTTCATAAAATGACCTCCAAAGGAAATTGCATATATATTCTATGATATTATACTACTAAAGCTTTATTTTTTCAACTGTTTTAAATAATTAAGATAAGGCGACAAGTTTTTCCTTTCTTTTGCTTGACTAAAAAGAGATATACGGGTAAAATTAAGTAAGTAAATAAAGGAGCTGAAATTATGAATAACGATTATTCTCCCGACCTTATTACTTTGGTTGATGACGAGGGTACTGAGCATAACTTTGAGATACTTGACACTTTAGAGTACGAGGATACACTGTATTATGCATTATACCCTGTTTTTGACGACCCTGCCGACTCTTTAGGCGACAGCGGCGAATATTACATTATGGAAGTTATTGAAGAAGACGGTGAGCAGGAGCTTGCTGAGGTTGAAGACGACGACCTTCTTGATAAGTTAGCAGAAATTTTTGAAGAAAGATTCAACGATATTTTTGCAGACGACGAGGAATAATTTTTGATAATTTCCTGCCTGACACGCCTATAGTGCAAAAATAACCCTACAACCTTTAAATCGGGAGCTTTACTCTGTCAGTGGTGTGCAGACCTCCCTGCTTTGCAGGAAGAAGGGAGCCTGAAGCTGATAGGTGAGCACCCACCTGCTTTTTTCGTAGGCAGGTTATATTTAGCACTTTACGGTCAGGCGGGGCTTTTTATATTAACTTGAATTGGAGATTTATATATGAAGGTATCTGTGCTTGGATGCGGCCGTTGGGGCAGTTGCATCGCATGGTATTTAGATAAAATCGGTCACGATGTACTTTCAGGCGGCTTAGAAAATGCACCTGAGTTTATAGAGCTTAAGAACAACAGACACAACGACTACCTTGAATATCCTGACACTATCGAAGTAAGCTCTGACCTGAAATATTCTGTAGAGCGTGCAGAGGTAATTGTAATCTCGATTTCGGCACAGCATTTGAGAGAATATATGAGCGACATTGCAAAGTATGACCTTTCGGGAAAGACCATTGTGCTTTGTATGAAGGGCGTTGAGGTTTCTACCGGCAAGAGGCTTACCGAAGTAGTTGAGGAATTTATTGATAAAGATAAAACCAATGTTGCAGTCTGGGTAGGACCGGGTCATCCTCAGGACTATGTAAAAGGTGTACCTAACTGCATGGTAATCGACAGCGACAATGACCAGACAAAAGAGATGCTTGTTAACGAGTTTTCAAGCTCTCTTATAAGAATGTACATAGGCACTGACCTTATCGGAAGTGAAATAGGCGCCGCCGCAAAGAATGTAATCGGCATTGTTGCGGGTATGCTTGACGGACTTTCTTACCAGTCTCTTAAGGGTGCACTAATGGCAAGAGGTGCACACGAAATTGCAAGGCTTATTGAAAAGCTTGGGGGCAATCCCCTATCTGCATACGGTCTTTGCCATTTGGGTGACTATGAAGCTACGCTTTTTTCTAAATGGAGTCACAACAGAATGTATGGCGAAGCTTATGTTAAGGGAAATAAGTTTGAAAAGCTTGCTGAGGGCGTTATGACAACCAAGGCATTGATTAAGCTTTCTGAACAAAATCACGTAGAGATGCCTATTGTAAAGGCTTGTCATAGCGTGCTGTTTGAAAGCAAAAAGGTTGAAGATGCTATTGAAGAGTTATTCGGACGCTCGGTAAAAAGAGAATTTAAGCTATAAAAAAAGGCTGTCAAAAGACAGCCTCTTTTTTTAAGCAAGTGTTGCGGCGATAACCGCTTTGATTGTATGCATACGGTTTTCTGCTTCTTTGAAAACAATTGATTTTTCGCTTTCAAATACAGAATCAGTAACCTCTAAAGCATCTAAACCGTACTTTTCGCCAACCTCTTTACCCACTGTGGTTTCAAGATTATGAAAAGCAGGCAAGCAATGCATAAACACTGTTGTGTTCTTGGCATAAGACATAAGAGTATCGTTAACCTGATAAGGAAGAAGCTCGTCGATTCGCTCTTTCCATACATCTGTAGGTTCACCCATGGATACCCAAACGTCGGTGTAGATAACATCGGCGTTTTCTACTGCCTTTTTAGGGTCGGTTTCAAACTTTAGTGTTGCGCCGGTTTCCTTGGCAATTTCCTGACATTTATCAATCAAAGCCTTGTCAGGGAAATATTTTTCGGGAGCACAGGCTGTAAAGTTAAGACCCATTTTTGCACAGCCTACCATAAGAGAGTTGCCCATATTAAAGCGAGCATCCCCCATATAAACAAAGTTAATGCCCTTAAGGTAGCCAAACTGCTCTTTGATAGTTAAGAAATCGGCAAGAATCTGGGTTGGGTGGAATTCATCAGTCAAGCCGTTATAAACGGGTACACCTGAATATTTTGCAAGTGCTTCGACGGTTTCCTGAGAAAAGCCACGGTACTCGATGGCATCATAAATGCCGCCTAAAACCCTTGCTGTATCGGCAATAGACTCTTTCTTGCCCATTTGTGAACCTGTGGGGTCAAGATATGTAACATTCATACCCAAATCGTAAGCCGCAACCTCGAAGCTGCAACGGGTACGAGTGCTGGTTTTTTCAAAAATAAGAGCGATATTTTTGCCCTCACAAAGCTTACGCTTTGTGCCTGACTTTTTCTCGGCTTTAAGCTTTGCGGCAAAATCTATAAGATATTCAATCTCTTCGGGAGTAAAGTCAAGAAGCTTTAAAAAGCTCTTACCCAAAAGATTCATTTTATTCAACACCTTTCGCAATGTTAGTTTTAATAATTTCAACTGCCTTTTCAAGGTCTTCCATAGGGATATTGAGTGCAGGCAGAAGTCTTACTTTGTTTTTAGCTTTAATAACCAAGACGCCCTGTGCCATACAGTCGGCAATTATGTCGGATGCTTCTCTTTCGGTTTCAATACCAAGCATAAGTCCCATACCGCTGATACTTTTAACTCCCTTTGCATCTTTAAGCTCATTAATAATATACTCTGATTTTACTTTAACTTCTGAGAGAAGTTTGTCGTCAATTCGCTCAATAATATTTAAAGCACCTGCCGAGGCAACAGGGTTACCGCCAAAGGTTGAACCGTGATCTCCCGACTTCATAGCTTCTGCTACTTTTTCAGAAAATACGGTTGCACCGATAGGCAGACCACCGCCAAGACCTTTGGCAGTTGTGAAAATATCGGGAGTAAAACCGTAGTTCATAAAGGAATAAAGCTCGCCTGTTCGGCCATTACCTGTCTGAACTTCGTCGCAAATAACTAAAAATCCGTACTCCTTTGAAAGCTCAACAATTTTATCAACGAAAGCTTTATCAAGAGGAAGCACTCCGCCTTCGCCCTGAACACACTCAAACATAACTGCAAAGGGTTTTAACTCTTTGACATTTTTTTCCAAGGCTTCAATATCATTGGCAGGAGTATGCTCAAAGCCTTCCAAAAGAGGTTTGAAATCTTCGTGGAAAACGTCTTGTCCTGTGGCTGAAATTGTGGCAATTGTTCTGCCATGGAAGGAATTTACCAAAGTAAGCATAACCGGGTTAAGCTGGGGTAAATTCTCAGCGGCATATTTTCTTGCGGCTTTAATTGCACACTCGTTAGCCTCAGCACCACTGTTTGAGAAGAACACCTTGCTCATATTTGTTCTTTCGCAAAGAACCTTTGCCAGTCTCGCACAGGGCTCACTATAATAAAGGTTAGAAGTATGTTGCAATGTATTAAGCTGGTTGGTAACAGCCTTTGCCCAGCTCTCATCAGCAATGCCGAAGATATTAACGGCGATACCTGAGCCTAAATCAATATATTCCTTACCCTCTTCGTCGTAAACCTTAGAGCCTTTGCCCTTTGTAAGAGTAAGAGGAAACCGTGAGTATGTTCCCATTATATACTCACGGTCTAAAGCTTTAACATTCATAGTCATAATTAAAATCCTCCGCTACCATTGTGCCTGCACCTTCGTCAGTAAGAGTTTCAATAAGGAGCGAGTGCTCTACCCTGCCGTCCATAATGATAACTCTGTTAACACCCATATCGATTGCATCTAAGCAACACTGAACCTTGGGAATCATACCGTCGGAAATAGTGCCGTCTTCAATAAGCTTGCGGATACCTACTGTGTCAATATGAGAAATAAGAGATGTAGGGTCGTTTTTGTCCATTAAGATGCCTGCAATATCGGTCATGGTAATAAGACGCTCAGCATTAAGCTTGCCGGCAATAAATGCGGCAGCCGTGTCAGCATTAATATTATAAACATTACCCTGATTGTCGCAACCTACTGTTGAAACAACAGGGATATAGCCTTTTTCAAGTAAGTCTTCAATAGGCTCTACGTTAACATCGGTAATTTTGCCTACGAAACCAAGTCTTTCGTCTTTCATTTCGGCTTTAATCATCTGGCCGTCAATACCGGAAATACCCATGGCTTTGCCGCCTTTTGTTTCTAAAAGATTTACAAGGCTTTTATTGATTTTTCCTGCAAGAACCATCTGCACGATTTCGGCAGTTTCTTTATCGGTTACTCTTAAGCCGTCTACCCACTGGGTTTCTTTGCCAACAGCCTTTAAGGTATCGGTAATCTCAGGGCCGCCTCCGTGAACAAGCACAACCTTGATACCGATAAGCCACAGAAGCACCAAATCCTGCATAACCTGCTGTTTAAGCTCTTCGCTAATCATAGCATTGCCGCCGTATTTGATAACGATAATCTTGCCGTTGTACATTCTTATGTAAGGTAAGGACTGGATTAAAACCTCAGCTCTTAATGCATTTGAAATTTCCATAGACATTTAAAATCACCTTAATCAAGTTCTGTAGTCGCCGTTAATTTTAACGTAATCGTAGGTTAAGTCGCAACCCCAAGCGGTAGAGAAATATTCACCGTTATTGAGATTTATAAGAATTTCGATTTCATCTTCAAGTAAGATTTCTTTGGCTTTTTCCTCAGAAAAAGGAATGCCTGCACCGCTTTTGCAAACGTCAACCTGACCCTTTGAGGACTTAAAGCTTACGTCAACCTTTTCTACGTCAACGTCAGTTGTGCCGTAACCGATTGCACAGAGAACCCTGCCCCAGTTGGCATCAGCACCAAACATAGCCGCTTTTAAAAGTGATGAGCAAATTACAGCTTTAGCGGCGGCTTTAGCAGTTGAAAGTGACTGGGCACCTTCTACTTTACACTCCAAAAGCTTTGTGGCACCTTCACCGTCTGCGGCAATTGAGCGACACAGGTGAACTGTAACTGTGTTTAAAGCTTTCATAAATGTGCTGAAAGCTTCATTCTCAGCGGTAATCTCAGCATTACCTGCCATACCGTTAGCAAGAACTGTTACCATATCGTTAGTGGATGTGTCGCCGTCAACGCTAATCATATTGAAGGTTTCAGTTATATCTGAGGAAAGTGCCTTAGAAAGCATCTCAGAGGAAATTGCACAATCGGTAGTGATAAACACAAGCATCGTAGCCATATTGGGGTGAATCATACCGCTACCCTTGGCAATACCGCCGATTTTACATTCAACGCCGTCAATTTCAAAGCTTACGGCAATGGATTTTACCTTTGTGTCGGTGGTCATAATAGCCTCTGCGGCGGCAAGATTGCCGTCAGAAGAAACGCTTTCAAAAAGCTCAGCCATACCGCTTTTGATGGGTTCAATTGAAAGCGGTTCGCCGATTACACCTGTAGAAGCTACTACAACATCCTTGGCATCTATGCCTGTTGCCTCAGAAACGAGATTACACATTTCCTCGGCAATTTCAATGCCGTTGGCGTTGCAGGTATTTGCGTTGCCCGAATTACAGATAACTGCCTGGGCAAAGCCATCAGCAATATTAGCTTTTGTAACAGTTAAAGGAGCACCCTTAACGAGATTTGTGGTATAAGTAGCGGCGGCAGTTGCCTTTTTTTCTGATATTATGAGGGCAAGGTCACGTTTAGTGCGGTTTTTACGGATACCGCAGTGAATGCCGCCTGCTTTAAAACCTTTAGGGGCACATACGCCACCTTCGATTATATTCATATTTTACACTTCCTTAATTTCAAGACCATAGGTAGGTTCTAAACCAAGAGCAATATTCATACACTCAATAGCCGCACCTGAAGCACCTTTGCCTAAATTATCGTAAAGAGCAACAAGAATAATTCTTTCGTCGTTGCCGCTTACTGTAACCGCCATATTGTCATAACCTGTTAAGAGGTTTGAGGCAATAAAACCGCCATCATCAAGAGAGTCTACGTATTTTACCATAGAGGTAGTATAAAGCTCTTTGTAAATATTTTTGATATCATCAAGGGTAGTACCCTTTTTAAACTGATTGATATTAAGAGGAACAGTTACCTGCATACCTGAGTAAAAATCAGCAACTACAGGCGAAAACACGGGAGTAACATTTATGCCTGTGTATTTTACCATTTCGGGTAAATGCTTGTGGCACTGAGTTATTCCGTACTGGCGGGGACTTGATAAAGCCTCTGCCCTATCTTCGTTTTCATAATCGGCAATCATCTGTTTGCCGCCGCCTGAGTAACCTGTTACAGAAAAGGCAGAAAGAAAAGTATCGGCACTTAAAACTCCTGATTTAACAAGAGGATAAATGAGTGCGATAAAACCGGAAGCATGACAGCCGGGAACGGCAATACGCTTAGAGGTTTTAAGGTTTTCCATAAACTCCTCGGAAAGTTCTGCAAAGCCATAGGCAAAGTCAGGATTTGTACGATGAGCGGTAGATGTATCGATAATTACCGTGTCGGGATTTTCTACTAAAGAAACCGACTCTTTAGCCGCAACGTCAGGCAAGCAAAGAAATGCTATATCGGCACTGTTTATGGCGTTTTTTCTTGCAGTCGGGTCTTTTCTGATTTCGTCAGGTAAGGTGATAAGCTCAATATCCTGACGGATACTGAGCCTTTCATGAATACGAAGTCCGGTTGTGCCGGCACTTCCGTCTATAAAAACTTTAGTCATTTGCTAAAAACTCCGTAACATACTTAATTTGAGCCTCAACAGACTCTACTGAAGTACCGCCCTTGGAAATACGCTTTTTAACACAGGTTTCAAGGGAAATCTCTTCATATACGTCTTCTTCGAAAAGCTCACTAAGCTCTTTGTAGCTTGTGAGCGGAAGATTTTCAAGGACTGTATTTTTCTCGATACAATAGGCAACGGTTTTGCCTACAAGCTTATAGGCACTTCTGAAAGGCATACCCTTCTTAACAAGATAATCAGCAAGGTCGGTTGCATTGATAAAACCTTTTGACGCGGCGTTTACCATATTGCCTTTAAGAACAGTCATAGTAGCAATCATTGGAGCGGCAACCTTAAGGCACATTTTAACGGTATCAAGGGCATCAAAGATACACTCCTTGTCCTCCTGCATGTCTTTGTTATATGCAAGGGGTAAGCCTTTCATTACAGTAAGCAGGGTCATTAAGTCGCCATAGACACGACCTGTTTTGCCACGGATAAGCTCTGCCATATCGGGGTTCTTCTTCTGAGGCATAATAGATGAGCCTGTTGAATAAGCATCAGAAAGCTCTATAAACTTAAACTCCCAGCTTGACCAGAGCACAACCTCTTCAGAAAGACGTGAAAGGTGCATCATCATGGTTGCATAGGCTGAAAGAAGCTCTAACGCAAAATCTCTGTCGGATACGCCGTCGAGAGAGTTAAGTGTTACTGAGTCAAAACCTAAGAGATTTGCCTCGAAATCCCTGTCGGTATTGTATGTAGTGCCTGCTAAAGCACAGCAACCTATAGGCGACTGATTCATACGCTTTAAGGCATCTTTAATTCTACCTAGGTCACGAATGAACATCATGGCATATGCCATAAGATGATGTCCAAAGGTTATAGGTTGTGCACGCTGAAGATGTGTGTAGCCGGGCATAATAGCATCCTTATTTTCTTCGGCTTTAGCTTTTAAAGCTTCGATAAGGTTTTTAACTAAAGCAATTACTTCGTTATTTTCGTCTCTTAAGTAAAGGCGTAAATCAAGAGCCACCTGGTCATTTCGGCTTCTTGCTGTGTGAAGTCGTTTGCCGCACTCGCCTATTCTGTTTGTAAGCTCGGACTCAATAAACATGTGGATATCTTCGGCGTTCATATCAAACTGAAGTTTTCCGCTTTTGATATCTTCAAGGATTGTGCCGAGGCCTTCTATAATGGTTTTTGCATCTTCTTTTGAGATAATACCCTTTGAGGCAAGCATTGTAGCGTGAGCTACTGAGCCCCGTATATCCTGCTCGTACATTCTGCTGTCAAAGCTGATGGAAGAATTGAAATCGTCTGCAGTTTTATCTAAGGCAGTTAAAAACCTGCCTGCCCAAAGTTTATCCATAGTCGGGAGTCCTCTGTTTCTGAAAAATTATTTAATGCCGTTCTTTGCCTTCATCTTAGCGTAAACCTTTGTGGGAAGACCGTAAAGGTTGATGAAGCCTGCGCTGTCCTTCTGGTCGTAAACCTCGTCCTCGTCAAAGGTTGCGATTTCGGGGTCATAAAGGCTATAGGGTGAGGAAACGGAAGCGTTAATCATATTACCTTTGTAGAGCTTAAGCTTAACGTCGCCTGTTACAAAACGCTGGGTTGTCTTTACGAAAGAAAGGATAGCTTCTGTAAGAGGTGTGAACCACTGGGCGTTGTAGCAGAGCTCTGCAAGCTTCTGAGCAACAAGTGCTTTGTAGTGAGCTGTTTCCTTGTCAAGGCAGATTGACTCAAGAACTGAGTGAGCCTTGTAAAGGATTGCACCGCCGGGAGTTTCGTAAACGCCGCGGCACTTCATACCAACAAGACGGTTTTCAACAATATCAAGAAGACCGATACCGTTTGCGCCGCCAAGCTTATTAAGTGTGGAAACAAGCTCTGTAGCGTTCATCTCTTTGCCGTCAACGGCAGTGGGAACGCCCTGCTCGAAGTGGATTGTAACATAAGTGGGAACATCGGGAGCCATTTCGGGAGAAACGCCCATTTCGAGGAAGCCTTCTTTGTTGTACATAGGCTCGTTTGTGGGGTCTTCAAGGTCTAAGCCTTCGTGAGAAAGATGCCAGATGTTCTTATCCTTGGAATAATTGGTTTCACGGCTGATTTTAAGGGGAACGTTGTGAGCCTCGGCATAGTCGATTTCCTCGTCACGGGACTTGATATCCCACTCACGCCAAGGAGCAATAATAGGCATATCGGGAGCGAAAGCCTTGATTGCAAGCTCGAAACGAACCTGATCGTTGCCCTTGCCTGTGCAACCGTGGCAGATAGCGTCAGCACCCTCTGCAATTGCAATCTCAGCAATTCTCTTTGCTATGGGAGGACGAGCAAAAGCAGTACCGAGCATATAGTCCTCATAAAGTGCACCTGCCTGTACACAGGGGAACACGTAATCTGTGAGGAATTCTTCTGTAAGGTCTTCTACATAGAGCTTTGAAGCACCTGTTTTAAGCGCCTTTTCCTCTAAACCCTCAAGCTCGTCAGCCTGACCAACGTTACCGGAAACTGCGATAATTTCGGGGTTGTTGTAGTTTTCCTTGAGCCAAGGAATGATGATAGAAGTATCGAGACCGCCGCTGTATGCCAGAACGACCTTTTTGAATTCTTTTTTGTTATTCATAGTAATGCCTCCATATTTTCATTTGGTATGCATAAATATTAGCACGTTATGTATATTTATGCAAGCTTTTTGAGTAAATATTTTTAAAATCGTATGTTTGACCTATATTAACGATTTTAGTACCATTGTTTTGTATATTATAACAAGAAACTACATTAAATATCCCCTTTGCACGCCTTGAATAAATCTGTAAAGGTAAGCTAAGGGGAATTTTTCAGTGTAAATAATATGCATAAGTATGCATATATATGCATCATTGACGGGTGTATTCGCTGCCCTCTAAGTTAAGAGTGTCGCCGTTAACAGAAAACTCAGCAGTCATTTCCTGAGAGCCTTCGCCTGCATCATAAGTTAAGTAAAGGGTGCCGTCTTTTTCTGTATATGTATAATCGATATGAGAGCTGTAGCTAAGCTCAGCAGACTCTACGTTATAGCTTGCAGAACCATCACTGTTAAAGGTGTAGCTATCGTTGTATTCTTCGTTAAACCAAGTGCCCACAAGGGAGTTATCGGTTTTGAAATCATCGTATTGTTTAAGCTCAGGTGCAGAGTAATCAACCTTTTTAAGCACCAGTACTGTACCTGCGCCGTCGTCAAAGGTTACCTTGTCACCTTCAACTTTATAAGAAAGCTCGCCAGCCATATAATAGAAGTTGGAGGCATACACGCCACCGTTAAAAACGGCATCGCCCTCAAAATAAACAGAACCTCTTGCGATTCTTACTTTGGAATCTTCAGTGAAAATATAATATTCGCTATAGCCTTCATCATCTATCTGCCAAGCACCAACCAAGGCTTTGTCTACAGAAGATTCATCGGCTTTATTGCAACCGAAAGCAAAAGCTGAAACCACGCCGATTAAAAGAAAAAGCACAAATTTTTTCATAATTCCACCGCCAAACAATATTTATTAAATTATAACCGAAAATGCCCTAAAAGTCAACAAAAAAGCCGACGGCTTAGCTACCGTCGGCAAAGTTTAATATTAATACATTCCGCCCATATCAGGTGCAGCGGGCTGAGCTACAGGAGGCTCTTTGACGTCTGCTACCAAAGACTCTGTAGTAAGCACCATAGAGGCAACAGATGCGGCGTTCTGAAGAGCTGAACGTGTAACCTTTGTGGGGTCAACAATACCTGAGGGAATCATATCGGTATATTCTTCTGTAAGAGCGTTAAAGCCGAAGCCTACCTTGCCGGACTTTTTAACGTTTTCTACAATTACAGAACCCTCTAAGCCTGCATTAGCGGCAATCTGGCGTAAGGGCTCGTCAAGAACACGGAGTACAATCTGCATACCTGTCTTTTCGTCGCCGTCAGCATCTGCGATAACAGCTTCAACAGCAGGGATAGCGTTAATAAGAGCAGTACCGCCGCCTGCAACAATGCCCTCTTCAACTGCTGCCTTTGTAGCGGCTAAAGCGTCCTCAACTCTGAGCTTCATTTCCTTCATTTCGATTTCGGTTGCGGCACCAACCTTGATAACAGCGACACCGCCTGCAAGTTTTGCAAGACGCTCCTGAAGCTTTTCGCGGTCAAAATCAGAGGTTGTGGTTTCAATCTGCTGACGGATTTGAGCAACTCTTGCACTAATCATATTCTTGTCACCGTTGCCGTCAACGATAATTGTATTTTCCTTTTCAACCTTAACCTGACGTGCTGTACCCAGCTGGTCTAAGGTTGCATCCTTAAGCTCAAGACCTAAGTCGGAAGTGATAACTGTACCGCCTGTAAGGATTGCGATATCCTGAAGCATTTCTTTTCTTCTATCACCAAAGCCGGGAGCCTTGACTGCAACACAGGTAAATGTGCCTCTGAGCTTATTGAGGACCAAAGTAGTGAGAGCCTCGCCCTCTACATCTTCGGCAATAATAAGAAGCTTTCTGCCAGCCTGAACAATCTGCTCAAGTAAAGGTAAAATTTCCTGAGTTGTGGAAATCTTCTTATCGGTAATAAGAATGAAAGGATTGTCAAGCTCAGCAACCATCTTATCAGTGTCGGTTACCATATAGGGTGCGATGTAACCACGGTCGAACATCATACCCTCAACAACTTCGCTGTATGTTTCAGCAGTTTTAGACTCCTCAATGGTAATTACGCCGTCCTGTGAAACCTTTTCCATAGCCTCGGCAATAAGCTTACCGATAAACTCGTCGCCTGAAGAAATTGTAGCAACACGGGCAATATCGGTAGAGTCTTTAACCTGAACACTGTTAGATGTAATTGCCTTTACAGCGGCGTCAACTGCCTTAGAGATACCTTTTCTAAGAATCATGGGATTTGCTCCGGCAGTTACGTTTTTCATACCCTCGCGGATAAGTGCCTGTGCAAGAAGTGTAGCGGTTGTTGTTCCGTCGCCTGCGGCGTCATTGGTTTTAACGGAAACCTCTTTAACAAGCTGAGCACCCATATTTTCGAAGGGGTCGTCAAGCTCGATTTCCTTTGCGATTGTTACACCGTCATTTGTAATGAGGGGTGCACCGTACTTTTTGTCAAGAACTACGTTTCTGCCCTTGGGGCCAAGTGTGATTTTTACGGTATCTGCAAGCTGGTCGATACCGCTTTTGAGAGCCTTACGTGCATCTGCACCATAAGCAATCTGCTTTGCCATAATAATATACCTCCCTATTATTCAACAACAGCCAGAATGTCGGACTGTCTTACTATTGTGTACTCCTCGCCGTCAAGCTTAACCTCGGTGCCGGAATACTTTGAGGTGATAACTTTATCACCAACATTTACGTACATAGTTACCTCTTTGCCGTCTACAACACCACCGGGGCCTACTGCAATTACGTTTGCAAACTGAGGTTTCTCCTGTGCGGCAGATGAAAGCACAATGCCGCTGGCGGTAGTCTGCTCGGCGTTGTCTACCTTGAGGACAACTCTGTCAAGTAAAGGTTTAATAGTCATATATATCCTCCTTTTTCATATAAAACAAAATAATTAGCACTCTCAAGTACTGAGTGCTAATTATATTTTAAACCATATTTTGTAAAAAATCAAGTATATTTTGAAAGCTCAGAAAAAACTTTTAATGAACAAATTGTTAATCGGCAGTTTTTACAAAAACTGCACCGCTCTGGATTTCATCGGGCAAAGTGAGCTTATAAGACTTTTGTACCGAAGAATTAATCACAACAGTACAGTCGGTTGCATATTCAACAGGAATATCAGAAACAGGCTTTAAAGAGCGAAGCAGAATAACCGCAAGCTCCCCCGCGCTATAGCCTATGTGCTCATAATCCGTAATGCAGGTTGCAAGACAACCCATTTCTACGAGCTCAGAGCTTTCGGCAAAGACCGGAATTTTCTTTTCTTTTGCCTGCTTCAAGGTGCTTTTTAAGCCCGATTTTACCAAAGCATCGTCCGTAAGATAAAGAACGTCGCATTTTTCCAACGCTTTTTCAAGCTCGTCATAGTACTCGTTTTCGGTAAGGCTTGGGTACAAAGTGAACTTGATTTCGCGAATTTGTGCTTCACCGCTTGCAAGGTTTGCAGATAGAATAGACTCCTCGTCAGCACCGTTATAAACACAGCCAATCCGTTTTGTGTCGGGATAAAGAGCTTCAATAAGCTCGACCTGCTCAAAAACAGGTGAATAGTCGCATACTCCTGTAACGTTAGCCTCAGGCTTTTCGCAGGATTTAACAAGCTCTGTACCTATAGGGTCATTAACACAGGAAAATACAACGGGGATTTTTGAGGTGGCTTTTTTGGCGGCTAAGGCGGCTTCTGTGCCGATTGCATAGATAACATCGGGGTTATCTTCAACTATTTTTTCAGCACTTTTTGAAAGAAACTCCTCATCCTTAGCCACAATATGATTAAGAGTATAATTCTCACTTTCAATATAGCCGTTTGAGGAAAGTGCATTTATAAAGCCGTCGTAGGCTTTTTGTGTGCTTTCGTCAAGCTCTAAGCTAAGAACAGCAATCTTTTGCAGCGGCACCGAGGTAGTAGTTTCCGTTGGCTCTGTATTCTCGACCGAATTACAGGCAACCAAGGAAAAAGAAAGTATAAGTGCAAGGAAAAGTGCAAATAGCTTTTTCATATAATCACTCACTCTGTTTTAAAATACATATAAAGCTGACATTTAAGCATACCGTTATAAAGTTTGCGGCGTTTGTCAGCAATTCTTCCAAAGCATTTTTCAAAGTCATCGTCGGGGGTTATTACAGCATAGCTCCAACCCTGTTTTTTCTTAAAGCGTTTGCCTAAAGTATAATAAAGCTCCTCTGCTTCATTTATAGAAAGCATTCGCTCGCCGTAAGGGGGATTTGTAATAAGGGTGCCTCTGGGTTCACTGGGGATAAAGTCCTTGACGTCCTGCTGAATAAAGGTAATTCTATCGGAAACACCTGCTTTTTGAGCATTGGATTTTGCAATTCTTAAAGCCTCTGCATCAATATCAAAGCCGGTTGCTTTAAAGTTGCAATCGGTTATCCTCATTGCACGGGCGTCACATCGCTCTTTGTCCCAAAGCTCTTTAGGAATACACGCCCAATTTTCGGCGGCAAAAGAACGCTCAGCACCTAAATATATTTTCATAGCACTGAGAGCGGCTTCGATTAAAATTGTACCGCTTCCGCACATAGGGTCAACAACAAAATGGTCCTTTCTTACCTTCGAAAGCTCCACCATAGCGGCGGCTAAGGTTTCTTTTATTGGTGCATCGTTAGACTCGGCACGGTAACCTCGTTTATAAAGACCAACACCTGTTGTATCAAGCATAATGCTGGCTTTATCTTTGCGGATAAGGAATTTTATCTGGTGTACTCCCCCGCTTTCATCAAGCCAATCGGTTTTGCGGATTCGACTCAACCGCTTTGCCACTGCCTTTTTTATAATTTTCTGGCAGTCGGGTACGCTGTAAAGCTTTGAATCCAAAGTCTGACCCGAAACAGGAAAAGCCTCATTTTCAAAAATAAAATCTTCAAAGGGAAGTTTTTCAACACCGTTAAAAAGCTCTTCAAAGCTACTTGCGGTAAATTCACCCAAAAGGACCAGTATCCTCTCAGAAAAGCGTGAGCGGATATTGGCACGGATTAAGATGTCGTATCCGCCTTTGAAAAGGACTCTTCCGTTTTGTGCCTCTACATTTTCGGCACCCATAAACTTAAGCTCGTTAGCCACAAGCTTCTCTAACCCGAAAAGACAAGGGGCACACATTAAAAACTTTTGCATATCTACCTCTAAACAAAAAGGTGGGGATTATCCCCCACCTTATTATATTAAATATTAGTCGTCAGCAGGCTCTAAAAGGCCATAGGAGCCGTCTTTTCTGATGTAAACAACGTTAATAAGATTTGTGTCGGCATTCAGGAACATATAGAACTGGTGGCCGACCATTTCCATCTGAAGGATTGCTTCCTCAACGGAAACAGGCTTTACGGGAATCTGCTTACGGCGGACAATGTCGAGGTCTTCCTCGTCGTCCATAGTTACATCTTCTTCGGGGGCTGTGAAAAGGTCGTCAATTGAGCCTGTCTTGATACGCTTTGAAAGCCTTGTTTTGTGCTTTCTGAGCTGTCCTGAAATGAGGTCAATTACCTTATCGAGGGCATCGTTCATCTCAAGCATAGTAGACTCAGCACGGAAAACCATAGAATTGTCTTTAATGGTAATTTCCACTTTCTGACGGTTTTTCTCCAAGGTTACTACAACAGTAGCCTCGGCATTTTCAGAGAAAATTTTTGAGAATTTACTGAGTTTTTGCTCAACTCTGTCCTTAAAATTGTCTCTCAGGTTTACCTTTCGTGCTACATAAGTAATCTTCATAACTTTAGCCTCCTTTTAAGGATATTTTATTTTCTGCCGCCGTGGCCTCGTCGGCTGTAACCGCGGCTTTCACCGCCTCGCTTGAGGTCGGAAAATTTGTCTTGGCTGGATTTTTTGAACTTGTTCATCATATCCTCAAAGCCTTGATTGGAGGAAATTTGCTCCTCCCAATATTCCTCAGGGGGAACGTTAGGATTAAACTGGGGCTTTTGCTCTGCCTTTTTAGGTGTAAACTTTCTCTCTGTCTGAGGTCTTGGCTTAGCACTTGTTGGCTGAGGCTTTTCCTCTTTAGGCTGAGCCTGCTTGATAGAAAGAGCAATTTTGCCGTTTTCGGCAATTGAGATAACCTTAACCTTAACGGTTTGTCCCACTTCAAAAAGCTCGTTAATATCTTTTACAAAGCCGTTTGACACCTCAGAAATATGCACCAATCCGTCAGGACCGTCCGGCAGGCTTACAAAAGCGCCGAAATTAGTTATACTTGTGATTTTTCCTTCGTAAATGCTTCCCTTTTCCGGTTTCATACTGTTCCTTTCAATTTAATCAGTCACCTGAAGAATTTATAAAAACACGCTCGCCGCTTTTAACATAGTCGTTATCCCTTGCCACCTTGGTAGCGTATTTAAGATACTCAACGTCGGAATATACAACCGCTTCAAGCTCGGCGTTTTTCATCTCCTGAATTTCAATCTCGTGCTGAAGAGCTAATAGCTCGCTACGCTTTTGTGCGGTATCGGCATAAATCCCCGAAACGGTATAGACAAATACACCTAAGAATATTACAACAACGAGACTAAAGAAGATATAAAGAAAAGGGTTGCGTTTTTTATTTGATTTAATAACTTTCAGCTGCATTTTAAACGCTCCCCTTTCTATTAGTCTTTTTATTTACTATATTATACAACATCTTGTGGCAAGCTTTCAATAGTTTTTTTGCAAATACTGAGATATTTTTTTGAAGGAACATATAAATTTTTCGAAAAAGCTTCAATATTCTTGCAAAGAGCTTATCTAAAAGCCACCCTAAAGTAAATTTATATATTAAGATAGCTAAAACCTCGCCTATCAAAACGTAATATCTGACACGCCCTTGGGTAAAGCCGATGCTGAAAATGTATGTAAAAAGAGTAAACAAAAGCATATACAGAACATCGCATATTATCGTGGGGATTTTGCGGTTTGAAAAAGCAAGCCTTATGCATTTGAATATTGTGTAAATAAAGGCTAAAACAAGACCGTTTAAAAGAGAACACAGAAAGGTATAGCCCTGGGATGAAAGGTTTATATCAAGCATTATTTAAAAAGCCTCGAAACCAAGCTTTTTTTCTCACTGCCTGCAAGGTAATGAAGGGAAGAAATTTCGCCGTCTATAATTACCTCTGAGGTTTCCAAAGATAGCTTGCTGATATGAAGCGTACTGCCCTTGACGATTAAGACGCCTAAGGTTGTTATGATATTGACGGTTTCCTCGTCAAAGCCCTGTACATCAAGCACGCCGCTGAGGCTTAGAATTCTGCGGTTATCAAGGGTTAGCATGTGGGGGCGACTGCTCTTTTGTTCTTGCATATAAAAAACCTCCGTACAAATATAATAATTTATACGAAGGTTTAAGTTTAATTATTACTTATTGCAGAGTACATCGCAGAAGCGTCGTCCTTTTTGGCATATTCGTTGATACTCTCAACCTTAACTGCAATTTTACGCTCACCAAAGGTGATTTCGATAATATCCCCTACCGCTACATTGTAAGATGCTTTAGAGACCTTGCCGTTAACGGTGATTTTGCCGCCGTCGCAGGCATCGTTGGCAACTGTGCGGCGTTTTATAAGACGGGAAACCTTAAGGTACTTATCAAGCCTCATATATCCTCCTGAAAATAAACAGCGGGCAAGCTGAGCCTGCCCACCGTAAAGAACAAATTACTTATTAACAGCGTCCTTGAAAGCCTTACCAGCCTTGAAAGCGGGAACCTTGCAAGCAGCAATCTCGATCTTCTCGTTTGTCTTGGGGTTGCAACCTGTGCGAGCGCCTCTTTCTCTCTGCTCGAAAGTACCGAAGCCAACGAGCTGAACCTTTTCGCCAGCAGTGATAGACTCGATGATAACGTCGATAGCAGCATTAACTGCCTTCTCAGCGTCAGCCTTCTTGATGTCAGCCTTTGCTGCTACAGCAGCAACTAATTCTGTTTTGTTCATAGTGTGAAACCTCCGAATATTTTTAAATATATTTACGGCAAATGCCGCTATTAAACTATCTTTCAGCCTTGACCTGCTCCCAAAGCTCATCAAGCTCAGTAAGTGAAAGGGAGTTTATATCAAGACCTTTTTCTTTGCAAAGCTTTTCCATTCCCTCAAAGCGAGAAATAAAACGCTCAGAGGTGTCAGAAAGGGCTTTTTCAGAGTCAACCTTAATAAGCCTGCCAACATTAACGGCAGAGAAAAGCACATCACCTAGTTCAGCCTGAGCATTTGCAGTGTTACCTGCTGCGATTGCCTCTTTAAGCTCGGCAACTTCCTCTGAAAGCTTATCAAGTGCAGAGAAAACGTCGGGAAAATCAAAGCCGATTTTCTTAGCCTTGGACTGAATTTTGTCTGCCCTTATCAAAGCAGGGAGCGCAGGAGAAACACTGTGCATAACCTCAGAATGAGATTTCTGGGACTTGGTCTGCATTTTTATAGCGTCCCAGTTTTTAAGAACTGTTTCGCTATCCTCAGCATTAACGTCGCCGAAAACGTGAGGGTGGCGGACAATAAGCTTTTTGCAGATACCGTCACAAACATCGTCAGCGGTGAAGGAATTCTTTTCAGCCTCAATCTGAGAATGAAAAACGACCTGAAGCATTACATCACCAAGTTCTTCTAAAAGAAGGTCACGGTCATCGGTATCGATTGCTTCGATAGCTTCATAGCATTCCTCAATAAAATCACGGCGGATGGACTTATGAGTCTGCTCTCTGTCCCAAGGGCAACCCTCAGGGGAGCGAAGGATAGTCATAATGTTTACAAGGTCGTAAAAATTATATTGAGATTTAAACTGAAAATCAACCATAATGTCCTCCGCAAGAACCGCAAAGTTCCCTTTCTAATCAATTATTTTACCTTATAAGATGAAGTTTTTCAAGTATTATTACAATTTTTTTACAATTTAAAGCCATTTTTATTTCGCTTTTCGAAAAAGTATGCAATATAAACAAAAAGAGAATATAAATTATAGCTGATATCACAACAGATATCAGTACATTTAGGCAAAGTTTATAAAACAGAAGATATGCAGCGGCACCGCATATCAGTGAAGCGGCAAAGGGTTTTAGCAAAACCGAGGCAAAATTGAGGCGGATTTTTGTAAACTTAAGAAGAAACACCGAGGCAGATACTGCCATTAACAGGTTAGAAATCAATGAGCCGATAGCAGTTCCGACGATATTAATATTTATATTTCTTGCAAAGAAATATGAAAGAAGCACCTTGAAGCTTGTTCCGAAAACATAAATAAACATAGTTACATTAGCTTTTCCTACACCTTGAATCATAGAACACACAGGTGTACACAGACCGATGAAAATTGAGGCTATTCCCATAACCTGCAATACGGCTTCACCGTATGTTGGTATATTAGGATTTGAAAAATACACAAGTGAAAGTATGGGTTTTGACAAAACCGTCAGACCAATTCCGCAGGGAAACGCCACCACCGCCGAAAGCCTTATGACAGTTTCTACAGACCTTTTCAAGTCTTTACTGTCCCCTTTTGTATAAGCGTTTGTAACGTTTGGCATAGCACTTGTGCCAAAAACCTGAGTAACAGCTGAAACAATTGAAAGAATTGTGAGACAAGCACTGTAATAGCCCCATATACAGGTGTGAGCAGTGTTTGAGAGAAAAATTTCGTCCTTAAGCTTTGGGTACTGAGCGTAGAGTTCCTTGGGTGAATTTGTTGCCATATCTTTTAAAATTCTGTTTAAAATCGTTGCATCCAAAGAATTTGCAACGCTCATTACCAACGCCCCTATGCCTACAGGCAAAGCTACCTTAAGCATATTTTTAAAAATATCGCCTTTTGAAGCGGCTTTTGGGGAGTTTATGTAGTACTCTTTAGGAATGTCGCCTTTTCTTAGTGCAAAGCGTAGTTTAAGGTACAGAAACGAAAGAAAGCTTCCCATTGTTATGCCGAAAATTGATGCGGCAACTGAAAAAGAAAGGAGGGTTCGCATAGCTTCGTCCTGTGTATTAAAGCTCAGTGAAAACAAAGCACCCTTTGCCTCGTACTCTTTGATACCGAGGTTAATTACGATATAAGACGCTACAACTCCTATAGCGATTTTGGATACTGCCTCAATAACCTCTGAAAGGGCTGTTGGAGTCATATTGCGAAGTCCTTCGAAATATCCGCGGTAAACAGATACAAGACAACCGAAAAATATGGTTGGTGCAAGCATAAGGATAGCAAAAAGTGAATAAGGCGAATCTATATATCTTACATATATAAATCCGCCTACTGTCATTAACATAAAGCAAGCAAAGCCCATAATAATGAAAAACGGCTTTGCTACCTTATAGGTTCTTTCTACATCTTTATACCTGCCTTTGGCAAAGGATTCGGAAATCATACGGGAAATTGCAACGGGAAAGCCGATTGTTGCCAGAGTAAAAAGCGGAACATAAAGCTCATAAGCGTTGGCAAAAAGTCCTGAGCCAAATTCTCCGTAGGTTTCACCTAAGGTACTGTAAAGATTGGTAAGCAGTACCTTTTGCAAAAGTCCGCAGAATTTCACAAGTATCATACTGATTGTGAGCACAAAGGCACCCTTTAAAAAGGACTGAGATGCAGGTTTATTAAATTTTAGATTTTTTTGCTTCATAACCTCACCGAAATATAAAAGATACTTTAATTATCCTTTATCGTCGGTGCTTTTCTCGTCGAAGGTTGTAAATTCGGTATTTTTTAATTCTGCAATCTGCTTGCGAATAGTTTTAAGCCTTTGGTACATATCGGTAATTGCCACAACGTCGTCACCTACGTCAAGACTTGAATCGTCTAAGCTGTAGGCTTTATAAACCTTGGCACCTAAAAGCTTGAGGCTTCTGGAAATTTCACGCTGAAGTCGGCTTTCGCTAAGCTTAAGACGTGAGATTTCAACGGCGGCGTCTGCCTTTCGGGAAACCTTATTGGCGTAAGTTTTTGCATTTACTGAAAAATCGTCAAACAAGCTCATAATATCTTCTCCGTTAAAAATACGTTTTATAAAATTCGCAGATCGCCTGCTTTCTTTGAGAAAGCTCAGAGTATCTGTCTATATATTCGTATGGATATTTAAAGTTAAATATACGCTCCAAATGCTCAGAGCCGAAAGTTTTAAGCTTTGTGACTGCACCTGCACCGCAGGCAAGTATGGTGTGGGTTTCGTCCATAATATATACGTTATATAGTCCGTCAAAGCCTTCCTTTGCCCAGCCTGTGTTTTCTAAATTGCCAAGCATTTTACTTTGGCGATATAGATAATAAGGACGAAAACCGCTTTCTGAAAGCCTTGAATAGCCAAAATTAAGCATATCGGAAACAGAGCTGTTGCCCTGCTCGGTAATGAGCTTATTTTCGGCGGTAATAAAGGAGCTTCGTTTCATAGAAAGGGTATGAATTGTAACGCTTTCGGGGTTAAGGGTTATAATACCGTCGACTGTATTTTTAAAAGACTCTGTAGTGTCACCGTCAAGACCTGCGATAAGGTCGGTATTTATATGCTTGAAGCCAAGCTTTTTTGCAAGATTGAAGGCAGAGTAAAACTCTTCGGCAGTATGCTTTCTGCCGATTGCTTCAAGCACCTTGTCGTTTAAGGTCTGGGGATTTATGCTAAGCCTGTCACAGCCTGAAGAAAGTATTGCTCTGAGCTTTTCTTCGGTAATTGTATCAGGTCTGCCTGCTTCAATGGTAAACTCTCTTAAATAAGACATATCAAAGTTTGAATTTACGGTGTTTATAACCCGGCTTAAATCCTCAGCAGAAAGGGTTGTGGGAGTACCTCCGCCGATATAGACTGTTTCAAGCCTTAATTTCAAGGCATTTGCGATTTCTGCGGTTTCTTTGATTTCTTCAAGAAGAATATCCACATAAGGCTTGATGAGATGTTTGGCTTTTTCTACAGATTGTGAAACAAATGAGCAATAATTGCACCTTGTGGGACAGAAAGGTATGGAAATATAAAGACTGAAGGAGTCTTTTTGAGAAAGCTCAAGGATTTTTCGCTCGTTGGCTTCTGTAGTTTTGGCAAGACTTAGCTTACTGTCGCTTACCAAAAGTGTGTCTTTAAAATACTTTTCTGCACTTTCTCTTCCCTCTGTGTCGCTGAGACGTCTGAAAAGTTTTATGGGGCGTACTCCTGTTAAGAGCCCCCAAGGAAGGGTGCGGTTACAAATCTTGGAAAGACATTTGTACATAAGAGTTGCAAGGAAAAGCTCTTTGTCGTCACTTTCTGAAAAGTCCCTTGAAAGTGCTTCATTTTTGCCGTCTGCCGACACTTTTACGATTAATGTTTTATCGCTTACCTCAGTGTAAACAAAAGGAGCCTCTAAGGGAGAGATTTCTTTTATAACTTTGATTTTTTCGTTAGGAAAGAAAGCACGGGTTAAATTTTCAAGCTCGTAAGCAAAGCTGTGGTTAATTATATAAAGATTCATTATACACTCACATAAGGGTTATTTTTTCTCTCATACTCAAGGGTGGTAGTTTCTCCGTGACCGGGAAAAACCTTAAAATCGCCTGAAAGGCCTGCAAGCTTTTTAAGAGACTTTTGCATATCTAAAGGATTGCCGGTTACAAAATCGGTTCTTCCCATAGAAAGTTTAAAGAGAGTGTCCCCCGAAAAAATAATTTTGTCTGAAAAAAATACGAAGCAACCGCTGCCCACTGTATGACCGGGAGTGCTTAAAAAGGTAAATTCACTTTCCCCTAACATAAGCTTGTCGCCGTTATTTAAAGTAATATCGGCAGAAATTTTCGGGAAGCTTCTAAAGCCAAAGCCTGCGGAAAGGTTTAACATAGAGTCGGTTAAAAAAGGGGCATCTTCACCGGAAATGACTATTTTTGCACCTGTTAAAGCTTTTACCTCCTCAGCAAACCATATATGGTCAAAGTGACCGTGGGTAAGCAGAATATAATCAAAGGTGTCTTTGCCTGACTTTTCAATTTTCTTTAAAAGCTCGCCGCTTTTATAACCGGGGTCAACAACCGCTTTTCTGCCTGTTGATAAGTCGGTAACGATGTAGCAGTTAGTGGACAAGTGACCAACGGGGATAATATCTACATTTATCATTTTGAAAGCACCTTTGAGTCTAAAATTATGGTAACAGGGCCGTCATTTAAAAGTTTTACCTTCATATCGGCACCGAAAACACCTTTTAAAACCTTTTGCACCCCTAAGTCTTGCAGAGTTTTGCAGAAGAATTCGTAAAGATTGTCGGCCTCTTCCCCTCTTGCGGCATTTTCAAAGTTAGGGCGTCTGCCCTTTTTGCAGTCGGCACAAAGAGTAAAGTTTGAAACCACTAAAACCTCGCCCTTGACGTCGGCCAAGGAAAGGTTCATTTTGTCATTTTCGTCGGTAAAGATTCTTAGCCCCGAAATCTTTTTTGCAAGGGCAAGGGCTTCTGCTTCATTATCAGAAGCCTCTACGCCCAAAAGGATAAGAAAACCTTTGTTTATCGAGGAAACAAGCTCGCTTTCTACTGTTACGCTTGCTTTTGAAACACGCTGAAGAACTGCTTTCATTTTATCATTCCCTTGTAATTGAGATAATGCCGTTAATAGTACCAAGTCGAGCCATAACGGACTTAAGATGGTCTAAACCCGAAACATCAAGGGTTACGTTTATGATAGCCTTGTTGTCGGGAAGCTCGCGGCAGTTAAGGGCACGAATCATAATGTGCATTGCAGAAAGCTGTGAGCTTACGTCAGCAAGTAAGCCTGCTCGGTCGTTGCCCAGAATCTGGAGGTTACTCTGGAAGTTTTCCTTGATACTTGAAAGCCAATATGCATTGACCCAACGCTCAGGATGCTCAGATTTTGAAATATCCTCAGGCACATTGGTACAATCTCTCTTATGAATTGAAACACCGTAGCCTCGTGTTACAAAGCCGATAATATCATCCCCCGGCAAGGGATTGCAACAACGGGAAAGCTTTGTAAGCACGTCGTCTATACCTTCAATACAAACACCTGAACCAACCTTTGTCTTTTTGCTTTGCTCGGTAACAATCACAGGTGTTTCTTCAATTGCTTTAAGATAATACTTCTGATAAACGTCTCGGATACGCTGGCTTATCTTCCAAAGCTGAATTCCGCCATAACCGATTGCGGCGTAAAAATCGTCAACATCCTTGATTTCGATTTTTAGGTTGATTTTTGAAAGGAACTCGAAAACATCCTTTTCTTTAAGCTGAATTCCCATTTTCTTAAGCTCTCGCTCAAACTCAGCCTTACCCTCCAAAATATTTTCTTCACGCTTTTCTTTTTTGAACCAAGAACGGATTTTTGCCCTTGCTTCAGAGGTTTTAACGATTTTAAGCCAGTCACGCTTGGGGCCTTGAGTTTCCTTTTGAGTAAGGATTTCTACGATTTCACCTGTTTTCACCTGATAGTCAATAGGAACAATACGTCTGTCTACCTTAGCGCCTACCATACGGTTGCCGACAGCAGAGTGAATCGCATAAGCCATATCGATAACCGTTGAACCCTGAGGCAGAGTTATAACGTCACCCTTAGGAGTGAATACAAAGACCTCGTTTGGGTTAAGGTCGGTTTTTATTGAAGATACAAGGTCGGTTGAATCCAGCGCCTCGCTCTGGGTTTCAAGCATTTTTCTGATCCAGGTCAGACGCTCTTCAAGAGACTGAGCCTTACCGCCTTTGTCAGAAACACCGGCTTTATATTTCCAGTGTGCTGCAATACCGTACTCGGCAGTGTGGTGCATATCCCAAGTACGAATCTGCACCTCAAAGGGAATACCACGGTGGCTGATAACTGTAGTATGCAAGGACTGGTACATATTTGCTTTAGGAGTAGAGATATAGTCCTTGAAGCGGTTAGGGATAGGCTTATAAATATCGTGGATTATACCTAAAACATTGTAGCAATCGGTTACTGAGTGGACAATAATTCTTACGGCAAAAATGTCGTAAATCTGGTCAATGGTTTTTCCCTGAGTATAGGTTTTGTGATAAATACTGTTGATACTTTTTACTCGACCGCTGATGTAAAGCTCCTCTATAGCTGATTTGCTTCGCTCCAATATTTCATTTTTAAGGTCTGAAATAAACGCTTCACGGTCGTTTGCAGTAAGTAAGAGCTCGTTTTCGATTTCTTCATAGCCTACAGGGTCGAGGTAACGAAGAGACAAGTCCTCAAGCTCTTCTTTAATGGCTTTCATACCAAGTCTGTGAGCAATCGGAGCGTATACTTCCATATTTTCTCTTGCTTTGTCGCGGCGTTTTTGCTCGTGCATACAGTCGATTGTACGCATATTGTGAACTCTGTCAGCAAGCTTTATGATGATAACACGAATGTCATTGCTCATGGCAATAAGCATTTTGCGGATACTTTCCGCCTGCTGTTCTTCGCGGTTTGCAAAAGCAATTTTAGAAATCTTTGTAAGTCCGTCAATTAAAAGAGCAATATCGCTGCCAAATTCTTTGGTTACGTCCTCTAAGGTTTTGTCGGTATCCTCTACAACGTCGTGAAGGAGTGCGGCAATAATGGCGTCGGTGTCCATACCGAGACCAACGAGAATACAGGCAACGGAGGTTGGGTGAAGAATATAAGGAATTCCCGAAACACGCCTTTGGTCTCCGTGTGCTTCTTTGGCATAGTTATATGCTTTTTCAATTTTTTCTAAATCATAGCTATTACCGCTTGCTTTTAAAAGCTCTAAAAGGTCGTGATAATCTCTGTAGTGGGCAGTCGTTACTTGTGACATTTCTCCACCTCCCTGAGTTTCTGTATTATCGGGGCACTTTCAATATCAACCTTATGGTCAATATCAAGTACCTCTATTTTAAGGACTTTGGGGCCTTCAAAAAGTGTTATAAGAGAGAGCTCCTGCATTGCATTAAGGCAGGTCATAAGCTTACCGCAGGGCATTGAATTCAAGCGGTAGCTTAAAGTTTCAAGGCTTATTTCTATTGTACCTGCTGATTTAAGGAATCGGTACAAAATGGCAAAATCCTCACGCTTTGGAATAAGCATAGGAAAATACTGAGCGTATTTTTCGGGCAGGTTTCTGTTAAGTATAAACCTGTCGTAAAGTCGCATTGATTTAAGGTGTCTTTCGGTTTCATAGCCGCAATAGCGTATATCTCTTGCGATAATGGAAAGGTATACGTTGTTTTTATACATATTCTTATCAAGAGAAACGGCTAAATCAACTACGTCTCCCTTAGTATATGGGAACATAGCGCTATCCATTCCAAAGCACATAACAGTGTGTACTGCACCGCCACGGGTAACGGTAAGACGCTGATGTCTGCCGTTTGAAAGAGGCTTCACCTCAGTAATTGTCATATTATAAAGACCAAAAAGCGGAGCAGGATTTCCTGCGCCAAAGGGCTCTAATATTGAAAGAGCCTCTACAAGCTCAAGGTTTAAAAGTGCAGGGTTAAGCTTGCAGTCAATATTAACTGTAGGCAGGAAAAGCTTATCGTTTTTGTCGTAATAATCATAAAGTGCTTCCTTGAAAGCTTCTATGTTTTCGGTTTTAAGAGAAAAACCTACTGCCATTTCGTGGCCGCCGAAGTGCTCAAGGTATTGACTTGTGGCGAAAATCGCTTCGTTAAGAGCAAAGCCTTCGATACTTCTGCCGGAAGCACGGGAGGTTTCGCCCTCTTTAGAAATAATGATGCAGGTTTTGCCGAAAAGACCTTTGATTTTTGCGGCAATGATTCCAATAACGCCCTGATGCCAATTTTCGCCCTCAATAATTATTATGGAGTGGCGTACGAGGTTAGGGTTTTCACGGATTTTAGCATCAATTTCTTTTAAAATATCCTGCTCGATTTTCTGCCGCTGGGAGTTATCTTCTGAAAGATTAGAAGCAAGGCTTAAGGCGTACTCCTCATCAAAGGTAAGCAAAAGCTCCACCGACTTTGACGAAAGACCTAACCTGCCTCCTGCATTGATACGGGGAACTACCGAAAAGGAAAGGTCGGTTGAAGTAAGCTCTTTTTCATAGGTGCCGCTTGCTTTAAGCAGCGAGATGATACCAACTCGGCTTGAGTCGTTTATACTGCGAATACCATGTTTCGCGATAACTCTGTTTTCGCCTGTAAGGCTTACAATATCGCCGATTGTACCTAACGCGGCAAGGTCTGAATACTCCTGCATAAGCATATCTATGTCGGCATATTCACCCTCTAAAGCCATAATGAGCTTTAATACAACGCCCACGCCCGAAAGCTCTTTGAACCGGCTTTTGCAGTCGGGTCTGTGAGGATTAACAACCGCCACGGCGTTGGGAATTATTTCGGGCACAGTATGGTGGTCGGTCACAACTACCTCCATACCGAGAGAATTTGCAAGCTCTATTTCCTCAAAAGCAGAAATTCCGTTATCAACGGTAATGATAAGCTCTGTTCCCTCTGCGGCAAGTACTTTAACTGACTCAATGTTAAGTCCGTAGCCTTCATCGGCACGGGAAGGAATATAAAAGCTTACATCGGCACCAACAGTTTCAAGGTACTGAAGCAAAAGTGCAGTTGCGGTAACGCCGTCGGCGTCGTAATCGCCGTAGATGCAGATTTTTTCGCCGCTTTCTATAGCTCTTAAAATACGCTCTACCGCCTTGTCCATATCCTTTATCTCAAAAGGATCGTCAAATGCCAGTTCGTCGCTTAAAAAAGCGCTGACTGCTTCGGGTGTGTTAATGCCGCGGACATCCAAAAGTGCGGCACAAATCATAGGAATCTGAAACTGCTCGGATATAGCGAGAGCTCTTTCTTTATTAAGTTGTGCAACAGACCAGACTTTCATTGTTGCCTCCGTTAACTGAATTTATTAATAAGCTCTCGTGCATAGTCACGAGCTGAATCTGCAACAGTGACGCCACCCATAATTCGGGCAAGCTCCTCTACCCTGCCGTTTTCATCTAAAAGGTCAACAGAGGTAAAGGTTCTGCCATCGCTGATTCTCTTTGTGATTTTATAGTGGTTTTCTGCCTGCGCGGCAATTTGCGGCAAATGAGTTACACAGAGAACCTGTGAGCTTTTGCTTACATCTTTAAGCTTCATACCGATTCGCTCTGCGGCTGAACCTGAAACGCCTGAGTCTACCTCGTCGAAAATGAGGGTGTCTGTAGGGTCAGCCTGAGAAAGCACGGTTTTAATTGCAAGCATCATTCGGGAAAGCTCACCGCCGGAGGCAATTTTAGCCACAGGCTTTGGAGGTTCACCCACATTGGCTGAAATCAAAAATTCTATGGTGTCTGCACCAAGTTCGTAAAGCTCGCAAGGCTTTTGCTCAACTGCCAAAACAGCATTGGGCATATCGAGAAAACGCATCTGCTCTGAAACGCTTTTGCAGAAAAGCTCTGCGGTTTTGCGGCGTTTTTCTGAAAGGGATTTTGCTAAATTGAGGGCGTTATTATATGCCTTTTCGCAGGAAATTTTAAGGTTTTCAAAATGCTCTTCAAAATTAAGCAAAGATTCAAGCTCAGCTTCAGCCTCTGCAAGATAAGAAAGCATTTCGTCTTCGGTTGAGCCGTATTTCTTTGAAAGAGAATTGAGCAAGTCAAGTCGGTTTTCGATTTCATCAAGAAGCTGAGGGTCAGAGTCTAAATCTGAAATAATATCCTCGCATTCTGAGTAAATGTCCTTAAGCTCATAATTAAGGTTTGAAAGCCTTTCGGATAATGCCTCGGCAGACTGATGATAGCGTGCGGCGGCGGATAAATCGGAAGATGCGTCATCAAGAAGACATAAAGCATTTGAGCCTTCATTAAGGTCTCCGCCAAGCTTATAGATTGCACCTAAAAGACCTTCTTTAATTCGCTCAACATTGGAAAGAGCAGTTCGCTTAGCAAGAAGTTCTTCTTTTTCGCCCGAAACTATGTCGGCATTTTGAAGCTCTTCAATCTGGAAACGGAGAATATCAATTCGCCTGCTACGCTCCTGTTCATCGGAAAGACGTTTTTTTAGGCGGTTTTCCAAGCTTTTAAATTCGCCAAATACCTCTTGGTACTCATTAAGCAGACCTTCAAGGTTACCTAAAGCGTCTATGTATCTTATATGCAAATCCGGTGACATAAGCTCGTAGCTTTCGTGCTGGCCGTGGATATTTATAAGGAGCTTACCTAAATCTTTAAGCATTGAAACTGTAGCAACCTTACCATTTATACGGCAGTTGTTTTTGCCTGAAAGGGTAAGCTCACGACTTATTAAAAGCTCGCCGTCACAGTCAACGCCAAGCTCAGCAAGACTTTCTTTTACACGCTCACTTATATCGGTAAAAAGTGCCGTCACCACTGCTTTTTCGGCACCTGTTCGGATAAGCTCACGGGAAGTACGAAAACCAAGAACTGCACCGATAGAATCTATAACTATGCTTTTACCTGCACCTGTTTCACCGGTAAGCGCATTAAGTCCCTGAGAGAAATTTATATTTGATTTTTCAATAACTGCTATATTTTCGATATAAAGTTCTGACAGCATAAAAATTACCTTTATTATAAGAGTTTGTTAAGCTTAAGCACAAAATCGTTGGCAAAACTGTTTTCGGTGCAAGCGATAAAAATAGTGTCGTCTCCTGCAAGAGAGCCTACCACGCCCGAAAACTCCATAGAATCAATAGCGGCACAGGCGGCTGACGCCATACCGCTGTAGGTCTTGACAACTACAATATTAGAAGCGGCAACTGCGGAAATAACAGAGCTTGACAGAATTCCTGAAAAGCTTGATTTTAACTCTGAGGCTTTTGTGTCCGGAGTAATGTAGCGGTATTTGCCGTCTTCTGAAAGAGACTTCTGAAGCCTTAAGGATTTTATGTCACGGGACACCGTAGACTGGGTAACACAATAACCCTCTGACTTAAGCTTTTCAAGAAGCTCCTCTTGTGTGTTTATAGGATAAAGCCTTATAAGCTCAATAATCTTCTGATGTCTGTTAAGCTTCATTTACAGTCACCTCACGTAGCTTTTCGCTGGCTAATTTATAAAAATTTCGTTTTTTCAGTACTATCATACTAAGACTTTGCTCACAGCTTTTAACCTCTACCCTGTCATTTTTTGAAAGCTCAACTGAAATCTGCCCGTCAAGTGTAAGATAGCTTTTACCGTCGGGGGAATTTGCTTTGATTTCGACTGTAGATTTATCTGAAAGAATAACACAACGAGCCGAAAGAGAGTGGGAGCAGATAGGCACAAGCTCGATACATTTAAGGTTGGGTGAAACCACAGGGCCTCCTGCTGAAAGAGCGTATGCGGTTGAGCCTGTGGGAGTGGCCACCAGTATACCGTCTGCTCGATAAGAGGAAACAGGGGCACCGTCGATACTGACGTTAAGGTCGATTATTCTTGAAAGAGAACCTCTTGAAATAACCGCATCATTAACGGCGGTATAAGTTTGCATAGAACCGTTTTCGCGGTGAACTGACACCGATAAAATCAGCCTGTTTTCTAAATCATAATCACCGCTTAGTATAGATTTAAGCATTGAAATTTCGTTTGCTTCAAGCTCGGCAACATATCCAAGCCTGCCTAAATTTATGCCGAGTATGGGTTTATTAAAGGCGGCGGCGTGTCTTGCACAGTGGATTATGGTGCCGTCTCCACCTACGGTTATCAGAACATCGCAAGCCGAAACCAAGTCAATATGACTGTCAAAAAGGCTTACGTTATGTATTGAAGCAGTCTGCTCGCCTTTAAGCATCAAAACCTCTGCGCCCTCGCTTATAAGCAAATCTGTGATTTTTTGAGCCGTTTCGGCTGCTCCTTGTTTTTCGTAATTGACAACCAAAGCAATTTTCATATTATCACCTTATTTATCAAGTGCTTCGTGGGAAAGCTCTGAAAGAGCTTCTGCCGTAATATTGCTGAAATTTTCGGGATTGTCGCTGATTTTAACGTACATAAGGTATTCGATGTTGCCCTCAGGCCCTTTTACAGGAGAAAAGTCAAGTCCTAAAACGTCAAAACCGCTTTCTAAAGTAAAGTTTACAATAGTTTCAATAACCTCGGCGTGAACCCTTTTGTCTCTGACTACGCCCTTTTTGCCAACCTTTTCTCTGCCTGCTTCAAACTGAGGCTTAATTAAGCACACTCCCCTGCCCTCTTTGCTTAAAAGAGTGCGGGCAACGGGAAGTATTATGCGAAGGGATATAAAAGATACATCAACGGAAAAGAAGTCGATATCTTCTGCTATATCTTCTTTGGTAACGTTTCTGAAATTGGTACGCTCCATATTAACAACACGCTCATCTGTGCGCAGTTTCCAAGCAAGCTGACCGTAGCCTACATCGACGGAATAAACCTTTTTGGCGCCGTTTTGAAGCATACAGTCCGTAAAGCCTCCTGTGGAAGCACCGATATCAAGCGAAGTTGCGCCCTGAAGATTAAGGTCAAAAGAGGTCATTGCTTTTTCAAGCTTTAGTCCTCCGCGGCTTACGTATTTTAAGCCTGAGGAGCGTACCTCCAAGGGAGCGTCTTCGTCATACTGAGTGCCGGGTTTGTCTGCCTTCTGGTTGTTAACGTAGACGTTACCTGACATTATAATTGCCTTTGCACGCTCACGGGAGTCGGCAAAGCCTTTTTCAAAAACTAATACATCAAGTCTCTTTTTCATAATTATCTTCTCATTATATCGTAAATTCCTAAAGCGTTGAGCCTTAAGTTCTGCATTGATTCTTTTACAGAAGCATGAGCAACAAACTTATCCTCAACTGCGGTAATACCGTAACTTCCTTTAAAGCCCAGTTTGTCCATACCGTAGCCGAAGGTTTCACCAATACCGCCTGTAAGCATTCCTTCTTCAAAGAAATGCACCTTTGAAAAACCGCTGGCGAATTTTAAAGCTTCTTCATCAATAGGCTTGATTCGGCAAAGCTTAAGAATGCAAACCTCAATGCCGATTTTTGAAAGCTCACGCTTTGCAACACAGGCTTCTGCAAAAAGCCTGCCGTAAGTAACTATAAGACGGCTGGCATCCTTGTTGCCGTAAATTGCATAGTTTATGTTGTTTTCAGTAAAGTTTTCGGGGCGATAAGGCTCTGCTCCTCTGGGATAACGGATTGCAACAAGGTTTTTGTCGCGTATTATTCCCTGCTCCATACAGCCTGCAAGCTCATCAAAATAACAGGGTGAGTAGCAGGTAGTATTTGGAACGGAATTAAGCATAGAAACATCGAAAACGCCCTGGTGGGTTTCGCCGTCTTCTCCTACAATTCCTGCACGGTCAATACCTAAAACAAGGTGAAGTTTTTGCAGAGAGACGTCGTGAATAAGCTGGTCGTAGGCTCTTTGCAAAAAGGTTGAGTAAACCGCAAATACAGGTATCATTTTCTGACTTGCAAGACCTGCACCAAAGGTTACGGCGTGTTCTTCGGCAATACCTACGTCAAAGAATCTGTCTTTAAATTTATGAGAGTATTCGGTAAGACCTGTGCCCATTGTCATTGCGGCGGTTATGGCACAAATATCCTTATTACGCTCTGCAAGGTGGCAAAGGCATTTGCCGAATATATCACTATAGGAAGTACTATGAGACAAAGGCTCACCTGAGTCAACATCAAATTTTCCTATACCGTGGTAGTTTTTAGGGTCTTTTTCTGCAAAACCGTAGCCCTTGCCCTTAACGGTAACGGCGTGAATAAGCACAGGCTTTGTAACCTTTTTAGCCGCCTCAAAAGCATTTATAAGCTCCTGTATATCGTGGCCGTCAACGGGGCCATAATAGAAAAAGCCGAAATTTTCAAACAGGTTGTTGCCCTTTAAGGTACGCTTTTTAAAAGCATTTTTAATTTTTGTAAGAAGATTTACAAAAGGTGTACCCACAAGGGGAACCTTGGTTAAAACTCGCTCAAGACCCCATTTTGCTTTAAGGTACCAAGGATTTATGCGGATACCTGTAAGATATCTTGCAAAAGCACCTACGTTTTTTGAAATGGACATTTTATTGTCATTTAAGACAACAATAAAATTCTTTTTGAATCTGCCTGCATTATTCATACCCTCAAAGGCAAGTCCGCCTGTAAAGGAGCCGTCTCCTATAACGGCTACCGTGTGGCTTGGGTCGCCCTTTATAGCCTTTGCTTTTGCAATACCGAACGCGGCAGAGATTGATGTACTGCTGTGACCTGCACCAAAGGCATCACAGTCGCTTTCGTCTCTTCTGGGAAAGCCTGAAAGTCCGTCCTTGCGACGGATTGTAGAAAGCCTTTCTTTTCTGCCTGAAAGTATTTTGTGGGTATAGCACTGATGACCTACGTCAAAGACAATACTGTCATAGGGCAAGTCAAAAACATAGTGCATAGCAACGGTAAGCTCAACCACGCCTAAGTTAGATGCAAGATGCCCGCCGTTTTCTGAAACTGTGCTGATAATAAGTGCACGGATTTCTTCGCAAAGTAGGCCAAGCTCGTCTATGCTGAGCTTTTTAATATCTTTAGGATGTTCAATTTTATCAAGAAGCTTGAAGGTAAGCTTATTTTCCATAAAAACCACTCATTTATTTCTATTAAGAAGGTCAAGGGCAAAATCTTCAAGAGACTTGGTATCGCCCTCAAACGCTTTTAATGCATTTATTGCCTTATCTGTAAGCTCTTTTGCAAGAGTACGGCATTTTTCAATACCTAAAAGGGACACCATATTGGATTTGTTGTTTTCTATGTCGGAGTTGACGGGTTTGCCTAAAACATCGGTTGTTGAAGTAACGTCAAGAATATCGTCAACAATCTGAAACTGAAGCCCGATACATTCGGCATACTCTTCTGCGGCGGCAATCTGAGCATTGTCAGCATTTGCTGAAATACAGCCCATTACACAAGCCGCTTTAATCAGTGCGGCAGTTTTTAAAGAATGCATTAAGGAAACAGTATCAACGTCGCCATTGCTTTTTTCAAGGGCAAGGTCAATAACCTGACCGCCTACCATACCGCGAGCTCCGCATAGCTTAGCAAGATAGTAACCGCATTTTGCAGCATTTTCATTTCCCATAAGACTTATGCTTTCGGGGCAAAGTATTGCTTCAAATGCAAGGCTTTGCAAAGCATCCCCTGCAAGCAAGGCTGTATCCTCGCCAAAAACTATGTGATTAGAGGGTTTGCCGCGTCGCATATCGTCGTTATCCATACAGGGCAAATCGTCGTGAATAAGCGAATAGGTATGTATAAGCTCAACACCGCAAGCAGGATAAAGTGCAACCTCAGGGCTTTTGCCGCAAAGAGAAGCAAAAGCCATAGAAAGCATTGGTCTTACTCTTTTGCCCCCTGCTGAGACGGAATATATCATTGAATCGGTTAAAACCTTGTAGGCGTCTCTTCCTTTGCTTAAAAGTTCAAGAAGTGTACTGTCTACAAGAGAAAGGTATTTATCTGAATCCTTAAACATAATCAGTCCTCCTGATTTGGGGATAATGTTGACATTTTTTCGTTCATTTCCTTGATTTTTTCACCTGCGGATTTCAAATAATCACTGCAAAAGGTGTAATATTCAAAAGCTTCTTTGTATGCACTTAAGGTATCGTCAAAGCTTAAAGTGCCGCTTTCAAGCTCTGAAATCAGCGAAGAAAGCTTTTTTACAGCTGTTTCGTAATCTAAATTTTTAAACTTATCACTGCTCATTTTGTTCTCCTGTTTCTCTTTTGATTTCTTCTGCAAGCTCAATAAGCTTATTAAGCCTGTGGTTAACACCTGAGCGGCTTATAGGCGGATTTAAACGTGCACCTAACGCCGAAAGCGAAAGCTCGGGGTTTTCTTTTTTAAGCTTGGCTACTATCTGAAGATTTTCGGGCAGAGAGTTAATGCCTCTGTCTGCATCGATAATGTCGATGGCGTTTAAAATTTTTGCGCCTGCATTGGCGGTACGGGTTATATTGGCAAGCTCTGAGTTTATGCGGCGGTTTGTAACATTTCGCATTTGCTTGTAGGCTTTTGCACTCATAATATCCATAGCACTTCCCGATGCACCCATATATGTAAGCAAATCTGTAATCTGCTCGCTGTCTTTAAGATAGACAATATGAGTACCGTTTCTAAGGGTAGTTCTTGGGGTTAAATTACACTCATCAATTTCACCCATAAGAGTACAAAGGTCATTGCAAAGGTTTTTGTATGGAACACAAAACTCTAAATGGTAGTTTTTCTGAGGGTCATTTACCGAACCGCAGGAAAGGAAAACACCTCTTAGAAAAGCAGAAACACATTGCTCGTCCTCGATATTCGCTCTGTTTACCCGCAAAGTTGTAGCCTCTGATGAATGGCCGAAAAAGTTAAAAATACGCTTACAGTCACTTTCGAGAAGCACCTTGATGCTATGGAGGTTTATTTCCTCCTTAGAGGCTCTGAGGGTAGACTTTTTCTCGACTATGGCACCGAAAAGGGTGCTTATATGCTCAGAAAATCGTTCGGCAACTGAGATAGCTTCAGTTTTGAACTTGATTTCGGCTTCGCTGAAGCGACGAGAATACAGCAGAAGTCCGTAGCATTCGGCAAGCCTGCGGTTTTTTATTGATATATCGGCTTTTGAAAGCTCTTTTTTTACATCGCTTGCGAAGGACATCTCATTACCTCCAAATTATGCTTTCCAGATGTCTCTGTGGTGAATTGTAGATTTCTGTCCGTTTTCGATAAAGTGGCTGTTTAAAAGCCTTGCTAAGGTTACTGAGCGGTGCTTGCCGCCTGTGCAGCCTACGGCAATTACAAGCTCGCTTTTGCCTTCTGCTCTGTAAAGAGGAACGGAAAAGTCAAGAAGGCTTAAAAGTCTTTCGATATACTGCTGGGTTTCATCAAACTTGAGAACATACTCCCTTACGGCTTCGTCTAAGCCTGTAAGGTGCTTAAGCTCCTTAACATAAAAAGGATTAGGCAGACATCTTACGTCAAAGAGCAAATCGGCTTCTAAGGGAATACCGTATTTAAAGCCGAAGGACATACAGGTAACAATAAGGCTGTCCCCTGCACTTTCTGCAAAAAGGGTGGTTACACGCTCTTTAAGCTGTTTTATAGCCATATAGGAAGTATCAATTACAAAATCAGCGTGTGCCTTGACAGGTTTTAAAAGCTCACGCTCAAGCTTAACGGCGTCTTCTGTTGAAACGCTTATGCCGTCTGCAAGAGGGTGCTTGCGGCGTGTTTCTTTGTATCGGATAAGTAAAATATCGCTTTTGGCGTCAAGAAAAAGAATTTTGTAGCGTTTGCCCTCGTTGTCAAAGGTTTTAAGCTGGTCAAAAAGAGTATCGAAAACCTCGCCGCCACGAATATCAACTACAACGGCAACCTTTTGCATTCTGTTGTCGTTTGAGGTTTCGCAAAGGGTGTATAAAGTTGAAAGCAGCATTGGCGGAATATTGTCGACACAGTAGTAGCCTATATCTTCAAGGGCGTGAAGTGCATTGGATTTACCGGCACCCGAAAGACCTGTAATAATAATAAATTCCATTTTGCCGCCTCCTTTATATGTGGATTATTTCACGGTAAAGGTCAAAGCCTGTTTTTTCTTTGACCTCACGCTGAATAATTTCAACAAGGTCAAGGACATCCTGACAGGTTGCTCCGCCTTTATTAATAATAAAACCTGAGTGCTTTTCGCTTACCACAGCTTTGCCAACAGACCTGCCCTTTAAACCGCATTCTTCAATCAAAGCAGCGGCAAAGGCACCCTCAGGACGTTTAAAAACAGAACCTGCACTGGGGTATTCCAAAGGTTGTTTGCTTATACGCTTTTGCATAAGCTCTTCCATTCTGGCTTTAATGGCATCGGCGTCACCCTCTTTAAGCTTTAAAGTAACAAAGAGGATTATATATTCGCCCTTCATATAAGCACTATGGCGGTACGAAAGGTCAAGTTCATCAATACTTAAAGTGCCAACATTAAGCTCAGGGTCAAGGTGAGTACAGGACACTATAACATCCTTCATCTCTCCCCCATAAGCACCTGCATTCATATATGCCGCACCGCCTACAGAGCCGGGTATACCATAGCCGAACTCAAGACCCGTAAGAGAGGCTTTTTGAGCATCTAAGCAAAGCTTTGTAAGAGAAGCACCTGCACCTGCAACAATAGTGTCACCCTGCACTTTAATCTCTTTAAACTCGCCCTCAAGGCGGATAACAACACCTCTAATACCGCTGTCGCTGATAAGAAGATTGGAGCCGTTACCTATAAGCATATAAGGAGTCTCGGTTTCTTTGCACAGAGAAATAACCGCTTTAAGCTCGGAAATATTCTTTACGGTAATAAAGATGTCAGCATTGCCGCCGATTTTAAAAGAAGTGTGCTCGCTCATAGGCACATTTTCTTTATATTCTATATTAAGATTTGTCAGTTTTTGAGTAAAAGGAATGTTCATATACTCTCCTTAAGAAAGAGGAATATTGTTTTCTTTAAGATAAGCGTTTAAGTTTTCAACGCTTGCATTAACCACCAAAGATTCGGGAAAATCGATATCTTCAAGCATTTTAAGTGCCTCGTCTGCTCTGCCCAGTTGGGTTATAAAGTGGGCATCTGTGTCAACGGAAATACGGCACTTGTGCTTTTTGCAAAGCTTGGCGATTTCAATGCAGTTGGGCACAAAATCGGGCTTATGCTTAATTGAGGAATTATTAATCTCAATAAGCTTACCGGCTTTTGCAAACTCTTTGATAACACGCTCATAGTCATATTTATAGTAGGGTGAGCCTGAGTGGGCAATCATATTGATATAAGGGTTTTCTGCCATTTTAAGATACGCCTCTGTGCACCTTTCGACGTTTGGCTCACCGTGTAAGGTAGGCGTATGCATGGAAGCTATGCAGAAGTCAAGGTTTCTCAAGGCATCTTCAGGTACATCAAGGTTACCCGAAAAATCAGAGATATTAGCCTCTACTCCCTTTAAAACTCTTACATCATTGAACACCCTTGGGATAGCGTGCAGATTCATAAAATAAAATTTATGAGGAAAATCCTGCATTGTTTCACCGTGGTCGGTTATTGCCATTGCATAAAGACCGATGCGATTTGCCTCGCTTATCATTTCAAGGGCGGTGCAGTAAGCGTGAACAGACATAATGGTGTGGGTGTGTAAATCTGCAACTATTTTCATTCTTCACCCCAGCCTGTATCAACCTTGTGGCTTTGAATATCTTCCTCGCCGATTTCCATACCAAGGCTCTGTAAAAGCTCCTGAGCGGCGTTATAGCCCATTTTCTTTTGTCTGTTATTCATAGCGGCAACCTCGATAATAATTGCAAGGTTTCTGCCGGGCTTTACGGGGATTGTCATAATAGGCACCTGAATACCCATAATCTCGGTATACTGGTTATCCATACCGATTCTGTCGTAAACCTTTTCGGTGTTCCACTGCTCCATATTGATAACCATATCGATTTTCTCTGTAAGCTTAACGGCACCCATACCGAAAATACGGCGGGCATTAATAATGCCGATGCCGCGAAGCTCGATAAAGTGGCGGATATTCTCAGGCGAAGTACCAACCAATGTGCGGTTTGAAACACGGCGGATTTCAACTGCATCGTCGGCAATAAGACGGTGACCTCTTTTAATAAGCTCAATGGCGGTTTCAGATTTACCAACACCGCTGTCACCGATTAAAAGAATACCTTCGCCGTAAACCTCAACCAAAACGCCGTGGCGTGTAATTCTGGGAGCAAGCTCGGCATTAAGGAAGGTAATGAGAGAAGCCGACATGGAAGATGTGGCATCGGGAGAAATGAGGATAGGCACCTCGAATTCCTTAGTCGCCTTGATGATTGCTTCTGTGGGCTTGTGATTTCTTGCAATGATAATTGCGGGAGGCTTCTGGCAAAACATTCTTGACAGGATTTCGTACTGCTTATCAGCAGCAAACTGTTCAAGATAAGAATACTCGGTATTGCCGAAAATAATGATACGGTCTTTATCGAAATAATCCATATAGCCCGTAAGCTCAAGACCGGGACGGTTAATCTCCATAGAAGAAACCATAAGCTCCTGAGGGTCAGAGGGCATATAAAACTCCTTAAGACCTGTTTCCTTAATTATTTTTGCCAAAGTTACTGAAAAATCTGTATTCATAAAGCACCTCGCATTTAAGAAAAATATCTTTTAATTCTCTGAAAAAAATATGTACCCTTTTACATATATATGCTCCATTGTATTATAACCTAAAACCGCAAAAAAATAAAGGGGTTTATAAAAAATAATATGCATAATTTATGCATTTTTTGCAAGATTTCAGATGGTGTGAATATTTTGTTATTTATGGCAAATCATTTAGGCAGGTGATTTTATGTTGATACTGATTTTAAGAACGGTTCTTTTGTATTTCTTTGTAATTATGGCAGTCAGGATTATGGGTAAAAGGCAGTTAAGCGAAATGCAGACTACGGAGCTTGTCATTACCCTTATTATTGCCGATATTGCTTCTATTCCTATGCAAAACACCTCTCAGCCTTTGCTTACAGGTGTTATTCCCATTCTCATTCTTATAAGCGCCGAAATAATTATAAGCATAATTATGATGAAATCCTCAAAAATAAGAAATCTTATATGCGGTAAACCTGAGGTGCTTATTAACGACGGTAACCTTTGTCAGAATACTTTAAGGGCATTAAGACTTACTACTGAGGATTTGTGTGTACAGCTACGGCAGTTGGGTGTATATAATCTTAATGACGTACAATTTTGTATTATTGAGCCAAACGGCAAACTAAGTGTTCAGCTTAAGCCTGAGAAACGCTCACCTAACTGTGAGCAATTAAGCATTGCAGTACAGGATACGGGAATTGAAGCTGTAATAATCAGCGACGGTGAGCTTCTTAAAAACTCTATGAAGCTTTGCAATGTGGATAAGGATTGGATTAACCAAGTGCTCAGCAAAGAGGGTCTTTCTAAAGATGAGGTTATGATAATGACCGCCAACAGGCTAAAGGAATACAGCATCATAAGGAAGGTGTAGACTTGAACAGGTTTATTATTGCAGTTGTTATGCTGCTTATTGCGGGAATTATATGCGGTTGCGAAATTTTTACGGTAACAGCTTACTCAGTTGATTACAAAGAGGACCTTGACACTGTTAAGAGGCTTATGGAAGAAGAAAGTTACTACGATGCTTACAAGTTATCTGAAAAAACAATAGAAAGCTGGCAGAAAGCCGCCCGTCACCTTGACAAATACCTTTATCACGACTACATCGACGACATAACCGTAAAAATGTCAGCCTTGCCCGTTTATGCACAAAACGAGGATACACAGGCGGTAAATGCGCAGGTTGAGGAAATAAAAAAACAGCTCACATCCTTAAAAGAAAGCGAGCTGCCTTATATGCATAATATTTTATAATTATTTCTTCTTTACTGTTTTCAGAATAAGAGACAAAACCGTAAACACAAGGAAAATAGCTAAGTTATAAATAACGATGGTTGCACCAACAGGTATATTTTCAAAATAATAAGAAGTGAAAAGTCCTGCTATTACACACAAAACAGATATAATTACAGACAAAATTACCACTGTTTTAAAACGCTTGCAAATGCGCATTGACGTAAGAGACGGGAAAATAATAAGTGCTGAAATAAGCAGAGTTCCAAGCATTCGCATACCAACAACCACGGTAACTGCAGTGAGTATCGAAACCGCTATGTTATATATTGGAGTACGTATTCCCGTTGCCTTTGCAAAGCCTTCGTCAAAGGTAACTGCAAAAATCTTGTTATAAAAAAGCACAAACACAAAAAGCACTAAAAGCGTAAGAACAGCACTTATAACAATGTCGGTCTCGCTTACGCCGAGAATACTGCCGAACATATACTGCTGTAAGTCAATATTGGTGCCGTTAATACTTGCCACAAATACGCCGATTGAAAGTGCCGAGCTTGATATAAGCGCTATTGCCGCGTCGGCGTTGACCCTGCCCTTCTCGGTTATTCTTAAAAGCAGATACGCCGCAACCACAACCACGGGCAAGGCTACATAAAGAGGTGTTGAAAGGTTAAGCACCGCCGCAATTGACAGAGCACCAAAGCCTACGTGAGAAAGTCCGTCGCCAATCATAGAGTATCGTTTTAAAACAAGCACAACACCTAAAAGTGCACAACAAACTGCAATAAGCACGCCTACGATAAAAGCGTTTACCATAAAGGAGTAGTTGAAAATATCCATCACCTTGCCTCCTTTGTGTTATGGGTGCATCTGTCGCAGGGACAGCCTTCAAGCATTAAGCCTTTGCCTATATTTGAATGCAGATACTGGTGAGTTGTGCCGAAAAAGTTTGTATCTTTACCTAAATAAAGAATATGTGAGCTTAGTCTCATAGCACCTGTAACATCGTGAGAAACCATAATTACAGTAACTCCCTCTTTATTAAGCTCTGTAAGAAGACTGTAAAAATCAGCGGTAGCTATGGGGTCTAAGCCTGTGGCAGGCTCGTCTAAAAGTATAAGCTTTTTAGCAGCACAAAGTGCACGTGCCAAAAGCACTCTTTGCTGTTGTCCGCCTGAAAGCTCTGAGAAAGCGGCATTTTTAAGCTTAGTAATTCCAACACGCTCCATTAAAGAGGCGGCTTCTTTTTTCTGCTCTTTTGTATAAAAAAGACCGAAGCGTTTTGAATTTAAAAAACCCGACATTACAATTTCCAAAACCGATGCCGGAAAATCATTGCTGACAGAATTTTTCTGGCTTAAGTATCCGATGTGGCTCTGGCTTACACCTTCTGAAAGCTCTATGCTTCCCGAAAGCTTACCTATAAGACCTAAAATTCCCCTGACAAGGGTAGTTTTGCCGGTGCCGTTTTCACCGATTATGCTTACAAAATCACCGCTGTTTACAGTAAAAGAAATGTCCTCTACTATACGTTTTCCCTCGTAACCTAAGGATAAATTCTGAACTTTAAGAAGCGGCATATCGTTCACCTCTAATCAAGAAATCGGGCGGTAAATGCCGCCCGAAATCAGATGTTATTTGCTAAAAAGCTTTCCGCAGGCAGAAAACGTAAACACAGAAGAAAAGATTACAGTTACACATGCGGGAAAAGCATAAAATGTAAGAAGCGTTGCATCAAGAATAAGTGCTGCCAAAAATGCAACGAAAAGAATTACAAGAATAATAAACAGGAAAAGAAGAAGTCTTCTAAACCCTTTTGCTGATGCACTCTGTTCATCGGCTTTACCCTTTTTGCGAGCAGCATTATTGAGAAAATCAAAATGCACAACTGAGCACATAAGTGAAATGCACACGGCAAGTAAAATTACCGAGAACACATAGCCGCACAAGGGTGCTCTGAAAATAACACAGATAAAAAATGAAGTAAGAGCAGAAACACAGGCAGAAAGCGAAGTGATTAAGCCTGCTTTAAAGCCCTGCTTTTTGCGAAATCTTATACCAAAATAAAGAGTAATAAGTCCACAGGCAAGGAGTACTGTAATAACTGACTTAAGGTAAAAAACAAAGCCTAAGTTACCGTCACGAAAAGCGGTGAAAGTGTCTCCGCCTAAAATCATAAGAAGCAAGGTGCCGATAAGCACAATTGCTGCCGCGGCTAATGCTACAAGCTTGAAAAGCTTGCCGAAATCAAAGGATTTAGTCATTATTTTTACCTCCGTAGCAAGAAGGTTTATTTAAAGCCTTAAAGTTAATGAGGCTTCTGAGCATAAGCTCAGGGAAAAGATATCCCATAAAGAAGTTTACAACTGCACCGAAGAACAGAACGAAGCAGAAGTTATATATGCTGCTTACTGCAAAACCGCCGAATATTGCGGTTGTAATTCCTGCTGAGCCGAACATAAGCATACCCATTAAACCTACAATAATCAGCACAATGTTAATATCAAAAATATTTTTACGGCTTGACTTAATTGCCTCTTCAGCGGCGGTACGGATTCCCATACCGCTGTCAAGGTTTTCTTTAAGTGTATGAGCCATAAGTGAAACGGAAATTACCGAAAGCACAACACAAAGTGCCAGTGCGCAGGCACCCGAAATATCCATAAGGAAGGTTCTGCCGGGAATGCAGAAGCCTGAAATTATTGCTACTAAAACTGCAACCTGACCTATAACAGAAACAAGTGCAATACCGCCGAATACACGGTAGCGTAAAATCATAAGTACAGTTATAAGAATTGTTGCGGCAATACCTACAATAAGGAAAATATCGGAAACACTATAACCTGCAACAGGGTCTACAAACTCTATTGAGGAAACGCTCATATCATAAGGCATAACCCCTGCTGCAATTATAGAGGAGTAAAGCTTAGCTTTTGACTCTGTCATAGAAACGCCCGAAACAGAAAGCTGACCGTCGGGAATTTCCTCAGAAACAGTAGGATTTGCAATCATAAGGTCATCGAGCCAGACTGAAATAATCTGATTGTAGAACTGACCTGTGAGGGAATTTGTCAATGTATAGAGGGCATCTGTTCCCTGCTGATTAAAAGCAATATTAACGTAATGGTACTTTGTATCTCCCTCTGGAGCATAGTTAAAATACGAAGCGGTGGATACAGTACTGCTGTCAAGCAGAACAGTCTGAGCAGTCTCCCCTGCGGGAGTCATAAAAGCACCTGCATTAGACTCGTCAATTACCATTTCAGTGTAACTGTCAGAGGGGCGTACAGATATGTAGCCTTTGCCTGCAATAAGCTTTGCAAAGCCTGTTGACGAATAATCACAGTCTATGGTTCTTGGAACTGTAACAACGATTTCGTCGGTATCATCTACAAAATAAACCTCATAGTCGTTAAGACCGTAATTTGCAAGTCGGTTTCTGATAACCTTTGTGTTAGCCTTAAGAGCTGAGGCGTCCATTTCATCATCAGTAGCACTTTTAAGCACAAGCTTAGTAGCACCAGTGGTGTCAATACCCCAGTCGATATCACCGAAGCCTTTGATTACTGTTTTTTTGTTGTCACCAACATAATAGCTAATTCCAAAAAGCGACAAAACTGAAAACAGCAGTATAAGAATAGCGATGATAAAGGACACAGGTTTTGCAATCCTTTTCATTTCACTGTACCTCCGTACAAAAAATAACTCTGTTACATACAGAGACATAACAGAGTTATTATAAGTATTTTTTTATAAAAAGTCAATTAAAAGATAGAATTATAAGGGAATTTCAGCCAATTTTCAGATAATTCGGCTTACTGAGCTTTTGAAAGAAGCTCCTCAACAGCGGCAAGACGAGCACACACACAGAACACGTCCATTGCAACCTCAAGCTCAGAAGCAGGAGGAAATGTGGGAGCAATACGGATATTACTGTCCTTAGGGTCTTTGCCGTAAGGGTAGGTCGCACCGGCAGAAGTAAGCACAAGACCTGCATTTTTACACATTCTCACAACCTTTGAAGCAGTATTTTCCATAACGTCAATACTTACAAAGTAACCGCCATTGGGCTTGCACCATTTAGCAAAGCCTTTGTCAGCAAGCTTTGCATCAAGCTTCTTTAAAACCATATCAAAACGGGGCTTTAAAATTGCCTTGTGCTTAAGCATGTGAGCCTTAACACCGTCTAAATTCTTGAAGAAAAGCATGTGACGGAGCATATTTATTTTGTCAAAGCCGATGGTCTGGCTCTGATATCTGCGGTGGATTACCTCCATAGTCTTCTCCCCTGCTGCCATTGCGGCTACGCCTGAGCCGGGGAAAGTGATTTTAGAGGTTGAGCAGAATATAATGGGAAGCTCTGTGTTGCCAGTTTTGCGGCACTCATCCATAAGACTTATGAGCTTATCGCCCGCGTCAGCGATATCGTGAACACAGTAAGCATCATCCCAGATAATGCGGAAATCCTTTGCCTTAGGCTTTAAAGCGGCAAAACGCTTTACGGTTTCATCAGAATAGGTATAACCCTGAGGGTTGGAATACTTGGGCACACACCATATACCCTTGATTGTGTCATCGTTTTCAACCAAGGATTCTACCATATCCATATCGGGACCGTTTTCGGTCATAGGAACGGTAATCATTTCAAAGCCGAAATATTCGGTAATACCGAAATGCCTGTCATAACCGGGAACAGGACACAAGAACTTTCTTTTTTCTTCAAAAAGCCAAGGTTTTGCACCCTCGCAAACAGGAGTATACATAAAAGTGGCAATTGTATCAAACATCATATTAAGGCTGGAGTTGCCGCCAACCATAACCTCATCAGGCTTAACCTGCATAAGTTTAGCGAAAAGCTCTCGGCAGGAAGGAAGACCTTCAAGTAAACCGTAGTTTCTGCAGTCAAGACCTGTCTTGGATTTACAGTCATGCTCTGAGTTAACAATATCAAGCATGTGAACGGAAATATCAAGCTGCTCTGCACAAGGCTTTCCGCGGGACATATCGAGGCGAAGTCCCATATCGAGGAACTTTTTATAGGCAGCTTTGAGGCTTTCCTGCTCAGACAAAAGCTGCTCCTTAGAATATTCTGAATAATACATTATTGCTCACTCTCCGAAGAAAAAATTCATTTTAAATGCGATAACTTTAATATAGTACACAATTTTGCAAGATTTGTCAACTAATCCTGCAATTTTTCTTAAAAAACAACCCGCCAAAATTAGCGGGTTGTGAAAAATCAATAATATTTGTAATATCCGTAGTAGCCTTTGTAGTGCTTTTTCTCATGAACTGCACAGCCTACCTTGAGGAAGCCTAAAATCCTGCTGTCTGCAAGCTTTATGCTTTGAATTGTTTTTTCAATGTCACCGTGAGTGGTAACCTTTTCTCTTACAACAACCACATATCCGCCGATGTATTCCTTTAAAAGCAAGGTATCGGCAACTACACCTATGGGAGGTGAGTCTATTATAATATATTCATATTCATTGCGGATTGTGTTAATAAGAGCATCAAAGCTTGCTGAAGCCAAAAGCTCAGAGGGGTTGGGAGGAATAGAACCGGAAGTAAGAACATCGAGACAAGGAAGGACATCGGTATGCACTGCCTCTTTAAAAGTCTTGAACTTACCGACAACCTCAGAAAGACCTACGTTATTATCAAGCTTGAGAAGGTTGTGAACATTGGGACGGCGAAGGTCGCAGTCAATAAGAAGCACCTTTTTGCCCATTTTCGAGAAAGAAATTGCAAGGTTTGAAGTTGCAGTAGACTTACCCTCACCCTTTGACCAGCTGGTTACAACGGCGATGTTGTTTTCAGCGGCAGAAAGCGAGAATACGAGATTTGTTCTGGCAATTTTGTAACCCTCTACAATAGCAAATTTACTATCGTTGCTGATTACGTTTTTAGATTTGTCGGTATATTTAATCTTTCTGTTTCTTGAACCTAACTTTTTCATTTTTTCTTGCCACCGCCTTCCGAATCAAAGTCAACGATTTCTGCAAAAACGGGGATATCATACATTTTATAAAGGTCGTCGCCGGGCTTGATTGTTGTGTCGATAACCTCAAGAATAATTGAAATAAGCACAGAGATTACAAGACCTGCAATAAAGCCGAACATAGCGTAACGGGTTGCATTGGGAGAGGTATGCCGTGAAGATGCAACGGCAGGGTCACCAAAAGGCTTTGCGGAACCGCCGTTATAGTTTTCTTCAACTACCTTTGGAGCGATGTTACGGATTGCGTTAGCGGTATCAGCACAAACCTGACTGTCAGCACCTGATATGGTAATTCTCATAAAGTTGGACTCGTTTACCTGAGCAATTGACATAGCATAGCCTGCAGGCTTGATTGCCTTGATTTCGCTGGAATTAGGAAACATTACCGTAATATTTTCAGCAAGGTTCTGAGCAGAATTGAGGCTGTTGTAGGACATTCTGCCGTCTTCGTCGGTTTCGCCCTCTACAACTGTAGTTGTGTTATTAGTCATAATAACAATCATGGTACTGGCAGAATATGTTTTCTGAATAAAGTTATCTGCATAAATATATGCACCCAGAGCAAGAACAACAGATACAACGATAATCAGCTTAATATGTGCCAAAAGCATTTTGAGTATATCGTTAATTGTTATATCTCTCACTTTACCAACTCCTTTTGCTTAATAATCTTTATTTTATCCGAGAATGCTAAGCAGTACACCTGCGGCAACTGCTGAGCCGATTACGCCTGCAACATTGGGACCCATTGCATGCATAAGAAGGAAGTTTGCGGGGTTTTCCTGCTGACCAACCTTATTGGCAACACGAGCCGCCATAGGAACAGCAGACACACCTGCAGAACCGATAAGGGGGTTAACCTTACCCTTAGTAACAACATACATAAGCTTACCGAAGAGAATACCGCAAGCAGTACCCATGCAGAAAGCAAGAAGTCCTAAAGCAATAATACCTAAAGTCTGAACCTTTAAGAAGTTCTGACCGGTAGCGGTAGCACCAACTGTGACACCAAGGAAGATTGTAACGATGTTCATAAGCTCGTTCTGAGCTGTCTTGAAGATTCTGTCAACAACGCCGCTTTCCTTAAAGAGGTTACCAAGCATAAGCATACCTACAAGGGGAGCCGCATCGGGAAGGATAAGTGCAATAACGATTGTAACGATAATGGGGAACAAAATCTTTTCAAGCTTACTAACAGGACGTGTAACCTCCATTACAACAGAACGCTCTTTCTTTGTTGTGAGGGCCTTCATAATGGGAGGCTGAATAATGGGAACAAGTGCCATATAGGAGTAAGCCGCAACGGCGATTGGTCCTAAAAGTTCGGGAGCAAGTTTGGTTGCAACATAAATAGCTGTAGGGCCGTCGGCACCACCGATAATACCGATAGCACCTGCCTGTGCGGGAGTAAAAATACCGGGGAAAAATACATTAAGGGCAATCGCACCGATAAAGGTGATAAAGATACCAACCTGAGCGGCGGCACCGAGAATAAAGCTCTTGGGGTTAGAGATAAGAGGACCGAAGTCGGTCATTGCACCGATACCAAGGAAGATAAGCGGAGGATAGATACCTAACTTAACACCCTGATAGAGGTAGTAGAAAAGACCGCCGTTATGAGGATAATTTACGTACTGAATACCCTCTAAGGTTGTAATGGGATAGCCTATAGTAGCCTCGGTAACATCGGGGTGAGACGCCAGATACTCGGTTAAAGGAATCATTTCGGTAGAAGGCGCACCCATAATACCTGGGAAAAGGTTTACAAGAAGCATACCAAAAGCTATTGGTAAAAGAAGCAAAGGCTCGTACTGCTTTTTAATTGCTAAATAAAGAAGCACACAAGCAACTGCAACCATTACGTAGTTTTGCCATGTAAGAGTAGCAAGACCTGAGGTCTGGAAAAGATAAATTAGGGAATCAACAAAACCTTGCCAAATATTCATTTCCAATCCCCCATTCTGAAGGGTTTAACGCTTTCGTTAATGCCGGCGTTTGACCATTCGCTTCTGCTTGTTCTTTTGCGGATACCTGTAACGCGGATATTGCTTGTACCCATTGCAGTAACTGCAGCAGCTGTAATAACCGCAATAAGCTCGTCTGTTAAGCCCTGAGGCTGAGTGAGAGCCATTGCTGAGCCATTATCAATAACTGCAGATTTAGCTACATTGCCGCCATCGCCCTTAGGAGACTTGGGAGTACGGTTTTGTGCTTTGTAAACAATAGTTGAATACAGCTTAATAAGTAAAATAAGCAGTAAAAGTACAGCAAAAACAACAACGATACCTGTAACAAGAACGTTAAGGGACAAACCCCAGACGTTTTCGGTCTCGTTAGCCACATTTGCTAAAATGGGAAGAAACATAGCGACCTCCGTTAAACATAATTTTACTTATACATTATATAATCTTTGAAAAAATTTTTCAATAGTATTTACAAAAATGTTTATAAAATATGAATTTTGAGATTTTTTGTAAAAAAAGTCCTGATTGCCGAAAACTCAACAATCAGGATTTTCATTATAAAATTATGCAGATAAGGCCGTTGCAGCCGTCGTTTATGATTTTTTCTACTGTTTCCGCAAGCTTTTTGCGGGCATCCTGAGGCATTCTGTAAAGCTTGTTATTAAGACCTTCGCTGACAAGCTCGTGAACAGATTTGCCGAAAATATCTGACTGCCAGATTTTTACGGGGTCTTCTTCAAATTCGCTTAACAGGAACTTGACAAGCTCCTCTGACTGTTGCTCACTGCCTACAATTGGCGTTACCTCGGCAGATGTTTCGACCTTCATAAGGTGAACAGAGGGTGCAGTAGCCTTAAGCTTAACGCCGTATTTACCGCTTTGCTTAATTATTTTAGGCTCTTCGAGAGAAAGCTCCTCCATTGTCGGCATAACTATACCATAGCCGGAGTTTAAAACCTCATCGTAAGCTTTCGCAATACGCTCGTACTTTTCCTGCTTTGCGCTCATTTCTGAAAAACGAGTTAAAAGAGCACGCTCGTCGGGTAAATCGAGGCCTGTTTGCTCTGAAAGGACTTTAAAGAAAAGTGCTGAGCTTATGTCAACTTTGAGCTTAGCCTCTCCCCTACCCAAATCAAGACCTGTAAGCTGAGCAGACAGGATATACTCGTTATTCGCTATAAGGTCGGTTATTTCCTGTACTTGTCGGATTTTTTCAACCTTAGCGGCGGTTTCTTTTATTACCGAGAAAACAGATTTTTTTATAGGGTGGTCAGTATCCAGAGAAACAACCCAGCTTGGGATATCCACCTTGATTTCACGAATGGGAAATTCAAAGAGAATCTGAGCAAGAATACGCTTGATTTCATTTTCGTCAAGCTCGGCGCAGGAGGTAGGAATTACAGGAACGCCGTATTCGCCGGAAAGTTTAGCTGACAGGCTTATTGCCGAGGCGTCATTTGGCTCAATTGTATTAAGAAGAATTATAAAGGGTTTGCCAAGCTCCTTAAGCTCATCAATAACTCTTTTTTCTGCATCCACATATTCTTCACGGTCTATGTCGGTGATGGTACCGTCGGTGGTAATTACAAGACCTATGGTACTGTGGTCTTCTATAACCTTGCGGGTACCGAACTCTGCGGCTTTGTCAAAGGGCACTTCGGTATCAAACCAAGGAGTTTTTACCATTCGGGGCATTTCCTCTTCCATATATCCCAAAGCTTCGTCAACAATATAGCCCACACAGTCAATAAGGCGGACTCTTAAGTTAACATTATCTGCAAGAGATATTTCTGCCGCCTGCTCAGGGATAAATTTAGGCTCGGTTGTCATAATAGTTCTGCCTGCCGCCGACTGAGGCAGTTCATCCTGAGCTCTTTCACGCTTGAAGCTGTCTTCTATGTTTGGGATAACCAAGGTGTCCATAAATCTTTTTGAAAAAGTGGATTTTCCTGTTCTTACAGGTCCGACTACGCCTATATAGATGTCGCCGCCTGTACGCCTGCTTATATCTTTATATATATTTCTCTGTTGCACAGTTTTACCTCCGATATTAAATTTCTTTATTAAACCTTGGGAATAAGCAAAAGCATATTTTCCGAAAGGCTTGAGTCGCTCAGGTTATTTTCTATGCACAAGGCTTTTTTGTCTGTGCGGTAGCGTTTGGCAATATCCCAGATATTTTCGCCGCTTTCGGCAAAGTAAAGAGTAAGGGCACAGGTGTCTTCGTCGTCGATTTTTCCGCAATCGACGATAGACGAAACTGCCTGAATGCTTTCGGTTTTAAGAAGCTTTGTCATTACCGAAAGCTCTGCCCGAAGCTCCATAAGGTTGTTATCTGTCAGGCGGTAGCTTATGGATTTAACCATAGCAGACACGTCGCTTGATGCGGTATAAGTATCGTCTAAAGGTTCTTCGTTTTCTATATCAATGCTACGCTCGATATATAAAAGCTCGGAATTTTCATCAAGGGCAATAATGCAGAAATTAGCTTTTCCGCTGATTTTCAGTTTGTCAGAGACCAAAGGCTTTACGGTCATATTGTCGCAGAAAATGTCTATGATTCTTGAAATCTTCGTTTCGCCTAAGCTTAAGCTTGATTTGCTCATAATATTGGAAATCTTCGGCAAAACTGCACTCTGAAGCGTAACGGGTGTATATTCAAGCTCGGTGTCGCAAGCAGTGGAGTAGGCATCCTTTATATATGTAACCTCGGTTTCTTTTCTTAAGGAAACGCTTGCACAAAGCTTTGTGTCAATAATTATTACAGGGTTTTCGCTTGTTATATCCGATTTAAGCTTTATGTCGTGAGAAAGAAGGCTCAGCTCTATTTCGCGGACCAAGCTTTCGTCAACGCCCGCACACTCCATATTATGAACAAAGGGAAACACATAGGTAAACTGCTCAGGAAGCTCTGAGGAATGCTCTGTAAGATAAAGCATATTAAGAGTAAGCTCACCCTTTATAAGAAGGCGGTTGCCAACTGCCGAGGCGTCGGTAAGCACAGCCTTGATTTCGCTTCTTAAAATTACTGACACAGGCGACTTGGAATTCGGGGATACACTTTCGCTTACCGAAAAGACCTCGCTTTGCAGTGACATAAGCTCTGAGACCTTGGTTTTTCTTAAATCTGTCTGGAGCAACACGGTGTCTTCAGGAACATAGAGATTATCGGGCTTTTTTTCTGAAACGCGAACATTCAGAGAAACTGCACCGTGCACCATAAGGCGGCGTGGAGACACCGCCTTGCAGTTAACGTATTCGGTTTTTGCTTTTACCGAGGTTATGAAATCCAAAAGCTGTGTGCTTAGATTAAAGGAAACGGAAAAAGGCAGGGTTTGTTGAGTGCATTTAAGACTTTTTTTGTCTGAGGAACAGTAAAGAATATTTACAATTGAGGCACCGTCTACAGTAAGCTGTCCGCCGCCTGAATTTGTTGAATAAATTTCGGGAGTTACTGTGCATTTGAAAATCTTTTCTACATCGGCACAATAATCAGGCAGAGTAAAATCCAAATCTACAGGCTGCTCAGATGTTAGCGACAATGCATCTACGGCTGAATATACAGGCTTGGGGGTAAGTGTGAAATCCATATTTTTCTCTCCTTTATGCTTATACACCATTTTTATTACTGAAATCAGAAGAATATGATTATAAACAAAAAAATCCTAAGATTACCTCTTAGGATTTTTAATGAGAGAAAAAAGGAGTATCAATAAACTGATGTAAAAAATCAGAAATAAAGCAAAAAGCCACAGGCTTATATTTAAAGTGTTTTCATAAAGTGTTGGCAAGAATGTGTTGCCCGACAAGGCAAGGGAGTTTTTTAGGTGTGCATTTTCCAAAATCTTGCTTACATAGTGGGAAATGTCGAAAATATTATCGTCAGGCATATATTTTGAAACAATATAAATGCTGAAATCTGATTTTATAAAAACAAAAATCAGCAAGGCAGGGATACCTATCCCCGCAAGAGTCAACAAAATATATTTAAACGGTATTGAAAAAACAGATTTGAGAAAATAGTTATCTTTAAGATTACTACCGATTTCTTTTAAGAGATATTTTAACGTTTTATACCATAGTAAAAGAAGTATTATGGAAAAACCTATGTACAAAGCAAAATACATCAACCGTTTAACACAGGATAAAACCTGAGTTTTTTCACTAAGGCTCTGATAATGATACTGCGGTATGTACATCTGCTCAATTACAGATGCCGTACTTGAATGAGTATCGTAAACTATAGTATGAACCGGGAGAGTATCGGGAGAAGAAAAGCAGGTATAAGGCAGATATATTCGTTCTTTTGTGTCTTTTGAAAACATATCTATAGGCTTTTTACTGTCTTCATAAACTCCGCTTACAATATAGTCTTCCCCCTCAAAGGTGAAGATTTCGCCTACAGCATCGGCATTAAAGTAAAGCTTCAGCGCCAAGGTGTCGCTTATAATTACCTTTCTTTTTAAATACTGCTCGTCTTTTTCCGTAAAGGCAGTACCCTTCAGTTTTAAGCCTGACAAATCAAAATAGCTTGAGGTTGTGTAAACGGGTATTACTTTTTCACCTTTGATTTTTACTGTTTCACCTTCGCTGGTAAAGCTATAGTACTTTTTCTTAACTCTATCGCTGATTTTATTAAAATAATCAGTTTTGATAGGAGCTATACCGGCATTGAGATTCAGATTAACCTGAGTTGAGTCAGGAAAGTTGTTGAGTGCATTGTTTATAAAACCTAAAAACAGCAAGAATACAGTCAGAGACATCAAAAACAAGGAAACAAGGGTTATGATATGCTTCTTAAGGCTCATTTTACCCCTCCTCCAAGTATACTCTGTCGCCGTCTGATATGCTTTTTGAGGTTTTATAGACTATTTTATTTCCGCCGTAAAGTTCAAAAGAGGATACCTCGTAGTACATTTCGTCACTTGCAAGAATGCTAATGTTAACTTCATTTACTATGTAGTCATCATTAACTCTGTTTAAAACAAAAACTGAGCCGCCAAAGCCCGACACCGCCGAAATGGGAATGAGGAATTTGTTGTCGTTGGGGTTAGGGTTTTCCTCTTTTACCAGTGTGCCTCTGATAACCTCGGTGGTTTTTACCTTTGGCAAAAGCATATTGTCAATTGTGCTGGAAAAATATGTAAGAAAAATAAGTATAATGAAAAATATCAAGCCAACTCGAAGGCTTATTATTTTGAGCTTATCTGTTTTCATATTAGCCTCCTATTTGTCAGCACCCGAAAAGGGTGAGTCAATATCCTTTAAACCGTAAAGAAAAATAAGCAGCGGCGGTATCATAAACATTACTCCGCTTGCAAAAATTATGCCGTAGTCGTTGCCTGATATTTCTGAAAGTGTTATGGACAAGGGGTACATTGCCTCGTTGTCAAAATAAATAAGAGGCTGCTCTACTACATTCCAGTTATCTATAAAGCAAAGAAGCAGAAGCGTTACTAAACCGCCTTTTATCTGAGGCAGGATTATTTTTGTAAAAATCTTAAAATAGCCTGCGCCGTCAATACGTGCGGCTTCAATTGAGGCATCGCTTATATACTTAATGCTTTGGCGTAAAAGGCAGATGCCAAACGCCGTGAAGGTTCCGGGCAAAATGATAGCCAGAAAGCTGTTGAGCAGGTTAAGATTATCAAGAACTATATAATTGGGCACTAAGGTAACCTGTAAGGGCAATATCAGAAGAATTATGTAAAGAAAGAACAGCTTGTCACGAAAGGGAAATCTTAGCTTTGCAAAAGCAAAGGCTGCTAAAGTTGATACCAACGTCTGCCCTATTACGGTGGGAAAGGTGATTATAACCGAGTTCCAGAATTTATATAAATATTCGGGGCGGCGGAAGAAAACCTGATAAAACTGATTAAAGGTTACTTTTTCGGGAATAAGGTTAACTTCCTTGTATTCTCCGTTAGTAAAGTCCAGCATTGTATTTATCTGTGTTAAAGGCATAAAAGCCGAGGAAAGCATATATACTACAGGAAACAAAAACACAAGGGTTATTAAAAAAAGCAATATATATTTAAAAAGAAGCTTTGGTTTTTTCATAAAGACCTCACTGTGTAAAGCTGTGTTTACGCTCAAAGAGATAAAAAATTAAAAGCAGAAGTATTATGAACAAGGATAAAATCACAGAAGCCGCCGAAAGACGAGGATAGTTGAGATTATAATAATTGTTGTTTATAAAGTTTTGCAGAAAGTAAACGTTTTCGTTGGGATAATCGCCGAAAAGCGAGAACACCTCCCGAAAAATTTTAAAGGAATAAATAATTTCCATAAGGAAAACGAAAAAGGTTGTGGGAGTTATCAGCGGAACGGTGATTTTTGTAATAAGCTTAAAGCGCGAGGCACCGTCGATACGGGCACTTTCGTAGTATTCTTTGGGAACACTTGAAAGTCCTGCAGTAAAAAGCACCACGCAAAATCCGCAGTATTTCCATACATATATAATAATTATCATCACCATTGAAAAGGGTGAATTGAAAAATCCCACACTGTTAAGACCGAGTTTAGTTAAAAGTCCGTTAACGGCTCCGAAGTCGTCAAATAAAAGCTGCCAGACAGATACAAGGGAAGCGACGGGAACTACTACGGGAATAAGGAGGGCACTTTTGAAAAAGCTTGATATTTTTTTAAACGAATTCAGAAACAAAGCAATCAGAAATGAAACAAGCATTAAAAGTGCTGTTGCAATGACTGTAAAAATTCCAGTGTTTTTCAGTGCAAGAAGAAAGGTTTTATTCTCAAAAAGCTCTATGTAATTACTAAGCCCTACAAAGGTATTGCCGATAAACATACTTTTTACAAAGCAGATTATGTAGGGCACTATGTAAAACATAGATATGCCTATGAGCGAGGGCAATATAAAAAGCAAAGCGGCAAAGGCTTCTTTTCGCTTATATTTCAAAAGGACCACTCCTATTCGTTCATATAAATATTAATTGCCGAGGTAAGTCTGAAAACAAGCTTCTGAGTTGTTATTTTGTCACTTAGATAATCTTCAAGTATGTCCCCTATTACATTTTTGTAAAGATATGACTCGGTTTGGGAAAAATAGCCGTAAAGGTTTACTGAGGATATATTCTTAAGCAAAGGCAGATACTCCTCGGTTAAAAATTTGTTTTTCAGCTTTACAGTTTCAATTACATATTCATCGGTTTTAGCAAGCTCATCACTAAAATGCCAGCTATACTTCAACGCCTCGTTTACCGAGTTTTCGAAAACAGAATTTTTAACGGGCAAAGCCAAGCCTGTTGACCAAGTGTCGTCTCGGCCGCCGCCAAAATAGCCTTGGGACTTTTCGCTTAACAGATACTCTATGAACTTAGCGGCTTTGTCTCGTTTTTTACAGTTGGCGTTAATGGAAAAGCCCACTTCCACATTAGCTGAAACTTCGCCTTTTCGGTTAAAATCAGGGCACACAGTAAGAGTACATTCGTCGCCTAAGGCATTCATATATGTACGGGCGACATCGGTTAATGAGCCGCCGTAAAAGCAAAGCTCGTTTGCCGAAAACAGGTATTTGCTGTGATTTTCGCTATACTGGAATTCGCTGTCTTCAAGGGATTTATAGCTTTTGCCCTTTAAAAGAGCTTCTTTGAAAGCTTCGGCTAAGCTGAAGAACTCTTCGCTTTCAAAATCCGTTGTGCCGTTTTCGAAATCGATAAACTGGCGGATAAAAGAAAAATAAAAAGAGTCAACAGAATACGGGTTTATAAAGTACATATCAGGATTTTGGATTTGAAAGCCCTTTAAAACAGACTCAAAAGAAGAATTATCTTCTGCTCTACTTAGCGCCAGACGCTCTTTTGTAGTGAAAAGAATGTCTGCTCTGTAGTAAAGGGGTACTATAAGGCGTTTGCCCTTAAAAACACCGCTATCCATTACCGCTTTGTTATAATCGGAAAAATCAAGAGAACTGTTGTTTTCTTCAAGAATGCGGTCAACATCTGCAAGGAAGCTGTTATTTACCAGCTTTTCAAAGGGAAAACCTTGGGTGATTGAAAGAATATCGGGGCCGCCTCCTGCCATCAGCTCGGTGGACAAGACGGCATTTAACTCCGGGGTGCTTTCAAAATATACAAACTCCACGCTATCCTCAAAATTATCGTTTACCGCACAGTATTTGTTATAGTATTTAATAAACTCGTAAAGCTCGTCGCCGTATTCGCCCACACAGTAAAAGGTAAGCTTGTCGCCATCCGGGGAAGGCTTACTTTGAGAAATATTTGCTTGGTCTTGTGTGCTGACTTCTTGATTTTCACAGGCAGAAAGCAATAAGCCAACCACAAAAATAAGGGATAAAATCAATGCTGATAGTTTTTTCATAATCATTCACTGAGATACATATTTACTGCATCTGTAAGTCTTTGTATAAATTTATCGGTAGTGATTTCGGATTTAAGATAAGGCTCTACAATATCTTTTATTACATTTCTTACAAGGTAAGTACTCATCTGATTTTCCATATCGTTTATACTGCAGGTAGTTATACTGTCAGCAAGAGGTTTGTAATACTCACTTAAAGCCTTGTTTTTTGCTTCGAAAATCTTTTCGTCAAATTCGTCCATCTCAAAGTTCTGGTCAACATCAATCTTTATTTTCAGGGCGTTATTATAGGAAGCCTCATAAACCTCTTTGTTAACAGGCAAAAAGCCTTGACCTGCATAAGCGTTGTCGCTTTCTCTGCCGCCGCAAAAGTAGCTTTGCGCCTCAAAGCTAAGCAAATATTCAATAAGCCTCATAACCTTTTCGCTCTTTTTACAGTTGGCGTTTATTGCTAACCCTATTTCCACTGTGGCAGAAGGCTCTCCCTTTCGGCTATAGTTTGGAAAAAACAAAGTATCGGTTTCGGCTTTGCCGTCAACGGTAAGTCTTATGACATTGCCGTTTATGTGCATAAAGTCTCTTGCATAAACAGGAAATGCACCTGCACGCCCTGAAAAATCATAACCGTCAAAAAGGTACTCTTTACGCTCTTGGTCGTTGGGGTCGTAGTTTTCAAAGTTTTCGAAAGAGTCACCGATAATGGCGGTTTTAAAATCTTCGGCTAACACTCTGAACTCTTCGCTTTCAAAGTCGGTTGTGCCTTTTTCGACGTCAATAAACTGACGGATAAAAGAGTAGTAAAAACGCTTACCTAAGTCGTAGGGGTCAACGAGATAAGCTTCAAGCTCTTTGTTTTTAATATCTTCAAGCAAGGTGTCATAAGTTAAATTTTCTAACCTTAAACCGAAGTGTTCAAGTCTTTCTGTCGAGGTAACAAGATAATCAAGACCGTAATAAAGAGGAAGGATATAGCGTTTACCTGAGAACACTCCGCTATCCATAACAACGCTGTTATAATCGTCAAAGTTAAAGCTTTTTGAGCACTGTTGAGCGATAGTGTTAATATCCGCAAGGGAATTATTTTTTATGAGCTTTTCAAACGGCAGCATTTGAGAAAGCGAAAGTATATCGGGACCGCCTCCCGCCATAACCTCGGTGTTAAGCTTTGCCTCGTATTCTTCGTAAGAGTCAAAGTTTACTATCTCTACCCTATCCTCGTTTCTTTCCATTACCGCGCAATATTTGTTATACTGCTTAAGGGCGCTAATAAGTGAATCGCTTTCGTTAAAGCAGTAAAATGTAAGGGGTGAATCCTCATCAGAAGCAGGTTTGCAGGAAGAAAGCACTAAACATAAAACCGTTGACAAAACAAGAATTAAAGCTAAGATTTTCTTTTTCATAAGAGCACCTCACAAGTTTTTCTGATTACAGTTTACACTATGTAAACTGTAAAGTCAACAGTTTTGTTTACAATTTGTAAACCGCTACACAAAAATTAAAGCAGATGCCTCTGCGCATCTGCTTTTTTGAATTAATCTTATGAAATTTCAATTTCAATATCTGTCAAGGGATAACTGCAACAGGGGTGGATAAATCCAAATTTATTGTCCGCCTGTCTTAGCTTGTTAAGCTCTTTTGGTATAAACACCTCACCCGAAATAAGCCTTGAGTGGCAAAATCCACACTCACCGCTGCGACACCTTGTTGGAGGATTTATGCCGTTTTGCTCTAAAATACGTACAACAGGAGCCGCAGGGCTTGCTTTTATCAGCTTGCTTTCTCCTTTATTCCAAACTGTGATGCTTATAATTTCGGGAACATTTTGAGGATAGTCTTCAAAATTCGAGGGAGACACTGTCTCGCCGTGGACCTCGTGACGAATAAATTTTCGCTCAAAATCAAGAAGTTCGAGCTCTTTGTCAACAAAACGGGTCATACCCTCAGGGCCGCAGATAAAAACAGAAAACTCACCTTTTGGGGCATATTTTTTAACAAGCTCATAAGATATATTGCCCTGCTCAAAACCTTCTTTGCACTCTTCGCTGAGCACATAAATAACCTTGAGTCTATCGCATTTTTCGGCTAAAGAGTCCAGCTCAAACCTAAAAAGTATATCCTCTTCTTTTCGGCAACCGTAAAGAATAGTAAGGTTAAAATCTTCGCTACCCTCTAAAACAGATTTAGCCAAAGACATAAAAGGTGTAATTCCGCTTCCGCCGGCAATGCCTACTACATTTTTACAGTCTCGAAGGGGCTCGTAGGTAAAGTTGCCTATAGGGTCACTTACCTCAACCAAGGTGCCTACTGACCAGTTTTGCAAAATATAGTTTGACACCAAGCCGCCGTCAACAGCCTTGACTGCTATCTGATAAAAACCATCTGAAGCATCTTTGGGCGATGAGGCTAAAGAATAGGGACGTGAACAGACTTTGCCGTCAATATTTACATACACGTTTATATATTGACCTGCAGTAAAACAAGCACACTGACCGCTAAGCTTAAAAGCCTTACAGTTTTTAAAATCTGATATTTCGGTTATTCTTAGTTTTTGCTTTTTAGGGTGAAGACTATTGGCAAGAGTGTTTGGAGAAAACTCTGCCAAAGGATAAGCCGCATCGGCAGAAGATACAGAAAGCTCTCGGTTTTTTATAAGGTCTGCAAATTTTGCAGGATTCAGGGAATTAAGATTATGCTTTTTCATTTTTCTTTGCCTCCCTTAAAATTCTGCCTGCAGTGGAGTATCCGTTAGAATATGCACTGCTATAACCATCTGCCCTGTCTGAGTGTGCTCCGACAAAATAGAGATTTTCAACAAACTGCTCTTTTGAACCGTTCATAATTCTTGCAATCATAGTATCCCAAGGCTGAACCTCATAGCCATAAGGTGTACCATAAGGGGTATTGAGATATCTTGCAAAGGTTGCAGGGGTTGCTATTACAATTTCTTCAATATAGGGCGTTACAGATATTCCGAGTTTTTGCTCGTAGGTTTCAATCATTCGCTTTGCAAGCTTATTTTTAACTTTCTTATAATTCTCTTCGTTTACATCTTCCCAAGCCTTCTCGGAAAGCATTGTGGTTAAAAACAATGTACATGTACCCTCTTCTGATGCTTTAGGTATAACATTATTGAGACAGTTTACAATCACAAAGCTTTCATCTCTGTTATCCATACTTTTGTACTGCTCTAAAGAATCGGGTGAATTGTAAATAAACACCGAATAATCTTTGATACCAAGCTCTTGTGCACTTCTGTTAAGCCCCAGATAAACTGTAAAAAACAGCTCACCTTTTTTGCGGGCATTTACAAGCTTTACAGCTTTTTCGGGTACAGCTTCTTTTGGTAAAAGCTTTGTGTAAGCGGTTTCTGGGAAACAGTTAGCTACAACAAAGTCTGCAAAAATCTCTCTTTCCCCTATTTTTATTCCTACTGCTTTACCGTTTTCGGTTAATATTTCAGTTACTTCGGTGTTATACCAGATTTCACCGCCGTTATCCTTTATAACCTTATCAAGAGCAAGGGATAGCTCGTGAGATTTCATAGAAGGCATGGCGGGACTTCCCGAAATATAACGTGACATCATAAGAAGATAATGCGCCATATCTAATTTATCAGTGGGGGCACCCAGATAAGTCCAATAAGTTTTCACGATATTCTGTGCCTTTTTAGGCATATTGAGTGCATTAAGACACTCATCAACAGAATGAGAAGACATTCGCATAATATCTGCATGCTCAGAAGCTAATACAGAAGGATCAACCTTGCCTGAAGACATATACGCCATAGCCGCTTCTACCTTTTGAGCGCACTCAAAGAGAGCTTCTACACTTTTGCGGCTGTCAGGCACTTGCCTTTCGATTTCGCTGCAAAACGCCTCAATCCCCGATGGCATTGTAGCATCATAACCATCTTCGCCGCCGGTAATTACACGGAAAGCATTTTCTTCGTTTACCCAAGTAACATCGGCTTGCCAGTATTCAAAAAGATTTCGAACAGAGCCAGGATTTTGCTCTGTTCCTACATTTGCAAGCTCATGAAGGGATGACTCGAACTCAAAACGCCCTCTCGAAAAGCTTGTGGCACAGCCTCCCGGCAGAATATTTCGCTCTATTATAAGGGTTTTTAAGCCGTTTTTGGCAGTTGTTGCAGCTGTCGCCAAGCCTGCATTACCTGCTCCAATTACTATTACATTATAATGATTAGTCATTATTTCACATCCTTAAGCACTATGATACCACAATTGCTTAAGAAATATCAATTGACAAATTGTAAATTAGACGCTCATCTGCTTTATAATTTATTCATATAAAATAGCTCAGCCGCCATAAAGGCGGCTGTGGGTACAATGTCAATTTATTTTTTAAAACATTTTTTATCAAAGGAAGGGTTAAAGGCATAGAAGTTTTTGGAGTCCAGCTTGTCGGTTAATATTCTCAGGTTTTCGCCGAAACGCTGGTAGTGCACTACCTCACGCTCTCTTAAGAAACGTATTGGGTCAATAACATCGGGGTCATCGCAAAAACGAAGAATGTTATCGTAGGTGACTCTTGCTTTTTGTTCTGCGGCTAAGTCTTCGTGAAGGTCGGCGATTGGGTCGCCTTTTACTTGCATTGAGGCTGCACTATAAGGTGTGCCGCTTGCCGCCTGAGGATAAATACCTGCGGTATGGTCTACGAAGTAGGAGTCAAAGCCTGCTTCTTTGATTTGGTCTTCGGTTAAGTTTTTCGTAAGCTGATAAACGATTGTACCTATCATCTCTAAATGGCCGAGCTCTTCGACGCCGATGTCCGTTAAAGTGGCTTTAAGTTCGGGTACAGGCATTGAAAAACGCTGGCTGAGATATCTGAGGGAAGCACCTAACTCGCCGTCGGGACCGCCGTACTGAGATATGATAATTTTTGCAAGCTTAGGATTAGTCTGCTTGATTTTTATGGGGTACTGAAGTCTTTTTTCGTATACAAACATCGGTTAATCCTCCCAAGGCCAAGGGTCATTTACCCAAGACCAAAACGAAGTGTCGTCTGATTTTCTTTTTATGAGTCCGTATTTTTCTTCGAATTCCTTCATAAGCTCTTTTGCTTTTTCCTCGTATTCCTTAAGCTTCTTTATTGTTTCCTTGTCGTTGGGATGTGTGTCAAGAAAAAGCTTTAACTCGTGTGATGCAAAGGCATAAGAGGAAAGCTTTTTTAAAAGTATATCTCTGCCTGTCATAGCTTAAAACCTCCGCAAGTATCGGGGCAAAAGGGCTTGTCTAAGCTTTTATACATAGTGCCCGCTTCAAAGCCCCTGTAAACAGCATAGGTTTCTGCATTGTCAGGCTGAAAAGGTACATAAGCCATGGCTTCTGAGGTCTTTTTAGGAAAAGGTTTAAGACCAGCCAAAGCCATTAGCTCCTGCTCTGTAATTTTCAAATTTATTGCTCCTTTCTTTATACCATTGATACATACTATGTAAAAAGCAAATTATTTGTTACTTGATAATGCTTTTTTCTTATGGTAAACTACTTTAAAAGGAGTGGTTTTATGTCAAAGGTATCCTGTTGTGAGATGTGTGCTCACTATATGTATGACGAGGTTTATGATTGCTATGTTTGTGAAATAAACTTAGACGAGGACGAAATGGAAAATTTCCTTAGGGGCTCTGATTTTGAGTGTCATTATTTCTCGCCTTATGATGAATATAAGATTGTAAGAAAACAGAACTAAAGAAAAAAGGCACACGGTTTTGCCCGTTGTTCTTAACGGAGTAAATGGTGCGGTATGTAACCGGAAGGCATAATGCCTTCCGGTTACAGCTGTTTTTAGGCGGTTATTGCTGCCATTTGCAGTTCCATCGGTATCACCGCTATTGTGGATACTGCCG
>JAFQVY010000009.1 GCA_017407755.1 Clostridia bacterium | reverse complement strand
TCTGTGCAGAAACTTAATTGTCCGACCTGGCAAAAGATCAAGTTGGTGGAAGCAATTATAGAAGATGCAAAGAAAGAGATAGAGTCAGAGAAAGGAGAAACATATGGATAGACAGATTACTGCCAATTATGAGGCACTAACAGCTTTTCTTGAAAGTCATCTGCAAGAAAATCAGAGATACAAAGCCGGTAGACTCTATGAAACCTATACGGAGATGTATCCCGAAGACGGAATTAGGCAAAAGGACTTTGCAATGTTTCTCCGATATCAGGTTGAAAAAGAGGATGGATTGCTCAAAAGAACCGCGCACGGTATTTACGAGAAGCGAACTGATCCCGATGATCACGGTATTAAGTTCCCGAGAAAGGATCGGGACATTGCGACAAATCAGAATCTCGACATCCTATACTTAGATAGAATCCATGTCAGCCCCCAGGATGCAGATCTTGAAAAACTGTATGACGATACAATTAACCTCATGGCGAGGATGCGGTATGCGGTGAAAAATATTCAGGCATACGCACAGCCCTGTCCCGAATTCCAGTTGGAGCTTGAATCATACCTTGCTGGAATGATGAAAAATATGGATAATGCAGCCACAGGAGTTTCTGCTATTATGGCATGGTGTGATGATCACTTCGATGAGATTGCACTCGCCCGTGACATTGGAACAGAAGAACCCGAGGAAGAAACAATGATGCTGCAGATGTAAAATATGCAAGAAAGGAGATGCTCAAAATGACTGTAGAGCGTTGGTGTTCAATGAAAGAAGTCTGTGAGCATCTCGGCGCAAGCCATGACTCTGTCGTGCATTGGGTAAAGAACAACAATCTACCTGCCGTTAAAATCGGACGGCTTTGGAGATTCAAAATGAGCGAGGTCGATGAATGGCTTCTGTCAGACGATGCGGAAAGAACGAAGGCTGGAAAGCACAAGTGGAATGGCAATACACGAATTAGTTTCAAGCCTCTTTTTAAGCTTCTCATCGATAAGGACATTAAGAAAAAAGACCTTGCTGAAATGGCAAATATCAGTATAGCGACCATCACCAAGATGGGAAAGGACGGCAGCCATGTTCAGTCCGATGTCTTGGAAAGGATATGTCTTGCTCTTGGTTGTAAAATCGGAGATATTGTTCAGATCATAAAAATAGAAGAACCCGAAATAGAAATTGCACCGGAAGATAATAATGAACCCGTTGTTCTTGACTCGGCGGCTTGTGAGGAATACGGACTCAGCGAAGCTGATCAAGAAATTGTCCATTTCATCTATGAGCAACTGAAGTATTACCGTGAACAACCACCTCGCTTTATGATCAATCAGGCGCAAAGTGAGTTTGGAATTTCCTCTCCCCAGGAAGCCATATCAAGAATTCCCACGGATAGATTCTACTCACTGATTCTCAACGAAGTGCTTGAATATTGGGGACAAGACGGTTCGTCTTTTGCAAAAAGGCAGATACCATTTCAACTAATAGAATCGGGATATTTTGAACCCGAGGAACAGACCTTTGGGGAAATAAAAATGACCTAAACGAATAAATATGTTCTGAAAAGTTTCAGAAAACCGTAGAAACACATCCGATTTCGTGGTATAATTAAGTAAAGAAAAAAAGAAAGGGGTGCTACATCCGTATGGATAAAGTGGCTACTTATGTAAGGGTCAGCAATCACAGCAATGCGGAGAATGCAGTCCGCAATCAAACAAAAAAAGTTATGGACTTTTGCGAAGCAAAGGGATACGAGGTTTGTGACTCGGCAGCGGTAATCGGCAACCGAGAATTGGCATATCCCATGATAATGAAGCTGCTGAAAGAAGCCAAAGAGAAAGGCATCACAAAGATAGTTATGGCATCGACCAATCGCATCGTTGGCACGGTCGATGAGCTTGCAGAAATCAGAAAGGCATTCGAGGAATCGGGTGTTGCGATTGAAGCGATGGATGGATCTCACCAAGCAAACAATACGACTGACATGGTCGCTTCCTTCTTAGCACATGCTGAAATCCAGGAAGACGATGGACAGGAAACGCCTGTAATGAAAATGACTTAATTGGGGTGATATCTTTTTCGGTTCTCAATGAAAAAGGACGAGAAAGGCCACCAACCATTACACAGACCGAGAAAAAATATAAAAAAAGTCCGAAAAAGCCTTGACACAAGCGGTTTTTCCTAAAAATCCGGTGATATCTTTTTCGGTGCTACGAGCCAGAAAACCACGGTACACAAATGTGTACCGTGGTTTTGTTTTTAAAATTCGTCGTGGTCAAAGTCCTCTGACATAAACTCCCGGCTTGAAACGCGTTTTGCTTCGCGTTGCTTTTCCACCATATCGGAAAGCATATTTTTAACTTCGCGGGCGTTTTTGATTTTTTTGATGTCAAATTCAGGTGTAGATTTATCGGCGGTACAGCAGTGAATTGTGCCTAAGCCGAAAATCCGCTGAGAAAGGGGAATATTAAGGGTAAGGTCCATAATTCTGTAAAGCCTTACCTCTTCTTCTTTTTTCGAAAGAAAACCGGTTTCAATATAAAGCTTCTCGTCATCAAGCTTATATACGGTAAAGCTTAAGGGCAAGCCGAAAATAGTTCTTTTCCTTTCTCTCCATACATAAGTGTTGTTATCTTTGTTTGACATAATAAATCCTCCGTTTCTATTATAAGAATAGCACATCTTTTACGACTTGTCACTAATTTTAAAGGACTTTGTATTTATTTTAAGTTTACTGAAATTATAATAATGTATGGCGATATTCGAAATAAAATGTTATTATAAAATAAAAAGCTTTTGGAGGTTTTATGAAAATTGTACTTCTTACCGCAATAGGCGTAGGCGGTGCCACGGTTATAGGCTCGCTTTTGGGCTTTGTATTTAAAAAGCTTTCTCATAAATTTTCAGATATCGTGCTTTCATTTGCGGCAGGCATAATGCTTTCGGCGGCGGTTTTGGGACTGATTTTGCCTTCCCTTGAATATGGCGGAAAGCTCAACCTGCTTATAGTAATTGCAGGCATTTTCACGGGTGCAGTGTGCCTTAATCTGCTTGACAAATTGGTGCCGCATATTCACAGGCTTGTGGGTGCCGATAAAGAGGCTCACAACAACGCCAATTTAAGCAAGGTGCTGTTGTTTGTCCTTGCAATTGCAATTCACAACCTGCCTGAGGGTATTGCCGCAGGCGTTGGGTTTGGCTCGGGGGATACTTCTCAGGCGATTATTATTGCAGGAGGAATTGCACTTCAGAATATCCCGGAGGGTATGGTTATAATTGCTCCTATGCTTTCGGCAGGAGTGAAGCCTGCAAGGACCTTTGTGTGTGCGCTTGTTACGGGACTTATTGAGGTTTTGGGAACTTTAATAGGCTACTTCGCAGTAAGTGTTTCCTCTCTGATTCTTCCCTTTGCCCTTTCCTTTGCAGGGGGTACAATGCTTTATGTGGTAAGCGACGAAATGATTCCCGAAACCCACGCTCACGGCAATGAACGGGGAGCAACCTATTCTTTGCTTGCCGGATTTTCGCTGATGCTTATAATGGATGTTTTGTTAGGATAAAAATTTTTAGTTTTATGGGAACACTTATGAACCTTTAACAGAAGACGAAAGCTCCGCAGGGTTTACTGCGGAGCTTTCCTTATAGAGATTGTAAAGTGGAGATTGCAATTTATTTAAGCTTTGCGCTTATGTTGCCGTTTGAGTAGCAGTTGTTGGGATTATCCGTGTACCACTCAGCGGTGGTTACTTCTTTAGGAGTATACATAAGCTCAAGGGTTTTGGTTTCGCTTGCACCATTGTGAGTAGTAACAGTTACATCAATGGTTGTGCCGTCAATAAGACGCTTGAAAATCTGATTCTGGAAGTTGAAGAAGCCTACCATATCATCATTTTTGGCAAACTCTTTTAGCTTTGCCTTTTCTTCTTCGGTTACTACAGAGGGGGAGGATGAGCGGTATCCGCTGCCAATTAAGCTTGCCCAGCCGTATTTTTCTTTAAGCTCGTCGCTGTTTTCGGAATACACATAGCTTTCGGTGCAGTTGTAGCCTGAATGAGCACGGGCGTATTCATAAGGCGAAGAAAAGAATCTTCCCACGCTTTCGTAGGTGGTACCTTCACTGTAGACAGGATTGAAAGAAAGCTGTACCAACATATCTTTGTCGTATTCATAGGTGTATTCGGTGAGTGCGCGCTCATAGCTGAAGGTTATAACGTGGTTTACCGTTTCTATAAAATCGGGACCGTCAGAAGGCCCTTTGGTGTTTAATGATGCATGTAAAGGTGAAAAAGCACCGCCATGCACCTTGTAGGTAACGGTTTTTATGTCGTCGCCTGCTACGTTTATGTTAAGATTGGTAACAAAATTATGAAACACAAAGTTTTTGGTAAGGTCATAGGGTTCTGCGTTTTCGCAGAGTACTTCGTCAAAATCAAAATAAACCAAGTTTCCGCAAACGTTTTCAAGCTCTACAAATGCATCAGCGGTAATTTCGTCGGCTGAAGCCAAGCCGCTTTTGTCAAGAGACTTTGCATTTGCTACAATTATAAAGCTGTGCTCTTTGTGAGAAAAAAGGTTTGGTATAAAGATAACGCCTGCTAAAATTACCAGCACAAGACAGGCGGCGATAAGGGCTGTGTGTTTGATTTTTTTAGGCTTTTTGTAAACAAAGGCTTCGTTTTCTCTTGTGCAGTAGGCTTTAAGCATTTTGTCAAGCTTGTCGTCGCTAAAGTTATTCATACATAAGCTCCTTTCTTAATTGTTCGCGGGCACTGCTCAGTCGGGACTTAACCGTGCCCTCAGGAATATTTAAAATTTCGGCTACTTCCTTTGTGCTGAAGTCCTTGAAATAGTAAAGGGCAACCGCCTGCCGTTTTTCAAGACTCAGTTTTTGAAGTGCTTGGTGCAGGCTTAAAAAATCTTCCCTCGGTGCAATTTCCTGAGGAATAGAGTTAAGGGTAAGCTCCAAATCCTCTGTTTTTTCAAAACGGAGGATTTTTTTATGAAACGGAGATTTAACTGAGTCCTTGTAGTTGTTTACACAAATTGAGTAAAGCCACTTGTCAAAGGGCATTTCCATATTATATTTTTTAATGTTTTTAATTGCTTTTTCCCAAGTCGACTGAAAAAGGTCCTCGGCATCAGCTTTGTTTTTGCAAAGGGAAAGACAAAGCCTTGTCAAATCCTTGGAGTAAAGCTTTATGTAATTTGAAATGTCCACGGTTTTCACCCCTTTCACTTTATATACGATTTTGCTTCTGATTTGGTTCATTCTATTTATATATACAACATCTTGGGTGTGTTTTCAAATTTTACCCCCATAAAAGGTAGAACCCCACTTTTAAAAACAATACACGCTGTCGGGTGTTTCTTAAAAATGTGAGAACAAGTGATTTTTAAAAATGATTGCATATTAGAATTAAAGCAAAAAAATTTGCAAAAAACCCTTGACTTTGAGCCTTTTTTCTCCTATAATGCTATGATGTAACATTATGGGGGGATTTACCCCTTTTCAGATTTTGTATAAATGCAAAACTGAGAAATATAGCATATAAATTAGCGCTTGTCAAGAGTTAATTTTATGGAAGTTTTTTGTTACCGCTTTATCCTAAAGCCGTTTCTGTTTGCGGTGAAACGGCTGAGAATTTCAAAAAGGAGTGATATGCCTAATGATTAACGCTAAGCCCGTTAAGCTCGGCAACAGCGAGAGAGTAAGCTTCGCTAATATTGATGAAGTTATCGAGATGCCTAACCTCATCGAAATTCAGAAGAAGTCTTACCAGTGGTTCCTCGACGAGGGACTTAAAGAGGTATTCAGAGATGTGTCGGAGATTACAGATTATTCCGGTAATCTTATTCTTGATTTTATCGACTATACTCTGGACGTAGACCATCCCAACTACAGTGTAATCGAGTGTAAGGAAAGAGATGCAACATACTCTGCCGCACTCAGAGTTACTGCACGACTCCTGAATAAAGAAACAGGCGAAATCAAAGAGAGCAATGTCTTTATGGGTGATTTCCCCCTTATGACAGACAGCGGTACCTTTGTTATCAACGGTGCTGAAAGAGTTATTGTTTCTCAGCTTGTACGTTCTCCCGGTGTATATTACAAAATGGACCACGACAAAACAGGCTTTGAGCTTTTCTCTTCAACAGTTATTCCTAACCGTGGTGCATGGCTTGAATATGAAAACGACGTAAACAACGTTTTCTATGTTCGTATCGACAAAAACCGCAAGATTCCCATTACTGTATTTTTACGTGCATTAGGTCTTGGCACAAACGCCGAGATTTTAGAATATTTCGGTGACGACGACCGAATCAAGGCAACCCTTGAGAAGGATACAACCGACAGCGTAGAGACAGGCTTAATTGAGGTTTACCGCAAATTAAGACCCTCTGAGCCTCCTACAGTTGAAAGTGCACAGGCACACTTAAACGGTCTTTTCTTCGACCCCAGACGTTATGATATGTCAAGGGTAGGCCGTTACAAATATAACAAAAAGCTTGGTATTTCTCAGAGACTTAACGGTCAGGTTCTGGCTGCTCCCATTGCAGACCCCAGAACAGGCGAGGTTTTAGCAACCCGCGGCGAGACAGTGTCACGTGCTAAGGCTATGGTAATTGAAAATGCCGGTGTCCGTGAGGCTCTTATTAGCGTAGAGGGCAAGGAAATTAAGATTATTTCCAACAACATGGTTGATATTTCCTGCTATGTAAACTTCGACGCTGATGCTGAGTGCGGCATTAAGGAGAAGGTATACTTCCCCGTGCTTTGCGAGATTTTAGACGCTTGCGAAACCGAGGAAGAGCTTAAGGATATGATTTCTGCAAGAGCTCACGAGCTTGTGCCCAACCACATTATCCTTGACGATATCTTTGCTTCTATCAACTATATGAACAACCTTGCCGAGCACGTTGGTACTACAGACGACATCGACCACCTTGGCAACCGTCGTATCCGTTGCGTTGGCGAGCTTTTACAGAACCAGTTCAGAATCGGCTTCAGCCGTCTTGAGCGTGTTATCCGCGAGAGAATGACTCTTCAGGCACAGGACGTTGAGTCCCTTGCTCCCAACACACTTATTAACATAAGACCCGTAACCGCTGCTATTAAGGAGTTCTTCGGTTCATCACCTCTTTCTCAGTTTATGGACCAGACAAACCCCCTTGCAGAGCTTACTCATAAGAGAAGACTTTCAGCTTTAGGTCCCGGCGGTCTGTCCCGTGACCGTGCAGGCTTCGAAGTTCGAGACGTTCACTACAGCCACTACGGCAGAATGTGTCCTATCGAAACTCCTGAAGGTCCTAACATCGGTCTTATTTCCTACCTTGCTACATTCTCAAGAATCAACGAATATGGCTTTATCGAGGCTGCTTACAGAAAAATCGATAAAGAAAAAGGCGTTGTAACAAACGAGGTTGTATATATGACAGCCGACCAGGAGGACGAGTTCATTGTAGCTCAGGCTAATACTCCTCTTGACGAGGAAGGCCACTTTGTTAACGCCAGAGCCGTTGGCCGTCACAGAGACGAGTTCGTTGAGCTTGATGTTAAAAAGTTCGACTATATGGACGTATCTCCCCGAATGGTTATCTCTGTTGCTACATCTATGATTCCCTTCCTTGAAAACGATGACGCCAACCGAGCACTGATGGGTTCTAACATGCAGCGTCAGGCTGTTCCCCTTATGGTTACCCAGAGTCCTTTAGTTGGTACAGGTATGGAATATAAGGCAGGTACCGACTCAGGCGTTTGTATCTTAGCTGAGGAAGACGGCGTTGTTATGAGTGCCGACGCTGACACAATCCGTGTTCAGTACGACTCAGGCAGAATCAAGGACTTTGAGGTTATCAAGTTCTTACGCTCTAACCAGGGCACTTGTATCAATCAGATTCCCGTTGTTGTTCGTGGACAGAGATTTAAGGCAGGCGAGGTTCTTGCCGACGGCCCTGCTACCAAGGACGGCGAAATTTCCCTTGGTAAGAATGCGCTTATAGGCTTTATGACCTGGGAAGGTTATAACTACGAGGATGCTGTTCTTATTTCTGAAAAAATTGTTAGAGACGATGTTTACACATCTATTCATATTGAAGAGTACGAAACCGAAGCAAGAGATACAAAGCTTGGTGCTGAGGAAATCACACGTGACATTCCCAATGTTGGTGAGGATATGCTCAAAGACCTCGACGAGGACGGTATTATCCACATCGGTGCTGAGGTTCATGCAGACGATATTCTTGTAGGTAAGGTTACTCCTAAGGGTGAGACCGAGCTTACTGCCGAGGAAAGACTCCTTCGTGCAATCTTCGGTGAGAAGGCAAGAGAAGTAAGAGATACTTCTTTAAGAGTTCCCCACGGCGAAAGCGGTATTGTTGTTGACGTTAAGGTGTTCACTCGTGAAGACAGCCGCGACGAGCTTAAGCCCGGCGTAAACAAGGTTGTAAGAGTTTACCTTGCTCAGAAGAGAAAGATTAGCGTCGGCGATAAGATGGCAGGTCGTCACGGTAATAAGGGTGTTGTATCCCGTATTCTTCCTGTTGAGGATATGCCCTTCCTTCCCGACGGTACTCCTCTTGACATCGTTCTTAACCCCCTTGGCGTTCCTTCCCGTATGAACATCGGTCAGGTTCTTGAGGTTCACCTGGGCTATGCCGCAAAGGCACTTGGCTTAAAGGTTATGACTCCTGTATTTGACGGCGCTCACGAGCAGGATATCTTTGATGCTTATGACGAAATGCGTGCAAAGAGCGAAAGGGGAGAATATCCCGACAAGAGTCAGGTTGTAGGCATTGACTTTGGTGAGTGTTTACGCCAGAACGGTATTACAAAAGACTGCAAGACATGGCTTAAGGACGGCAGAACCGGCGATTACTTCGATAATCCTGTAACTGTTGGTTATATGTACTACCTCAAGCTTCATCATCTTGTTGACGATAAGATTCATGCAAGAAGCACAGGCCCCTACTCCTTGGTTACTCAGCAGCCTCTGGGCGGTAAGGCTCAGTTCGGCGGCCAGCGTTTCGGTGAAATGGAAGTTTGGGCACTTGAAGCTTATGGTGCTGCTTATACACTTCAGGAAATTCTGACAGTTAAGTCTGACGACGTTGTTGGCCGTGTTAAGACTTACGAGGCAATCGTTAAGGGTCAGAATATTCCCATGCCCGGTATTCCTGAGTCCTTCAAGGTTCTTATTAAGGAGCTTCAGTCACTTTCTCTTGATGTTCGTGTTCTTGACAGAGAGGGCGCGGAAATCGACCTTAAGCAGAAATTTGACGAGGACGAGGATTTAGTACCCGCAACTGATATCGACCTTCCCGACGAAGGCGTAATGACCTCTGATATGGACGGCTTTATGCTTGACGAAGAAGGCGAAGAAGGCAATATGTTCGACGAGAGCTCACTTATTGATGACTCCGACGACTTTGATTTTTACGACGACCACGGCAGTGACGAATTTTAAGGAGGTAAAAGCTAATGGATAATACAGTATTTGATTCTATAAAAATCGGCTTGGCCTCTCCTGAGCAAATCAGAGCTTGGTCACACGGCGAGGTTAAAAAGCCCGAAACCATCAACTACCGTACCTTAAAGCCCGAGCGTGACGGTCTTTTCTGCGAGCGTATTTTCGGACCTACCAAGGACTGGGAATGTCACTGCGGTAAGTACAAGAGAATCCGCTTCAAGGGCAAGGTTTGTGACCGTTGCGGCGTTGAGGTTACACGTGCAAAGGTAAGACGTGAGAGAATGGGTCACATTGAGCTTGCTGCTCCTGTTTCTCACATCTGGTACTTCAAGGGTATTCCCTCCAGAATTTCCCTTATCTTAGATATTTCCCCCAGAATGCTTGAAAAGGTTCTTTACTTTGCTCAGTATATCGTTACAGACCCCGGCGACTGCCGTGACCTTATGAAGATGCAGTTCTTAACCGAGCGTGAATATAACGATATGCGCGAAAAGTATGAGGACGACTTTAAGGCAGGTATGGGCGCTGAGGCTATCCGTGACCTTTTAAAGGAAATCGACCTTGAAGCTCTCTCAGCTGAGCTTAAGGAAGAACTTGAGGACGCAAGCGGTCAGAAGAAGGTAAGACTTCAGAAGAGACTTGAGGTTGTTGAAAGCTTCAGAATGTCAGGCAACCGTCCTGAGTGGATGATTCTTGACGTTATTCCCGTAATTCCCCCCGATATCCGTCCTATGGTACAGCTTGACGGCGGCCGTTTTGCAACTTCTGACCTTAACGACCTTTACCGCAGAGTTATCAACAGAAACAACCGTCTTAAGAGGCTTTTAGAGCTTCAGGCTCCCGATATCATTATCCGCAACGAAAAGCGTATGCTTCAGGAAGCTGTTGATGCACTTATCGATAACGGCAGACGCGGCAGACCTGTTACAGGCCCCAATAACCGTGCGCTTAAGTCTCTTTCCGATATGCTTAAGGGTAAGCAGGGCCGATTCAGACAGAACCTTCTCGGTAAGCGTGTTGACTACTCAGGCCGTTCAGTTATCGTTGTTGGCCCTGAGCTTAAGATGTACCAGTGCGGTCTTCCCAAGGAAATGGCACTTGAGCTCTTCAAGCCCTTCGTTATGAAGCGTCTTGTTGAGACAAAGGCAGTTCAGAATATTAAGGCAGCCAGAAAAGCAGTTGAAAGAGCAAAGCCTGAGGTTTGGGATGCACTTGAGGTTGTAATCAAGGGTCACCCTGTTTTACTCAACCGAGCTCCAACACTTCACAGACTTGGTATTCAGGCTTTCGAGCCTGTACTTGTAGAGGGTCGTGCATTAAAGCTTCACCCCCTTGTATGTACAGCTTACAACGCTGACTTCGACGGCGACCAGATGGCTGTTCACGTTCCCCTTTCTGCTGAAGCACAGGCTGAGGCACGCTTCCTTATGCTTGCCGCAGGCAACTTACTCAAGCCCTCTGACGGTCACCCTGTTGCAGTTCCTACACAGGATATGATTTTAGGTTCCTACTATCTTACACTTGATAAAGATGGCGAGAAGGGCGAAGGCAAGGTATTTAAGGACGTTGATGAAGCTATGATGGCTTACTCCACAGGCTACATCACACTTCACTCCAAGATTAAAGTAAGACGTACAGGCGTTGTTGACGGCGTTGAGCGTTCTGCTTTAGTTGATACAACAATGGGTAAGATTATCTTCAACAATCCCATTCCTCAGGATTTAGGCTTTGTTGACAGAACTAACCCCGACAACCTCTTCAAGTTTGAGATTGACTTCCTCGTTGGCAAAAAGCAGCTTGGTAAGATTATCGACGCTTGTATTAAATATCACGGCACAGAGGTTACTGCAAGAGTTCTTGACGATATTAAATCTCAGGGTTACAAATATTCAACCCGTGGTGCTATTACCGTTGCGGTTTGCGATGCTATTATTCCTCCTCAGAAGAAGGAAATCTTAGCTCAGGCTGAAAAGGACGTTGATGCAATCCGTGACGAGTATATGATGGGTCTGAGAAGTGACGAAGAAAGATATTCCGAGACACTTAAAATCTGGGACAAGGCAACTAACGACGTTACTGCTGCTCTTCAGCAGGGACTTGACCGTTACAACCCCATCTTTATGATGGCAGACTCAGGTGCTCGAGGCAGTATGAGCCAGATTCGTCAGCTTGCAGGTATGCGTGGTCTTATCGCCAATACATCAGGTAAGACAATCGAAATTCCCATCAGAGCTAACTACCGTGAAGGTCTTAACATCTTAGAGTACTTTATTTCTTCCCGTGGTGCTCGTAAGGGTCTTGCCGATACAGCACTTAGAACCGCTGACTCAGGTTACCTTACCCGTCGTCTGGTTGACGTTTCTCAGGAGGTTATTATTCGTGAGGACGACTGCCATACCGATGAAGGTCTTGAAGTGTTTGATATTAAGAGTGGCAAGCAGGTTATCGAGGATATGCACGAGCGTTTACTTGGCAGATACCTTGTTCACGACTTTACCGACGAGAATGGCAACGTTCTTGTTTCTAAAGATACACTTATTACCGACGCTGAAGCTAAGCTTATTGTTAACTCCGGTGTAGAGAAAATCGAAATCCGTTCCGTTCTCGGTTGTCACTCAAAGCACGGCGTTTGCCGCAAGTGCTACGGTGTTAACCTTGCAAACGGTCAGCCTGTTACAGTTGGTGAGGCTGTTGGTATTATCGCAGCTCAGTCAATCGGTGAGCCCGGTACACAGCTTACAATGAGAACCTTCCATACAGGTGGTGTTGCTTCCGCAGAAGATATCACACAGGGTCTTCCCCGTGTTGAAGAGCTTTTCGAAAGCAGAAAGCCCAAGAGCCTTGCTATTATTTCTGAAATTGACGGCGAGGTTCGCTTCGAGGATATCAAGAACAACCGTCACGCTGTTATCTATAATAAGGAAACAAACGAGGAAAGACAGTATCTTATCCCCTTCGGCTTCAGAGTTAAGGTACAGGAGGGCGACATCATCAAAGCAGGTGACAAAATCACCGACGGTGCTGTTAACCCCCACGACGTTCTTGCAATTTTAGGTCCTCAGGCAGTTCAGGATTACCTCATCAGCGAGGTACAGTCTACCTACCGCTTACAGGGTGTTGATATCAACGATAAGCATATCGAGGTTATTGTTCGCCAGATGATGAAGAAGGTTAAGGTTGACGATCCCGGCTCAACCGATTTCCTCGGCGGTCAGATGTACGACAAGAACGAGGTTATCCACGCCAATAAGGAAATCAGAAGACGTATTGAAGCAGGCGAAGAAGGCCTTAAGGAAGCAAGCTGGACTCAGATGCTCCTTGGTATTACAAAGGCTTCTCTTGCTACAGACAGCTTCCTTTCCGCAGCTTCCTTCCAGGAAACAACAAGAGTTCTTACTGATGCCGCTATTAAGGGTAAGGTTGATCCCCTTATCGGTCTTAAGGAGAACGTTATTATCGGTAAGCTGGTACCTGCAGGTACAGGTATGCGCCGCTACACCGATGTTGAGCTTGAAGAAAACTTCATTCCTCAGGCTCCCACTGCTCCTATTGAGTAACAAGAAAATTCAGGCACCGCTTTTGCGGTGCCTGTTTTGCTTTTTGCATTAAGGTGTGGTATACTAAACTCATTATATGAATTAGGAAGCGGTTTTGTGAAAAGATGCGTTATTGTCGGCGGTGCCGATATTTTAAATTATAGCGAAATTAAAAAATATCTTACTTCTGATGATTTTTATATTTTCTGCGACTGCGGACTGAGGCACAGCCTTGGTCTTGACGTAAAGCCTGACCTTATTGTTGGGGATTTCGATTCTTCAGAAAATCCTGAGCTTAATGTAGAGACAATTGTTCTGCCCTGCGAAAAAGACGACACAGACACGTTTTTTGCCGCAAAAGAGGCAATAAAAAGAGGTTTTGAGGAGTTCCTTATAATAGGTGCAATAGGTCAAAGGCTTGACCATACGTTAGGCAATGTGTCAATTTTAAAAATGCTTTTTGAAAAAGGCTTTAAGGCCCTTATTGCTGACGAATACACAGAAATGCAAATAGTAGGCGAAAAGCCTTTGTATATCGACGACAGCTACCCCTTCTTTTCACTTTTGAATATTTTTGGCAATGCCAAGGGCATTGAGGTAAAAAACGCTAAATATCCTTTGGAAAACGCGGAAATTGCAACCGATTATCAGTACGGAATAAGCAACGAAGTAATCAAAGGGTTTACTGCAAGTGTAAGCGTGGCTCAGGGCAGGCTTCTTCTTATTAAAGTTAAGTAAAGGTGTTTTTATGAACGAAATTATTAGCTCTCTAAAAAACAGAAAATCCGTCAGAGTGTTTGAGCAAAAACCTATTGGAAGTAAAGAAAAGGCGGCTATTTTAGATGCTGCAATTCAGGCACCTACCGCAGGCAATATGACCTTGTACACAATAATTGACGTAACAAATCAGAAGCTTAAGGACACCTTGGCAGTAACCTGCGATAATCAGCCTTTTATTGCAAAAGCTCCCTTGGTGCTGGTGTTTTGTGCAGATTATTACCGCTGGATGCAGGCTTTTAAAAAGCACGTTGACGATGTCCGCAACCCCTCCTACGGGGATTTGTTTCTTTGCAATGCAGATGCTCTTATTGCGGCACAAAATGCAGTTGTTGCCGCCGAAAGCTTGGGAATCGGCTCTTGTTACATCGGCGATATTACAGAGAATTTCGAAAAGCACAGAGAGCTTTTTGATTTGCCCGACTATGTGGTGCCTGCCTGTATGCTGTGCTTTGGCTACCCTGCAAAAAGTCAGATTGAGCGGCAAAAACCGCAAAGATTTAAGGCAGAGGATATAGTTTTTGAAAACACATACAACAAAGAAAAAGCAGACAGTATGGAAGATATGCTTTCAAAAAGGCAGAATATAGATAAGGATAAAATAGGCGACTATATAAGCAAGTTTTGCACTCGCAAGCATAACAGCGACTTCAGCATAGAAATGTCGCGCTCCTGCAAGGCAATGACAGACTTTTTTACAGGCGGAAACGCTTAATTATTTTAAGGTTGCAAAGAGCGTGTTGTTGTGCTAAACTTATAAATCATAAAAGTGTATAAGAAGTGATAATATGACAGTTGATAAAATAGAAGATGCAGTAGCAAAGGGTAATTTTGTAATCCACCCCCACGGCGTATCTATGTGGCCTATGATACGAAACGGCACAGATTCCGTTGTTATTAACCCCGTAGAGGGAAGGCTTAAAAAGTACGACATACCTCTTTATATAGACAGACGGGGCAGGTATGTTGTGCACAGAATTATGAAGGTTACAGACAACGGCTACGTTATTTGCGGTGACGGTCTTTTTGAAATTGAATATGACATTACCGACAAAAACATCATCGGTGTTGTTACAGGCTTTTTCAGAAAAGAAAAGTACATTTCCTGCGACAATAAAAAATATATGCGTTATGTGCACTTTTGGGTGGACAATTTTTATCTTCGCAAGCCAACAATTAAGCTTGTAAGAAAGATAAGAAGAGCAAAGCAACTCTTGTCTGAATACAAATATAGGATAATTCATGGCAAAGGAAAGTACAAGAATTTGCAAAAAAAGGAAATTGATTCCTAAAAATAATTTTATGAAAATTTTCAGAAAATCATCAAATTTGAGGATAAAAAAAGCATAGCTTATATAAAAAATAGGATTTAAAAGGGTAACCGACGGTGACATTTCGCCGTCGGTTTGTTATTTTTGACTAAAATATGTTTTTAAAATTTGGTGCATTTTAAGGGGCAAAAAAGCGGTTTTCGATTTGATTTTAAAAACCTCTTTTGTTAGAATTAGGCTGGAATTTTTGATATATTTACGTGGGAGGACTTCAGATGAAAACCAAGAGAATTTTAAGCCTTTTTCTTGTTGTTTGCACATTGCTTTCTGTTTTGGCAGGTTTTAGCTTTACAGCTTCTGCTGCTACTGTTGAAACTTTAGAAACAAGTGCAAATTACGGCTTGGCAAAAAACATTCAGGATGGTAATATTTTGCACTGCTTTAACTGGAAGTATAACGATATTAAAGCAGAGCTTAAAAATATAGCCGAGGCAGGTTTTACATCTGTTCAGACTTCTCCTGCTCAGCCTGCAGGCGGCGGCGAGTGGTACTGGCTTTATCAGCCTTATTCATTCAATATCGGTACAAACTCTCTCGGTTCAAAGGACGACCTGAGAAACCTTTGTACAGAAGCAGATAAATACGGCATCAAGGTTATTGTTGACGTAGTTGCAAACCACCTTAACGGCGACACAAACCGAGTTCAGAACGACCTTAAAGACGGTCAGTACTGGCATAATCTCGGCACTGTATCCAACTGGGCAGACCGCTATCAGGTTACTCACGGCGAAATCGGTATGCGTGACCTTAACTCTGAGCATTCTTATGTTCAGCAGGTTGTTGCCAACTATATGAAGGAGCTTGAAAGTGTAGGCGTTGACGGTATCCGTTGGGATGCTGCAAAGCATATCTCGCTTCCTTCTGAAAATTGTCAGTTCTGGTCTGCTGTTACTAAAAACAACAGCATGTGGCACTACGGTGAAATTCTTGTTGGTCCTTCAGACGGCGGCGGCACAGAAGGCCTTATGAAGGAATATACAGATTACATGAGCGTAACAGACAGTGTTTACGGCGGCGATGTAAGAAACGCTTTCAATAGCGGCAATGTTCCCGGTTCACACGGCAACTGGGTTTCAAGAGGTGTTGCTCCCGATAAGTTGGTTTTATGGGGCGAAAGCCACGATACCTACTCAAACGGTCCCGATGACTGGGGTGCATCTACAAATATGAACCAGAACGTAATTGACAGGGCTTATGCAGTAGTTGCTTCAAGAAACGGTTCCAATGCACTCTATTTTTCTCGTCCTTCTGCCAGAGACAAGGGTTCTATCCATTCGGGTCAGAAAGGCAGTACATCATTTAAAAACACTGAGGTAGCAGCAGTTAACCATCTTAAAAATGCCTGTGTTGGTGAGAAAGATTACTATACAACAGGTGATAACTGTGCAGTTGTAAACCGTGAAAGCGGTGCAGTTATCGTTTTAGGCGGCGGCGGTGGCAGAAATGTTACCGTTCCTAACGGCGGCTCTACAACTAAGCCCGGCACATACAAAGACCTTGTTTCAGGTTCTACATGGACTGTTACAAGCTCTCAGATGTCAGGTCAGGTTGGCTCAAGCGGTATTGCAGTTCTTTTAAATGCAAAGCCTGCCGGTCCCTCTGCATCGGTTTCTCCCTCTTCAACTAATTATACGACCAGCACTTTTACCCTTACTCTCTCTTATGAGAATGCCACAGGCGGACAGTATTCAGTCAACGGCGGTGCATATCAAACCTTTACAAACGGACAGAAAATAACAATCGGCAAGGGCACAGCCGCAGGCACACAGACAACCATTTCCGTTAAAGCTATAAGCGGCTCTCAGACCTCTGATGTTGAGACCTATGAGTACAACTACTCTGAAAAAGCTCCCGACGGAATTTATTACGACAACTCTAAGACTAACTGGAGCAGTGTAAACTGCTATATTTATAAAAACGGACAGGGTTACAAAGAATGGCCCGGCGAGCAGATGACAAGTATTGGCGACAATGTCTGGTTTTACAAAGCTCCTGCAGGCTATGAAAACTGTCAGGTTATTTTCTCTCAGGGCGGTAACAACCAGTACCCCGCCGAGGAAGGCTTGCAGTACACAGGCAATGCTATGATTTGTGACGGAGAAAGCTGGACTGAGCACACCGTTATCAGCACAGAGCCGGATGTTATTCCCACAGAGGTGCCTGTTAAACCCACCGAAACTCCTGTAAGACCCACTGAGGCTCCTGAGCCTACAGTAGTACCAACCCCCACACAGACACCTATAAAGACAGAGCCTACTGAGGACAACATTATTGTTATTCCTCCTGAGCCTACAAAGGTACCTACACCTGTTAAGCCTACAGTGGACGAAAAGTATCTTTTCGGCGATGTAGATTTAAGCGAAAAAATCTCTATAAAAGATGCTACTTCTATGCAGAAGGCTCTTGCCAGAATGACAACACTTAGTGATTTACAGCTTATTATTTCAGATGTTAACTCTGACGGAAAAGTAAATGTAAAAGACGTAACTGCAATTCAGAAGTATTGCGCAAATATTATAAGCATCTTTGATTCAGGTCAGTGGTATATAATTAAGGGCACTTCAAATGTTGAGCCTACAGAGGAGGTTACTCAGAAGCCTGTTTATACAGAGCCTGCTGAAAAGCCTACCGTAGCACCAGTGAAGCCCACACCCTCCCCTGAGCCTACAGTAGCACCTGTAAAGCCCACACAGGCACCTGCCCCCACACACTTTGTTGAGCCTACAGTTGCTCCTACACCTACAACCTCCCCTGAGCCTGTTGTGGATAACTACATCTACGTTAAGTCTAATTGGAGCAGTGTAAACTGTCACTCATGGCCAAGCGGCGGTGAGGGTACAACATGGCCCGGCACTCCTATGGAGTCTTTAGGAAACGGCATTTTCCGCATAGAGCTTCCAGCAGGTCACAACAACATTGTATTCAATGGCGATGGTCAGCAGACAGGTGACATTGCTGTAGAGGGCACAGGCAAAATCTATGATGGCGGCTGGCAGCCTTACACAAACAGCGGTTCAAATAACAACAATAACAGTAGCAACGTTGACGTATCAAGCGACTGTATTTATTTCAGAGACGCTGCAAACTGGGGCACAGTATATTGCCACTCATGGCCTAACGGCGGTGACGGAACAACATGGCCCGGCACAGCAATGGAGTCTTTAGGCAATGGCCTTTACAAAATTAAGCTTCCCGATGGTCACACAAATGTTGTGTTCAACGCCGGCGGTGACCACTGCAAAACAGGCGACATTAACGCTGCTTTTGGCAAGGCATACAATAACTCCACAAATCAGTGGGAAGAAGTTTAATTAAATATTCTTTAGTCCGCTCTCTTTTTGAGGGCGGATTGATTTTTTAGGGTTAATTTGGTATACTAACTGATGTCTGGAGATGAATTTATGTTTGACCTTATTAAGCTTACAGAAAAGACATATTATTTTGATATTCCCACCAAAATCGGTGTTTATAAGCTTGATGATAAAAATGCAATGCTTATAGATTCGGGTATTAATGCAAAAACCGCAAGCCGTGTTTTAAAGATTCTTGACAGCAAAGGTTTGCAGGTAGCTTTTATTGTAAATACTCATTCCCATACAGACCATGCAGGCGGCAACAGGTTTATTTGTGAACAGACTGGCTGCAAGGCTTATGCTCCTGAGGTTGAAGATATGCTCATTGAATATTCCGATGTTGAGGCTACCCTTGTTTACGGCGGCTTTCCCTGCAGGGATTTTAGAAAAAAGTTTATGAACACCGAGTCTTCAAAAACATATCCCCTTAAAGACGCTCCTTTGCCGCAAGGTATGGAAATTTTCCCTTTGCATGGCCATACAGCTCACATGATTGGTGTTAAAACTCCTGACGACGTGTACTTTATTGCCGATGCAGTCAACGGAAAAAACACCCTTGACAAAGCAAAAATCTGCTATGTTTACGATATTGACACCCAGTTTGAAACCTTAGAAAAGCTTAAAGAGCTTGACGGAAAACTTTGTGTGCCTGCCCACACAGACCCTACCGAAAATGTAGAATATCTTGCTAAAATCAATATTGAAAATCTGCTGGAAATCAGAAAAGATATTTTAAGCATAATAAAAGAAAGCCCAAAAACCACAGAAGAAATCACTGCACAGCTTTGCAAAAAGTATGAGCTTAAGGAGGATTTTATGGGCCTTGTTATGGTAACGTCAACTGTCAGAAGCCACCTTGTGTCATTAAGGCACAAGGGCTTGCTTGACTGGTTTATTGAAGATTATATCCACTACTGGAAAATTGCGGAGGAAAATATATGAACTGTCCTAACTGCGGAGGTCTTTTAGACCTTAATAACCGACACTGTGAATACTGCGACACCACCTTTACCGAGGCGGAGCTTTATCCTGAGAGAGCGGTACATACAAAAGAAGCTGAGCCTCAGGTAAAGAAAACCTTAACCGAGCAAAGGGCAGAGGAACTTAAAAAAGAAAAGGCTGAGAAAAAAGCCGCAACTTCTCAAAACGACGGGAGAGACATTGCCACAGGTGCGGCGGTAATGGGTGTTTTCGGGCTTTTTTCGGGTATTCGCCGATTTTTCCGCGAGCTTAAACGTACCGTTTGTTTTATACTTCTCATAGCCCTTGAAATCGGTTTTGGCTATATACTCCTAAGCGGTGTGTTTTCAAATGTTATGGAAAGCGAAATCAAGAATTTTGTTTTGCAAAACGGTATTATTCTTCTGAATGCACTTTTAGCGGGACTTATATCCAGAATCGGCAGAATAAGGGTCGGTACGGTTTTAGTAGGCATAATCAACTGCCTTGCAGTAATCTGGGTGTTTATTTATCCCTTGTTTTCGGCAGACTTTGAGGGTGTAGGTGCAAAATACGTGGCGGTGCTTGCAATTATTGAAATGGCAGTAATCGCCTTAAGCGTGCTTTTTGCCCATCTTATCTACAGAAGATAGTAAGAAAGGTTTCCTTTTTTGAGGAAACCTTTGTTTTTTCGCATAATATTACACATTTTGCCGAAATTTGCATTGGATTTTTGTAGGCACTTACATTGCATTTAAAGGGCTTTAGTAGTAAAATTAATCTGTATTTTTATATGCTTTATATTGAGGTGTTATTATGTGCCAATGTCACGAAAAAAGCGACCTTACTTTAATCGAAGACGTGCTTAAAGAGTACGCCGACCAAAAAGGCTCGCTTATTACAATTTTACAGAAAACTCAAGATATCTACGGATATCTTCCCATTGACGTAATTTATCATATTGCTAAGCGTACTGGCTCTACTCCTGCAAGGGTTTTAGGTGTTGCTACCTTTTACGCTCAGTTTCGTCTTCAGCCTATCGGCAAGTACCTTATTATGCTTTGTCAGGGTACAGCTTGCCATGTAAACGGAAGTGAAAGAATAGAAGCCGCCATTAAACAGGAATTAGGAATTGAGGACGGCGAAACAACTGCCGACGGTCTTTTTACTCTTAAAAACGTTGCCTGTCTTGGCTGTTGCTCACTTTCTCCTGTTATGATGATTAATGACGAAACCTACGGTTCACTTACCCCCGATAAGGCTATTACTATCCTTAACGAGCTTAAGGCAAAGGCGGAGGAAGAAAAATGAGAATTATAGTTGGACAAGGCTCTTGCGGAATTGCCGCAGGTGCACAAAAAGTATATAATGCTTTGGAAAATAGTGTTGCTTCTTATTCCGACTTAACCTTAGGCATCACAGGCTGTATCGGTATGTGTTACCTTGAGCCTATTGTAGATGTTTACGAGGGTGAAGAGCTTTTTGCTCGCTTTGTTAAGGTTAAAGAAAGTGACTCAAAGCGTATTTTAAATGCGGCAGCTTCTAAGAATTTAGATGGTGTCGCGGATATTTTGATTGAAGATGAGGACAAGGCTTTTCTTTCTCAGCAGACAAGAATTGCTCTTCGCAATTGCGGAATTATCGACCCCACAAGCATTGATGCCTACATAAACGCAGGCGGTTATGAGGCTATTAAGAAAGTCCTTAGCGGCATGACTCAGGACGACGTTATTGAGGTTATAAAGACCTCAGGTCTTGCCGGCCGAGGCGGTGCAGGCTTTCCTACTTGGTTTAAGTGGAATGCCGCAAAAGAGAGTAAAGGTGAAGAAAAATACCTTATCTGTAACGCTGACGAGGGTGACCCCGGTGCGTTTATGGACAGAGCCGTAATTGAAAGCGACCCCCATACTCTTATTGAAGGTATGCTCGTTGGTGCTTATGCAATCGGTGCAAAAGAAGCGGTTGTTTATGTTCGTGCCGAATATCCTCTTGCAATCAAAAGACTTCAGAAGGCTATCAATGATGCAAAGGCTAAGAACCTTTTGGGCGAGAACATTTTAGGCTCAGGCTTTTCCTGCGAAATGCGTATTAAAGCAGGTGCAGGTGCCTTTGTTTGCGGCGAGGAAACTGCCCTTATCGAGTCTTTGGAGGGTGAAAGAGGTATGCCCCGACTTAAGCCTCCTTTCCCTGCACAAAGCGGTTACTGGCAGAAGCCTTCTAACATAAATAATGTTGAAACCTTTGCAAATGTTGCTTGGATTATAAATAACGGCGGCGAGGCTTTTGCCGCTATGGGTACAGAAAACTCTAAAGGCACCAAGGTTTTTGCTCTTACAGGTAAAATCAAAAAGGGTGGCTTGGTTGAAATTCCTATGGGTAAGACTCTTAGGGATGTTATCTACGGCATCGGCGGCGGAATTAAAAATGACGCCGAGTTTAAAGCGGTGCAGATGGGCGGTCCCTCAGGCGGCTGTATTCCCAAAGATTTACTTGATACAGTAATTGATTACAAAGCTTTAGGTGCCACAGGCGCCATTATGGGCTCAGGCGGTATGGTTGTTATGGACAGCTCCACCTGTATGGTGTCTATGGCTAAATTCTTCCTGGATTTTACCGCTAAGGAAAGCTGCGGCAAGTGTGTGCCCTGCAGAATCGGCACAAAACGTATGCTTGAAATCTTAACCAGAATTTGTGACGGTAAAGGTAAAGAGGGCGACATTGAGCTTTTAGAGGAGCTTTGTTTAGCTATTAAAGACGGTGCACTCTGCGGTCTTGGTCAGACGGCTCCCAACCCTGTGCTTACTACAATCCGCTATTTCAGAAACGAGTACGAAGCTCATATTAATGAGAAAAAATGTCCTGCAAAAGAATGCAGTAACCTCATTACCTACGAAATCGAAAGTGACAAGTGTAAGGGCTGTACGTTATGTGCTAAAAAATGCCCTGCGAATGCAATTTTCGGTGAGCTTAAAAGTGCTCACGCTATAAATCAGGATATGTGCATCAAGTGCGGTCAGTGTGTAACACTTTGCAAATTCGGTGCAATAAAAACTAATTAAGGAGGTGTCGTTATGGATAAAATCAAACTTACAATAAACGGTACTCAGGTTTTAGCCAACAATGGCGACACCGTGCTTACTGCCGCAAAAAATGCAGGTATTGAAATTCCCACCCTTTGCCATCATGAGTCTGTAAAAGTTTTCGGTGCTTGCGGAATCTGTGTTGTTGAGGCAGAGGGCATACCAAAGCTCCTTCGTGCTTGCAGTGCAAAGGTGTCTGAGGGTATGGTAATTAATACCGAAAGCGAAAGAGTAGTTAAGGCAAGAAAGGTTGCCTTAGAGCTTTTGATGAGTGACCATATCGGTGACTGTGTTGCTCCTTGCTCGCTTAACTGCCCTGCAGGTACAGACTGTCAGGGTTATATCAAGGCGATTGCAAACGGAAACGACAACGAGGCAGTGAAAATTATTAAGGAAAAGCTTCCTCTGCCTGCTTCTATCGGTCGAGTTTGTCCTCACCCTTGTGAAAGTAACTGCCGCAGAAAACTGGTTGAAGAGCCTATGAGTATAGCTTTTCTTAAGTATTTTGCCGCAGATAACGATATGAACAGTGAAAATCCCTTTAAGCCTACTATTGCAGAGTCTACAGGCAAAAAAGTCGCAATTATCGGCGGCGGCCCTGCAGGTTTGACTGCCGCGTATTTCTTAAGTGTTAAGGGTCACAAGGTAACAATATTTGATGCTATGCCTAAAATGGGCGGTATGCTTAGATACGGTATTCCTGAGTACAGACTTCCCAAGGCAATTCTTGATAAAGAGATAGAGCAAATCGCAAGTCTTGGCGTTGAGATGAAAAACTCAGTTAAAATCGGCAAGGACATCACTTTTGAAGAAATCCGCAAAGATTTTGATGCAACCTTGGTTGCAATCGGTGCATGGAGCAGTATGTCTACCCGTACAAAAGGCGAAGAGCTTGAGGGCGTTGTAGGCGGTATTGACTTCCTCCGCACAGTTGCCGAGGGAAATCCCATGGATATTGGCGAGCGTGTTGCCGTTGTTGGCGGCGGTAACACCGCAATGGACGCTTGCCGCAGTGCCGTAAGACTTGGTGCCAAAGAGGTTTACGTTATTTATCGTAGAACACGAGCTGAAATGCCTGCCGAGGATATCGAGATTGAGGAGGCAATGGAAGAAGGCGTAACCTTTAAGTTTCTTACAAATCCCGACGAATACATTGGCGAAAACGGCAGAGTTAAGACTGTTAAATTACAGGTTATGGAGCTTGGAGAGCCTGATGCAAGCGGCAGACGTTCTCCTGTGCCTGTTGAGGGTAAATTTGAATACCTTGACGTTGACACAGTAATTGCCGCTATCGGTCAGAAGGTAGACGTTAAGGGCTTTGAGGAGTTAGAGCTAAATAACCGCGGTATTATTTCTGCCGATGAGTTTACCTTCCGCACAAATCTTTCTGACGTTTTTGCAGTTGGCGACGCCACAAACCGCGGTGCATCAATTGCAATTGCCGCAATCGGCGAAGCTAACAAGGCAGCAGAGGTTATTGACAGCTTCCTTAAGGGCGACTGTGTGCCTTACATCAAGCCTTACGTAAGTGAACGCGAAGTAACTGCCGAAATGCTCAGCGATAAAGAGAAAAAACCAAGAGCCAAAATGCCTGTGAGAAGTGCCGAGGAAAGAAAGCACGATTTTAAGGAAATCAACTTAGGCTTTAGTGAAGAAGAGGCAAGAAATGAAGCGAAACGTTGCCTTGAGTGCGGCTGCTTTGACTTTAAGGACTGCTCGCTTATTAAGCACGCTAACCGTTATGTAATCGATCCTTATCGTTTCGAGGGTGTTAAGCACAAGAGCTTCGTGGAAGAAAGCCTTGTTTCTATCGAGCGAAATCAGGGCAAGTGTATCCTTTGCTCACTTTGTGTCAGAGTTTGCGATGAGGTTGCTAAGAAGGGCATCTTAGGTTTAGTCGGCCGTGGTTTTGATACAGCCATTAAGCCCGAGTTCAATAACCCCGAAACCATTCAGTGTTGTTTAACCTGTAAAAAATGTGCTGAGGCTTGTCCCACAGGTGCACTTAAGATTTTAAATAATATTTAAGATATAAAACAAGAACAGCGAGCTGTTGCGGTCAGCTCGCTGTTCCTGTTTTTATTAAATGAGGGGTTATTCACAGATTAGTCTGTGACAGAGGAGGGGTAGAACATGAACCCTACCTTTCGGGTTCGTTTATATTATATATTATACTTTCTATAAATTTGTTAACTGCCTGTTAACCTAAGCTGAACATTTTCTGTTTTTATTGTGAACAAAATTTTCTTAAAAAATTAAAACAAATGTTTGCATTTTTCTGTATAGTGTGATACTATATATATGAAAGTGAGGTTTTTACTATGAAGCCGCTTACCAAAAGTCAGCAAAAGGTTTATGATTATATACGCGAATGTGCTCAGGAGTCAAGAATTCCCTCTGTTCGTGAGATTTGCTCGGTTACAGGGCTTAAGTCTACATCTACAGTTCATCTGCACCTTAAAACATTGGAGGAAAAGGGTCTTATTGAGCGTGACAAGGGGCTAAACCGCAGTATCCGCCTTTCAGGGTCTGAAAAAAGCTCTCAGGTGCCCATTATGGGCCGCGTTACCGCAGGTGTGCCTATTTTGGCGGTTGAGGATATTGAGGGGTATGTGCCTGTAAGCGAAAGTGTAAGGCGTGGGCGTGAGCTTTTTGCCCTTCGCGTTTGCGGTGAAAGTATGATTAATGCAGGCATTTTAGACGGCGATATTGCCGTGGTGCATCGTACTCCCGTTGCTGAAAACGGTGACATTGTTGTTGCGCTTATTGAAGACGAGGCTACTGTTAAAAGATTTTACAAAGAAAAGGGGCACTTCCGCCTTCAGCCTGAAAATGATGCCTTTGAGCCTATTATTGTAGACGAAGTTGTGCTCTTAGGTAGGCTTGTGGCAATTTATCGTAATTTTGAATGATATTTTTTAGCCTTTCTCTGTGAGAAAGGCTTTTTTACTTGTATATGAAAAAACATTATGATATTATATTTTTATAAACAATAAGGAGTGAAAAACGTGAAAAGATTTGTTTCTCTTTTGCTGGCAGTTTTAATTATGCTCAGCAGTATTGCTACACTTTCTGCAATAAACATTTTTGCGGCAAGCGGCAGTATTTCTTACAGTTTTACAAATACAAAAGCAGGCTATGCTCAGGGTACTGTCACCGTTAAGGGCGATAACGGTACTTACTGGCTTTACTGGGCTGACAACACAAAGGCTCTCTCAAATTACTCTGAGGTAGCAAGCCTTACTGTTTCGGCAGGTCAGGGTACTTTTACTATGCCCAAGTACACAGCAATTCCTGCTGATGCAACTAAGCTTATTGCAATTAAGTCTTCTTCCGAGCCTTCTGAGGCAAACCGCACAGTTGCAAATGCAAGTGCTGTATATTCCGTTCCTGCTTCTAAAAAGCTTGATTCTCAGCTCCTTTACACCTTCGGTGCTATTAGTGACCCTCAGCTTGATAATCAGTCAACCACAAGATATCCTTACGACGAGGTTCACTTAAAAGCCGCCTTGGAAACATTGGCAAGCCGCAAAGTTGATTTTACTGTTTCATCCGGTGATACAGTAAACGACCAGGACGGCCCCAAGAGCTATGCTCAAGAGTACAAAACTTATCAAAGAATTCTTGCTGACTCTTCCTATGCGGCTCCTATTTATGAAGCCCTCGGAAACCATGATGTGGGTTCAAACTGGTATACTTCCAGCACAAACAACAATGCTCCTTTCATTAAGGCTACAGGTCTTAACGGAAATAAGGCCACTATAAATGCGGGTAAGCCTTACTTTGAGGTTACCGAACCTACTACAGGCGACCACTTTATATTTATGGCACTTGAGGGCGGTTTTTACACCAATAAAAACACTCAGTTTTCAACAGCTCAGCTTGACTGGCTTGAGGGACTTTTAAAGAAATATAATGGCGACGGCAAAAACATCTTCATTATCGAGCATGCAAATATTGCAGGCTGGGGCAGCGGCGATAAGCTGACAACGCCCTATTACTACGACCTTGGACTTGTAAAGACAAACCCCGATGTTTCACGCTTTATTAAGCTTATGGAAACTTACAAAGACTGTGTTATTATTACAGGTCACACCCACCTTGAGCTTTCTGCTCAGTATAACTATTCTGATAACAACGGCACCTCTGCCGTTATGATTCACAACTCTGCTATAGGCGGCGTGAGATATATTAATAGCTCAGGCGATGTTCAGCGTGAGCCTGCTATTTTAGGCCTTTCTGAGGGTTATATCGTTGAGGTTTATGAGGATTTTGTCCTCTTTAACGGCACAAATATGTATTATAATGAGACTATGCCTCAATGCTCGTACATTGTGCCTATGAGCACAAGCGAAAGGGACGAAAACGACCCCTTGCCCACAGAGCCCGAAAGTGACAACGTAACAATTACCCTTAAGGACGAAACAGGCGAGGGCTGGATGTCCAACAATGCTTCCGAGCGTGAAATTCAGCTTATTGATAACGACACAAACACAAAGTACGTAATGACCTCCTACGACGGCTATAAAACATGGTCTGTTGACGTTCCCCGTACGGTTACAGACATTACTTTCAGACGTGTAAGAACTTCTAACGGCGAAATCCGAAACCAGTGGGATGCAGGTGAGCGTAACGGCTCTTTGTGCTACTGTGTTCTTGATGATGCGGGCGGTGGTACAACAGAGGGCAACGGCTATTGGGATATGTCTTTAAGAGAGCCTACAAGACCTGCTGTAACCGAACCTGAGGAGTCTTCAGTAGTAACAACTCCAACAGAGACTACAAAAGTGACGACAGCAACTGTTTCAACCGAGCCTACAAAAGCGACAACGGTAACCGTTGCAACGGAACCTACAGAGTCTACCTTAGTAACAGTAGCTACTGAGCCTACTGAAACAAGCACCGCAAATACAGAAGGTTCTTCCTCAGCTTCAGAGCCTGTCAGTGTTTCGACCAATCCTTCCTCTACCTCTACCGACCCTCAAGAAACACAAAAAACTCAGCCTTCTGAAACAGCAACTACTCAAAGCAATCCCACCGAAAGCGTGCCCGACGACATTCCTTTCTACGGTGATGCTGACCTTAACGGTAAGGTAAATGTTAAGGATGCAACAGCTGTTCAGAAGTATACCGCAAAAATGCTTGAGCTTGAAGGCATTGCCTTTACTCAGGCAGATGTAACAGGCGACGGCAAGGTTAATATCAAGGATGCAACTTCTATACAGAAGTACGTTGCAAAGATTATCGCAGTGTTCCCTGTTGAAGAGGCTGAACTTGTAAGCGTTGGTGCAATTGACCCATCTACCTTCGGCTCCTTTGAAAAGGATTTGGAAGATTACTATACCTTTAGCTCCTACGACCAGTATATGGCACTGAAAAAAGCTTGTATTAAGTACAAGAATGCAACCTATACCGATGCTGTCCGTGCTGAGCTTCAGAAGCTTAGAGAAGCTCTTTACGATATTGCAGGTGAAAAGCCTGTAGAGGGTGGCGAAATTACAGTTTACTTTGAAAACACAAAGAACTGGAGCAAAGTTAATATTTATGCTTGGGGCACAGGGGAAAACGCCACTTGGCCCGGAGTTGCTATGACAAAGCTAAGCGATGGCACCTACAGCTATACATTCAATTACGACAATTTCCAGAACATTATTTTCAACAACGGTACAGAACAGACCGAGGATATTGCTCATCCCGGTAAAAATTATCTTGAATACTATATAACAGGCGGTCCCAGCAATAAGTACACAGTAAGCTATGACCAGCCTATAGGATAATTTAGGATTAAAAGTCAGAAATCTTCCCTTGAATTTCCAAGGGAAGATTTTTTTGTAAATTTTATTTCCTGATGTTGACAATAGTTATATTACAAATAGTAATTGAAAATCACAAAAAATTCTAAAAAGGAAACAAGTTGTCAATATGAATTTTTAATTCAAAAAAGGAAATATTGAGAAAAATTAGTAAAAATCGGGGGTTAGAGAAGGGGTTCTTCAACTTTTCCACAGAGTTTTCCACATAAATGTTGATAAAAACGAATAATACAATCTGTATAATTCTTTTGACAAATAATCTTAATTTTCGCCACGGAATTAAAACTGATGGACAGGGGTAAATTTATATGCTGAAATCTTAATTTTTACCCCTGCGCTTTTAAAACAACACAAAAAACAACTACCCAAGTGTTACTTGGGTAGTTTTATCAGTAGCCGTCAATTGTTCTTTCGATACTTTTGCGAATGTCTGAAATGGAGTCTTCTGTCTGAGGAAGCTCACCTGATTCAAGCATAACCGCACCGCCGTAAATAAGCGAGCGGATTAAAAGCTCCCGTCGGGTTCGCTCGTTGGGACTTATATGCGGCAAGCATTCCTTAAGCAAAGGGGATACCGTGTTTTTAAGGGGCAAGGTATCCTCCGAAAGGGTCATAATCGCCCTGAAATGAGGGTTTGCAAGGCAAAAGCGTATGTATGAAATACCGCTTTCTGTAAGCCTTTTCTTAGGGTCGTTTTTAAAAATCTCAGCCACCTGTTCTAAAAGCAAATCAAGCTGACTGCCGATATACTTGAAAATTTCGTCAATAAGCTTTTCCTTGCTTTCAAAATGCTTATAAGGTGCCGCACAGGAAATATTACAGGCGCTTGCGACTCTTCTTAAGGAAAAGTCAGCAATTCCATGAGCCTCAAGCTCATCGATGCCTGCTATAATAAGCTGCTCTCTTACCGAGAGAGTTCCCATTTCGCTGTTCATAGTTTAGCTCCTCAAATAAAACTTTTTACAAAAATCTCTATACCTATAAATATAAGAATACTGCCGCCTAAAATTGATGCTTTGTGCGAAAGCTTGGTGCCGAATTTTCTGCCTAAGAATAAGCCGCACATACATATTATAAAGGTAACGGCGGCAATAATAGAAGAGCTTAAGAAAGCACCAAAGGCTGAGTAGTTCGAAATAGTAAAACCTACGGACAAGGCGTCAATAGATGTTGCAACGCCTTGAAGCATTAATGCTCCTAAGCTTACGGCACAGTGGGTGTCGGTGCTGTTTTTGTTTCTTATGCCCTCAATAAGCATTTTTCCTCCGATAAAGCCAAGGAGCAAAAGTGCGATAAAGGGAATGAATTTTTCGAAAACCGAGAAAAAGCTTGCTACGGTGTGTACACAGAAAAAACCTGCCAAAGGCATTAAAAACTGAAAAAAAGCAAAGGTGCCTGCAATAAAGCATTGACGGCTGAGTTTCATTTTAGGCTCATTAAGTCCGTTTGCAAGAGAAACCGAAAAAGCGTCCATTGCAAGACCGACGCCTAAAAGGAGGCTATTGAAGAAAAATACGAAATCAAATACCATAGTATCCTCCGAAAAAACCTGTCTGTACTGAAATATAATACATCGATTTTAATTTATATGTCAAGGGAATATGTTTTTCTTGACATTTTTTATATTAAGAGTATAATAAGTAACATATTCAGTAGGTTAACAGTGTTAACCTACGACTACAGGAGTTGTTTTTATGGATATGTTACAGTCAGCACGACAGGCGATAAATGAAATAGACAAGGAAATGGCAGAGCTTTTTGTGAAAAGAATGCAAGCCTCGGCAACAGTTGGTCAGTACAAGCTGAGCCACGGCTTGCCTGTGTATGATGCTCAGCGTGAGGCTGAGGTTATCCGCAAAAATTCCGTAAGAGTTGAGGACGAAGAGCTTCGCTCTTATTACGTCAACTTCTTGCAAACCTGTATGGACCTTTCAAAAAGCTATCAAAGCCGGCTTCAAAACGGTTTAAGAGTTGCCTACAGCGGTGTTGAGGGAGCTTTTGCTTTTATTGCGGCAAAGCGAATTTTTCCAAATGGCAACCTTTGCTCTTTCGGCGATTTTAAAAGTGCATACAACGCTGTGGCAAACGGCGAATGCGATTGTTGTGTTCTTCCTATTGAAAACAGCTACGCCGGCGAGGTTTCTCAGGTAATTGACCTGATGTTCAAGGGCAACCTTTACATAAACGGTGTTTACGATTTGGAAATTACCCAGAACCTTATTGGCATTGAGGGTGCTTCAAGAGGGGATATTAAAACCGTTGTAAGCCACCCTCAGGCTCTTATGCAATGCGGTGAGTACATAAAAAAGCGTGGGCTAAAGACGGTAGAAGCTAACAACACTGCCCTTGCCGCAAAGTATGTGGCAGATTTAAATGATAAAACCGTTGCCGCCATTGCAAGCGAAGACACCGCTTCTCTTTACGGACTTGAAATGATAGAAAAGAACATAAACGAAAACAACAACAACACAACCCGTTTTGCGGTATTTTCAAGGGTTGAGAAAAAAACAAAGGCTGATGACAGCAGTATGCAGTCAATCCTTGTTTTTACCGTTAAAAATGAAGCAGGTGCATTGGCTAAGGCGGTTACAATTATCGGTAACAGCGGCTTTAATATGAGAACCCTTAGAAGCCGCTCAATGAAAAAGCTTTTATGGCAGTACTACTTTTACGTAGAGGTTGACGGCAACGCCCACAGCCAAAAGGGCGAGGAAATGCTCAAGGCACTGTCAAGCTGTTGCGACAGGCTGAGAATTGTGGGAACCTTTGCCCACGAAACAGATTTAAAGTGAGTGATACCATGATTATAAATGTAGACCTTAAGCATACAAACTACAACATATATATTGAAAGAGGAGCACTTTCAAAAGCAGGGGAGCTTCTTAACCTTAACCGAAAGGTGCTTATTGTAACGGATTCGGGAGTTCCAAAAGAATATGCCAAAAGCATTGCCGCTCAGTGCAGTGAAGGCTATATTGAAACCGTAAATCAGGGCGAAGAAAGCAAGAGCATTGAAGTATACGAAAAGCTTCTAAAAAAAATGCTTGAGGCTGGCTTTAACCGCAAAGATGCGGTCGTTGCAGTAGGAGGCGGAGTTTGCGGGGATTTGGCAGGTTTTGTGGCAGCTTCGTTTATGCGAGGGGTAGCGTTTTATAATATTCCCACAACGGTGCTTTCTCAGGTGGATTCCTCAATAGGCGGCAAGGTTGCCGTAAACCTTGGGGGAATAAAAAATATTGTCGGTGCTTTTTATCAGCCGCAGGCGGTTTTAATCGACCCCGAAACCCTTAAAACCCTGCCTGAACGCCAGATTTCTGCAGGTCTTGCAGAGGCGGTTAAAATGGCACTTAACTTTGACAAAGAGCTTTTTGAAAAAATTGAATCAAAAGAAAACCCAATGGAAATAATCGACGAAATAATAGAGGGCTCACTGCTTATCAAGAAAAAAGTAGTAGAAGAAGACGAAAAAGAAGCAGGACTTAGAAAGGTTTTGAATTTCGGCCACACGGTAGGCCACGCCATTGAAAGTGTCTCAAAGGGCGGGCTTTACCACGGCGAATGTGTAGCCTTGGGTATGCTTGCGGTAAGCGGTGAAAATGTAAAAGCAAGACTTTTAAAGGTGCTCAAAAGCCTGAATCTTCCTACAGAGTTTAAGGCTGACAAAGCAAAGCTTATTAAGGCGGTTTCTCACGACAAAAAGGCAGGTGCCTCTACAGTAACGGTTATCACTTCAGATGAAGCAGGCACTTTTAAAATGCAGGAGGAAAGCTTGGAAGAGCTTTCAAAAAGAATGGAGCAGTTTTTTCTATGAAATCATCATTGGGACAAAGTGTTAATATAAGCATCACGGGCGAGAGCCACGGCGAGGCTTTGGTGGCGGTGCTTTCGGGTCTTACTCCGGGAATAAAAGTCGACAGAGACTATATCCGCCATTGTCTTTCTCAGCGTGCTCCTGTGGGCAAAATTTCAACTCCTCGAAAAGAAGCGGACGATTTTGAAATTTTAAGCGGAGTTTTCGAAGGTTTTACCACAGGTACTCCTATTACAATTTTAATCAGAAACACAAACACAAAAAGCAAAGATTACTCTGAGATGCAGACCACTGCCCGTCCGGGGCATGCGGATTTTACCGCTGAAATGAAATATCACGGTTTTCAGGATTTCAGAGGCGGCGGACATTTCAGCGGAAGAATAACCGCGGTTTTGGTTGCCGCAGGTGCAATTGCACGCCTTGCGCTTAAAAATAAGGGTATTGAAATTGGCACCCATATTTTAAAATGCGGCGGCGTTTCTGACAGAAATTTTATTGACATAAATGAGGATATAAAGTCTCTTAACAATAAATATTTTGCGGTCCTTGACGAAAAAAGTGCTCAGGCTATGCAGGATAGTATTTTAGAGGCAAGCCGTCAGGGCGACAGCGTCGGCGGTGTTTTGGAAACTGCGGTTGTCGGTCTTCCTGCAGGTTTAGGCGAGCCTTGGTTTGACAGTATGGAAAGTGTCCTTTCGCATTTTCTTTTCTCAATCCCCGGCGTTAAGGGTGTTGAATTTGGCGAAGGCTTTGCACTTGCCGATATGAAGGGCAGTGAGGTAAACGGCTCGCTGAAAGTTGTTAAGGGCAAAATCATTCCTGTAAATGATTTAAGCGGAGGCATCAACGGCGGTATTACCAATGGTGACACCCTTAAATTCCGTTGTGCGGTTCGCCCTACTCCTACAATTTTTAAAGAGCAGAACACAGTAGATATAAAAAGCCTTGAAAACAAAACCCTTTGTGCAAAGGGCAGACACGACCCTGCAATTGTTCACAGAGTAAGGGCGGTTGTTGATAGTGCAGTGGCGTTAGTTCTTTGCGATATGCTTGCTCAGCGTTTTGGTACAGACTGGGCATTGGAGGTAAAGTAAATGGAATACGGACTTTTGGGCGAAAAGCTTGCCCATTCTTTTTCCCCCGAAATTCACGCTTTAATCGGCGATTACGACTATAAGCTTGTGGAGCTTACTGAGGACAAGGTAGAGGAGTTTCTTAATAAGAGAGATTTCAAAGCTATAAATGTAACCATTCCTTACAAGCAAAGGGTCATTCCTTTTCTTGACGAAATAAGCGAAAGCGCCAAGGCTATAGGTGCAGTAAATACAGTTGTAAATTGCGGCGGTAAGCTTTACGGCTACAACACCGATTTTGACGGTTTAAAGGCACTTGTTGAAAGCTTAATCCCCACATTAAAGGATTTAAAGGTGCTTATTTTAGGTTCAGGCGGTACAAGCCACACCGCACAGGCTGTGGCAAAAAATATGGGTGCTAAAGAAATTATTGTCGCAAGCATTATGGGCGAAGAGGGTACGGTTTCTTATGAAGATGCAAAAGCCTTGCATAACGATGCGGATTTTCTTATAAATACCACACCTTGCGGAATGTACCCCAATATTCACACCGTTGCAGTTGACCTTGACGCTTTTAAAAACCTAAAGGCATTAGCCGATGTTGTATATAACCCCTTGCGTACCGAGCTTGTAATGAAAGCCAGAGAAAAGGGCATTCCCTCACAGGGCGGACTTTATATGCTTACAATGCAAGGTATAAAGGCGGCTGAGCATTTCTTCGCAAAAGAAATCGAAAAGTCAAAGGCAGAGGAAATTTTCGGCACTATTATTAAAAGAAGAGAAAACATAGTGCTTACAGGTATGCCTTCCTCAGGTAAAACCACAATCGGTACTATTCTTGCAAAAGAAACAGGCAGACCTCTTTATGATGTTGATGAGTTAATCGTAAAGCGTGCAGGATGCTCTATAAATGAGATTTTTGAAAAATTCGGCGAGGAGCATTTCCGTAACCTTGAAAGTGCAGTAATCGCTGAGGAGGTTGCACCTCTTACGGGTGCCATTATTGCCACAGGCGGCGGTGCGATTTTAAGAGACGAAAACGTGAAAAATCTTAAGAAAAACGGCAAGCTTGTTTTCCTTGACAGGGATTTATCGCTTCTGACTCCCACTCTGGACAGACCTACGGCTTCTGATTTAGAGGCAATGAAAAAACGATTTGAACAAAGATATGACAGGTACATAGCTACTGCTGATATAAAAGTAAACGGCTCTTTAAGTGCCGAGGAAGTAGCAAAGAATGTAAAAGAGGAATTTTTAAAATGAAGATTTTAGTTATAAACGGCCCTAATCTTAATTTGCTTGGCGTAAGAGAGCCTTCAATTTACGGCAGAGAAACTTATTTTGATTTGGTTGATAAAATTAACGTCTATGCCAAAGAAATCGGCGTAGACGTAGAGGTTTTGCAGTCAAATCACGAGGGTGAGCTGGTGGATTTTATTCACCGGGCATATTATACAAAGGTAGACGGAATTGTGATTAATCCTGCGGCTTATACCCACACAAGTGTAGCTTTGCTTGACGCCGTCAAGGCGGTTGGCATCCCCACTGTTGAGGTACATATTTCAGATGTTTCAAAGCGTGAGGATTTCAGACAGGTAAGCTATATAAGAAAAGCCTCCCTTGCCACAATTGCAGGCAGGGGTACAAACGGTTATTTAGAGGCTATGGATTTGCTTTTGAAGGAGTATAAAAATGATAGCAGCAATTAAAAAATCCGTTGCCAAGGGTACGGTAGTTGCTCCTCCGTCAAAAAGTATGGCACATCGCCTTCTTATTGGTGCAGGACTTTCAAAGGGCACAAGTGTTATAAAAGGCATTTCGCAGTCGGAGGATATGAAGGCAACTCTTGATTGCCTTAGTGCCTTAGGCGCAAAGTGCGAAATGTCGGGCGACCTTGTAAAGGTAACAGGTGCAGACCTTAAAAATCTGCCCGAAAATCCACATTTAAAGTGTAGGGAATCGGGCAGTACCTTACGCTTTTTTATTCCGCTTTGTCTTATGTCAGGGAAAACCGAGGTTACCCTTTCGGGCAGTGAATACCTTTTCTCACGCCCTCTTAATGTTTACGAGGAAATTTGCCGCAAACAGGGCATTGAGTATAAGCAGGAGGGTGCCACTCTTAAGCTTAAAGGAATTTTAAAAAGTGACAATTTCCGCATAAAAGGCAACATCAGCAGTCAGTTTATTACAGGTCTTTTGTTTGCACTTCCTCTTTTGGAAAACGATAGCACAATTGCGCTTATTCCCCCTGTTGAAAGCCTTTCTTATATAAGTCTTACAGTTCAGGCTCTTAAGACTTTTGGCGTAGAAATAAAATGGCAGGACGAAAAGACACTTTATATCAAAGGAAATCAAACCTACAAAGCCATAGATGCCTGTGTTGAGGGAGATTACTCAAACGCCGCGTTTTTTGAAGCACTCAATGCCCTTGGGGGCAGTGTTGAGGTAAAGGGCCTTTTAGAGGAAAGTCTTCAGGGAGACAGGATTTACAAAAAGCATTTTCCTGCTCTTTTAAAAGGCACACCCACTATAAATATTTCCGATTGTCCCGATTTGGGGCCTGTGCTTTTTGCCGTTGCAGGAGCAAAGCACGGCGGTGTTTTTACAGGCACAAAAAGGCTTCGCCTCAAAGAATGCGACCGAGCTGCGGCTATGGCTCAGGAGCTTGAGAAATTCGGCGTTGCCGTAACTGTTCGAGAGGACAGCGTTGTGGTTTATCCCCACGATTTTCACGCTCCCAAAGAAATGCTTGCAAGTCACAACGACCACAGAATCGTAATGGCTTTAAGTGTGCTTTCGACGTTGACAGGCGGCAAAATCGAGGGCGCAGAGGCGGTTCGCAAGAGTATGCCGGACTTTTTTGAAAAAATTAAAAGCGTAGGAGTAGAGGTGACTCAATATGATGCTTAATACAAATAAAAATATACTCATTGTCGGCTTGGGACTTATGGGCGGAAGCTACGCTATGGGTTTTAAAAAGCTGGGATTTAAAATTTCGGCTATAGCAAGGCGTCAGGAAACCATCGACTACGCTTTAGAAAACTCCATTATCGACGAAGGCTTTACTACCCCCGACAAAGATGCTTTAGGCAAAGCCGATATTATTGTTTTTGGTCTGTATCCTCAGATTTTTATAGAGTGGATTAAAGAAAACCAGAGCAAATTCAAAAGCGGAGCCTTGCTTACCGATGTAACGGGCGTTAAGGGGTCGGTGGTTTACGAGGTGCAAAGTGTCCTTCGTGACGACGTAGAGTTTATAGCTGCTCACCCTATGGCAGGTAAAGAGGTTTACGGCGTTGAAAATGCCGACGACAGGATTTTCCACGGCGCAAACTACATTGTAACCCCCACAGAGAAAAACACCCCCGAAGCCGTTGAGGATTGCCTTGAAATCGGCAGGCTTTTAGGTTTTGCAAATGTAAGTGTTCTTACCCCCGAAAAGCACGACGAAATGATCGGCTTTGTTTCTCAGCTTACTCACTGCATTGCGGTAACGCTTATGAACTGCTGTGACGACGAAAACCTTAAAAATTACACAGGCGACTCTTTCAGGGACTTAACGAGAATTGCAAGAATTAACGACAAAATGTGGAGCGAGCTTTTTATTATGAATAAGCCTGCACTGCTTCACCAGATGCATCGCTTTGAAGACCAGTTCGACCGCCTTAAAGCCGCACTTTTAAACGGCGACGAGCAGACAATGCGGGAAATGATGCAGATTTCAAGTGCTCGTCGAGCATTATTTGATAAGAAATAAGGAGGCAACTCTATATGAATATGAATTTTATCCGCAAACTGCCTATTCCTAAGGATGTTAAGGAGCAGTTTCCACTCTCGGATGATTTAGCAAAAATCAAGGAAGAGAGAGACGAAGAAATCAAGAAGATTTTCACAGGGGAATCGGGCAAATTTTTGCTTGTAATCGGCCCTTGCTCAGCAGATAGAGAAGATGCTGTGCTTGAATATATTTCAAGACTCAGAGGTCTGCAGGAAAAGGTTAAGGACAAAATCCTTATTATCCCCAGAATTTATACAGGTAAACCCCGCACAACCGGCGCAGGCTACAAGGGGCTTCTGCATCAGCCTGACCCTAACGAGAAGCCCGACCTGTTTAAAGGTATTGTTGCAATCCGTGAGCTTCACATGAGAGCCTTAAAGGAAACAGGCTTTACCTGTGCCGACGAAATGCTTTATCCCGAAAACCACCGTTATCTTTCCGATATTATTGCTTATGTTGCAGTTGGTGCAAGAAGTGTCGAAAATCAGCAGCACCGCCTTACTGCCTCGGGACTTAAGGTTCCCGTTGGTATGAAAAACCCCACCTCAGGCGACCTTACGGTTATGATGAACTCTATAACCGCCGCACAAAGCAAGCACACCTTTATCTACCGCGGTTGGGAGGCTGAAAGTCAGGGCAATCCCTTAGCTCATGCAATCTTGAGAGGCTATGTTAATAAGCACGGTCAGTGTCAGCCTAATTACCATTACGAGGATTTAATTCTCACAAGTGAAATGTACGTGAGTCACGGACTTAAAAATCCTGCAGTTATTGTTGACACAAACCACTCCAACTCCAACAAGCAGTATCTTGAGCAGATAAGAATAGCCAAAGAGGTGCTTTACAGCAAGCGTCACAATGCCGACATCGGCAAAATGGTAAAAGGTTTGATGATTGAAAGCTACCTTGAAGACGGTACTCAGAAAATCGGCGATTGTATTTACGGCAAATCCATTACCGACCCCTGCCTCGGTTGGGAAAAGACAGAACGGCTTGTTCTTGATATGGCAGACTATTTATAATTTAACGGGAAGCTTTCGAGCTTCCCTTTTTTCTGTAAATTTTTCGTTGCATATTTACGTTGATTGTGGTATATTTATACTGAATAAGTTTATATTGCATAAAAAGGAATTGATACTATGTGCGGAATTTGCGGCTTTACAGGTGAAGTGCTTGACAAAAGCAAAACCATTAAAAATATGACAGAGGTTATCACTCACCGCGGCCCCGACTCTGAGGGCTTTTATAGCGATGATTTTATAAATATGGGCTTTCGCCGACTTAGCATTATTGACGTTGACGAGGGTCACCAGCCTATTTATAACGAGGATAAAACCCTTGTTTTAACCTTTAACGGCGAGATTTACAATTACAGAGATTTGCGTGCTGAGCTTGTTGAGCTTGGTCACAAATTCTATACCGAAACCGACAGTGAGGTTTTAATCCACGCTTTTGAAGAGTGGAAGGAAGATATGCTTCAAAAGCTTCGCGGTATGTTCGGCTTTGCAATTTATAACACCGTTGATAAGTCTATTTTTATCGCCCGCGACTTTTTCGGTATTAAGCCTATGCATTACACGATGATAGACGGCGACTTTGTTTATGCTTCTGAAATCAAGAGCATATTAAAGCACCCTAAGTTTAAGAAGGAGTTTAACGAGAAAGCTTTAGACAGCTACCTTTCTTTCCAGTATGCTGTTCCTCCCGAAACCTTCTTTAAGGGCGTTTACTGTCTTATGCCCGGTCACTTCCTTTGGTTTAAAAACGGCGAGGTTATGGTTGAGAGGTACTTTGAGCCTACCTTTAATCCTGATGAAAATATGTCTGAAGAAGACGCAGTAAACAAGATTGACAAGGTTTTCGAAAATTCTGTTAACGCTCACAAAATTGCAGACGTTGAGGTTGGGTGTTTTCTTTCAAGCGGTGTTGACTCAAGCTATGTTTCAACCTATTTTGCTGACCAGAAGACATTTACCGTTGGCTTTGACTTCGGTGAAAAGTATAACGAAATAAGCTGGGCAAGCAGACTTAGTGAAAAAATCGGCGTTGACCACTATACAAAAATTATCACAAGCGAGGAGTTCTGGGGAGCAGTTCCTGAGGTGCAGTATTTTATGGACCAGCCTTTGGCAGACCCTTCCTGTATAGCCCTTTACTTTGTTTCTCAGCTTGCAAGTAAGTATGTTAAGGTTGTACTTTCGGGCGAGGGTGCCGACGAGCTTTTCGGCGGTTATCAGGTTTACAGAAGCCCTATGCACAGTAAGCTTTATCAGACCTTGGTGCCTTATCCTATCCGTAAGCTTCTTTGCAAAATTGCCCTTAAAATGCCCGATATTAAGGGCAGGGACTATATTATCCGCTCCACTCATCCTTTGGAGGAGCGTTTTATCGGCAACGCTTATATGTATGAGTATGAGGAAAAGAAAGAGCTTTTAAAAGACCCCTCTATTGCTACACGTCCTCAGGAGTATACCAAAAAAGTTTATCACCGTGCCAGAAAATACGATGATGTTACCAAGATGCAGTATCTCGACATAAACCTCTGGATGGTTGGTGATATTCTTTTAAAGGCAGACAGAATGAGTATGGCAAACTCTTTGGAGCTTCGTGTTCCCTTCCTTGACAAAGAGGTGTTCAAGGTAGCTTCCACCATTCCCACAAAGCTTAGAGTAAATAAGCACAACACAAAGTATGCGCTCAGACAGAGTGCTATGCGCCATATGCCCTCTGACAGTGCCCAGAAAGAAAAATTAGGCTTCCCTGTTCCTACCAGAGTATGGCTTAAGGACGAGAAGTATTATAATATAGTTAAAAAGGAGTTCACATCTCCTACTGCTCAGAAGTTCTTTAACATCGACATTCTTACCCAGTGGCTTGACGACCACTTTGAGGGCAGAAAGGACACCTCCCGTCAGGTATGGACTATTTATGTTTTCCTTATCTGGTACAAGATGTACTTCGGCGAGGTTGATACTCAGGAAATTACAGATGTTGCAGTTGCTGAGGTTGAAGAGCAAATTGTGACCGTTGAGGATACTAAAGTAAACATTGGGGAGAAAATCAACTCCGATGAGTTTGATGCTTTCTTTGGCATTGCCGAAGAAAACACCGAAGAGAAAAATTAAAATCTGCTGTAAATAAGAAAAAGGAGGTATATATGATTCATTTTGACAAGGTTGTTCCTACAACTGTACCTACTGCCGTGGCGTTAGGCTGCTTTGACGGCATTCATCTTGCCCACCGCAAGGTTATTGACGAAGTTTTAAAATGCCGTGAAGAAGGGCTTACTCCTGCAATGTTTACCTTTGCAGATTATGCCAACAAAGGCGTTTCCAAAAGGATTTATACTCAGGAAGAAAAGCTTCACGAGCTTGAGGCTTTAGGAATTGAGCTTGTGTACTGTGTGCCTTTTCCTGAGGTTTGCCTTATGTCGGCATCTGTGTTTGTTACAGATGTGCTTAAAAATAATATGAACGCCAAAAAGGTTTTCTGCGGCTTTAATTATAAATTCGGCAGAGGCGGCAACGCTGACGTTGCTACCCTTAAATATCTTTGCGAAAAAGAGGGTATCGAGGTTACGGTTATTGACGAAGTAACCCTTGACGGCGTTACTGTTTCTTCAAGCGAAGTAAGACGTCTTCTTGACGAAGGAGATATAAAAACCGCTTCAAAAATGCTTCAAAAGCCCTTCGCACTTTTTGGCGAGGTCGTTCACGGCAACGCTTTAGGCAGAAAAATGGGTATACCTACCATAAATGTGGGCACAGATGCCACAAAGCTTTTGCCTAAATTTGGCGTTTACGGTGCCAATGTTTACATAGACGGCAGCGACCAGCCTTTAAGGGCTGCTCTTAATATCGGTATGCGTCCTACTCTTGGCGGCGTTGACCCTACTGTTGAAGCTTTCATTATCGACGAAGCAGGGGATTTTTACGGCAAGCACGTTAAGGTTGAGCTTACCGACTATATCCGCGAAGAAAAGAAGTTTGCCACCTTGCAGGATTTGCAGTATGCTATTGAAAGCGATATTGAAATAATCCGAAATCTGTAACAGGATCATTTCGCTATAAAATCACCCCGCCGTTTATGGGTGTTGCCTCCAAATATACCTATCCAAAGGCGAAATGCCCCGCAGGTGGCTAACCTGCACCACTATATATTGTGGTATGGTTACAAACAGACACAATTTGTAAAAACCCCCTCAAACTCAGTGCAGGACTGGGTTTGGGGGATTTTTTTGCATTTTTTAAAGCTTTTTTAATTCTTATTTAACACTAAACAATAACAAAATTGTCACAATATATTGTGGTTTTGGGGTTGACAAACCACAATTTTTTGTGGTATTATCTCATCGGACACGAAAATAAAGAAACTTAAGAAAGGATTTTTTGATTATGTATCAGGTTATTAAAAGAGACGATTCAGTCGTAGAATTTGACCTTAGCAAAATTTCAAATGCCATTAAGCAGGCATTTGAGGGTATCAATAAGGAATACCACCCCTCTGTTGTAGATTTTCTGGCTTTAAAGGTTACTGCCGATTTCGAGCCTAAAATCAACGACAACAAAATCGCCGTTGAGGATATTCAGGACTCAGTTGAAGACGTTTTAATTCAGGCAGGCTACTCTGATGTTGCAAAGGCATACATCGTTTACCGCCGCCAGAGAGAAAAGGTAAGAAAGATTAAGTCTACAATTCTTGACTACAAGGAGATCGTTGACAACTACGTTAAGATTAACGACTGGCGAGTTAAGGAAAACTCCACAGTTACATATTCCGTTGGCGGTCTTATTCTTTCTAACTCCGGTGCGATTACAGCTAACTACTGGCTTTCTGAGATTTACGACAAAGAAATTGCCGATGCTCACAGAAACGCTGATATTCACATTCACGACCTTTCAATGCTTACAGGCTACTGTGCAGGCTGGTCTTTAAGACAGCTTATCGAGCAGGGCTTAGGCGGTATTACAGGCAAGGTTACATCTTCTCCTGCAAGCCACCTTGCTACTCTTTGCAACCAGATGGTTAACTTCTTAGGTATTATGCAGAACGAATGGGCAGGCGCTCAGGCTTTCTCTTCTTTTGACACATACCTTGCTCCCTTTGTAAAGGTTGATAACCTTTCCTACGACCAGGTTAAAAAGGCTTTAGAGTCCTTCATCTTCGGTGTAAATACACCTTCTCGTTGGGGTACACAGGCACCCTTTAGTAACATTACTCTTGACTGGGTAGTTCCGCCCGATTTGGCAGAGCAGCCTGCAATTGTAGGCGGCAAGCCTCAGGACTTCAAGTACAAGGACTGCAAAAAGGAAATGGATATGATAAACAAGGCGTTTATCGAGATTATGATTGAGGGTGATGCCAACGGCAGAGGCTTCCAGTATCCCATTCCCACATACTCCATTACAAGAGATTTCGATTGGTCCGACACAGAGAACAACCGTCTCCTTTTTGAGATGGCTTCCAAATACGGCACACCCTATTTCTCAAACTACATCAACTCCGATATGGAGCCCAACGATGTTCGTTCCATGTGCTGCAGACTCAGACTTGACCTTAGAGAGCTCAGAAAGAAGTCCGGCGGTTTCTTCGGCTCAGGTGAGAGCACAGGCTCAATCGGTGTTGTAACAATCAACATTCCCAGAATTGCTTACCTTTCCGAAACTGAGGCAGACTTTATGAAGCGTCTTGACTTTATGATGGACGTTTCTGCACGCTCTCTTAAGATTAAGCGTGACGTTATCACAAAGCTTATGAACGAGGGTCTTTACCCCTACACAAAGCACTACCTCGGCACATTTAATAACCACTTCTCCACAATCGGTCTTGTTGGTATGAACGAGGCAGGCTTAAATGCTAAGTGGATTGCTAAAGATATGACACACAAGGAGTGTCAGGACTTTACAGAGAGAGTTCTTAATCACATGAGAGAGCGTCTTTCCGACTATCAGGAAAGATACGGCGACCTTTATAACCTTGAGGCTACTCCTGCAGAGAGTACTGCTTTCCGTCTTGCAAAGCACGACAAAAAGCGTTACCCCGAAATTATTACAGCCAACGAAGAAAGCGGCACACCCTACTACACCAACAGTTCACATCTTCCTGTTGGCTATACAGAGGATATCTTCTCAGCATTAGATGTTCAGGATAAGCTTCAGGTGCTTTACACATCAGGTACAGTATTCCATGCATTCTTAGGCGAGAAGCTTCCCGATTGGCAGTCTGCCGCAAAGCTTGTTCGCACAATTGCTGAAAACTACAAGCTTCCTTACTATACACTTTCTCCCACATATTCCGTATGTAAGAGCCACGGCTACCTTCAGGGCGAGCAGTTTGTTTGCCCCCACTGCGGTGAAAAAGCAGAGGTTTACAGCCGTATCACAGGCTATTACCGTCCTGTTGCAAACTGGAACGACGGCAAGAGTCAGGAGTATAAGGACAGACTTGTTTACAACATCGGCAAGAGCAAGTTAACAAAAAACGGTGCAGCAGCCGAGGCTGAGAATAACGTAACAGAGCTTGCTTCTTCAAAGCTTACAGACGGTCTCTACCTCTTTGCTACTCAGACTTGCCCCAACTGCAAGGCTATGGCTACACTTTTAGATAAAGCAGGTATCGGCTTTGAGAAAATCTTTGTAGAAGATAATCAGGAGCTTGCTAAATCTTTAGGTCTTCGTCAGGCTCCCACACTTGTTGAGGTTAAGGGAACAGAAGTTATCAAATATGAGAATGTAGTTCCCATCAAAAACTTTATCCAGAATAAAGTTAAGAACATCGGCTAATTATATTTCTTGGCTCTCTTAAATGAGAGCCAAGATTTTTATAAAAGAGGTTACTATGTACGATATTATTATTATCGGCGGTGGTCCCGCAGGACTTACTGCCGCGGTTTATGCAAGGCGTGCAGGCAAATCTGCCTTGGTTTTAGAAAAAGCCTCCTTCGGCGGTCAGATTACCTATTCGCCCAAAATTGAAAATTTTCCCTCTGCTATTTCTGTAAGCGGCACCGAGCTTGCCGACAAAATGATGGAGCAGGCACTTGCTCAGGGTGCCGATATTGAGCTTGAAGAGGTTATATCTGTTGAGAAAGTTGACGGCGGCTTTAAGGTTCAGACCGATTTTTCTGAGTATGAGGCAAAGGCTATAGTTATTGCCACAGGTGCCAAGCACCGCCTTTTAGGCGTAGAGGGCGAGGAAAATTTAGTCGGCAAGGGCATTTCCTTCTGTGCAGTTTGTGACGGAGCTTTTTATGCAAATAAAGAGGTTATGGTAATAGGTGGCGGAAACTCCGCTTTGGTTGAAGCAACACTTCTTGCCGAAACCTGCAAAAAGGTTACCGTGGTGCAGAACCTTCCTTATCTTACAGGCGAAAAAGCCACAGCCGATGCACTTCTTAGCAGGGACAACGTACAGGTTATTTATTCTACCGTTGTTAAAGAATTTAAGGGCGAAGACGAGCTTGAGGCCGTTGTGCTTAAAGCTGAGGACGGCAAAGAAACCACCCTTACTCCCGACGGCGTGTTTGTGGCTATAGGTTTAGCTCCCGAAAACACAGCCTTTGAAAATCTTGCTGAGCTTAACGAGCAGGGCTACATCAAGGCTGACGAAAACTGCTTAACAAAAACTGAGGGCGTTTTTGTTGCGGGGGACTGTCGCACAAAGGCTGTTCGCCAAATTGCAACTGCCGCTTCCGACGGTGCAGTTGCCGCACTTAAGGCAGTAGAATTTATTGATGCAAATAAATGAATCTAAGGTCGCTTTTTGCGGCCTTATTTTTGTTGACGGAAAAAACCGGTTAATATATAATTGAGTTTAATAAGGAGGGAAAGATATGGCAAAAATTGAACGCCCCGACGTAAATAATCTTATAAGTCTTGCAAAGGCTCAGCTTGCAGGCTTTAAGAATATCGTAGACAGTGAAAGCAAAGAGATAGAAGCAGTAAGGCTTTGTGCTCAAAATCTTTTTGATGATAGACTTAAAACCGCCTTACAGGCAATGGAGGTTGAGCACCTTTCAAAGGGCAAGCAGGGTATACGTGTTGCTCTTTTAAGAGAAAAAGGCTACAACAATATGTGGCAGATAAAAGACCTTTCTTTTGCTCAGATTTGCTCTATTGAAGGTTTAGGCGAGCAAAGTGCCCGCAAAATTCTTGATATTACTAAGCAGACCGTTGAGAATACAAAAGAAAATTTGCGAGTAAGAATTAATATAGACTGCCCCGCAAAAGCCGACGAAGACCTTGTAAAAGCTATCTACATAATGATAAAAAACCAGTCTCTCAGAGCTGATGCCAAGAGAATTTATAACGCTCAGGCAAAAGATGCAACTGCTGAAATTGAGGCACTTAAAAAAGCCAAAAACGGATTAAGCTGGCTTTTCGCTTCAAAATCTAAAAAGGAAAAGGCTGAATACTCTGCAAATTCTCTTAAGGCAAGGCTTTCGGGAGAATTGGGAAGCGTTGAACTTATTGACAGCTTCAAAGCCAACAATAATGTGCCGTCAAGTCTTTGTATTGCAGATTTCGCTCAGAATTCCGTTGCTTACTACTTAGCTTTAGAGCAGGTGGGAAAATCCTGGGGTAAGGAAAATGTAAGCGACACGGGACTTTCCTCTGAGCTTTTAAAAGTAATTGAGGCTCACCCTCTTAACCTTGAGGGGCTCAAGGCAACTCTTCGAAGTTACCAGACCTTTGGCGTAAAATATATTGTTCATCAGAAGCGTTCTCTTTTAGGTGACGAAATGGGTCTTGGAAAGACCATGCAGGCAATTGCATCTATGTGTGCACTTAAAAATGAGGGCAAGCATCATTTTATGGTTGTGTGTCCTGCCAGCGTGCTTATAAACTGGTGCCGAGAGATCGTGAAATTTTCTGATTTCGAGGTCACAAAGGTGCACGGCGGTGATGAAGAGTCTCTTCTTCATTGGCGTAAAAACGGCGGCGTAGCCGTTACTACTTACGAGTCCATAAGCCGTTTTGAACTTCCGGAAAAATTTAAATTCGGTATGCTTGTGGCAGACGAAGCTCACTATGTTAAAAATCCTGAGGCAAAGCGTACAAAGGCACTTGCTTCTATTCTTTCAAAGGCTGAGGGCGTGCTGTTTATGTCTGGCACACCTTTAGAAAACAAGGTAGAGGAAATGTGCTTTTTAGTAAGCCTTTTAAACAAAGAGATTTCAGAAGAAATTGAAAAAGTAAAATACATTTCAAGTGCTCAGCAGTTCAGAAGTGAGCTTGCTCCCGTGTACTTAAGGCGAACAAGAGAAGACGTGCTTACAGAGCTGCCTGAGCTTGTTGAAAAAGAGCAGTGGTGCGAATTAAACGAAATTGAAGGAAAAGCCTACCATCAAGCGGTAATGAGCGAAAACTTTATGGCAATCAGACAGGTAAGCTGGAATGTTTCTGATATTAAGAATTCCACTAAGGCTCAAAGGCTTTTGGAGCTTTGCGACAAGGCAAAGGAAGAAGGCAGAAAGGTTATTGTTTTTTCGTTTTTCCGTGAAACCCTGCGAAAAGCAGAGGAGCTTCTTAAAGACAGATGTATGGAGGTTATCACAGGTGAGGTAAGCCCCCAGAGACGTCAGGAAATTGTAGACGAATTCGGCAAAGCTGAAAACGGTGCCGTGCTGATAAGTCAGGTACAGGCAGGCGGAACAGGCATAAACATTCAGTGCGCTTCGGTTATAATTTTCTGCGAACCGCAGACAAAGCCCTCTATCGAAAATCAGGCGATATCCCGTGCTTACAGAATGGGTCAGGTGCGTGATGTACTTGTTTATAGGCTTCTTAGCGATGAAACCGTAGACGAAAGAATGCTTGAAATTCTCAGTACAAAGCAAGAAGCTTTCGATAGCTTCGCCGACAAATCCGTTGTAGGCGAAGAAGCACTTCAGATTGAAGAGGCAAAAGAAAGCAAAGATGAGTCTTGGATTACAAATATGGTCAAAGCAGAAAAAGAGCGTTTGCTTACTAATACTATTTGACACACATTTCTTAAAGGTGTAAAATATAGTGGGACTTTTCAAATTATATTTTTATTTATATTCGGAAGGAGTTTTTAACTATGGGACTTATTAAAGCAGGTATCGGCGCTGTTGGCGGCGCAATGGCTGACCAGTGGAAAGAATTTTTCTATTGTGAAGCTTTAGACAGAGATGTTTTGGTAAAAAAAGGTACTAAGCAGATTGGCGGTCGCTCTTCTAATACAAAAGCAAGCGACAACATTATTTCCAACGGCTCAGGTATCGCCGTTGCAGACGGTCAGTGTATGCTGATTGTTGACCAGGGTAAGGTTGTAGAGGTTTGCGCAGAGCCCGGCGAGTTTACTTATGACTCATCATCAGAGCCTTCAATTTTTGCTGGCAAATTAGGTTCAAGCATTCTTGAAACCTTTAAAACCATCGGCAAGCGTTTTGCTTACGGCGGCGACACAGGCAAAGACCAGCGTGTTTACTACATCAACACAAAAGAGATTATGGACAACAAGTTCGGAACTCCCAATCCTATTCCTTTCAGAGTTGTTGACTCTAAAATCGATATGGACGTTGACGTAAGCCTCCGTTGCTCAGGTGTATATTCCTACAAAATTGCCGACCCTCTTCTTTTCTACACAAATGTATGTGCAAACGTTACTGACGAGTTTACAAGAGGTGAAATCGACACTCAACTTAAGACTGAGTTTGTAAGCTCACTTGCACCTTCTCTTGCAAAGCTTTCAGCCTTAGAAATCAGACCCAGTGCAATTCCCGGATATATGCCCGAAATGGAAGCCGCAGTTAACGAAACCCTTTCCCAGAAATGGGGCGAGCTCAGAGGTCTTAAGGTTGTTTCTGTTGCTATGAATCCTCCTGTTCTTACCGACGAGGATACTCAGATGCTCAAAGACGCTCAGGCAGAGGCACGTCTTCGCAATCCCGGTCTTGCCGCTGCACACCTTGTTGGTGCTCAGGGCGAGGCTATGAAAACTGCCGCAGGCAATCAGGGCGGTGCCATGATGGGCTTTATGGGTATGAATATGGCAATGAATGCAGGCGGTATGAATGCCGGTAATCTTTTTGCTATGGACCAGCAGAATCAGGCTGCACAGGCTCAGGCAAATGCACAGGCTCAGGCTACTGCTAACAGCTGGCAGTGTGCATGCGGTGCAACAGTACAGGGTAACTTCTGCCCTCAGTGCGGTGCCAAAAAGCCCGAAGCAAAGCCTGCAAATGCCTGGACATGTGCTTGCGGTGCAACTGCTACCGGTAAATTCTGCCCTGAGTGCGGAGCTAAAAAGCCTGAGGAGCAGAAGGGTTGGACATGTGCTTGCGGCGAGGTAAATCTTGGCAGGTTCTGTGCAGAATGCGGAGCTAAAAAGCCTGAGGGCGCACCTCTTTATAAGTGCGACAAATGCGGCTGGGAGCCCGAAGACCCCAAAAATCCTCCAAAGTTCTGTCCCGAATGCGGCGACCTCTTTGACGATAACGACAAGCAGTGATAAAGAAGGAGAGAAAAATGTCTACACTTCTTGATTATAAATGTCCCTGTTGCGGCGGTGCTATTGAGTTTAACACCACTGCACAGAAAATGAAGTGTCCTTATTGCGACACTGAGTTTGAAATGGACGCTTTAAAAGAATACGATAATGAGATTCAGAATGACGCTCCCGACGAAATGAATTGGGAAACAAACGCAGGTGCAGAGTGGAAAGGCGAGGACGAAAACCTTGTGACTTATGTCTGTAAATCCTGTGCAGGTGAAATTGTATGCGACAAAACCACTGCCGCTACCTCTTGTCCTTATTGCGACAACCCCGTGGTTATGTCGGGAAATATTTCAGGTATGCTTAAGCCGGATTTGATTATCCCCTTTAAGCTTGACAAAAAAGCGGCTAAGGAAGGCTACTTTAACCACATCAAGGGTAAACGCCTTTTGCCCAAGATTTTCAAGGAAGAAAATCATATTGACGAAATCAAGGGCGTTTACGTGCCTGTGTGGCTTTTTGATGCAGGTGCTGACGCTAATATCCGTTACAGAGCTACCAGAGTAAGACATTGGAGCGACAGCAACTACAACTATACCGAGACCAAGTATTTTGCCGTGCTTCGCTCAGGCAATATTGCATTTGCAAATGTACCTGTAGACGGTAGCGAAAAAATGGACGACACCCTTATGGAAAGTATCGAGCCCTTTAATTTTAGCGAAGCGGTAGATTTCCAGACTGCTTATATGGCAGGATATCTTGCCGATAAGTATGATGTTACTGCAGAGAACAGCATAGACAGAGCAAACCAGCGAATTAAAAACTCTACCGAAGAAGCTTTTCGCTCAACGGTTCAGGGTTATACAACAGTTTTGCCCGAAAACACTCATATAAGACTTAATAACGGTAAAGCAGAGTATGCACTTTACCCCGTGTGGCTTCTGAACACTACATATAAAGACCAGAAGTACACCTTTGCCATGAATGGCCAGACAGGTAAGTTTGTAGGTGATTTGCCCTGCGATAAGGGTCTTTTCAAAAAGTACCTTTTCACTATTGCAGGTATAGCCTCAGCGGCGGCTTTTGCATTAAGCTGGCTTATTCATTTTATATTTTAAGGGGGTAGGGTGAAATGAAAAAGAAATTATTTACTTTACTCTTTGCCGCTGTTCTTTGTTTGTTACTGGTGCTTCCTGTAAGTGCGGCTAATGATACCCGCTTGACAGATGATGCACAGCTTCTTACAAGCAGTGATGCCGCCGAGGTAGAGAGCTACCTTGATGAAATCAGCCAAAGACAGAAGTTTGACGTTGTAGTTCATACAACCAACACAACAAACGGCCAGTACATAAGAGATTATGCTGACGATTATTTTGATTATAACGGATACGGCTTTGGCTCTAAATATGACGGCTGTATTCTTGTAATTGATATGTCTCAAAGAGACTGGTGGATTTCAGGCTGTGGCAGAGGCGAAGCTAATATTGACAGTGATGTTATTGAACACATCGGTGACGAAATTACTCCTTACCTCAGTAGCGGTGACTATTATACTGCAATGATAACCTATGCCGACCTTTGTGACGATTATTGCAACGGTGCACCTTACAACTGGTTCTTCGGTATTGTGTTCTCACTTGTAGCAGGCTTTGTTATTGGTCTTATTGCGGTGCTTGTTATGAAGGGCAAGCTCAAAAGCGTAAGACGCCAGCCTGCTGCTAAGGATTATATGGTTGCAGGCAGTATGAACGTAACTAACAGCCGTGATATTTTCCTTTACAGAAACGTAACAAGACGTGCAAAACCAAAAGAGAATTCAGGCTCTCATACATCTTCTTCCGGCAGAAGCCACAGCGGCGGAGGCGGAAGCTTCTAAAAAAATTAAGTCCACGGAAATTTCCGTGGACTTTTTCTTATAAACCGAACTCGGCTTTGATTTTATCAACCAACTTGTTTTTTGCCAGAGTATAGGCAACTCTTATGATGCTGAGCATAGTTTCACCGGTGGCGGCACCATGCCCTTTTACAACAGGCTTGTTAACGCCTAAAAGCACTGCTCCGCCCTGAGTGTTGTAGTCATATCTTTTGTAAAGATTTTGGGCAAGCTTTTTAAGCTCGTTCTTTTTATCATCTTCAAGGGTGCTTGCGAAATCCTCAATATCCTTAATAACCGAGGTTGCACCGCACTCAAGACTCTTTAAAAGCACATTGCCCGAAAATCCGTCGGCAACTACTACGTCGGCATCCCCTGTAAGGACAGAACTGCCTTCGATATTGCCTAAGAAATTAAGATTTGTTTCTTTCAAAAGGGCGTTCGCTTCTTTAATAACGTTTGTGCCCTTGCCATCTTCAACGCCGTTTGAAAGAAGCCTTACTTTTGGGTTTTCAACGCCCTTTGCCTTCATATAGGCACTGCCCATTTTGGCAAAGCTTAAAAGCCTTTCGGCAGGGCAGTCAAGGTTTGCACCACAGTCAGAAAGGCAAACGTAGTCGCCGTTTCGCTTGATAAACTCGCACACAAGCACAGGGCCTATAGCGGTACTTAGGGGCTTTATTATCATCATTGAGGAAACCATAAGTGCTCCTGTGGCACCGCAGGAAACAAAAGCCTCAATATCTTCGTTGTCTCTGCAAAGAGTGGCACCCTTAATCATAGAAGAGTCTGCTTTACTGCGAATAGCCACCATGGGGTTGTCGTTGTTGGTGATAACCTCGGTTGCATTTATAACTTCGTACTGTTCTTTGTCTGCATTTTTTTCATTTAGAGCCTTCTCAAGCTTTTCTTTAGTGCCCAAAATATATGCGAACAAATCAGAATTTTCTTTTAATGCTTTTGCTACACCGTCTAAAAGCTCAAGCTCGTCTCTGTCGGCACCAAGCAGGTCAATTGCAATTTTAATCATCAGTCGTCATATCCTTTGGGGTTTGATTTTTGCCAGTTCCAAGAGTCTTTGCACATATCAAAAAGTGTGAGTTTAGCCTCCCAATTAAGCAGCTCCTTTGCTTTGTCGGCTAATGCATAGCTTGTAGCAACGTCACCGGGGCGGCGGTCAAGGAGCTTCACGGGAATTTTAAGTGAGTTGGCTTCTTCAAAGGTATGAACTACCTCTAAAACACTGCTGCCTTTGCCTGTGCCAAGGTTTATAGCTTCAACGCCGTTTGCCTTAAGGGCGTAATTTACGGCGGCAACGTGGCCTCTTGCAAGGTCAACAACGTGAATAAAATCCCTTACACCGGTGCCGTCAGGAGTATCGTAATCGGTGCCGAAAACGCCTAAAAACTCACGTACACCTACGGCAGTCTGGGTAATATAGGGCATAAGGTTGTTGGGAATGCCGTCGGGTGCTTCGCCGATAAGACCGCTGGGGTGAGCACCTATGGGATTAAAATATCTTAAAAGGATTGCAGAAAACTCACTCCAAGAAGCAGAAAAGTCCCTTACAATCTGCTCAATCATAAGCTTTGTGTTGCCGTAAGCATTTGTAGAGGTAGATGTGGGCATTTCCTCATTAAAGGGAGCAACATTTTTGTCTCCGTAAACCGTTGCAGATGAAGAAAAAACAAAGGTTTTGCAGTTTCTTTCCTTCATAATCTCCAGAACAGTCAGAGCGGTATCGATATTATTGCGATAATAGCTTAAGGGGATACGGGTGGATTCGGGCACGCTTTTATAGCCTGCAAAATGAATTACACCCTCAACAGAGTTTTCGTCAAATATTTTTTCAACGTCCTCTTTAACTGCAACGTCGATTTCATAGAATAAAGGCTTTTTGCCTGTAATAGTTTCGATTCTACCCAAAACCTTGGGCGAGCTGTTTGAAAGGTTATCGGCAATAATAACCTCGTAGCCTTCACTTATAAGCTCAACAGCGGTGTGCGAGCCGATAAAGCCCATTCCGCCTGTTAAAAGAATAGCCATAAAACCACCCCGAAAATTAGTAGTAAAAAAGTAAAGTGTAAAAAGTACTAAAATACTAAATCAAGTTTACATTATATGAGTGATAATGTCAAATTATTTGTGTATTGAAAGTAAATGTGTATTATAGTAGAATGAATACAGCGGAGGTGTTGAAATGAAAACCGAATTTTATGAAGAAATAAAAAACGCTTTTGCGGATATAAGATTTGACCCGTTAGGCAGTATTAGAGCTGAGATTACTTTAAAAACCGCTAAAAGAGAGCTTAAAAGTGAAAAGGCTACAGAGGATAGTAAACTTCTCATTTATTGTATAGACACTATGTTTGATATTTTAAATGAAAGAAATAAAGAGAAAATTTATGATTTTGCCAACTTGGTACATAACATGCCTGAAATACCTTTAGGCTTGAGGGACTTTTATTCTTTCACTACCGATATAAACTCCTTCAGAGAAAAATACGGTACAAGGTATTTTGAAGATTTTATGAAGGTGAGACCTCGTTATTCTAAGTATGCTCCTAAAAATTCGTGGGAGTATTTTCTGCCCAATGCAGACAATGATTTTAAGGAAATGCATCCTGTGGCTTATGGTTGGCTGAGAGCTTTTGGGGTAATAGCACTTTTACTGCCAATGATAATTTATCTGATTGTTTGTTTTATGAATCCGTATGTTTTTAATAATGGATTTATTATGTTAGGCTATGCAGGCTCTATTATGATTGGCATAGGTTTATTTAACATTATGGCGGCTTTTGTCCATCAGTATTTGGGGCATAAGATGACTATAATCTGTCTGGGCGGCGGAAGCTTTCTTGTTGTGTTAACTTATGTGATTTTTCGTTTTATGATATAAATTGACTTTATTGATGAAAGGCTTTTCTTATTTGTAGGAAATCCCTTTTTCTTTAACAACATCTGCGCTCATTTGCTAAATGGCGGAGGTGTATTTTATTTGTATTGCACAAAAACACAGAGGTATGTTTAAAAAACTTGCAACAAATTATAGAATAGTGTATACTTTTTATGTATATATTTTACATTTTTATAGGAGGTTTCGCTATGCTTAGAAAGAGAATACTTACATTAAGTCTTGCTTTGCTTATCGCTTTAGGCAGTTTTCTGACTGTTGCGGGTGTAAAGGTTGACTTAACCGAAACAAGTGCCAATACTGAGCTTGTAGAAACGGGTTCAAATATTTACGGCCTTTGTGACGACGTGCAGGACGGCCAGATTTTGCAGTGCTGGTGTTGGTCTTTTGATAACATCAAAAAGCTTTTGCCCCAGATTGCGGCACAGGGCTTTACTGCAATCCAGACTTCTCCCATTCAGCCCATTAAAGAGTCTACCAGAGAATCCTGGAGTACTCTTATGAACCACTGTTGGGTTGTTTATCAGCCTGTTGCCTTTAACATTGAAACCGATTACCGCAATGCTTTCGGCACAAAGGCTGAGTTTAAATCTATGTGTGAAGAAGCAGAAAAGTACGGCATCAAGGTTATTGTTGATACAATTTTTAACCACACGGCAAACGATTCATCGGGAAATACCATTCATCCGTGGGTTCCTTCCGAAATAAAAAATGACAGCAACTGTTGGCACGATATTTCCAAGAATATCTATAATTTTGAAAATCGCTACGATTCCACCCATTACTGTCTTTCAGGTCTTCCTGACCTTAATACAGCCAATTCAACTGTGCAGAAGCACTGCATAAACTTCCTCAAAGAATGTATCGATGCAGGTGCCGACGGCTTCAGATTTGATGCCGCAAAGCATATTGAAACCCCCTCAGATGCATCAGGCACAAAAAGCGATTTCTGGCCTAATGTGCTTAATGCGGCTACAGAATACGCTCAGGAAACAAAAGGCTTTACTCCATATTATTACGGCGAACTTTTAGGTACACCCGGCGGCGGACTGGGAACTGACGCTTATACAAAGTATATGAGCGTAACCGACACAGGTGCCAACGACATAAGGCAGGCAGTTATTGACGGCAACGCTTCCCGTGCGGCTCAGTCAGGTATTTCCTGCGGAGCTTCGCCTTCAAAGACTGTTCAGTGGACAGAATCCCACGATACTTACAAGGACAACGGAACAAGATTTATAAGCGACCACAACATTAACAAAACTTGGGCAATAGTAGGCGCAAGAAACGAGGTTTGCGGTCTTTACCTTGCAAGACCTGAAAATATTGATACCACTATGATTGGCGAAGCTGATGTTACCTCTTGGTCTAATCCCGAGGTAAAAGCAGTTAACAAATTCAAAAATCATTTTGCAGGTCAAAGCGAATATATGGCATCTTCAGGCTCAGTTGCATATATTGAGCGCGGTACCTCAGGCGTTGTGCTTGTAAACACAGGCGGTACATATTATAACAACATGAGCGTTCCTGCCCACAAAATCGCCTCGGGCACATATACAGATGCTATTACAGGTAATACCTTTACTGTTTCAAACGGCTATATTTCAGGCGATATCGGGGATACAGGTATTGCAGTTGTATATGATGTTGAGTCATCAGGCTCCCTTGAAAAGGGCTCAGTTACAGATTTTAAGCTTGCAGGTTCTTTTAACGGTTGGAGCACAAGTGCTAACGTTATGGTTGCTAAAGACAGCAACATTGCCACCACCAGCGTTATACTTGAAGAAGGCGAATACACCTTTAAAATCAAAGGCGGAGATTTGTGGTTTGGCAACTCAGGTACTATTGAAGACGAAACAGGCTCAGGCGGTTGGACAATGAAGCCTGACGTCAGCGATAACTGTACTCTTAAAGCCTCAGGGGGAAAATACACCTTTAGCTACAATACTGTTACACAGAGACTTGTAGTTGAGCACAGCGAAAGTACTGAGTCTGACGTTTATCTCAAGGGCACATTTAACGATTGGGATTCATCTCTGCAGCTGGCTTACGAGGAAGGCTCAAATACAGTTACCACGACTCTTGAAATTGAGAAAGGCACATATTCCTTTAAGATTCATAACCGCGGTATCGGTTCGTGGTATAGCAATACCGGCACAATAGAAGACACAACGGGCTCAGGCGGTTGGACCATGAAAACCTCTGTTGATGATAACTGTACCTTTATAGCCTCAGGGGGAAAATATACCTTCAGCTTTAACTTATCAAATAATAAGCTTACAGTAAGTGCTGAGGAATTGTCCCCGACACAAACAACCACTCAGGCTGAGGAAAGCGAAAATTACCCCTATTATTTAATGGGCGAGTTTAATAATTGGAAAGACACCGACCCATTCCTTCTTACGGATGATGCAGATATTCTGACTGTAACAGTAGAGATTGAAGCAGGCACCTATGGCTTTAAGCTTTATAAGACCGAGTCTGAAAAATGGTACGGAAATTCCGGCACCATTAATGATACCACAGGCGATAACGGTTGTACTATGAAAGAAGGCGAAGACAAGTGTACCCTTGTGGCTACAGGCGGTACGTATACCTTTACTTTAACAAGAAGCACTAAAAAGCTTACTGTGCTTTACAGTCCTGACGAAGAAACTCCCGTAGAAACTACCACGGAAGCCGAAACCCCTCAGTATTATCTCAGAGGAGATTTTAACGATTGGTCATCAAGCACACCTATGGAAATTGATGAAAGCGTAGGCTGTGCAGTTGCAACAATTGAGCTTTTAGAAGGCGTTTATGCTTTTAAGGTGCAGGATAAGCTTAACAGCCGTTGGTACGGAAACAACGGTACCATTGAAGACAGCACAGAGGGCAAAAGCTGGTCAATGCACCAAAGTGCAGGGGATGCAACTCTTGAGGCAACGGGCGGTACGTATACATTTATCTTCGATACCGACGAAAAACGCCTTACTGTAAACTATGTTGCCGAAGGACAAGACCCCAACACCCCCGACAATCCTGTTCTCAATGACTATACCGTTACCTTCCTTGATTATGACGGAGCTGTTTTAGATACACAGATTGTTACCGAAGGCAGTGCGGCAATTCCTCCTGCTGACCCCGTAAGAGAGGGCACGGATATGTACTCTTATGTGTTCACAGGTTGGGATACATCGTTTGTTGAAATTACGGCAGACACAACTGTCAGAGCAACCTATGAGCAGAAAATCAACGAGTTTGAGGTTACCTTCCTTGATTATGACGGCAAAATTCTCAGCATCCAGTATATCCCTTACGGAGAATCAGCCTTAGCTCCTACTTCCCCTGTAAGAGAGGGTGATGCACAGTACACCTATACCTTCTCAGGCTGGGACAAAGACTTTACAGATGTAACCGAAGATTTAACTGTAAATGCTCTGTACAGCGAAAGCGTTAATGAGTACAATGTGACTGTTAACGAAGGCGAGTTTACGTTCAGCGGTGAAAAAACTGTAAAATACGGTGACAGCTATACATTTACCGTTATCCCGAATGAGGGTTATGAAATAGAAACTGTAAGTGCAGACGGTGAAGTGCTTAATGCCGATGCAAACGGCGGTTACACAGTAAAAAACGCAACAGGTGACATAGAGATTTCGGTTGTTGTAAGAAAGCTTTTAGCTGAGAACGATTTTGCAGGTGCAACTGTGTCTCTCAGCGGAAATATAGAAGTAAACTTCTATATGAATCTTTCAGACAAGGTTGTAGCTGACGAAAGCTCAAAGCTTGTGTTCATACTACCAAACGGCAACACAAAGACCTGTTATGTGAAAAATGCAGAGAAAAAAGACGGTTATTATGTGTTTGCCTGCGAGGTATCAGCAAAAGAAATGGCGTCAAGCGTTAAAGCCAGAATAGTTTCATCGGAGTATAAGAGCGAAGTGTTTGAGTATTCGGTAAAAGAATACGGAGAGTATATCCTTTCAAGCAGTGACAGCGAGTATGAGAGGGCAAAGCCTCTTGTAAAGGCAATGCTTAACTACGGAGCTTATGCACAGGAGTATTTTGGCTATAATACAGAAAACCTTGCAAATGAAAGCTTAAGCGAAAGCGACAAAGCCTTAGCGGATGCGGATTTTAGTGATTATATGTATTCGCTTAAAGGCGAAGAAGAGGGCGTTTCTTACTACGGCTCAAAGCTTTCGCTTAAATCGGAAACAGCAATCAAGCATTACTTCTGTATTGAAGACGAAGAAAATATCCCCAAGTGTACAGTAAACGACGTAGCAGTTACCCCTGTTAAAAAGGGAGAATACTACGAAATCAAGGTGAGTGATATTCTTGCCCAGAACCTTGACGAAAGCATTAAGGTTAAGGCAGGGGAAGTAACCCTTGAGTACAGCGTGCTGAGCTACGGCTATCTTGCTATTAAGGGGGATGACACCAATCTTAAAAATGTGGTGAATGCACTTTATGCCTACAATCAGGCGGCAAAGGCTTATATAGGCTGACAAAAGTATTTAAAAGGGATTTCTTTAACGGGAAATCCCTTTTTCTTATGGTTGCTTTTTGAGTTTAATCGTGATAAAATAATAATTTAGATAAACGAAATTAACACAGGAGTGATTTAAATGTGTCAGAGCAATAAATTTTACATTACTACCCCCATTTACTACCCTTCGGGCAATCCTCATATCGGTCATTGCTACACAACTGTAGCCTGTGACTCTATTGCAAGATATAAGAGAATGCAGGGTAAAGACGTAATGTTCTTAACAGGTACAGATGAACACGGTCTTAAGATTGAGCAGAAAGCCGCCGAAAAAGGCGTTACTCCTAAAGAGTATGTTGACGAAATTGTTGAGAATTTCAAGGCTTTGTGGAAATATATGAATGTAGACTACGACCGCTACATCCGTACTACTGACGATTATCACGTTGAGGCAGTGCAGAAGATTTTTAAGGCTCTTTATGATAAAGGTTATATTTATAAGGGCGAATACACAGGCAAATACTGTACTCCCTGCGAAAGCTTCTGGACAGACAGCCAGCTTGTAGACGGCAAATGTCCTGAGTGCGGCAGAGATGTTATTGAGGCTAAAGAGGAAGCTTACTTCCTTAAGATGTCTCCCTTTGCCGAGAGAATTGAAAAGCTTCTTACCGAAACCGATTACCTCCGCCCAAAAACAAGAGCAGTTGAGCTTGTAAACAACTTCATAAAGCCCGGTCTTGAGGATTTGTGTGTTTCCCGTACAACCTTTACTTGGGGTGTACCTGTAAGCTTTGACGAAAAGCACGTTGTTTACGTTTGGATTGATGCTCTTTCCAACTACATTACAGCTTTAGGCTACGAGAATAACGCATATAACGACTACGCCAAATACTGGCCTGCAGATACTCACATGGTTGCAAAGGATATTATGCGTTTCCACGCTATTATCTGGCCTGCAATGCTTATGGCTCTTGATTTGCCGCTTCCTAAGCACCTTGCCGTTCACGGTTGGATTACCTTTAACGGACAGAAGATGAGCAAGTCTTTAGGCAATGTTGTAGACCCCTTTGTTTTAGGCGAGAGATACGGTGCAGATGCAATCCGTTACCATATTTTACGAGAAATGGCTTTGGGTGCAGACAGCTCGTTTTCTAACGAGATTATGATTAACCGCATTAACACCGACCTTGCAAACGGTCTTGGCAACCTTGTTTCCCGTACAGTTGCAATGGTTGAAAAATATTTTGGCGGTACTTTACCCGAAGAACAGTCTGAGGGTGAGTTTGACGAGTCTCTTATTGAAACAGCCTTAGCCTTAAAAGCAGAGGTAGATAAATATATTGACGAGACTCAGCTCAATAATGCTCTTGCAGAGATTTTCAAGGTAGTAAACCGTGCCAATAAATATATTGACGAGACAATGCCCTGGGTGCTTGCAAAAGATGAAGCAATGAGACCCAGACTTGCCAGAGTTCTTTATAATCTTCTTGAGGCTATCCGTGTTGCTACAACTCCTCTTTCATGCTTTATGCCCTCCACAATGCCCAAGGTTTGGGAGCAGATTGGAATGAGCGGTAGTGATGCAACCTATGAAAATATGGACAAGTGGGGAGTACTTCCCTCAACGGTTACAGTTAAGCGTGGCGAAGTTCTTTTCCCAAGAATTGACGTTGAAAAGGAAATTGAGGAGCTTAACAAGTTTATCTGCAATAACGAAACAAAGTCAGAGGAGCCTAAGGTCGAAATTCCTGAAGGCTTGGCAGAAATCGGCATTGAGGATTTCTGTAAGGTTGACCTTCGTGTTGCCAAAATCACCGCCTGCGAGCCGGTTAAGAAGGCTAAAAAGCTTTTGAAGCTTACTGTTTTTGACGGCGTTAAGGAAAGAACAGTTGCCTCAGGCATTGCAAAATATTATAAGCCCGACGAGCTTATTGGCAAGTCTATTATTCTTGTTTCTAACTTAAAGCCTGCTACCCTTTGCGGTATTGAGAGTGCAGGTATGATTTTAGCGGCAACAAGCGGTGAAGACGTAAAGGTAATCTTTGTTGACGGTGTGCCCGCAGGTTCAAAAATCAGCTGATGAGTTATAATAATATTTTTGACGTTCACGCTCACTACGACGACGAAAAGTTTAATGAGGACAGAGAGGCTTTGTTAGCCTCTTTGCCTTCTATGGGAGTCAAGGCGGTTGTGAATGCTTCTGTAGATTTATCTACTTCTAAAAAAGCAATTGAGTTTTCCGAAAAATATCCTTTTATGTATGCGGCGGTGGGAATTCACCCCGAAAACCTCGAAGGACTTTCAAAAGATTACCTTGCTACACTGGCTGACCTTTATGTGAATAATAAAAAGGTTGTAGCAATAGGGGAAATTGGTCTTGATTATTACTGGGATATTCCAAAAGAGCCTCAGTTAAAGGTCTTTGAGGATCAACTGAAACTCAGCTTAGAACTTGACGCTCCCGTGGTTATTCACGACAGAGACGCTCATGCCGACACAATGCGTATTTTAAAGAAATACACCCCTAAAAAAGTGCTTTTGCACTGCTATAGCGGCAGTCGTGAAATGCTTAAAGAGGTTATAAACCTTGGTGCATACATCAGTATGGGCGGAGTCGTTACTTTTAAAAATGCCAGAGTGCCTGTTGAGGTTGCCGAGGCGGTGCCTCTTGACAGGCTTTTGCTCGAAACCGACTGCCCTTACCTTTCGCCGGTACCTTTCAGAGGCAAGCGAAACTCAAGCGAGAAAATCGCCTTTACTGCCCAAAGGATTGCCGAGATTAAGGGTATGGACACACAGCACCTTATAGATATTTGCACAAAAAATGCAGAAGAATTTTTCAGCATATAAATACAAATAGAAATAATGCACATATAAAGCCCTGCTATTCTATCAATTATGTTAATTGATTTGAAAGCAGGGTTTTGTTATAATTATTATGTACGATTATAGGTGTCTAACTGACACGAGAAGGAGGATTTTTAATGAAAACAAAGAAAATGACCAAAGCTTTACTTTCTGTTGCTTTGGTTATGGCAATGCTTTTTTCTATGTGCATTGTAGGTTTTACGGGTGTAAGTGCTGCGGGCCTTGACCTTAACTACGAATTCGCATACAAGAATGCAGGCTATGCAGAGGGCCGTTTAAGCCTTTCTGGCACAAGCGGTACTTATATTCTTTATTGGTCAAACGACACAGGCGCACTTGAAGGCTATGCAGGTATCGCACAGATAGAAGCATCTTCAAGCAAAAAGTATTTCAATATGCCTGCAAACACTGCAATCCCTGCAGGTGCTACAAAGGTTATTGCTGTAAAGAGCGGTACTACTCCTACAGTAGCCAATGCTTCTGCTGTGTTTGATATTCCTGCAGATAAGCAGTTCAAGGGCGGCACAAAGCAGTATGACTTTATGGCTCTTTCTGATATCCATATCGACTACGGTAACTGGTATACATATGCAAAAGAGCACTTAGCTAATTCTTTAGAGGTTGCTGCAAAGAGAGACGTTGAGTTTATTACAACTTGCGGCGACAATATGAACGGCAACAGCGGTACAGATAAATATAGTGAAGAATGGAAGACATACCAGAAGATAATTGCTTCCTCAAACTATAACAATCCCATTTACGAAACAAACGGTAACCACGAAACATATAATGACGGCGGCAATATAACCGATGATATTCCTTATACTTTTGGTCTTGAAACTTATAAAACTGCAACCGGTCTTAATGTAATCACCGGAAAAATGCAGAAGGAAACATATTACGAAAAGACCATCAACGGCGACCACTATATTTTCATGGTTCTTGAGTTAAGTAAAGACCCCGGTAAGTCTAACGAGTTTACAGATGCTCAGCTTACATGGCTTGAAAAATTGCTTGATAAGTATGAAGGCGACGGCCACCGAGTTTTCATCAATGAGCATGCTCTTTTTAGAGGTTATGGCGCAGGTGACAACAAAATCAGCCCTCTCTATGGTGCAGGTTTAGTTGATACATATCCCCAGGTTAAGAGACTTAAGGGTATTCTTGAAGAGCATAAGGATGTTATCTTCTTCTCCGGTCATACCCACATCGACTTTAAATATGGCTATAACTTCGATAATGAAAACGGAAAAACAGCCTATACAGTTCATATTCCTTCCAATGCTTCCACAACACATCCCAATTCAAGCAACACAGGTCTTGATTACATTCACGACATCAACAGCTCACAGGGTTATCTTGTAGATGTTTATGATGATTATGTAATCTTAAACGGCACAGACCTTGCCTTCAACCTTATCTGCCCCTCTTACACATATATGGTTGACTACACAGGCCAAACTCTTGAGAAGAACGAACTTGAGGAAATCGTTTACGATACAGTAACAGTTACTGTTGATGTATCTAACCTTACCGATGCTCCTCAGAGCGTTGTTTGCATTGCAGTTGACGAAGGTAACTCTGCAAATAACCAGTCTATTCCTATGACAAAAAATGCTGACGGTACATATTCTGCTAAGGTTATTGCTGAATATTCAAGCGTTTACTTCGCAATCAACGGCGATACAGGCGTTAAGACAAGTGCTTTCCCTGTAGCTAACTGCAAGATTACTCTCGGTTCTCAGAAGCTTACTTATACTCCCTCAGGCAGTGTTACAACTAACGTGCATGCTCATGTTTGGGGAGACGGCGGCGACGGTACCACATGGCCCGGCGTTCCTATGACACTTGGCAATGACGGAAAGTATACAGCACTTGTTCCTGCTTCTGACTTTACAGGTGTTGTGTTTGACGAAGGTAAAGATGCTGACCAGACAAGCGACCTTAACTTTGCCGATTATGCTTCTGATTTTGTAGCTGACGTTTATATTAACTTAGACGGCGACAATCCTACAGAGCCTGCAACTAATCCTACACAGGCAACTCCTGTAGCAACAGAGCCTTCAGAGCCTGCTGAGACTGACCCCTCTGAGATAGTTACAAAGCCTACAGAGCCTTCTGTTCCTACAACTCAGCCAACTGACCCCACAGAGAGCACACCTACAGAGCCTGAGGTTGACGAGCTTGCTCCCGTTGTTATTGTTGAGTATGACGATGGTTGCTTCTTCGTAGAAGCTTATGCTGCAGACGGTGCAGAGGATGTACAGTTTAAATTTGCAGTAAGCGGCACAACCGTACAGGATTATTCAGATAAATCCAGAGCTATGTTTAGTGTTGCAAGCGATGGAATGTATGTTCTCGAAGTAAATGCTAAATACAGCGACGGAACAGAGCACAAGTCAACCGTTATGATAGAGGTTAAAGACGGCGAGGCAATTTTACCCGAAATGCCTGAAAGACCTACAGCTCCCAAAACCGAGCCTATAGAAACTTCAACTCCCGACGAAACAGTTCCCACAACAGAAACAACTGCACCTCAGGTAGAGTATATGTACGGTGACGCTGACCTTAACGAAAAGATTAACGTTAAGGATGCTACTACCGTTCAGAAGCACACCGCAAAGATGCTTACTCTTGAGGATAAGGCTCTAACACAGGCTGACGTAACAGGCGACGGCAAGGTTAATATCAAGGATGCAACTTCTATTCAGAAGTATGTTGCAAAGCTTATTACAGTATTCCCCGTAGAGGAGGGTGCTGCCGAGCTTGCTTCTGTCGGTGCGTCTTCAACCCTTATGAACGAAGTTAAGAATGTTCTTTCCAAGGAGTATCAGTATGCTTCCTATGATGCATATATGGCTCTTAAGAAAGCATATATGAATAACGTTTCTGACACAGAGCTTAATAAGGCTTATACAGACTATAAGACTATGAAGTCCAACAATCCTGTTTCCAATCCCGGCGGTACAGCTAATATCGGTGATATTAACATAGGTCAGACAGGTCAGGGTTCACCTGTACTTCCCGGTCCAACATTCGGTGGCGGTTCTTCCGGCGGTAGCTCAGGTGACAACTCCGGCGGTAACTCCGGCGGTTCTTCAGGCGGCACAACCGATATGATTAAGATTTACTTCGTTAAGCCTGACGACTGGGAAAATGCTTACCTTTATTCGTATTATGGCAGCGGTACAGTGGCAACAACAATTTGGTCTTCGGCTTATCCCGGTAATAAGATGACGTTCGTTGAAACTGATGATAACGGTAGTAATATTTATGTAGGTGAAGTTCCTGCAGATATTAATGTTATCAAGTTTGCTGACGGCTCTTCAACAAATCTCAGAACAGATGTTATTGAAACATTTAAAGACGGTATTTGCTTTAAGCTTGGAGCTTCTTTTGGAACAAACAAGTGGTATGTTGATGAGTATGCTTACGCCGGTAACGATAGTGGAAACGAGGATAACCAAGGCGGTAATAATGATAACCAGGGCGGCAACACAGGCGGTGATACAGGTAGCTTTAAGGTTTACGCCATAAACTCCGCTAACTGGAGCACTTTAGCAGCTCACGTATGGAACACAGGCGGTAGCGGCACTACCTGGCCCGGCACAGTTATGACAAAGACTTCTGATAAAGTTAACGGTTTTGACGTATACTCCGTTTCATTTGATAAAGAGTATGGAAACATTATTTTCAATGACAATAAAGTAGACGGTGCAGCTCAAACCGATACCCTTGCTTTCCAGACAGGTAAGTATTACGATGTAAAAACCGGCTTGTGTTACGACAAACTTTCTGATGTTCCTGCTCCCAGCAAGACAAATGCAAATGTTTTCCTTGCAGGTGAATTTAACAGCTGGAGCACAACAAAGAACGAGTTTTCTTTCAAAGCTGAGGGTGACACAGTTTGTTATTTGGAGATGGATTTAGCCGCTAACACTTCATATAAGTTTAAGGTTATTACTTATAGCAGTACTAACGAGATTGAGTGGAGAGGCTTAAAGAATGACGGCGCTACTATTACAGATAGTGTTGCTGACATTGTTTGCAGCAGAAATGAAAAGGGTGATGCAACAATGACAACAAAGGCCGCAGGTAAATATGTCTTTGTTTTCGACACAGTTAATTACACACTTTCTATTACATTCCCCGGCTGATTAAATCAATTAAAGGCTGACTCTTAAGAGTCAGCCTTTTTTGCGTCTTTAGCCCTGAGGTGGATGAGGGTCACTGCCGAAAGAGCTTTTCTTGCGGATTCTTCCGTCTCTGCCGCAAATTGTCAGCTCAGATTTCTGATTTTTTGCTATGTCTGTAGCAATAGCAATTGCTTCACGCTGAGTTTCAACAACCACTGTGGGCTTTTTATTGCCCTCGCCCATAACCTGCCAGTAGCCGTCGTCTCTGTGAGTTACAAACTGATTTTTACCCATTTTTACACCTCCGTATATTAACTTAGATTTAGTATTTACGGGTGGTGTCGTATTATGCACAAAAAAGGACTGATCATTGGCAGTCCTTTGAATTTATTTTTTGTGTTGTTCTTTAAAGAAGTCTCTGATTTTGCCGTCGCCGCCTGCTTTTGCTCTCATAATATCGGGGATATGTCTCAAAGCAAGCAGTACGCTTACCAGAATCGCAATAGTAATAATTTCAGGTTGGGGGTGCTTAGTGCAGTAGCAAACAGGGAAAATAATCGCCGCAGTATATGGCACGATTACAGAGTGGTTTGCGATAATCATAAGAGCAACACAGAGTACAAGCATAAATATAAAAAGCACTGGGTCGAGAGCTAAAATCATACCTGCAAAGCAGGCAAGACCCTTACCGCCTTTGAATTTCAGGTAAAAGGGGCAGATATGGCCTAAAACTGCAGAGGCGCCTGTAAGTATGCCTGCGGCAGAAAACTGAGGGAAAAGTATACGGGAAACAGTTATGGCGAGAACTGTTTTAAGCACGTCAAGCACCATAACCAAAGCGCCGTACCCTTTGCCCAGAACAAGCATAGTGTTGGTTGCACCCAAGTTTTTGGTGCCCTTTTCTTTAAGGTTGACTTTTTTAAATTTAGAAACAATGGTCGCAAAGCTTATACAGCCAAGCAAATATCCGATTGATATACACCACAGATATTCCATTTTAAGCCTCCTTAATCTTCTGAAATTCCCCTTAATTTTGTAACAGGCAGTTTTCTTTTAACCTGCTTATAAATGTTTGTAAGCTCTTTGTCAGAGTAGCCTGCAAGGTTTTGGTCAATAAGATTGCCCGAATCAACAAACTGCTGCAAAAAATATCGGTCACAGCCTGAAATCCAGTCTGTAATTTTCAGTATATCTTCCAGAGTGTGAAAGTTTTTAACCACAGTTGTGCGAAATTCTGCATCAATTTCCCCTGAAAGTAAAAAGCGTATGCTTTCGTCAATGGCACTTAAATTCATTGCAAGCTTTCCTGAGGTTAATGCATATTTTTCACGGCAGTTTTTTATATCCATTGCCACGTAGTCTACAAGTCCCTTACGAACCAAATCCTTAAGCTTTTTAGGAAAAGTGCCGTTTGTATCAAGCTTAACGGAAAAGCCCATGTCTTTAATTGCCTTTAAAAAATCCTCTATATCGGGTTGTAAAAGAGGCTCTCCTCCAGTAACACAAACACCCTCAAGCATACCTTTTCGTTTAGAAAGAAAGCTAAGAACTTCCTCAGCGGCTATGCCGCCCTCGCTTTCCTCGGTTACAAGCAAAGCATTGTGACAGAAAGGACAACGTAAATTGCAACCATAGGTAAACACCGTTGCCGCCATTTTTTGGGGATAATCTAAAAGCGTAAGCTTTTGCAAGGCTTCGATTTTCATATTATTTCAATATCCTCTAAAAAGTTTTTGATTGTGTTGTCGTATTTTTCTACGGCATTTATTCTTAAGTGAGAGTGTGCACCCTTATCAAAGGTAACAAGCTGTTTCTCGGTTGAGGCGCATTTGTCAAAAAGTGACTTGCACTTTTCGGGCAAAGAGTAAAGGTCGCACTTGCCGCTCATTAAAAGCAGGGGCAAAGTGAATTTATCGGCAACCTCAATGGGAGACTCTTTCTTAACGTCTATATTAAAGCGTCTTTTGCAGATAAAGCGCATCTGCCATATAACGGGATAAGTAGGCTTTTTAAGCTCCTTAAGGTGCTCCTTAAAGCTTTCGTAAAAGCTATGATAAGTACCCTCTGCAACCAAAGCTTTAACGCTTTTAGGAAAGTCCTTTTTTGTGGCCGCCAAAAATACAGAAGCACTGCCGATGCAAATGCCGTGAAGCACAAAAGTGTGAATATGGTATTTTTTCTCAATATGCTTTACCCAAGCGGTTACGTCTCTGCTTTCGGTAATACCGCAGCCGTTAAAATAACCTTCGCTTTCGCCGTGACCCCGTGTGTCTATAACAAGCACATTAAAGCCAAGGCGTCTGTATGGCTCGGCAAAGTAGTAGGAGTATAAAAGGCTTTCGGCTCTGCCCTGTAAAATAAGGGCACATTTATCACAGCCAAAGTCAAAGTATTCACCGCAAAGCTTAAGAGAGTCGTTTTCGATTTCTTCAGCTTTTGCGAATGAGCGGTATTTGTCGCCCCAGGCTATGCCTTCCTGAAACATTCTTACGTGTTCTTCATTGGTGGCACAACTGCAGTCTCTTGCCCATTTGTCTTTTGACGTGCGGACAAGCTGCTGGTCAACAACATTCCAAGTTATTTTATATGTATATCTGCATACAAAATAAAGCGGAACTATAATTGCCGCCAAAGCACCTAAAATTATTAAATAACCCCAAAAAGGCACAATAATCCCCCCTGATGTAACTATAGATATATTATCTTATAATTTGTGAAAAAAGTAAAGTGTAAAGGCATAGAAGAATTTGGATATTTTTTTGGAAAAATGGGTTAATTTGATAAAAAAAGTTGAAAAAGCGACACGCGTGTGCTATAATTCGGTTTGTAAATTAATTGAGGAGAACAAGTATGAACAATTTTGCTATTATCTCAGACACTTCCTGTGACCTTCGAAAAGAGCTCAGAGACCGTTTCGGTATTGCGGATTATGCCAGAGGCTATGTGCATCTTCCTGACGGTTCGGCTGTTCAGGGTAATCTTGATTGGACTGAAGAAGAAAGCAACGCTTTTTTCAAAGAGCTTTCCAAGAAAACAGGGGGATACAAAACTGCAACACCTTCTATTGGAGAGGTTGCTGACGTTATTGAAAAACAGCTCAAAGAAGGCAAAGATGTGCTTTGTGTAACTCTTTCTTCAGGTCTTTCGGGCATGTACGGCGTTTTTACTAACGCCGCAAGAGATTTGAAAGAATCATACCCCGAAAGAAAAATAATTGTAGTTGACTCTATGCGATATTCAACCTCTGAGGGTATGGTGTGTATGCTTGCCTCTCAGTACAGAAAAGAGGGCAAAACCATTGAAGAAACTGCTGAGCTTCTTGAAATAAAAAAGCACAGAGTACATCAGATTGGTTGGATGGACGACCTTTTTTACTGCAAAAAAATGGGCAGAGTTTCTAACGCCGCCGCTGTTATGGGCACACTTGTAGGTATTAAGGCAATGGCAGATTTTAACCACAAGGGAATGAGCCATGTGCTTGGCAAAACACGAGGCTATAAAAACGCTTACCGCATTATTGTTGAGTATATGAAGGCAACAGGCGAAGACCTTTCTGAGCAGATTGTGTTTATTACTCATACTCTTCGCGAAGAGCACGCTCTTGAGGTTAAAAGGCTTATCGAAGAAGAGATTAACCCCAAAGAGATAATCCTTTCAACCGTAGGTCAGGGCAGTGCGCCTAACGTAGGTCCCGGTCTTGTTGCGGCTTTTTATCTGGGCAAGAAAGCATCAGAAGACTTAAAGGACGAAACCGTACTCTTTGAAGAGATTTTGTCAAAGCTATAAATTCAGGCACAGCTTTAGCTGTGCCTTTTTTCAAGGCGCGAGTTCGTTTAAACGAATAGCAGTTAAAGGCTTTATCTCAATTTACTTAAATATTGGTGTTTTTGACATAAATTTGGTAAATATTATTGTCTATTTTTATTTTAAAAAAGACATTCTCAAAAGCGATGTTTTCGTATAAAATATAGTTATGATAGCAATGCAGGCAGTTTTTACATGTTTGCACTCATAATTTTCTCAGGAAGGATGAGCGTAATGAAGAATAAAAATAAAACTTTTGCAAGGTCAGTTTCCGTGTTCCTTGCATTGGCAATTCTTTTGCTTTGTGTTCCTGCTTCAATAGGTGCCATAAACACCAGCGACAACACACAGCAGATTGAACAGACAGGCAATTGGAATCCTGCACAGTATCCTGTAGACGGCACTCTTTACAAGGACCGCATAGCAGTAAGCAAGACTATTGCCCCCACTGAGGATGAAAACTACTTTGACATTACGCTTAAGGTAGTGGCAAAGCCCAGAGTAATTGACCAGAGTGTTGACGTTGTGGTAGTAATGGACGTTTCAAACACAATGAACTCAACCCATCAAGGCTTAGGTGTCAGTGATGCAGGTTATAATATTAAGGATGCAAGGCTTACCCATGCAAAATCAGCGGTGAATACCTTCCTTGATTTATACTCAGTTGACGAAAATATCAGCACTGAGCGCCGTTTTGGACTTGTAACCTTTAATTCCTATGCCAATACAGTTGTTCCCCTTACGACGGTAAACACAGCTCAGAAGGCAAATGAGATAAAGAACACCGTAAACTTAATCACTGCTCCCACAGGAAACAGAGAGCGTTTTACAAATATTGAAGGCGGCTTGCAGCTTGCTCAGAATTTGCTCAGCACATCTGACGCCGCATTTAAGTATATTATATTTATTACCGACGGTTTCCCCACAACATATATTGAAAGCGGCAGAGCAAGCACAACTCAGATAGTGGGATATGACACTTATATGACAGGCTCCTATAACGCTTCTAAGGTTGGTACTGACGGCTATTTTGCCGACTCAATTACTAAAAAGATTTGCACCTATGGCGTTAATTATTCCGACAAAGCCGCCGACAGAGCCGACGATGTTGCTGCTTCTATTAAAAGGACAGGTATAAATATTTTTTCAATCGGTATAGATGTAGGCGTGCAGAGTATCCCCGATTATCTTAAGGCGGCTAACAGCACAGCGTTTACAACTGTTGACCGCACAAGCTCAACTCATGTTATCGGCAGTACTACCGAATCCTACAAGAGTTGGCTTAAGGACACTATTGCAGGCGGTCCTATGATTGAAGAAGCAGAGGACACAGAAGAAATTCACCGTTATGCATCGGGAAACAGCAGCAGTGAGCTTACTACTGCATTTGAAAATATCCTTAAGGATATCGAGCTCATTCCTGCCGAAACCATGGAAGAAGCCTTTACCCTTGACCCAATGAGCGATTATGTTGAGTTTATGAACTTCTATAATCCTGACGGCAGTGAGGTCGAGGCGGTTATTAACACCAAAAACGGCAAGGATATTGCAACCTTTGACAGTGCTACAGAAACTATCAAATGGTGGCTTACAACAACTCAGAACTTCTATATTGACGAAATAGGAAACTATGTGCTTTCGGTAAGCTATAAGGTAAGGCTTAAAAACGAAATGGAGGGTTTTGAGTTTTACAAAGCTTTTCCCACCAATGACAAAACAACCTTCTATTTTAAAACCGTTGACTTTACAACGGGCGAACCGCTTTTCGGCGACAACAGCATTGACTATCCCATACCTGAGGTAGAAGGCTACTATGGCGACTTCAGCTTTACAAAGGCAGACCAGCTTTCGGGAAGACCTCTTGAGGGTGCGGTGTTTAGGCTTGAGCATTACGGCGAAAGCTGTCACGTTTGTTCGGGTGATGCGGTTATTGAAGCTCTTATTGCTACAAGCGATGAGCAGGGCATAGTTAGCTTTGAAAATCTGCCTTCGGGCCACGAATATGCACTTATTGAGGTTGAGCCTCCCGAAGATTATCAGCCCGGCACAATTCATTCGGTGCACATTGCTTACGGCAAAACTTACTTGGACGGCAAGCAGGTTACAGAGACATCTCCTGCTATTATCACCAATAATGCCATTGTTCCTGCAAAGGTTCAGCTTAAAGCCCATAAAACCTTAGAAGGCAGAGAGCTTAAGGATAAAGAGTTTACCTTTGTGCTTGAAGGTGAATACATCAACAAATTCCACGAAAAAAAGCATAACGATTCTGAAGGTAACGTAGAATTTTTTGAAATTATCTTTGACGATGAGGGAACTTATAATTTTAAGGTTTACGAAGAAAAAGGCAATGACCCCACTGTTATTTACGACAATACAGTTTATGAAATCGAGTTTAATGTTACTTTAAGTGACGACGGCTCAGAGTATCTTCTCGAAACAAAAGTAAACGGCAGGGATATTGAAAATGACACTTCACCCGATGCTTTTGAGTTTACAAACACCTTAAGAAAATCTGTTTCTGTAGTACTTAACACCCATAAGCTCCTTGACGGAAAAACTGCTCCTGACGGACTCTTTAACTTTGAGCTTAAGGATACAGAAAGCAAGGTTATTGACACAAAAACCACCCTTAACGGCGTAGCTACCTTTGACGAAATTATTTATGATAACGTAGGCGTTTACAGATATACCATTGATGAATCCCACGATTGCGGTGACGAGGAATTGAGCACTTCGGTTTTCTTCGACCACAGAGTGTATGATGTTGTGGTAACTGTAACAGCACCTGAGGATAGCGACTGCTTTGAAGCTGAGGTTGAATATTTCCTTGATGATAAGTTAGTCGATATGGTTATCTTTGAAAATCAGACCAGAGGTAGTGCTCATCTCAAGATAAATGCCATTAAAACCCTTGACGGTGTTAGCCCTGAACAAGGCAGGTTCAATTTTGAGCTCAGGAAGATTAACGGAGAGCTTGTGGACACGGCTACTAACGATTCAAGCGGCGTAGTTACATTTGAAAAGCTTGAATTTAACAGAGCAGGATATTTTGTGTTCTTACTGACAGAGGCCAAGGGTACTGACGAAAATATTATATATGATGAATCGGTTTACAACATTTTTGTTGTTGTTGAAGCTCATCACGATATCAGCGAATATTTCCTTGAGGTTACTGTAAGAGAGGCTGACGGTCAGGGTGATTTCGAAGAAATTACCCATCTGCACGGAACTAACCTTGAAATAAGACTTGATAGCGCAGTTGTGTTTGAAAATATTACCAACACAACAGTTCCCACCGAATCTACAGAGCCTACAGAAACCACACCTACAGAGTTTACAAAGGTTACCGAACCTACAGAGCCTACAGAGCCCACAAAGGTTACCGAACCTACAGAACCCACAAAGGTCACAGAACCCACTGAGCCTACAGAAACCGCTCCCAAAGAGACTGTGACTACGTCCACCGAGGAGGAAACCTCTAAGCAGACAAAACCTGCAGAAACTCACGAGCCTTTTGAAACTACTGAGAGTAAAATAGCAGAAACTAAGCCTCAGGCACCTGATTTTGTAAAAACAGGTGATAACAAGAGCTTTATTATCTGGGCTATAGTACTCTTTATAGGTGGTGCAGTTCCTGCCACAAGGCTTTTAAAACGTAAAGAAAACTAAAGCAAAAACCCTCAGCTTTTGCTGAGGGTTTTGTCATTTCCACTTTTTTGCTTTTTCGGCTATTTCTTCAAGCTCTTCCTTTGAAAGCTGAGGAAGCCTTTGAAGCTTATCTAAAAAAGCACTTTTTGTTTCTTTAAATTGTTGTTCTACACAACTGTTGTAAAAGCTTACCACAACGCCTGTTACAACCGCAATGGCAAAAAGTGCATAAACCGTAATAAGCACAGACAGTACCTTGGTTATAAAAGCGGTGGCAACAATGTCGCCAAAGCCAATGGTGGAAAATACTGCATAGCAATACCACAGTGCATCGCCGTATCTGGTTATGTCGGGTTCTACAAGTAAAATTATCAGTGCACTGACAAGCAGAAAAATAACAAAGCCCAAAACAATTTTGTCAGCCTTGGTTTTCTTTAAAACTGCACTCAGAATTCTAAGTTTTTTCATATTTTCACCTTAAATCATAATAATTTCAGAGCTATAAGGTTTAAGCTGTGTTTTTATCTCTCTGCCGTTTATATAAAAGCAGAGATTTTTTTCTGCCCCCGAAATATTTACAGCAACAACTGCGGTTTCATTGTCCTTACTGCGGCTGAAGGCAAAGGCCTCGCTTTCTAAATGCACCTGCTTATAATCGCCGTATTTTAGTGCTTTTGAAGATTTTCTTATATTTGCAAGCTTAGCAATATGCTCAAAAAGCTCTTTGCCCTCCTGAGTAATTTCAATGTCGTCCCAACAGGGGCGAAGAGGAGCGTCGCTGTGGTTTTCCTTTTTGCCTTTAATGCCATATTCGCTTCCGTAATAAATTGAGGGTGTGCCGGGAACGGTAAAAAGCATTGTATAAATATTCTTAAGGTTGTCGGTGTTGTTAAGATAAGAGCTTATGCGGTTTATGTCGTGATTGTCCACAAAGTTATAAAGCACCAAATCCTTGTAAAGACCCCAGTCGCCGTATTCACGAAGTAAGCCGTGGGCAGGCTCAAACATATTTTTGTCGTTAACACCTGAATAATAACCTTTGTGCATTTCATAGTTGGTTACGGAGTGGAGCATTTCTTTGTTTGCCCACTGACGGTAGTCGCCGTGGATAATTTCTCCCATAAGCCAGAAATCGGGTCTCTTTTTAGTTGTGTGCTGGCGTAGTTTTTTGAAAAAATCCTTGTCAATGCAGTCGGCGGCGTCAAGCCGAAGCCCTTTGATGCCAAATCTCTCAATCCACATATCTACACTTTCCAAAAGGTAGTTAACAACGTCTTCGTTTCTAAGGTTTAGCTTAACAAGCTCCTCGTGTCCCTGCCAGGCGTCGTAGTGAAAGCCGTCGTTATAGCTGTTATTCATATCAAAGCGAAGTCCCGAAATCCACGAGCAATAGGGCGAAGCTTCGCGGTTTTTCTTAATGTCCTCAAAAGCGAAGAAGTGTCTTCCCACGTGGTTAAAAACTCCGTCTAAAATAAGGTCAATGTCGTTTTCTTCAAGCTCTTTGCAAACCTTTTCAAAGTCCTCATTGGTACCAAGGCGGCTGTCTAAGCTTCGATAGTCGGCGGTGTCGTAGCCGTGATACTTCGACTCAAACACAGGGCCTAAGTAAAGAGCGTTTATACCAAGGCGTTTTAAATGGGGAATATGCTCTGATATTTTGTAAATCCTTTTGGCGGCGGTTTTCTCGCCCTCGTTTTTAAAGGGAGCTCCCGTAAAGCCAATTGGGTAGATGTGATAATAGATACTCTCATTTGCAATATAATTTTTCATTGTGTCCTCCTGAATATACCGATTGGTATATTGATAGTATAAAATAAAAGGGAATATCCCCCATAAAAAGCCGTCAGGAATAAATTCCGTAAAGAAATTGTTGGCGCAGGCGATAGATGGTTTCGTCGCTTAAAAGCGTTTCGTCCCCTGTATGAAAGTATGCGCCTATTGCCGCGTGAGCAACACCGACAAAGGTCATAGTGCATAAATCCTCTTTGCCTCTGATGTTTCCGACATAGCTTGCAGCAACGTCAAACACGTGCTTGATTATAGAGGATTCTCTGTCAGTATATTCGCGGGAAAGCAGATAGGTGACATCTTCGCCGATACGGTTAAAGGTGCTCAGCTTAAACATAATAAAATCCTTGTTTTTAAGGGCATAGTCAAAGTAAATCCTCATCATTCTGAAAAACGTCAGAGCGATATCTTCGGGCAGAGAGGCAGCACTTTCAAGGTCTGATAAAAGGCGGTTGTAATGAATACTGAGAATTTCAGAAAGCAGACCCTCTTTTGAGCCGAAGTAATAGTACATTGTAGGCTTTGTTATACCTGCGGCATTGGCAATTTCAAGGGTAGATACCGCGTCATAGCCTTTTTTGGCAAAAAGGTTAAGTGCAGTGGTTATGATTTTTTGTTTGTTATCGGTTATTTCACTCAACATTTTCACCTCCGATATTCACAGTATACCAAACGGTATATAAATTGTCAAGAAAAAAATTACCGCCGATTTCTCGGCGGTTTTTATCAGAGATTATACATATCGGAAATATATGCCTTAAGCTGAGGAGTAAGCATCGCAGTAAGCTCTTCAGGGTCATCAGGCAAGGCCACCATAAGCTGATTGCCTGAGCGGATAAGATAACCGCAGTTTTTGCCCACAGAATTTGCAAGCTTTCTCACGTCTGAGATTTTCACTTTGGTAGTAGCCAAAGCACGGGACAATACATCAGAAAGCCGATGTTCACCCGAAAATCCCAAGCCGCCGATAATAAACACAAGGTTGCAGGTAGAGAGTGCCTCGGTAAGCTTTTCACCTAACATAAGGGGAGTTGTTGAGGCACAGACATTATGAAGCTCTATGTTTATTTCGGCAAGTGCTTTTTTCAAAGCTTTTTCAGAGTAGCTTGTTTTTCTGGCAAGGTAAAATACAAGATTACATTTCATAGCTATTCATCTCTTTACGGTGTGGTTTCTGCCTGCAAAGCAAGTGTGGTTTCAATTACTGGTGCCTCGGTAGGCTCAGTTATGGTTGCCTCAGTAGGTGTCGCTGTGGTAGCAGGCAAAGTAGTGGGAGGCACTGTTTCAGATGCCTTTGTGGTAGGAGGTATGGTTTCGGGAGCCTCAGTAACAATTGGCTCGTTTTCAACAGGCGGAGCATTTGTTTCTACAGGTGCAAGGGTTGTAGGCTCTGTAGTGGGCTTTGTTTCGGTGGGCATCTTTTTCTTTGTGAAAATAGGCTTTACGGTTAAATCCTTTTTTACGTTAGTATAAACGGTGTCCCAACCTTTGAAAACATAGTAATACTTGCCGTCTGCAGCCTTTCGGGGGTCGTTTTTAGGTGCCTTTGCATCTCTGCCCTCAAGAATAATCTGAGTGGAAATAGTTTTGCCGTTAGCATCTAAAAACTTAACTGTGTACATTTCGCTCTGGGTCATATATTCAACAGTTTCATCGCCCTTAAGCTTTCCTTTTCCGTCATACCACGGTGTGTTGCCTGCTTTGTGTTCCTCAGAAAAAGAGGAGCTTGCAATGCTTACAGGGGAGGAGGCTTCAGCTTTTTTAATGTACTTGGAAAGGTTTTCGCCGTCTCTTACCTTTCGTGCTACAATAATAGTTCGCATATTGTCGGTTTCATAGGAGCAGGTGGAAAGAGTCAAGAGCTGGTCGTTTTCGTTAATTGGAACAGGTACATCAAGGTAAGAGCGAACCTTGATGTTATAAACAAAGTTCATAAACCTTGCATTTGAGTCGAAGTCTGCCTTTAAATAGTCAAAAACGTTTTTAATGTCGTTTGAAACATCAATCTTCATTGCAGCAAAAATCACATATTCGCTGCTGCCCTCAGGGGTGTCGATTTTAACAATAGGGGACTTTTTGTAAAATTCGGTGTTACCTTTTGTTTTGCCGTCAGCCCTTGAATAGTTCAAAAGCTGGCCAAACATAGAGTCGTCACTGCCCATATTGTGGCCGTGAAGTATAAAATTCTTTGACTTATAGCTGTCAGTACAGCGGTAATCAACGAAGATACTGCCAAAGTCAGAGTAGTCCTTTTTGTAGTTTCTGTAAAGGTAGAACTGGCTTTCGGGAGTGTCGCCCTTGTGCTCTAAAACGGGATAATCAATTTTGGTATTATCTATTTTAATCCATGAAACGATTTCTTCGTTTGCCTTTTTAAGACCCTTCCAGTTTTTCTCGGTCTTAATTTCTATTACTTCACCCTCATCGTTGGTGGCGTAAATCACTTCGTCGGTGGTAGCGTTGGCAATATTCTGAATTTCGCTCATAACGCTTTGGTTTTCCATTGGCATAAAAACGTAGAAGTTAAGCAAAATGCATCCGCCTGCTATAAATACGCCTATTGCAACAAGCACCAAAAGCTTTCTTATTACATCGCCTACAGAGTCGCCCTTGTGGGGAACAAAGCTTAAGAAAAAGCTTTTTGAGCTTTTCTTGGACTTTAAGTAGGTGATGTTTTCTTTTTCTAAGGTAATAGTTCCCTGAGGAAATTCCTTTTTCTTTTCCTTTAATACAGCCTTGGCGTTTAAAACCGAGTCAGTGAAAAACTCTTCAAAGGACACGCCCTCGACCTTTTCAAAAGCAGGAAGCGCAATAAAACGCTTGTTTAAAGCATAAAAGCAGTAACCCTTTATGCTTGTACCTTTACAGGGAAAGGTGTAAACGTTAACGTGGCTTTCAAAGGTTTTACCGTCTTTATCAAAGGGAATACAGCACTCCATAGCATCTTCAAGCAAAGACATTATAGGAGTAAACAGGTCAACAAAAGAGGAGCTGTCCTCAGTGTCAATTGCATTTGCGAATATGTATCCCTCGATATTCTCATCTGCTTCAATACTTTCTCTTATTGCCGCAGTAAGACGCTTGGGGGTGCGGTCAACCTCTGTTTTTATAATAATGTGAGTGTTGGCGATTTCATCAAGTTTGCTATATAAACCCTTGGATTTAAGGTTAAGCTCGGCTACCTCGTCGGGAGAACGCCTTAAAGAAAACAGCTCTGCTCTCATTTTAATCCTCTTTTCATGTTTGCGGTTAGATTTCGGTAATTTCTAAATTCTCAAGAGCCTCGTCTATAAGCTCGGCAAAGTTTGCTTCTTCCTCTGCATATTTTACAAATTTAAGTACAGGACGTGTGCGGGGATGCTTTGGAGTAAAGATTGTGCAACAATCCTCGTAAGGCTCAATTGAGGTTTCAAAGGTGTCAATTTTACGGGAAATCCTGATAATTTCCTCCTTGTCCATACCGATTAAAGGTCTGAACACAGGCATAGATGCCGCTTCGTCTGTACAGGCAATGGCGTGAATTGTCTGGCTTGCAACCTGACCTAAGCTTTCGCCCGTAATAAGGGCTGAGCATTCATAGTCTTTGGCGATTTTTTCGCTAATCTGCATCATAAGGCGGCGCATAATAATTGTGAAAAGCTCCTCAGGGCAATCGTCGCGGATTTTTTCCTGAAGCTTTGTAAAGGGCACGGTAATCATTGTGATATTGCCGCTGTAACGGCTGACAAGCTTTAAAAGTTTCTTAACCTTTTCTAAAGCTCGCTCGCTGGTGTAAGGAGGGCTCTGAAAATGCACGGCGGTAAGCTTAATGCCGCGCTTTGCCATCATATATGCGGCAACAGGGGAGTCAATTCCGCCGCTTATGAGTATACAACCGTTGCCGCCGGTACCAACGGGAATTCCGCCTGCGCCTTTTTTGCTGTCGGCGTGAATATATGCGGCAAAGTCTCTTACCTCAACGGTAACCTTTACATCGGGGTTGTGTACGTCAACTGTAAGGTGAGGAAACTTTGAAAGCAAAAGTCCGCCAAGCTCCCTTGAAATTTCAGGGGATTTAAGGGGAAACTTTTTGTCACTTCGCTTTGCCTCAACCTTAAAGGTTTTTGCCTCAGAAAGCACTTCTTCAAGATATTCGGGTGCTTTGGCGTAGATATCCTCCATATCCTTTTCGCAAACTGCCGCACGGCAGTAGCTTACAATACCGAAAACTCTGGAAATTGCATCTTCTACCTTGTCCATATCCACACCCTTGCTTTCGGGTGTAACCGTAATTGTGGACTGCGCAATAGTAAGCTTAAAATATCCCAAGCCGTAAAGAGCTTTTTTTATGTTTTTCTTAAGCACATCTTCAAACGTGCGGCGGTTAAGTCCTTTAAGGGCAATTTCACCCAGCTTTATTAAAACTACTTCTTTCATTTTCTTTTCCTCTGTAATGTATTAAGTCCAAGCTCAAGTGCCTCTAAAAGGGCATCAACATCTTCTTTAGTACTTTCTTTTGAAAAGCTTACCCTGATGGCACTGTCGGCTAAATCGTCGTCAATGTTTAATGCAGAAAGCACATGGCTTTTTCCGCCCTTTGAGCAGGCACTGCCCGACGAAACATAAACACCATACCCCGAAAGGTGGTGAAGCATAGTTTCGCTTCTGATGCCTTTAGCCGAAAAATTAAGTATATACGGTGAAGCATCATCAGGTGAGTTTATAATTATATCACTTAGGTCTGCAAGTTTTTGTCTTAAGTAGATGTTAAGCTTTGAGATTTTGTCATAATTTTCAAAAACCTTAACCTCACTTGCCGCAACCGAAAAGGCACCGATTAAAGGTAAAGCCTCTGTGCCGGGGCGAAGGGAATTTTCCTGCTTGCCGCCAAAGGTACGGGGCAAAATCCTGACGCCTTTTTTTATGTAAAGGGCACCTACCCCTTTAGGGCCGTGGATTTTATGAGCGCTGATGCTCATTAAATCGCATTTAAGGGAAACAACATTTATGTTTTCTTTGCCAAGAGCCTGTACGGCATCAATATGAAAAAGGGCAGAGGAGCTTTTTCGCTTGATTATGGCTGGAATTTTAGAAACAGGCGGCATAAGTCCTGTCTCGTTATTAGTCATCATAACGGAAACCAGAATGGTTTTTTCATCAATTGCATTTTCAAAATCCTTGATGTCAAAGCCGTTTTTGTCTTTGGGGTAAACAAACTCAACCTCATAGCCCAAAGCTTCAAGATGCTTTGCAGTGTCAAGGACTGAGCTGTGCTCAATGGCGGTGACAATTATTTTGTTGCCTGCTCTTTTTTTAGCTTCAGCTGTACCCATAAGTGCAAGGTTATTTGCCTCGGTTCCCCCTGAGGTAAAGTAAATTTCATTTTCCTTAGCACCAATAAGAGAGGCTATGTTTTCTCTTGCGGCAGAAAGCTCCTTTTCAGCCTCAAAGCCAAAAGAGTGAAGCGAGGAAGGATTGCCGAAATTTTCACACATAAGCTGCATTGCTTTCTTGGCGGCGTTTTCACTTACTTTGGTTGTAGCACTATTGTCAAGATAATGAAAGCTCAAAATAATCCTCCTCAATAATTTCTCACTCTACATTATACTACCAATTGTCTTTGAAAGCAATCAGTTTATTGGCTTATATTTAGGTAAATTCGGGAAAAAATAAATGTGGTGATAAAAATGGACAAAAATAAGTATTCAAAATTAGTAAAAGAAAAGTCCCCCAACAGCAACACTGTGGGAGACTGTGTGAGAGCTTTTTTGTTTGGCGGCGGAATTTGTGCCTTTGGTGAGGTGCTTTTTGAGCTTTTTAAGCTTTTGGGTGCTGACGAAAAACAGGGAAGGACGTTTGTTTCTCTAAGCCTTATATTTATTGCGGCCTTGCTAACTACGCTGGGGGTTTTTGACAAAATCGCAAAGTATGCAGGAGCAGGCACCTTGGTGCCCATTACGGGCTTTTCAAATGCGGTAACAAGTGCCGCAATTGAGTACAAAAGCGAGGGCTTTGTCTTGGGCGTTGGCGCCAAGATGTTTACTATTGCCGGCCCTGTAATTGTTTACGGTGTTGTGGCAAGTGTTTTATACGGAGTTATTTATTATATATTAACCCTTTTTTAGTTACTTCTCGTCACTAATTTCTTTACCGCAGCATTTGCAGTGATTCTGGTTGCCTAAATCCAGAATTCTTGAGCAATAAGGGCATTTAAGCCAACAAAGTCTCAGTATAAAGAAAGCAATAATAAGCCCCAAATCAATTAAAATAGGAATGATATTAAAGGGATTTATTACTGTAAGAATAGTAAAAACAATAATTACGCTTAAGAAAATTCTTAGAATTATTTTTTTGGTGCTGAACTTCATAGTAACACTGCCTTTCATAAATTTAATATAGCATATTTGTTTTTTAAAGTCTATATCGGGTAGACAAAATTTAACATTTATTGTATAATAAATGAGGTAGAATAACCAAAACAAATATGAAAGGAAGTTTGACATGAAAAAGTTTATAGGAATTCTCAGCCTCCTGTTGGTTGTGTTGCTCTCATTTTCTTCATTTGCAATGAGTGCTTCTGCCGCAGAGTTTAGAGATTTTTACGAGGTGCCTGAATATTTTTACGGCGATGTGGATTTTGACGGCAAGGTCTCTGTAAAAGATGCAACTGCACTTCAGAAGCATCTGGCAAAGATTATCACCCTTGGGGAAGACGCTCTTTATTTCGGCGATGTTGACGGTAACGAAAAAAACACCATCAGCGATGCAACTTTAATTCAGAAATACGTTGCAAAAATGATTGATATTTTCCCTGTTGAAGAGATATTCGCTGATTATTATTGCAAAGCCGACGGCGAAGAGGTTTTGGTAGAGCTAAAAAATGAAATTGGCATTTTAATTGAAATTACTGTTGAAGAAGCAGGTTTTTATAATGTATCTGCCGCAACAGGCGGTGAAACCGATATTTACCTTGAGGTTTTCAGAGAGGAAAGCGAAGAGTTTTGGTTTGCAGAGTTTGACGGCGAAACCTACTCTGCTTTTGCTAAGCTTGAAGCAGGTACATATTATGCCTATATGTTTATCGAAGAAGGTCCTGACACCATGGTTCAGTTTAAGGCAAGTCCCGTTGATGGCCTTCCTTTTGATGTAAACAAGGCTCAAAAGCTTAACGCTGGCGATAAGATTCAGATAAAAGCAGGCACCGAGGCTCTTCTTTATGAGATTGATATATCTCAGATTGATGTTGAAAATGACGGGATACTTATATATACCGAGGGTGAAAATCCCCTTGTAAGCCTGATGTGCTACGATGCAAATTATGGCTTTAACAGCCAAGGCTACGACGACGGCACAGGCAACACAGTTCTTAATGTTTACTATGACGGCGTAAATACTACTTACTATGTTGTTGTAACTCAGGCAGAGGGCGGCTCAGACTTTACTCTTTGCTGCAATACTTCTTTTGGTATATTAATGGAAGAAGCCAAGGATATTGACCTCGGCACTGCTGATGAAATCTTCATTGATGGTTTCACCGAGGAGTATGAGGACGAAGTATTTACCTACTATAATGCACAGGTGGTTTATAAGTTTACTCCTGAGCAGAGCGGTTACTATAGCTTTAATTTAGAAAGCAATAAATATATGGGTGTTATGTTAATAGTTGCTGACATTAATAATATTGAAAACAGCTCTGTTTATATGGATATGGCAGAAGAAGGCGGCAGACTTTACGACGTTTGCTACCTTGAAGCAGGAGTTGACTACTACGCTATCGGCATAATTGAGCTTATGGAAGAAGGCGTTGTGACCTTTACTGTTCTTAATTCAAATGAAGCAGAGTATCTTGCAGCTAAAGAGAGATTTCCTTTTGAGGATTCAACTCCCGACGAAGAACCTACCGAAATCTCTTTAGGCGAAACTGTAACCGTTGAGCTTGAGGCAAAAGAATTTGAATATCCTGCAAAGGAGTTCGTGTTTACCGCAGAAGAAGATTGCACCGTAGTTCTTTATAGCGAAAACTCTATTGATGCTCTTGTTAATATTTATGATGAAGACGGAAATTTCCTTCATACCGGCGACGATATGCCTCTTTTTGGAAGCTTGGACTTTACAGTAATCGGTACTCTTTCAAAGGGTGAAACAGTTTATTTCAGCCTTGTATCCTACGCAGAAACAACCGACAACTTTACGTTTACTATAGTAAATGAAGCTGATTATGTTCCTTTAGGATAATTTAAAAGCAAAACGAAACCTCCGACTAAAGCAGTCGGAGGTTTATTTTTTAGTAATCAATTGTTGTGTAACCGTCGTAGCACATATATTCGCAGGGGTTAACGGCGGTGCCATTTTCCCAGATTTCAAAGTGCAGATGGTCGCCTGTAGAGTAGCCTGAAGAACCTACAGAAGCGATAGTGTCGCCCTGATAAACAAGCTCACCCTCAGAAACAAAAAGCTCATCGCAATGTGCATACATTGAGCTGTAGCCGTTGCCGTGGTCGATAATTACCATATAACCGTAGCCTGCATCGTCCCAACCGGAGAAAGTAACGATACCCGTATCGGTGGCAACAATGTCAGCGGCGTAAATGCCTACATCAGCAATATCAATACCTGCATGGAAAGAACCCCAACGGTACTCAAAAAGGCTTGAAATGTTGTTTGCAGCAGGAACAGGCCAGATAAATGAGCCGGTACCGGTGCCTGATTCAAGTGTTCCCACAACCACAATCTCGTCAATAGGTGCTAAGGTGGTTGTGCTGTCCTTTACGATTGCATCTGTCTGTATACCGTCAACGTAAACAAGGCGGTAGTAAACCTCCTGCATACCGTTTTCGCCCTCTTGAATTACCTCTCGGTAATTATCGGGCTGGCTGTCGTCATATTCATAAATAGTAGTATATGCTCTGTCGTACTCAATGGTAAAGTCAGTTTCGAGTCTTACGCTTAAGTAAGGCTTTGCAGCCTCAAAAAGCTCGTCGGCAGTCATAAGAGTGTCAGAAGAATAAACGTCCTTTTTAATCTGAACGTTGTTGTTGAAGGTTGTGGTGGTTGTGCCGTCATAGCCTTCTTTTGCACTGTCGAGATATGCGGTAAGCTTTGAGTTGATTTCGTCAAAACTTAAAGCAGCACCAAAGTAAACGCCGTCAATATAAAGACCTGCGGCATCATTTACAATGCCTGCGTTAAGGTCAACAAGCTTTGCATAAACATCCTTTGCACCTGAGGTAGAGGAGTTTGCATAGGGGGAAGAAATCTGCATTGTGGGGGTAACGGTCTTGTCGTTGGTTTTAACGGCAGAAAGAGCGTTATTAACCTGAGCAGTAGCCTCGGTAAGAACCGCTTCATTGGAAATAGTAGCAACATATTTGTTGTGATATGTAACGTTAAGGGAATAGTCGCCCATTGTCCAGAAGCAAATTGTGAAAATCAAAAGTCCCAAAGCAACAGTCGGAACTGCAACATTGAAAATTCCACGGGGAGTAGTAAGCTGTTTAAAGGTAGAGGTAGGCAGGCAAAGCTTGCGGATACCTATAAAGAACTTTTTAAGGGTAAGTGTTTCCCAAGTGATGTTTCTGAACTTTTCAGAAATGTGAGCAGCATCACGCTTAAGCTCTGTGCTCAGACGTTTAAAAAATCGTATAAGCTTTTTATTAAATTTTTTGAGTTTTTCGTTTCTTTTAAGCGAAGATATTTTTTCAAAACCTTCGCTGCCAATAAATTTAATACTCAGAAAAATTCTCCTTTATTAAAAAATCCTTACAAAAATAAAGGTTACAAAACTGTAACACAAGGCTAATTATACCTAAAATGCCCCAGTTTTGCAACCTTTTTTGTCTTTTTTCGGGATTTAAGATACAGTTGCACAAAAGCAAATGCAGATGTTTGTGCAAATTAACAATACATTTTAATACTGTAAGTCGAAAATTGTTAAATCCTTAATAGTTTGGTAATATTTAGTCATATCCTCTTTAGCCTTTTCAAGGTCGTGCTCAGCAGCATTTCCGCACTCAACAGGCTTACTGCCGGGGATTTCGCCGGTGTGATTTATGGCACTTTCCAAGGTTTCGTTTATAAGGGTAAGAGTGTCCTTTGAAGAAAGCTCTCTTACTATAAGATAAAAGCCTGTGCGACAACCCATTGGCCCGAAATAAATAATATTTGAGGCAAAGCGGCTGTTTCTTGCATAGGTAGCAAAAAGATGCTCAATGGTGTGAAGTGACTTTGTGTCAAGGTAAGGCGGAGTGTTAGGCTTAATAAATCTTAAGTCATAGGTGGTGATGTCGCCGTCAATTCGGGAAACATAAACACCGGGTTCAAGTTTGTTGTGGTCAATCTGAAAGCTTGCAATCATTTCCATATTTTTTATCCTCACTTATAATTTTTAAAACAAATGTTAAGGTCAACGTCGCCTTCAATGCCGTCTACATATCCTGTGCAGGAATACTGCCACATCATATAGTTATAGTACATATCCGGCTCGTCGTTATAAAAAGCGTACCATATATCAACACCCTTAAGCTTTGAAAGGTCAAACTTCATATAGGCTTTTTTAGAGTCTGTGTAAAGACAGGGAATATATCCTGCTTTGTTTACAGTATCGCAGAAAGCCTTTGCACAGTTTGTCAGAGTTTCGGGTAAAATATCCTCGGTTCTGGGGTTTTCGGCTGAATCGATGGTTTCCCAGTCAAAAACCAAGGGGTAGTCAAGATAAAAGCCGTCAAGTAAATCAAGGCAGAAGTTTGCTTCTTCAATGGCTTCATCTACAGTAATTGCCTGAGAAAAGAAATAAGCTCCCACCGAAAGCCCTGCGGCTTTTGCCGATTTGAGGTTAGTTAAGGCGTAGTCGTCTTCAAAAATAACGCCTTCCTGCCCGTAACCCCTGCCGCCTAAGCGTACAATTACAAAATCAATTCCGAACTCTTTAACCGCTTTAAAATCAATGTCGCCGTTAAAAGATGAAACGTCAATGCCTGCATAAGAGGCAAGCTCGCCGTTTTCGTAATAATATTTAAGTCCCTTTGAGTCTGTGCGGAAGTTTTCTTCCTTGTAAGTACAAACAGGAACACCCTCCATTGCAGGCAAAGCACCGTAGCCGAAATCTGCATTCCAAATAGGCACCATATCGCCTTTTTCTGCAAGAGTCAGCTGGGAATCCATTTCATAAACGGCACCGTGGCGTCTGCCTTTTTCAAGCTTAACAAGGGCAACGGTAAGGGTTGTGCCCAAAGCGATAATCAGTGCAAGCATAATGCAAAGCACAGCGAAAAGCTTTTTAGAAAGATTAAAGGGCAGTTTCAAAGTTTTGTTTTCGTTTTCTGTCATAATCATATCCCATCCTTTGTGATTTTACTCACATATAGACAGGATACCACAAATTTTTCAGGCTGTAAATATGTAAGTTGAGGTAATATGACAATTGCAAAGGGGAGATTATTTGTATATAATATAGACATTAAAATGAGAGGAGGAGTGCCTGTGAATAAAACTGAGCTTTTAGAAGCTATTGATAAGGTAGAAAGTATCAGCGACCTTTTTGCTCTTGTGCAAAAAGAGAAAATAGATATCCGTATGCACTCCTTTGCTTCTGCTTCTAATCTTCCTCCCAAGATGTTTGATATGAACGACACCAAAATAAGTCCCCTTGATAAGCTTAAAATGGCAGTTAAATCCGCCGTTCATAATACAAGATATGATTAAAAAACCGCCTTGAGATTTATACTCAAGACGGTTTTCTTATTTATTGGTTAACGGTCTGCAACGTGCCATTTAATGCCCTCAGGGGTATCGGTAACCACAATGTGCATTGCATTTAATTCGTCGCGGATTCTGTCGGCGGTTGCCCAGTCCTTGTTTTTTCTTGCTTCGGTACGCTCTGCGATTAAGGCTTCAACCTTCTCGGCATCAACTGCACATGCCTTTTCTTCTTTTTCGGCTCTGAGCTTATTTGCCTCTTCAATAAGATTAAGGCTCAAAACTCTGTCAAAATCCTTTAAGAGATAAAGCTTTGTGGTGTCATTGGTGTTTGCCTTAAGCACGTCATATACACAGGTTAAAGCAAGAGAAGTGTTAAGGTCGTTGTCCAAAGCTTCCTTGAATTTTGCGATGTACACTTGAGCAGTAACTTCGTCAACCTCGCCGTCATTGTTCATAGCGGCAATTTTTGCTATGAGCTTGTTGTAAGCAAGGGTTGTGTTATCTAAGCTTTCGTAAGTAAAGGTAAGGGGCTTGCGGTAGTGGCTCTGAAGGCAGAACATGCGGTATGCAAGGGGATTATAGCCTTTGCTCTCTAAAAGAGAAACTGTAAGGAATTCGCCCTTTGATTTACTCATTTTGCCTGTAGAGTCAAGAAGGTGGAGAACGTGGAACCAATGTGAGCACCATTTGTGGCCGAGGTATGCTTCGCTCTGGGCAATTTCATTGGTATGATGGGGGAAAGCATTGTCAACACCGCCGCAGTGAATGTCAAGATGCTCGCCAAGGTGCTTTAAGCTTATGGCAGAGCACTCAATGTGCCAGCCGGGGTAGCCGTTGCCCCAAGGACTGTCCCACTTAAGCTCCTGGTCGTCAAACTTGGATTTTGTAAACCATAAAACGAAGTCGGTTTTATTTCTCTTTGCAGTGTCCTCAGTAACGCTGTCTCTGACACCTATTTCCAAATCGTCTTCATTCTGATTGCCGAAAACGTAGTAGTTATCAAGCTTTGAGGTGTCAAAATAAACGTTGCCCTCAGAAATATATGCATAGCCTGTATCGAGAAGCTTCTGAACCATTTCGATAAATTCAGGTATACACTGTGTTGCAGGCTCAACTACATCGGGGGTTTTGATGTTGAGCTTCCGGCAGTCTGAAAAGAACGCTTTGGTGTAAAAATCTGCAATTTCAAGTACAGTCTTGTGCTCTCTTTTTGCACCTTTAAGCATTTTGTCCTCGCCTGTGTCGGCGTCGCTTGAAAGATGGCCTACGTCGGTGATGTTCATAACTCTTTTAACATCAAAGCCTGAATATCTCAGATGCTTTTCCAGCACATCTTCCATAATATATGTGCGGAGATTGCCGATGTGAGCATAATGGTAAACCGTAGGACCGCAGGTGTACATTCTTACTTTGCCCTCTTCGAAGGGTACGAATTCCTGCTTTTTCTGACCTAAAGTGTTATAAAGTATCATTTTTCTAACTCCTTTAATTTAGACTTAAGAACCGCCATTTCGTGCTCCAACTTGCAAAGCTGCTGAGAAACAGGGTCTGAAATATGAATCTGGTCAAGGTTGTCGTTTACCTTGATTCCGTTTATTCTTGTAATTCTTGCCGGTACACCAACAGCCGTAGCGTTTTCGGGTACTTCTGAAAGCACCACTGCACCTGCGGCAATTCGTGCATTGTCGCCAACCTTAAAGGGGCCTAAGACCTTTGCACCTGTGCCCACAAGCACGTTGTTGCCCAATGTTGGGTGACGCTTGCCGTGGTCTTTACCTGTACCGCCTAAGGTAACGTTCTGATAAATTGTGCAGTCGTTGCCGATTTCGGTGGTTTCGCCTATAACTACACCCATACCGTGGTCAATTACAAGCCCTGAGCCGATAGTGGCACCGGGGTGAATTTCTACGCCGGTTCTGCGTCTTGCATTCTGGGAAATCCAGCGTGCAATAAATTTCATATTGTGTTTGTAAAACCAGTTTGCACGCCTGTAGGCACGTACTGCCTTAAAGCCTGAGTATAAAAAGTAAATCTCAAAGCGTGACCTTGCCGCAGGGTCGCGTTCCATATAGGCGTTAAGGTCTGACTTGAGTGTATCAAACATAACATATACCTCCGAAATAAGTGAAAAACAAAATAAAAAGCCGTCCCTAAAAAGGGACGGCAATACCGTGGTTCCACCCAAATTCAGCCGTATGTAAATACAGCCCTTTGTGACCGATAGCGGGGTCAGCCGACCTCAGATACTGTAATTTCCCCGAGGAAGCTCGCGGGTGCATTTCACCGCCGACACTTTTGCGGCTTTCAGCTTTTGCCGCAATCTCTGTAAAGGGTCGCTTGTCGGTTACTTCTCCCGTTCAACGCCGTTTTTTAACATTATATACACTTTCTTTAAAAAATGCAATAAAAATTAAAAATCAGATATATATTCCTTACACTTGAATATGTAAATAAGACCTGAAATAATGGTGAAAATACCGCTTATCCACAAAAGCACTTCGCCGATAATGAAGAAAATCGTGCTAAAAATTGCAGGGTCAAGAGGAATTATAGAAAGTGAGCAAAGCTCCGAAAAATACTGCATAACGAAAATTCCGATAACTGCAATCATCTGGGTAACGGTTTTAAGCTTGCCCCAAATATTTGCCGCAACCACGTTACCCTTTGAAGCCGCAACAAGGCGAACAGAGGTAACTGCAAACTCACGAAACAGCACCAAAATAGGAAGCACAGGGTCGCTCCAGCCAAGATAAACAAAGCAGACAAGAGAGGCAATAACTAAGATTTTGTCAGCCAAAGGGTCTGCAAATTTGCCGAAAGCAGTTATTAGGTTTCGTTTTCTTGCGATTTTGCCGTCAAGACAGTCGGTAATTGAAGCGATGCCGAAAATAAGACCTGCCACAAGTACATGGTGGGCAAAAGGAATAAGCAAAGCCGCAATCATAAAGGGGACTAAAAGTATCCTCAGCACTGTTAGTTTATTAGGTAAATTCATTTTACTACCTCGCCAATAAGGTCACATTCAAGGTAGTCTGTAACCTCAACATTTACAAATTCGCCTATGCTGACCTTTTCTTCGCTTGTAAAGAAAACATTAGGGTCAACCTCAGGGGCGTCTGCGTAGCTTCTGCCAAAGAAGCACTCGGCATATCTGTCAAAGCCTTCAACCAAAACCTTTACCGTTGTACCGATTTTGCTCTGGCACCAGTCTTCCATAATAAGCTCCTGACTGCGCATAATGGCGTCAGCTCTGAAGCCTCTTATATCCTTGTCGATCTGCTTCATTTCGGCAGCAGGTGTGTCCTCTTCGGTAGAGTAGGCAAAGCAGCCAAGTCGCTCAAATTTAAGCTCTTTTGCAAATTCTGCAAGCTCGTCAAACTCTTCGTCGGTTTCTGTGGGGAAACCTGTAATAAGAGTCGTTCTGAGCACAACGTTGGGAATTTTCTCGCGGATTTTATTAATAAGCTCAGTAAGGCTTTCCTTATCTCCTCGGCGGTTCATTGCCTTTAAGACTCTGCCGTTACAGTGCTGTAAGGGCAGGTCTATGTAATTGAGGATTTTTTCCTCATTTGCAATTGTGTCTATAAGCTCGTCGGTAATTCTGTCGGGATAGCAGTAAAGAACTCTTATCCACTCAATACCATCAATTTTGCAAAGCTCCTTTAAAAGGGCAGGGAGCATAAGCTTGCCGTAAATATCCTCGCCGTAGCGTGTAGTGTCCTGAGCAATCACGTTAAGCTCTTTAACACCACGCTCTGCAAGCTCTTTGGCTTCGTCAATAATGCTTTCCATAGTGCGGGAGCGAAAACGTCCTCTTATCATAGGAATAGCACAGTAGGTGCACTTGTTGTCGCAGCCGTCGGCAACCTTAAGGTAAGCATAGTGGGGCAAGGTTGAGCCGATACGTTTATCCCCCAAAGGCATAAGCTCCTTGTCGGGGAAAGACTCAAAATCCTCTTTATTAAGTGCCTTTTTAACCGCCTCTACAATGTCGCCGTTGGCACCTAATCCGATAACGGCATCAACCTCAGGAAGCTCCTTTTTAATGTCGGATTTATACCTCTGAGCAAGACAACCGCTTACAATTAAAGCCTTGATTTTTCCTTCTTCCTTAAGCTTTGCAAGCTCTAAGATTTCCTCAATGCTTTCCTGCTTTGCACTTTCAATAAAGCCGCAGGTATTGATAATAACGGCGTCACCCTCGGCAGGGTCGTCTTTTAAGACAAAGCCTGCTTCTTTTAATTTGTATAGCATCATTTCTGCATCTACTCGGTTCTTTGCACAACCCAGCGACACAATAGATACCTTGATGTTATCACTCATAGTTATTCCTCAAATTCCTTAAACTCATTAATAACAGAGCGTATATCGCTATAAGAAAAGCCACGCCTCTGAAGCGATGCAAAGGTACGCCTTAAATCAGCTTCACTGTTAAGCTTTCGGATATATTTTTTGTTAATAAGAGCACGGATTTCTTCTTTTTCATCAAGATTTAGATTTTCAACAGTTTCAGCCGTTAAATCACGGTCAAGACCCTTAAGCCGTAGCTTTTGCTGAATTTGCCTTTCTGACAAATGCTTTGAGCTTAAGCTTTCTGCATACTTTTTTGCAAAGTTTTCGTCATTTAAAAGATTAAGCTCAATAAGCTTTTGAATAGCCTTGTCTACGGCTTCTTCGCCAAAATCCTTAGAAAGCTTTTGCCTGAGCTCACCCTCACTGTGGTCACGGTAAGAAATCAGCCACATAGCCTTTTCTTTTGCACGTCGGGCGTCAGAGGCTTTCACAAGCTCATAAAGCTCATCATCGTCAATTTCCTGCCCCACCTTAAGGTGGGCACTAATAACAGTTTCGGTGTCAAGCTTTAAAGCATATTCTCCGTCAATAAAAATTGCAGATAAGGACTTTCGGCGTGGTTCAATTGCACTGATAACCATTAGTCTTCAACTAAAATGTCTATTTTAGCACCTGCTGATTTGGGAGCCTCTGCCTGAGGTGCTTCAACAGCCTTAACTGCTGCCTTCGCGGTTTTTGAGGGCTTTGCGGTAAGCTTGTCGATATTTTCCCAAAGCTTCTTTTCAATTTCAGCGGCAAGCTCAGGGTTTTGCTGGAATAAAATCTTAACGTTGTCTCTGCCCTGGCCGAGCCTCTGCTCGCCGTAGCTAAACCAAGCGCCCGCTTTCTGAATAACGTCTGCTTTAACTGCAAGGTCTACAAGCTCGCCAACTCTGGAGATACCCTCGCCGTACATAATGTCAAACTCAGCCTCTTTAAAGGGCGGAGCAATCTTGTTTTTAACAACCTTAACACGGGTACGGGAGCCAAGCATTTCGCCGTTTTGCTTAAGCACCTCGCCGCGTCTTACTTCAAGACGGACAGAGCTGTAGAACTTAAGAGCACGACCGCCGGGAGTAACCTCAGGGTTGCCGTACACAACGCCAACCTTTTCTCTGAGCTGGTTAATGAAAATTGCAACACAGTTAGATTTTGAAATTGCACCTGCAAGCTTTCTTAGTGCCTGAGACATAAGTCTTGCCTGAAGGCCTACGTGGCTGTCGCCCATTTCGCCCTCAATTTCAGCCTTGGGAACAAGAGCAGCAACAGAGTCGATTACAATTACGTCAATTGCGCCGGAGCGTATAAGTGCCTCGGCAATTTCAAGGGCGTCTTCGCCTGTGTCAGGCTGAGAAACCAAAAGAGAGTCAACGTCAACGCCTAAATTTGCGGCGTAAACAGGGTCTAAAGCGTGCTCAACGTCAATAAAAGCAACGTTGCCGCCGTCTTTCTGACCCTCTGCAATACAGTGAAGTGAAAGTGTAGTTTTACCTGAGGACTCAGGTCCGTATATTTCGATAATTCTGCCTCTTGGAAGACCGCCGATACCAAGGGCGATGTCAAGAGAAAGTGAGCCTGTTGAAACGTGCTCAACGTTAAGTGTAGAGTTCTGACCGAGACGCATAACCGCACCCTTGCCAAACTGCTTTTCAATCTGACCCAAAGCGGTCTCCAATGCTTTATTCTTATCAAGTGCCATATAAATTTCTCCTTTTACTTATTCGTTAAGGTCTTCGGGATTAGTGTTCCCGTTTGCATAGTCATATTATAAAATAAATAAATGCTAAAATCAATAAAAACAAGGGAAAATTCTCGAACAAATTTTCTAAAATTCGAACAAAGTCCCTTTTATCGCCCTGTGAATGCCGCCAAGGTCGTCGAAAATTTCAATTTCCGAGTAATTTTCGGCTTTTAAAAGATTTTCTGTGTACTGTGCCTCACTGCCGTCAAGCTCAAAAATAAGCTGTCCGCTTAGTTTAAGCTTAGGAGTGTAAAGGGGAATAATTCTGCGGTAAAAGTCTAAACCGTCTTTTCCGCCGTCAAGAGCAAGCTTTGGTTCAAAATAAAGCTCCTTTTGCATACTTTCAAGCTCTTGGGTTTTAAGGTAGGGGGGATTTGAAATTATAAGGTCAAAATATCTGTCTTCAAAGCTTTTATAAACTTCAAAAATATCGCCGTTAATAAGGTTTACAACAGCCTCATTGAGCTTTGCATTTTCATTTAAATAATAAAAAGCTTTTTCTGAAAGCTCTACTGCAGTTACCTCAGCTTTTGGGTAAAGCTTTTTAAGAGTAACGGAAAGGGTTCCGCTGCCTGCACAAAGGTCAAGGATTTTCGGTTTTTCAATTTTGTCAAGGTGTTTAAAGCTTGCCCTTAAGGCTACCTCGGTGTCGTCTCTGGGAATAAGTACTCCTTCGCCTACTTTAAAAGGAAAGCCGTAAAACTCCCACATACCTAAAATATATTGTAAAGGTTCGCCCTTGGCACGCCTGTCTGCAAGACTTAAAAGCCTTTTTACTTGAGCATCTGTCAGCTCGGCATTCTTATCAAGTGCAGGGGAGTAGGGAGCGTTTATTACAAATGAAATAAGCTCTGATGTATCAAAGGCAGGAGACTCAGCCCCTGCCTCAGAAAGTTTTTTAGAAATCAGATTAAAGCCGTCGATAATCTTCATATTACTTACAGCAACCCTTGTTTACAATATCGGAGCCGTCATCGGGAATAACAGGAGTAATGGCGGCAATTGCAATTTCAATCATAGAGTCGTCAGGCTCGCGGGTGGTAATACGCTGAGCCCATATACCGGGAGCGGCGATTATTCTTGTAAAGAGGTTGTCGTGCTTGCCGCAAAGCTGAATAAGCTCAAAGCCAAGACCTACGGAAAGGGGCAGAAGCACAATTTTAATTGCGGCTCTCAGAACCGTTCCCCAAAGACCTAAGTACGAAAAAGAGGGAACAAAAAGTCCGATTAAAATACCTAAAAGAAGCATAATAATCATAAAGCTTGTGCCGCATCTGGGGTGAAAACGCTTGTGCTTTCTTACGTTTTCAACCGTAAGCTCCTCGTCAGCCTCGTAGCAGAAAATTGTTTTGTGCTCAGCTCCGTGATACATAAATACACGCTTCATATCTTCCATTTGCGAAACAATGATTATGTAACCTAAGAAAAGTGCAATTCTCAGCACACCCTCAAAGGTAGAGCGTAAAAGCTGACTGTCAAAAACAGGGTGCAAGGGCTGTAAAAGTCCGTAAAGAAGACTGGGCACCCAAATAAAAAGTACAACTGCAAGTGCCACGCCTAATACTGAGGCAATGGTCATGATAACATTCATAAGCTTTTCGCCTAATTTGTCGTTGAGCCATTTTTCAAACTTGCTCATCTGCTCTTCCTCTACCTCAATAGAGTCAATAGCCTTGTTTGCCGAAAGCATAAGGGACTTGTAGCTCAGCTTAAGTGAGTCAATCATACCTGCAATACCGCGGATAAACGGAATGCGGAAAAACTTGTATTTTTCCCTTAATGTTTTCACCTCAAGCTCCTCAGTTTCAATTTTGTCGGGAGCAGTGCGAACTGCCACCACGGTCTTTTTGGGACCTCTCATCATAATACCCTCAATCAAGGCACTTCCGCCGATTGAGGTGATTTTTTTTGCTTTTTCCTGTGCCATAATATACCTTCCTTTCTATTTTGCCACGGGGATAGAGATAGTCACCGTTGTGCCTACTCCGATACCGCTTTCAATATCAAGACTTCCGCCGTGCAAAGCTATAATTTCATCAGCAATTGCAAGACCTATACCTGAGCCTCGCACATTCTGATTTGCCTTATAGAATTTGTCTTTGATTCTGGGTAAATCATCAGGGGCAATTCCGCAGCCTGTGTCGGTAACAACCACGCTTACAAAATCATTTTTATCCAACACCTGAATACCCACAACACCCTCGCTTTGAGTATACTTAAGGGCATTGTCAATTATATTTATGAACACCTGTCTGAGCTTGTTTTTGTCGCCCTCAACAGGTGGCATAGCCTCTGGTTTATCATAAAGAAGATGTTTTTCTTCGCTTATTGCTCTTTCCTTCATCATATAAAGAACTTCATCAAGCTCGGCTAAAATATCAAGCTTTTCCTGCATCAGAATCATTCTGCCGCTCTGAAGCCTTGAGAAATCCAAAAGCTCCTCAACAATAGAGGTAAGTCGTGAGGACTCTTTGACGATAATATCCATACCCTTGTCAAAGGTTTCCTTGTCCACAGTGCCGCAGTATTGCATAGTTTCTGCCCAGCCCTTAATAGCCGTAAGGGGAGTTCTCAGCTCGTGAGAAACGCTTGAGATAAAGTCATTTTTAAGCCTTTCAGAGGCACCAAGCTCCGTTGCCATATTGTTGATAGAGTCGCACAAATCGCCGATTTCGTCATCGTGAGTTTTTTCAATTTTAGTGTTAAAATCACCCTGCGCAATTTTTTTGGCAGTTTCCGAAAGTTCTCTTACAGGGGTAACGATTGAGCGGACAAAGTAAAGGCCGGAGAAAACCACAAGAGAAATAATAAGCAAACCAAAACCGCAGAAAAGTGCAATTGCAGTGCCTATGGTGCGGTCAATGTCTGTGAGGGAAATAATGCACCTTACAGCACCGATTGTATCTCCCTCGCTGTTTTTAATAAGTCTTGTAACCGCCTTAACGTTTTCATTTGACGAAAGCTTGCCTGTCCATTCATAATAGCTGAGGTTTTCGCCTGTTGCCTTTAAGTAATCGGGCATCTGCTCGGTAGAATCAGGGGTAAAGCCTGTTGAGGTAATGATAACGTTGCCAAAAGCATCAATGGCGGTAATTTCCATTTTTTCTTTGCCTTCAAAATTTTCAACGTATCCTCTGGCGGTTGATGCAAATGCCGGTGAGTCCGAGGTGTAGTTTTCCAAAACACTTTGAAATTCAGCACTCGCTGAGCTTAAAGTCTGGCTTACTGAATGATAGTAGTAGATTCTGACGGCATAAGAAAGGCAGAACACAACAAACAGTACAACAACAACTACCACAAGCAGGGTATTAAGTACCCAACGCTTAGTAATGCCTTTAAACATCTGCCGTCCTCCTTCTTTGAGTATTTATAAGTTTAAGTTATGCATCCCATTTATAACCAAGACCCCAAACTGTAACAATATATTTGGGGTTTGAAGGTTCGTCTTCAACCTTCATTCTCAGTCTTCTTATGTTAACGTCAACGATTTTTTCTTCGCCTACGTAAGCCTCGCCCCAAACATGGTTTAAAATGTCAGTTCTGTCCAAGGCACTCTGGGGGTTAGAGAAGAAGTATTCCATAATCTGAAATTCAACCTGAGTAAGCTCAATCACTTTTCCGTTTTTGGTAAGAGTGCGGTTTCTCAGATTAAGAGTAAATATACCGGAGGTAAGCTCTTCTTTAAAATTATTCTCAGCTTTCTGAGAAGCTAAGGCTACTCGGCGGTACAAAGAGTCAACCCTCGCAGTAAGCTCAGAGGGGGAGAAGGGCTTGGTTACATAGTCATCAGCACCCAGCATAAGGCCCGTTACCTTGTCCATTTCCTGAGTTCTCGCAGAAAGCATAATAATGCCTATAGAGCCGTTTTTGTTTCTAAGCTCCTTGCAAACCTGCAAGCCGTCAATACCTGGCATCATAATGTCAAGAATAGCAACATCAAAATCGCCGCCGTGCTCCTCATATTTCTGAAGTGCAACCTCGCCGCAGTCTGCCTCAACTACGTCATAGCCTGCACGCCTCAGATTAATAACCACAAAATCACGGATAGCTGCCTCGTCTTCACAAACAAGAATTTTTTTCAATTTAATAACCTCCATTCTCTGTTACATCAGCTTAAAATAATCGTTGATTTCATCTTGAGTTAAAATAAGAGAACTGTCACTTTCATAAATTTTTAATGAGTAGGTGCGGCTGTCGGTTTTAGTAAGCTCTTTGTAGCCTTCCAAAGCCTCGTCGCTGTCGGAAATTTTCACAGTAAAGAGAGCATCTCCTGTTTTATCCTTGCTCCATTCATAAAAGGTGACTTCATTATTATTGTAATCGGTAAGAGCGGTAAAATTACCCTCCCATTTTTCGGGAATGTCAAAGGTAAAGCCATAAGCAAAGCTTGCAGCTTTGTGTGAAATCAATAGCACTGTGCCCGAAGAAGTCTGCTGGCACCAGTAGATAGACGCCGCCGCGTCTCTGTCCGTGCGGTCTTTTTCTATGTTAAGCTTAAAGGCGGCAGGCACCTCAATAATACCGTCATTGTTAATATCCTCAGACATAACGGGATATGAACGTAGAGCTTGGTTATAGGGTACATTTTCAGTAAAAGCGATACGCTCCAAAGAACTATAGTAAGTATTGAAATAAAGGAGCTGGGTGTTATATTCGCCGCTTTTTGTACAGCCGTCAATCACTGCTCCTGTTTGTCCTTCAAAAATACTGCCAACCTGAAGCTTTGCATAAGAAACCACGTCGGGGTTTAAGGGTGCTGAACCTAAAGAAGTAAGCTCGCTTTTGTTTTCGTTAAGGTCAAGTAAAACCGCACCTGCATCTTTGCCTTCAGAAAAAAGCGAAAGCATAATAAGCTCTTCTCCTGCTTCATCGGTAAAATCCCCCGAAAGCACGTTGGTAGATGTGTACTCCGTCAGAATTTCGCGAATGCTGTTTTCTTCGTAAATATAAAGGGAAAACTGGTTTACGCTGGCGTCGTAAGTTTTCCAGCTTGTTGCAATTTCAAGAATACCGTTTCCGTCAAGGTCACAGAAGTTAAGACTGTCAACAGCGGTGCTTTGGCTCTTAAAATCGCCCACAGTCTGCCACTTGCCGTCAATACTGTCCATTACCAGAATATGCACGGTAGCAATATCGCCCTGAGGCAGATAAAAGGCAACTGCCTCCTCGACGCTATCTGAGTCTATGTCTTTCATAGTAATTGCACTGCGGAAGTTGCCGCTTTGAGGATATTTAAGGGTGTGCCCCTCGCCTGCAACGGTATCGACTAAGCTTTGGATTTCAGCCTTGTCGCCCACTGCCTTTGGCGGGTGCATAAGGTTATCAACCGAAAGCCCCACGCTGCTGCAGCCTGTCAAGCTTATAATAACCGCAAGCAAAAGGGCTGATATTTTCTTTTTCACATTCATTATCCTTTCAAAGGGTTAGGGTAAAACCGCCACAAGGTATTTAATAAGAATTCCTTCGTCAGAAAACATTTTTTCGTGCTCCGTAACAATGTTGTTTTTTATGTCACTGTTGTGAAGGTCACGGACAACCTTTATAAGCTTATATCCCGAAGTTTCAAAATACTCAAGGCTGTCTTCAAAAAGCTCATCATTATCTGTTTTAAAGTGAATTTCGCCGCCATTTTTAAGAAAGCCTTTATAAAGCTCAAGCTTAGTCGGGTGGGTAAGGCGGCGCTTGTTGTGCTTGCCGCGGGGCCAAGGGTTACAGAAGTTTATGTAAATTTTATCAATTTTGTCATCTTCCGAAATAACCTCAAAGATTCTGTCTACGTTGTAGGCAACAAGGGCGATGTTATCTACCTCTCTGCCTGCTTCTTCAAAGCGTTTCACAATGTTACGTCTGCCTACGCCAAGCATATCGCTTTTAATGTCCATTGCAATGAAATTAACCTCAGGATTATGAAGTGCCTTTTCTGCAACAAAGGTACCTTTGCCGCAGCCTACTTCAAGCTCTATAGGCTGATTTTTACTGAAAAAGCCTGCCCAATTGCCCCGTTGCTCTTTAGGGTTATTAACAAAAAAGCTGCAGGCGTCAAGCTCAGGCTGAGCCCATTTCTTTTTACGGATTCGCACAAAATCACCTTAAACACAATATTTTGAGATATAGTTACACTTATACGAAACAATTATATCAAAATATAGTGGTTATTGCAATCTTTTTTGCATATTTTGTTACACTTATTTTATAAAATTTATAATTCTGAAACAACTTAACAAAAAAGAGCACGGAAAACCGTGCTCTGATGTCATATAAAGTAGAGGGGAGAGGAGAGACTTTCAGACTTTAAAAACTCAACCTCACAAAACTTTTTCTGAAGTTTTTCTTTAAGGGGATTTATAACGATATCTTCAGTCTCAAAGTGGCCTGCCACAATAAGAGAAACACCCTCATGAATACTTTCAAGGTAATTATGATGATGCGCCTCACCTGTAATAAAGCAGTCAGCGCCTAATTCTACAGCTTTCATAAATTCACTGCCGCCGGCACCGCTGCACATAAAAATCTTCTTAACTTTTTTATCTTTCAAAGTGCAGGTAACAGCCTGTGCACCTAATTTTTTCTTTGCAAATTTTGCAAACTCTTCGGCACTCATTTCGCTTCTGAGTACTCCCGAAACTACAAACTCACCTTCATAAAAGGTGATATTTTCAAGCTCTAAAGCATTTGCAAGGCAGAGGTTAACTCCTGTGTTAATTGCAATGTCAAGGTTTGTGTGAAGGCAAAGTGCCGAAAGACTATTTTGTGCCATAAGGTAAGGCACGCTTTGACTGTCCATACTTTTAAGAGGATTAAAAATAACAGGGTGGTGGCTTATTATAAGCTGTGCCCCCATTTCCTTTGCTTCGGCTATAACCTCTTTTGTAATATCAAGGGCAAGAAGTACCTTGGTAACATTTTTGTTTTCGCTTCCTATTAAAAGTCCTACGTTGTCAAAATCTGCAGCAGAGTCAAAGGGTGCAAAACTTTCGCAAAAATCAACAATATCGCGAATTTGGGTCATAAGGAAAACCTCTCTTTAATTTCTTTTGCAATTTCGCCGAAATGCGGGTCGGAATGTGACTTTTTTTCAAGGTGATTTATAACCGATGCCAAAAATTTAAGGCCGTTTTCATTACCTTTTGTAAGCAGACCCGTGTATGAAAAAAGCTCACTGCAAGGCTTGGCGTTGCCTGTATAAAAAGCGGAAAAAGCAGTGTAAATTTTCCCATCGGCAAAGGTGCATTTGTGCTCTTTTAGTTCAAAACCGTTTTCGTAAAGATAGGAAATAACAAGCTCGTGTTTTGACATAGGCTGCAGAATAAGACTTTTGTTTTTGTCCTTTATCCAAGGGGAATCGCTTAAAATGTGAACGATGGTTTCGCCACCCATACCTGCAATTATAATGTCATCAACTTCATCGGATTTAACGCTTCTGAGTCCGTCGCAAAGACGGGTCTCTACCAGATTTTCGGCGTGGTATTTCCTGATGTTTTGCTCACCTGCTTTTAAGGGCTCTGCCTTAATGTCGCAAGCTAAAGCAAATGATGCAATGCCCGCACGGACAAGCCATACGGGCAAATAAGCATGATCAGTACCTATGTCGGCAATTCTTACACCTTTTCTCACAAGACTTGCACAAAGCTCAAGTCGGCTGTTAAGAATGAAAAGCGGTCTCATTACTCACCGATTGCAGTGTTTATTTTTGCAATTAAAGCTTCGGCATCTGTGCCGTGAACAGCACAAGCCATTTCAATAGACTCGCCTCTTGCAGAGGGACAGCCTAAGCAGTGCATACCAATCTCCAAAAAATATTCAGCAGTATCGGGATACATATCTAAAACGTCGCCGATGATAGAATCTTTAGTAACCTTTGCCATAATAAAACCTCCAAATTTAATTTTCATCATTATAGCACATCAAAAGAGAAAAATCTACTGTTTTTTACAGGTAATTTAAAATGCAGAAAGCACCCTAAGTAACCTCAGGGTGCCTGTTCACCAATAATATATGTTCGAATCAAAGTCCGAAAAAATTATTCTGCGTCTGCTGCCTCTGCCTCTTTCTTCTTGGCAAAGCACTCGCTGCAATAGTAGTCCTTGCCCTCCATAGGTCTGAAGGGGATTGTTGCTTCGCCGCCGCACTCAGCGCAAACGGTAGTGAACATCTCTCTTGCAGGTCTTGATGCGTTCTTGCGTGCAATTCTGCATTCCTTGCAACGCTGGGGCTCATTCACAAAGCCTTTTTCTGCGTAAAATTCCTGTTCTCCTGCGGAGAAAATAAATTCGTTACCGCATTCTTTGCAAGTGAGTGTCTTGTCTTCGTACATTTGATTTACCTCGCTTTTGGAAAATAAATATTTTTATCCCGCGGCGGAATTGCACCGCCAATCCTTTTCGGGACATATCACTTAATTAATTTTTTTCTAACCCTTTGCAAAGCGTTATCCACCGCTTTTGTTGAAAGACCTGTGCTTTTTGCAATTTCAGCGTAAGACATACCCTGTGCATAGCCTTTAAGGGTGCATAGCTCCATATAAGAAAGCCTTTTTTTAATAAGCTCAAAAAAGCTTTCGTCACTTTCTTTGTCAAGCAACAGTGCCTCAGGATTTAAAGCCTGACTGTAAGTGTCGTAATTTTCAAAAGGCACCACAGCATCTTTTGGTATTGCCTTGCGGTTAGAAAGGGAACGAACAAGAGAAATGTACCGACGCCTTATGCAAACTGCGGCAAAGTTTTTAAAGCTTATGGTGCTATGGTTTTTGTAGGTTTTACAGGCACTGTAAAGCCCCATAAGACCAAGTTGCATAAAGTCCCCCGAATCAAAGCCGGGGTATGAATATTCTTTTGAAATACTGCGGATAAGACCCTTGTACCTTTTAGTGATTTCCTCAAAGGCAGGTTGGCTTTTTTGGTTAACCAAAGCACACAGCGCAGAGTCATCAAGCTCAGAAAGCCTTGTTTCAAAATCCGATGGCACCGCACCGTCACCTCTTATACACTTTATACCGCTACTATAATAACTCAAAATCTACAATAAGTCAATTAAAATTTTATAAAATATATAGGTTATTATAAAATTTTTTATTATTTTTTGCCAAAAAAGTCAAATTTTGTCTTTATGTTTAACCGCAAGATGTGTTATAATAAATAAGTACCTCTGTCTGAATTTCTTCTAAGGAAAAATATGTCAAAATAATTACAGCTACTTGGCGTTTTTACATTAAAAATTAACGGCTGAGGTTTATTTAAAGGCAAGTTTACCAAAAAGTATTACAAAATTAAATATCGGTTGACTTTGGTACGCTTATATATTATTATTTTCTTAATGGTAAAATGGCAATAATGCCAAAATGTGTCTTTATGCTTTGTAAAATTCTTACAAAGAAGAAAAGCCGATTTTTTTAATGCTTCTTATGTTTCGTCGAGGCTTTTCACAATAAGCTTGTTATAAAATCAAGCATAAACCATAATTATGTTATTGGAGTGTGCAGATTTGGATAAATATATAATTAACGGCGGCAATCCCTTACATGGTGAAGTTACAATCAGCGGCGCTAAGAACGCGGCTGTTGCAGTTATTCCTGCAGCAATACTTTGTGATGAGCCTTGCCGCATTGAAAATATACCTAACATCAGCGATGTTACTCTTATCGGCAATATTCTCAGAGGCTTGGGTGCAATTGTAAAAAGGGTTAATAAGCATACCCTTGAGATTGACTCCCGCCCTATAAACACCTACTGTGCAACTGATGATTCTGTAAGAGGTATGCGTGCTTCTTACTATCTTATCGGTGCTCTTTTAGGAAGATTTCACAACGCCAAGGTAGCTTTGCCGGGCGGTTGTAATTTCGGCGTCAGACCCATTGACCAGCACCTTAAAGGCTTTGCGGCACTGGGTGCCAATTGTGAGCTTGTAAACGGCGGTATTGTTGAGGCAAAGAGTGACACCAGGCTTCACGGCGGCAATGTTTACTTTGACACGGTTTCCGTTGGTTCAACTATGAATATTATGCTTGCCGCAGTTAAGGCAGAGGGTCAGACCATTATTGAAAATGCGGCTAAGGAGCCTCATATTGTTGACCTTGCAAACTTTCTTAACTCTATGGGTGCCAATATCCGCGGTGCAGGTACAGATGTAATTAAAATCAGGGGCGTTGATTACCTTCACGGTATTACCTATTCAATTATCCCCGACCAGATAGAAGCAGGCACATATATGGCGGCGGCAGTTGCCACACGCGGAAGTTTGCTTGTTAAAAACGTTACCCCCAAGCACCTTGACTCTATTACGGCAAAGCTTGCAGATATCGGTGTTGAGATTGAGGAGTATGACGAGGCAGTTCGTATTGACGCTTCAAAGGCTCCTTTAAAGGGTTGTAACATCAAAACAATGCCTCATCCCGGCTTTCCTACCGACTGTCAGCCTCAGTTTGTGGCAATGCTTTCGACTTTAGAAGGCACAAGCATAGTTACCGAAAATGTATGGGACAACAGGTTCCAGTATGTTCGTGAGCTTTTGCTTATGGGTGCCAAAATTTCTGTAGAGGGCAGGGTCGCAGTTGTTGAAGGGGTTAAGGAGCTTCACGGTGCTCCCGTTAAAGCTACTGACCTGAGAGCAGGTGCCGCACTTATTATTGCAGGACTTGTAGCTTCGGGCGAAACCGAAATCGGCTCAATCAACTATATCGAGCGTGGCTATGAAGAGGTAATTGACAAGTTTAAAGCATTAGGTGCCGATATCAGAAAGCAGTATGTTCCCGACGAGGAAGTTGCAACAACAGCATAAATTATCCGGGGTACGTTTGTACCCCTTTTTTGTATTCAGAGAGGTTTTAAAAGTGGCAAAATTCGTTACACTATTCAGCTCAAGCAGTGGCAATAGCTATTACATAGGCTCATCAGGTCAAGGAGTTTTAATTGATGCAGGCAGAAGCTGTAAGCAGATTGAAATGGCAATGCAAAGCAATAATCTTGACTTAAGGACAGTTCGTGCGGTGTTTATTACCCACGAGCACTCTGACCATTGTCAGGGCTTAAAGGTGCTTGCAAGCCGCTACGGTTTTACGGTATATGCAAGCTTAGGTACTCTTAATGAATTAGAGCGAACCGACAAATTAAGCTCACGTTTTACGGCAGATGTTATTGAGACAAAGCTTTCGGTAGGCGATATGCTTATTGAGCGGCACAACACGCCTCACGACAGTGCCGAAAGCTGTGCTTATTCCGTTACAACTGCTGACGGAAGCCGTGCCACAATTGCAACGGATATGGGCATAATGCTGCCTTCTGTCCGTGAGGCAATCAAAAAATCAAGCCTTGCGGTAATTGAGTCTAATCACGATATTGATATGTTAAGATGCGGCCCGTATCCTTATGCTCTTAAAAAGCGTATTCTTTCCGATAAAGGCCATCTTTCTAACAAAGCTTGCGCCGAGGAATTACCCCTGCTTGTAAAAAGCGGAGTTAACCGTATTGTACTGGGACATTTAAGCAAGGAAAACAACACACCCCTCCTTGCCTACAACACATCTCTTGATGCACTTACAAAAGAGGGTATGGCACAAGGCTTGGATTTTACCCTTGAGGTAGCACCAAGCGAGACCAACGGAAAAGCAATTTTATTCTGAGGTAGTTATGCTAAGTGTAAATATAATCACAGTGGGAAAGCTTAAGGAAAAATTCCTTTCAGAAGCAGTAAAGGAGTATTCAAAAAGGCTTTCTGCTTTTTGCAAATTAAATATTATAGAGCTTGACGAAACCAAGCTTTCGGAAAAAGCAAGCGACACGGAAATTGCCAATGCACTTAAAAGCGAAAGCGAAAAAATCCTTGCAAAGGTTTCTAAGGACGCCTTTGTTATTGCGATGTGTATTGAGGGCAAAATGTACTCCAGCGAGGAGTTTTCAAAGCTTTTTGATAAAGTCAGCGTTGAGGGCAAAAGCAGGGTAGATATTATTATCGGAAGCTCCTTCGGACTTTCTGACGAAGTTAAAAAAAGAGCTGATTTAAGGCTTTCGGTAAGTCCCATGACCTTTCCACATCAGCTTTTCAGGGTTATGCTTTTAGAGCAGGTTTACCGTGCTTTTCAGATAAGCGCAGGCGGAAAATATCACAAATAGCAGGTTAGCCGCAAGGTAGCCCCTTGAGGGCAATTCTGCATTTGGATAGGCTGGATTTAGAAACAATATAGTGAGGCGGTTAAGAAATGGCACTTGACGGCATATTTTTAAGACACATAAAAACAGAGCTTGAATCAGCTCTCATAGATGCAAGGGTAAGTCAGGTGTTTGAGCCTAACCGCGACGAGCTTATTATAAATTTAAGAACCTTTGGGGGAAACCGCCGTCTTCTTCTTTCTACCCGTGCAGATTCCCCCAGAGTAGGTATAACGGAATATAGCGTGGAAAACCCCGACAAGCCGCCTATGTTTTGTATGCTTCTTCGAAAGCGTCTCACAAGCTCAAAACTTATTTCAATCCGCCAACCTGATTTGGAGCGTATGCTGTTTTTTGACTTTGACTGTGTCAACGAATTAGGCGACAAGGTAAAGCTTACGCTGGCTGTTGAGATTATGGGCAAGCATAGCAATATTGTGCTTATTGACGGTGAAGGTATAATAATAGATGCCTTAAAAAGAGTTGATGTGACGCTTTCTTCGAAGCGTCTTGTTTTGCCTTCCCTTATTTACGAAATGCCCCCTTCTCAAGAAAAGCTCAGCATTGAAAATACGGACACAGAGGAAATTCTAAAAGCTATAAAGCTTTGTCCCTATAGCGGTCTTGACAAGGCAATTTTAAATACTCTTACAGGCGTTTCTCCGATAATTTGCCGTGAGCTTTCTTATGCTTCAACAGGAACCCCCGACACCGACAAAAATTTAATGAATAACGAAGAGTGGCAAAGCCTTTTAAAGCAGCTTGAAATCCTTAGAGAAGAAGCAAAAAATCCCAAGACTTACGCCGTTACTCTAAAAAACACACAGGGAAAGCTTTTTGACTTTTCATTTATGCCTGTAAATCAATATGGCGACACCGTAGAAAAATTTGAATATGAAAGCTTTTGCAAAGCACTTGATGCCTTTTATCACACAAGGGAAAGCTTAGAGCGAATGAGGGTAAAATCTCATGCACTGAGTAAGCTTGTAAGCAATAATATCGAGCGTCTTTCAAGGAAAATTTCGTTGCAAAAAATTGAGCTTGAGAAATGTCAGGACAGAGAAATCCTTCGCCAGAAGGCTGACCTTATAAGTGCGAATATGCACCTCATTCAAAAAGGTGCTCCCTTTGCAGATTTGATTAATTTTTACGACGAAAATGCAAGCACCATTCGTATTACTCTTGACGTTGCTAAAACTCCCCAGCAAAACGCTCAGAAGTATTATAAGGATTATGCAAAGGCAAAAACTGCCGATAAAATGCTAAGAGTTCAAATTGAGAATTCAGCAGAAGAGCTTAGTTATTTAGAAACAGTTGCCGATGAAATTAACCGTGCAGAAAGCGAGCACGACCTCAGTCAGATAAGGCAGGAGCTTATTGCAGAGGGGTATTTGAGACAGAATAAAAGCGAAAAAAACAATAAAAAGCCTCAGAAAATAAAGCCGGATTTCAGAGAGTTTGATGCCGACGGCTTTAAAGTTCTGGTAGGCAGAAATAATAAGCAAAACGATTTGCTTACTCTTAAAACCGCCCAAAAAAATGACCTTTGGCTTCATACGAAAGATATCCCCGGCAGCCATACGGTTATAATCACCGAAGGCAGAGAGGTGCCTGAAAGCACAATTTTAAAAGCCGCAGAGATTGCCGCATATTTCAGCAAAGCCAAAGACTCCTCGCAGGTGCCTGTGGACTATACACTTGTAAGGCGTGTGAATAAGCCCCAGGGCGCAAAACCCGGCAAGGTAATCTATACCGACCAAAAGACGGTTTATGTGACACCGGCAGTGCCTCAAAAGAAATAATAAATTTTTTAAAAAAACACTTGCATTTTCACAAATTTAGTGATATAATAACTTCCGTTGTCCAATCCGGGTGTAGCGCAGTTTGGTAGCGCGCTTGAATGGGGTTCAAGAGGCCGCAGGTTCGACTCCTGTCACTCGGACCATAAAAAGCAGGAACACATTTGTGTTTCTGCTTTTTGTTTTCCATAAAGACTCCGAAATTACTGCTTTTATATGGATGTGGTGCATTTTGGGAGTAACTGAATATTTTATAAGCCTGTTTTGATTTTTCAAAGCAGGCTTATTTTTTTGCCCGAAAAAGTGTACGGGGTGATGAGTAAAGTATGAAAATGGTCATTATTTTCTGCGTTTTGGTCGGTAAAAATTCTGTGTAGTGACCAATCGTTAATTTTAGAGTATTTGCTTGTGAGCTGCGCAGATGAGACAATATATATTTTTAGCAACGACAGAGGTTACCTTTGTCGTTATTTTTATCTGTATTTTTATTTTATTTTAAAACAACCCATAATGATATAGTACCATTCTTAATCCGAAAGAGTAATCCTTATATGAGAAAAATGTTTTTTGAATTATTTATCATAATATATTTAGAGACAAAACGAATTTTATATTTTTGTTGGAGAACAAAATTTATACCCATAATTATATAGAATAGTTTTACTCTGTTTGGAATTTAAATTCGTGAAAGGATAGAAAATTATGGAAAAGGTGAAAATCAAGAAAAGTGTAGAGGAGGTTTTCAATTGCAGTTGTGATGAGGGTGTTTTCCTGAGAGCTTATTGTACGTGTGTCTCTATCGCTGATCAGCATTTTGATAATGAAGATATCAAGAATGCTTATGTTAAAGTGAGGAATAGTTGCTCGAACTGTGAAGCAGAGATTTTTTTGCATGTCAAACGAGATTGCAACTGGAAGAAGTTGGCGAATCTGTGTTCAGAGTTTTCAAACATCGGGCTAATAGAATTTTTCAAAGTCGGTGTTTCACAATTAGTTTGCAGTCCGTTGCAGTTGGTAGAAATGAAAAGAAGGTTGAAACTTAGTGTTCTCAATACAGGATATGTGATCCTTATGATGAATCAAGTACATAAAATCGTTTCACAAAAATACTACTCAACGATCATTGAGCTTGATAGGGACGTTAGGAAGCAATTCGATTTACAAAACATGAATAAGCTGAAAACTGGCATAAAAGATGTTGTTGATTTATATAAAGCTGTGTGTATGACTAAGCTGGATATTGAAGAGTATCAGCAAATGAGAAGTGCGACTAAAGCAATATCGGTTTGTGTTGAGAATGGTATTCCTAAAGAGCGGATTACGGAACTGATGGCTATTATTGATAATTCCTCAAAGCTGAAACGTTTTGTAGATAACACAGGAGTATCTTATAAGATAGTGTTATCTTGTGCAAAAAAACTTTTAAAACTCAGATACAATGAAATAGAACTGATGTGTGCTGCGTCATATGCAGAAGATAAAAACGATATACTGCTTGATAATTGCTACATATATCCGCGTTTTATGTCTCGCATTTTTGCTGGAGATAAACCTACTGTAGCCATTATTAGTCCTTCAGATTTTTTTATAAGAAAAATGATTTTCGACACAAGTTTCAGGGATATTGACTTTGTAGTTGTGTTGCCTTCTCAGTATAAATGCAAGTTGTATCGTAGATATTGTGAATGTATGAATTTTAATGGTACAGGGTCAATAAAGTTTTATACCTTTGAAGAGTTCCTTAAATTAGAGATAAGAGTTGATAGCATTCTTATGTTTGCAACTCATACTGAAGAAAAACTCCAAAAAGAAATGTCTGATACTTTATTGAAACGTTGCAAAACCTCTATGCAAATATTTTCTTTACATGAGTCCAATGAGTTTGAAAATACCACTGGTGCGATATCTCAACTCATCTACTCTAACGATGTAAATATACAGTCAATAGACATATTGCCCTTAGGATTGTCTTCGTCTGAAGGAAGAAAAAAGAAGGTTTTTGTTCGTTGGTCTGTGCAAGAAAATATTGGTGGTGAGACATACTATGAAAATGCGATAATTCTAAATAAATACAACCTTATATCTTCTAATGAGCAGTATATATCAAGGGATTGTCAGGAAGCTTTCACAAGCAAGAAAGAATTGATAGAATCGGGTTCTTCGATAAGAGAAATATTCAGAGGTATAAAGTACATAAACAAAAGCGGACAAAAAAGAGAAATGGCAAAAGAATACACTTTTTCGGAAGGCATTTCAGCTTTCTATACAATTCACAATGGTAAAAGTGAAGACAATAAGATTCGACTAAGAGTATATTTCAAAATGCCAACAGAAAACAGAAAAAGCGTCATTATTCCGGGTACGGAAATGAAATTCAGAGGTGTTTCTTTAGAGAATATTTATGATGTTATAGAAAATGAATTTTTTTACGGTATGAACGGCGACAAACTGCTACGTGATTACTTAAAAGAAAACACATTAGAACATATAGACTATGAGAATATTTCTTTAAAATCCTTTTTCTATCTGTATTTTGATTGGTACATATGGAAAGAGAATGACGATAACGATTTCGATTTTGTTAAGACGATAGTAGATAGTAAAATCGGAGAATTACCTATTGTCAAAGCTTCTGTTGATGAGTTCGAAAAAGCATATTATGAGCAACACTTCGGATTTGATGAGTTGACATTAGATAAATATATAAACCTGCTAAGTGAGATTTTCGAAGTAGCAGTGAACAATAATATCTGTGAAAATAATATTTTTGAATCTTTCAACCCGAGTTCTGAATATGAAAATCGTAGTCGATATGATGTAGTTGATAGAGCAAGGTATGCCTTAGTGAAGCACTCTTTAATGAAATCAGAAATCCGACAAGTATATAAAGATGTTTCTAAAAAGTTGAGGTCTTCAAAATATGAATATTTGGCGGTTATGATAAAAATGTTTACGGGGCTAAGTCATAGTCAGATTTGTGAATTAACCTGGAAAGATTTTTTGTGTTCTCAAGAATATGGTTTTTATATGTTGTTTCCGTCTGATACGTATAACAAAAATATAGTTAATGGAGTAGTGTCAAAGGTACCTGTCTGCATTCCTTGTGTACCATTGCTTTCGGAGGAGCTAATAAAAAGAAAGAATGAGTTGAGCGAAAAATATGACGAAGAAGAAATCCATCTTATGCCTATTGTCCCGACATTAAATAAGAAATCATCTCCTTACGAGCATTGTAAGAGAAAGGATATAAAGGAGTTATGTGAATCGGTTTTAGATTTTTGGGAAAATAATAATAAGCTGATAAAAACTTCTGGTAGAGAGTTAGTGTTGAAATCATATAGAGGTGATGTTCTGAGAGAAACCTTTATAAAACATCTAACAAATTATACGAACTTGAATGACAACGAAAGAGCTGTTATTTTGGGCCTTAAGCCAAATGACACAGCAGACAGACACTATATTGGTTACGATAACGAAGATGTTGCTTGTATACTTTACGAGGAGTTATGCAAGCTTGAAAAAATAATAAAAGGAGACAGCAAAGATGAAAGTAATAATTGATAATAGTTACGTTTCAATGTCAGCAAATGAGTTGACCTTTGCAGGAGTTTTACGTCGTTATTGGGTTGTTCTGGACGAATTTGAAGAAAACATCGGGGTTTCATCAAGATGGAATGATGAGACGCAAAAGCGTTACGCTGAGTACTATAATTCGAGAATTTTGCCTCTGTTGACGAATGGGAAACCATTAAGTGCTTATACTCGTGAAGAGTTTGAGGATGTTGTTAACATCCTAAAAAGCAATTATAAATCTGAAGAAGGGACAAACGACCATTATGAGCATTTGATAAAAAGGGTGTGCCAGGTTGGCTATGAACAACATGGTATTCCAAACTGCTGGGATGATAATAAAGAAGACAGCAGAAAAGAACTTGAAGATGCATTAGGTTTTGTCAAGCGTTCTTTTACAAGAAAAGAAGAACTGGATATTTTCAAGAGGCTCGTTAAACCGCCTGAGGAGATCTCGGGCGAAGAGATAGGTCTATTGTTGATGATGTTTACAGGTGTGCGAAACGGCGAAGCGGCAGGGATGAACTTTGGAGATATATATCAGTCTCAGGAATATAACGATATGTATTATTGCGAGGTTAACAAGAAAACCCGAAACAATTCCAATGAAACAGAGGAAAGATTAAAAACGCCTAATGGATACAGGCAGATACCTTTGCCTGATGTTTTTGTAAACTATTTGCTTATGTATAAGAGTTATGTAGAAGAGTGTATAAAAATTGGTAAGCTCGTTTTGCCGGAGGGTATGACTATAAACGACATTCCCATAGCGCATAGGAATAAGGCTTTTTTGACAAGATGTTCCAGTGTAGATTTAAGTCGGGCAGGAATGAAGCTTTT
>JAFQVY010000008.1 GCA_017407755.1 Clostridia bacterium | reverse complement strand
TACTCCAAGCATTGACAAAATCAAGAAATTTCTTTTTGTTTTCACCCGTGAGTGCTTCAGTTAGAAATTCCTCGTTGAGCATTAGGACTTCCATCTGCTTTTGAACTGTTTTGTTCTGCTTAGTACTTCGTGCTTGGGGATCAATGTTACCATAATAGAGTTCTTCAATAAATTTTGACATAATCTTGTTTCCTCGTTTCTGTAGTTTTATTTTACGAAGAAACCTTGAAATACACAAATGTGTGGATGAAAAATATGTGTGTTTCTGCCGGTTATTCAATACTTTTTAATCAAGTCCGTTATGAACACCCGCACCAAAAACGGCATCACGAAGTGTGATGCCGTTTTGATTTTATTATGAGTTCTATGTGGTTCATTAAGAGTAGCGAAAGCATTACCGCTGCTAACAGCATAAAGCTATACATACGTGCTTTTACCTCGTAGGGGGATTCACCTGCAAGTTCTATTATAAGCTGCATCATAGGGTCGTTTTCTGCCAGAGGGTCTTTATAGATAAATCTAAAGTAAACATATACCCCTGCCATAATCAAAATGCAAAGTGAAATAGCAGAAACGGTGATTATGCTAATAATTTTGCTGGTATTTATTTCCTCTGCTCTGAGGCTTCTTTTCTGAAAAATCATCATTACCATTGTAGCACCGAGCAGTAAAACCACCAGAAGCTCATACAAATATGTAATTCGCAGTGTGAGACACATAGGAAAAATTACTATAAGTACAGCCAGTATGCTTAAAGCACAGGTATTTCCAAGCCTTATATCGTCAAAAAGATAAACAGGATTATAGAAAAACTTGTTTCTGTAGAGAACTATATAAACGATTTCGGCGGCAAGGCAAAGGCCGCTGCCGATATACATAAAAATGTTGCCAAGTGCCCTATCGCCGGTATCAAAACGAATTGTGTTGATATGAACAAGAAGGATTGCACCAAAAAGGAAAAGAACAAGTCCTATTATCATAGCCGCTTTATAGCTTACGGTTATATGAGACTTCGGTCTTGGAAACGCTTTAACTTCTGTTTCTTTTTCGGTGGAAGATATTCCGTAAAGGTCATTGATAGAAATTTTCAGTGCCTCGGCTAAATCGGGCAATAGAATTGCATCGGGCATCTGATTTGCACTTTCCCACCTTGAAACAGTTTTATCTGATATTGAAAGCATATCTGCAAGCTCACGCTGAGTTATACCTAAGGCTTGCCGTCTTTCTCTGATTATTTCGCTCATTGTGCTCATAAGTTATCCTCGCTTTTCTCTTTATTTCACCCATATTTTAACTTAATGGTGCTGAGAAGTAAACGTCGCAAACGTTAAGCCAACTCTCAAAAAATGAGAATTGGCTTTGCAATGGGGTTTTCAGCTATTCTAAAACGCTTTTAGAAAAGTCGGAAAAAAGCTTTTTGGTTATGAAACTGCCCTTTGAATCTACTATTACAACTTCAGCACAACCTAAAAGAGCATTATACATTGTGTCCTCTTGAATATCAATAACAAGGAAGAAGTCTTTATCACCGAAGCTTACCATCTGAGAGCTTGGGAAATCCTTTGACTCGTAAAGTTCAAAAGAAAAGTCGCCGTCATTCTTTGGCTTATAAATATTTTCCTCTACCTTGAAAGCTTTGAAATTTTCGGGAATTTCAGAGCTTTTGATTTTGTCCGCCTTCCCGCTATTGAAATCAAGTATGCGGTATTCAAGTGCTCTGTCAACACTCGACATATTTTCACTTGAGGTAAGCAAGGCGTAGTCGCCGCTTTCATCAACACTTATACAGGTCCCCCTGTCTCCCTGTGCAAAAAAAGGTATTCCGATTTTTTCTAAGGAATAGTTTTTCTCAATCTGCAAAGTATTATAATTATAAACAAAAACGCCTTCAAGGGTGGTGAAGACAATTTTTTCTTCGTCAGCGTAGTGAATTTCGGGAGGGTTTGCACCTACGCTCACATATTCGGGAGGGTCTGATGTAGCAGAAATACTGCCGATATGTTGCTGACAAATATCCATAAGAGCCTCTTGGGTAAAGGCGTATTTAAGTGTCGGGTCATAAACATCGCTGCCGATATGCCCGAAAATGTATCCGCCGCTGAAAATCACAATAGTTGGCACGAGGATTATTGCAAGTACAGCCGCCACCGCTTTTAGAATAAAAGTTTTTTTAGGCTTTCCATTGTGCGCATCTAATATCATATTGTCGTCTAAAAGACCTATAGCATCTACAAGCTTTTGGTTATTCATCAAAAACGCCCTCCTTAACAAGATGCTCTCTAAGCTTTTTTCGTGTTCGATACAAGGTGGTTTTTACCTTACTTTGAGAAAAATGAAAACGCTTACAGATATCAGAGATTGAGTCGCCGTAGAAGTAACGACAGATAAAAATATTACGCTCGTTGTCATTTTGATTTTTAAGAAAGCTTTCAATAATATTTTTAAGTTCCTCAGCTTCTATATTCTCATACACTCTGCCTTTTTCAGCAATACAATCATTAAGCTCATCAAAAGAAACAGCAGCCTTTACGTCACGTTTTTGTGCCCTCAGCATTCTTAGCCTGCTAATGCTGAGCGCGCGGGTAATTTTAGCCAGAAAAGCAGAAAGCACATCAGGCTTATGAGGCGGAATACTGTTCCATGTTTTTATGTAAGTATCATTGACACACTCTTTTGAGTCTTCTTCGCTACCCAAAATATTTAAGGAAATGCTATAGCAAAGCCTGCCGTACTTCCGGCTTGTATAAAAAATCGCTTCAGGGTCGCGTTTAAAATATAATGTTATTATTTCATTATCTGTCATAAAATCACCTCTTTACATTAAGTCGCAAAATAATATAAAAGGTTACAAAAGTGACCTTAAAAGCAATTTTTAATATAGAAAAAAGCACTACAGTTGTAGTGCTTTCTCATTTTGGTGGGAACAACAGGGCTCGAACCTGTGACCCTCTGCTTGTAAGGCAGATGCTCTCCCAGCTGAGCTATGCTCCCGTATTGGTGCGGATAACAGGACGATGATTTTATGCAAAATCATCTGTACTCGGCGACCCAAAGCTTACGCTTTCGGTACCCGCCTTCGTACTTCGCGTCTAAAAACAGTCCATCGGACTGTTTTATTGACGTCGCTCACCTTCTTAAGGTTCAAGTCCCTAAAAAGGAATTTTAATTTTATTATGTGGCACCACTATAAAAGCAGTGCCACAATTTTGGTGCGGATAACAGGACTTGAACCTGCATGAAATTGCTTTCACATGGACCTGAACCATGCGCGTCTGCCAATTCCGCCATATCCGCATATATAAACAGAAAACTTTTCTGCCGACTTAAAGATTATATCAAAGCACGGCAGAAAAGTCAATGTCAAATATTTAAATCTGGTCGTATTTAAGCTCTTCTTTTGCGAAATTTTTGAAGCTTTCGTAATAAAAATAAGAGCGTAAAGTCTGCAAATCTTCGGGAGTTGTAACCTTGATGTTTTCACGGATTCCCTGGAAAATCTGAACAGTCTCGCCAAGCTCGATTAAAAGCTCTGATGAAGAAATGGGGTTTGTTATTCCCCTTCTTTCTGCTTCGTCGTGAGCCCACATAATTTTGCGCATTGTGTAGCCCTGAGGCGCCTGAGTAATAAACATCTGCTTTCTGGGAAGAGACTTTGAGCAGGTCTTGCCGTCGGGGGATTCAAGCACAGAATCAATACTTGGAGTTACAGGAACGGCGGTTTCAAACTCCTTTGCAGTGTCGATGCAATCTGTAATAAGCTTTTCCGAAAGCATAGGACGTACACCGTCGCAAATAAGCACAATATCCTCAGGCTTTGAGTTTTTCTCAATTTCAACAAGGCCGTTGTGAATGCTCTGGTGGCCGTTTGCACCGCCGGGAACAACAGAAATAACCTTCGAAATATTATACTTTGCAACAAGCATTTTCATATAATCAATTTTTTCGGCAAGGCAGGAAATCACAATGTCCTCAACCTGAGCATGCTTTTCAAAATGCTCAAGTGTGCGAATAATAATAGGCTTGCCGTCAACATCAATAAACTGCTTGGGAATGTCGTTAGACTTCATTCTGGCGCCGATACCACCGGCGAAAACCAATACGTGTGCCATAAATTACTTTCCTTTCTTTGCTTTGTCTGCCTGATAAGATTTTAAAGCGTCCTCAACTGTGCCGTCGTACATAAGCTGACCCTTTTTAAGGTAAATTGCACGTGTGCAAAGCTCTTTTACACTTTCGGGGTTATGGCTAACGTAGAGCACAGTAACACCGCTTTTTATAGTATCTGCAATTTTTTGCTTACATTTCTTTTTAAATGTAGCGTCACCAACAGAAAGAGCCTCGTCAATAACCAGCACGTCGGGCTCGATATTAACGTTAATGGCAAAACCAAGACGCATTTTCATACCGCTTGAGTAGGTTCTTACAGGCTGGTCAATATAATCGCCAAGCTCTGCAAAATCGACGATACGCTCCTCCAGACGCTTAATCTCTTTGTCTGTAAGGCCTAAGATATAGCCCTTGAGGTAAATATTTTCTCTGCCGGTCATTTCCATAGAAAAGCCTGCAGTAAGCTCTAAAAGAGCAGCAACCTTACCGTTAACAATTACCTCGCCCTCAGTGGGGAAAGCAACGCCTGTAATATGCTTTAAAATAGTAGATTTACCTGCACCGTTGTCACCGATAAAGCCTACCGCTTCACCTCTGTTTATATCAAACGAAACGTTTTTAAGGGCTTTGTTGATTTTAGCGTTTTTGCTTTTAAAAAATAACGCCTTGAACCTCTCTCTGTCGCTTTTATAAAGAGTATACTCTTTGCTGACATTCTTAAAGGAAATAATAGGATTTTCCATAGCAAAACCTCCTTAAAGCACGTCAGGCAGAGCTTTTCTGAGGCGTTTATAGTTCCAAAGACCTAACACAAACACCAGTAAAAACTCACCTAAGAATATATAAAGTTCAACGGGATTTTCATAGAACCACTCGCCGTAAAGAAAAGCCTTACGATAACCATTGGCGAAGAAATTAATGGGATTAAAAAGCATAACTGTCTTAAGTGTTTCGCTTTCTAATGCATAGGTGTTATAAATAATACCCGAAAGCCAGAAAACACCAGACATTATAGACATAACCATATTTTCAAAGTCCTTAGAAAACGCCGCCATAGGTGCAGTTGACCAAGTAAGTGCCACAAAGAAAATCACCATAAGAGGACAATAAAGGAAAAATTGCAGGTTATAAATCGAGGGGGTCAGAATATCTGTAGACTTATTTAATATGAGTATTACATACATAATGGCTGCAAGAAAAATATGAACAAACAGCCTTGCTACTGCCGTAAAGGTCATAATTGTCGAAACAGGGAAAGAAACCTTGGTAACAAACTGTCGATTCATTCTGATTGATTTTGCACCTAAAGTGATACTGTCGTTTATAAAAAACCAAGGCACAAAACCTACTAAAAGAAAAATGAACTTTGAGTATTCAAGACCGTGATAAGCCTCTGTATTTCCTGTCTTAAGACCTATAGTAAAAGCGAACCAATATACAAAAAGCGTAAAGGCAGGCTTGATTACTGCCCAGAGGGGGCCGATAGCGGCACCCTTATATGTTTTTTTCAGGTCATTAACGGCTAAAAGCATTATCTGCTTGCCGAAACCCTTGTGTTCTTTAAAAATCTGAAACAAGCTGTTATTACCTCCTCAAATTACGGACACAATTATCCATAGTATTACAAATAACATTATATATCTTTTTGAGGATTTGTCAATGAAACAAAGTATGAACACATAAAAATAATAAAAAGGCAGCCTCACAGACGTGAGACTGCCTTAATTTTTAGCAATTAGTTAGAATATGTGTTACCGAGAACAAGCTCAGCTTCCGATCCTTCAACGCCATTGCCGTTGTTGAACTTAACCATTGTGTGGCTACCGTCAACCATTACACGGTACTGGTTGCCGCCTGTATTTTCCATCTGTACGCCGGGCCATGTGGTTGTGCCGCCTACTGTATTCCAAGTATGGCAGTAAACTGTGCCCCAACCGGCGTTATCTGTAAAGTAAACGTAATCGCCTGAAACCACTACGTCGCCGCCGCTGTTACCGCCGCCATTGCCGCCATCGTAAGCACTCCAGCTGTTTGTGCCGTTGTCGAAAATCTGACCGAAGTTAGGTGTAAGGTCGCCTGTCTGCGTACCGCTGCCGTTATTGAATACTACGCCTGTATGACTTGAATCAATATCAATGCTGTATACACCATTGCCAAGATTTGTCATCTGTGTGCCGGGCCATATTGTACCACTTGAGTCACTCCAAGAATGACAATATACTGTGCCCCAGCCTGCGCTATCCCTAACGTAAATTGTGCTTGTGCCGGGTGTAGGAGGATTGGGATTGTCATTACCGCCGCCGTTGGGGTCGTAAGCTACCCAAGAGCCATTAGAGAACATCATACCGTCGCCGGCAATTGTAGTATCAGTTGTCTTGTTGAAGTCGCTACCTGAACCGTCGTTGAAGATAATACCTGTAAACTCAGTGCTTACCTCAGCAGAATAGATATTACCGCTTACGTTGGTCATGGGGTCACCGGGCCAAGGTGTGTTTGTGCCGCCTGCATCATTCCATGCATGCCAGTAAACACTGTTCCAGCCGTATGTATTCTCAAAGTAGATTGTGATTGTGTCACCTACGGGATTATCGGGAATATCGGGTTCTGTATACTGGGGTTCTGTGTACTGAGGCTCTGTAACAATGGGCTGAGGCTCAGTAACGATAGGCTGAGGCTCTGTAACAACAGGCTCTACTGTTGTAGATGTCTCTGTAGGCTCTACAACTGTTGTCTCTGTAGGAGTTGTGGGATTGCCGGGAATGATAATGGGTGAGCCTGAAGGCTTAACGTTGGGAGTTGTAGACTCCTCAGAACCCTTATAAAGCACCTCTGTGCCTACTGCGAAGTCTATGGACATCTTTGCAAGCCACTTCTGGATAAATGTTACGTCACGAATATTGAGAACTTCGCTTGCATCAACGTCACTTGCGAAAATTGCCTTGTCATCAAGAATTTCAATCTTTGCAATGTGCTTCTGAATTAAAGTAGCATCCTTGATGTTTACTTTGCCGGAGAAGTCAGCATCACCGAGAACTACGTACTCTGCGGGACCAACAGGAGCTGTAGTAGTCTCTGTAGGAGCAGTTGTAATTTTGTCGGGAGCTGTTGTTGTGGGAATTTCCTCAGAGGGTTCTGTGGAAATTGTAGTTGTGGGATTTACGGGCTCAGAAGGAGTTGTAGGAGCAGTTGTTACTGTTGTGGGCTTCTGGGGCTCTGTAGGAGCAGTTGTCTGAATAGGAGTTGTTGTAGGTACTACAACTGTTGCTTCATCAACCTCTACGAGAATTGTGCCCTGAGCACCACTATTGAATGTAACCTTGCCACCTGTTACTGTAGCAGTGTCGCCTGTGTAAGCGTTAACTACCTTTGTACCGTCAGCAAATGCACCGTTAAGTGTAATTGTTGTGCTTGCATTCTTGTTTGCACCGATTACACAAACAACTGTATCTTTAACATTGTTTTTGTTATATTCACGGCTGAAAGCTGTACCGCTTGTAGCAGAGAGGTTCTTATGAGAGCCTGCACCAACAGCAACGTGGTCGTTTCTGAAAGAACCAACCTTCTGCCAGTGAGCAAGAATGTTCTTATCTGTGTTATTCCAGTTCATGAAACCTCTGGATTCATGGTCGTGGATAGTACACTCAACATACTGTCTGTTAGTCTCGTCGCCGTAGAAAATCTGAACGCCGCCGGGTAAGAGGAGGAGTGCAGAGCCCTGATAGTAAAGGTCATCACGGCAGAGACCTGTATCGTGAGAAGAAATGTAAGTAAGAACGTTGAAGTTTGCGTTGTTGTTAATCTGATTTGCGTAATCAGCATATGTCTGGTTAAGGTTACCTACCTTCTTCATACCGTTACAGCCGTTACCCTGGCTGTCACCTGAGAAGGAGAAGTTAATCATAGAATCGAAGCCGTTCTGGTAGTAGTGGTTGTTAGCAACACCCTGACCGAAGTTTTCGCCTGTCATCCAGAAATCCTCGTCCCAGTCTGCACCTACTGCGTTAGGATTAGCAGTTCTCCAATTCTGAAGAGCCTTTGTACAAGCATCATTGAGCTTCTTCCAGCAAGAAGTGTCAACGTGCTTTGCTGTGTCACAACGGAAGCCGTCGATACCATACTCTTCAACCCACTTAGCATACCAAGAAACAAGGTAGTTTAGAACTGTCTTGTTGCCGAGGTTATACTTGGAGAAGGTCTGGTCAATCTCCTGAACCTTTGCGTTGTATGTACCTTCCTTAGTCCACTTGTTCTGAAGAATCTTGGGAAGGCTTACTGTTGCTGTATTTTCTGTCTTGAAGTCGGGGAGGTATGTAACTGCACCTGTAAGGTCGCCACCACCGTTGTTATCGTAGCCTGCCATACCTGCACGTACCCAATCTCTGCCCCACCAGTTTGCCCAGTCAGAAGCCTGACCGTCGTTGTATTTGATACAACCGTGGTAGTTAGTCTGGTTGATGCTGTTCCAGTTGTAGTAAACACTCTGCCAGTTGCCTGTAAGTGTACCGAAGTTGTACTCGTTCATATCATAGATAGAGTTGTAACCGGGGTGGTTGAGAACAACGTCAAGAACGATACGGATACCGTGCTCATGAGCTGTATCAATCATCTCTTTGAACTCTGCCTCTGTACCATAGTTCTTGTCAAGCTCTGTAAAGTCGAGACCATAGTAACCGTGGTATGAGTAGTGAGGGAAGGAGCTTTTACCGTCACCGCCTACTACGTAGCCGTGAGTCTGTTCAAACCAACCTGCAACCCAAATGGCATTGATACCTAAATCGTCGAAGTAGCCTTCGTTGATTTTCTGGGTAATACCCTTAAAGTCGCCGCCCTGGAAAGCTGCTACATTATTGTAGCTTGCTTTAGAGCCGTTCTGGTTGAGACCGCGATTGTAGCTGTTATCGTTGCTTGTGTTGCCGTTATTAAAACGGTCAGTAAGCAAGAAATAAACAGTTGCATTGTCCCAAGTAAAGTCGTCAGCAGCTGTAGGAGCAGCAGAAACGCCTGCAACCTCTACCCCTGCAGCACTTGCTGTGAAACCTACTGCACAAAGAGAAATTACCATTGCGAAAGTAAGCAGTAAACACAGCAGTCTTTTGCATTTGTTCATCTTAATCATCCTTTCGTTTATCACAATAAGTGAAAATCCTACAAATACATTATACCAAAACCTTAACTTTTGGCAATGGGATAATTATACATAATTATGGCTATTTTTTGTCATATATTACAAAAAATAATTTTTCACGAAATTTTTTGAGACTTTGTAAACATTATAAATGCCAAAAGAATTGACAAAATTCTTAATACATAATATAATTTCATTTTGATAATAGGGTATTCTGCCCTTATAATATGATTTTGGGGGTGGCTTTTTATGAAGGACAGCACCATTATCTCGCTTAAAGATATAAACGTAAGCTTTGACGGCGAGGTAATCATCAACAACATCAGCCTTGATATTATGGACGAGGAGTTTATAACCTTCTTAGGTCCCTCAGGCTGCGGTAAAACCACAACTCTCAGGATTATAGGCGGATTTTTAGAGCCCGACAGCGGTGACCTTTTCTACGAAGGAAATCGCATCAACGGTACTCCGCCCCACAAGAGAAATATTAACACCGTATTTCAGAAATACGCGCTTTTCCCTCACCTGAATGTTTTTGACAATGTAGCTTTCGGTTTGAAGCTTAAGAAGCTTCCTAAAGCTGAAATTAAAAAGAAAGTAAAGTATATGCTTTCAGTTGTAGACCTTAAAGGATATGACAAACGTAGTGTCAGCCAGCTTTCGGGCGGTCAGCAGCAGCGAGTTGCTATTGCAAGAGCACTTGTGTGCGACCCTGACGTTCTTCTTTTGGACGAGCCTTTGGGTGCACTTGACTTAAAGCTCAGAAAGGATATGCAGATTGAGCTAAAGCGTATTCAGAAAATGACCAAGAAAACCTTTGTATACGTAACTCACGACCAGGAAGAGGCTCTTACAATGAGCGACAGGGTTGTAGTTATGAACAACGGTGTAATTGAACAGATAGGAACTCCTACCGATATATATAACGAACCTTCAAACGCCTTTGTTGCTGACTTTATAGGCGAGGCTAATATCCTTAACGCCACTATGATTGAGGATTACAAGGTAAATATCTTGGGCACGGAGTTTAAGTGTACAGATGCAGGCTTTGGCAAAAATACACCTGTTGATGTTGTTATAAGACCTGAGGATATTTTAGTGGTGCCTGTGGAAAACGGCATTATATCAGGCAAGGTTGTTAACACGGTTTTCAAGGGTGTTCACTATGAGATGGAGGTTAAGTGCAAGAACTGTACTTTGCTTATTCATTCTACAGTAAGCCAGAGCGTGGGCGAAACCATAGGTATGTATGTCACACCTGACAACATTCATATAATGCGAAAACTCTTCCCCACTCCTTACAATGAATTTGAGGCTGTGGTTTCTTATTCAGACGAAGAAGAAAACACAACCACAATAATCATTGAAGGCAAAGAGGTTGAGATTAAAGACAGATACTTTGAAAAAGACGCTAAGCTTAACATTATTCTGCCGCCTACAGGTATTTACATCGCAGGCGATGGTGTAGGTCAGATTGACGACGTTTACATTGAGTCGGTAATCTGGAAAGGCGAATACAATGAAATTATTGTTGAGTCTGACGAGAGAAAGTGGCTGATGCACAGTGCACAAGACGAGCAGGTAGCTACTTATGCACCTATTTGCTTTGACTTTAAAGATGCTGTAATCACCCTTAAAGACGATGCGGAGGGCGAAAATGAAGTCTAAAAAGTTAGCTCTTCCCTACATTCTGTGGATGCTTGTGTTTGTGCTGGTGCCTTTGGGTATGGTTGTTGCCTTTGCCATAAGAGACGACGGCGGCCGCTTTACCTTTGAGTTTATCAGCAAAGCCTGGGGCTACAGAGATGTATTCTTGCATTCGCTGTGGGTAGCACTTCTTTCTACAACAATTTGCCTTTTGCTGGCTTATCCCTTAAGCTACATAATATCAAGGGCAAAAGCAAGAACTCAGCGAACTGTTATTATGCTTGTAATGGTGCCAATGTGGATGAACTTCCTCCTTCGTATTTACGCTTGGGTGGTTCTTCTTTCAAAAAACGGCCCTCTTGATTCAATATTAGGGCTTTTCGGAGTGCACGTTCCCCTTATCGGAAACACAGGCGCCGTTGTGCTTGGTATGGTTTACGAATTTTTGCCCTTTATGATTTTACCCTTATATACTGTAATGGGAAAAATCGACAAAAGCCTTATTGAAGCCGCTCAGGACTTGGGAAGTAACGGCTTAAAGGTTTTCAGCAAGGTAGTGCTTCCGCTTTCCGTTCCCGGTATTGTATCGGGAGTTACAATGGTATTTGTGCCTACTGCAAGTACCTTCCTTGTTTCTCAGTATTTAGGCGGTACCGACGACATTATGATTGGTGACGTTATCGAAAAGGTTTTCCAGACCGACAGACACACTGGCTCAGCACTTTCGCTTTGCCTTATGGTTATAATTTTGCTGTTCATTATTGTTATGAACCGCTTCGGCGATGAGGAGGCGGTTGGCGTATGAAAAAAATGAAGTTAGGCAGTAAGCTTTATGTTCTGCTTATTATGATGTTTCTTTATGCACCAATTGCCGTGCTTATAGCTTACTCCTTCAATGACGGAAAAACCACCGTCTGGAAGGGCTTTACCTTTGACTGGTACATTGAATTATTTAAAGATTCGTCAATTATGACGTCTCTTTACAACACTCTGACGGTTGCACTGTTAGCCGCGTTGGTGTCTACCCTTTTAGGTACCCTTGCAGCAATCGGAATGTACAACTTCCGCGGTGCTCCACGAAAGATTTTTCAGACCGTTTCAAACATTCCCATTATTAACCCTGAGATTGTAACAGGTGTTTCCTTAATGCTTTTCTTTACATTCTTAGGCAGAATGTTTAACTTTGAAATGGGATTTTTAACCGTTCTTTTGGCTCATATCGGATTTTGCACGCCTTATGTTATACTTTCTGTTGCACCGAAAATCCGCCAAATGGACCACAACATCTATGAGGCAGCACTGGATTTAGGTTGCAATCAGATAGAGGCGTTTTTCAAGGTAGTGTTCTTTGAGCTTTTGCCCGGCATTCTTTCGGGTTTTCTTATAAGCTTTACTTACTCTTTAGACGACTTTGTAATCACCTACTTTACCCGCGGCAGTAAATTCCAGACCCTGCCCATTGAGATATACACAATGATTAGAAAGCGTATATCTCCGAAAATCAATGCACTTTCAACAATTCTGTTTTTAGTTGTATTTGCGGTTTTGATTATCACAAATATCCGCGATTACAAAGCGGAGAAAAAACTTCAAAGTTCAAAATAAGGGAGATAGATAAATGAAAAAAACAGTCTGCATTTTAATGGTACTTGTTCTCGCAGTGTCAATGACTTTGACACTTAGCGGTTGCTTCAAATCCTATGACAGCGAAATCAACGTTTTCAACTGGGGCGAGAACATCAGCGACGGCACCGATGGCTCTATGGACGTTATCAGAGAGTTTGAAGATAAGTTTAATATCAAGGTTAATTACACAACCTACGAAACAAACGAAGAGCTTTACTCAATTTTAAGCTCATCCAATTCAAGCTACGATATAGTAATTCCCTCTGACTATATGATTGAAAAGCTTGTTTCGGAGGATTTGCTAACAGAAATTAACTTTGAGAATGTACCAAATTACAAGAACATCGCTGACACCTATAAAAACCTGCCCTTCGACCCCGACAACAAGTATTCTGTGCCCTACACATGGGGTGTGGTTGCACTTTGCTACAACAAAAATATGATAGGTAATGAAACTATCAAGGGATTTGCAGATTTATGGAATGAAAACCTCAAGGGCGAAATTCTGATGATTGACAACAGCCGTGATGCTATGGCAATTGCAATGCAGCTTTCGGGCATTACCCCCGACAAATTTACAAAGGCTGAGGTTGACACTGCCGCTAAGAAGCTTTCTGAGCAGAAGCCTCTTCTTAAAAAATACGTTATGGACATGGTATTCACCGAAATGGAGGGTGAGCAGGCAGCCATTGCTCCTTACTATGCAGGCGATATATATTCAATGATTCAGAACAACGAGAATCTTGCTTATTGCCTCCCTGAGGAAGGCTCAAACTTCTTTGTTGACTCCATGTGTATTCCTAAATCTACTCAGAACAAAGAGGGTGCAGAGCTTTTCATCAACTTTATGTTAGAGGCTGAGGTAGGCGCCGCAAACGCTGAGTATATCGGTTACTCAACACCTAACTCTGAGGCATTTAAGCTTTTACCCGAAGAAATCCAAAGCTCCGAGCTGATTTATCCTTCGGAAGAATATTTAAGCAAGTGCTACTCCTTTGCAGACCTTGACAAGGAAGTTTACTCCTATATGCAGGAAAAATTCATAGAAGTTAAGGCTGAATAAAAAACAGTAAAGGCGATTGACAGAAATTCAATCGCCTTTTTTCTTTGCTTCTTTATATTTTTGCCGTTTATCCACAAATTTATTGTAGGCTAAAACGCCCATAAGCCCCAACACGGCTGACGCCGCAAAAATTAGAATTGAGGTAACGAAGTTGCCTTCGCTTAGGGTGTCGCCTACCAAAATCGAAGTCAGAACCGAGGGAATCCTCGCAACTGTTGAAATAATAAGAAACTCGTGAAGCTTAATATTTGTAAGCCCTACGAAATACGTGAGCAAATCTTTAGGAGTTCCTATGGTAAAAAACACAAGAAATATTATGCTTTTAAGCTTACGCTCGTTACTTAAAAACTTAAGGCTGTTAATCTTTTCGCGGGATACAAAAACCTCTACAAGCTTAACTCCGAATTTACGAACAAGCAAGAAAATTATCGCCGAGCCTATGGCTGAGCCTAAAAGGCAGACAGCAAGTCCGCCCCAAAAGCCAAAAGCCAAGCCACACCCAACCTCTACAACCTCGCCGGGAATAAGTGCCACGATTACCTGCAAAACCTGTATGCCAAGGGCTACAAACCAACCCCAAGTGCCAAAGGAGTCTATACGCGTCTGAAAGTCAGATATGTGAGAAAGCTCAAAAATACCGACCTTTTTCCACAAAAACCACGTAAGCCAGACACTTAAGGCAATTAGAACAACAATCGAGGCACCCGCAAAAATACGCCTTTTAAGCAAGTATTTTTTATCACTGTTATTTATATTTCCTTTTTCCATTCCCTTTTCCACTATTATTCTCCAATACCCTTTAACTGCATCTGATTAATGTCGGTAAGAGTGTCGCTTATAACTATCTTTTTGATAATATTCTTAACGGTTGTGTCAAGCTCACCGCCAAGCGAATAGTCGGCAGGAAAGATAAAATCAACCCTGTCTTTTATAAGCAACTCCTCAACCTTAGCCTTGGAATTTTCCTGATACACAGCAATAGCCTGACCGCCGTATGCCTTCATCATTTTCATACAGGGTACGTCGGAAAGACCGTCGCCTATGTAAATCATATTTGTAAAGGGTACACGCTTAGAGTCGTCGGGCATTGAGCGATTAAGGTCAACGTCGTTGGAAACGTCCAAAACACCCTTGTTAATTCTGTAAACAAACTGGGTTTTGTTGGTGTAATTTACCGCAGTTTTAGGCCAAGCGGCGTTACCTTCTTCGTCATAATAAAACTCGCAGGCAAAAATTTCGGTAAACTTGTCGGCAATTGAGGTGCCTTCAATAATTTCTTTCATACCTGAGGAAATTACATAGTGCTCAACTTTCGCTCCCTGCTCTTTGCCGAAGGTGTTGATGCGGTCAAACCAAGTGTCAACGCCTTTATAAAGCTCAACGTTTTTGCCACTACTTACAAAGCTTTCTCGCTTTAGTGAAACACCTTTTTCACGGCATCGTTTAATACAGGTATACATATATGCAAGAATACCGTCCATTTTCTGAGCTCTGCCAAAATCATTCGCCTCACTCCAAAAGTCAGATGCACTCATATCAAGCTTCGGGATAAGGTCGTACTCCTGCATATCACGGGTGCAAAGGGTTTTATCAAAGTCGTACATAATTGCTATAATAGGCTCTGCTTGCATAAAAACTCTCCTTTGCCAAAATTAATATTATCAGCCCTGATAGGTTGTAATTTCTACAGACTCAAGCTTAACATCTGTAATGGGCTTGTTATCTTCAGCATTTACCTCTACCTTGGCAATCGCATCAACAACGTCCATACCGTCAATTACCTGTGCAAATACTGTGTGTCCGCCTGAGGCACGCAGAGCACCGTCAAGGTGAATGTTACCGCCGTTTTCTTCATAAAGCTTATAAACATCCTCAGTAATAACGTGCTTTAAGGGGGAAATTCCGCCATTTGCTGTAATGAAAGAATCAACTGTGGGATACATAGTAGTAAACTGGGCACCGTAAGAAGCAACATACTGATTATAATAATTCTCGTACATTGCATACATTTCAGCATAATCAGCAACGCTGTCACGGCTGAAGGAGCCGTTCTGGTTAATAAAGAACTGGCTTCCGTTGGTATTAACACCACTGTTTGCCATAGCTACTGAACCGCGGATATTATAAAGAGTATCGGCAAACTCGTCCTCAAAAGCAGAGCCGTAGAAGCTTTTACCGCCTGTGCCGTTGTGTTTTTCATAGTCGCCGCCCTGAATCATGAAATTATCAATTACGCGGTGGAAAATTGTGTTATTATACTTGCCGTCTTTTGCAAGGTTTATAAAGTTCTCAACAGCCTTGGGAGCATTTTCGGGGAAGAATCGCCAGGTAATGTCGCCCATTGATGTGTGAAGAATTGCAATTGTGTCGCCTTCTTTGGGCATTTCAAGCTGATATCCAATCTTATGCTCAGTATCATTCTTAACCAAAGGATTAACAGAAGGAAGTGTTACAGAAGAAGCCGCACCTGTTGTACCCTCGTTGTCGCCTGAGGGTGTTGTGCCGCCATTGCAGCAAGCAAGACTTAAGCCACAGCAAAGTGTAAGAGATGAGAGCAAAACTGTTTTTAAAATTTTCTTGATTTTCATAATTTTTATCCTTTCGGGTTTAATTTATTTCTTCGGAGTACTCAATGTCTCCGACAATTTTATAATCGCTTACGTAAGGCTCGCTTTTTACCGAGTCCATATACTCAAGGGTTGTACCAATGGCAACCGAACCGCCGTCAATAACCCTGAATGTAATAGAAATAAGATTTCCTCCGTTAGTAAAATCCATACCGCTTAAATTAACAGCGTTGAATTTAACCATATTGGGCATATCAGAGTTGCTGATTACCGAACTGCCTGCTATGGGAAATTCGGTTTCTATAACTTCAAGCATACTTGAATCGTAATTGGTAGTAGCCTGAAAATCCTCCAACGCCTCAGGGGTTTTAAGGTAAAACACATAATTTATCGTGTCACCTGTATAACAAGTATAAGACTTACCTTCTACATTTACCGTACAAACCTGAGCTTCTGTCTCAGGTTCTTCGGTTTCAAAATAAAGAGGAGTTTCAACCCTTGAAGCTTCGGTCTTAGGCTCGGTCTCTACTTCTGACGAGGTGGTTTTCACAGTTTGAGAAACCACTGATGTCGAAGCTATTGTTGTAGTAACCGTCGCCTCGTCGGGGGTGCTTCCCTCATTGTTGCAACCGCTTAAAGCTACTGCACACAAAAGAAGTATACAGAGGCTTGCTGCTATTATTTTTCTACCGTTCACAATACCATATACCTCCCTATTATAAACATTAATTTAATTATAATCGTTATTGGCGATTTTTTCAAGCAAAAAGGAAAATTTCATCCTCCGTACACATAACTTAAAAAAACAACTCATAAGTATAGTTACAAATGAAATTTAGCGGAGGTTTATAAATGAGCGACTTTTTACCTGAGGGTTGTCTTATAGAAGAGGACTCAAACTCTATGTATATGCAGAGTATTACCGGTCTTACAGAAGCCTACAGAGAGCAGAAAATCTTAGAAGCAAGAGCCACCGTCTGCGACTCTAACCACAACCTTACTGTTGACCTTGGCCCCATTAAGGGAATTATTCCCAGAAAAGAGGGAGCTATAGGTATCAAAGAAGGCAAGGTAAGGGATATTGCTGTAATTTCCAGAGTAAACCGCCCTGTAAGCTTTGTTATTACAGGCTTTGACAGAGATTCAAGCGGCCAGACCGTTGCCATACTTTCAAGAGAAAAGGCTCAGCGCCGATGTATGCAAAGCTTTGTATCCACTCTTTCTTGCGGAGATATTGTCGATGCCCGCATCACCCACCTTGAAACCTTCGGTGCTTTTGCCGATATCGGTTGCGGAATTGTGGCACTTATGCCTATTGATACAATTTCCGTTTCGCGTATAGAGCATCCCAGAGAGCGTTTTGAAGTTGGAATGAACATAAAAGCTGTAATAAAATCAATTGAAAACGGCAGAATTTCTCTGAGCCACAAGGAGCTTTTAGGCACATGGCAGGAAAACGCCGACAACTTTAAACCCGGCGAAACGGTGGCAGGAGTTGTACGCTCGGTAGAAAGCTACGGTGCTTTTGTTGAGCTTAGCCCCAATCTTGCAGGACTTGCCGAATGCAAAGACGGCATAAAAGTCGGGCAACAGGCAAGTGTTTACATAAAAAGCATTATCCCTCAGAAAATGAAGGTTAAGCTGATTATTGTAGAAACCTTTGAAGAAAACTATGCCCCCACTCAGCCGAAATATTTTTATGAAGGAAATCACATAGACGAATTTATTTACTCACCCGAAAACTGCGAAAAATTTATTGCTACCAGATTTTGCTGAGCATTGTCCTATTATTGACCCTGTGTTTTGTTGACAAAGAAAGCTCCCTGATGTTATCATATAAATAACACAAAGGAGCTGATAATATGGGTACCACAATCTTAATCGTATTAGCAATTTTGCAGACCGTTCTGCTTGGTGTTGCAATTATGCTTATTATAATAAACTCAAAGAAAAAATCAGAAAACGGCGACCTGAGAAATCAGATTCGCGAGGACTCAAAACAAGACGCCGCACTGCTAAGGCAGGAGCTTGCAAGCTCTACTCAGGCTTCTATCAAAAATATGGGCGATATGATTAACACAAGCCAAAGCCAGAATATTGCAAACCTTGAAAACCGCTTCAAAACCTTCTCCTTAGAAAACGAGCAAAAGCTTGACAATATACGAAAAACCGTTTCGACTCAGCTTTCATACATTCAGGAAGACAACAACAAAAAGCTTGATGAAATGCGTAAGACCGTTGACGAAAAGCTTCAGAAAACCTTAGAAAGCACTATGCAGCAGTCCTTCGGACTTGTTAACGAAAGGCTCCAAGAGGTTTACAAGGGTCTTGGCGAAATGCAGAATTTAGCCGTAGGCGTTGGCGACCTTAAAAAGGTGCTTTCAAACGTAAAGACAAGGGGAATTTTAGGGGAAATTCAGCTTGGTGCAATACTTAAAGAAATTTTAGCTTCTGAGCAATTTGATGAAAACGTGGTTACAAAATCAAAGGGTGCTGAGCGAGTTGAGTTTGCCGTGAAGCTTCCTGCCGAGGACGACGGCTTTATCTACCTGCCTATTGACTCTAAGTTCCCTGCAGACACATATATGGCTTTGCAGAACGCTTATGAAAGCGGTGACCCTGTGCTTGTTGAGACTGCGGCAAAAAACCTGACAGAAACCTTTAAAAAAGAAGCAAAGGATATTCACGAGAAATACATAGAGCCTCCCTACACCACCGAATTTGCCATTATGTTTCTGCCTACCGAGGGTCTTTACTGCGAGGCGGTTAACCGCGGTATGATTGAAACTTTGCAGAGCAAATACAGAGTAAACATCGCAGGCCCCAGCACTATGGCGGCACTCCTAAATTCACTGCAGATGGGCTTTAAAACCTTAGCAGTTCAAAAGCGAAGTGCAGAGGTATGGAAGGTTCTGGGCTCTGTGAAGAATGAATTTGAAAAGTTTGAAAAGGTTATCGACGATACCCAGAAGCGTTTAGAGCAGGCAAACGCCGAGCTTGATAAGCTCGTAGGTGTAAGAACAAGGGCTATCAACCGCCACCTTAAAGCGGTAGAAACAAATAATATCCCTATTGAAACTTTCTCGGTTAATATGCCGCTTATCATAGACGAAGAATAAATGAAAGCCTCACCACAAAGGTGAGGCTTAGTTTTATTTTATAAATCTTTTTGCATAACCGCATCTGCGACACAAATCCTCTATAACGTTTCTGGTCTGGAAAGACTTCTTTAAATTTTCAGCACGTTCACTTGAAAGTATTTCTTCAAGGTCGCTCTCAAAAATATTGCCTAAATCTATGGTTCCCTCTGCATCTAAGCAACAAGGCACTACGGTACCGTCGCAGAGAACACCTATCTGGTCTCTCAGACCATAGCAGGAATGGTTAGATCCTATATCCTCAGCATTTTTGTCGGGCCAGTCGAAAAGCTCGCCCCACTCTAAAAATACATACTCGCAAAGTTTATATCCAGAGTAAAGCTCTTGCCAATGCCCCTCAAATGCCTTATGCATCTTCTCTAAAATCTCAGCATTAAGGCTATCAAAACCACCTTTGTTCCAAAGCCGCATTACGGCAATCTTTTTATTTTCTGCCGCTTTTTTTGAAAATTCAAAGCACATAGAAAGGTACTCATCAAGGCTCATTCCTATAGAATTAACCTCGTAAGAATGCAGAGAAATGCTGATTTTCCGCAAGACATTTGCATTTAAAAGCACGTCTTTCCTATCTTTGAGCAAAGTGCCGTTGGTGGTAAGGTTAACCTTAAAACCAAGCTCTTCTGAAATAGCGAAGAACTCAGCCAAATCGGGGTGCAAAAGCGGCTCGCCCAACAGGTGAAAATACAGGTAGTCGGCAAAGGGTCTTAAACGTGTTGCCGCAGCTTTAAATTCTTTTACAGAAATAAATTTCGGTTCGCGGATTGTTCCGTGGCAAAAACTGCAGTTAAGATTGCAGACATTTGTAATTTCAAGATAAGCTTTGTTCGGCATTTTCAGACCTCTGTAATAATTCTTGTGTCAAAGTACTGCTCCTGAAAGCTTATGAGGCTTTCAATCTCTTCTTTTGTAAACTCTGCCCCAACAGGTGCGGCTACCAGCTTATTCTCATTGTCGTCAAGTCTTACGACTACCGCAATTATCCGACACACAAAATCTCTTACAGGTACAGAAACGCCCAAAAGATAAACGTCAATCTCTTCACCATCACCGCTTACAGTGTTTGGAATATATCCGTAATTCACAGGATACACAATATCACTGTCATTGGGATGAACAGAGCCTAATGGCCTGTCGATAACAATATAAACTTCTTTTCCTAAAAATTCATTTAAATCATCCATAAATATACCTATAAAAAAAGCCCGAATAAATCGGGCATTTGTTTTTATTTAGCCGCCGCAAAAGCACTTTTTGTAGTTTTCGATGGCGGAGTTGATAACCTTAATGGCTGCCTTTCTGCCTCTGACGGAATCTACCTTTGTGTCTTTGCCCTCAAGGTTTTTATAAACCGAGAAAAAGTGAGTCATTTCCTGAAAGATATGCTCAGGGAGCTCGTCAATTTCTTTAAACATATTGTAGTTAGGGTCACCGAAAGGAATCGCTATAATCTTTTCGTCGTGAGCGCCATTGTCAACCATATCAATAACGCCGATTGGATAAGCATGCACCAATGTAAGAGGCTGAATTTCCTCGGCACAGATAAGAAGCACGTCAAGAGGGTCCTTATCGTCGCCATAAGTACGGGGAATAAAGCCGTAATTTGCGGGATAGTGGGTTGATGTATAAAGAATACGGTCAAGCATAATAAGACCTGTTTCTTTGTCAAGCTCGTATTTATTTTTACTACCTTTAGAAATTTCAACAACGGCAATAAAGTCCTCCGCCGCAATACGTTCTTCGGAAATATCGTGCCATATATTCATATTTATCACCTCAAGACATAATCAGTTAATTCATTCTATCACAACATATATTAAAAATCAACAAAAATTAAAGCATAGAAATAGCGAAAAACTCCGAATTTTATCACAAAAAAATATTGCAAAGGGCGAAATTTTACTTTATAATAATTTTTATAATTTTGTTTATAATTTACTGTGAGGTGTTTTATATGGAACAAAACAAAAGACCCGAAACCATGCAGCGCATTACTACAAAAGAGCTTGCAGATGCATTTATTGCTGAGCAGGTTGAGGCAGTAAGAGCACAGGTTGGCGACAAAAAGGTGCTTTTGGCACTTTCAGGCGGCGTTGACTCTTCTGTAGTTGCGGCATTGCTTATTAAGGCTATCGGCAAACAGCTCGTATGTGTTCACGTTAACCACGGTCTTATGCGCAAGGGCGAAAGCGAAGCAGTTATTGATATGTTTGGCAAAGAGCTCGATGCAAACCTTGTTTATGTTGATGCTACCGACCGTTTTCTTGACCTTCTTGCAGGTGTTGCTGACCCCGAAAAGAAGAGAAAGATTATCGGCGCTGAGTTTATTAATGTTTTTGCTGACGAGGCAAGAAAGCTTGAGGGCATTGCTTACCTTGCACAGGGTACAATTTATCCCGATATTTTAGAAAGCTTCAAGGCTGCCGAGGGCAAAAAGGCTGTTAAGTCACACCACAATGTTGGCGGTCTTCCTGAGGACCTTAACTTTGAGCTTGTTGAGCCTATTAAGCTCCTCTTCAAAGACGAAGTAAGAGTTGTTGGCGAGGCTTTGGGTCTTCCCCACGCTATGGTTTACCGTCAGCCCTTCCCCGGCCCCGGTCTTGGCGTTAGATGCTTAGGTGCCATTACAAGAGACAGACTTAATGCTTTAAGAGAGGCTGATGCAATCCTCAGAGAGGAATTTGCAAATGCAGGACTTGAGGGCAAGGTTTGGCAGTACTTTATTGCTGTACCCGATATCAAGAGCGTTGGCGTAAGAAACGAAAGCCGCTACGAAGGCTGGCCTGCAATTATCCGTGCAGTAAACACCACAGATGCTATGAGTGCTACAATCGAGGAAATCGACTATGCACTTCTTCATAAAATCACCGACAGAATCACTCACGAGGTAGAGGGCATAAACCGCGTGCTTTATGACCTTACTCCCAAGCCCATCGGCACTATTGAGTGGGAATAATCAGTAACCTTAAAATGCTCTGCATAAAGCAGAGCATTTTTTCTTGCACGAAGCAGGCATATATGGTATATTCAAACAAAAGGATATAAAGGAATGGTATTATGAAAAAAAGAAAAGTTTTTAAATCAATAATTATCGCACTGCTGATATTAGCAATATTAAGCGTTGTGGCGGTATTTTCTATTAACGCCTATGTAAAAAGTGTGGGCAAAAAGCTTATGGTTACACCTGAAAGTGCAACTGAGCTTAAGAATGTTGACTGTATACTCGTGTTAGGCTGCGGAGTCAGAGACGACGGCACACCCTCAGATATGCTCAGAGACCGCTTGGAGCGTAGCATTGAGCTTTACTTTTCCGGCGTTGCACCTAAGCTTTTGATGAGTGGGGACCACGGCAGGGTAGAATACGACGAAGTAAATATTATGAAGCAATATGCAATCGATAAAGGCGTGCCTTCAGAAGATGTTTTTATGGACCATGCAGGCTTTTCAACTTACGAAAGCATTTATCGTGCCAAAGAAATTTTCTGTGCTGACAATATAGTAATCGTTACTCAGGAATATCATCTTTACCGTGCACTTTATCTTGCAAAAAGCTTTGGACTTGAGGCACACGGCGTTTCAAGTGATTATTACATTTATGCAGGGCAGACTATGCGAGATATACGAGAAATTTTAGCCAGAAACAAAGACTTTTTCACTGCAATTTTTAAACCCTATCCTACATATTTAGGCGAAGCAATCCCCGTAAATGGTGACGGCAATCTTACGAATGATTAAAGCACAAAAGCTGACAGCGTAAAACTGTCAGCTTTTTAATTGCTATTGAAAAGTTATATTCTCTGTGATAAAATATACTGAGATTTTTATAAAGTAAGGTTTTATATAAATGAACGATTTTTTAAAGGGGCTTAAAAGCGGTATTCCTATAGGATTGGGTTACCTTTCTGTATCCTTTGCCTTTGGCATAATGGCTATAAGCCTTGGGTTTGAGTGGTGGCAAGCGGTGCTTATATCAATGACCAACCTGACCTCGGCTGGTCAGCTTGCAGGTATAGGCATTATGATAAATCCCGCTCAGTATTTAGAAATGTTTTTAAGCCAGCTTACAATTAATGTAAGGTATTCTTTTATGTCGCTATCCCTTTCGCAAAAAGTTACTCCTCAGTTTACAGGAATTAAGCGATGGATTTTTGGCTTTTTTATGACAGACGAAATTTTTGCCGTTGCCTCTAATGAAAACAAAGTAAGCGTTACGTTTTTCTCAGGTCTTACGGTTTTCCCTTATATTGGCTGGGTACTGGGAACTCTTTTAGGAAGCGTGCTCGGCAACGTACTTCCTGCTATAATTATGAACGCCCTATGCCTTGCCATTTACGGTATGTTTGTGGCTATAGTGGCACCTAAGGCTAAAGAGTCGCTTGCTTTGCTTTTGGTAGCAGGCTTAAGCGTTGCTCTTAGCTGTGCTTTTTATTATCTGCCTGTTTTAAGCGAAATTTCAAGCGGCTTGGCAATATGCATTTGTGCTATATTAGCGGCGGTTTTCGGCGCAGTAGTTTTCCCCGTAAAGGAGGAAAACACAAATGGATAACAAAAGCTTTTTCATTTATCTCTTAATTATGGCAGGCTCTACATACCTGATACGAGCCATTCCCTTTGGGGCAATGAGAAAGAAAATCGAGAATAAATTCATTCGCTCTTTTCTTTATTATATTCCCTACACCGTTTTGTCGGCTATGACTTTTCCTGCGGCACTTTACGCTACAGGAAATATTTACGCCGCCGCTTCAGGACTTTTTGTGGCAATACTTCTTGCTATTAAAGGCAAAGGACTTACCATAGTTGCCGTTGCCGCTTGTGTAACGGTTTTTGTGGTCGAGATTATTATGACATATTTAATATAAAGGAGTTTTACTATGTTTTCTTTTGAAAGCGACTATACCGAAGGTGCACATCCCCTTATACTTGACGCCTTAGTCCGCACTAATTTTGAGCAGTTAAGCGGCTATGGCTTTGACAAATACTGCGACTTAGCCAAAGAAAAAATCAAAAAAGCTTGCTCTCTTGAGGATGCAGAGGTTTTTCTGCTCGCAGGAGGTACTCAGACAAACCAGCTTGTTATTGACACTGTGCTTAACCCTTACGAAGGCGTAATAAGCACCACAACAGGTCACATAGAAGGCCACGAAGCAGGTGCTGTTGAATTTACAGGTCACAAGGTGCTTACTGTTGCTCATCATCTGGGAAAAATGAAGAGCACCGACCTTAAAGAGCTTTTAGAAACCTTTTACGCCGACGACAATCACGACCACATGGTTTTCCCCGGTATGGTTTATATCTCTCACCCCTCTGAATACGGCACCCTTTACTCGCTTTCTGAGCTTACTGAAATTTCAGATGTGTGCAAGGAATATAACATTCCTCTTTTCCTTGACGGAGCACGACTGGGTTACGGTCTTATGAGCAAGGGCACAGACGTTACCCTTAAAGACATTGCAAGGCTTTGCGATGTGTTTTACATCGGCGGCACCAAGGTAGGTGCACTTTGCGGTGAAGCGGTAGTGTTTACACATAAAAATGCCCCCAAGCACTTCTTCACAAGCATTAAGCAACACGGTGCTCTTTTAGCCAAAGGCAGACTTTTAGGCGTTCAGTTTGATACCCTTTTTACCGACGACCTTTACTTCAAAATTGCTAAAAACGCCATTGATAAAGCAGACAGAATGAGAGCCGCCTTTAAAGAAAAGGGCTACAAAATTTTTATCGAAACCATTACAAATCAGATTTTTATTGTTCTTGAAAACAGTAAGATGCAAGAGCTTAAAAAATCTGTTTCTTTCGGCTTTTGGGAAAAGTACGACGAAAACCACACCGTAGTACGCTTTGCTTCAAGCTGGGCAACTACAGACGAGGCTGTAGACAAATTAATAGCTTTACTGTAAAAGAAAAACTCTCGGCTTTAAACCGAGAGTTTTATTTATTTCTTTTTCTTTTTGCCTGCAAAAAGCATAAACACCATTAAAGCAGCTAAATACAAAGTCGCAAGTCCTAATGCAATCCAGACCGCCGCCTCACCTCGTGCGGCGAATTTAACTAAAAGCAACACGGGAAAACCAAAGGCTATACCGAAAGAACTGCCTACAACAAGCTGATTTGAGGCGGGCGTTTCAAATTCGGGGTCGATTTCTCTTAATAAAAGAACACCTGAGCTTATTGTTCCTGTAAGCATACCAAACATAGAAAGGAACGCTTCGTAAGGATATTTGGGATATAGCTTTTTGCACATAAACCTGAGGAACAGGAATGTTGCCAAACCGCCGATAACTGCAAGTAAAATAAAGGGAACCCAGTAACCCTTCAAATCTGAAATATCAATGCTTGCAATACCTGTAATAATCATAAGGTCAAAAGCAAGACCTGAAATTCGGCTTAAAAGATAGTTATTCTGATACTGTCTGGTCATAAGCTTTGTTTTTCTCAAGCCTACAATTATTGTACGTGTAATAATAGCTACCAAGGAGCCTAAAATAAAGTTAAAACCCCACAAGAATGAGCTCACGGTATTTTTAATGTCATTTGAAATAAGACCTGCTAAGGATTCAATACCAAGAGTAAGCAAAAATGTTGCAAGATAAACCATAGCCACCAAAGCAAACTGAATGCTGAATTTATCGATGGATTCGGCTATGGGAATTTCACCTGTATGCTGATAAGTGTCAACTGTTACGGAGCCTGAGATGTTACGTTTTTCTTTTACTCTTACAAGCTTATTCTTTTTGCTGAGCACATTAAGATAAATTACACCAATAATACAAGCGCACAAGAAACCGGCAGCCGCTAAGGAAAGGCCGAAAGACTTGCCGCCGGGCATACCCGCCTGCTCATATAAAGTACCGATATTATTTGCCTGACCGGGGCCCTGTCCGTAAGCCATAGGAAGCAAAACACCGCTTGCCTTGAAAAGCTCAGGCATAAAGGTGTAAGCAAGGGTAAGGGTGACTACAAGTCCGACTACCGCCTGTACAAGATATGTGCCTACTATGAGCGCACCGCTTTTTGCTCCTGTAAGGGGAGTTTCTGACGTATCTTTTTCAGGAACCTTAAGAGAAAGGGAAATAAATCCAAAACCTAAAGCGTGATAAGTCACCTTTTCAAGGAAAACAGGGTCAACATGGATAACATTTGTTGACCTCATAATAAGCAGAATAAAACCTGCAATTACCGCAGTAGGCATAAGACTTTGACGAATAAACTTAACCTTACGTCTTAAAATATTTGATAAAATAATAAGTGCCGCAATGATACCCACCTGAATAATAGGGTTCCATAGCGACGTATTAGCCGCTGAATAGTCCATATCTACGCCTCCGTAAGCTTTTTGCTTTTAATTATCTGATAATAAAGCATAAATTTAAGTGCATTGGTATCTTTCGGGGTAAGCACCTCATAGTAATCCTTACCCACAGAGAAAACCAAAGCGTTTTGTCCGTGCATAGCCATATCGGATATATCTTCAAGTAAAATTTCATATCCGCCGCAAATAAGGCTTTGCGCATTCATACTTATTCTGCCCTTTGCAACTTCAGTTTCTACGTGGTTTTTAACAGTTGAAAGAACCGCTTCTTGAGTAAAATACTCTGTGCCATTCAAAAAATCTTTTTCAATTTCTTGCTTTTGCCAGTTTGAAAGTTCTTTTACAGTTTTAAAATCAAGCCCTTCAAGCATTCCGTACTCAGTGTATTTAAAGGTTAAACTGCATTTACTGCAGGTAATTGTGTCGCCCTTTGAGCAAAGAGTTTCACGCGCACCGCACTTTGGGCAAATAAACACCAGCTTTTCTAAGCTTCTTGCAAGGTTCTTGCCTTTGTATTTTTGAGGATTTTCAAGCTGGCGGGCATAGGCGTCTTCGTAAAGGTCTGTGATAATAATATTATAAATTTCATCAGTGCTCATCTCGGAAAGTTGTTCTTTGGTATAAATATTCTTGACTTTACCGCTGATACTGCCACGCCTTAAATTGGTACTCCACATTGGACTTACAAAATATCCGCCTGTCAGCTTATATGTAACAAGACCGCATTTTGCACTTTGGATAAGCTTTGCAGTTGAAGGTAAAATCGGGTTGGTTACGCCGTCCCAAGACCTGGCACCTTCGGCAAACATACATACATTTTTGCCTTTTCGCACATGTCTTATTATATCAAGCACCGTTGCCGAAGCAACAGTTCCCTTTGGCCTCATGATAGGCTCAAAACCCCATTTTAAAAGCTTATAGGCAAACTTCCAACGGGAAATGTGCTCGCTTCCCACAAGGTACATATTTTTCTTGAAGCTTACGCCTACAAACACAGGGTCCCAATCTGTAACGTGATTTGAAAGGACAATATAATTTTCGGGTAAGTTTTTGGCAATCTCGTACTTATAGCCAAACTTAAGCTTTAAAAAAAGGCCAACGGGAGCACGCAAAACACTCCAGACTATTTTATGACGCTTTTTCACTTAACCACCCCTTTGAGCAAACATATATGGTTATTTTATCATAAACACCAAAAGAAATCTACAGTTTTTTGTAAATTTAATGCAGAATTTGCCACATCAATATTAAATCAAATGAATTGACACAAATTTTCACCTGTGATAATATATTTCATTATAAAGGAGTTGCTTAATTATGGCTAAAATATATAAATCTGCTGATGCACTTATTGGAAATACCCCTTTACTTGAGCTCTCAAACATCGAGGCAAAACTCAATCTTAAAGCCAAAATTTTTGCTAAACTTGAATTTTTAAATCCCGGCGGCTCTGTTAAAGACAGAGTTGCCAAAGCAATGATAGATGAATATGAAGCAAAAGGACTTTTAACTAAAGAGTCGGTTATTATTGAACCAACATCAGGAAATACAGGAATAGGTCTTTCTCTTGTGGCAGCCGCAAGGGGTTACAGGGTTATTATTGTTATGCCCGACTCAATGAGTATGGAGCGAAGAATTCTTATGAAGGCTTATGGTGCAGAGCTCGTGCTTACTGAAGGCAGTAAAGGTATGGCAGGTGCCATAGAGAAAGCCAATGAGCTTAACAAGACTTTGCCTGACAGTATTATTGCAGGTCAGTTTACTAATCCCGCTAATCCAAAGGCACATTTTGACACAACAGGTCCTGAAATTTTTAATGATACAGACGGCAAGGTTGATATTTTTGTTGCCGGTGTAGGCACAGGAGGCACTATCACGGGTACAGGCAGGTTTCTTAAATCAAAAAACAGCAATATAAGAGTTGTTGCTGTAGAGCCTGACACATCGGCGGTTCTTTCAGGCAAAAGTGCCGGCAGTCATAACCTTCAGGGAATCGGTGCAGGTTTTGTGCCCGATGTGCTGGATACTGAAATTTATGATGAAATCATTACCGCTTCAACAGACGACGCTTTTGAAGCCAGCAGGCTTATGGGAAAGCTTGAGGGTATACTCGTAGGAATTTCCTCAGGAGCAGCGCTTTTTGCTGCAATTGAGCTTGCCAAAAAAGAAGAACACAGCGGCAAAAATATCGTTGTACTTTTACCCGACACAGGCGACAGATACCTTTCTACCAAACTTTTCGAATAATATTTGTCAATTATATTGTTGATTTTTGTTATGCCTTCTGTTATAATAATTTTATATTTCGTAAAGGCGGTGAAGATATGGAAGAGAAAGAGCTACTTAAATACGGCAAATACCTTACCTCTCTTATTTCTTCTGTAATTTTAAACACCGCTGCTCCTGCTCCTTTTGATGATATCAACTGGGTTAAATTCTTTAATCTTGCAAAAAAGCATGATTCTGTCACAATTGTATATAGTGCAATTGAAACCATGAATATTCCCGATGATGCAAAAACGCTTTTCACAAAAGAAAAAAACAAAATCGTTGCTCGTACCACCAGACAAGCAATTGAAGCAGAGCGTGTTTTTAAAACTTTAGAGGATAATAATATTAAATATATTAAACTCAAAGGAATTCATATTAAAGACCATTATCCTGCCCCATATATGAGAGTATTCAGTGATGTTGATATATATGTAAGCAAAGAAGACAGAGAAAAAGCCAAATCTATAATGAAAGATTTAGGGTATAAGCTCAAGAGCACAATTGATTATCACGACGAATACGGAAAAGATGATTTTTATATATATGAAATCCATAATCCGATAACTCCAGAATCCTCTTTTGATCATGTGGTTTTTTTAAATCCTTTTACTAAAGCCATATCATTATCTCAAAACAATTTAAGCTGTGTTTTAAACAATGAGCATTTTTATCTTCATTTGTTTTTTCACTTATATTCCCATTTTAGGGATCGAGGATGCGGAATACGTTTTTTTACAGATTTGCTTGTCTTTCAGCAATTTATTAAAAATACAGACTACCAGTTTGTAGAAGATACGCTTAAGCAGCATAATATGCTGGACTTTTATAATTCAGTGCAAAAACTTATGGGTTACTTTTTCTTCGATGAAGTAGCAGACGAAAACACCTTAACCGTTGCTGAATTTATTTTAAAAAATAAAACAATTGAAACATCTAAGAACCGCTTTGCTAACTTGAATTTTTTAGAGAAATTTAAATACCTCTTAAAAATCTGGTTTCCTCCCGCAAAAGAGTTGGCTTTCAGGTATCCCGTGCTTAACAAAGCACCTGTTTTGCTTCCCGTTTGCTGGGTGCGAAGGTTCTTTTATTCGCTGTTCTTTAAGCGTAGTGCCTTTAAGCAGCAAACAGACAATATAAAAAATCTTAACAGTAAAAAGTTTAAAGACATACGCAAAGTACGCAAGCTTGCTACAAAAAATAATATCAAATAATTTTGACCGCAGATAGCTGCGGTCATTTTTGTTTTTTATAATCTTCGGCAGTTTTTTTCAAGTTCCTTAAAAGCAACTTTACCTAAGTGTGTTTTGGGCAAGGAGTCGATAAAATAAACATACTCAGGCAATGCATACTTTGAAACGTAGCTTTGAAGGTGTTTTAAAATATCCTCTTTTTTGACAATCTCATTCTGCTTTAATACCGCAAACAAAGCCACAGCCTGAACTTTCCTGTTGTCGCTTACCCCTACCGCACAACATTCCTTAATATAAGGAAGCTTATTAAGTGCATTTTCAATTTCAGAAGGATAAACATTATGACCGTTTGAAATAATCACCCTTTTAAGCCTTCCTTTAAAGTACACGAAGCCCTCGTCATCTATGCAACCTAAATCCCCTGTATGAAGCCACAAATTGCCGTCGCTATGGTGCTTAAGCACTCTTTGAGTTTCATATTTATCATCAAGATAGCCTTTCATCACTGTTTTTCCGCTAATGCAAATCTCACCTGTTGAACCCTCCGGAGCTTCATCGCAGGTGTAAGGTGTAACGATTTTATATTCAGTGTCCCTGTAAGGTAAACCAACGCTATCAGTTTTGCTTTTGTTATCAGGCATTAAACATGATGCCGCCACACACTCTGTCAGTCCATAGCCTTGACGAATATGTGTCTTTGCCTTATGCTTTGAAAGAAACGTATCAAAACGATTTTTAAGCTCGCTATTTAAAGCGTCTCCCCCCGAAAAAACTCCCAAAATGTGGGATAAATCTGCACTCTTGAGTGTCTTCGCATTAATAATCGGCTCAAGAATAGCAGGGACAAATGCTAAATAATCAGGTTTATTTCTTTTGATAATCCTGCCAACTTTTTCAGCATTAAACCGGGGCATAAGCAAAATATTGCCGCCGAAAAAAAGCACGGTATGAATAGCAATTCCAAGACCGAAGCCGTGAAAAACAGGAAGAACAGAGAGCATTTTTACCCTTTCTACGCCTTTTTCACAAGCTGATTCTGTACCGAGAGCCAATGCATTAAGGTTAAGGTTTGTAAGCTCAACTGCCTTGGGAGTGCCGGTGGTTCCGCCTGAAAAAAGAATAACCGCCGTGTCCTTTGGTTTTAGAGGACTTATATAAATATTTTCGGATTTGTTTTTGAATAAAGCGTTCCAACGTACTACCTTAGGCAAAGATTTCTTTGCTGTAAAAATAATCTCATCAAAAGCTGAAGTCAAAATAAGGGTTTTATCCCCCGTTTTTGCCATCACCCTAAGAAGCTTTTCATAATGCTCATCAAGGGCAACAATAATACTGCTTTTACATTTTCTTATATACAGCTCAAGCTCAGCCTCTGCCGACAGCGGCGACACAAATGCAGGCACTGCACCGATTCGGTTAAGTGCATAAAGGATATAAACCGCCTGAGGAATATTAGGTAAGGCTACAAGAACTACGTCCCCTTTTTTTACTCCAAAAGAGAAAAAAGCTAAGGAAAGCTTTTTAATCTTTTGCAAAAAGGTTTTGTAGCTTATTTTTTTGTTCATATAGGTTATTGCTGTGTTTTTCAAATTCTCTTTTGCAACAGAAAGTACCGCTTCGCTGATGCTTAAAGCTTCAAATTCATCGTAATTCATAGAAATTTCCTTTGCTTTGATGATAAAAGTATACTTTTAAGCTCAATAGATTTATGGCGAATTTTGTTAAACAAAAATTAACTTTATTTTTTTATACTTTCGTGTTAGAATAAGTCTATGCTAACTTTTGGAGGAATTATGAAAAAGCTTTTGTGCCTTATTATGGCTTTGTTTACAGTTTTTATTTTTTGCGGTTGTGAAAACAGAGAAAACGCCGAAGATAACAAGCTAAGTATTGTTACGGTGTCCTTTCCCGAATACGATTTTGCAAGAGCCGTTGCCGGTGATAATGCTAAAATTACTATGCTTATTCCCCCTGCCGGAGAAGCTCACGGATATGAGCCTACGGTCTCTGACATCAAGGCAGTTGGGGATTGCGATTTGTTTATCTATACAGGAGGCGAAAGTGACACCTGGGTAGATAATATGCTTAAATCTGTAGACAAAGAAATAAACACTCTGACTATGGTAAGCTGTGTAGAAAATCTTTATAACGAAGAACATAATCACGATAAATATACAGTTGACGAACACGTATGGACTTCTCCTGAAAATGCAATTTCTATTGTAAATTCAATAAAAGATGCCCTTTCTGAAATTGACAATGAAAACAAAGAAGCCTTTGAGAAAAACTCAAAGGCATACTGTGAAAAGCTAAAAGACCTTGACGAAAATATCAAAGGCGTTACGAAAAGCATAAATAGAAACACTCTTGTTTTCGGGGATCGTTTTCCCCTTGCTTACTTTGCCAAAAGCTATAACCTTGAATATTTGGCGGCTTTTTCAGGCTGCAGCGAAGACACCGAAGCAAGTGCATCTACTGTTGCAAGCCTGATTGACTATGTAAAGGAAAATAAAATCCCCGTTGTGTTTATCAATGAGCTTTCAAACACATCAATTGCTGAGCAGATTGCAAAGGAAACAGGCGCAGAGGTTAAAACCTTTTACTCCTGTCACAAAGTTTCAAAGGACGATTTTGAAAGCGGCAAAACATACATCGACATAATGAGCAGGAATATTGAAAATCTTGATATTGCGCTTAACTAAAAAGGCTCCCAAAAGGGAGCCTTTTATTACTTCAAACTGTCAATGTAGCTTTGTAAGATTACCACGGCGGCGACACTGTCCACCACTGCCTTTCGTTTTTTGCCGCGGGTGTTGGTCTCATTAAGAAAGCCGTGAGCCATAACGGTTGTGCTTCTTTCGTCAGCCATAACTGTTTTGATACCTGTTTTTTCAGTAAGGCTTTCGGCAAAAGCACGGGCGTTTTGGGCACTTTCGCCTTCACTGCCGTCCATATTTTTAGGAAGCCCCACCACCACAAGGTCGGCTTTTTTTACTTCTTCTGCCACCTTTTCAAGAAGTACTTCTTTTCGCTTTTCACAAATCACTGTTACAGGATACGCCAAAAATCCGTTGTCACAGGCGGCAATTCCTGTTCGGGCTTTGCCTAAATCAACTGCCATTATAAGCATAAACTACACCTCATCAGTATACTGCAAAATCACCGTTACCACCTTAAGGTGAGGTTTTTTGCTTATGGAAACATTGTTGCGGTCAAAGAAATTTTCTTCAAGCTCTTCGTTTACGGCATCTAAGCATTCAAAGAATATGTAGTCGCCGCTGTAGAAAAGCTCATCAAGGGTGTCTTCGTAATCAAGAGAATCTGAAATTCTCAGTGTAACGGTTTCTGCCAGTGAGCCCTGTGCAACGCGAAGTCCTGTTTTGATATTTTCTTTTGAAATATCATCAAGGTCGTTTACAATCAAAGAATTCTTTACGAAATAGTTCTGAGCAGTGCTGGAGCAAACAGGAACAATCAGATTAAAGCTATCTGCAACACCGTCGTCAATACCGCAAATCTGCTCCTCAGTAAGCTGAGAATACACAGGCAAAATAGTGTGGTCAAACAAAAGTTGCTCGGTAGTAATATTAAAATAATCGTAGCCACTGCCCTTTTCGGTGTCATTCCATGTAGCATCAACATAATACCATTCATTGTCAAGCTTTATACCGTTCCACATGTGAAGACCTTCGTTGCCGTTACCTAAAACCGGCAGGCTTTCTATACCCACTGTGGCAAGCATAAGCTGCATAGCTCTTGTGTAGCCTTCACAAACAGCTTTTTGATTAACCATTGCACCGTAGCTTGTAAAGCTTAAAAAGTCATCGCTGATTTTAGAAACATCTTCAGCATAGTTGCAATTTGATATAAGCCAATCGTGAATATAAATTTCACGGGAATATTCAGTCATATCGGAAAGGAGTCCTAAGTGAAGCTCCTGAATTTTCAGGTTCAACTCATCGCTATAGCGTGAAACCTCATCTGCACTGAGGAAAGAGTAAAGTTGTAAAATGGTACTGCCTGTTGTGTTTGCATAGCCAAATTTATTATCAAGCCAGAAAATATGGGGCTTATCAAGGCTAAAAGCAACAATTACCTGTCGAATCTCAGCTTCACTAAGCTCTACATTCCAGATTTTAATATCCAGAACATCGTAAAGCTCACCGTCAGGCTCTTGAGCAATATAATAAACGCTTTCTTCCATTTCATTATAAAGCAGACGCTGAGCCTCTAAAGTTAAGCTTTTATAGCCTTGATTAAGCTGTGCACCGCCATAGCGAACCGACACGGGATAAGCCTTAGTGTCGGCAAAGTCGTAAAGAACACCGTAAGCATCCTTTACGGCAACAGTCTCTAAGGCGTAATCGGATACAGGCTGAATAGTGTTGTCGGGATTTAACTCATTAACACTGTTTTCAGGCGGTTTGTTTCCGTCGCAAGCGGTGAAAAGCAAAAATATGCTCAGCAAAACACAAATCAGAGTAAGTCTAATTTTCACCTTTTATCTCCTTATAATTTTAAACGTATATATACTCTTCCATATTCAAATCAAGGGACAGCAAGGTGTGCTGTCCCTTAATTTTTTAATTATTACTTAGAAAGTCTTTCCTTAAGACCAAGAAGCTGGTTTTTGAGCTCCTCAGGGAGTCTGTCGCCAAACTTCTGGTAGAATTCCTCGATACCCTCAGTCTCCTTAAGCCACTTAGCATTGTCAACGTAAAGGATATCTTCTAAAACCTTGATGTCCATATCAAGACCTTCGAGGTTAATGTCAGATGCAGAAGGAACGTAGCCGATAGCTGTTTCGTTAGCCTGGGCTTCGCCGTTGCAACGAGCAACAATCCACTCAAGAACGCGGAAGTTGTCGCCGAAGCCGGGCCAGAGGAAGTTGCCCTCGTCATCAAGACGGAACCAGTTAACGTTGAAAATCTTGGGAGCCTTGTCGCCTAAAACCTCGCCCATCTCAATCCAATGTGCGAAGTAGTCGCCCATGTGGTAACCGCAGAAAGGAAGCATAGCCATGGGGTCACGGCGAACAACACCAACTGCACCTGTAGCAGCAGCTGTTGTCTCTGAAGCCATAATAGAACCTACGAACACACCGTTGTTCCAATCTCTTGACTGGTAAACAAGGGGAGTTGTCTGAGCACGACGGCCGCCGAAGATAATAGCGGAAATGGGAACGCCCTTTGTAGAGTCAAACTCAGGGCTAATGCAGGGGCAGTTCTTGGCAGGAGCTGTGAAACGGCTGTTGGGATGTGCACCCTTCTCGGTAGATTCCTTGCCGTTCCAGGGGTTACCCTTCCAGTCAACTGCATTTGCGGGAGGATTCTTATCTAAGCCTTCCCACCAAACTGTATTGTCATCATTGTTGAGAACTACGTTTGTGAAGATTGTGCCCTTCTGAGTAGAAGCAAGAGCGTTGGGATTAGACTTAACGTTAGTACCGGGAGCAACGCCGAAGAAGCCGTTTTCGGGGTTGATAGCATAAAGTCTGCCGTCCTCGCCCTTACGCATCCAAGCGATATCGTCACCAACTGTGAATACCTTGTAGCCCTTGGCTCTATATCCCTCGGGAGGAATAAGCATAGCAAGGTTTGTCTTACCGCAAGCAGAGGGGAATGCAGCTGCAACATAAGTTGTGTTGCCCTCTGGGTCCTCAATGCCGAGAATGAGCATGTGCTCAGCCATCCACTGGTCATTCTTACCGAGGTAAGAAGCAATACGAAGTGCAAAGCACTTTTTACCTAAAAGTACGTTTCCGCCGTAACCTGAGTTTACGGAGATAATGTAGTTATCCTCGGGGAAGTGGCAGATGTATCTCTTCTCTTCGTCGATTTCACAACGAGAGTGAAGACCCTTGATCCAATCCTCAGAGTCGCCAAGGCAATCAAGTACAGCCTTACCAACACGAGTCATAATAGCCATGTTGAGTACAACATAGATAGAGTCAGTAACCTCTAAACCAATCTGAGAAAGAGGAGAACCGATAGGACCCATGGAGTAAGGAATGATGTACATTGTTCTGCCTTTGTAACTGCCGCGAGCAATATCAAAGAGCATCTTGTAAGCTTTGTCGGGGTCCATCCAGTTGTTTGTGGGGCCTGCATCCTCTTCGTTCTTAGAGCAGATAAATGTTCTGCCCTCAACACGGGCAACGTCGTTTACTGCTGTTCTGTGGAGGTAACAGCCGGGAAGCTTTTCCTCGTTAAGCTTAATCATTTCGCCTGTCTTGCAAGCCTCTGCTCTTAAAGCTTCTAACTGCTCCTCAGAGCCGTCAATCCATACTACCTCGTCGGGAGTAAGGAGAGACTTCATTTCGTCAAGCCATGCAAGAACTGATTTGTTATTTGTCATGTGAAATCTCCTTCGCATAAAAATCTAAATTAAAGAATACAAAAAGTATTCCATATAACACTATACCATAAGAGTTAAATAATATCAATGAACAAATTGAAACTTTTTTAAAATTTTTATCCCTGTTTTTTTGTGGAATAATCTATAGGCAGTGTTGCAGTTGCATTAAGGTCAAGCTCAGCCAAATTCCCGCTTAAAAATTCATAATAAGCCTGAGAGCCTACCATAGCCGCATTATCACCGCATAATTTAAGGTCCGGAATATATAAATCCATGCCCTTTTCACCGCATATTCTTTTAAGCTCTTTGCGTAAAAGCGAATTTGCCGAAACACCACCTGCGGCTACAATGGTTTTTGCACCTAAGTCTTCTGCCGCCTTGAAAAGATTATCTGTAAGACAGCCTACAACTGCCTTTCTGAAGGATGCACTTACGTCTTCCTTAGAAAGGGTTATACCCTTTTGCTCAGCATTGTGAATAAGATTAATAACCGCAGTTTTAAGGCCTGAAAAGCTGAAGTCATAGGCAGAACCCGCAACTGTGGGACGAGGCAGAGTAAAGGCATCGGGGTTACCATTTTCGGCGACCTTATCCATTTCAATTCCGCCGGGATAAGACATACCTAAGGTTCGTGCGGCTTTGTCAAAGGCTTCGCCTGCCGCATCATCTCTTGTCTGGCCTACAACTACCATATCCGTATAATCCTTAACAGCTACAATGTGGCTGTGACCGCCTGAGGCAACCAAGCATAAAAAGGGCGGTTTAAGCTGAGGACTTGTTACGTAATTGGCGGCAATATGGCTTCTTAAGTGATGCACAGGAATAAGAGGCTTACCTGTAGCAAGCGAAAGACCCTTTGCAAAGTTTACGCCTACCAGAAGTGCACCGATAAGACCGGGGGCAAAGGTTACTGCAAAGGCGTCTATGTTCTCTAAGGTACAACCCGCCTGCTTCAAAGCTTCGTCCACTACGCCCACAATTGCTTCAGCGTGACGTCGAGAGGCAATTTCAGGCACAACACCGCCGTAAATACGATGCTCCTCTACCTGTGAAGCTATTACCGAGGACAGCACCTTCCTGCCGTCTTCTACTACTGCGGCGGCTGTTTCGTCGCAGGATGATTCGATTGCAAGAATTTTCATATATCTCACCTTAATAATTGATTTATTTAAAATTAAGAGTCAAAAGCAAGCCATCCTCAAGAGGCTCCTTGTAATAGTTTTTTCTACATCCTACCTGAACAAAACCTAAAGCTTCATAAAGCTTAATGGCAGGTGTGTTGGAGGCTCTGACTTCAAGAGTAACAAAGGCCAAATCCATAGCTTTGCACTCACGGATAAGCTCCTTCATAAGTGCTTTTCCCATACCTCTTTGGCGGTAAGCTTCTATTACTGCCAGATTGCCCATATAGCCTTCGTCAAGCACTGTGCTTAAGCCTACGTAGCCTATGGGTATTTCGTCGTCAAACGCCATAAGAAAAACTGATTTTCCTCTTATAAGTTCACTTTCTATGCTTTGCTCAGACCAAGGGTGTACAAAGCATTTTTTCTCAATTTCTGCCGCAAAAGGAATGTCGGCGTTAGTCATTCTTCTTATTATCATAATTCGCCAAATATTTCTTTTAAAGAATTCAAGATTTCATCTCGGCAGGCCTTGTAAACCAACAAGCTACCGCCATATGGGTCGGCAACTCCGCCTGAGTTTTCGTTAAGCATACGGATTTTGCCCTCGTCAATACCCATTGACTTAAGCTCGGCTACGTGCTCCTTTGTCATACCTATAATAAGGTCAAAGGAACTTAAATCAAGGTCGTAAATATCCGCACTGCGGAAAAAGTCGGACTCTATGCCTATTTCGCTCAAGGCTTCTTTTGAATTGTCATTAATCAAAAGTCCCTCAATGGTGCAAAGCCCTGCACTTTGAGCATGGGCATCCACATCATTTTCTCTGGCAAATTTGTTAAATATAAGCTCCGCCATGGGACTGCGACAGGTATTGCCTGTGCATACAAATAAAACTTTTTTCATAAACTAACCCTTTGCATCATACCAAGTTTTGCCTACTGCAGCTTCAGCAACTAAAGGTACAGAAAGCTTAACGGCACGTTCCATTTCCTCCTGCAAAATCATAGCAACCTGCATTGCTTCAAACTGAGGACACTCTACAATAAGCTCATCGTGCACCTGTAAAATCAGCCTTGCAGACAAATTCTCATCGTTCAGTCGCTTGTCCACCTTAATCATAGCGATTTTTATGATATCAGCGGCAGTACCCTGAATAGGCATATTGCGGGCTACTCTTTCTCCAAAGGCACGGGTCATATGATTAGACGCCGTAAGCTCGGGCAGGTATCTGCGTCTGCCGAAAATCGTCTCTACAAAGCCTTCGTTTTTAGCTCTTTCAATGACGTTTTTCATATAGCTGTCTATACCCGAGTAGTGCTTTAAATAATTATCAATATAAGCTTTAGCCTCTTTATTGGTAACGCCTATATCCTTAGCCAAGGAATAGGCACCTATTCCGTAAACTATACCGAAGTTTACAGCCTTTGCTCTGCTTCTGTGAATTGGTGTAACCATATCTACAGGCAGTGCAAAAACCTGAGAAGCGGTGACAGTGTGTATATCCACATTATCGGTAAAAGCTTTTACCATTTCTTTGTCATTAGCAATATCCGCAAGGACTCTTAATTCTATCTGAGAATAATCAGCATCTACAAGCACACAGCCCTCGGCGGCTTTGAAAAACTTTCGCAGTTCTCTGCCAATCTCGGTACGAACAGGGATATTTTGCAAATTAGGTTCGGTAGAGCTTATACGGCCTGTACGGGTTTCTTTCTGATTAAAGCTTGAATGTATTCTGCCATCATCAGCTATAACCTTTAAAAGTCCGTCGCAATAGGTAGACTTTAACTTTGCGTAGGTTCTGTACTCCAAAACGTGCTTAACTATAGGATAGCGGTCCTTTAAAGAGTCAAGCACATCAGCACTGGTAGAATAACCGCTTTTGGTTTTTTTACCTGTGGGAATCTGTAATTTTACAAAGAGAGCCTCGCCAAGCTGTTTGGGAGAATTAATATTAAACTCGTAGCCTGCCTCTTTGTAAATTTCTTGCTCCATAACTTTAAGCTTCTCGTTAATAACAACACCGTAATCCTCAATACCCTTTGCATCTACCGCAAAGCCTAAATTTTCCATTCTTGCCAAAACTCGGGCAAGGGGTATTTCGATATCGCAAAGAAGCTTTTCCTGCTCTTTTTCTTTTGTCAGATTTTTAAGCTTAAGATAAACTTCCCAAAGTGCCGCCTCATATTGAGATATGCCCTCACCCTCTATATGAGGCAAAGGAATGCTGTATTCGGTGCACAGTCTTTCTATGCTGTAATCGGTAGAAGAGGGACTTAAAAGATAAGCCGCCAATGATACGTCAAAGCATATATTCTCTACCTCAAAGCCGTTTTTATCTGCATAAGAAAACAGCGGCTTGCTGTCGTAAACAACCTTAGGAAGCTTTTTGTCACTGAGGATTTTCTTTAAAAGTTCCTCATCCTCGCTAATGTAAGCCTTGTCCTCGGCTGAAGCCACAAAGCTTTTTATGCTGTCTCCCTCAAAAAGCACATCTATAACGCAGTCTTTAACAGGCTTTTCGAGCTTTTCCACTTTTTTTACAACCGTTTTTTCTACTGCAGGAAGTGCGGTGGTATCAGCATCAGCCAAACCTACTTTTTCAATAAGCTTAAACAGCTCTAAAGATGCCATAAATCTTGCGGCACTGTCCTTATCTGCCATTTCAACCTTATAATTTTCGATATCTGTATCAATGGGAACTTCGCAATTAATTTCACCAAGCATACGGCTTAAGTAAGCATTCTCTTTATCAGCTTTCAGCTTGTTTCTGACGCCCTCTTTGATGTCGATTGTATCAATATTTTCGTAGATATAATCAAGATTTTCGAAACGGCTTATAAGGTCTGCGGCACCCTTTGGACCAATACCCGAGACACCGGGAATATTGTCAGAGGTATCGCCCTGAATAGCCTTAATATCAATAAGCTGACGAGGTGTAACGCCGTATTCCTCGACAATTCTCTGCTTGTCGTAAATTTCTGCAGAGGGTGTACCCTGCTTTGTAGCGGCAAAACGCACGGTGACAGTATCGCTTATAAGCTGAAAAGAGTCGCGGTCTCCTGTTGCAATAACACACTCATAGCCTTTCTTAGAGCTGTTTTTTGCAAAAGTTCCCAATATGTCGTCAGCCTCAAAGCCTTCTACAGATACAAGCTTGTAGCCTAAAAGCTTTAAAAGCTCTTTTAACGGCTCAACCTGACATCTAAGCTCCTCAGGCATACCTTTACGAGTTGCTTTGTAGCCTGAATACGCTTTATGGCGAAAAGTAGGAGCGTGCAAATCAAAAGCAATTGCAACTGCATCGGGATTTGTATCAGCCTTTATTTTTAAAAGCATTGTAAGAAAGCCGTAAATAGCATGGGTAAACTGCCCGTCTTTGGTGGTAAGAGGGCGAATACCGTAGAATGCACGGTTCATTATGGAATTTCCGTCTACTGCTAAAAGTTTCATAGCTTATACATCACATCCACTGTTTCTCCGTTTTTGTGGTAATATCTGGGCACTCGTTTTGATACTGCACAGATAATCTCGTAATTTATAGTATCTGCAAAGACTGCCAAGTCATCGGCGGTAGGACTTTCGGTAGCAGAAAAAACTATTACCTCATCACCGATTTTTACATTTTCAAGGCCGCTGACGTCGATAATCGTCTGGTCCATACAAACCCTGCCTAAAATTTGACATTTTTTGCCTTTTAAGAGCATATAGCCTTTGTTTGAAAAATCCCTGAAATAACCGTCGGCATAGCCTATTGTTACGGTTGCAACTGTCATATCTCTCTGGGCTTCAAAGGTTCTGCCGTAGCTTACAGTTGTACCCTTATAAATCTTTTTCACGGAAGCAACCGAGGTTTTTAGGGTCATCATTGGTTTTAAAGGAAGTGCACCTTTAAGCTTAGGCGAAGGAGCTAAACCGTAAAGAATTATACCGGCTCTTACCATAGTTTTATGAGCATTTTCGTAATCCTCTGTTCCTGCAGAATTTGCATGGTGGATTATGTCAAACTCTATGCCCTTTTCACTTAAAGCTTTCACTGTATAGTCAAAGTTTTTAAGCTGTCTTTCGGTGTATTCTTTACCCTCCTGACCTTCGTCAGCAACTGAGAAATGTGCCATTATTCCTTTAGCATTAAGTCCTTTAAGAGAACAAGCCTCAGCTATTTCATCAATAGAAGCTGAATCTCTTGGAAAACTCTGGCACATAAAGCCGATGCGGCTCATACCCGTGTCGATTTTAATATGAACGTCAAGACTGCCGCCTAACTGTTCGCATTTTGCTGAAAGCTCTTTTGCATAGTCAATAGAATAAACTGCCTGTGTTAAGCTAAGCTTTAAAAGCCTTTTTGCATCATTGGCAGGTGTATAGCCTAAAATAAGAATGGGTAGCTTAACACCGTAATCTCTGAGCTCCTCTGCCTCGTCAATATTAGAAACCGCGAGAAAATCGGCACCAAGGCTTTCATAAAGCTTTGATAGCACCTTTGCTCCGTGACCATAGCCGTCAGCCTTAACAACACAGCAGATTTTACTGTTTTCTGCCTTAGCTTTGATTATATTGAAATTATGTTCGGCGGCAGTAAGGTCAACCTCCGCCCAGGTTCTTCTCATAATATGCATAATATTTCCTCCGCAAATAGCAAATGCTTAAATTTACCTATTATAATTATATTACCAAGAGGCAGATAAATCAATATTTTAATGTAAATTTACTTACTTATATAATGTGATATATTGAGGTTTATTTGTAAATAAGCTATAAAAAAATTACAAAACCCATAATTTTTATGTTTTTGCTAAAAAATGTGTCAGATTTTCCAAATTTAATTTGAAAAATCATAGCATTAAATGTAGACATTTCTAAAACTTTGTGATAAAATTAACACGTATGTATACGACTGAAAGTCGCAGATATAAAACACATACCACATTCTTATTCAGGGAGGATAAAAAATGCGAAAGAAAATCGGCACATTACCCTTCTCCGGCACACCGGAGCAGGAAGCAAAGCTCATGGAAGTAATCGAGGCCCACAAAGATGACCCCGGTGCTGTTATGCCTGTTTTACAGGAAGCACAGGAAATCTACGGCTACCTTCCCATTGAGGTTCAGACAATGATTGCTAAGGGTCTTGATGTTCCTGTGGAGGAAGTTTACGGAGTATCTACTTTCTACTCTCAGTTCTCACTTTCCCCCAAGGGCAAGTATAACATTTCAATCTGTCTCGGTACAGCTTGCTATGTTAAAGGCTCAGGCGACCTTATGAACAAATTCAGCGAGCTTTTAGGTATCGGTGCAGAAGAGTGCACAGCAGACGGTAAGTTCTCACTTACAGCATGCCGTTGTATCGGTGCTTGCGGTCTTGCACCTGTTCTTACAATTAACGACGATGTTTACGGTCGTTTGGTTGTTGACGACGTACAGGGCATCTTAGACAAGTACGCTGACTAACACTTAAACTAAAAGGTAAATGATATGAAAATCAGTATGATTAAAGAGCTGCTTGAGGCTGACATAGTATGCGGCGAGGAAAACTTAGGAAATCACGTTTACTCAGCCTGTGGCAGTGATATGATGAGCGACGTTCTGGCTTTTGTAAAAGACCAGGCAGTACTTCTTACAGGACTTGTGAATTCTCAGGTTATAAGAACTGCTGAAATGATGGATATGGTATGCGTCGTTTTGGTACGTTCCAAGCTGCCAACTCCTGAGATGATTGAACTTGCAAAGGAAAGCGGTATCGTGCTTTTAAGCTCTAAAAAGCGTATGTACGATGCTTGCGGAATCCTTTATACAAACGGACTTGTAGGTAACAAGCTAAGATCATGAGCGATTTACTGACATTTCACTTTGATGTTGACGGGGACGATTTTACATCTGCGGGACAAGCTTCCGTACAGATAAAAAAGAACTTAAGGCAGCTGGGTATTTCCCCTGACACAATCAGAAGAGTTTCCATTGCAATGTACGAAGGCGAAATTAATATGGTTATTCATGCAGGCGGAGGCGAAGCTGATGTGTCTGTTTCTGAAGACCAGGTTATTATCGTACTTAAAGACCAAGGTCCGGGTATACCGAATATTGAGCAGGCTATGCAGGAGGGCTTTTCAACTGCTCCTGATGCAATCCGCTCTTTAGGCTTTGGTGCAGGCATGGGACTTCCCAATATGAAAAGGTACACAGACTTTATGAACATTGAGTCAGAAGTCGGCAAAGGTACCACAATTACTATGAAAGTAAATATCTGATTAAGGTACAAAGAGGTGCATTTATGAACAATTATGAGCATTCAGTTTTCTTGGATGTAAGTAAATGTATCGGTTGTACCACCTGTCTCAGACATTGCCCTACTGAAGCAATCCGCATTAAAGACGGGCACGCCGTTATTAACGAAAAGCGGTGCATCGACTGCGGTGAATGTATTAGGGTTTGCCCCAAAAAGGCTAAAAAGGCAAAGCTAAGCAAGCTTAGTGAAATGGACCGTTTCAAATGGAAAATTGCACTTCCCGCCCCTACCCTTTACGGTCAGTTTGAGAATATGGACGATGTTGACTACATTTTAAACGGTTTGCTTAATATCGGCTTTGACGATGTTTTTGAGGTTTCAACCGCCGCAGAGCTTGTTTCTGCATATACAAGAGTTTACCTTAAAAACAAAAATCCTCAGAAGCCCGTTATAAGCTCAGCCTGCCCTGTGGTTATAAGGCTTATATGCCTTCGCTACCCTTCCCTTGCAGATAACATCATGCCAATGCTTCCGCCTATGGAAATTGCGGCTTCCCTTGCAAGAGAAAAGGCTAAAAAGGAGCATCCTGAGCTAAAGGACGAGGAAATCGGCATTTGCTTTATTTCTCCCTGTCCTGCAAAAGCAAGCTACGTTAAAAACGGCTTTGGCAATTACAAAAGTCAGGTTGACGTTGTGGTATCAATCAGCGATATTTACTTCCAGCTCATTAATGCAATGAGCAGAAACGATGAAATTAAAACAATTCTGCATTCAGGTATGATTGGCATAGGCTGGGCTTCTTCCGGCGGTGAGGCAACGGCACTCTTTAACGAGGCGTATTTGGCTGCTGACGGAATAGACAACGTAAACCGCGTGCTGGATCAGATTGAAAACGGTAATATACCTGAGCTTGAATTTATCGAGCTTAATGCCTGCACGGGTGGTTGTGTAGGCGGTGTGCTTACAATGCAGAATCCTTTTATTGCAAAAGCGAAGCTACAAACCCTGAGAAGATACCTGCCTGTTTCTCAGAACTTCCTTTCAAAAGAAGAAGAACAGGCAATTCCACAAAGCTTTTTCTTTGATGAGATACCAAGCTATTATCCCATCTCAAGGCTTTCTGAAAGCAGAAGCGAATCAATGCGGATGCTTTCTGAAATCCAAAAGCTCAGGGAAACTCTTCCGGGTATTGACTGCGGCTCCTGCGGTGCTCCCAATTGCAGAGCATTTGCAGAAGATGTTGTAAGAGGAAATGCAGACCTTAGCGGCTGTATAATCTCTCACCGCAGTGAGCTTTTAGATTTCCTTAAATCAAAGGATGAGAGTAATGACTGTAAATGACCTTTTAAAGGTAGAGGGTTTTTCTTCTGTAGTTCTTTGTGAAGCAGACAGAGAAATCCAAGGAGTATACATAGGCGATTTGTTAAGCTGGGTTATGGGCAGAGCCAAAAGCGGCGACGCCTGGATAACCATTATGTCAAACGTAAACACCCTGGCAGTTGCCACCCTTGCCGATACATCTTGTATAATTCTTGCTGAAGGAGTTTCTCTTGACGAAGGTGTCAAGGAAACCGCTCAGGCGAAGGGTATTAATGTAATCTCCACCCCGCTTTCGTCTTACTCGGCAGCTCTTAAGCTTTATTCTGTACTTAAACTATGAACAAGTATTACTACGATTTACATGTTCACTCCTGTCTCTCACCCTGTGGCGACGATGAGTCCACACCCAACAGCATTGCAGGTATGGCAACGCTTAACGGGCTTAACGTGGTAGCTCTTACTGACCACAATACAACCCGTAACTGTCCCGGCTTTTTTGAGGCGGCTAAACGCCACGGCATCATTCCCATTGCGGGAATGGAGCTTACAACAGCTGAGGACATTCACGTTATCTTTCTTTTTGAGGACCTTAAAACTGCCCTTAAATTTGACGAGGATTTGCAAGACAAACGAATCCTCATAGATAACCGTGTTGACGTTTACGGTGAACAAATGATAATGAACGGCAACGATGAGATTATAGGCATAGAAAAGCATCTGTTATCAAATGCTACTACAATTTCTGTTGACGATTGCCCCAAGCTTGCTGAAAAATACGGTGCAATCTGTTATCCTGCTCACATAGACAGGCAGGCAAACGGCATTATCGCAACCTTGGGTACTTTTCCCGATATCAAAGGCTTCAAGGTGTTTGAGCTTAATGACGGCGAAAAGGAAGAAGAACTTCGCAAGACTTACGATTTAGGTAACAGAAAGTGTGTTGTTTCTTCCGATGCACATTATCTTTGGAATATGAGAGATGAAAACAGGTACTTTCTTATTGATGATGAGCCTTACAGCTCTGATTTGGTAAGGCGGAAAATTTTTGAGCTACTGAGGTAGATATGAAAGAGCTTTCACTTAACATTCTGGATATTTCGAAAAACTCTGTAAAAGCAGGTGCAACTCTTACAGAAATTTTGCTTGATGAAACAGACAGTGTTCTGACCCTTACCATAAGAGACAATGGTTGCGGTATGAAAAAAGAAATGGTAGCCTCAGTTACTGACCCTTTCACAACTACCCGCACCACAAGGTCTGTGGGAATGGGAATTCCTCTTTTAAAGCTTGCGGCTGAAATGACCGGCGGCAGCTTTGAAATCAAGTCAAAGCACGAAAGCGAATATCCCGATAATCACGGCACAGTGGTCACAGCAGTATTCAATAAAAACCACATTGATTTTACTCCTTTGGGTGACATTCCTTCTTCAATCACTACCCTGATTCAGGGCAGTCCCGACACAGATTTTCTTTTTAAACACACACTGACTTCAGGACAAGTAGGTGTTGACACAAGAGAACTGAGGAAAACTTTAGGAGATGTCCCTTTAGATACATTTGAGGTTATCCTCTGGATAGAGGAATACCTCAAGGAGCAATATGAGGCGTTAAAATAATAAACAATAGAAAGGAAACAATGATATGAAATCATTAGCAGAACTCCAGGCAATCAAGGAGAAAATGCAGCAAAAAGTTGCCCTCAGAGACGGCAGCGGTGAAATGAGAGTAGTAGTAGGTATGGCTACCTGCGGTATCGCAGCAGGTGCACGTCCTGTACTCAGTGCATTTGTAGAAGAAGTAGCAAACGAGGGCTTAGCCGGAAAGGTTACAGTTTCTCAGACAGGCTGCATCGGTATCTGCCAGTATGAGCCTGTTGTAGAGGTTATGGAAGCAGGCAAAGAAAAGGTTACTTATGTTAAGATGACTCCCGAAAAAGCAAAGAGGGTTGTCCAGGAGCATCTTAAGGGCGGCAAAGTTGTAACAGAGTTTACTTTTGCTAATATTGCTAAGTGAGGAGATTAGATTTATGATTCGTGCACATGTTCTTATTTGCGGCGGTACAGGTTGTACCTCTTCAGGCAGCCAGAAAATTCAGGAGCAGTTCATTGCATCCATTGAAAAGTATGGTCTTTCTGAAGAAGTAAAGCTTGTACAGACAGGTTGCTTTGGTCTTTGTGCCTTAGGCCCTGTTGTTATCGTTCATCCCGACGGCACATTCTATAGTATGGTTCAGCCTGAGGATGTTGACGAAATCGTTTCTGAGCATCTTTTAAAGGGTCGTGTTGTTGAGCGTCTTGTTTACAGCGACACAGGCGAAGAAGCAACTGATATCGACGTTGCTAATCTTTCACTTAACGACACTGCTTTCTACAAAACTCAGAACCGTGTAGTTCTTCGTAACTGCGGTGTTATTGACCCCGAGGACATCAACGAGTACATAGCTATGGACGGTTATGCCGCTTTAGGTAAGGTACTTACAGAGATGACTCCTCAGGAGGTTATTGATGTTATTACAGCTTCAGGTCTTCGCGGTCGTGGCGGCGGCGGCTTCCCCACAGGTAGAAAGTGGGCTTTAACTGCTCCTAATCAGGCTGACCAGAAGTACGTTGTATGTAACGCTGACGAAGGTGACCCCGGTGCATTTATGGACCGTTCAATCTTAGAGGGTGACCCCCATGCTCTTATTGAGGCTATGGCAATTGCAGGTTATGCAATCGGTGCTACTCAGGGTTATGTTTACGTTCGTGCTGAGTACCCCATCGCTGTTAACCGTTTAAGAATTGCTATTGACCAGGCTAAGGAAATGGGTCTTTTAGGTAAAGACATTTTCGGCTCAGGCTTTGACTTTGACCTTGACAACCGTCTCGGTGCAGGTGCTTTCGTATGCGGTGAGGAAACAGCTCTTATGACATCTATCGAGGGTAACCGCGGTGAGCCCCGTCCCCGTCCTCCTTATCCTGCAGTTAAGGGTCTTTACGGCAAACCCACAGTTGAAAACAACGTTGAAACATTTGCAAACGTTCCCCAGATTATCCTTAAGGGTGCCGACTGGTTTGCATCTATGGGTACAGAACGCTCTAAGGGTACTAAGGTATTCGCTCTTGGCGGTAAGATTCACAACACAGGTCTTGTTGAAATCCCCATGGGTACAACTTTACGCGAAATCATTTATGATATCGGCGGCGGTATCCCCGGTGGTAAGAAGTTCAAGGCTGCACAGTCCGGCGGTCCTTCCGGCGGTTGTATTCCTGCAAGCCTTATTGATACAGAAGTTGACTACGACAACCTTACAGCTATCGGTTGTATGATGGGCTCCGGCGGTCTTATCGTTATGGACGAAGACACCTGTATGGTTGATATGGCTAAGTTCTTCCTTGAGTTCACCGTTGATGAATCTTGCGGTAAATGTACCCCCTGTAGAATCGGTACAAAGAGACTTCTTGAGATGCTTAACCAGATTACATCCGGCAATGGCACACTTGAGCTTGTTGACGAGATGGAAAAGCTTTGCTACTACATCAAAGAGAACTCTCTCTGCGGTCTTGGTCAGACAGCTCCCAACCCTGTTATCTCTACACTTAAGTTCTTCCGTGATGAGTATGTAGCTCACTGTGTTGACAAGAAGTGTCCCGCTGGCGTATGTCAGGATCTTCTTTCCTTTATTATTGATAAAGATAAATGTATCGGTTGCGGCAGATGTGCAAAGAACTGTCCTGCTGATGCTATTGTTAAGACTGATTACATTGCTCCCGGTCACAAGCTTCCCTCTTACACAATTGACCTTAACAAGTGTGTTAAGTGCGGTGCTTGTCTTGCTAACTGTAAGCCCGGTGCAATTTATAAAGACTAAGAGAAAGGAGTCAGTTTAACTATGGAAATGATTAACATTAAAATTAACGGTATGCCTTTCTCTGTTGAGAAGAATACAACAATTCTTGATGCTTGCCATCAGTTCGGAATTAAGATTCCTACACTTTGCTATCTTCGCGATATGAACGAGATTGGCGCTTGCCGTATGTGTGTTTGTGAGGTTGTAGGTGCTCGTTCACTCGTTGCAGCTTGTGTTTATCCCATTGACCGTGAGGGTACAGAGATTATCACTAACTCTCCCAAGGTTATGGAGGCAAGAAAGACTACACTTGAGCTTATCCTTTCTAACCACGACAAAAAGTGTCTTTCCTGCGAAAGAAGCAACAACTGTGAGCTTCAGGCAATGTGCAAGGAGTTCGGCGTTGACAACGAAGACCGTTTTGCAGGCGAGAACCCTGTTCTTCCTATTGACTTATCTACTCCCCACCTTGTTAGAAACAACAACAAGTGTATCCTTTGCCGCCGTTGTGTAGCCGCTTGTAAGGAGCAACACGTTGGCGTTATCGGTGCAAATAACCGCGGCTTTGATACAGAAATCGGTTGTGCATTTGACCAAAACCTTGCTGATGTAGCATGTGTATCCTGCGGTCAGTGTACTGTAGTTTGCCCCACAGGTGCTCTTATTGTTAAAGACGAGACCGCAAAGGTATTCGAGGCACTTGCTGACCCCGAAAAGATTGTTATTGTTCAGACAGCTCCTGCTGTAAGAGCAGCTCTTGGCGAAGACTTCGGTATGCCTATCGGCACAAACGTAGAGGGCAAGATGGTTGCAGCCCTCAGACGCCTTGGCTTTGACAAGGTATTTGACACAAACTTCGGTGCAGACCTTACAATTATGGAGGAAGGCACAGAGTTTATCCAGAGAGTTAAGAACGGCGGCGTTCTGCCCATGATTACCTCCTGCTCACCCGGCTGGGTTAAGTTCTGCGAGCACTACTATCCTGACCTTCTCCCCAACCTTTCTACTTGTAAGTCTCCTCAGCAGATGACAGGTGCTATGATTAAGTCCTACTATGCTGAGAAGGAAGGAATCGACCCCAAGAAAATTGTAAGCGTTTCCGTAATGCCCTGTACTGCTAAGAAGTTCGAGCATAAGCGTGACAACGAGGGCCGTGACGGTATGCAGGACGTTGATATCGTTATCACAACAAGAGAGCTTGCTGATATGATTAAGAAGGCAGGCCTTCAGTTTACAAACCTTCCCGACGAGCAGTATGACCCCGCAATGGGTGACTTCACCGGTGCTGCTGTTATCTTCGGTGCAACAGGCGGCGTTATGGAAGCTGCTTTAAGAACTGTTGCTGACGTTCTTACAGGCGAAGACCTTAAGGAAATCGACTACACAGATGTTCGTGGTACAGACGGCATTAAGTATGCAGCTTACGAGGTAGCTGGTATGCCTGTTAAGGTTGCTGTAGCTTCAGGTCTTGAGAATGCTTCTAAGATTCTTGACGACATTCGTGCCGGCAAGGCTGATTATCAGTTTGTTGAGATTATGTGCTGTCCCGGCGGTTGTGTAAACGGCGGCGGTCAGCCCATTCAGCCCGCTTCTGTAAGAAACTATGTTGACATCAAAGCAGAGCGTGCAAAGGTTCTCTACAATGAGGACAAGAACCTTCCCAAGAGAAAGTCTCACGAGAGCCCCCTCATCAAGAAGGTTTACGAGGAGTACCTCGGCGAGCCCGGCGGCCACAAGGCACACGAGCTCTTACACACAACCTACGTTGAGCGTAGCAAGTATTAATTTTTAAAAGATTCAACTGCACAGGCTAAAACCTGTGCAGTTTTCTTTTAACTTGAAACTTATCATTGTCTATGCTATTATAATATCGGTGATACGATGATTAGAAAAATAGAACTAAAAGACAAAGCCGTTTACATAAAAATGGCAGGGGATTTTTATAATTCCTCTGCTGTACTTTCCCCTGTGCCCACTGTTAATTTCGAAAACACCTTTGATGAACTTATGAAAAGCGATACCTATGCAGAGGCATTCATTTTTGAATTTAATGAAACTATTGCGGGCTACGGTCTTATTGCCAAAACCTACTCTCAGGAAGTAGGCGGAACAGTTATTTGGATTGAGGAAATATATGTAAAAGAAGATTTCCGTAACCAAGGCTTAGGCTCAGAATTCATCAACTATGTCAAGGAAAATATCCCTGCAAAGCGTTATCGACTTGAAACCGAGCCTGAAAACATTAAAGCTCAGGAGCTTTACAAACGTCACGGATTCAAGCGCTTTAATTATATAAACTATTCATCGGAGGTCAAATTATGAAAAAATATAGATTTACACCTTTTGTCATTGCTTCAATGGTGATATTGGGAATTTCCGCCATACTTCCCTTTTTGCCTTGGTTAACATTTAACAATGAAAGCTCCTCAATTATGATGTTGACTGCATATAATCAAAAAGTAAATTTTGAACTTTGGCTTAGCACACTGTTAGTGTTTATGTTCTGGCTATCACAGGCGTTAAGCACACCTTCGCTGGTACTTTACTTCATCAAAAAGCAATATGCTCCAACCATTCTTCCCTTATTGTCATCTTTGATTATGCTGATATCTTCAATTACTCTGGTGATTTCAGCAGTTTTAAAAGGTACTCAGTTCACAGCATTACCCTTTATTGCAGCTACACTGGCAATAGCCAACATAGTACTTGTTATCTTAATAATAAAATCCAAATAAAAACAGCCACTCCTAATAGGAGTGGCTTTCTTATACATCAAATCTCTGCGCATTTTTAGCAAGTTTAGCATAGGCACTGGTACTGTTCTGGGTTTCGGCAGGGCAGTCAGCCTTACCGGGGCAGCACTCGTGCTTAACTACGTTTACTATGCTTTGGTCACAAGGCTTATTTCGCTTTGTGGGGCTTTTACGTACACTTTTATCGCTTAAATTCTGTGCTTTATTAGCCATAATATTCACCTCAAAGTTATTTTACCCTTAATAAAACCCTATAATTCTGCCAAATATACGAAAAAACGGACGACTCACACGAGTCGTCCGTAATTTTTGAAAACATTAAAGGGGGTTAAATTACTTAACCTCAACCTCTGCGCCAGCCTCTTCGAGCTTAGCCTTGAGAGCCTCAGCGTCGTCCTTGGAAACGCCCTCTTTGAGTGTCTTGGGAGCGCCGTCAACAACTTCCTTAGCTTCCTTAAGACCGAGACCTGTAGCCTCACGAACAGCCTTGATAACAGCAATCTTGTTGCCGCCAGCAGACTTAAGAACTACGTCGAACTCTGTCTTCTCTTCCTCAGCTGCAGCAGCAACTGCAGGACCTGCAACTGCAACAGCAGCAGCAGCGGATACGCCGAACTCTTCCTCTACAGCGTGAACGAGCTCAGAAAGCTCGAGAACTGTGAGGCCTTTAAGTGTTTCAATGATAGAAGTAATCTTCTCAGACATTTTAGTAAACCTCCAATATAATTATAAGTTATTTTTTAAATTTGTTTTGCAGCAATTATTCTGCTGCTTCTACTGCAGGAGCTTCCTCTGCGGGAGCCTCTGCTACCTCTGCTGCGGGAGCCTCCTCAGCGGGAGCTGCCTCTTCAGCCTTAGTTTCGCAGTTCTCTACGCCACCCTTATCAACAATAGCCTGAATAGCTCTTGCGAAAGATGCAACGGGTGCCTGGAATGCACCGAGAACATTTGCGAGAAGAATCTCTCTTGAGGGGAGCTTTGCGAGAGCAGTGATTTTATCCATGCCGATAACCTCACCGTCAAGGTAACCGCCCTTAACCTCAAAAGTCTTGCTCTTGTCAGCATAACCGCAGAGAATTCTTGCGGCAGCTGCATAATCTTCATCACTTGTAGCAAGTGCAGTAGTACCTGCTAAGTGAACGTTGAGCTCACTCATACCTGTGTTTTCAAAAGCACGCTCTAAGAGAGTGTTCTTGATAACAGTGTACTTAACGCCAGCCTCACGAAGATCTTTTCTGAGCTTTGTGTCGTCTGCTACGTTGATACCCTCATAAGAAACGAGAAGACCTGTAACAGAATTCTGAACTCTTTCAGTAACATCAGCAACTAACTGCTGCTTCTGCTCTAATACTTTCTGACTTGGCAACTAATTTCACCTCCGTTAAATTGATAACGCAGTTCATAAGAGAAAAGCCTCTTTCCTGAGAAAGAGGCCTGAAATTACAAAATATACCCAATGGGTTTGTAATAGCTTCTTCCTCGGCAGGCGGAATTAATCCATTATATCTGAAAACAGACACCTGCTGTCTTTAGAACAGCGATTTTATATTCAGAGCTAAGCTCTAAATAGCTTAAATTATGCCTGTGTAGCAGCTGTGAACTTGTTGGGGTTGAGCTTAACGCTGGGACCCATTGTAGAAGTTACAACGCAGGACTTGATGTACTGACCCTTTGCAGCAGCAGGCTTAGCCTTAACGATAGCATCCATGAGAGTCTCCAAGTTAGTCTGAAGCTTCTCTGCACCGAAGGAAACCTTACCGATGGGACAGTGAATGATGTTTGTCTTGTCAAGACGGTACTCAATCTTACCAGCCTTAGCTTCTTTGATAGCCTTAGCAATGTCAGGAGTAACTGTACCAGCCTTGGGGTTAGGCATAAGACCACGGGGACCGAGGATTTTACCAAGACGACCAACAAGACCCATGCAGTCGGGAGTTGTAATAAGAACATCGAAGTCCATCCAACCCTCGTTCTGAATCTTTGCTGTCATGTCCTCAGCACCAACGAAGTCAGCGCCTGCTTCCTGAGCCAGCTTCTCGTTGTCGCCCTTGCAGATAGCAAGAACCTTAACGTTTTTACCTGTACCGTTAGGAAGAACGATAGCACCTCTAACCTGCTGGTCAGCATGACGTGAGTCAACGCCGAGCTTTACGTGAAGCTCAACAGTCTCGTCAAACTTAGCAGAAGCAGCCTTTACACAAAGGTCAAGTGCTTCGTTTGTATCATAAAGTTTTGTTCTGTCGATAAGCTTTGCGCTATCAACATATTTCTTACCGTGTTTCATAAAGATTTTTCCTCCATTGTTAGGTGGTTAAGCGGATAATCCTCCCACCCGGATAATAACGAGCTATTAGTCTTCAACAGTAACGCCCATGCTGCGAGCTGTACCAGCAATCATACTCATAGCAGCCTCAAGAGAAGCAGCGTTTAAGTCGGGCATTTTTGTCTCAGCGATTTTCTTAATCTGCTCGCTTGAAATCTTTGCAACCTTATTCTTGTTGGGAACACCAGAAGCCTTGTCAATACCGCAAGCCTTCTTGATGAGCACTGCTGCAGGGGGAGTCTTTGTAATGAAAGAGAAAGATCTGTCTGCATAAACAGTGATTACAACAGGAATGAGCATTCCGATGTCATTCTTTGTGCGTTCGTTAAATTCCTTTGTAAACGCAACGATGTTAACGCCGTGCTGACCAAGAGCAGGACCAACAGGCGGTGCCGGGGTAGCTTTGCCGGCAGGAATCTGAAGCTTAATAAAGCCTACTACCTTCTGAGCCATTGTGTTTGCACCTCCAAAATTCGTGGTTAATGGCGGAAACCTTAAAAGATTTTGATTTCCTCCCACAAGGAAGCTTTTGCTTCCTCTCTGAAAAAAGCATTAACGCTAAATTCCTTAGTCTAAAACCGGCTCTGCCTGATTAAGCTCAAGCTCAACCGGAGTTTCACGTCCGAACATTGAAACAATAACGCGAACGTAATTTTTGTCGGTATTAAGCTCTTCAACAGTACCGATAAAGTCCTCCAAAGGACCGTCGATAATGCGAACAGAGTCGCCGACTTCATAAGAAACCTCAACAACGCGGGTTTCTACACCCATCCTGTAAACCTCAGCCTCTGTAAGAGGAATGGGCTTTGAGGAGGGACCAACAAAGCCTGTACAACCGCGTACATTACGTACGATATACCAGGTTTCGTCGGTGTAGATCATCTTGACGAAAACGTAACCGGGGTAGAGTTTTCTCTCAACCTCTTTGGTTTTGTCGTCCTTAATCTCGGTAACTGTTTCGGTGGGAACCTTGACCTCAAGAATCATATCCTGCATGCCTCTGTTCTCAGCAGTAGTCATCAAGTTGGACGCTACCTTGTTTTCGTAGCCTGAGTAGGTATGGATTACATACCATCTTGCCTCACCGGACACAGTTCACCCGTCCTTTCAAATCTCTTTAGTCTTACTGGGGAATAACACCCATTACTCTGTTAAGGACAAAGTAAAGTCCCTGGTCAAGAGCATAGATGAGAATACCCATAACAAGAACTACCACAAGAACGATAAGAAAGTTTTTGGTGGTCTGAGAAAGTGTGGGCCAAGAGATCTTTTTAATCTCGCCTACGCACTCACGAAAATACTTGGCGATTTTCTGAAAAATGTTTTTCTTCTTTTCTGCCATTGCTGTATCCTCCGTGATTACTTAGTTTCCTTGTGAACAGTATGCTTTCTGCAGAAGCGGCAATACTTGTTCATCTCGAGTCTGTCAGGATCATTCTTTTTGTTCTTCATTGTGTTGTAGTTACGCTGTTTGCACTCTGTACATGCAAGAACAATTTTTACTCTCATTTAACGGCACCTCCCGTAGTTTTTCGGAATAATCCGGCCTCCCTCAAAAAAGGCACAAAAAAATAAGCCCCCTTTATGAGGTAAAGACATTGTACCACATAAAAGTCAAGCCGTCAACACCTTTTTTTACAAAAATGTCATTTTT
>JAFQVY010000007.1 GCA_017407755.1 Clostridia bacterium | reverse complement strand
CTACTGGTGCGGTAAAGATATCAAAGGTCTTATTCAGATGCCATTCTCACGACATTGGATTATGCATATTGAAGCCTGTTTAAGAATAGCAACTAAGATAGCAAAAGCTTGACTTTAATCGAATACTAAGCTAACATACAAACGAAAAAGAACTCCCTGAGGGTGAGCAATTTCAGATGCTCGATTACCTCGGGGAGTTTTTTGCGACCACATGTATTCCACAGTGGGGTTTGGAGTGTATGTAGACAATGGATTTTATGTGGTCAAAGACCACATGTTGGGGTCTATATTTTGTAGCAGAGTGCACTAAAAGGAGCAAAAACTACCAGATATTGTATGTCTGGGGCTATTTGGGAGCAAGATGCCACAGGTTCGAGTCCTGTCGCCACAACCAAAAAGGCAGTAAACATCACATTTTCTGCCTGCTCTTTATTTTTTGCTTTTCAGCACCTGCTTTATAATCCAAAACTGCATGTCTTTTGGAAGGGTGTTGAGCATAAGCAGCAAGGGATTTCGGTTTATGCTGTATGAAAACCTGGGAGATTTCTTTTTAAGGATTCCCATTGTCTTTTTTGCAATTCTTTCAGGGTATACGCTTCTTGCTTCAACGCTTTCTACTATCCGCTTGAACCTGTCGGCATTGCATTTATAAAGCCCTGTCTTTTCGCAGAATTTTTGAAGGGCTGTGGTAGAAACTCCAAGCATATCGGTTGTAACGGCACCTGCTCTGAGAACGCTGACTTTTATGCCCAAAAGCTGAAGTTCCATCCTGAGAGAGTAGGCGTACTTATCAAGGGCAGACTTGGTCACGGCATAGATACCTGTAAAGGGCAGTGGGTCAAGGGGTGCAAGCTCGCTGGTGGTGATAATTATTCGACCCTTTTCTTTTAAAAGCGGCAGGAAGGCCTTGTTCACAAGAAAAGCTCCCTCTACGTTGATTTTGAAAATCTTTTCAAAATCATCGCTTTCTATTTCCACCAAAGAGTCAAGCATATAAACTCCTGCAAAATGAATTATTGCAAAGAGCGTTTCGGTTTCTTTTCTGACCCTCTCAAATGCATTTATAACGCTTTGCTCATCGGTGATGTCCGCCTGAATGGGCAGTATATTTTCATCACACTCGCCTACAGTTTTATCAAGGGCGAAAACGCGAAAGCCATCGTCTCTCAGCATTTTTGCCACAGCCTTGCCCATACCTCCGTATGCACCTGTTACAAGAATTGACGGTCTTGCCTCTGGATATTGGCTGTTCATAAGCTATAACCTCACATTATTTCTTTATGGGCAGAAGTATTCTTGTTTGCTTTTTATAGTCGGCAAAGCCTTCTTTTTTTGACTGCCTGCCGTCTGCCATCGGAATGCTTACCGCAAAGAAAAGCACAGTGTTTGCCAATGCACCTATGCAAAGATAGAAAGCCTCAGGTGCAGTGCAAACTACCGACAAAGCTCAAGGCTCTGCTTTCTTTAAGTTTTCTCATACTCCACCCCTGAACTCAATTACTCCACAAAGCTTACAAGCTCATCTATATCCTTACGCTTCTTATCCCTGAGCTTGTCGCCGTCTTTGGCGTAGCCAAGTGTAATTACCAGCCTCACCTGTGAGTCAAGATGGCAGATTTCGCGGATTTTACCATCGTCAAACCAACCGAGGATACAGGTAGCAAGCCCCTGCGCACTTGCCTCTGCGGTGATATAAGCGCTAAGGATTCCGATGTCGATAGAGCGGTAGTCGTTGTGCTTCACCTTTGCACCTAACGCCGCCGACTTAACATAAGGCATTTCTGAAATTACAAGCATAACGGGAGCATCACTTGCAAATTTATTCATACCCATACCCTGAGTAGCCTTTGCAACTCTTACGGCACCCTCGCCTTTGCAGACTGTGATGTGATAAGGCTGACCGTTGCATGCCGAGGGCGAAAGCCTTGCCGACTCCAAAACAGCCTGAAGCTTCTCGCTTTCAACCTCTCGCTCACTGTTATATGCTCGGCAGGACTGCCTGTTCTTTGCGATTTCTGTAAAATTCATAAGTGTTTCCCCTGCTTTTATGTTTAATATTTAATATTCATTATATTTTCTTCAATCTGTTTTATGACTTTGAGAAAGTCCTCATCGGCTTTGCCTGTGGGGTCTGAAAGTCCCCAGATATCGTCAAAATCTCTGCCAATAACGGGGCAAGCCACATTGCAACCCATAGAAACCACGATGTCGGGGTTGGGGATTTTATCAAAGGTTTTGCTTTGCTGAGTAAGCTCCATTTCTACCGAGAGGTGCTCTTTTGCAAATTTTACCGCCTCGGTTATGGCGATATATGAATTTCGCTTGCAACGCCGAGGACCTCCGACTTCACCGATTGCACTAAGAGAGGCGGCGGTCATAAGGTTTGAAAGCTTCCACTCTTCATTTGCAAGAGCCGCTCCGCAGGCCCCCCAATATCCGCAGGCACCCCCCGGCACCTGCCGGGCACGGTTTTTAAGCTCTTAAAGAGCTTTCTCAAGGTCAATGTCCCCGCCTGCATTCTTATAAGCAGTCAGCAATGCCGAGCCTACAAGAATATGGTGCACGGGATTATGCACTGGGCAATCAAGTCCCTTTGCAAGGTTCAATAATATTTCTACGGGATTTTTTGATTTTTCTATAAGGCACAACGCCGTTATCGAATTACCGTTCATAAAGTTCCCCTTAAATTTAAAATTGGTTTTTTTATAATCACTTAGCAGCAAGGTGAAACGTACAACAAAGATTAGCAAACATTTCCAGTCAAAGCTTGCCTCCAAAATATTGTTATACGCTTATTTTCTCGTTTCAATAAGAGAGTAAAAAAGCACTCCGCCCAAAACCAGCACCGCACCTGCAATTTGCAAAAGAGTTGGGATTTCTGCGAAGATAAACGCCGCAAAAAGTGCCGACACCGCAGGCTCGCAAAGCTTTGAGGCTGACACAAAGGAGGGCGAAAAATATTTTAAGCACCAGCTGAATATGCTATGACCTAAAATCGTCGAAAAGAGGGAAAGCAAAAATCCCACAACGGGAGCACTGATGCCAAAAGCAAAAAGGTTATGCCCCTGCACAAGGCAAGTAATAAGCAGTATTGCAGCACAGGAAACATAAACAATATATGTATAAACCGTGGTGCTGACGCTTTCTCTGACAATGCCGCCGATAAGAGTGTAAACCGCTACGGCAACCGCCGCCAAAAGAGCAAGAACGTCGCCGTAAAGCCCTGTCTCGCCGCCAGAGTCGGAGTAAGCAATGAGCACACTGCCGACTAAGGTAATGGCAATTGCAATGACGGCTTTTGCATTAAGCTTGCCCTTAAGCACCAAACAGTAACCAAGCGCCACCCAGATAACCTCAGTGCAAACAATAGTGGTGGAACTTGCAACAGAGGTGTGGCTTAAGGACTCAAACCACAAAACAAAGTGAATTGCCAGAAAAACGCCACTTATAATACTTAAAACCACGCTTTTTTTCGAAAAGTTTTTAAGTTCTTTTCGATTGTCTTTTTTTGAAAAAACTACGGGAGTCAGAATTAAAACAGTCCACAAAAGCCTGTAGGCGGCAGTTACCGCCGAAGGCGCCTGAGAAAATTTGACAAAAATCGACGAAAGTGAAATCCCCAAAACCCCCACTATTATCATAATAATGGGGTTTTTCTCTATAATCTTCATTTATTCAAACTCATCTGCTACTTCTTTTAAAAGCTTAGTAATTTCAAGGTGCTGAGGACATGCACTTTCACAGGCTTTGCACTCTATGCAGTCTGACGCCTTGCCCTTGCCTTCTGTCAGTTTTTCGTAGTCTGACTTTGAAGAGTTTTCCTTAAGCTGCTTTTTATTGTTATAAATCGAGAAAAGCTCAGGAATTTTAATGTCTTTTGGGCACCCCTCAACACAGTATTTGCAGTCTGTGCAAGGGATTGTGTCTTGATTTTTAAGTATATCGCAAACTTTTTTTATTGCTTCAAGCTCTGTGTCGCTCAGAGGCTTGAAATCGGTCATAAAGCTTAAGTTGTCCTGCATCATAGCCATATTGCCCATACCCGAAAGCACCATAAACACACCCTCAAAGCCTGCGGCAAAGCGAATGGCGTAGCTTGCATTGCTGCCGCCTTTAAGACTATTTAATACTTCACTTGCTTCTTTGGGAAGATTTGCCAAGGCACCGCCTTTTACAGGCTCCATAACAATAATGGGCTTGTTAAATTCTCTGCAAACCTCGTAGCACTTGCGGCTTTCGATGTTTTCGTCCTCAAAATCCGCGTAGTTAAACTGAATCTGCACCGCTTCAATTTCGGGATACTCGCTAAGAATCTGCCTTAAAACCGCTGCCTTGTCGTGAAAAGAAATGCCAAGGTGCTTTATTTTGCCCTCTTCTTTGAGCTCTAAGGCAGTTTCAAAGGCACGGCAGGCTTTGTATTTTGCAAAAAGCTCAGCATTCATAGCGTGCATAAGCCAAAAGTCAAAATACTCTACCCCGCAGGCTGAAAGCTGTAAATCCAAAAGGGGACGGATTTCTTCCTGAGAGTTAAAATTGCTTGGGCTTAACTTGTTGGTTAAAATGTAGCTTTCTCTTTTATATCGTGATGTCAGGCACTCTTTAAGTGCGGTTTCGCTCTGTCCGTTTATATAAACGTGAGCGGTATCAAAATAATTAAAACCTGCGTCCATAAAGGCATCTACCATTTTGGTAAACTCACTAAGGTCAACCTCACTGCCCTTCATCTGCATTCTCATACAGCCAAATCCGAAATTTTTCTTTGCACCAAACATAAACTCAGCTCCTTAAATTGAAGTATAAGCACTGTAAAACTCTTTATATATTCCGTTTTTCTCTATAAGCTCCTTGTGGCTTCCTTCTTCGGCAATTCCGTTTTTATTGATAACAAAAATGCGGTCTGCATTTTTAATGGTCGTAAGCCTGTGGGCAACGGTAATGGTGGTTCGGCCCTTTGAGAGCTTTTCCAAAGATTTCTGCACCACTAACTCCGATTCGTTATCAAGGGCACTTGTGGCTTCGTCCAAAAGAAGCACCGGAGGATTTTTAAGGAAAACCCTTGCAATGGATATCCTCTGCTTCTGACCGCCCGAAAGCTTGACGCCTCTCTCGCCCACGTAGGTATCGTATCCCTCAGGCAAGCTCATAATAAAGTCGTGTGCACCGGCTAACTTAGCGGCATCAATAATTTCTTCAAAGGTGGCATTCTCTTTGCCGTAGGCAATATTGCTTTTAACAGAGCCTGAGAAAAGGTAAACGTCCTGCTGGACAATGCCGATTTTATCCCTTAAGCTGTTGATTTTAACGTCCTTGATGTTGACGTTGTCGATGTAAATTCCACCCTCGTCAACCTCGTAAAAACGGGGAATAAGAGAGCAAATTGTGGTTTTTCCGCCGCCTGAGGGGCCAACAAGTGCCACCTTTTCGCCTGCTTTTATGTTAAAGGACATATTTTCAAGAACGTCTTCGTTTTCTTCAGAATAGCGGAAGGTAACGTTTTTGAACTCGATTTCGCCCTTAATATTACCAAGCTCTGCGGCGTTTTCGCTGTCAACGATTTGGGGAATTGTATCAACGATTTCATAAAATCTTTCGATGCCCGTCATTCCTCGCTGAAACTGCTCGGCAAATTCCACTATTCGCCTTACAGAGGTCAAAAGTGTAGAAACAAAAAGCAGATACGCCACAAAATCAGCAGGATTTATATGGCCTTTCATCATAAAAAGGGTGCCTGCAACCACAACTACAATATACATAAAACCTTCAAAAAACCTTGTGGTAGAGGCATAAAGACCCATATATTTGTAGTTTTTGGCTTTGATTTCAAAAAACTTTTTGTTGCCGTGTTCGAATTTTTCGTTTTCAATATCCTCGTTTGCAAAGGACTTTACAACCCTTATACCCAAAAGACTGTCCTCAACCTGCGAATTAAGCTCGCCGATTTGCTTTCGCTGGTGGCGAAAGCCCTTTTTTATTTTGCGATTAAAAAGGGTAAGGGCAACAATCATAGGAGGAATTACCAAAAACACCAGAAGCGTCAGCGGTACGTTAAAGGTACAAAGAATAACAAAAGCCGCAACTATCTTGATGCCTGCAATAAAAAATTCCTCTGGGCAATGATGGGCAAACTCCGTAACGTCGAAAAGGTCATTGGTAATACGGCTCATAAGTGTGCCGATTTTGGCGTTGTCGTAGTAACCCATGTGAAGCCTTTGAAGATGTGAGAAAAGGTCTTTTCTCATATCGGTCTCGATTTTTGTGCCCATAACGTGGCCTGCATTTGCCATATAATAGTAAGCAAGGGCATCTATAAGCCTCATTGCAAGATAAGCTCCTCCTACTGCAATAACAAATCCTACCGTAAGGCTTAAGGGGTCTGAGCTTATGCGGTTTGTAATTTCCCGCACCACCAAAGGCAGCATAATCTCACAAAGCGTAGTAAGTGCCGCACAAAGCAAATCCTTGACCATTGTACTGCGGTATTTTTTGTAATAGGGCAAAAACCGCCTTAGGGGCGACTTTTTATTTTTAATATTTATCATTTTTCTCACCGCTTTATATGTTACTACAATTTTTATCTTGTGGCAAGAGGTATAAAAAAGCGGCGGAAAAATCCGCCGCAATTTTAAATATTAAATTACTTTACGTGCCAGAGCTCAGTTGCATACTGGAGGATTGTTCTGTCAGAGCTGAACTTGCCCGCATTGGCAACGTTCTTTAAGCACTTTGTGCCAAATGCGATTCTGTCAGAATACTCTCTGTTGCAACGAATCTTTGTCTCGATATAATCGGGAAGGTCTCTGAGAATGAAGTAGTGGTCAGGAGCGTGCCAAGATTTGCCGTCAAGCAAGCCCTCCCAAAGCTCTCTGAAGCTGCCTTCGCCCTGAGCGCCGTCGTCGCTAAACATTCCGTTAACGAGGCAGTCAATAACACGTCTAACCTCAGCATTGGTATCATAGATACCTCTGGGCCAGTAGCCGTTTGCCTTGAGGGAGTCGATTTCCTCAACACGAGCACCGAAGATGTACTCGTTCTCTTCGCCTGCCTGCTGAGCAATCTCAACGTTAGCGCCGTCATAAGTGCCGAGTGTAACTGCACCGTTGAGCATAAACTTCATGTTACCTGTACCTGAAGCCTCTGTACCTGCTGTAGAAATCTGCTCGGAAACATCAGCAGCAACAACAATCTTCTCTGCGTAAGATACGTTGTAGTTTGAAACGAATACAACCTGGAGCTTGTCCTTTGTATCGGGGTCGTTGTTAACGAGGTTTGCAATCTCACCGATAAACTTGATAATAGCCTTTGCACGTCTGTAGCCGGGAGCAGCCTTAGCACCGAAGATAAATGCTGTGGGATTCCAGTCTGTTAATGTGCCGTCTTTAATGCGGAAGTAGATAGCAAGAATAGAGAAAGCGTTTAAGAGCTGACGCTTGTACTCGTGAAGACGCTTAACCTGAATGTCGAAGATGAAATCAGGGTTAAGGTCAAAGTTGTCCATCTTCTTAACGTACTGAGCAAGCTGCTTCTTCTTCTTAGCCTTGATCTTGTTAAATTCCTTAACAGCCTTAGCATCAATCATATCGTTAAGAGCAGAGAGCTTAGAAAGATCCTTCTGCCAGCCGTCGCCAACCTTCTCGGTTAAGAAAGCGGAAAGCTCAGGGTTACAAAGGCCAAGCCATCTTCTCTGAGTGATACCGTTTGTCTTATTCTGGAATCTCTCGGGATAAATCTTGTACCAATCGTTAAGAACGTCGTTCTTGAGGATTTCTGTGTGAATCCAAGCAACACCGTTTACGTAGCTTGTAGCATAAACACCGAGACGAGCCATGTGAACCTGCTCACCCTCGATAATACGCATACGGTTAATCATATCCTCAGGCATACCCTTTGAGTAAAAATCAGCAACCTCGCGGTCGTTAATCTTGCAGATAATGTCAAAAATCTCAGGAATAACTTCGCGCATAAGAGAGATGCTCCATTTCTCAAGAGCCTCTGCCATAACTGTGTGGTTTGTGTATGCAAATGTCTTCTGTGCAATCTCAAAAGCCTCATCAAAGCCTACGCCCTCAAGAGAGAGAAGTCTGATAAGCTCAGGGATACAGCAGATGGGGTGTGTATCGTTAAGCTGGATAGCATTCTCTTGAGCAAAGAAGCTGAAGTCATTGCCGTGCTTTGCCTTGTACTTCTTAAGGATATCCTGTAAAGAAGCTGAGCAGAAGAAATACTGCTGCTTAAGTCTTAAAACCTTACCCTCGCGGGAGTTGTCGTTGGGATAGAGAACCTTAGAGATGTTCTCAGCGTCGTTCTTAGCCTTGATAGCGGCATCATATCTGCCGTCGTTAAACTGTAAGAAGTCAAACTCCTCAACTGCCTCTGCCTGCCAAAGACGGAGAGTGTTTACGTTCTTTGTGCCGTAGCCGATAATAGCCATATCGTAAGGAACAGCTACTACTGTCTGGTCTGCAAACTTAACAGTCACTGCCTCGTCAATTCTTCTGATGCACCAGGGGTCGCCAAACTTCTGCCAATCGTCAGCTACCTCTACCTGTCTGCCGTTTTCAATCTTCTGCTTGAAAAGACCGTACTTGTAGCGGATGCCGTAACCGTCAAGGGGAACGTCGTGAGTAGCAGCAGAATCAAGGAAACACGCTGCAAGACGACCGAGACCGCCGTTACCTAAAGCGGCATCGTCGATATCCTCAAAAGCGTTGATGTCAATACCCTTGGACTTAAGTAAGCTCTTAACCTCGTCAAGAGCACCCAAGCAGTAAAGGTTGTTGTAAATCATTCTACCCATCAAAAATTCAGCAGAGAAATAGTATGCTCTTCTGCTCTTAGCGTGGGTCTTCTTGCTCTTTTCCCAACGGTCTGCAATTTCACTCATAACAGCCTTACCTAAAACAAGGTGAAGCTGCTCGGCGTTAAGCTCCTTGGGCTTTACACAATAAGCACTTTTGGAAATAGTCTCTAAATTCTCAATAATCTTACTCATTGGATTAGTCCTCCATTCTACCTGTTCTGGCAGATAAATCTTTTAATTTTGCGGCAAGCTCTTTTGTAAGAACCGATGCATCAAGTCTCCACTCCCAGTTGCCGCCAAGAGTTGAGGGAGTATTTATTCTTGCTTCGGAACCAAGTCCGAGGATATCCTGAATCTGAATGATGGCGTAGTTTGCCTTGCTTTCGTAAGCTGTGCGGATAATGCCCCAGTTAAAGCCCTCTTCGGGAGTAATGTGGCAGTAGCTCCAAGCGTGAGCCTTGTCACTATCGGAAGCAGTGTTATCATGCCAGCCCATAAGGGTATCGTTGTCGTGAGTACCGGAGTATACTACGCAGTTCTCGTCGTACTTGTGGGGGAGGTAATCGTTCTCCTCACCGCTGTCGAATGCAAACTCAAGAACCTTCATGCCGGGGTAACCGCTGTCCTTAAGAAGCTGAATAACTCCGGGGGTAAGTGTACCGAGGTCTTCTGCAACGATTTCGATATCGCCGATGGCCTCTTTCATTTTATTGAAGAACTCAATTCCGGGGCCTTCAAGCCAGCTGCCGCCGATAGCGTTCTCAGCGGGGAAAGGAATTGCCCAGTAGCTGTCAAAAGCACGGAAATGGTCGATTCTTGTAATGTCAAAAAGTGCGTCTGCTGCCTTGATGCGGTCAAACCACCAAGCGTAGTTTGTGCTCTTTAAGTACTCCCAGTTGTAAAGGGGATTACCCCAGAGCTGACCTGTAGCAGAGAAGTAATCGGGAGGACAGCCTGCAACGCAAACGGGCTGACGGTCCTCGGTAAGCCAGAACACCTCGGGGTTTGCCCAAGTGTCGGCACTGTCCATAGCAACGTAGATAGGCATATCGCCTAAAATTCTGATGCCCTTGGAGTTAACATAAGCGCGGAACTTCTCCCACTGCTCGTAGAATTTATACTGAATCCAGCTCCAGAAGCCGATTTCATCCTTGAACTTTCTTGTGTAACGCTCAACAGCCTTGGGCTCGCGAACACGAATGTCTTCGTCTTCCCACTCTGTCCAAGCTTTCATACCGTTAGCTTTCTTAACAGCCATATAAAGAGCATAGTTCTTAAGCCACTTGCAGTTCTTTCTCTTGAAAGAAGTAAATGCCTTCTGGTCTTCTTGCTCCTTAAAGCGGTCATAAGCGATTCTTAAAACTTCAAAACGGCTGTTGTAGATTTTCTCATAATCTACGTAGCCGGGGTTTGAGCCCCACTCGTACTTTTTAAGCTCAGCCTTTTTAAGCAAACCCTCAGAAACCAAAGTGTCGAGGTCAATCATATAAGGGTTGCCTGCATAAGTTGAGAAAGACTGATAGGGTGAGTCGCCGTAGCTTGTGGGGCCAACGGGAAGAATCTGCCAGATTTTCTGACCGGACTTCTTGAGGAAGTCTGCAAATTTGTAAGCCTCTTTACCTATTGTACCGATACCGTAGGGAGAGGGCAGTGATGTAATTGGCATAAGAATGCCTGCCTGTCTTGGCATAAAAAATCATCTCCTGTTTGTTTTTTACAAAAAATCCAGTTTTGTTTATATATATCCGTCAATTAAATACAACTAAGTAGGTAGATTATATCATAAAATTTAGAAAATATCAATAGTTTTCGCCTTTTGCGGCTTTAAATCCACAATAAATGGCAAGAAGTGCCGCCAATTGGCGAATTTTATCCCGTGTGGCGTTTTTTGCCGCAAGATTTGCCAACACAGCATAATTTTTATCCATATATGAAACACCGATATAAACCGTACCCACAGGCTTAAGCTCACTGCCACCTGTAGGCCCTGCAATTCCTGTGGTGGAAATTCCGATATCGGCACCTGCAAGTTTTCTGACACCTTCGGCCATCTGCATTGCAACTTCCTTGCTTACGGCACCTTTGAGCTTTAAATCCTCAGCATTTACCGAAAGCACCTGTTCTTTAATCTCATTTGCATAACTGCATACTCCGCAGTCAAACACGGCACTTGCCCCCGACACGTCGGTAATCATTTTGCTTATAAGCCCCCCGGTACAGCTTTCGGCAGTGGCAATCTTAAGGCTTTTTAAAGAAAGCTCTTTAATAAGAAGCTCAGGCAAGGCCTCTATATTTATATTATACTCCTCAAGCTCTGCTATAAATTCATCGTAGGTCACAAAAATCACCTCATTATAAATATATCATTTTAACTTATTTATTGCAATATTTAAGGATATTTGTTATATTTTAAAAAGAACACGTTAGGAGTATTATTATGGCTTGGTTTTTTGCTGACAGTAACGTCACAGATAAATACAGTATAACAGGCGAGGACGCACAGCACATAAAAAAATCTCTCAGAATGAGAGAGGGCGAAAAGCTTTCTTTGGTTTCTTGCGACAAAACAGAGCACCTGTGCGAAATCGTAAGCTTAGGCGAAAATGTTGAGGTCAGGGTTTTATCCTCAAAGCCTTGTGAGCAAGAGCCTACGGTTAAGGTTACTCTTTATCAGGGTCTTACAAAAGGGGATAAAATGGATTTTATAATTCAGAAAGCGGTGGAGCTTGGTGTAACAGAAATTGTGCCAATCCTTACAAGCCGTTGTATTTCCCGACCTGACGAAAAATCAATAAAGAAAAAGACCCTCCGCTTTCAGAAAATCGCCTTGGGTGCCGCTCAGCAGTCCCGTCGTGGGATTGTGCCTGAGATTAGACCCCTGCTTACCTTAAAGGAAGCTGCCGAAAAAGCAAAGGAAGACGACCTGTCCATTGTGTTTTATGAATGCGGCGGCGAAAAACTAAGCACACTGCTGAGCGAAAGTCCTAAAAACATAAGCATTTTTATAGGCAGTGAAGGCGGCTTTGAAGAAAGCGAAATTGAAGCGTTAAAATCACAGGGTACAGTTACTGCCACCTTGGGCAAACGTATTCTGAGAGCCGAAACCGCCCCCTTGGCGGCACTTTCTGCAATTATGTTTTTTACAAACAATATGGAGTGATAAATATGTTAGGAATAATCTGTGCAATGGCAATTGAGGTTGAGGGCATTCTTAACCTTATGGAAAACAAAGAAGAAACCCAAAAAGCAGGTGCTACCTTTACTAAGGGTACAATTTTCGGCAAGGACGTTGTTGTAACCGAAAGCGGCATCGGCAAGGTAAACGCCGCCGTTACCACTCAGGTTATGATTGACACATTTTCACCTTTTGCTATTATAAACAGCGGAGTTGGCGGTGCGCTTTCAGAAAGCTTAAAGGTTGGCGATATTGTAATAAGTACCTGTGCCGTAGAGCACGACTACGACACCACCGCTTTTGGCGACCCTAAGGGTCTTATCTGCTTTAAAGACGAGCAGATAGTAGACATTCCCGCCGACGAAAACCTTTGCCAAAAGCTCTTAACAGCCTGCGAAACCTTAGAAAACACCACTGTGCTTAAAGGCAAAATCGCCACAGGCGACCAGTTTATAAGCGATACTGCAAAACGCCTTTCTATCGGCAAAGAGTTTAACGCCCTTGCCTGCGAAATGGAAGGCGGTGCCGTGGGACAGACCTCGTACAGAAACAAAATTCCCTTTGCAATTTTGCGGTGTATTTCCGACGACCTTACAAACTCCACGTCAATGGACTACGAAACCTTTAAAGGTGTAGCCGCCGCAAAAACCGCAACTGTCCTTAGTAATTTTATTAAAGCTTTATAAAGAAAAATGCTCCCGCTTGACTGCGGGAGCATTTGTTTTTTATTAATCGAAGTTACCTGTTACGTCTTCTTCAACTTCTTTTTTAGCGTTCTCGTCGATACCGAGCTTGTCGTTTACCTTTTTCTTGATTCTGTGATAGTAAACTGCAACTGCGGCACCGATTGTAACTGCAACGCCTGCAATAGCTGAGAAAGCAATAGTAATAACAGAGGGGTCGAGATAAGCTGTATTAATGATAACCATTTTTAAAACTCCTTTTTGCTATATTAGATTTTTATTATAAGCAATCTTTAGATAAATGTCAAACCGCTTATTATTTCTTTGATTTCTGACGCTCTACAATCTGCTTGTAGATATACTTTGCACCTGCAAGACCGCTTTCGCCGATATTGAAGATGTTGTTGCTTAACGCTTCTTCAATCTTATTTCTGTACTTGTCGGGGTTATTTAAAAGCTCTGCAACAGTTTCTTCAACTTTTGAAAGCTCGTTCATTTCAAGGGAAACGCCAACCTGGTCTTTCCAAGCGATTTCCGCAGGAACAGTTGAGTACTTCTCATAGTTGGGGTTAAGCACCTTGGGGGTAGTGTTAATAAACATTGAAGGCTTCTTGGTTGCATAAGAGAACTCGTAAGCAATACCTGACCAGTCGGTTACAAGAAGGTCAGACTCCCAGATAGTGCGGTTTGAAGAGAAGTCCATCTCAATAACAAAGTCGTCTCCGTCTTTGCCCTGCCATTTCTCGATAATGGCGTCCATCTTAGGCTTGAATCGCTTGATAAACTCAGGGTGAGGTCTTAAGATAACCTTGTTGCCCTTGCCCAAAAACTGAGGAAGAATTTCGTCTAAACAAGACTCCAAGATGTTGTCCTCCTGCCAAGAGGGAGCAATAAGAACCTGCTTCTGAGTACCCTCAGGCTTTTTGTCCATATTCTTGTAGCTTTCAATAAGATTATCAATAACACCGAAGCCTACGGGAACGAGGGTTCTTTCTGGGAGGTTATAAAGCTTTTCGTTTTCTCTGAGCTCAGTTACCTGATGAGGGCCAACACAGAAGATTGTGTCAAAGGCGTCGTAAGCGCCCTCTTTAACACACATAGTTGTACTTGTGGGGCCGTGGAATGTGTAGATATACTCAATGTCTTTTCTTACATAAGAACGCTTGATGTGGTATTTATCAAGGTCGGGAGTAGTCATAAGCACGATATCGGCATCCATCTTCATCATAAATGTGATGATTTTCTTAGGTCCGATATAGTAGGGCTTGATTTTAGGCTCACTCTTTGCAATCTCAAAAATCTGGTCGTTGGGGTCGTTGGTTACGTAGTGAATGGTAACGCTTGTGTTCTTTAAAAGAGCGTTTAAGATGTTCTCAAAATACTTGTAGAAGCCGCTCTTTTCAGAGTAAACAACAAGGTGCTTGTTGGCAATAGAGAAGAAACGTTTGTAGTCAGCCTTTTCACGCTTTGCGTAGGGGTCTTTTGCGAAAAGTCCCTTTTTCTCGCCAACTGAGTTAAGAGCCGCAAGCTCTTTACGGCTTGCTTCAAGCTCCTCGTAGTCAACATACTTTTTAGGGGGAATAATTGCATTCATCAGCACAACCTGTAAAACTGCAAAGATGTTACTTGCAACCCAGTAAAGTGCTACGCCTGCAGGCACGAAGAAGCCGAGGTAAAGTGAAAGCGCCACGGAGAAAATCATAGTGCCGTACTTGTTGCCCTTGCCCTGCTCGGACTGAAGAACATTGATTTTGTTCTGCATGTGGCATAAGAACCAAGATGAAAGACCTGCAATAATGGGAGCAAGAATTACAATCCAGTTTGTGGCAATTTCCTTAGAAGGGTTAAGCGAAAGGTCAAAGCCGAAAAAGTCAAGGTCGAAGTTCTGAGCATTTTCAATTGCCGCTTTGCCTTCTTCACCGCTGTTATATACAGAAGCAAAAGCTTCGGGATTTTCCTTAATAGCCTGAATAGCACCGATTTCAACGTAGTTTGACTCAGGGTCTACTTCAAACTCTTCAATCGCAATTGTCTCAATCTGAGTCTTTACACTGTCAGGTGTATGGAAAACATACTGGAAGGGGTGGTAAATTACCGCCACAACGCCTAAAAGCAGAATAATCTGAATTGCAAGAGGCACTAAAGACGCCATGGGTCTGTACTTCTGCTCTTTAAAAAGCTTTGACTGCTCCTCTGCAATTCTTTCGCTGTCGCCGAAAAACTTTGCCTTAACACGGTTTATGGCAGGCTGGATTTTTACCATTTTAATGGAGTTTTTGTGAACCCAGATGCCGATAGGCAGAATAATTATCTTTGTAAGCAAGGTGAAAAGAATAATCGCCAAGCCGTAGTCAGATAAAAGCCAATGGCAAAACTGCATTACATAGCCTAAGGGTATGCCGAGAATATCGGTGATGTAGTCAAAAATATTCATAGCTTGTCCTTCCTTTTTTAGTCACATAGAATTTCATTATACATTTTACACCCTTAGTCAACCTAAAGTCAATTGTAATTATTATGTAAAAAGCCAACCTTTCCTAAAGGATTATTGGTGTTTATGTTTCTTTTGTAACTTTTGTGTTGTTGAATCCTGCTACTTTCTGTGATATAAACATTTTAAGGTGATAATATGAAAATCAACAAAAAATTGCTTATACCGCTGATTTCGGCTTTTGCGGCAGTTTTCATCGTTTTTCTTGTAATAGGACTTACAGGAAACAGCGAAAAAGAACCCGACACTTTGCCCTCTACGTCTGCCGAAACTCAGCTTGTAACCTCAAGTACCCCTCAGACAGAAGAAAACACCCTTAAACTTTCGTTTATAGGCGACTGCGTTCTCGGCGGCGACCCTGTAGACTACGGCTATGAGTCTTTTATATGGTATTCTGAAAATTACCCCTTAAGCTACTTTTTTGAAAAGGTAAAAAGCGAGCTTTCAAACGACGACTTCACCCTTGCGAATATGGAAACTGTGCTTACGGATAACTTTAAGCTAAAGCCTGAGGACAAAGGCGACGGCCCTGCATTCTGGTTTATGGCCAAGTCAAAAAACGCCGAAATCCTTACCGAAGGGTCAGTTGAAGTTGCAGGCGTTGTAAATAACCACACGGCAGACTTTGGCGACGAGGGCTACTCAGACACCGTAAAAGCCTTAGAAGATGCAGGGCTTTTGGTGGGCGAGGACTGCATTCCACTATACTTTGAGAAAAACGGCATCAAGGTAGGCGTTGTGTACGCCAACTTGTGGGCTTATTATCAGGTTAATTACATAACCGAAGCTTTAGAAGAAATAAAGGACAAGTGCGATTATAAAATCGTATTTTTCCACGGCGGCGAAGAGGGTCAGCACGAACCCGATAACTTTAAAATTGATGCCTGCCGCGACCTTGCAAATTCGGGACTCTGCGACCTTATTGTAGGTGCTCACCCTCACGTGCTTCAGCCTTTGGAGGTTGTAAACGGTGTGCCGATTCTCTACTCTTTAGGTAACTTCTGCTTTGCAGGCAACAACTATCCCGAAAACAAAACCGTTATCTTCAAAGCAAATCTTACAAAAAACGACGACGGCAGTATCTCAGCAGAAACAAAAATCGTGCCCTGCTATGTTTATACAGGTGACATCAACAGCTTTCAGCCTGCAATAATCACCGACGAAGAAGACAAGCAGGAAATTCTCACTATGCTTTCTGCCCCTGTTGATTATATCGAAGAAACCGAGCCTACTACTACCACCGCACCGCAAACCGAAGCACAAACCGAGGAGTATATTACTGAGGAAACCGAAGAAGTTTTCTTTGAGGAAACGGAGGCTCCCTCCGAGGCATACACAGAAGAATATACAGAAGAATACATCGAAGAAATAGAAACGGCAATAAGCTACTATTGATTTATAACTTCATTTGATTTATAATATATATAAGAGGTGATACTATGGCAATAAGACTTAACGAAAACAAAGAAATCGTTGAAAAAATCAAAGCAGGCTTAAAAGAAAAGGGAGGATATTGCCCCTGCCGAATTCCAAAAACCGAAGAATACAAATGCATCTGCAAAGAATTTAAAGAGCAGATAGCAGACCCCGATTTTGAGGGTTATTGCCACTGTATGCTCTACTATAAATCAAAAGACTAAGGAGGTAACTATGGCACTTATTCATATTACAAAAGAAAATTTCGGCAAAGAGGTAATGGAAACCGATAAAACCGTACTTCTTGATTTCTGGGCAACATGGTGCGGCCCTTGCCAGATGATTGCACCAATTCTTGATGAAATCGCCGAGGAATGCCCCGACATTACCGTTGGTAAGATTAATGTTGACCAGGAGCAGGAGCTGGCAATGAGCTTCTCAATAACAAGCATTCCCACACTTATTGTTATCAAAAACGGCAAAGCCGTGGAAAAGGCAATCGGACTCAGAGCCAAAAACCAGATTATCGAAATGATTGACAACGCATAATAAAAACACCCTTGCGACAAAATCGCAAGGGTGTACTTTTTTCTTTATTTTGTTTTTGCTTCAATAACGTCGGCGGCGTTTTCAAAATAGTCGCCAACAAAAAGCTCCATAGAACCTGTATCTGTACAAAGTGCAAGGGAAGAGTCAATGGGAAGCTTAGCGATAACCTCGGTGTTGTATTTCTTGGCAACCTCGTCTATATTGCTTTCGCCGTAAATCTTGTGCTCTTTGCCGCAATCGGGACATTTGAAGTAACTCATATTCTCAACAATACCTAAAATGGGAACCTGCATAAGGTCTGCCATTTTAGCCGCCTTTTCAACAATCATTGAAACAAGCTCCTGAGGAGAAGTTACAACCACAATGCCGTCTAAGGGTAAGCTCTGGAAAACCGTAAGGGGAACGTCGCCTGTTCCGGGAGGCATATCTATGAACATATAGTCCTCGTCACGCCATAAAACTTCTGTCCAGAACTGCTTAACTGTGCTTGCAATAATAGGACCGCGCCAAACAACGGGGTCGGTGTCGTTTTCCAAAAGCAGGTTGATTGAAACAACGTCAATGCCTGTTTTGGTTGTAGCAGGAAGTATGCCAAACTCACTGCCCATACATTTTTCCTTAAGACCGAAAGCCTTAGGGATTGAGGGGCCTGTAATATCGGCATCTAAAATTGCAGTTTTAAAGCCGCGGCGGTTCATAGTTACTGCCAAAGCAGAGGTAACAAGGCTTTTGCCTACGCCGCCTTTGCCCGACACAACGCCGATAACCTTTTTAACAGAGCTGTGGGCGTTTAACGCCTCTTTTTTGATTTCGTTTTCCTTTGCGGAGTTACAGTTGGAGCCGCAAGTCTCACAATTGTGTGTGCATCCCATTTAATGATTCCTCTTTATTAAAAAATTTAATTATTCTTCAATGTCAAGCTCAGCGCAGTCGGTTTCCACTAACTTTACAAAGCTGCCTACAGAAGCTGTGCCTTCAAGAGTAATTGCATACATCTGGCGGATTTCCTTTTCCTCGTCAATTTCTGGGTCAAGGTCGTCAATTACCAAGAGTGCACCCTCGTCATCTTTGTCGCAAACCGCAAAAATAACAGGCTCGCCCTCTTCTTCGAAAGCCTCAAGTGCTTTGTCAAGCACCAAAAGCGCCTCGGCTTCGCCCTCAGACTTTTCCTCGTATCCGCTTAAAAATGTGTAAGGAATACCGTAGCCTAAAGCGATACAAGCCAAAATAAGCAAAGGACTGTAAGCAAGGGGTGTTGTGCCGCCTAAGTTTGCAATGAAATTATGCAAAGGTAATTTAGGCATAAATGAAGCCAAGATTATATAAAACGCGGGAATATCAAGAATTATAAGTGTCCAAAGGCTAAAGCGTTTAACCTGCTTGCCGTCGCCGATTCTTGTGGCATAAAAAACCACAAAACCAAATACCAAAAATACAAGCACCTGCATATAAGGCTCAAGTGCAGCGTTGGTTGCGGCAAAGGTCAGGAAAAAGTAAGAGCATACGATGTAGAGTAAAATAAGAAATGCCGAAAGAATTAAGTTAAGGGTTTCTCTTTTTGTGGGCTTTTTCATTAAAATCAACCTCCGAAAATAAGTTAAATCTCATTATAAAGTGCCAATGTGACAGCTTTATGACAGTTACTTGCTTTTTGCAATTAAGCAAACCCAACCGTTTTGGGTTTTGCGCTCAATAATATCAAAGCCGTTTTTATCCAAAGCCGCAAGCACGTCGCCTTCGCGGGTGTCGATAATTCCGCTCATAACAAAGGTGGCGTCTTCGCTCATAAAACTCTTGATATTATCTGTAAGACTGATTATAACATCTGCCACAATATTTGCAAGCACCAAATCGTATTTGCCCTTAGCTTTTTCGGTTAAATCTCCGCACCGGGCAACAAATTTTCCCACAACAGAGTTAAGCTCTGCATTTTCGTTTGCAATTCGCACGGCGGTTTCGTCTATATCAACGCCGTCGGCTTCTTTTGCACCTAAAAGAGTAGCCGCAATACCTAAAATACCGCTGCCGCAGCCTACGTCAAGTACGCGAATATCTTTTTGTGTATACTTTTCAACTGCCTCTAAGCAAAGACGGGTTGATTCGTGATTACCTGTGCCAAAAGCAAGACCCGGCTCGATTTTAATAACAGTACGCTCTGTATCCTTGACCTCTTCCTTGAAAACAGGCTGAATAAGCAAATTCTCGCCCACTTCAATAGGCTTATAGTACTGACGCCAATTGTTAAGCCACTGGTCTTCATCTTTTTTAACAAGCTCAATTTCGTGAGCAATTTTTGAAGCATTAAGCCTTTCGTCAATAAAAGCCTTAACCTCAACAGGATTTGACTCAGGCTTTATATAAATATGAATGAGAACGGTTTCTCTGTCCTTATTTAAAAGCTCATCATCAATCATTCCCCAAGGAATAACCTCATATACATCGCTTTCAAGTGATGAATAATCCTCAACATAAATGCCGCCCTCAGCGGCAAAGCCGACAATATCCGAGGCACGCTCTGTATCCTTGTGATTAACCTTTACGGTAAGCTCTGTCCACTGCATAAATTACCTCTTAATCAAAAAGTTTTTTTATAACATCAAAGAAGCCTTTACGTTTTGCATAGTTTTTGTCAGATGTAGCACCCTCAAACTGCTTGAGGATTTCTTTTTGCTTGGAATTCAGGTTTTTAGGTACTTCAACGGTAACCTTTACGTACTGGTCGCCTCTGCCTCTGCCGTTTATGTGAGGAATTCCCTTGCCCTTGAGCTTGAAAACATCTCCCGGCTGAGTACCCTCGTGAACGCTGTAGGAAACCTTGCCGTCAATGGTAGGCACCACAACCTCGGCACCCATAGCCGCCTGAGCAAAGGTTATGGGAAGCTCGCACCATACGTCGTCGCCGCGTCTGTCAAAAATCTGGTGAGGACGAACATTTACATATACGTGAACATCCCCTGCAGGGCCGCCGTTAGTGCCACTTGAGCCCTGACCCGAAACGTTGAGCATCTGCTCGTCGTTGATACCTGCAGGAATGTTGATTTCAATTTTTCGGTTTTTCTTGACTCTGCCGTTGCCTGAGCAGGCTTTACAGGGGTTTTCGATAACCTTGCCTGTGCCCTTACAAGCGTCGCAGACACGGGCGGTCTGAACAACACCAAAGGGTGTACGCTGGTTAACCGTAACCTGACCGCGACCTGAGCAAACAGAGCAGGTTTTGGGGCTTGTTCCCTTCTGAGCACCTGTGCCTGAGCACTCCGAGCAGGTAACAACTGCATTATAGGAAATCTCTTTTTTACAGCCCTTTGCCGCTTCGTCAAAGCTTATGGTAACAGAGGTTTCAACGTCAGCTCCTCTTCGGGGAGCGTTGGGGTTTGAGTTTCTTCTGCCGCCAAAACCGCCAAAGCCGCCGAAAACGCTTGAGAAAATGTCGCCAAAGTCCATATCAACGCCGAAAGGACTTGAGCCGCCTGCACCTGCACCGTAGTTAGGGTCTACACCTGCATGGCCGAACTGGTCATACCTTGCACGTTTATCTTTATCTGAAAGAACCTCGTAGGCTTCGTTTACCTCTTTGAACTTTGCCTCGGCTTCTTTATTATCGGGGTTAAGGTCAGGGTGGTACTTTTTAGCCGCCTGACGGTAGGCTTTCTTTACCTCTTCGTCAGTAGCTCCTTTTGAAACACCCAGCACCTCATAGTAATCTCTTTTATCTGCCAAAATTTATCCCTCCACGCCCTTATAACAGGGGAAAGGCTGCCCCGAAAAATCAGGGCAGCTCAAGAGTTTATATTAATCAGTTTACGTCTGTAAAGTCAGCGTCATATACGTTGCCGTCAGCACCGTTTGCATTACCCATATCGGGAGCGGCACCACCCATATCGGGAGCTGCACCCTGAGCCTGAGCGGACTGATAAAGCTTTGTTGCAACGTCGCTTAATGTCTTCTGAAGCTCATCCTTAGCAGCAGTGATAATGTCCTTGTCGTCCTTTGTAAGGGCATCTTTTACTGCGGCAACCTTTGTGTTAATAGCATTCTTGTCATCATCAGAAAGCTTGTCGCCGTTTTCATTAACAAGCTTTTCTGCCTGATAAGAAAGGTTTTCTGCCTCATTCTTGGCGTCAACTGTTTCTCTTCTCTTCTTATCCTCAGCGGCAAACTGCTCAGCTTCCTTAACAGCCTTGTCGATGTCGTCCTTGGACATATTTGTGGAAGAAGAAATTGTAATCTTCTGCTCGGCACCTGTGCCAAGGTCCTTAGCGCTTACGTTAACGATACCGTTAGCATCTATATCAAATGTAACCTCAATCTGGGGAATACCGCGAGGAGCAGGAGCAATGCCTGTTAAAGCAAAGAGACCAAGCTGTTTGTTGTCTCTTGCAAATTCACGCTCACCCTGTAAAACGTTAATCTCAACCTGAGTCTGATTGTCAGCGGCAGTAGAGAAAATCTGGCTCTTCTTTGTGGGGATAGTTGTGTTTCTTTCAATAATCTTTGTCATAACGCCGCCCATTGTCTCAACACCGAGAGAAAGAGGAGTAACGTCAAGAAGAAGTAAACCGTCAACCTCGCCGCCAAGAACGCCTGCCTGAATAGCGGCACCGATAGCAACACACTCATCAGGGTTAATGCCCTTGAAGGGGTCTTTGCCGATAAGAGCCTTTACAGCTTCCTGAACTGCAGGAATACGGCTTGATCCGCCAACCATAAGAACCTTGTCAATCTCACCGATGGAAAGGCCACTGTCCTTAAGAGCCTGACGAACGGGAACGATTGTCTTCTCAACCAAATCAGCAGTAAGCTCGTTAAACTTAGCTCTTGTTAATGTCATATCAAGGTGCTTGGGACCTGTAGCGTCAGCGGTAATATAAGGAAGGTTAATCTGTGTAGATGTAACACCTGAAAGCTCAATCTTAGCCTTTTCTGCGGCTTCCTTAAGTCTCTGCATAGCCATAGAGTCACCGCTTAAATCAACGCCTGACTCTGTCTTGTAAGTTGTAACAATCCAGTTGATAATTCTCTGGTCGAAGTCGTCGCCGCCGAGACGGTTGTTACCTGCTGTAGCAAGAACCTCCTGAACGCCGTCGCCCATTTCGATAATGGAAACGTCGAATGTACCGCCGCCAAGGTCGTAAACAAGAACCTTCTGGTCGTTTTCCTTGTCAATACCGTAAGAAAGAGCAGCAGCAGTAGGCTCGTTGATAATTCTCTTAACGTCTAAGCCTGCAATTTTACCTGCGTCCTTTGTAGCCTGACGCTGAGCATCAGTAAAGTAAGCGGGAACTGTAATAACAGCAGAAGTTACTGTTTCGCCGAGGTAAGCCTCAGCATCAGCCTTAAGCTTCTGAAGAATCATAGCTGAAATCTCCTGAGGTGTATAAGCCTTGCCATTAATGTTTACCTTGTAATCGGTACCCATTTCTCTTTTGATAGAAGCAACTGTGCCCTTGGGGTTTGTAATAGCCTGACGCTTTGCAACCTGACCAACGAGACGCTCGCCGTTCTGAGCAAATGCTACTACTGAGGGAGTTGTTCTTGCGCCTTCTGCATTAGCAATAACTACAGGCTCGCCGCCTTCGATAACTGCAACACAGGAGTTTGTTGTACCTAAATCAATACCAATTGTCTTTGCCATAATAAATTCCTCCAAATTAAATCAATTTATATAAAGATGTTTTTATCAGTTACAGTTGGCAACCACTACCATTGCAGGTCTGATTACCTTGTCGCCAATTTTAAAGCCCTTCTGGAAAACTGCCGCAACGGCATTTTTTTCAAGGTCGGGGTTTTCCGTCATAGAAACGGCGTTGTGAATTTCGGGATTAAACTCGTCGCCTACTTCGCCGAACGCCTTTACATTAAGCTTATCAAGACAAGCGAAAAGCTGATTTGAAATAAGCTCAATTCCCTTTGTGTCTGCCTCGGCTGTTTGTGAGTTCATAGCCGCTACCAAGCTGTCGGCCAAAGGTAAAAGCTCCTCAACCGCCTTTGCGGTGGCGTCTGCATAGATATTAAGCTTTTCCTGCTGTGTACGCTTTCTGTAGTTGTCGTACTCGGCTCTGAGGCGTAAATACATATCCTTCTGATTTTCAAGCTCTGCCTGAAGCTTTTCTTCAGCGCTTTCCTCTTTAACCTCCTCAACCGCTTCAGCAGTTTCTATTTCTTCTGAAGTTTCCTGAGGATTTTCCTTTTTGGTCTTTTCCTTACTCATATTGTCTCCTTCCTTTATATATCAACAAGCTCGTCAATTAAGCTTGAGACAATTTCTGCTGTGTACCTTATAAGAGAAATAAGCCGTGGGTAGTCTGCCCTTAAGGGGGTAAACAAAGCAATTGTTCCCGCAGGAGTACCGTTTATAGTATACCTTAAGGTAATTGCCGAAACTCCGGAAAGCTCTGCAAATCCGCTTTCAGTACCCATATAAATGCGGTTTTCTTTGCTACGTAAAAGAAGGCTTGCAACGCTTTTTGTGTCTCCTAAAAAGCTTATGGCACCGCGGGACGAAACAGGGTCAAGCTCCGGCATAAAAAGAAGCTTGGCGCTTCCGCTTATACAAAGCTCGGTAACCTGTGCTTTCTCGGCGATTTCCATTATTACTATAAGAACCTCAGGCAAGAACAACGCAAGCTCCTTAAAAGATGCCGCCAGAGTCTGCATAAAACCTTTGGTAATCTGCGAAAGAGGAACTCCCGCAAGGGCTTTGTTCAGCGTAAGGTCGAACATAGCGGTAATTTCGTCGGTTACAATAAAGCTCGTTCTGAAAAGACTGCTTTTTACATCTCCCGTTGTGGTTACCACAACTGCCATTGCGGTGTGTCTGCCGATACCCACAATGCGGATTCGGTGGATTCTTGCATTCTCTGCAGGAGGTGTGGTAGTTACCGCAGCCATACCGCTTACCTCAGAAAGCAACGCGGAGGCTTCCCTCAAAATCTTTTCAGGAGTGTCGCCTGCTTTCATAAGCCTTGCATCAATATAATCCCTCAGCCTTGGCTCAATAGGTATATGGGGCATCAGGTTATCTATATAATACCTGCAACCCTTAACCGTAGGGATTCGCCCTGCCGAAGTATGAGGCTGAGTCAGAAACCCTCTTGCGGTTAAATCCGCCATATCGTTTCTTATTGTTGCCGAAGAGCAGTTAAGCCCCTCAAGGCTCATAAGCGTCTTAGAACCCACAGGCTCGCCTGTCATAAGAAAGCTTTCAACAATAGCCGTTAATATTCTCTTTTTTCTTTCAGCAAGCACTGTGTGTCACCTGCCTCTCAAACGGTTAGCACTCTAACACCGAGAGTGCTAACTCTGTATATAATTTACACCCTAAACCAGATTTTGTCAAGAGCAAATTGTCAACAGCCTGTTAAAAATATGTAAACATCAGCGACTCTTGTGGCTATAAGCCGGCATTTCACCTATATATAGTGGTATAGCCCTGCAAATTGATAAAAATTAAAAAATTTCCCCTTAAAATCAACAAAATGCTTGCATTTTTCAAAAATTAATGTTATGATAACCAATGCATAATCGCGTAAACAGTGCATATTCGCATATAATAAGGAGGTGAGACAATGCCAAACATTAAATCAGCAAAGAAGCGCGTTAAGGTTATCGCAACCAAAACTGCTCAGAACAAGGCTCT
>JAFQVY010000006.1 GCA_017407755.1 Clostridia bacterium | reverse complement strand
TGATGGCAACTGACGGAAAACCTATTATTACTCAAACAGATGAATTCGGCAAAACCTTTCTTGACTATGTTGTTGAATATCATTCGGTTAATGGCGTGAGATATCTTTATGAAGAGTATGGAATAAAATTGAAATGGCATTATAATCATTTCGAATTCAGAAAAGATAAGGGAATAACTTGGATTAATTTTGAAAATAGTATAGAATTTGCACGTCTTGTAGCAAGTATGAAGGACGTTGCATTATTTAATAGCATTTATGATTCTTATAATATGTTTTTTGCTTGTGGTTACTATGATGTTGGCAGTTGTATTTTTGCCAATAATGATTTCTTGGAATTGATATTAGATAATAAGGACATATTCAATTCAATATTTGAAGAAAAACCTTATGTATTTAAATTAGGCAATAGTGCTAAACGAAAAAAACAGATCGAGTCAATCACGTATCACTCAATCAATCCAATAATAAACAACTGTTTGCGCCACGCCTTAAAACATTTAGATAAATATAAACAACAAGCAATAGCAATATTAAAATTTGGAATTGACTACAACCGAAAGAAAGCTACTAATATAGATTTTAGTAGTTGTTATATTTGTAATGAGCTTGGTGCTTTGAAGAGTTTCAAGTATGAAGATTTTTATGAATTGATTATTTTTGCTGACGTAGAAACAAGTGACACAGAAATAAACGCACTAATTTCTCAATTACCCCATTTCAATAAATACTAATAGGAGAAAAATTATGGGTAAACATTTTTTAGATTATGAGGACGGCGATTTTGCTTTTTCTATATCTGACAATATGGCAATAGATTCTGATGGGAATTTATTGATGAGGATGGGAGATAATATGGCGATGGATATGGATTCGGGCGAATTGCATAATATATCCGGTTGGTCTAGCGATGAAGATGATGACTAAAAAAGGCGGCAGAGAGAACAAGGCCTTTCTGCCGCCTTTTTTATGATTAGAATAACCGAAGGGAGACAACTTCCTTACGAAGTGTCTCCCTTCGGGGAGGTTTTTTGCTTTGGCTAAAAATTGCCACAGAAAAAGTCGCTTATTGACTTTTCATAAAAAAGGATTACATTTTATTAATAAATTATTGACAATTGCCATTTCAAAAGGTATTATATGAGTGTAATTAAAGGGAAGTTTTTCTAAAATTCCTAAATTTTATGAAAATCTCCTGCGGTTACGGTACTCCATTAAGGATTAGGAGTATCAAAAATTTTCATTTATATTAAGAAAGGAAGAAACACAAATGAAAAAGTTTTTTGCACTTCTTCTCGTTGCAGTTATGGCTATCTCTTTAGTAGCTTGCGTTGGCGGCGAAGAGGAAAAAGGCTCCGTTTACTGGCTTAACTTCAAGCCCGAATCCGACGAAGCACTTAAAGAAATCGCAGCTATGTATACAGAAGAGACAGGTGTAGACGTTCAGATCGTTACAGCTGCTTCCGGTACATACAATGAAACTCTCACAGCTGAGATGGATAAGACAAAGGTTCCCACAATCTTTGTTGTAGGTAATGCTGCTGCAGTAGAGCAGTGGGGCGAGTACTGCTACGACCTTACAGATACAGCTGTTGCTAAAGAGCTTTCTGACCCCTCTTACCAGCTCAAAGATGCTGACGGCAAGCTTTGCTCCATCGGCTACTGCTATGAGTGCTATGGTATCATCGTAAACACAAAGCTTCTTAAGGCTGCCGGTTACGAAGCTGATTACATCAAGAACTTCGCAACACTTAAGGAAGTTGCAGAGGACGTTCACGCTCGTGCTGCTGAGCTCGGCTTTGACGCTTTCTCCGCTGCTGACATGGATGATTCTTCTTCTTGGAGATTCACAGGTCACCTTGCAAACCTTGAGTACTACTATGAGTCCGTTGACGATCCCGCTGCTTGGACATCTTGCCCCGCAGAAATCAAGGGTACATACATGGACAACTACAAGAACCTCTATGACCTTATGGCTGTAAACAGTGCTACACCTCGCGGTGAGCTCGCAACAGGCGGTCACGATGCTGCTAACCAGTTTAAGACAGAGAAGGCTCTCTTCTATGCAAACGGTAACTGGGAGTGGTCCGGTCTTGCAGAAGCAGGTATGAAGGCTGAAGACCTTACAATGATTCCTTACTACTGTGGCGTTGAAGGCGAAGAGAAGGCTGGTCTTAACTGCGGTACAGAGAACTACTGGGCAGTTAACGCTGAGGCAAGTGAAGCTGACATCAAGGCTACACTCGACTTCATGTACTGGCTGGTAACAGACGCTGAGGCTTCTGAGAAGGCTGTTGCTACATTCGGTGTTATGCCTTACACAAACGCTGCTGAGTCTACTAACCCCTTCCTTGCACAGGCTAACGCTTATGCAGCTGCAGGCAACTACACAATGCCTTGGGTTACAAACTTCCAGCCCAATGTTGATGCATACCGTGCAGCTTTAGTTGCTGCTCTTAACGACTACAACGCTGATCCCACAGATGCCAACTGGGATAAGGTTGAGGCTGCTTTCGTAGGCGGTTGGGCAACTCAGTACGAGGCTGCAAATCAGTAATTTCTGTTAATTCAGAGTAACTTAATTTGTTGCTACTAAACGGGGCGAGCCTAAAACTCGCCCCGTTTTTAAATCATCACACCACGGAGGTGTAAAAATGAAGAAAAAAAAGAAAAAGGCTTATAGCGGCGCCGCCGTGAACTCTAAGCTTTTAAGAAGACCCATAAGACGTCAGGGTTGGTTCTTCCTGCTTCCTATGGTAGCGGCATTCTGTATCGGCTTTGTATGGCCTTTCCTGCACGGAATGTTCCTTTCCTTCTGTAAATTCAAAACCACAAGTAACTGGCAGTGGGTAGGCTTTTCAAACTATGTAAAAGCCTTTGCCGACGAAAGCTTCCGCTATTCCTTCGGCTTTACTGCGCTTTTTGCGGTGGTTTCAGTTATACTTATAAACGTCCTTGCCTTTGTGGTTGCTTATGCACTTACACAGGGCATTAAGGGCACCAATATTTTCCGTACAGTTTTCTTTATGCCTAACCTTATCGGCGGTATTGTTCTGGGTTATATCTGGAGTATGATTTTCGACGGTATCTTAGGAGCTTACGGAACATCTATTCTTCTTAACAAAACCTGGGGTTTCTGGGGACTTATTATCCTTATGTGCTGGCAGCAGGTTGGTTATATGATGATTATTTACGTTGCAGGCTTGCAGGCAGTGCCTGAGGATATGATTGAGGCAGCAAAAATTGACGGTGCAAACGCATTCCAGACACTCTTTAAAATCACAATCCCCAACGTAATGCCTTCTATTACAATTTGTACATTCCTTTCTCTTACAAACGGCTTCAAGCTCTTTGACCAGAACCTTGCCCTTACAGGCGGTCTGCCTTATATTATCAACCCCGACGGTTCTACGGTTCATACCACAGAGATGCTTGCCCTTAATATTTACAACACCTTCTACGGTCAGGCGTCAACTTCCCGCGGTGTGGCTCAGGCAAAGGCGGTTATGTTCTTTATTCTTGTTGCCTGTATCGGACTTGTTCAGCTTAAATCAACCCGAAATAAGGAGGTGCAGCAGTAATGACTACTAAACAGAAAAAAGTAAAGCCCTTAAAGGCTAAGCCCAAAAAGCTGTGGCTTACAATACTTTTTACAATAGTATCCATTTTCTATGTAATGCCTGTTTTTATGGTTGTGCTTAACTCCTTTAAGAAAAACACCTTTGTAAAGACAGACACCTTTGCACTTCCCAATGCAGAAAGCTATGCAGGCGTGGATAACTTTGTCAAGGGTATGACCTTCGGCGGTTATCCCTTCTGGCAGTCGGTTCTCTATAGCTTGGTTATTACTCTGCTTTCAACATTTTTGATTATCTTCTTTACATCAATGGCTGCATGGTTTATTTCCAGAGTAAACTCTGTTTTATGTAAGGTTGTTTATTACGGCTGTGTTTTCTCAATGGTTATTCCTTTCCAGATGGTTATGTTTACCCTTTCGAAAACAGCCGATACCTTAAAGCTCAACACCCCTTGGACAATTCCTATTATTTACTTGGGCTTTGGTGCAGGTCTTGCGGTGTTTATGTTTACAGGCTTTGTAAAGAGTATACCTCTTGAAATTGAAGAAGCCGCCGCTATTGACGGTTGCGGCCCCTTCAGAACCTACTTCAAGGTTGTTCTTCCTATGCTTAAGCCTACAATTATCTCGGTTGCAATTCTTGAGATAATGTGGGTTTGGAACGACTACCTCTTGCCTTACCTTGTACTGGACAGAACAAAGTATATGACAATTCCGATTCATATCCAGTACCTCAAGGGAAGCTACGGCACAGTAGACTTAGGTGCAACCATGGCACTTATTCTCTTAAGTATTATCCCTGTTATTGTATTCTACCTTACTTGTCAGAAGCACATCATCAAAGGTGTTGCCGCAGGTGCAGTTAAGGGTTAATAAAAAAATCGACTGTCTCGTTTTTGCGAGGCAGTCTTTTTTTATAATAAAAGCATTGAATTTGTTGCCCCAAACTGTTATTATTAAAAGTAGATTAGCGGGGTGATACACGTGAAAAAGAATAAAATTACTTTATCTCTTTTACTTATGTGTTTTTTTCTTTTAATCAGCGTTTTTCCTTATAATATAACCGCCACTGCCCAAAATGATGTAAAGCTCATAGGAAGCTTCAGCGGCTTTGAAGAAATGTCGATGCAAAGCACAGACGGCGTGAATTTCAGCACAACTGTTGAGCTTTCAGAGGGTGCCTATCAGTTTTTAATTTCAGACAATGGTTGTCAGTACGGTCACACGGGCACAATCAAAGACACGACGGTTATGGTATCTAACGATGGCTGGGTTTTAAGCAGCAGCATAAATGCCAAGTGTACCTTTATTGCTGAGGGCGGAAGCTACACCTTTAAGTACAACACCGAAAGCCGTAAGCTTCAAGTTTTAAAAGAGGGCTTTTTGCCGCCGATTGAGTCTGAAGAAAGCCTTAAGCTTCACATCGGCAGTCAGGAGCTTGAAGTAAATAAGGGCGATAAAATATCTTATGATGTTTATCTTCAGACTGATGAGCTGTTTGAAGATGTACAGGCAGTAATCAGCTACAATGAAGATAAGCTTCAGCTTGCTAAAATAAAATCAACATCAGATTTAACCGACAGAGAAGCCGAGGCACTTTATAACTGCCCTAATCTTACTGAGGTAATATATAATTCCGATTATCCGGGAGTTGTTGCGGCGAATGCCTCTTGTGTTTCGGGTTATGATTTTACCGAAGAAAAGCTTTTCCTCACCCTTGACTTTACAGTTGTGGGAACAGGCGAAAGCTCAATTGAATTTACTGTTCAGGAAATGACCGTTAAAGGCGGCGAAAAATCCTATTTTTTATATAGCACAAAATCTGCTGACGGAGCAAAATTCAGAGTGGTTGTGGACGTTATAGAATATGTACCGCCCACCGAGCCTACCAAGGCCACATCTGCTACCGACATAACTACAGTTGAGCCTGCTGAGTCTTCAACGGCTGCTGAGGAAACAGCACCCAAGCCAACTGAAACTTCTGCCGTTACCGAGGTAACTACAGTTGAACCTACAGAGACTTCCATTTCTGCTACGGCAAAGGCAACTGAGCCAACGGAAACTACTACTTTTGCAACAGAGATAACTGAGCCTACAAAAACAACTGAACCAAAGTCTGAATATCAAATTGGCGATGTAAACCGTGACGGAAAGCTTAATATCCGAGACGCCACACTTATTCAGAAATACCTTGCAAAAATGACGGATTTTGACAGCGAGCAGACATTGCTTGCAGATTTTAAAGCCGACAATAAGGTGAATATAAAAGATGCAACCCTGATTCAAAAAAGAATAGCCAACTTAGCATAAAAAACGCCCCGATTTCGGGGCGTTTTTGCAGTTGTATTTTATATAAATTTATGCTATGATAAAATCAGAATAATATTGGGGTTGATTTTAAATGAAATTTAACCGCGTTTTGTCTTTTGTATTTGTTTTGATTTTAATATGCTCAAGCCTTCCTGCAGTTTATGCACAAGAAGCTGAGGAGGTGCTTCTTACTGGTACCTTCAACAACTGGCAGGGCACAGTAATGAGCGCTGATGACAAAGGTTCTTACAGTTTGGAAACTTACCTTGAAGCAGGCAATTACCAGTTTAAGCTAAAGGTTGGCGATACTGCTTTCGGCTATCCGGGAACCATTAAAGATACCACAGAAAGGGTATCTTCAAAAGGTGTTGAACTAAGCAGTGAAACCAATGCAAACGCTACCTTTATTGCTACCGGGGGAAATTATTCTTTCAGCTTTAATAGAGAAACCAACAGGCTTAGAGTAATCAGAAACAACGAAGTTTCTGAAGAAGTGCAAAGCGACACCTTAAAGGTTAATTTTGCAGACAAAGAGGTATATGCCAGGGTGGGGGACAAGCTCAGCTACAGCGTTTACCTTACTGCGGATAAAGCCTTTGAGGATATTCAAAGCGTTCTGAGCTTTGACGACGAAAAGTTAAGCCTTGTTGATGTAAATAACCCTTGTCCAAATCTGATTGAGGCGGTGGTAGGCATTGAGCATACAGGCATTGCCGCAGTAAACGCCACGGATTTTTCGGGCTTTGATTTTACAGAGGAAAAACTTTTGCTTACCTTTGATTTTCTGGTGCTTAAGGGTGGCGAAACCTCTCTTGAATTTACGGTTCAGGAAATGACCGCAACAGACGGCACTTCTTATTTTACATATAGCAATAAGTTAGCCGTGGGTGCCGATTTAAGAGAAGACATTACTCTGACCACTCCTCAGAGTGAGGTAAAAGGCTACAACATAAGCCTTAAAGACAATATAGCAGTAAGCTTCCATATAAAGCTTTCAGATGCGGCTCTTGCAGATGAAAATGCCAGAGTAGTGTTCACCCTTCCCAACGGCAACACAAAGACCGTTTACGTTAAAAATGCAGAGGAAAAAGACGGAAGACACGTCTTTACCTGTGAGGTAGCGGCAAAGGAAATGACCGCCGATATTAAGGGCAAAATTGTTGCCAAGGGCGACACAAGCGAAGTATTCTGCTATAGTGTAAAAGAGTATGCAGACACATTGCTTTCAGACACAGTCAAGTACGAAAAGGAAATCCCCCTTGTAAAGGCAATGCTAAACTACGGCGCAAGTGCACAGCTTTACTTTAATTATAAAACCGATGACCTTGCAAACAAGGATTTAGATAAAGCTGACCAGGTGCTTGCTGATGTTGATTTAAACCAGTATAGCTATACATTACAGGGCGAAGAGGCAGGTGTGAGCTACTACGGCTCAAAACTTTCTCTTAAGAGCGAAACTGCCATAAAGCACTACTTTATAGTTGAGGATAAGGAAAATATCCCTGAGTTTAAAGTAAACGGCAAGGTAGTAAAGGCTATAGATAAGGGCGAATACTTTGAAGTTAAGGTAGAGGGCATATTGGCTCAGAACCTTGATAGCGACTGTATTGTAGAAGTCGGTAATTTAACCTTAAATTACAACGCTCTGAGCTACGGTGATCTTGCACTTAAGGGAAGCAACACAAACCTTCAAAATGTAGTCAAGGCACTTTACGCTTACAATCAGGCGGCTAAGGAATATTAATATAAAAGCAGGTTCAGTTTGAACCTGCTTTTTCTTCTGTAATTTCTTCAGTTTTATTTAAGCCTAATTTCTTTTCTCGGTTTTCGGTGGCTTCGCGTAAAAGCACATAAGCGGTAGAAGCCAGCGGAATACCTAATAGTATACCTAAAGGCCCTGCAACACTTCCGCCAACGGTAACTGCAACCAATACCCAAATGGCAGGCAGGTTGATTTTGTTGCCCATAACACGGGGGTAAATAAGATTGCCCTCAATTTGTTGCAGTAAAATAAGGAAAATAATAAATATAAGAGCCTTTATGGGGGATTCTGTGCATATCATAAATGCACCAATGCCTCCTGCTATAAAAGCACCTACAACGGGAATAAGCGCACAAACACCTACCAAAGCACCAATCATAGGAGCATAAGGAATTCTCAGAATAAACATACCCAAGGCACACAGGCTTCCTAAGATTATGGCTTCAATGGTTTGACCCGCCACAAAATTCCTGAAAACTCCGTTTGCAACTGAGGTAGCGTGAATAAGGTATCTTCCGCTTTTTTGCGGAAGCCAAGCACCAACAAGCCTTTTTGCCTGAAACTTTAGAGTTTCCTTGCTGAAAAGGATATAAACTGAAAAGATAACCGCAAAAACTGCATCAATAATTCCGCCCACTAAGGAAACCACAGTGTCCATTGCACCGTTTACAATGGTGCCTCCCTGAGCTTTAAGCCAGCTTTCGATGCTTTTGCCAAGCTCCACCCAATTAATTTTTACAAGAATTCCGCTAAAGGGAAGAAAATCAAGAGCTTCGTCCTTTTTCATCTGGGCAAGCTGATTTACAATACCCACAGCACCCTGCGCCACAATCTTAACGGCGTTTACGATTTCGGGAATAACAAGAATAATTACCCCTGTAAAAATCCCTAAAATCACCACAAGACTGAGCACAAATGCAGTTGGCCGTCTAAGCTTTTTTGCACCCTTCTTTTTAGCCTTGGGCCAAAGGTGCGACTCAAAAAACCGCATTGGCACATTTAAAATCAACGCCATAAAAAAGCCTACAATAAGGGGTGTGAAAAGGTCTAAAACCCAGCTAAAAGCGTTTTTGACATCATTCAGATTAGCAAAGCCCAAATAAATCAGAATGCAAATTGCCGCAATACCGATTATCCACTTGGAGTATTGTCTGAGCAATAATTTAGCTTTCTCTTTTTTACTGTTCATATACTCGTTCCTTTTATAGTATTTATGCTAATGTTACTCCACAAAAACCTTAATGTCAAGTCAAAAAAGCCCGACTTTGTGTCGGGCTTTTTTTATAGATTTTGTTTAAGCATAACGTCGGCATAAAAGGTGTTTGGGTCGTTATAAAAGCTTACAAAGCCTTTGTATTGGCTTGCAGTGGTTTTTATAGACTCAATGCCAATACCCGAACCGTTCTTTTTGGTGGACAAATATTTTTCATCTTCCTTGTGGATTTTTCCCGAAAAGCCGTTGGTGCTGACGATATAAATATCGCCGTTTTCTTCTATATCTGCTTTAAATGTTATGTAGCGATTTTCGCTTTCCGCTTCGCTTGCACCGTGAATGGCGTTTTCAAGTAAGTTTCCCATTACATTGCAAAGGTCAATGTCCTCAATCTTTAAGGTTTCGGGCAGATTAATCTGCCAATCGCAAAAGATTTTCTGTTCAAGGGCGGCTTCGTGGTAGTAGGAAAGCAAGGCGTTAAGGGCGTTGTTTTTTGTGAAAATCAGCTTTTTGTCGGTGTTTTCGATTTCAATTCCATAATCATTAAGAAGCTTTACAAGAGCCTCGTGCTCGCCCTTTTGTGCAAGGGAAAGAGCACTGCGGGCAGTGTGCTTGAAGTCGTGTCTCAGCTTTGAGGTTTCCTCAATATGCCTTTTAAGGGTTTCATACTGGCTTGCCTGAACAGAAAGCATCTGGGCGTGCTTGTCAAGATTGGCTTTTTCTGTAAGGCTTTTTGCAATGTAGTAAAGTATAAACTGAAACAAAAGATTCATCAAAAGCAAAACCGAGGTTACAATAATATAAATTTCAGAAATTCTTCCCATATCGAAGAAATAGAAATCGTGGGGTATCATAATAAAGTTTGACGCTGTAAATACAAAAGGCACAAGCCACATTAACTGCCAGAGCTTGTCTAAATCCTGACAGCTCATAAGCCAGCGTATTTTTGAAAGCAAAAGCATAAATGCAAGAAACAGTATTGCGGTGAGTAAAACTCTTAGCAAAAGTCCCCAGCTTTGTACCGCAACAAAGTTTTTACTGCTGTCAATGTTTGCCTCAAGCAAATATCCGTAAAGCCTTAAAGAGGAAAATATAGAGCCTAAGGTAATGAAAGCGTAAATAAGCTTAAGGGTGTTGTTTTTGATTACTGTAAACAGGTATAAAAACATAAGAGCAGAACACGCCAACACGACCCAGTTTACATTTAAGCTGAAAAAATATTTAAGTGCTCCGCCTAAAACAGAAACCAAAGAAAATATACCGCAAAAAAGTCCAAAAGCAAGGTTAGGTTTTATTTTTGTGTCTTTAACAAAAATCAGCAGACACATAATGCCGATAGGCATAGTTATGGCTATTTCAAGTGTTGATAAAATTAAATCTTTAAAAAGCATAGTTTACCCCTTTTTTCGTCTGATTTGAAAACGCCTGTCAATAAGAGCCTGCTCGGCACTGAGCTTTTGCTTTTTGCTGACAGGCAGAACGGTGTTATCTGAAAGCTTGCAGTCAAGGTCTTTTATATCCAGCACGTTGTCAAGGTTTACGGCGATTCCACGGTTAATGACATAAAACTGAGAAAACTCGCTAAGATTTTCCACAAATTTACTGAACTGCGACCTTGTGCGGTATTCGCCTTGTTTTGCATAAATAAGGCAGTAGTTAAGGTCAGACAAAATGTAGTTAATGTCTGACACAAAAATTTTTACTTCCTGTTTTTCAACGTTTATTTTGATATACGCAGCGTTTTCGGGCAAAATTTTTAAAGCCTCGTCCAAAGCCTTAAAAAGTCTTTTTTTGTCTACGGGCTTTAATATGTAATCAAAAGCTCTGCAGGGAAAAGCATCTGCCATGTGGTCAGAGCTTGTTGTCATAAAAATAAGCAGGGTATCAAGGCTTATTTCTCTGAGCTTTTCGGCGGCTTCAATGCCTGTAAGACCTTCCATATAAATATCCATAAATACAATGTCGAAGCTTTCTTCCTTTAAAGCCGCAAGAAAGCTTTCGCCGCTTTTATAGCCTTTAATAAAAACTGCTTCCTGTCTGTCCTTTGCCCATTCAAAAATAGCCTTGCCTGTGCTTTCGCGGTAATCCTTGATATCGTCAACAATTGCAACTTTCATAAAAACACCCTTTATATAGCTTTAAATATATTATACTATAAATTTTCTAATAATCCATACCTATTTATCCCTGAAAAGCTCTTTTTATCCCTGATTTACATAGTGCTATTGCTTTTTTTGCGATAAATGATATAATGACTTTGAAAATGAGGGATAAGTTATGAGAAAATTGACAACTTTTCTGCGACGTGTGGCGTCGGGAAGTTTTAAAAGATTTTTCAGAAATCTTGATATTGTTCACAAGGAGTCAGGCAAAAACCGCCTTTGGCTTTTTTTCAGTATGGTTTTCTGTATGTTTTATTACGGCATAGGCTATCTTGATTATATGACTTTCGGCTTTGCTTATATCAAAAAGGACAAGCGTAGCACCTTTATGACAATGAACGACAACCTGTCCTTGGCAAGACGGCTTAATAACCCTGAAGCAAACCCTACTTTTAAAGACAAGCTTAACTTCAACCGCACATTTAAAGAGTATCTTAAAAGAGATTTTGTTGACCTTAATGGTGGCTTTGAGGCTTTTGAAGAATTTTGTCAGGGCAAGACCTGCTTTTTTGCAAAAGAGCCCGATTCCTTTGGTGGCTTAGGTGTTATGAAGGTAAATCTTGAAGGAAAAGACCTTCGCGAAATTTATAATGAGCTCATAAGCAAAAAGCTTTTCCTTGCAGAAGAGGCTATTGTTCAGCACGAAGAAATGAACAGGCTTTGCGAAAGGTCAGTAAACACTATCCGCATAGTAACCGTGCTCAGCGATAAGGGAAATGCCAACTTTGTATACGCCCTTATCCGTGTGGGCAGCGGCAAAAACGACGTAGATAACGTTACAAGCGGCGGTATGTATACCCTGCTTTCAGAAAACGGCGAAATTACTCACCCGCTTTTCTGTGATAAAACAGTTTCATACTACACCGAGCACCCCTATTATAAGGTGCCCTTTATTGGCTTTAAGGTGCCTTATTTTAAAGAGGCTTTAGAGCTTTGCAAAAACGCCGCCAAGGTAGAACCCCGTATGCGATATGTCGGCTGGGACGTTGCAATTACCCCGAAAGGGCCTGTACTTGTAGAGGGCAACAACCTGCCCGGTTATGATATGTGCCAGAATCACCGCTTTCACGACTTGGGCGAGGGTATGAAAAAAGCCTTCGAATTTGCCGAGAAAAACTAAGCTTACTGCCGTCTTTTCAGACGGCAGTTTTTTGTTGTAAAAATGGCGGCGGTGTGATATAATTAATCTGTTATTAAAAACTTAAGAAGGAAAATTTAACTATGGATTTTATTCAAAAATTATCGCAGGAATTTAATATTAAGCCTGAATATACAGGCAACATTATAAACCTGCTTGACGAGGGCAACACAATTCCCTTTATTGCCCGTTACCGAAAAGAAATGCACGGCTCAATGGACGACCAGATTATCCGTGAGGTAAGTGAGCGCCTTGATTATCTTAGAAATTTTCAGGCAAGGGCAGAGGAAATAACCGCACTTATTGATGCTCAGGAAAAGCTTACAGATGAAATAGTTGCCGCAATAGAAAAAGCCGAAACCATGGCGGATTTGGAAAACATCTACAGACCTTTTAGACCAAAGAGGAAAACAAGGGCTTCCATTGCCAAGGAAAAGGGTCTTGAGCCTTTGGCTCAGTACATATTAAATCAGGAAGACGAAAAAGCCTTCCCCATAGATTTGGCAAAGGATTATGTTGACAGTGAAAAGGGCGTTGAAACCCCTGAGGATGCTTTGCAGGGTGCCCTTGATATTATTGCGGAAATCTGCTCCGATAATGCCGACATAAGAAAACGCCTTTTCAACATTATCTGGCTTAACGGCGTTGTGGTTAGTGTTGCAGTTGACGAAGAGGCTGAGTCGGTTTACACAGGCTATTATAAATTTTCTGAGGCAGTTAAGAAGATAAGCGGCCACAGGGTTCTTGCCGTTAACCGCGGCGAGCGTGAGAAATTCTTAAAAGTCAGCGTTGAAATCCCCGATGAAAAGCCTCTTAATATGATTAAAAAGGTTATGGTTAAGGGCGACTCACCTTGCAGTGAAGCGGTTATGAGTGCCTGTGAAGACGCCTACACAAGGCTTCTTTTCCCTTCGATTGAGCGTGAAATAAGGGCTGAGCTTACAGAAAATGCCGACACTCAGGCAATGAAGCTTTTTGCCACAAATCTGCACCAGCTTTTGATGCAGCCTCCTGTAAAGGACAGGGTTGTTATCGGCCTTGACCCCGGATACCGCACAGGCTGTAAGGTGGCAGTGGTTGACGGCACTGGCAGAGTTTTGGACACAGCCGTTATTTACCCAACCCATAGCGAGGCAAAAATTAAAGAGAGCAAGGAAAAATTAAAGGCTCTTATTTTAAAGCACGATGCAACGGTGCTTTCTATCGGCAACGGTACAGCTTCTAAGGAAACAGAAATTTTCGCCGCCGAGGTTATAAGTGAGCTTAAAAAGAAAGACCTTGCTTATATGATGGTAAACGAAGCAGGTGCTTCTATTTATTCTGCAAGTAAGCTTGCGGCTGACGAGCTTCCTGAGCTTGACCTGACCTTAAGAAGTGCCGTTTCAATTGCAAGGCGTTTGCAAGACCCTCTTGCAGAACTTGTTAAAATCGACCCTAAAAGTATCGGTATAGGCCAGTATCAGCACGATATGCCCCAAAAACGCCTTGGGGAAACCCTATCAGGAGTAGTTGAGGACTGTGTAAACTCAGTTGGTGCCGACCTTAACACCGCTTCCCCTGCTTTGCTTTCTCATATTGCAGGCTTAAACGGTACAGTTTCGAAAAATATCGTTGCATACAGAGAAGAAAACGGCAAATTCAAAAGCCGCAGTGAGCTTAAAAAGGTGCCAAAATTAGGCCCCAAAGCCTTTGAGCAGTGCGCAGGCTTTCTTAGAGTTGCCGACGGTAAAGAGGCACTTGACAACACCGCAGTGCACCCTGAATCCTACAAAGCCGCCAAGGAGCTTTTAAAGCTTTTAGGCTTTAGTGCAAAGGATGTTGAAAACGGCGGCATTAAGGGTATTAAAGAAAAGGCAGTAAATAAAAAAGAGCTTTGCGAAACCCTTGAGATAGGTCTTCCTACCTTGGAAGATATTTTAGATGAGCTTACTCAGCCCGGCAGAGACCCCAGAGAAAGCCTGCCTCAGCCCCAGCTTCGTACCGATGTTATGGGAATTGATGACCTTAAAGAGGGCATGGAGCTTACAGGAACTGTGCGAAACGTAATCGACTTTGGTGCCTTTGTTGATATCGGAGTGCACCAAGACGGACTTGTGCATATTTCCCAAATCAGCGACAAGTTTATCAAGCACCCTTCTGAAGCATTAAAGGTAGGCGATATTGTCAAGGTTAAGGTTATTGCAGTTGACACCAAAAAACAAAGAATTTCTCTTACAATGAAAGGTTTTTGAGAAACTTTTGTTGACAAATGAATAATGTTGTAGTAAGATAAATAAAAATTACAAATTAAACCGTTGACGCGGGGATAACGGCAGTTATGCCTTTACAGAGAGTCCGAGGTGCTGAGAGTCGGGTAAGAAACAGGTTGTCAAATGGGCCGCTGAGGGTGCAGTCAAATGAGTTTTTCTCAGAGTATTCTGCAACGTGTGACATACGTCAGTTGTCGGGGATATGATTGTATCCCTTAAGTGTACGGCTTGCCCGTAAATCAAGGTGGCACCGCGGATAATCAGTTTATTCGTCCTTGACAGATTGTAAGATTTGTCAAGGACTTTTTGTTTTTAGAAAGGCTGATTTTATGAAACTGTTTACTAAACGATGGCGGAGCTGAAAGTAATAAACGATTATTATTAACACAACTTACTTTATATATTACGGAGGAATTATTATGAATTTCAGTGGCGTGGATTTTGATACCTACTTCAGACACTATCCAAACAAAGACGGCTACTTCGGCAAATACGGCGGAGTGTATATCGAAGATAAGCTTAAGGCGGCTATGGCAGAGATTACCGAGGCTTACTTTTCAATATGCCAGTCCAGAAAGTTTATTGCAGAACTAAGACGTATCCGCAAGGAGTTTCAGGGCAGACCTACTCCTGTTTCTCACCTTGAAAGACTTTCCGACGCTTTAGGCGGCAGAGTACAGCTTTATGCAAAGCGTGAAGACCTTAACCACTCCGGCGCTCATAAATTAAATCACTGTATGGGTGAGGCACTTCTTGCAAAATATATGGGCAAAAAGAAGGTTATTGCCGAAACAGGTGCAGGTCAGCACGGTGTTGCGCTTGCTACTGCGGCGGCTTACTTTGGCTTAGAGTGCGACATTTATATGGGCTCTGTGGATATTAAGAAACAGGCTCCCAACGTTGCCAGAATGAAGATTTTAGGCGCAAACGTTATTGAGGTTACTCACGGACTTAAGACCCTTAAAGAGGCGGTTGATGCCGCTTTTGATGCATATTCTAAGGAATATAAGGACTCTATCTACTGCATCGGTTCAGTTTTGGGCCCTCATCCTTTTCCTATGATGGTAAGAGATTTCCAGTCTGTTATCGGAATTGAAGCAAGAGAGCAGTTTATTGATATGACAGGTCACCTTCCCGATGCAATCGTTGCCTGTGTTGGCGGCGGTAGTAACGCCGCAGGTCTTTTCTCAGGCTTTTTAAACGACCCTGTTGATATTTACGGCATTGAGCCTTTGGGCAAAGGCCCTGAGCTTGGTGACCACGCCGCAAGCCTTAAATACGGCACTGAGGGCATTATGCACGGCTTTAACTCCATTATGCTTAAAGACGAAAACGGCGAGCCTGCTCCTGTTTACTCAGTAGCTTCGGGTCTTGACTATCCTTCTTCAGGCCCTGAGCATGCATTCTTGCAGGAAATCGGCAGAGTTAAATACGACGTAATCGACGACGAAGAAACCATCGACGCTTTCTATAAGCTTTCACGTCTTGAGGGCATTATTCCCGCAATTGAAAGCTCCCACGCTGTTGCCTACGGTATGAAGCTTGCAAAGACTATGGAACACGGCTCTGTGCTTATTAACCTTTCTGGCAGAGGCGACAAGGATATGGACTACGTTATTGAAAAATACGGCATAAGATAAAAAATGACCGAAGCTTTAAGCTTCGGTCTCTTTTTTATATTTCGCTGAACATATCCTTGCCCACGCCGCAAAGGGGGCACTCAAAATCCTCGGGCAAATCTTCGAACTTAGTGCCCGGTGCAATACCTGACTCAGGTGCACCAAGCTCCTCATCGTAAATCCAGCCGCAAGCATCGCATTCATATTTCATATTTAAACATCCGCCTTCCATAAGCCGTGAAGATTGCAGTATTCAAATACTGCCACAGGCTTTTCATCGCAAAGTGCAAACTTAACCTCAGGCTTCATTCCGGGCTTTAAGCATTTGCGCTGACCGCCGCGGTCTGTCTGCATATACACCCACTGGATAAAGTGTTCCTCTACCATGGGGTGCTCAACCTCGCCAACCTTAACAGTTACGATGTTGCCGTCAATGCTTACATCAGGTACGTGTTTTTCCACAGCAGCATCAACAGTGCCGGGTATAAGCTCGGTCATTTTTTCGCCGCAGCACATCATGGGCACACCGGCATTGTGAATAACACCGATAATATTGCCGCAGTGCATACATTTGTAAAATCTGATTTCACACATAAGATTACCTCCAAGTTATTTTATTTCTTCAAAGTCAGAAGCTCCATGCTTGCAAAGAGGGCAGATATAATCGTCGGGTAAATTTTCGCCCTCATAGATATATCCGCAGATTTTGCAAACATAGCCCTTCTTACCTTCTGTCTGTGGTTTGGGCTTGACATTTTCGTGATAGTAAGAGTAAGTCATAGTTTCCTTGTCGTTGATAACTCTTGCTTCGCTTATTGAGCAGATAAACATACCGTGAGTATCAAGGTCAACATACTGCTCAACCTTTAAGGACATAAAGGAGTTTATATATCTTGGCAGAAAAACAAGACCGTTGTCAGAGCGTAAAGGCTGGCAGTCTTTGAATTTATCCTCGTGTCTGCCGCTTATAAAGCCGAATTTTTCAAAAACAGAGAAAGGAGCATCGGTGCTAAGACAGTTGATGTTCATTTGGCCTGTCTGCTTGATGATGTGATGAGAGTAGTTTTCTTTGTTAATGGTTACGGCAATGCGGTTAGGGGTGTTGGTTACCTGAGTAACTGTGTTTACAATAAGTCCATTATCCTTTTTACCGTCGTTTGAAGTTACAACATAAAGACCGTAGCCGATGTTAAACAAAGCAGAAAGGTCGTTTTTGTTGGCGGTAGAGTCCTGCTGGGCAAGGTATTCCATACAAAGCTCGTCGCTGAGCTTATCTAAGGCGTTTGAGCTGTCCTCGTTTAAAGCAGAAAGGATAGTAACGTTATTTTCTGTGTAGGTAAGATTTTTGGATTTTTCAAGCATACCTTTCATAACCTTATTAGCCATAGGTGCCCAGCTTCCGTTTTCAATGAAAGCTACTGTGCGGTTAGAAAAGTTTCGCTCGGTAAGGTGGTTTATAAACTCGCGCATAAAGGGGAAGATTTCAGAATTATAGGTAGTGGTTGCAAGCACTAATTTGCTATAGCGGAAAGCATCTTCAACAGCCTCTGCCATATCAACCCTTGCAAGGTCATTAACAACTACCTTGGGACAACCCTTTGCCTTAAGCTTTTCCTTAAGCTCCATTACTGCTTTTTTGGTGTTGCCGTAAACCGAGGTGTAGGCAATCACAATACCCTCTTCCTCTGCTGTGTAGCTTGACCAAGTGTTGTATAAATCTAAATAGTAGCCTAAATTTTCCTTAAGGACAGGACCATGTAAGGGGCAGATTATTTCGATGTCAAGACCTGCGGCCTTTTTAAGAAGATTCTGCACCTGTACGCCGTATTTTCCTACAATGCCGATATAGTATCTTCTTGCTTCGCAAGCCCAGTCTTCATCTATGTCTAAAGCTCCGAATTTGCCAAAGCCGTCTGCCGAGAAAAGAACCTTGTCCTTACTGTCGTAGGTAACAATTACCTCCGGCCAGTGCACCATAGGAGCAGAAACAAAGGTAAGTGTATGCTCGCCTAAACTCAGTGTGTCGCCTTCGCCTACAACAACCTGCCGGTCAGCAAAATCTGTGCCAAAGAAGTTTTTCATCATTGCAAAAGCCTTTACTGATGCCACGATTTTTGCCTCAGGATAGGTTTTTGCAAAGTTCATAATATTTGCCGAATGGTCAGGCTCCATGTGCTGAACAATAAGATAGTCAGGCTTTCTGCCGTCTAAGGCGTTTTGCAGATTATCAAGCCACTCGTGGGTGAAGTTTGCATCTACGGTGTCCATAACGGCAATTTTCTCATCAATAATCACATAAGAATTATATGCCATACCGTTAGGCACAATATACTGACCCTCAAAAAGGTCAACTTTATGGTCGTTTACACCGATGTATTTAATATCTTTAGTTATGTCCATTTTTATACACCTCTGTTTTTATGTTCAACTTAATTATAGCATTTATTTTTAAAAATTAAACAGTTTTAATAATTTATTCTAAAATTTTTCCCTCTGTGGTAATTGTTATTACTTGCCAAGGAATAAACTTGCCGCTTGCCATAAGTGCACGCTTAACGGCGTTTTCTATCCCTGAGCAACAGGGAACTTCCATTCTTACTACCTTAACGCTTTTTATGTTATTGTTTGCGATAATCTGAGTAAGCTTTTCGCTGTAGTCGCCCTCGTCAAGTTTGGGACAGCCTATAAGAGTAATGTGATTTCTTATGAAATCCTGATGAAAATTGCCGTATGCAAAGGCGGTGCAGTCAGCGGCAACAAGAAGATTAGCGTTTTCAAAGTAAGGGGCGTTTGTCGGCACCAGTTTAATCTGGCAGGGCCACTGAGAAAGCTGGCTTTGAATGCTCGCGGTTTTAGCAAAAACAGAAGCTTCTCTCTTAATTGCTTTTGCATTTATACCGGGGCAGCCGCAGGGAAGAGGAGCTTTCTTTGCTTTTGCTTTAAGCACAGCTTCTTCGTTATAGGCAGGAGCCTCACGCTCTTCAAAGCTTATGGCGTTTACAGGGCAGGCAGGTAAGCAGTCGCCTAAGCCGTCACAGTAGTCTTCACGGGTAAGCTTTGCCTTACCATTTATCATCTCGATTGCACCTTCGTGACAAGCAGTAGCACAAGCACCGCAACCGTTACATTTTTCTTCGTCTATCTTAATTATTTTTCTAAGCATAATCTGTCCTCCCTTGATTTTGTGGCTTTATTATAATATAATCAGGGAAGAAAGTATGTTGAAATTTCAACAAAAGGTGATAAAATGGAAAAATACTTAGATGTGCTCAAAGCTTGCCCTCTTTTTGAGGAAATTGGTGATGAGAATTTGCTTAGGATGCTTAATTGCCTCGGTGCAAAAGTACAGCTTTTTGACAAAAAATACACCATAATTGCCGAAGGCAACCCTGCAAAATTTATCGGCATTGTGCTTTCGGGTTCGGTGCAGATAACACAGACGGATTTTTTCGGCAACCGAAGTATTGTGGCGGTGTCTCAGCAGGGCGAAATGTTCTCTGAAGCCTTTGCCTGTGCCGAGGTAAAGGCAATCCCCGTTAGTATTATTGCCACAGAACCCTCTGAAATTATGCTTATAGACTGCTCTCATGTTTTGCATACCTGTGCTAATCACTGCGGTTTTCATCAACAGCTTATTTTTAATCTGATGAAAAGTTTGGCGGTTAAAAATATTTTATTTCACCAGAAAATCGAGGTTACCTCAAAGCGAAGCACAAGAGAAAAGCTTATGTCATACCTTATGCTTTGTGCCAAAAAAGCAGACAGTAACAGCTTTACCATTCCCTTTGACCGCCAGGAGCTTGCAGATTACCTGTGTGTTGAGAGAAGCGGGCTTTCCTCGGAAATAGGCAAACTTAAAAAGGAAGGCATAATCGATGCCCATAAAAAGCATTTTGAGATTTTATAAAAAGGAGAGCCACTGCTTCTCCTTTTACTGTTCTGTAATATCGCTAAGCTCAAAGAGAATTATTTTTGCAAGCTCTTTTAGTGTGGTTTCTACCTGATAGCCTATTTTGCCGGCACTAAAATAAAATGTGTCAAAATCCTCGACCGTATAATGAATAAAGGTTTTAAATTGCTTTTTCATTCCCACAGGGGAGCAGCCGCCGTGAACATATCCTGTCAGGGGCAAAAGCTCCTTTGCCTTTATCATAGCAATGCTTTTTTCGTTTGCCGCCTTAGCTGCTTTTTTCAAATCAAGCTCCTCTTCAACAGGCACCATAAATACAAAATAGTTTTTGCTTGCGCCCTGAGTAACAAGAGTTTTGAAAACCCTTTTTGGGTTTTCGTTTAAAGCTTTTGCAACCTCAACGCCGCTTAAGGCGTCGGTGTCTGCGTAGCTGTGGCTTTTGTATTCTGCTTTTTTCTGGTCTAAAAGCCGCATAACATTGGTTTTAATTTCTTTTTTGCTCATAAAGCATCACCCTGATGAATATTATGTATTGATATTATAGTATATTTATTAGTAATCATCAACAAAAAGTTATTGACATCGTCGTTATTATAGTATATAATGTTAAAAAATATAAATTAAAGGAGGCATATTTATGAAAAATGCAGAAAGTTTACCATTATTGCTTTTGGACAATTCCAGCATGATTTCCGTTATGAACGAGGGTCAGTTCAAATGCTACAACATTTCCTTTGAGGAGGCAAAGCATCTTCTCGAAATGCACGACGAAGACGAGTTTATCAAATGTTTTTCAAACCCCGACATTGAGACTGTAATTTTTAATTACTTAGG
>JAFQVY010000005.1 GCA_017407755.1 Clostridia bacterium | reverse complement strand
TTCGTCAAATCTTCCTCTCATATTAACCAAACCTTCCTGTAATATAATCCTCTGTTCGCTTATCCTTAGGAGCGGAGAACAGATTGTCGGTTTTATCCACCTCTACAAGCTCGCCCAAAAGGAAGAACGCAGTATAGTCGGAAACACGCGCAGCCTGCTGCATATTATGGGTTACCATAACAATAGTATACTTTTCTTTAAGCTCCATTGCAAGCTCTTCTATCTTAGATGTAGATATAGGGTCAAGAGCCGAGGTAGGCTCATCCATCAAAAGCACCTGAGGCTCAACCGCCAAGGCTCTTGCTATACAAAGTCGCTGTTGCTGACCGCCTGAAAGTCCGAGAGCATTTTTCTTGAGTCTGTCCTTAACCTCATCCCAGAGTGCGGCACCTTTTAAGGAATGCTCAACAATTTCATCAAGCTGAACCTTACTTTTTATGCCGTGTGTACGAGGGCCGTAAGCTATATTGTCGTATATACTCATTGGGAAGGGATTGGGTTTCTGAAAAACCATACCTACCTGTCGTCTGAGCTCATTTACATCAACACTTTTGTCAAAAATATTAGCTCCGCCATAGGTAACTTCACCCGAAATTTTCACACTTGGAATAAGGTCATTCATGCGGTTTAAGGTTTTAAGAAATGTCGACTTACCGCAACCTGAAGGACCGATTAACGCTGTAATGCTTTTCTCTTGAATATCAATGTTTACATTTTTAAGTGCCTGAGAGCTTCCGTACCAGAGGCACAAATCTTTAGCTTTAATTATACTGCTCATACTTTTCTCCTTTTCTCAAAATATTTCTGCACAAGTGTTGCCGAAAAATTGATTATAAGTGTCAGAATCATTAAAATCGCCGCTATGGCAAATGCCACTTCAAATTCGCCCTGCTCCTTTGCATAAACATAAAGTGCAACAGTAAGAGTAGCACCGGGACTGGTGAGTGCTTCAAACATATTACCCATAGCATGAGCAAAGCCTGCCGTAAACAGAAGTGCCGCAGATTCGCCTAAAATTCTACCGATTGAGAGAATGCAACCTGTAATAACACCGTCTACACAACCAGGAAGCACTACCGTGCGAATCATTCGCCATTTGCCTGCACCAAGTCCGAATGCACCCTCTCTATAGCTTTGAGGCACAGTTTTGAGGCTTTCCTGAGTGGTACGCATAACATTGGGAAGATTCATAATAACAAGGGTTAAAGAGCCTGCAATCAGTGAAGTTTTAAGCCCCATAAACTGACAGAAGAAAAGCATACCAACAAGTCCGTAAATAATTGAGGGAATACCCGAAAGGGTTTCTGCGGCAAACTCAATAGCCGCTACTATTTTCTTGTTTTTTGCGTATTCTGTCAGATAACTTGCCGCACCAACGCCCAAGGGAATTTCAATTATCAGAGTTGTGATTACAATGTAAAGTGTATTTAGAATGTCAGGCAAAATGCCGATTCTGTCTGATATATAGCTTGGTTTTGTAGAAAGCAGCTCCCAAGTGATATTTGGCACACCCTTTATGAGAATATACAAAATCAAAAACAGTGTAAGAGCTGCAACCAACGCAGTACAAATAAGCATACCGCTTTTCATAAAAGTTA
>JAFQVY010000001.1 GCA_017407755.1 Clostridia bacterium | reverse complement strand
TAAGATGCAGACAAGAGCCGTTATCCGTGCTGCTATCAAGGTTCAGGCTGCTCACGCTGACTGGACAGTTAAGCCGGAAATCATGATTCCTCTTACAGGCGAAGTTAAAGAGCTTAAGTTCGTTAAGGACGTTGTTGTTGCTACAGCTGATGCAGAAATCGCAGCAGCAGGCGTAGAGCTCAAGTACGAAGTTGGTACTATGATGGAGATTCCCAGAGCTTGCCTTACAGCAGATCAGATTGCTACAGAGGCTGAGTTCTTCTGCTTCGGTACAAACGACCTTACTCAGATGACATTCGGCTTCAGCCGTGATGACGCTGGTAAGTTCCTCTCTGCTTACTATGATACAAAGATTTATGAGAACGATCCCTTCGCAAAGCTCGACCAGACAGGTGTTGGTCAGCTTATGGAGATGGCTATCGCTAAGGGTAAGGCTACTCGTCCTGAGATTCACTGCGGTATCTGCGGTGAGCACGGCGGCGACCCTGTATCCGTTGAGTTCTGCCATACAATCGGCCTCGACTATGTATCTTGCTCACCCTTTAGAGTTCCCATTGCTCGTCTTGCAGCAGCACAGGCAGCAATCAAGGGTATGAAATAATCACGTACTGAGCATTTTATACAGGTAAAATTAAACCCACTGTCAAATTTGGCAGTGGGTTTTTTGATGTTGTTTTTTAGGATATGGCTTTTTGATGCTTGTGCGGCTCAACAGGTAATCAACACTTACACCGTAAAAATCCGCCAATTTGTCGGCACACCTTTTGATGTTTGTGTGCTTTTGCAGGTAATTTAATATTTAATATGAATGAAGAAACCACCCTCTGACTAAAAGAGGGTGGTTTTGTTATGCTTCAAGATAATAGCTGAGCAGGTGATTGAGCGTTTCTTCACGGTCAAGTTTTTCTATGCTCGTGCGGGCGTTGTTGTATGTTGTTATGTAACTGCCGTCACCGCTGAAAATAAAACCTGTAAGCTGAGGTATAGGTTTGTATCCTTTTTCGTTAAGAGCCTCGTAAGCTAAGGTAAGTGCATCGTGAATTTATTGGTCTTTTTCATTGCTGAATTTTTTGTAGCCATATTGACCTCCTGCTTTTTTGAAAAGTATATCATAGATTTTGTTGCAATCAATAACTATTGGGAGGTTTTTGGGACAGGCTTTCAGATAAAATAAAATTAAAGGTATATGAAAATAGGTTTCGGGGGAAAATGGCTCTGTAATATTTTGCAGAGTCATTTTCATTTTTCAAATCAGGTGTTGTCATTTTTAGCGTTTTGTGATAAAATATATTTGAATGTGCGTATTTATCTTTAAGCGTGGTTTTAGGAGTGGTTATGTTGGCAAAAAGATTGGTTGCACTTTTTATTATGATTATTATGGTGGTGGCGCCAATAGCGGTTGTGTCGGCGGCAAACAACGACACAGCAGAAATCGGTTCTAAGTATACCTTTGCACCAAGGCTTAAGGCACCGTCAAAGTCCAATAAATATTATTACAGCGACCTTAACAAGTACGAAAGATTTGGTTTTGGTATGCCAAACTGTACGGCTTACGCTTGGGGCAGAGCCTACGAGATTATGGGATATGAACCTAATTTAAGCTTAAATGATGCCGATACCTGGTGGCAATTTAATAAAGAAAACAAGTATTATCCTTACGGCAGTAAGCCCAAGCTTGGTGCAGTTGCTTGCTGGAATTACACCACAGGCGGCGGTCACGTGGCGGTGGTTGAAAAAATTGAAGACGGTGTTATTACTTTTTCAAATTCCGCTTACGGCGGTGAAACCTTTTACCTGACCTATGCAGATGTAGACGCCTCAAACGGCGGCGTTTACAACAGCACTTGGGTGTTTAAGGGTTATATTTATATTACCGAAGGTCAGTCTAAAGAAGACTATTATCAGTCTTTAGGCGGCGACGTTTATAAGGTTGACTCTTATGATGGAGTTAATCTGCGAAAAGGAGCAGGGACAAGCTATAAAACCCTTACGGCTATTCCTGACGGGACAGAAATAGTTGTCACGGCTACCAAAAGCGCTGACGGCTACACTTGGGGCAAGACAACTTACGACGGATATACAGGGTGGTGTGTTTTAGATTTTACTGACCTTGTTTACAAGCACAAGGTGCCTGCACCTGCTGTGCCTGAAACTACAGTGCCGACACCTTCTGTGCCGGATGCCACAGTTCCTGAAAATACAGTGCCTGAGGTTACTGAACCGCTACCCTCAGAGCCTGAGGAAACCTTGCCTGCTACAACTGACGAGGCAACAGAAGACGAAGCCACTTTTGATGAAGCGACCTTCGATGAAGCAACCTTTGACGAAGTCGGAATGGCACCCGGCGAGTCTTCTTTAGCAGGGGACGCCAACGGCGACGGAAAAATTTCTATTGCAGATGCAACGATTATTCAGAAATATCTTGCAAAAATCGGAGAAATGTCCGATAATAATAAGAAGCTTGCGGATTTAAACTGTGACGGAAGAATCACCGTGGCAGATGCAACGATTATCCAGAAAAAATTAGCAGGACTAATTAAATCTTACATATAAAAGCGATTTACGGAGGCAATTAAAATGCAACATATTGATATTAAATGTTTATTTGACGATGCAAAATATATCGGCGAAAAGGTAACTGTCTGCGGTTGGGTAAGAACAAGCAGAGAGTCAAAGACAATGGCTTTTGCCGAGCTTAACGACGGCACAAGCCTTAAGCACCTTCAGATTGTTATTGACAGAGAAAACCTTGAATATCCCCAGACCTCTCTTCGTCTTGGTACAGCTCTTAAGGTTGAGGGTACTGTTGTTGAGGCAAGACAGGGCGGCGTTGAGATTAATGCCAAGGTTATTGAGGTTTTAGGCGAGTGTCCTCTTGATTATCCCTTGCAGAAAAAGCGTCACACCCTTGAATTTTTAAGAACAATTCCTCATTTAAGAACACGTACAAACACCTTTAACGCTGTGTTCAGAGTACGTTCTGTTATGGCAGGGGCTATTCACAGATATTTCCAGACAAGAAACTACACTTACGTAAATGCTCCCATTATCACAGGCTCCGACTGTGAGGGTGCAGGCGAAATGTTCAGAGTTACAACTCATCCCTTTAGCCACGAGTATAAGACAGAAGAAGAATACTACGAGAACGATTTCTTCGGCAAGAAGGCAGGTCTTTCTGTTTCCGGTCAGCTTGAGGGCGAGGTTGCCGCAATGGCTTTCGGCAAGATTTATACCTTTGGTCCTTCTTTCAGAGCCGAAAACAGCAACACTCCCCGTCACGTTGCCGAGTTCTGGCACGTTGAGCCTGAGGTTGCTTTCGCAGAGCTTCCCGATATCATTGAGATAGCCGAGGATATGATTAAGACCATTATCAAAGATACTATGGACGCTTGCCCCGAGGAGCTTGCATTCTTCGACAAGCATTTTGAGAAGGGTCTTATAGACAAGCTCAACAAGATTATAAGCGACAAGTTTGAGGTTCTTGACTATACAAAGGCAATTGAAATTCTTAAGGAAAGCGGCAAGGAGTTTGTTTACCCTGTTGAGTGGGGTTGTGATTTACAGACCGAGCACGAGAGATACATTACAGAGGAAGTTTTCAACAAGCCTGTATTTATCATCAACTATCCCAAGGACATCAAGTCCTTCTATATGAAGCAGAATCCCGACGGCAAAACCGTTGCCGCAACGGACCTTCTTGTTCCCGGTGTTGGTGAAATTATCGGTTGCAGCGAAAGAGAAGCTGACCTTGATAAGCTCCTTGATGCTATGAAGACAAGAGGTATGAGGGAAGAGGACTACGTGGATTACATCGAGCTCAGAAAGTTTGGCTCTGTTCCTCACTCCGGCTTTGGCCTCGGCTTTGAAAGAATCCTTATGTACGTAACAGGTATTTCAAATATCCGCGACCTTATCCTTTATCCCAGAACAGTTGGTAATGTAAGATAATATAATAAAAATTACACCCGCAAGAAATGCTCTTGCGGGTGTTTTGAGTCAGTTGACAGGATATAGTTGCAAATCTGAGAATTCATATAGTTGTGCAGATAGTTCGGTTGCAGTTAAGACTATGCTTACAGAGGTAACTGAGCTATTTTCATTTGTCATAAAAGATGCCGAGGACAATATTATGTATTGCCCATTTTCCGTTTCAGTAATTTCTTCAATTATAATTTCCGGGTCACCTACTAATAAGTTGGGTTCGGTGATTCTTATATAATCAGCGATATAGTCTTTTGCTGAGGTTTTCAAAATTTTTTCTGAATCTGTTGTTGTACATGATGAAAGAATAAGGACAGCAGATAATATAAGTACGATGAGGATGTTTTTCATAGTTTAGCTCACTTTTGTATATATTAACCGATATTGGTTAATATGATTATATACCGTAATCGGTTAATATGCAAGTAGAACTTTAATGAAAGTTGAGGCTTGCGGTATGATTGTTTATGATAAGCTTTGGAAAACTATGAAAGCAAAGGGAGTTACCCAGTATACCCTTATAAAAACATATAGGATAAGCCCTGCTCAGATAACGAGGCTCAAGCGAAATGAAAGTGTCAGTACCCACACAATTGAAATGTTCTGCAAAATCTTAAAATGCGATGTGGGCGATATTATGGAATATAAGGAAGATTAAAAAGACCTCATTCCCAATTGAGAATGAGGTCTTTTGATTTTGATATTAAATTACTCAGCTAAAACAGGAGTGTTGCCTTCGTAGTAGCCCTCTACAATAGTACCTGTTTCTGTTACAAAATAGGTGGAGAGGTATGTGGTGTTTGTCTCAAGGCTCTTTCTTAAATCAACTGCAAAGTATGATACACCGTCAATTTCCTCAACGCCTCTGTATGTGAGAAAACAGTTTTCTTCAAAATCGTAGGCTGCTTCAATTACTTTTACAGCGTTATCTTCTGTAACGTCAATAGTTGGCTTTGAATCGCTGATTTCTGCAACATCGCCTGCGATAAAGCCTTCGTAAATATTTGAACCGTCAAGGGTTACGAAGTAAGAGGAAATGTATGTTGTGTTGTTTTCTAAGCTCTTTCTTAAATTAATTGCATAGTAGCTTGTGCCGTCAATTTCTACGGTTCCATTAGGAACGAAGAAGTACTCATCAGAGAAATCGTAGGTATTCTTAACTAATTCGAGAGCATCATCTTCTGTGAATTCAGCGGCAGAAGCGGTTGTTTCAATTTCTGCTTTTGTTTTAGCAGGAGCAGTTGTTGTGGCTTCTGTGTCGGCAACTGTTGTTGTAGCAGCGGGAGCGGTTGTGGTTTCGCCCGTGTTTTCGGTATTGGTGCAAGCGCAAAGTGCAAAAGCTAAGCAAAAAAGCAGTGTAACAGAAATAATAGATTTGATTTTCATTTTGATTTCCTCCATAATTTTTATGTTTAAGTTTATTCAGTTGATGTTTCAACTGTGACTGAATAGTATCATAAAAAAATTAATATTGCAACAATTTGGGATAATCGGTCGATTTTTGGGATAAAGGATAGCGTTTTTTGCTTTTCTAAATTAAAATGGGTTGTGTGGTTTAGTATGTTTATTGAAAGTAATTTGTTGACAGTAAAAAGCCTAAAGTGTATAATTATGATGTATATTTGTAAGCTTTTGTTAGAATTTTACAGTCGAGGAAAGTTAAATGATTATTTATTGGTCAATGCTTTTGTGGGTGCCGTTTGTATATATTATATACAAGGCTGCATACCGCAAAAATAAAATAACTCCTGAAAATATAAATATTGACTCTCAGAAAAACGAAGTGTTTCCTCTTTTATTCGCCGTTATTATTTTTGCTTATTTCACTTTTTGGATTGGCATGAGAGGGTATATTATGGATACGGGTCAATACATATCCAGTTTTAATAGTATTCCTACAGTTTTTTCAGAGGCATGGGCTGAAATCGATTGGGAAGGTAAAGACCCCGGATGGAATATATTTAATGCTTTTTTTAAATGCTTTGTGTCTAAGGATTATACTTGGTGGCTGATGACAGTTGCCGTTATCAGTATGATTTCTATTATGATACCGCTAAGGAAATATTCTTGTGACTTCTTTTTCAGTTCTTTTATTTTTATTGCTCTTACAACTTTTACTTGGCCTATGAACGGTATGAGGCAATTTGTGTGTGTTGCAATTCTTTTTGCATGCTGCAGCTTGATAAAAGACGGTAAATTTGTAAAATTTGCAGTTATTGTTTTGCTTTTATCTACTATACATTATACTAGTCTTCTGATGTTGCCTATTTATTTTGTGGCAAAAAGCAAACCGTGGCAGATGAGAATATTTGTGTTTATTATTGTTATTGCTTTGGTGTGTATTTTTGCAGAACCGCTTTTTGAAGGGCTGGAGGACAATGTGCTTAGTAACACTGCTTATGCAGGTGCTACAGCTCAGTTTGAAAATGACGATGGAGTAAACCCCTTAAGAGCATTGTTTTTCTGTGTTTTTCCTCTGCTTGCTTATATAAGGAGAAAAAGCTTGGAGGAGTATTACGAAGACTACCCTATGTTACCTATTGCGATAAATATGTCGTTGGTTGCAGCTATGTTGAATATTGTTGGCATATTTACAAGTGGTATTCTTATTGGAAGACTGCCAATATACTGCAGCGTTTATAATATGATACTTATACCATATATTCTTAAATACGGATTTAATGATAAAGACAGAACATTTGCCCGTATAGGAATAGTTGCAATGATGATGGTTATGTTTTATATGGAGTGTCCTTCTGTGTATCACAGCGAGCTGACAGGATGGGTTAATTAACTTAAATCCCCTTATTCTTAAATTAGATGTAAGAATAAGGGGATAACTTTATAAAACAAAAAGCCTTGAAACATTTTCGTTTCAAGGCTTTTGGAGCTGATAAGCAGATTTGAACTGCTGACCTCATCCTTACCAAGGATGCGCTCTACCTCCTGAGCTATACCAGCGTGTCATTTGCGACCTTAATATAATATCATAAAGTTTTTGAAATTTCAAGACCTTTTAATAAAAATTGTAGAAACCTTGGGCGGGTTGTGGTATACTTGTTTTAGATTTTTGAAGGGAGCGATATTATGATAATTGACACCCATGTTCACATAGGCACAAGCCTTAATTTTGATATGAAAGAAGAGGACGTTCTCTATTCTCTTGAAAAGTATGGTGTAGATATTGCGGTTGTGTCAAACTGCGAGGCGGCAAGCCATGACCACCAGCGCCAGCTTTTGCCTGAGAGTTTGCAGAAAAGCCAGATACAATGTCTTGAGAGGTCTCTCAGGTTTGCAAGGGAAAATGCAGGAAAAATATATCTTCAGCACTGGGTAAAGCCGATGGAGGAAATTACCTCTGAGCTTAAAGGTATGATTGAGCAAAATCTTGATGTAATAAAGGGTATAAAGTTTCATCCTTTTCATGCGGGAGTTTCTTTTAATTCCGAGGATTGCGAAAAGTATGTGCGACTTGCCGCTGAGTACAATTTGCCTGTAATAAGCCATACGGGAACAGAGTTTGACGATAACCCCAAAAGACTTTTTGAAATGGCTAAGAAATATCCAGAGGTTCCTTTTGTTATGGTGCATTTGGGCTTAGGTTCAGATAACCGCGAGGCAATTGAGCTTTGCTCTTTGCAAAAAAATCTTTACGGCGACACCACTTGGGTAAGTGTTAAGAGTGCCTTGGAGTTTATTAATAAGTGTGGTTCACACCGTCTTATGTTTGGCTCAGATAGCCCTATAGACGGCAAAGATACCTACGCTTTTAACTTTAAGGGCGATGTGAGCCTTTATCAGGAGTATTTCGGTGAATTCAGAGATATGGTTTCACCTGAGGATTATGACAATATAATGTATAGAAACGCTGCAAGGCTTTTTAAAATTGATACTTAATTAAGACAAAGTGCTCTGTCACCGTGGTTGTGGTAACAGAGCACTTTGTATGTTAAGAGATGTGTGTAAAAATCTGATTAATTATATAGCGTAATGGTTTTGCCCACGTTTGAGGGAGCATCGATAAGTGCTATATATTTTTGAATAAGGGTGGCATCCTTAATAGTGCAGGAGCCGGAATCATCAACGTCAGAAACCGCAAGCGCCACTTCGTCAAACTCAATAATCTTTGCAAGATGCTTTCTGATTAAGGTAGCGTCCTTGATGCCGATTGTGTTATTGAAATCAGTGTCGCCGATAATGTAGGTTTTTGCAATGTCGGTGGGTGAGGTGGAGCTTGTATTTGTTGAGGTTTCGGTAGGGTCAGTAGCGTTTGTGCTGCCGGGGACTACCAATCTGCCGTTTTCAACGGTAATTGAAGACTGGGAGGTAATAACCCTGCCGCCGCTGTCTTTTGCGGAAATTTTAAGGGAATGTTCACCATCTTCGCCGAAAAATATAGTGGCGTAGTTTACAGCTGAATAGCTTTGGTAAATCTCATCGTTAAGATAGAATTCGTATTCATATTCGCCGGTACCGCCTAAAGCATCGGCAACGACAGTAAGCTTGTTGCTGCCTATGAACTCAAGAGTTATGTTCAGAGAAATGGTGTTTGTCTGGGTGGGCTTTGTAGGTTCAGAAGGCTCTGTAGGAGCAGTTTGAGTGGTGGTAGTAGGCTGAGTCTCAGGCTTTGTGGAATTTTGAGTGTAATCGGGGTTTTCTGCAATTGCTTTGATTACAAAGGTAGCACCCATAGGGTCGTCAAAATAGGTGTCGTAAAAGTCCATTAAGTCATAAATCTGAGACTGACCAAACTCACTGTACATTACAAAGCTTTCGCCCTTTTCACCTTGGTTTTTAAAGTAATAGCTGCTGCTTGAAGAAAGCCATTCGCAAACGCCCAAGCTGTTTGGAATGTATTCATAGCCTGCATTGTTTTTGTTTTCGTTGTATGTTTTAGTGTTGTCTATAGAAATGCCGATTGCACCTTTGCCCTCAGGTAATTCAAAATCATTCACATCAACAGAAATATAGCCTGTGTAATCAACTGTGCCTGAGCCAAGCTTTGTCCATATACCTGTTTCGCGGGTAGGTGTAGAGCCGTAAACGGGAATGTAATAAACCGTGTAATCGGCACCGAAAGAGGTGCTTTCGAAAACTACCTTATCAAGCTCAGGAAAGTCAGCGCTGAAGTCGAAGGTGTTGATGTAGGTGATAGTGTCGGCAGGAACTACGCTTTCGCTGGTAAGATAAGTAAACTCAGTAGTAGCTCCGTAAATTTCGTTTTGATAAATGGTTTTTGATTTGTCGATTTTAATATAATCGGCTATGGCAAAGCTGGGACCGAAAATGCCGTGGAAAAGCCACGCGTCCTCGTAAGAAATCCAGAAATAACCGCCGTTGGTGTTGGCGTAAGTGCCCCAACTGTTTTTAAAGAGCCATGCACCGTCGTTTTCGGGAGTGTCACCTGAATGAGAGGTAGAGAAGTGCTCTTTAGGGAAATTGTCGTCCCAACCCACAATACTTACGGCATGGCCGTAAAGATGGCCTGTTGGAATTGTGCCGTCGGAGCAATAAAAGGCATCTGATGTATTGCTCATGTAATTTACGGTATCTGCATTGAAATTAGCAACAACAGAGCCGTAATCCATAATGTAAGATTTAATTGTGTCAATAGGGGTTTCTCTGTCAATATATTTAATGTCGGTTACGCCGTAGCGTACAGGGAAATTGTTGGTTGCAGATAAAAACTGAGATTTGTCAGAGCCAACAGGAAGCTCTCTTTCAAGCAAAGGGCCTTCCCAAGAGGTAAAGTAACCCATCGGTATGTAAGAGTAGCCGCCGTCGTTGATTAAATCCTCACGCTGCCAGCCAATACCCGATTCCTCCATAGTGCCCCAATGATTCATGTGCCAAGGGGAAAAATGCTCAACCTTTTCACCCGATTTCAGAAGTAAGGTTTCAAGAGAAGCTAAAGAGCTGAATGCCCAGCAGATATTGGCGTTTTGCTGTCTTACAGGGGTAGTGTAGCCTAAATCCTTTGAGCTATAGCTTGAAGGCAGCTTCTGTGCTTTGGTCTGTGCGATTTCTGTATAAGCGTTAACAGGGCTGCTCTGGACAGGCTCCAACTTGCTTAATGCCGCAATTTCTGCCAAAGAGTCAAGCTCTTTAGCACTGCTGTTAAAGGCAAATAAGCTAAGCGTTAAGGCTGTTATCATGAGAAAAGCCAAGAATTTTTTCTTCATTCCATACACCTCGCTAAAATTCCTATCATATATTAACATTTTTTGTGCAAAAAGTAAAGAGTTTTTAGTGCTAAACCTCACTTTTTTTATAGGTATAAGCCAAAAAGGGCAATCATATATTTATACATAGCTTGTTTTTGGGAGGCATAACTGTGCTTAAGGGTAGGGTGAAGTCTGTTTTTTGCATCATTCTTTCTGTTTGCTTGGGAGTAATAGGAGTTGCTTCGGTTATAAAAAGAGCAGGTCAAAGCGACAATTTCAAGCAGGATTTAACCTTAGCCGCCGCCGCATTTATGATGCCTCAGATGCACACAGAGAATTTTGACGAAAGCTCAGAGCAAACCTTGTCAAACAGCGGTCAGCAAGCCCTTGTTGCCACCTCTTTGCCTTCAACCGAGGACGAGGGGTTTAAGCCTTCTGAGCCTGTGGACTTGCATGAAGACGAGGTGCATTTTCCTGTGATAACCTCTCAGTACGGCGAAAGCGGCGTAAGCTGCAGTAATTTTTACATAAAGGATTCTGTGGGGGCGGGTACGGATTTTCGGTCTCTTTTAGAGTTGCCTTTAGGTTTTGAATTTGAAAAAAATCAGAAGGTTCAGGTGCTTATTTTTCACACTCATACCACAGAAAGCTACCTTGAATACGATGAGGGCTATTATCACCAAAGTTTTTATCCGCGAAGTGAAGACAGCTCAAAAAATATGGTTAGCGTTGGCGAGGAAATTGCAAAATCCTTGCGGGCACAGGGGATAGGGGTTGTGCACGCTACCGAGGTGCACGACAGTCCTGAGTATACGGGAGCTTACGACAGGTCTTGGGAGACTATTTCGAAATATATGGAAGAGTATCCCGACATAAAGGTGGTGCTTGATATTCATCGAGACTCAATTGCAGGGGAAGAGGGTAGTAAGGTAAAGCCTACTTTTGAGGTGAACGGCAAAAAAGCGGCACAGATTATGATAATGGCAGGTTGTGATATGTACGGTGAAATGGGTTTTCCTGATTGGGAGTATAACCTGCGGTTTGCCCTTAAGCTTCAGGAATGTGCCGAAAATATGTATCCGGGTATGACAAGACCGCTTTACTTCGGCAATTTTGCCTATAATATGCCCATAAGCCGCGGTTCTCTGCTTATAGAGGTAGGTACAGATGTAAATACTGTTTACGAAGCTCAGTATACAGGAAAATTACTGGGCAATGTCCTTGCAAGGGTATTGCAAAGTGAGGGATGATTTGATATAATACTTTTATAATTGGGAAGTTTTTGGAGTTTTACAGATGAGTAAAGGTAAAATCACAATTAAATTTCTGACTTTTATGTTGGCAATTCTTATGGTATCGGCTGTTTTTTCGGCATTTTCTGCCTTTGCGGAGCCTGAAGAAACCTATGCCATTGAGTCTTATGCGGCAAGTGAAGACGAAGAAACCGTTTCAACTGAGCCTGCCCAAACTCAGGCTACCGAGCCTTCTTACCGAGCACCCTTGCCAACGGTAGAAGATACCGAGATTATTCCGCCTACTGTTGTAGGTCAGGTAGAGGACAGGGAAGAGCCCTCTCTTTTCTGGGGGTTTGTAAGCTGGATACTTATTGGTGTAGGTTTAGCGGTTGTGTTTGCGGTTATTCTTTCTACAAAAGCAAAAACCTACCGCGGCGGACGTGACAGATACTCTAACACCGACAAAATCTCAGGCAAAAAGAAGCTTTTGCCTCAGGATTATTACGATAAGAGAAAACGAAGATAAATATGAAAATTGGTAATGTAGAAATTCAGGGCGTTGCCGCACTTGCACCAATGGCAGGTGTTGCCGACAGGGCATTTCGGGAGCTTTGTATGAGCTTTGGCGCAGATTACTGTGTAAGCGAAATGGTAAGTGCAAAGGGTATTACCTACGGAAGCAAGAAAAGTGCCGAGCTTATGGAAATTGCCGCGGCAGAGCGTCCCTGTGCAATTCAGCTTTTTGGCAGTGAGCCTGAGGTTATGGCTGAGGCTGTACGCTTTGCAATGCAGTTTAAACCCGACATAATTGATATAAATATGGGTTGCCCCGTGCCAAAGGTAAACTCAAACGGGTGCGGCTGTCAGCTTATGACAGACCCTAAGCTTTGTGCAGAAATTGTAAAAGCATCGGTAAAGGCAAGTGACGTGCCCGTTACGGTTAAAATCCGCAAGGGTATTGATAAAGACCACGTTAATGCCGTTGACGTTGCCATTGCCTGTGAGCAGGCAGGTGCTTCGGCAATTACCGTTCACGGCAGAACCAGAGAGCAGATGTATGCCCCAAAAGCTGACTGGGACATTATAAGAGACGTAAAACGTGCCGTGAGTGTGCCTGTTATCGGTAACGGTGATGTTTTTACAGCTTATGATGCCGCAAATCTTTATGAGCATACAGGTTGCGATATGATAATGGTTGGCCGAGGGGCTTTGGGAAATCCGTGGATTTTTTCTGAGATAAACAGCTACTTTTATACGGACAAAATTCCTCCCAGACCCTCAGCGGTTATAAAGGCAACTACAATGCTTCGCCACGTTTCTGCGATTTGCCTTTACAAAGGCGAAAAGGCAGGTATGCGCGAAGCAAGAAAGCATATTTCGTGGTATTTAAAAGGCTTTAAAAATGCCGCCGCTTTCAGAAATGAGGCAGGCAGGCTTGAAACCTTAGCCGAATTTTCAGATTTGGTGAAACGAGTTCTCAGAGCTCAGAATATAAAGGAAACAATTGAAGAGTAAGGAGTAAAGAAAATGGAAATGATGAAGACAATTGACTTTGTAAAAGAGTTTGACAGTGAAGTGGGCGAGGCAATGCTTTTGGAGCAGACTCGTCAGCAGCAGAACATTGAGCTTATTGCCAGCGAGAACATTGCTTCTCCTGCGGTTATGGCGGCAATGGGTACTTTACTTACAAATAAATATGCTGAAGGCTACCCCGCAAAGCGTTACTACGGCGGTTGCGAGAAGGTAGATATTGTTGAGAATATTGCAAGAGAACGTGCTTGCAAGCTTTTCGGTGCAGAGCACGCCAACGTTCAGCCTCACTCAGGTGCACAGGCTAACCTTGCAGTTTACTTTGCAATGCTTAACCCCGGCGACACAATTATGGGTATGAGCCTTTCCGAGGGCGGTCATCTTACCCACGGCTCACCTGTTAATATGTCAGGTAAATATTATAACTTTGTTCCTTACGGCATTGACGGTGAAACACACCGCATCAACTACGATACAGTAAGACAGATTGCTCTTGAGTGCAAGCCTAAGATGATTGTTGCAGGTGCTTCTGCATATCCCAGAGCAATCGATTTTGCAAAGTTCAGAGAGATTGCCGACGAGGTTGGCGCATATCTTATGGTAGATATGGCTCACATTGCCGGCTTAGTTGCCGCAGGTGCACACGAAAACCCCGTTCCTTACTGTGATTTCGTTACTTCCACTACTCATAAAACCCTTCGCGGTCCTCGCGGCGGTCTTATCCTTTGCAAGGAAAAGTATGCAAAAGACATTGATAAGGCTATTTTCCCCGGTACTCAGGGCGGTCCTTTAATGCACATTATTGCCGCTAAGGCAGTTTGCTTCGGCGAGGCACTGTCTGATGACTTTAAGGAGTACGGCAAAAAAGTTGTAGAAAACTGTGCGGCTTTAGCAGAGGGTCTTACAAAGAGAGGCTTAAAGCTTGTTAGCGGCGGTACAGACAACCACCTTCTTCTTATGGACCTTCGTGATATGGACATTACTGGCAAAGAGCTTGAGAACCGTCTTGACGAGGTAAGAATTACAGTTAACAAGAATACAGTTCCCAACGAGCCCAGAAGTCCCTTTGTTACAAGCGGTATCCGTATCGGTACAGCTGCTGTTACAACCCGTGGCCTCGGCGTTGAGGAAATGGACAAGATTGCCGAGCTTATTTCAATGGTAATCGAAGACTTTGAGGGCAACAAGGAAAAGGTAATTGCTGAAGTTGATGCAATTTGCCAGAAGTATCCTCTTTATAAATAAACTTTGGGGGCGATTTATTCGCCCCTTACTCTTAACTGAAAGGTTGTGTGTATATGGCGTCTCCCCTTGCTGACAGAATAAGACCTGAGTCTCTTGACCAAATTGTGGGGCAAAAGCATCTTATCGGCGAAAACAAGCCTTTAAGGAAAATTATCGAAAGCGGCTATATTCCTAACCTTATTTTTTACGGTCCTTCGGGAGTTGGCAAAACTACCCTTGCAACCTATATTGCAAAGAAGACCAACAAAACCTTAAAAAAGCTTAATGGCACCACCGCTTCAACTGCTGATATAAAGGAAATTGTGGCTGAGCTTGACACCTTTGCAGGGCTTAACGGAATACTTCTCTACCTTGACGAGATTCAGTACTTCAACAAAAAGCAACAGCAAACGTTACTTGAATTTATTGAAGACGGCAGAATTACTCTCATTGCCTCAACCACAGAAAATCCCTATTTTTACGTGTACAATGCGATTTTAAGCCGTTCTACTGTTTTTGAGTTCAAGCCTGTGGAGCCTGAGGATTTAGCTTTTGCCGTAAGGCGTGGAGTGGATATTTTATCTGAGGAGTCGGGTGTAAATATCGAAATTTCCCATAAAGCTGTTATGCATATTGCCACAGCCTGTGGCGGAGATGTGAGAAAAGCGTTAAACGCCTTGGAGCTTTCAGTGATTTCTGCCGATTTAAAAGACGGCGTAAAAACAGTAAGCGACGACCACGTTTTTGAGCTTACACAAAAAAGTGCAGTGCGATATGATAGAGACGGCGACGAGCATTACGACATAGTTTCCGCTTATCAGAAAAGTATGAGAGGGTCTGACCCCGATGCGGCGCTTCATTATCTTGCAAGACTTTTAAAGGCAGGGGACCTTATGAGTGCCTGCAGACGGCTTATGGTTTGTGCCGCCGAGGACGTAGGGCTTGCTCATCCGCAGATTTTGCCCATTGTAAAAGCTTGTGTGGATATGGCTCAGGCAGTGGGACTTCCCGAAGCGAAAATCCCCCTTGCTGATGCGGTTGTGTTGGTTGCAATCTCACCAAAGTCAAATTCTGCCCATGATGCCATATTTGCCGCTGAGGCAGATATAGAAAGCGGCAAGGCTTTGGGTATTCCGAGATGTTTGCAGAATATGCACTATGACGGCGAGGATAACAATAACAAGGGGCAGTTTTATAAGTACCCTCACAGCTATCCAAACCATTATTGCTCTCAGCAGTATTTGCCCGACAGCATAAAAAACGCCAAGTACTATACCTACGGCGACAATAAGAGCGAGCAGGCTTACAAAGCCTACTGGGACAATATTAAGGATAATAAATAATAATTACCGTTGTCGATTTTTCCGGCAACGGTTTTTGTATTTGTTAGGATAAAAAACGACTATGCATTCCGTATATAAAGATAACAAAAGATTGTGCAATAATCAATTATCAAAATTCTAAAAAAGAAAAATAAACCTGACAAATTGTTATAAAATTTTATATGTGAGAAAATATGCGGAATTATGTACTTTTCGCATAAAAAAATTACCTTGTAAGGTAAAGGAGGATTTTTTATGGTAAGTAAAAAAAGCAGGCTGATAGCCTTGATACTTGCAGTTATGATGCTTTTTGGCGTTATGACGGTTGGTACAATGAGTGCATCAGCCGCAACAGGCGAAACAGTTTACTGTGAAAACGCTGCTAATTGGTCCACAGTTTATTGCTATATGTGGGGCGATAGTGGCAAAAACGCCGAATGGCCCGGAATTCAGATGACTCAGGGCTCTGACGGCTTATGGGCATACACACCCACAGACAATTGGAATAATATTATTTTCAATGCGGGTAATGGTGGTGCTCAGACTGATGACCTTACATTAGGCGGCAACTGTTTTAACAACTCAAGCAACAGTTGGACAACAGTTCAGGGTGGCGACACACCTGTTGACCCCACACCTACTCCTACACCCACACCTACACCCACTCCCACTCCTACTCCCTCAGGTGACGGCAAGGTTTACCTTAAGGATACAAACAACTGGGGAAATATCCATGTTTATATGTGGAACGGCGACGGTAATGACAAGAACGCTGATTGGCCCGGTGTAAAGGCTACAAGCCTTGGTGATGGTGTTTATGAGTACACAGTTACAAAGTCTTACGCCAACATTATCTTCAATAACGGTAGTGACGCCGTTAAGACCGGTGACCTTACCTATCCCGGTGAGGGTCAGATTTATGATAACGCTACTGGTAAGTGGGAGCTTTACGACACAAGCAAGCTTCATATCAAGAGTTTCTCTGCTGACGTAGAATCCCCCCAGTACACAGGTGTTAAGATTATCCTTACTGCAGTTGCAGGCGGTGGCGAGGGCGAGCTTTCCTACAAGTTCTCTGTTGGCTCTACAGTTGTCAGCGACTTTAGCTCTGCTTCTACTGTTTCTTGGATACCTACAACCGCAGGCTCTTACACAGTTAAGGTTGAGGTTAAGGATACTTTAGGCGAGACCGTTTCAAAGTCTATGAGCTTTGAAATCAAGGATATCAAAACAGAGGTTAAGCCCGTTATCCAGAATGTTGAGGTATCTCCCTCTAACTTTGAAAACACAGAAATCAAGAAGGACACTGAGACCACCGTTGATGTTACAGCAGGCGGCGGTAACACAGGCACAAAGCTTCTTTTCTACAAATACACAATTACAGACCCCTCAGGTGAAACCGCAAACGTTCCTTACTATACACTTAAGAACCAGTATAAGTTCACACCTGCCGCTACAGGTACATACAGTGTAACTGCTACTGTTCAGGGTTCTGACAACTCCATTACTGTTAAGACAGTTGAGTACGATTCTGTAACAGAATTTTCAAAGCCCGGTGCACTTTCTGCAAGCCTTTCTTCTAAGGAAGCAGGCGACAACAAGTATACCTTTACTGCAACTGCAGCAGGCGGTGCCGCTCCTTATACATACGAGTTCAAGCTCGGCGGCGAGGTAGTACAGGCAGCTTCTGCTAAGAACACATATACACTTACTGCAACTGCTGAAGGCAGCTACACTGTTGAAGTAACAGTTAAGGATAGTGCCGGTGCAGTAGTTACAAAGACTGCTTCCGTACAGGTTGGCGGTGCTGACGACCCCAATACTAAGCCTACAGACCCCATAACTCCCACACCCTCTGAGGTTAAGGCAAATCTTGCAGTAGAGGATTTAGGCGAGGGTATCTACAAGTTTACAGCTAACGCTCAGGGCGGCGAAGCTCCCTATGAGTACGAGTTCTCTGAAAACGGCACAGTTGTTAAGGCTTTCTCCTCTTCAAACACAGTTACTCGCGATATGAGTGCTGACGGTGTATACACAATTAAGGTAACAGTTAAAGATGCAAAGGGTGCAACTGCTGAAGCTTCTAAGTCTCTTACAGTAAGCGGCGGCAAGGTAGAGATGCCCTTAGAGGCATTTATTGACATTTCCAAGAGCGGTGAATACCTTTTAGCTAAGGCAACTGCTACAGGCGGTAAGGGCGATTATCAGTACGAGTTCCTTATTGACGGTACTGTATATCAGCCTTACTCAAACAGCGATAACTTTACATTCGGCTTTGACAAGAGCGTAACTGCCGACTATGATGTTTCAGTAAATGTTAAAGACAGTGCAGGTGCTGTTGTTAAAGATTCCATAGTAGTAAGAGTAAGAAACGGCGAATATACCTGGGGTCACATTAACGATGAGGTTCCCGGTGACGATCCTACAACTCCCACAACCAAGCCCACAACACCCGGCGGTGACCTTTCAAATGACTACCTCAAGGGTGACGCTGACTTAAGCGGCAAGGTTAACGTTAAGGACGCAACTCTTATCCAGAAGTACGTTGCTAAGATGACAGATATGACAGAGCAGGGCAAAACTAACGGCGAGGTTGACGGCAACGGCAAGCTCAACGTTAAGGACGCCACAATGATTCAGAAGTTTATTGCTAATATGATTGAGTGGTAAGGAGTGAAAACCTATGAAAAAGCTTAGCAAATTAACAGCGTTACTGTTAGCACTTATTATTATGGTAGGTGTAGGCATCGTAGGTATCTCCGCAGCTAAAGAGGAGGCTGCCGAAGTGGCAGCCGCCTCTGATACCGCAGGTATCACTGTATACTACAAATGCGAAGGCAAAACCCCTTACATCTACTATTGGAATGCTCTTCCAAAAAATATAGAAAGCACCTATCCCGGCGTTAAGATGACTAAGGCTGCGGATCAGGGCGAAAACTGGTATAAATATACCTTTAAGGATACAACAAAAATCAATTTCATTTTTACTGACGGTACCTCTACCCTTGACGGTCAGCTTACAAAAGAGCTTACCAGAAATTCGGGCGAGTGGTGGTACACCACAAGATGGTTTGGCAGAAACCCCGACATTGATATGCCTACCCCTGATTCTTCAGGCGATATGCGCGAGGACTCAATTTACTTTGTAATGACCACACGTTTTTACGACGGTGATAAAGGCAACAACGTTCACTGTTGGGACGACGGACAGGCTCAGAACCCTGACTCTGACCCCGCTTGGCGTGGCGATTTCAAGGGCCTTGGCGAAAAGCTTGACTACCTTAAGGCTTTAGGCTTTTCTGCAATCTGGGTAACACCTGTTGTTGAAAATGCTTCGGGTTATGATTACCACGGCTATCACGCCATGGACTTTTCTAAGGTAGACTCCAGATATGAGTCTGACGACTATACATATCAGGACCTTATTGACGATGCCCACTCAAAAGGTATGAAGATTATTCAGGACGTTGTATGGCAGCACACAGGTAACTTCGGTGAAAGCTACTTCTGTCCTCTCTTTGAAAAGGACTACGATGCTGACCTCAGTAACCTTGAAGAATCTATGATCCCCACAGAGTACCTCTTAAAATCTTACGGACTTTCCTCTGCATCTGAATATTGGTCACAGAAGCCCTATGACCAGTATCAGCAGAGACTTAATTTGATGAAGGATACTTACTCCTATCCCAGTGATGTTGGTAACTCAACAGGCTTACATCCCGGTGATAAGGATTACGACATAATCAAGCTTTCATCAGGTAAATACAACGAGCACAACTATTACCATTCAGGTTATTGGCAGAGTCCTAACTGGGACGACTGGACTACAAAATTCTGTCAGATTGCAGGCGACTGTGTTGACCTTAACACAGAAAATCCCGCAGTTGCAGAGTACATTGTGGATGCTTACAGCAAGTACCTTGAGATGGGTGTTGACGGTTTCAGAGTTGATACTGTACGTCATATTCCAAGACTTTCTCTTAATATGATGTATAACGGTCAGATGCACGAGGCAGCTATTGCAGCAGGCAATGACCACTTTATGATGTTCGGCGAAATCTGTACAAGATATACTCAGGTTTGGTACAGAGACCATGCTGAGGAGTCCACTCCTTACTACACATGGGCTGAGTCTAACGATAAGTGGGAAAAGGCTTGGAGCTGGGATACAACTGCCGAGGCTATCAACAACAATATGAACCTGACATTTGACCACTATCGTGAGGAAGACAGTATTGCTGACGAGCCTACTTCTCAGAATGCTTTCTTAAATGGTGTTACATACCACACTCCCGACAGAACCAGATCTTCAGGTATGGAAGCCATCGACTTCCAGATGCACAGAATGTTCGGCGATGCTAAGAACGCTTACAACTTTGCAGTTGGCAACGATAAGTTCTACAACGATGCTACCTGGAACGTAATGTATGTTGATTCTCACGACTATGCGCCTGAGCAGCCTAAGGAATCAACAAGATTCTCAGGTGGTACTCAGACTTGGGCAGAGAACCTTTCTCTTATGTTTACATTCCGTGGTATTCCTTGTGTATACTACGGCTCTGAGGTTGAGTTTGCAAAGGGTCAGGTTATCGATGTTGGCCCCAATGCTCCCCTTTCAACAACAGGCCGTGCATATTTCGGCGACTACCTTGAAGGCACAGTTACTGCAACAGATTTCTCTGAGTATACTGCAACAGGCGAGGTTGCAGAAACTCTTGCTTCTCCTCTTGCAAAGCACCTTACAAAGCTTAATGCTGTAAGACGTGCTATCCCTGCACTTCAGAAGGGTCAGTATACATCAAACAGCCAGTATGCTTCAGGCTCAATGGCATACATCCGCCGCTATACTGACGAGGCAGAGGGCATTGATTCTCTTGCACTTGTAACAGTTTCCGGCAACGCTACATTTAAGAATATTCCCAACGGTCTTTATATTGATGCTATCACAGGCGACAAGCAGACAGTTACAAACGGTACACTTACTGCTAACTGTAGTGGTAAGGGTAATGCAAGAGTATACGTTTGCTGTGCAAGCGGTTTTGACGGCATTGACGGCGCAATTGGCGAAACAAATCTTACTTATCTTAAATAATAACCTCTTTTTCGGCTCAGGCTGAGTCCTGAGCCGAAATTAAATTTAAAGAAGGAGGTAATGCGAATGAAGTATTTTAAGTCCGTGTTGGCACTTGTGCTTTGCCTTGCTACCTTGCTTGGCATTGGCGTTTTCTCTGCTTTTTCTGTTGATACAGAAGTAGTCGAGACTGGTGACTCAACAGGTATTACCATTCACTATTATCACGAAGGCGGTACTCCCTACATTTATTATTGGAATGCTTTGCCTCAGAATTTAGAAACCACTTATCCCGGTGTAAAGATGACTGCTGATCCAGCAAGCGGAGCAAACTGGTATAAGTACGAGTTTAAAAATTCTACAAAAATTAATCTTATGTTTACAGACGGTACCTCTGCTTTAGACGGTCAGCTCACCGGTGAGCTTACAAGAAATGCAGGTAACTGGTACTATTTAAATAACAAGTGGAAGTCCTCTTTGCCTGACCCAAACAATGATTGGGAACGCACCGATATGCGTGAAGACTCCATTTACTTTGTAATCACCACACGTTTTTATGACGGCGACAAGGGCAACAACGTTCATTGCTGGGACGACAAAAAGGCAAATAACCCCGACTCTGACCCCGCTTGGCGCGGTGACTTCAAGGGTCTTGCAGATAAGCTTGACTACATCAAGGCTTTGGGCTTCTCTGCAATCTGGATTACTCCTGTTGTAGAAAACGCTTCGGGTTACGATTATCACGGTTACCATGCTTTTGATTTCAGCACAGTTGATCCCAGATATGAGTCTTCTGACTTTACATATCAGGATTTAATCGACGCCGCTCACGACAAAGATATCAAGATTGTTCAGGACGTTGTTTGGAACCATTCCAGTAACTTCGGTGAGGCGTTCCTTGCTCCTATGTTTACCAAGGAGTACGACTCGCTTAAGGACTTGGAGTCAGCTGACTGTATGAAGGTTATCGAAGGCTCAAAGCTTGACCAGAAGTACCCCAACTACGACAGCCTTAACCCCGATACTCAGCAGTATCCTGCTCGTATTGATATTATGAAGTCAGATGCAAATGACAGTGATTTCTATTTCCATCATGACCCGAATCTTAACTGGGGTCAGCCTTCTGAGCAGACAGGTCAGATCGCAGGCGACTGTGTTGACATAAACACCGAAAATCAGGTTGTTGTTGATTATCTTACAGAAACCTATATGGACTACGTAAATATGGGTGTTGACTGCTTCCGTCTTGATACAGAAAAGCACATCAACCGTTGGACACTTAACAACGCTTACTTCCCCGTATTTAATCAGGTAGAAAACTTCTACATCTTCGGCGAGGTTTGTGCCCGTTATCATGGTGCATTTAACGAAGGCGGTGCTTCCGACTCCTGCTTCTTCTATACATGGAAGGAAGACGGCGGTGCTCAGTGGAGCAAGACTGATTGGCGTGCAAACTATGACAACGCAGTTAAGCATTACCAGAAGTATTCTACAAGAGATGAAAATTGGAACAGCAACAATGCTTTCCTCAATGGCATTACTTACCACACTCCCGACTACTCTAAGGCAAACGGCACCGGTGTTATCGACTTCCCCATGCACTGGGCATACACTACTGCAGGTCAGGCTTACGGCACTGCACTTGGCGCTGACAAGTACTACAACGACGCTACTTGGAACGTTGTTTACGTTGACTCTCACGACTATAGCCCCGACCAGAGCCAGGCTGTTCGTTACAACGGCGGTACAGGCGCTTGGGCTGAAAACTTCAGCTTGATGTTTACATTCCGCGGTATTCCTTGTGTATACTACGGCTCTGAGGTAGAGTTCCAGAAGGGTCAGGTTATCGACGTTGGCCCCAATGCTCCCCTTTCAACAACAGGTCGTGCTTACTTTGGTGATGCACTTGAGGGCACAGTTAATGCTACAGATTTCGGTGAGTACACCGCTTCCGGCAAGGTTCAGCAGACACTTAGCTCACCCCTTGCAAAGCACCTTTCAAAGCTTAATGCCATAAGACACGCTATCCCTGCTTTGCAGAAGGGTCAGTACACAAACAACAGCCAGTACGTACAGGGCAATATGGCGTATATCCGCAGATATACAAATGCCGCTGAGGGTGTTGACTCTCTCGCACTTGTAACAGTTTCAGGCGGCGCCACATTTAAGGGCATTCCCAACGGCAAGTACGTTGACGCCGTTACAGGTGATGTTCAGAACGTAACAAACGGCACTCTTACTGCTAACTGCTCAGGTCAGGGTAACTTAAGAGTTTATGTTTGCTGTGCAAGTGGTTTTGACGGCATCGATGGTGCTATCGGCGGCACAAGCGGTCAGACATATCTTAAAAAATAATATTTAAGCTTCACGGCTCAGAGTTTCGCTCTGAGCCGTTTTTTTATAGGATAAAAAAGGATAATGCAAGATAAACAAAAGGTAAATGTGCAACTTGGTTACAACAGAGAAAAGAAGAATAATTCTAATTAAGAAAAAAGCCTGCAAGGATTAATAGTATAATTTTTATATAATGCGAAAATATGCGAAGGAGGAGATTTTGTGAAGCATATAAAATCCTTTGTGGCACTTGTGCTCTGCCTTGCAATGATGCTTGGCGTAGGCATTTTCTCTGTTTTTTCTGTTAATACAGAGCTTGCTCAGACAGGTGCTTCTACAGGTATCACAATTCACTACTACCACGAAGGCGGTGCTCCCTACATTTATTATTGGAATGCTTTGCCTCAGAATCTTGAAACCGCTTACCCCGGTGTTAAGATGGTTGCCGATTCATCTACAGGTGCAAACTGGTACAAGTATGAGTTTAAAAACTCAACTAAGATAAACTTTATGTTTACAGACGGCACAAATACTTTAAACGGTCAGCTTTCTAAAGAGCTTACAAGAACCTCAGGTGAGTGGTTTTACGGCAATAATCCTAACCCCGCAGAGCTTACCGATATGCGTGAAGACTCTATTTACTTTGTAATTACTACTCGTTTTTACGACGGTGACAAGAGCAACAACGTTCACTGTTGGGCAGACGGCGACGCCGGCAATCCTGATTCCGACCCCGCTTGGCGAGGCGACTTTAAGGGTTTGGCTGACAGGCTTGACTATATCAAGGCGCTTGGATTTTCCGCTATATGGATTACTCCTGTTGTAGAGAATGCTTCAGGTTACGACTATCACGGCTACCATGCAATGGACTTTTCAAAGGTAGATGCAAGATATGAGTCCACAGGCTTTACATATCAGGACCTTATTGATGCCGCCCATGAAAAGGATATGAAAATTATTCAGGACGTTGTGTGGAACCATACAGGTAACTTCGGCGAGGCTTACTTTGCTCCAATGTTTGAAAAGCAGTACAGCTCTGTCAAAGACCTTGAAAGCATTGACAGTATGAAGCTTATTTCAGGCTCTAAGCTTGCACAGAAATATCCTAATTATTATAGTTTAGATGATACTTCCCAGTATCAGGCACGTCTTGCCATTATGAAGGAAGACGCCAACGACACCGAGAACTTCTATCACCACGACAAAGACCTTTCTTGGGAAAGCCCCACTGTGCAGACGGGTCAGATTGCAGGCGACTGTGTTGACCTTAACACAGAAAGCAAAAAGGTTTCAGAGTATCTTGTAGACGTCTACAGCGAATATATCAATATGGGCGTTGATGCATTCCGTCTTGATACCGAAAAGCATATTTCAAGACTTTCTCTTAATGAGCTTTATTTCCCTCAGATTTATAAAAACGCTCCCGAAAACTTCTTTATTTTCGGTGAGGTTTGTACCCGTGTAAGTGAGTTCTGGAACCACAATATTCCTGCTATTTCCGCTCCCTTCTACACTTGGGCAGAAACAAATTCCAAGTACAAGAACTGTTACACAAACGACGCTTTTGCTAACAAGTCTTTGTCTCTTGCTCATTATGATGACCATGATACCACAGACAATGTACCTACCTCAAACAATGTTTACTTAAACGGTATTACATACCATACACCCGACTATTCAAAGAGCAACGGCACAGGTGTTATCGACTTCCCAATGCACTGGAACTTCTCTTATGCTTCCAACGCTTTCCAGCGTGCTATAGAGGAAGACCCCTACTACAACGACTCCACTTGGAACGTTACCTATGTTGACTCTCACGACTACGGCCCCAATATGGACAACCGCTTCAACGGCGACACCGTAACTTGGGCAGAAAGCCTTTGCCTTATGTTTACCTTCCGCGGAATTCCCTGTGTATACTACGGCTCCGAGGTGCAGTTCCAGGCAGGCGTTCCTATGGACGTTGGCCCCAATGCTCCCCTTTCAACTACAGGCCGTGCATATTTCGGCGACTATCTTGAGGGCAGTGTTACTGCTTCTGACTTCTCTGAATATACCGCTTCAGGTAAGGTTAATGAGACTTTAAGCTCACCTCTTGCAAAGCATATACAGAAGCTTAACGCTATCCGCCGTGCTGTTCCTGCTTTGCAGAAGGGTCAGTATACTAAAGATAACAATTACGTTTCCGGCAATATGGCTTATATCCGCCGTTATACAGGCGAAGGTATTGACTCTCTTGCCTGTGTGGCACTTACAGACGGTGCAACCTTTAAGAATATTCCCAACGGCACCTATATCGATGCCGTTACAGGTGACAGAAAAGAGGTTACCAACGGAACCCTTACGGTTTCTTCTATGGGCAGAGGTAATATGAGAGTTTACGTTTGCTGTGCAAGTGGCTTTGACGGTATTGGCGGCGCTATCGGCGGCACAAGCGGTCAGACATATTTAAAATAAAACTTAACGGCTCAAGGCATTGCTTTGAGCCGTGTTTTTATGTTAAAATATCTTTACAGTTTAAGGGTATAATAATTAGGTGACTTATGATTACAGAAAATGACGTAAAGCGTTTGGCTACTCTTGCAAAACTTGAGGTTGACGAAAAAGAGATGCTTATATATTTAAACGAAATGCAGTCAAAACTTATGATAGACTGCTCAGATTATGACTTTGCTGACAGAGGCGTTTTTTGTCCCTTGCGAGAGGACAAGGTTTTGCCCTCAATGCCGAGAGAGGATGCACTTTCAAATGCAATACACAGTGAAAACGGCTTTTTTAAGCTGAGGAAGTGAGGCTTAGATGGGTAAAATTTTAAAGCTTCACCAAATGCTTTTGCGAAAAGAAATTTCCGCAAAAGAATTAACAGAAAGCTATATAGCAAAAGTTAATAACGAAAATCCTGCCCTTAACGCCTATGTCAGGGTTACTGAGGAAAAGGCGTTGACAACTGCCGATATTATTGACAGAAAAATTGCAGGAGGCCTGACCCTTGACTTGCTTTCCGGCATTCCTATGGCCTTAAAGGACAATATTTCCACCAAGGGAATAGAAACCTCCTGTTGCTCAAAAATTTTAGAGGGATATGTGCCTGTTTACGATGCTACTACTTGGCATAGGCTTGATGAAAAGGGTGCGGTGCTTTTGGGCAAAACCAATATGGACGAGTTTGCAATGGGATGTACCTGTGAAACCTCGGTTTTCGGTGCAAGCAGAAATCCTCAGAACACAGGCTTTGTTGCGGGCGGTTCTTCCGGCGGCTCAGCCACGGCTGTAGCGGCTGATTTGGCACTTTTTTCTTTAGGCTCAGACACAGGAGGTTCAGTTCGCCAGCCTGCTTCTTTTTGCGGTTGTGTAGGTCTTAAGCCAACCTACGGAGCTGTGTCAAGATACGGTCTTATTGCTTATGCTTCAAGTTTGGATACTGTCGGTGTTATGGCACAAAATGTTGAGGATACGGCGGTTGTTTTTGACAGTATTTCAGGCTTTGACCCTATGGACAGCACATCACAAGCCGATTATGTACCCTGTACCGTTGATTCTCTCGAAAAAAGCATAAAGGGCAGAAAAATCGGTGTACCTAAAGAGCTTTTGGAAAAAGCAGACCCTGAGGTAAAAGCTCTTTTGTTAAAGTCTCTTGAAAAGTATGAAAATCTGGGCTGCTTCGTAGAATTTTTCTCAATGCCAAATCTTATTACTGCTTTGCCTGCTTACTATATAATCGCCTGTGCCGAGGCGTCGTCTAATTTAGGACGTTACGATTCGGTTCGCTTTGGCAACAGGGCTGAAAGCTTCGAAAGCATTCACCAGATGATTTGCAAAACCCGCGGCGAAATGTTTGGCAACGAGGTTAAAAAGCGTATAATGCTGGGCACTTTTGTGCTTTCAGACGGCTACTATGATAAATACTATGCAAAAGCACAGAGGCTTCGCCAATGCCTTATGGCAGAATTTGAAAAGGTATTTGCAAAGTATGATGTGCTGATTACGCCCACCTCCCCGAAAACTGCCTTTAAAATCGGGCAGATTCAAAATGACAAGGAAGCCTCCTTTAATGCCGATGTGTGCACCGTTTGTGCAAACCTTGCAGGGCTTCCTGCTTTGTCTCTTGATTGCGGTAAAGACGAGAAAGGCTTACCTGTAGGCTTGCAGATTATAGGAAACCGCTTCAGAGAAAGCCTCATTTTAAATATGGCGAGGCAATTTGAAATAGCAAGGGGGACAGAAAGTGAGCTTTAAAATGACAGTAGGTCTTGAAACTCACGTTGAGCTTAAGACCGATACAAAGATTTTTTGCTCCTGTTCAACTGCTTTCGGCGGTGAGGCAAATACCCGATTATGTCCTGTGTGTATGGGTTTACCCGGTGCTTTGCCAAGGCTTAACAAGGCGGTGGTAGAATTTGGTGTTAAGGCAGGACTTGCCCTAAACTGCAAGATTTCAGAAATATCCTATATGGACAGAAAAAACTATTCCTACCCCGATTTGCCAAAGGCGTATCAGATTTCTCAGTTTGATGTACCTTTATGCCAAGACGGCTTTTTGACTCTTTCAAGCGGTAAAAAAATCGGCATTGCCCGTATTCACATCGAAGAAGATGCCGGCAAGCTTATTCACAGAGACGGGGAAATTTTAATTGATTATAATCGTGCAGGAGTGCCTCTTATAGAAATTGTTTCAGAGCCACATATAGAAAGCGTTGAAGAAGCCAAGGAATTCGTAGAAAAGCTCAGGCTTATTATGCGCTATATCGGCGTTTCCGACTGCAAAATGCAGGAAGGCTCAATGCGGTGCGACGTTAATGTTTCTGTGTCTGAAACCGACGAGCTGGGAACCCGCTGTGAAATAAAAAATATGAACTCCATAGCCAATATGGCAAAGGCTATAGAGTACGAAGCAAACAGGCAACAAGAGCTTTTAAAAAAGGGTCAGACGGTTTTACAAGAAACCTTAGGGTTTGACGAAAAAAGCGGCAAAACCTATCCTATGCGAACAAAAGAAGACGCCGATGATTACCGCTTTTTCCGTGAGCCGGACTTGCCTGGCGTACATATAAGCCTTGAAGAAATTGAAAATATAAGGAAAACCTTGCCTGAGCTTTTTGATGCAAAGCTTAATAGGTACATAAATGACCTTGGCTTGGAAAAAAGAGATGCAGCTCTGATTTTGAAATATCCCAAGGTGGCAGAATTTTTTGAAAAAGCCAGCACAGGTGTAAAAGCTCCTCAAAAGGCGGCAAATTTAATTTTAGGCGTGATTTTTGCTTTTCTTAAAACCGAAAGTCAAAAGGAAGAATTCAAGCTTATAATAAGCCCCGAAAACCTAAAGGAGCTGGTGCTTATGGTTGAAAGCGAAAAAGTAAGCAACCACAAAGCAAAGGAGCTTTTGGAAAAAATGCTTTCAGAGGGTGAGGGCGTTTTAGCTCAAGACATAAAAGCTTTGGATGACAGTGAGCTTGACGCTTTATGTTATAAGGCGATTGAGGAAAACCCGAAAGTGGTTTCTGACTATAAAGGCGGCAAAGAAAAAGCGATTATGGCTTTGGTAGGTGCTGTTATGAGGGCCTCAAAAGGCAGAGCCGACGCCGAAAAGGCAAAAGCAAAACTAATAGATATTCTAAAATAAAAATGCTCCCTTAATGGGAGCATTCTTTGCATATTCCAAAGTATGTAACGGTTATAAAATCTGTTTCAAAGCCCTTGCCGTTTTTTAGCGTTAAGGCAGGCATTTCTATATCCTCAATTCTGCCGCAGGTTTTGCAAACAAGATGTGCGTGGGGGGAAGTGTCGCCGTCAAGGCGTTCTTCGCCTAAAATATTTGCCACAGGAATAGCCATTCCTTTTTCCTTAAAAAGGGCGATGTTGCGGTAAACCGTGCCAAGACTTAAATCAGGGTGGTCTTCTTTAAGTTGTTCGTATACCCACTTGGCACTGGGGTGAGTTTTGGTAGAGCAAAGGGTGGAATATATAAGCTCCCTTTTAGAGCTGAAATTTGAGCCTTTCATAGCTTCACCTCAAATCAGTAATTATTCTTGATTTTATTTTATCACAGCCTCTCGGCTTTGTAAATATCCTTGGCATAATTTCTTTTATTTTCCAATATACATTAGTAAAATCGGAAAGTGAGTGTTTTTATGCCAAGAGTTTTTTTAAGTCCTTCCTTACAGGAGTTTAACCCTTATGTTGGCGGCGGCAACGAGGAATATTATATGAACCTTGTGGCTGACGCCATGGAGCCCTATCTTAGAGCAAGCGGAATCGATTTTTCAAGAAACGACCCTAACTCGACCCTTTCCCAGACCATTGCCCAGTCAAATGCCGGGGACTACGACCTGCATATAGCTCTTCATTCAAACGCTTCGCCTGAGGCTACCAAGGGGCAGAACAAAGGCGTTCAGGTTTACTATTATCCTACAAGCGAAAAGGGGCAGAGAGCCGCCGATATTATTGCTCAGAACTATAGGGGTATCTACACAGACCCCGAAGACATTGTAACAATCCCCACAACATCTCTTGCAGAGGTCAGACGGACAGAGGCACCCTCGGTGCTTATTGAAACTGCTTTTCACGATAATCCTGAGGACGCCGACTGGATTCGCTCAAACATTGATAATATTGCCAGAAGTATTTCTCAAAGTATAGCCGAATATTTTGGCGTACCCTTTGCAGAGCCTTGATTTATTCGGGTTTTATTGTATAATTAAAATATATTTATAAAGGAAGTGAATTTATGCAGATAAACGAAGCTTTAATTAAATCCGTAATGGAAAATTTAGAAAATAACAATATGAAGCCCTACTACTGCGAAACAAGTTCTGAGGCAAAAGAGCTTGTAATGAGCCTTATAAAAGAGGGCGCAACAGTGACTAACGGCGGTTCGGTTACTATGAAAGAAATCGGTGTTATGGACGCCGTTAAAGAAAGAGCAGACATTACTTACCTTGACAGAAACAGAGAAGGGCTTACCCCTGAGGAAGTTAAAGAAATTTATAAAAAAGCTTTTTTTGCCGATGTTTATCTTATGAGCACCAATGCCCTTACCGTAAAGGGAGAGCTTTATAACGTTGACGGCAACTCCAACCGCGTTGCGGCACTTCTTTACGGCCCCGAAAGTGTAATTGTTGTTTGCGGTGTAAATAAAATTGTAGAAAATTTAGACGAGGCAGTTAACCGTGTTAAAACCGTTGCCGCACCAAAAAACACAGTAAGGCTTCACACAGGCTCTTATTGCGAAAGCAGCGGGGAGTGTATGTCTCTTAAAAATGAGGGTGCATTTATGTGCGACGGCTGTAAGGGCGCGGGAAGAATTTGTTGCAATTATGTAGTATCTGCTCAGCAGAGGCACAAGGACAGAATCAAGGTTATTATCGTAAACGAAAGCTTAGGCTATTAACGAAAAACGCCGAGCACAAAAGCACTCGGCGTCGCAGAAAAGCTATTACTTATTGTTTTTGTTCTGCTGATTTCTGCTGGAATTAGAATTTGAGTTAGAGTTAGAGTTCTGATTTCTGTTCTGGTTCTTGTTCTGATTGTTGTTCTGCTGATTTCTGTTAGAATTGTTCTGATTCTGCTGATTTCTGCTGGAATTAGAATTTGAGTTAGAGTTCTGATTTCTGTTCTGGTTCATTTAAGAGCACCTCCCTTGACATTATTATGGAATATTGCTTCTTGAATTATTCAGTTTGCAAAGGAATTTAAAATATGGAAAGATTGTCTGATATAGGTGAAATTAAAAGAATATTAGGAAGCCACGGCTTTACTTTTTCAAAGGCTATGGGGCAGAATTTTCTTGTAAATCCAAGTGTTTGTCCTAAAATGGCTCAGCTTTGCGGTGCCGACAAGGACAAGGGCGTTATTGAAATCGGTCCCGGTATAGGTGTGCTTACCAACGAGCTTTGCAAGGTTGCAAAAAAGGTTGTGGCAATAGAGCTTGACTCCCGCTTGCTTCCTGTTTTGGACGAAACTCTTGCCGAGCACGATAACGTTAAGGTTATTAACGCCGACGTTATGAAGGTTGATCTTCAAAAGCTTATTGAAGAAGAGTTTTCGGGTATGGAGGTTGTGGTTTGCGCAAACCTGCCTTACTATATTACTTCGCCTATAATTATGAAGCTTTTAGAGGATAAGCTTCCTATAAAAGCTTTGACTGTTATGGTGCAAAAGGAAGCCGCAGACCGCCTTTGTGCAGTTGTCGGCTCAAGAGAAAGCGGAGCGGTTACCGTAGCAGTAAATTATTATAGCTCGGCTCAGAAGCTTTTCGGGGTTTCGAGGGGGTCTTTTATGCCTGCTCCTAATGTTGACTCAGCTGTTATTCGGCTTGATATTTCCGAAAAACCGAGAATAGATGTTTCTGATGAGAAGTTATTCTTTAAAATGGTGAAATCTGCATTTGCACAAAGAAGAAAAACAATTTCAAACTCTATTACCTCAGGCCTTTCTATTTCTAAAGATGACTTTAAAATCGCCTGTGAAAATGCAGGTGTAAGCCCTCAGGCACGCGCCGAGGCACTTACATTAGAAGAACTTGGTAAACTTTCAAATGCAATACATGATTTAAAATAATTACAGCCACTCAAGAACACAAATACTTGAGTGGCTGTTGTTTTGCTTATATCCATAAACCGCCGTAAAGCGACAAGACCTATGCAAAAAGGCAAAAATGCCCTGTCGTGGCTAACGACTACATTTTTTCGGGGCAGGTTACATTGAACATTGTAAGAACATTGCTTATTACGGTTTTAACCGCTGTGCAAAGAGCAAGGCGTGCCTGCATTAAGCTTTCGTCTTCAACCTTAACACGCTGAGCGTTGTAGAACTTGTGGAAGAGGGCGGCAAGGCTTGCAACGTACCTTGTAATTCTTGTGGGGTCGTAGTCCTTAGCGGCAGAGACGATTTCATCGGTAAAAGCACTAAGGTGGTGAATAAGCTCAATTTCCTCACTTGAAGTAAGCTTTTGAAGCTCCGCGCTTGTGCACTTTCTGGGCACAATACCGTCAGCGGCAAGGTTGCGGAAAATACTGCAAATTCTTGCATGAGCATACTGAACGTAATAAACAGGATTCTGATTGTCCTGAGTAACTGCAAGGTCAAGGTCGAAGTCCATCTGGGTGTTTGCCTCACGGGTATTAAAGAGGAAACGTGTGGAGTCAACGGGAACTTCCTCCAAAAGGTCAGCAAGCTGAATAGCCTTGCCTGTACGCTTGCTCATTCTTACAACCTCGCCGTTTCTTACCAAGCGAACCAACTGCATAAGCACAATGTCAAGCTTGTCGCCGTCAAGACCTATGGCGTCCATAGCACCCTTCATTCTTGCCACGTGGCCGTGGTGGTCGGCACCCCATATATTAATGCAGGTGTCAAAGCCGCGGTCGAATTTATCCTTGTGATAAGCTATGTCGGCGGCAAAGTAGGTGGGATTGCCGTTTGCACGAATAAGAACGTCGTCTTTAAGCTCAAGCTTTTCAATGTCTGAGTCCTTAACGCCGTTTTTCTTAAGTCTCTCAGTAACAACCTGAGCGTTTTTATACCAAAGGGCATCTTCCTTTTCGTAGGTTAAGCCTTTTTCTGTTAAAAGGTCAACAACCGCCTTTACCTTGCCTGAGTTGTGAAGCTCGCTTTCAAAAAACCACTTGTCGTATTCAATGCGGTACTTCTTCATATCTGCCTGCATTTTTGCGATGTTTTTGGGCAAAGCAAAGTCAACTAAAGCGGACTTTCTCTCAGCCTCACTTTTGTTTACGAAAGAGTCGCCCTTAAGCTCTTTGAATTCATTGGCAAGGTCCTTGATGTCCTCGCCCTGATAGCCGTCTTCGGGCATAATAAAGCTTTCGTCAAAAATCTGCATATAGCGGGCGTTGAGGGAGGAGGCAAATTTTTCAATCTGGTTGCCTGCATCGTTTACATAAAATTCCCTCTGTACCTCATAGCCTGCGGCATCCAGCACTGCGGCTAAACAGTCACCCAAAGCACCGCCTCTGGCATTTCCCATGTGCATGGGGCCTGTGGGGTTTGCGGAAACGAACTCGACGTTAATCTTTTTGCCCTGACCGAAATCGCTTCTGCCGTAGTTTTTGCCGGCGTTTGTGATTTCCTCAATAATATCGGCAAAATATTTGGGGCTTAAGAAAAAGTTAATAAAGCCTGCACCTGCAACCTCGCATTTTGAAAACGCTGTACCCTCAAGGTTTAAGTTTTCTTTAATAGCCTCGGCAATTTTAAAGGGCGGCATTCTGAAAACCCTTGCTCCTGCCATGGCGGCGTTGGTTGCATAGTCACCGTGACTTCTGTCAGCAGGTGCCTCGATAATAAAGTTATTGAGCTCGCCTTCGGGAAGTTCCCCTTTTTCGATAGCGGTTTTTACTGCATTTTCGATTGCCTCTCTAAGGCTTTTTATAGCAAATGCGGAAGTTTTAGACATTTTTTATACCTCTTTTTTGGTTATAGTAATATGCAGTTCGTTGCTGGATACAAGACCTGCGTTAAAATCAAGACTGTACTTAAGGCTTAATTTGCCGCCAACATCAGGGGTCAGTGTGTTTTTAATGTAATCGGTGTAAACTCCCACCGACAAATCCCCTGCAATGGTTGTGTAAATACATTGGTGGCGTCTGCCTTTTTCTAAAATCAGTCGGCTTTCACCGCCAAAATTACGGATAACCGTAACCTGAGAGTTGCCGTTGACCAAAACTGAATTGTCAATGGAGATCCTTGGGTCGTCGTTATCCCTTTCACAATATTTAATCAGGAATTTTGAGTCTCGGTACATAAGTGTTCCTGCGGTGATAATTTCAACCTTATCGCTTTCGCCGTCAATTTCCTGAATACCTGTTACTTTAATAAGATAATCTTCTTTCATACCTTTTCCTTAATACTTCTCTATATCAATTCTTGTTGCCTTGCTTTTCATATCTCTGCCAAGGAAAAGCCCTGCAATATTCTCAAAATTATGGGGAGTGTCGCTTACAAAAAACTCCCTTTTACCTTCTTCTTTTCTATCAGAAAGCAAGTTGTGATTTTCTAAAAGCTTTTTGGTATAAAGGGCGGTTTCATAGCCTGAGTCAATAAGCTTTACGTTGCCGCCTAAAGTTTGTGCAATGGCTTCTTTTAAAAGGGGATAATGGGTACAGCCCAAAATCACAGTGTCAATCTCGGTGTTTTTAAACTGACTGACGTAGCGCTCAATAACGCTTTTAACGATGATATCTTCTTTGTCCCTAAAGCCTGATTCAACCAAAGGCACAAACAGAGGACAGTCCTGCTCAAAAACCTTAATGTCGGGATTAATGCTTTCGAGGTGCTTTTTGTAGCTGTGGCTGTTAATGGTAGCAGATGTGCCCAATACCGCAACCGAGCCTGTTTTTGTGGCACAAGCGGCGGCTTTTGCGGTAGGCTCTAAAACCCCCGAAAACTTAACAGGCAAGCTTTCGCCTAAAGAAGACGCCACAGAGCTTACGGTGCCGCAGGCGGCAATAATCATTTTTACATTATGCTCAAGCAAAAAGCGTGCATCCTGCATTGCATATTTAATTATGGTTTCCTTGCTTCTGGTGCCGTAGGGAACTCTGCCTGTGTCGCCGAAATAAACGATATTTTCATGAGGCAGGCACTTTATAAGCTCTTTAACAGCCGTAAGTCCCCCAAGACCTGAGTCGAAAACGCCGATTGCCTTATTTTTCATAAATCTACCTGCTTTCAAGGCATTACTAATAAATATTTTAGCACATTAACTTAAGAGTTGCAAGGGTTTGCGAGAGACTGATAAAAAAGTATTGCAGTAAAGCGACGTAACTGAGGGTAATTTTCCTTTGACAAAACCTTGTTATGTATGTATAATTGTAAGGAATATGTTGGGAGGTAAGTTTTATGACTGATATAAAGAAGGCTTTTGGCATAATTACTGCAAAGCTTGACGAGGCGTTAAAGGCTCAGAGCTTTAAAAACGAAAAAGTTGAAAGTTCCAACCAGAATGAGCTTGTAAGTCTTTTTACAAACGAGAACGTGGCTTACTCGGTAATTTATTACAAAGATAAAATGCTTTGTGTGCTGAGAAGCTGTACCATGACTGAGGAAGGTCCAGACAACCAGTGGAAGACCATGGCAACCTGGATGTTTAACCCTGAGACCGACACCGAAAAAGAAGCTGACAGTATCGGTAACGACTTTGTAGAGGCAGTTAATTCTGCTTCTGCCGTAAAAAGAGTTAAGCAGACTAAAAAGAAAAAGAGCGGTGACGACGGCAACGCTGACCCACTATTTCTTGCAAAGCGTTTTATGGTGCTTTTTCCTGAGCTTAAAGAGGAAATTAAAAGAGAGCAGGACACCAAAGAGGTTTTCCGCGGTGTTTATTTTACCCGTACCTTTATTGTGCCCAGAGTGCAGGAGCTTCTTAAAAGAGGCGTAAAAAGTGAGATAAATAAACTTTCTCAGATTCTTTCCACTCAGTACCAGAATGGCGATATGGACACCCGTTCAATTGTTACCATTGTAATTCTCAACTCTGTTGATGAGCAGTACAAGGAAAAACTTGAAGAAAAAATGAGCGACGAGCTTAAGAAGGCCTGGAGCTTTGCTATTAAGTTCAAGGGTAAGAAGGTTAAGCCCGAAAAGGTTAAGAAAAAGAGAAACTCTCTTTCAGGCACAAGACTTTAAGATAAAAGGAAGCAGGTTGACTGCTTCCTTTTTTGCCCTAAGGAGGTATAGAAATGAACAATGATTTATGTGTAAAAGTAAGTGAGGGTATCCTGAATATACGTGTAGGTGCCATAATAATGAAGGATGATAAGTTCCTTATGGTGGAAAATGACCGAGATGACCATATCTATTCTGTGGGCGGCAGAATAAAATTTGGCGAGACTGCTGAAGAAGCAGTTGTGCGCGAGGTGTTTGAAGAAACAGGAGTTAAAATGGAAGTTGACCGTCTTGGCTTTATTCACGAAAATTTCTTTTTCGGGGATTCTCTCGTTAAGAAAGGGAATATTGTTCACGAGATTTCTTTCTATTTCTATATGAAAGTGCCAAAGGATTTTAAACCCATTTGCAACAGCTTCACAGAAGATGGATTGAGCGAAAGGTTGGTGTGGATTAAAGCAGACCACCAAAAGAAATATTACCCCGAATTTTTTAAAAAGGAGCTTAAAAATCCCTCTCGTGAAATCAAGCATTTTGTAACTAACGATGTGTGCTAATGTACTTTAATTTTTATATAGCTTTTTTAAAAAATATGTGCTACAATGGCATTGAAATTAAATTTGGAGGCAGTAATGCTGGAAAGTATAACAAACCTTGATTTTAACGTGCTCTATTGGATACAGGAAAATTTACGTACAGATTGGCTTGACTCAATTTGTGCTTTTTTAAGCTGGGCGTTTCAGCTTGGCATTCCGTGGCTTATACTGGGTGCGGTGCTTTTTTGCTTTAAAAAAACAAGGGTAGCCGGCGTTGTTTTGGTGTCGGCGGTAGTGCTTACCTTTTTCTTTAACGAGCTTGCCATAAAAAATGCAGTTAACAGAGAAAGGCCCTGCACCATTGACCCAACCATTCCTTTGGCTATAGAAAAGCCTACGTCCTACAGCTTTCCCTCAGGGCATACTGCAAGTTGTTTTGCGGCGGCAGGAGCACTTTTATTTACCTATAAAAAAATCGGCATACCCCTTGTGGCTTTTGCGGTTATAATGGGATTTTCAAGAATGTACCTTTTCGTGCATTTTCCCACAGATGTAATTGCAGGTGCGGCCTTGGGCCTTTTAATGGCGTGGGTGACTGTGCTTATTTTCCGCGAGCTTAAATACGACCAAAAACTTAACAGCCTTACTTTAAGGAGGAAATAAAATGAACGAGCTTAAAATCACAAGTCTTTTAAATCTTGACGAAACAATTGCCAAGGAGCTTTTTGAGGATTACACATACCCTTGGGAGGTGCTGCCGCACATAAGCGAATTTATAAAGAAGCTGGGCGAAAGCCTTGACCCCGAAAAATTTGACAAAATCGGCGAGGACATCTGGGTGGCAAAGAGTGCAAAGGTTGCGCCTACGGCGTCTTTAAACGGCCCTCTTATTATTGACGAAAACGCCGAAATAAGGCATTGTGCTTTTATCCGCGGCAGTGCCATTGTGGGTAAGGGTGCGGTTGTTGGTAATTCTACCGAGCTTAAAAACTGCGTGCTCTTTAACGGTGTGCAGGCGCCTCATTACAATTATGTAGGCGACAGCGTTTACGGCTATAAGGCACACACAGGTGCAGGGGTTATTGCATCTAACCTTAAGTCAGACAAGTCTTTGGTAACAATCAATTTCAGGGGCGAAAAGGTAGAAACAGGTATCAAAAAAATCGGTGCCATTGTGGGTGACTTTGGTGACATCGGCTGTAACACAGTTATGAACCCCGGCACGGTAATCGGCAGAAACACAAGTGTTTATCCCTTGTCTTTTGTAAGAAGCTACGTTGAGGAAGGCTCAATTTACAAAAAACAAGGTGAGGTTGTTAAAAGAGTATAAAATTAAGGCAGGGCAAACGCCCTGCCTTTTATGCTGTTATAAGGTTTGCTATATACTCGCAAAGGGTTGGGTTTTTAACTAAAACAGGTCCTACAACCTGTGTGCCGAAAAGGTTTTTTTCGTGAATACCCTCGGTTTCAAATTGGAAGGACTCAGGCTTCATTGTCAAAGTGAAAAGGGGAGAGGTTACACCATCTACACTGCTGCACTTATTGATAAAGCCGATTAAGGTTTCCTCTAAAAATTCTGCCTTGGCATTAATATCGCCCACAAGGCGGCGTGTGGCTTGCTCTTTTGCGGTAAAATCAAAAAGGTTAAGTCCCTCAAGAACTTTGCCGTCGGCAGTTTCTATGGACTTGCCCAGCATCTCCCAAGAGTTGCCTGTAAAAAGCATAACTTTATTTTGCTCAAAAGCGAACTTTAAACTATCCTTGAATTTTTTAAGGTGATTTAAAGCATAGGTTCTTTTGGATTCTGTGCCTGCACCGCAGTAGATGAAATCGTAAGCAGTAAAGTCAATATCGGTGTCCGTTACGGTTTTCTTTGTAAGGTTAACTGTATGACCTTTATTCTCTAAAGCTTTTGTAAGGAGTCTTACGTTGCCGTATTCGCCGTACAGATTCATAAAGTCAAAGTACAAGTGTAAAATTTTGATTTCCATAGTTACACCTCACCTTTCTTTACAATGTCAAGGAATTTGCCCTTGTCTGAGAAACAGGTGATAACATAGGTAAAGCTTTCTTCATCTTTAAGCTTTTCCATAGCACTTTCAACGCTGTTGCAAACCACAAGTTTGTCTTCTGGTATATCTGTTACAGAAAATCTGACTGCCAAATCATTATAATAGCTTCCTGCAAGGTAAATCTTCTTAACGTTTTCTGAATTTAGCTTTTCAAAGTCAATGTCCCAAAGCCAGCTTGTGTCCTCGGTGTGGTACTTGCGGCTTATCTTGTCAACGATAATAAGCACCGCACAGTCTTCTTTGCAGTTGGTAACAACATTTATGGACTGGTCGTAGGAAACGGAGTTTTCGTGTTTTGAAACAAGCAAAGTTCCCTGAGCTTTGCCAAAGGTAAAGTCTAAAATCCTGCCTGACTGCATCTTGTAGCCTGAAAGTGCTTTGACGGCGTCTTCAGCCTTAACCCCTGCAATGTCAGCTGCCGCAAAAGCTACCAATGAATTGTAGCACTGATAGATGCTTGAAAAGCTAAGCTCAATTGTGTGCTCGCCGTTAATGGTAAGGTGCTTGTCCTGCAAATTGGCATCGGTTATTGTCCATTTGGTTTGGGGCTTTTTAAAGCCGCACTTGGGGCAACTGTAAGAGCCGATATGATTATAGTGGTAATAGTCGTAACTCATGGGTGCATTGCAAATGGGGCAATACTTGCCGTCGTCGTAAACAGAGTCGTTTTTGTCTTTGTCGAAAGAAAGCTTGTCTGCACCGAAGTAAAGGGCGTTTCTGTTCTTGCCAAAGGTACTTACCAATGGGTCATCAGCGTTAAGCACCAATGTTACATCGTCGCTTATAGCATCGTTAATAGAAGCATAAACCCATTCGGGGTGGCCGTTGCGGGTGAGCTGGTCACGGTAGAGGTTTGTTATGAACAGGTAGTTGGGCTTGATGTATTTAAAGGTGTACTTTGCAAAACGCTCGTCAGATTCAATAAGAGCAATTTTGCTTTTTGCTTTGCCCGAAAGGGTAGAGTCACACAAAAGCATGGTGGTGACGCCCTCAATCTGGTTAGAGCCTTCTTTGTTATAAACAAGGCTTGCACCGCTTTCCTTAAGCACATGGGCTATAAGCTCAACGGTGGAGGTTTTGCCGTTACTGCCTGTTACGGCGATAATCGTCTCAGGAGGAGTAATATCTTTAAGTATATTCGGGAAGAACTTAAGGGTGAGTGCACCGGGAAGGCTACTTCCTCTGCCTAAGAGTTTCGCAAAAAATCGGACAGTTTTGCAGAATAAAACCGCCAGAAAAACCTTGATTTTTTTCATAATCTGCCTCTTTCTATTTATATATAGAGAAAATTTTATAATTTACATTTTGAATTATATAGCTAACTTTTGAGTAGGTCAATATAATTTTAAGCATTTTTCGCAATATAATGATAAAAATCAGAAGATTTTTACTATATTTAGTGTTGTGCAAATTTAACAAAATTTAGCCGAAAATTTCTCTAAAAATCTACAGTAAAAAATTCGCCGAAATCCTTGATTTTGCCCTATATATATATTATAATTGACCCTGCGTGACTGCAATAAATGATATGCGTTGAAGCGGGAGGTTGCGGCTTTTCAGCCGGTTTTTCCGTGGAGTATGTCCGATTTCAAACCGGGCGAAAAAATTTTAAAGCACAGTGTTAAGACAAAGGGGTTGCTATGTCCTAACTGTGCCCTTATGCTTTTCAAGACTTCCCGGTTAACAGAATAAGGTTAACCGATTTTTTAATGCAGGGTGATGAAACACCCGGATGTGTGTAAAAGGTTTAGTTTTGAAGTACGCCCGCCAACTAACAAATTTTTAAGGAGGCGACTTTTATGGCAGTCAAGGAAAAAATCAGAATTAGATTAAAGGGCTATGATCATCAGTTAGTTGATCAGTCAGCTGAGCGAATCGTTGCTACAGCAAAGCGCACAGGTGCAAGAGTTTCAGGTCCCGTACCGCTCCCCACCGAGAAGCAGGTTGTAACAATTCTTCGTGCGGTTCACAAGTACAAGGATAGCCGCGAGCAGTTCGAAATGAGAACTCACAAGCGTCTTATCGACATCTTGAGACCCTCAAACAAAACAGTTGATGCTCTTATGAATCTGGAGCTCCCTGCCGGCGTTGAAATTGAGATCAAGCTCTGATAGCTCAGTTATCAACCTACAAGCAGACAGGGTCAAGTCGATGAATGACTACATCTTCGTCGACCAATAACCTAATAAGGAGGAAAATAAAATGCAGAAAGCATTAATCGGCAAGAAAATCGGTATGACACAGATTTTCGACGAGAAGGGAAATGTAGTTCCCGTAACAGTTGTTGAAGCAGGCCCTTGCGTTGTTTCAATGATTAAGACAGTTGAGACTGACGGCTACAACGCAGTTCAGCTCGGCTTCGGTGATGTTAAGGCAAACAAACTCACCAAACCTATGAAGGGTCACTTTGACAAAGCAAATGTGGCTCCCAAGAAAACTCTTAAGGAGTTCCGCTTTGACGATTGCGCAGCTTACAATGTTGGCGACATCGTAAAGGCTGACACTTTTGAGGCAGGTATGAAGGTAGACGTAACAGGTACCAGCAAAGGTAAGGGTTACGCAGGCGTTATCAAGCGCTGGAACTTCAGCAGACTTAAGGAAACTCACGGTTCAGGTCCTGTAGCACGTCACGGCGGCTCAATGGGTGCTTGTTCTTCTCCCTCCAGAGTATGGAAGGGCAAGAAGATGGCAGGTCACCTCGGTGCTGAGAAGGTTACAGTTAAGAACCTCAAAGTAGTTAAGGTTGATGTTGAGAACAACTTAGTTGCTATCAAGGGCGCTATTCCCGGTCCTAACGGCGGCACAGTTGTTATCAAGGACATCACTAAGGCTTGAGGAAGGAGGAATTCAGAATGCCTAATGTAGCAGTATTAGATATGCAGGGCAAGAAGGTTGGTACAATCGACCTTGCTGATGCAATTTTCGGAATCGAGCCCAATACATCAGTTATGCACCAGATGGTAGTTAACTACCTCGCAAGCCAGAGACAGGGCACACAGTCCGCTCTCACACGTTCTGAGGTTTCCGGTGGCGGTAAAAAGCCTTGGAGACAGAAGGGCACAGGTAGAGCTCGTCAGGGTTCAACAAGAGCTCCTCAGTGGACTCACGGTGGTGTTGTATTTGCACCCAAGCCCAGAAACTATCGTTTCTCTGTAAACAAAAAGGTTAAGAGATTGGCTCTTAAGTCAGCTCTTTCTTCTAAGGCAGCTGCAGAGGAAATCATCGTAATCGATTCCATTACAATGGACGAGTACAAGACAAAGACAATGGTTTCCATGCTTAAGGCAGTAGGCGCCGAGGGTAAGGCTCTTATTGTTCTTCCCGAGGTTAACAACTTCGTTATCGCATCTGCATCCAACATCGAGGGCGTTAAGACAGCTCAGGTTAATACAATCAATGTATATGACCTCTTAAATGCTGACAAGCTCATCATTGCTAAGGATGCTGTGGCAAAAATCGAGGAGGTGTACGCATGATAGCTCAGGATATTATCATCAGACCTATTATCACTGAAAAGAGCATGATTGGTGCTACTCAGAAGAAGTACACATTCGAAGTTGCCAAGAATGCTGGAAAGATTGAGATTGCTCAGGCAGTTGAAAAGCTTTTCAAGGTAAAGGTAGCAAAGGTTAACACCCTGCACGTACGCGGTCAGTATCGTAGACAGGGCAGAAGCGAGGGTTATACAAGAAGCTGGAAAAAGGCTGTTGTTACTCTCACTGCTGACAGTAAGAACATTGAATTTTTTGAAGGCATGATGTAAGCCTGCAAAACTAAAATACAGGCAGAATGTATGGGGACGCCATTCCCCGCAAAGCCATCATGAGGAGAGTGAAACCAAATGGCTATTAAAGTATATAAGCCGACTACAAACGCCAGACGTAATAGCTCGGTTACAGATTATTCCATTCTTTCCAAGGTTGCACCCGAAAAGAGCTTACTTGCTCCTCTCAAGAAGAACTCCGGTCGTAACAGCTACGGCAGAATCACAGTTCGTCACAGAGGCGGCGGTAACCGCAGAAAGTATCGTATCATCGATTTCAAGCGTCAGAAGTTTGACGTAGAGGGCGTAGTTAAGACACTTGAGTATGATCCTAACCGCTCCGCATTTATTGCACTTGTTGAGTACACAGACGGCGAGAAAGCATATATCATCGCTCCTGAAGGACTCAAGGTAGGCGACAAGGTTATGGCAGGCGAGAATGCCGACATCAAGCCCGGCAACGCATTGCCCCTTTCCGCTATTCCTACAGGTACATTTATCCACAATGTAGAGCTTTACCCCGGTCGTGGTGCTCAGCTTGCACGTGCAGCCGGCAATATGGCTCAGCTTATGGCTAAAGAAGACGGTATGGCACTTTTAAGACTTCCTTCCGGCGAGCTCAGAAAGGTTCCTGCAAACTGCATGGCTACAATCGGTCAGGTAGGTAACACAGACCACGAGAACGTTAAAATCGGTAAGGCTGGTAGAAAGCGCAACATGGGTTGGAGACCTACAGTTCGTGGTTCTGTAATGAACCCCTGTGATCACCCCCACGGTGGTGGTGAGGGTAAATCCCCCGTTGGTCGTCCCGGCCCTGTTACTCCTTGGGGTAAGCCCGCACTTGGCTATAAGACAAGAAAGACACACAACCGCTCCGATAAGTATATCGTAAAGCGTAGAAACAGTAAGTAAGGCAGAGGAAAGGAGCTTATATAATGAGTAGAAGTACTAAAAAGGGTCCTTTTGTTCAGCCCGTACTGCTCAAAAGGGTTCAGGAAATGAACGCTTCAGGCGAAAAGAGAATCCTCAAGACTTGGTCAAGAAGTTCAACAATTTTCCCTGATTTTGTAGGTCACACATTTGCAGTTCACGATGGACGCAAGCACGTTCCTGTATATGTAACTGAGGATATGGTTGGTCACAAGCTCGGTGAGTTTGCTCCCACCAGAACCTTCAAGGGTCATGCAGGTTCCAAGACCAGTAGATAAGCGGAAGGAGATTATTAGAATGGAAGCAAAGGCATATTTAAACTATGTCCGTATTTCGCCCCGTAAGGTTTGCATCGTTCTGGATCTTATCCGCGGTAAAGATGTTAAGCTTGCAAAGGCTATTCTCGAGCATACACCCAAGGCAGCTTGTGAGCCTCTTTTAAAGCTCTTAAAGAGTGCTGTGGCAAATGCAGAGAACAATCACGATATGGACACCTCTAAGCTTTACGTTGCAGCTTGCAGCGTTAGCCAGGGCCCCACACTTAAGAGAATCAGACCCCGTGCACAGGGCAGAGCCTTCAGAATCAACAAGAAGACTTCCCACATCACACTGGTTCTCAAAGAGAAAGAATAAAGAAGGAGGTAATTAGTCATGGGTCAGAAAGTTAATCCCCACGGTTTACGTGTAGGCGTTATCAAGGACTGGGATTCCCGTTGGTTTGCTAACAAGGCAACATTCGGCGATACTCTTGTTGAGGACTATAACCTCCGTAACGCTCTTAAGAAGCAGCTCTACGGCGCAGGCGTTCCCAAGATTGAGATTGAGCGCAATGGCGACAAGGTAAGAATCCACATTCACTGTGCAAAGCCCGGTATGATTATCGGTAAGGGCGGCGCAGAAATCGAGAAGCTCAGACTTCAGTGCGAGAAAATGCTCGGCGGCAAGACTGTAGCTATCAATATTGTAGAGGTTAAGGCTCCCGACCTTAATGCTCAGCTCGTTGCTGAGAGCATTGCACAGCAGTTAGAGAAGAGAATCTCTTACCGTCGTGCTATGAAGCAGGCAATCGGCAGAGCTATGAGAATGGGCGCAAGAGGTATCAAGACTCAGTGTTCAGGTAGACTCGGCGGTGCAGAAATTGCAAGAAGCGAGCACTACCACGAGGGTACAATTCCCCTTCAGACACTCCGTGCTGATATCGATTACGGTTTTGCTGAGGCTAACACAACCTACGGCAAAATCGGCGTAAAGATTTGGCTTTACAGAGGCGAGGTTCTTAACGTTAGCCAGAACAAGCAGCGTGAGAACAACCGTCCCAGAAGAAACAGAAGAGAAGGAGGCAATAAATAATGCTGATGCCCAAGCGCGTTAAGTACAGAAGAGTACACAGAGGCCGTTTGACAGGTAAAGCATACCGCGGTAACAAAGTTACTTACGGTGAGTATGGCCTTCAGGCTCTCGAACCCACATGGATTACATCTAACCAGATTGAGGCAGCTCGTATTGCAATCAACCGTTACTGCAAGAGATTTGGTAAGGTTTGGATCAAAATTTTCCCCGACAAGCCCGTAACAGCTAAGCCCGCTGAAACCCGAATGGGTTCCGGTAAAGGTTCACCCGAGTACTGGGTAGCAGTTGTTAAGCCCGGCAGAATTATGTTTGAGCTTGCAGGCGTTGACGAGAAGACAGCTCGTGAGGCTATGCGTCTCGCAGCTAACAAGCTTCCCATCAAGTGCAAGTTCGTTAAGAAAGCAGATCAGGAGGTTGAGCAGTAATGACAGCAGCAGAACTTAAAAAATTATCTGTAGAAGAGCTTAATAAGAAGCTCGCCGACCTCAAAGAGGAACTTTTCAACCTCAGATTCCAGCTTGCTATTAACCAGCTCGAGAACCCCATGCGTATCAGCGCTGTTAAGAAGGACATCGCAAGAGTTTCTACTGTTCTTCGTCAGTTCGAGCTTGAGAATACTAAGGCTTAAGGGGGACGCAAAAGATGGATAGAAATTTAAGAAAAACCACTATCGGTAAAGTAGTTAGCAACAAAATGGATAAGACAGTTGTTGTAGCTGTTGAAGATAGTGTTAGACACCCACTTTACAACAAAATCGTTAAGCGCACAAAGACATTCAAGGCTCACGATGAGAACAATGCTTGCGGCGTAGGCGACAGAGTAAAGGTTATGCAGACTCGCCCTCTTTCCAAGGATAAGAGATACAGAGTTGTTGAAATCGTAGAAAAAGCTAAATAAGGAGGGAACACACTGTGATACAGCAGCAGACTTATCTTAAAGTTGCCGACAACACAGGCGCAAAAGAAATTATGTGCATTCGTGTTCTCGGTGGTACAAGAAGAAAATATGCTAACATCGGCGACGTTATCGTAGCTTCTGTTAAAAAGGCAGCACCCGGCGGTGTTGTTAAGAAGGGCGACGTAGTTAAGGCAGTCGTTGTTCGTTCAGCAAAGGGCGTTCGCAGAGAAGACGGTACTTACATCCGCTTCGATGAGAATGCAGCGGTTATCATTAAGGAAGACAAGAACCCCAAGGGTACTCGTATTTTCGGACCGGTAGCCAGAGAGCTCAGAGACAAGGATTATTTAAAGATTCTTTCTCTTGCTCCCGAAGTACTTTAAGGAGGACACGCCAATGAATAAGCTTCATGTAAAAACCGGCGATACAGTCGTTGTTATCAGCGGTAAGGACAAGGGCAAAAAAGGCAAGGTCCTCGCTGTAAGCCCCAAAGAGGGTAAAATTATCGTAGAAAAAGTCAACATGGTATCTAAGCACGTTAAACCCAGAAAGATGGGCGAGCAGGGCGGTATCATTAAGGCTGAAGGTGCTTTCTATGCTTGCAAGGCTCAGGTTTACTGTTCTTCCTGCAAGAAAGCAACAAGAGTTGCACACAAGGTAGACAAGAACGGTAACAAGGTTCGCGTTTGCACCAAGTGCGGCGAGAAGCTGTAAGAAGGAGGAACTGAATAATGGCTAGACTTAAAGAACATTACGTTAAAGAGGTTGCTCCTGCTCTTATGAAGAAATTCAACTATAAGAGCGTTATGCAGATTCCTAAGCTTGACAAAATCGTAGTAAGCGTAACTTCAGGCGAGGCTAAGGATAACTCCAAGATGATGGATGCTATCGTAAACGACCTTGGTATTATCACAGGTCAGAAGGCAACTATCTGCCGTGCTAAGAAGTCCGTTGCTAACTTTAAGCTCCGTGAGGGTATGCCCATCGGTGCTAAGGTTACACTCAGAAGCGAGAGAATGTACGAGTTTCTTGACAGATTCTTTAACATCGCTCTTCCCAGAGTTAGAGACTTCAGAGGTATCAACCCCAACTCTTTTGACGGCCGCGGTAACTACAGCTTAGGCCTCAAGGAGCAGCTTATATTCCCTGAAATCGAGTACGATAAGATTGACAAAATCCGCGGTATGGACATTTGTTTTGTTACAACCGCTAAGACAGACGAAGAAGCCAGAGAGTTACTTACTCTTATGGGTGCTCCGTTTGCTAAGTAAGGAGGGATAATTGTGGCTAAGACTTCTATGAAAATCAAACAGAGCAGAGTGCAGAAGTTCTCTACAAGAGAATACAACCGCTGCAAAATCTGCGGTAGACCACATGCCTACCTCCGTAAGTTCGGTATTTGCCGTATTTGCTTCCGTGAGCTCGCTTACAAGGGCGAGATTCCCGGTGTAAAGAAAGCAAGCTGGTAATTCATCAAAGGAGGATAAAAACGCATGCAGATTACAGATACAATTGCTGACCTTCTTACAAGAATTCGTAATGCAAGCTCAGCTCATCACGCAACAGTTGATATTCCTGCATCAAACATGAAGAAGGCAATTTGCCAGATTCTCCTTGATGAAGGCTATATCAAGAGCTACACAGTAGCAGAGGATAACAAGCAGGGCGTTATCACAGTTGTACTTAAGTACGGCGAGGGCAAAATGCCCGCAATCACAGGACTCCGTCGTGTGTCAAAGCCCGGCCTGCGTATTTACGCAGACGTTGAGAATCTCCCCAAGGTTATGAAGGGCCTTGGTATCGCTATCATTTCTACATCTAAGGGCATTATGACAGACCGTGAGGCTCGTAAGGCTCATGTAGGCGGCGAGGTTCTCGCATTTATTTGGTAATAGGAGGTGCGAAGATGTCTCGAATTGGAAGAAAACCTATAAATATTCCCGCCGGCGTAGAAGCTAAATTCGAAAACGGCGTAATCACTGTTAAGGGTGCTAAGGGTACACTTACTCAGAAGATTCACCCCAATATGACAGTCGAGATTGACGGTGCAGTTATTACTGTAAGCCGTCCCAACGATGAGAAGGAGAACCGTTCACTTCACGGTTTAACAAGAACTCTCATCTCTAACATGATTATCGGTGTATCCGAGGGCTTCAAGAAGGAGCTCGAGGTTAACGGTGTTGGTTACCGTGTACAGAAGCAGGGCAAGGATTTAGTTATGAACCTTGGCTACTCCCATCAGGTAATCGTATCCGATAACGAGGATATTACTATTGAGGCTCCCGGTCCCAATAAGATTATCATTAACGGCATTGACAAGCAAAAGGTAGGTCAGTTTGCAGCCGAAGTACGTGCTAAGCGTCCTCCCGAGCCTTACAAGGGCAAGGGCATCAAGTATGTTGACGAAGTTATCCGCCGCAAGGAAGGCAAAACCGGTAAGAAATAATTTAAGGAGTGAACAAGAATGGTTAATAAAACCGATAGAAAAATCGCCCGCGTTAAAAGACATAAGAGAGTACGCGGCAAGGTTAGCGGTACACCCGCATGCCCCCGTCTTTGTGTATATCGCTCCACAAATAACATCTACGCTCAGATTATTGATGACGTAAACGGTGTTACACTGGTTTCTGCATCCTCACTTGATAAGGCTATTGAGGGTAACGGCGGTAACAAAGAAGCTGCTAAGGCAGTTGGCAAGCTCGTTGCTGAAAGAGCAAAAGAAAAGAATATCGTTGATGTTGTATTTGACAGAGGCGGTAACATTTATCACGGCCGTGTTAAGGAATTGGCCGAAGGCGCTCGCGAGAGCGGCCTCAATTTCTAAGGAAGGGGAGGAATTACTTTGGCTAACATTATTGACGCAGCTACAATGGAGCTCACTGAGCGCGTAGTAGCTATTAACCGTGTATCTAAGACCGTAAAGGGCGGTCGTATCTACAAGTTTGCAGCACTCGTTGTTGTAGGCGACGGTAACGGAACAATCGGTTTCGGTATCGGTAAAGCAGGCGAAGTTCCCGATGCAATTCGCAAGGGTATTGAGGATGCAAAGAAGAACCTCGTTAAAATCGCTTTAAGAGGTACTACAATTCCTCATGAAGTAATCGGTGCATACGGCGCAGGCAGAGTTTTACTTAAGCCCGCTGCTCCCGGTACCGGTGTTATCGCAGGCGGTGCAGTACGTGCTGTTGTTGAGACAGCAGGTATTAAGGATATCAGAACAAAGGCTCTTCGTTCTAACAATCCCTGCAACGTTGTTCGTGCTACATTCCAGGGTCTTATGTCTTTAAGAACAGCAGAAGAAGTTGCTGCAGTTCGTGGCAAGTCCGTTAAAGAAATTCTGTAAGGGAGGCTTTTATAATGAAAATCAAGTTAGTAAAAAGCCTCATCGGCTCTAAGAAAGATCAGATTGCTACTGCACACGCTCTTGGTCTTAAGAAAATCGGCGATGTTACAGAGCAGCCCGATAATCCCCAGACAAAGGGTAAGGTAGCAAAGATTATCCACCTCATTGAGGTTGAAGCTTAAAGGAGGTGCGAGAAAATGAAACTTTACGAACTTTCTCCTGCTGAGGGCTCCAAAAAGGACGCTAAGAGAATCGGTAGAGGTCACGGCTCAGGCTGGGGCAAAACTTCCGGTAAGGGTCACAAGGGTCAGAAGGCAAGAGCAGGCCGCGGTATGAGAGTAGGTTTCGAAGGCGGTCAGATGCCCCTTCAGAGACGTCTTCCCAAGCGTGGTTTTAACAATATCTTTGCTAAGAATATCGTATCCGTAAATGTTGGCACACTCGAGAAATTTGAAAACGGTGCAGTTGTTACAGTTGCTTCTTTAGTTGAGGCAGGCATCATCAAGAATTCTTTTGACGGTGTTAAAATCCTCGGCAACGGTAATCTCACTAAGAATTTAACAGTTCAGGTTTCTGCTTTTTCTGAGTCTGCTAAGGCTAAAATCGAGGCCGCAGGCGGAAAGGCAGAGGTGATCTAATTGTTTAAGACACTTAGAAATGCTTGGTCAATTCCCGATTTAAGAAAGAAGATTCTCTTTACACTTCTTATTATCGTGATTTTCAGAATCGGTTCAGTTATTCCTGTTCCTTTTCTTGATATGACAGCATTAAGTCAGCTTACTTTCGGTGGCGGCGATGCCGCTACAAACTCCATTTTCGCATACCTCAATACAATGTCCGGCGGCGCTTTTGGTAACGCCACAATCTTTGCAATGGGTATCACACCTTACATCAACAGCTCCATTATTATGCAGCTTTTGTGTGTAGCTATCCCTGCACTTGAGAGACTTTCAAAAGAGGGCGAAGACGGCAGAAAGAAGATTGCTACAATCACACGTTATTTAACAGTAGTTCTTGGTCTTATCCAGGGTACAGCTTACTTCTTCTACCTCAACAATCAGAAGATTCTTACTGATGGCGTAGCAGTTTGGTTTGCAGCTATTGTTATTATAATGATTTTCACAGCAGGTACAGCATTTATGATGTGGCTTGGTGAGCAGATTAACACAAAGGGTATCGGTAATGGTATTTCCATCCTCCTCTTTGCTGGTATCGTAGCTCGTCTTCCTATGACAATCTACTATATGTTCCCCCTCAACAAGAACATCCCCAGCTACTGGTCAATGGCTACCCAGTACGGTCAGATTCAGTACTACTTCCTTGTTCCTGCATTTATCCTTCTCTTCCTCATCGTTATCTGGGTTATCTGCTTTATGCAGGATGCAGAGAGAAGAATTCCCATTCAGTATGCAAAGAGAGTTGTTGGCAGAAAGATGTACGGCGGCCAGTCAAGCCACATGCCTATTAAGGTAGCACTTGGCGGCGTTATGCCCGTAATCTTCGCAACATCTATCCTCTCAATCCCCAGCACAATCAGAGCTTTCTGGACACCTTCAGCAGGTGGCTTCTGGGACGGCTTCTTCAGAGCTCTCAGTCCTTCAGGCTGGCTCTACATCGTGCTCGAGTTCGTTTTAGTTCTCGCATTTGCATACTTTTATACTCAGATTCAGTATAATCCTGTGGAAATGGCCAATAACCTTAAGCAGAACAACGGCACAATCCCCGGCATTCGTCCCGGTCAGCCTACTGCTGAGTTTATCCGCAAGATTTTGTCCAGAATTACCTTAATCGGTGCATTGTTCCTTTCCTTTATTGCAATTGTTCCTTCCATCTTCACAATGGCAGGCAATATGCAGAACCTCTCAATGGGCGGTACTTCCGTAATCATTATGGTTGGTGTTGCTATCGAGACAGTTAAGCAGATGGAAAGCCAGATGATGATGCGTCATTACAGAGGTTTTCTTGACTAATTAACCGCAAGGAGGATTATATAATGAATATTATTCTCTTAGGTGCTCCCGGTGCCGGCAAAGGTACACAGGCAGCAGTTATCTGCGAGCACCTCTCAATTCCCACAATCTCTACTGGTAACATTATCAGAGAGGCACTGAAAAACGGCACAGAGATGGGACTTAAGGCCAAGTCCTTTATGGACAGCGGTAAGCTTGTTCCTGATGAGGTTGTTATCGGCATTATTGAAGAAAGACTTCAGAATGACGACTGCAAAAACGGCTTCATTCTTGACGGCTTCCCCAGAACCATTCCTCAGGCCGAGGCTCTGGATAAAATGGGTATCGTAATCGACAAAGCAATTTCTATTGAGGTTGCCGACGAGGTTATCGCTTCCAGACTTTCCGGACGCCGTGTCTGCGAAAAGTGCGGCAGACCTTACCACATTGTTGACTTAAAGCCCAAGGTGGAAGGCGTTTGCGACGATTGTGCAGGCACCCTTGTTCAGCGCAAGGACGATCACATTGATACCATTAAGGCACGTCTCGAAATCTATCACAACGAAACAGAGCCCCTTAAGGACTACTATCAGGCTCAGGGCAAGCTCTATATCGTTGAAGGACAGGACAAGGTAGAAGATACCACAGCCCTTACTTTAAAGGCATTAGAGGCGTAAGCTGATGATAGTTATCAAATCTGCACGCGAGCTTAAAGCCATGGAGCTCGCGTGCAGGATATCTGCAAATGTGCTTAAGCTTGCAGGCACAATGGTTGAACCCGGTGTAACAACCTTTGAAATCGACCAGAATATCCGCAAGTATATCGAGCGTCAGGGTGCAACCCCATCCTTCCTCGGTTACGGCGATTTTCCCGCAAGCTCCTGCATTTCTGTAAATAACGTGGTTATCCATGGCATACCTTCCAAGAATTGTATTCTCAGAGAGGGCGACATAGTCTCGATTGACGTCGGTGCTTTTATCGACGGCTTTCACGGCGACAACGCTTACACTTTCCCTTGCGGAGATGTAAGTGAGGAAGCTAAGAGGCTTATGGACGCTACCAGAGAGTCGCTTTATGAGGGAATAAAAGCGGCAAAGGCAGGAGGTCGCGTAGGCGACATTTCCTCAGCAGTTCAGAAGTATGTCGAAGATCGCAGTTACTCGGTGGTACGAGATTTTGTCGGCCACGGCGTAGGTGCGAATTTACACGAAGAACCCAGCGTACCTAATTTCGGTACTCCCGGCAGGGGACCGAGACTTATTCCCGGTATGACTATTGCCATTGAACCTATGGTCAATATGGGCGACTATAAGGTAAAGGTGCTCAATGACGACTGGACTACCGTCACTGTTGACGGCAGTTTATCGGCTCACTTCGAGCACACAATTGCCATTACGCCCGACGGTCCCAAGATTTTAACAATAGCGGACAGAGAGGTACATTTATGATACCTGTTGGCACTGTTGTTAAGGCTAAGGCAGGCCGTGACAAAGAAGGCTTCTTTGTAGTTGTAAAAAGTGATGAGAAATGGGTTTTTATTGCAGACGGTAAACGCCGTAAGGTGGAAAATCCAAAAAAGAAAAATCCCATTCACCTCACAGTTACAAACACAGTTTTGTCCCATTCAATGGACACTAACCGCAATATAAGAAAAGCCCTGAGAATATTCAGGGAGGATTAATTTTCGGAGGTTATCCTATGTCAAAGCAGGATGTTATTGAAATAGAAGGTACAGTTGTCGATGCTCTTCCCAACGCTCAGTTTACGGTAGAGCTTCCTAACGGCCACAAGATTCTGGCTGTTATTAGCGGCAAGCTGAGAATGAACTTCATTCGTATTCTTCCCGGCGATAAGGTTACGGTTGAGATGTCTCCCTACGACCTTACCCGCGGCAGAATTACATGGCGCTCAAAGTAAGAAAATCAACTACTTAACTCTAAGAAAGGAATGATTAACTAATGAAAGTCAGACCTTCAGTAAAGAAAATCTGCGAAAAGTGCAAGGTTATCAAGAGAAAAGGCAGAATTATGGTTATCTGCGAAAACCCCAAGCACAAGCAGAGACAGGGCTAATTTATTAGCAAAGTCTTTACCAATGCAGAAGAATCTGCAAAAATCAAATTTTAAGCATTTTATGGAGGTGCAACCAATATGGCTCGTATAGCAGGTGTTGACTTGCCCAGAGACAAAAGAATCGAAATCGGTTTGACCTATATCTATGGTATTGGTAGAAAGACCGCTAACGATATCCTCGCATCCACAGGTGTAGATCCCGACGTTCGCGTTAGAGACCTTACAGAGGATGATATTTCCAAACTCAGAGAGTATATTGACCACAACTGCCGCGTTGAAGGTGATCTTCGCCGTGACGTTGCTTTTGACATTAAGAGACTTATTGAAATCGGCTGCTACCGTGGTGTTCGCCACAGAAAGGGCCTGCCTGTAAGAGGTCAGCGTTCCAAGACAAACGCTCGTACCCGTAAGGGTCCCAGAAAGACCATGGCCAATAAGAAGAAGTAAGGAGGAGAAAGCAAATGGCAGCAAAAGCTACAACTAAAAAGACTGTACGCCGTCGCCGTGAGAGAAAGAATATCGAGAAGGGCGCAGCACACATTCAGTCTACTTTTAACAACACAATTGTTACTATCTCCGATGTTCACGGTAATGCAATTTCTTGGGCAAGCGCTGGTGAGCTTGGCTTCAGAGGTTCCAGAAAGTCCACTCCCTTCGCAGCTCAGTCTGCAGCAGAAACAGCTGCAAAGGCAGCTATGGAGCACGGTATGAAGTCCGTTGACGTTTACGTTAAGGGTCCCGGACAGGGCCGTGAGGCAGCTATCCGTGCATTACAGACAGCAGGTCTCGAGGTTACTATGATTAAAGACGTAACTCCGATTCCCCACAACGGATGCCGTCCTCCCAAGAGAAGACGTGTATAATAGGAGGTAAAGAATATGGCAAAGAATATGCAGCCTATTGCTAAGCGTTGCAGAACACTTGGCATTTCCCCCGCTGTTATGGGTTACTCTAAGAAGACTTCTAACAAGAACCCCGGCGGTAATATGAGAAAGAAGAAGAGCGAATACTCAATGCAGCTTACCGAGAAGCAGAAGGTAAAGTTTATCTACGGCATTCTCGAAAAGCAGTTCAGAGCTTACTATGAGAAGGCTGAAAAGGCAGAGGGTAAAACAGGTGAGGCACTGCTCACAATTATCGAGACAAGACTTGACAACGTAGTTTACAGACTTGGTCTTGCAGCTACAAGAAGAGAGGCTCGTCAGCTCGTTAACCACGCTCACTTCACAGTAAACGGTAAGAAAGTAAACATTCCTTCCTATCTTGTAAAGGTTGGCGATGTTATCGAAGTTAAGGAGAAGAGCCGTGCTACAACTCGTTTCAAGGCTATTGCTGACGGCGAGAATGCATCTGTTCCTGCTCCTAAGTGGCTCCAGAAGGATGCTAACCTTCTCGGCGGTAAAGTAATCGCAGCTCCTCAGAGAGACGATATCGACTTCCCCGTAGAAGAGCACCTCATCGTTGAGTTGTACTCCAAGTAATCTGCATCATTTTTTTCGCAGGTTTACACACATCTCAGCAGGTTGCTGAAAATGTTAAGGAGGATTATTGCATGATAGAAATTGAAAAGCCCAGAATCAACGTTGACGAATTATCAGCCGACGGCAAATACGGCAGATTTGTTGTAGAGCCTTTAGAGAGAGGCTTTGGCAACACATTAGGCAACTCTTTAAGAAGAGTTCTGCTTTCCTCACTTGAGGGTGTAGCAGTTAATTCTATTAAGATTGACGGTGTACTCCACGAGTTTTCCACCATTCCCGGTGTAAAAGAGGACGTTACAGAAATCGTTCTTAATATGAAGAGCTTGGTTGCAAAGCTTAACAGCAACGGTCCCAAGACTGTTGAAATTGTTGCTGAAGGCCCCTGCACAGTTACTGCCGATATGATTAAGTGCGACAGTGAGGTTGAGATTCTCACACCTGAGCTTCACATTGCAACTCTCGGCGAAGACGCTAAGCTTAATATGGAAATCACACTTGACAAGGGCAGAGGCTATGTTCCCGCAGAAAAGAACAAGGCTCTTTCCGGTAACAATGTTATCGGTGTCCTTCCTGTTGACTCCATTTATACACCTGTTCTTAAGGTAAACTATACTGTTGACAACACCCGTGTTGGTCAGATTACTGACTATGACAAGCTCACTCTTGACGTTTGGACAAACGGTGTTATCACTGCTCAGGAGGCTGTGTCTCTTGCAGCTAAGGTTATCTGCGAGCACCTTAACCTCTTTGTTGACCTCTCAGACAGAGGCAGTCAGGAGATTATGGTAGTTAAAGAGGACAGTGGCAAGGAGAAGGCTCTTGAAATGACTATTGAAGAGCTTGACCTTTCTGTTCGTTCCTTCAACTGCTTAAAGCGTGCAGGTATCAATACTGTTGAGGACCTTATCAGCAAGTCCGAAGAGGATATGATGAAGGTTAGAAACCTCGGCAGAAAGTCCCTTGAGGAAGTTATGCAGAAGCTTAATAGTCTTGGCTTCAGTCTTCACAGCGAGGACGAATAAACCTTTACAATTACTACACTTAATAAGGAGTGAAATATAATGCCCGGTACAAGAAAGTTAGGTAGAGCTACAGCTCACAGAACAGCAATGCTCAGAGCTATGGTTACTTTCCTTTTCGAGAACGGCAAAATAGAGACAACTGTTACTCGTGCTAAAGAAGTTTCTTCATTAGCCGAGAAGATGATCACTATTGCTAAAGAGGATAATCTCCACAACAAGCGTATGGTTATGTCTTTTGTAACAAAAGAGGAAGTAACATACAAGCTCTTCAAGGAGATTGCACCCAAGTATAAGGACAGAAACGGTGGTTACACAAGAATCACTAAGATTGGCCCCCGCCGCGGCGACGCTGCTGAGATGGCAATCATCGAGCTTATCTAAGGGTAAAATAATTGAGGGTTGGCTTAAAGCCAACCCTCTTTTTTATGCCCGTTAGTCACGGGCTTAAAATTTAATTTATTCGGTGGTCAAAACAATATTTCCGCCTTCTTCAAAGACGATAAAATCCTTGTCGGAGATGTTTTCTTTGAAAAATTCAATTTTTTCATCGGTTATGTCCTTAATTCCAACCACCAAAACCTCTCGATAGTCGTCAACATAAGTGCTTGTTACAAAATCACCGCAGGTGTAGTTTTTCAGAAATTCGTTTATGCGGTCTTGCTCGGCACGTAGGATTGCATAGGTATTTTCGGGGTGGTAGGTCTCTTGGCAATCGTGTTCAACATTTGGTACACAACCGAAAAAAGTAAAAGCAAATAAAGCTATAAGTAAAATTAAAACCCTCTTCATAGAAATTCCTCCCTTCACCTATAAGGTCGCAAAAATATAAGTTAGGTTACAAATTCCGTTGAATATACGTCAAAACAAAACCCGCCGTTTTATTAACGACGGGGCTTGTAAACTTAATTACTTATTGAGTTCTTCGCGGATAACATCTGCGATACCTGTTTCGGTAAGACCGAATTTCTCTAAAAGCTCCCAAGCGGGGCCTGAGTAGCCGTATCTGTCGTAAACGCCAACCTTGCGAACCTTAACGGGGCATTCTTCGCTTGTTACCTCAATAACAGCGTCGCCAAGACCGCCGATAACATTATGCTCTTCAACTGTGATAATCTTGCCTGTTTCCTTAGCGGCTTTGATTACAATGTCACGGTCAATAGGCTTGATGGTGTGGATATTGATAAGGCGAACATTAATGCCTTCCTCTTTAAGCTTCAAGCAAGCCTTTCTGCACTCGTTGACAACTAAGCCTGTAGCAATAACGGTGATGTCATCACCCTCCTGAAGGGTGATACCCTTGCCAAGCTCGAACTCGTAAGTATCAGGGTCGTTGAAAGAGTCAATAGCAAGTCTGCCAAGACGAATGTAAACAGGGCCAACGTGCTCAATAGCAGCCTTAGCGGCGGCTTTCATTTCATAGTGGTCAGCAGGGCAGAGAACTGTCATACCGGGGATTGTGCGCATTAAAGCAACGTCCTCAAGGCACTGGTGAGTAGCACCGTCTTCGCCTGTTGAGATACCTGCATGGCTGCCTGCAATTTTAACGTTTAAGTGGGGGTAACCAACAGAGTTTCTGATTTGCTCGTATGCTCTGCCTGTTGCAAACATCGCAAATGATGCGGCAACGGGGATTTTACCTGCGGAAGCAAGACCTGCGGAAACGCAAATCATATTGCCCTCGGCAATACCGCAGTCAAAGAATCTTTCAGGGAATTCTTTCTTGAAAATAGATGTCTTGGTAGCACCTGCAAGGTCAGCATCAAGAACAATAATATCTTCGTTAGTTTTGGCAAGCTCGCAAAGAGCCTCGCCAAAGCTTTCTCTGGTTGCTTTTGTTACGATATCAGCCATTAGCACTCACCCTCCAGTTCCTTAAGCTGAGCCTCAAGCTCAGCTATTGCCTTTTCATACTCGTCTTTGTTGGGACCTTTGCCGTGCCAGTCAACCTGGTCTTCCATAAAGCTTACGCCCTTGCCCTTAACAGTAGCGGCAAGAATAGCTGTGGGCTTGCCCTTAACTTCCTTAGCTTTGTTAAAGGCGGCTTCAATATCGTCAAAGCAGTGACCGTTGATTTTAATAACCTCAAAGCCAAAGCTTTCAAATTTCTTATCAAGAGGCTCAATGCCGCAAACTTCCGATACCTTGCCGTCAATCTGTAAACCGTTCTGGTCTACAATAACAACTAAGTTGTCAAGCTTGTTGTGAGCGGCAAACATAGCTGCCTCCCAAACCTGACCCTCTTCGCACTCGCCGTCGCCAAGAACGGTGTAAACGCGGTAGGGGAGGTTATCAATTTTAGCAGCCAGAGCCATACCGCAAGCGGTAGAAATACCCTGACCGAGAGAGCCTGTGCTCATATCAACACCGGGGGTTTTGTTCATATCGGGGTGACCCTGAAGCATAGAGCCAACGTGGCGAAGGTTCTTAAGCTCGTCCCAAGCAAAGAAGCCCTTAAGTGCAAGGATTGCATAGAGGCTTGGGCAGCAATGACCCTTTGAAAGAACAAAACGGTCGCGGTTTTTCATTTTAGGATTAGCGGGATCTACATTCATTTCGTTAAAATAAAGGTAGGTCATAATGTCAGCGGCGGAAAGGGAGCCGCCGGGATGGCCTGATTTTGCATTGAATGTGCCCTCAACAGCACCCATTCTTGCTTTACAGGCGAGCTTTTTAAGCTCAAGTTTAGTGGTGTTCTGCATAGCAATTCCTCCTATTGAACAGTTTAATAGTAGTATTCGCAATAATATATTACCATAAAGGACCTTTATCAATTTTCTTTTAAGAAAAATAGCGGCAATTTATTGTAGAATTTACCAACCTTTTTTGCTCCTTTTTCGTCGATAACAACTATAGACTTGAACTTTAAGGTAGTTTAAAATATAATGATAGTGGTGATATTATGTTATTAGTATTTGACGTAGGAAATACAAATATTAAACTTGGCCTTTTTGAAAACGAAGACCTTGTTATGATAGCCCGCACTTCTACTGATGAAAGCAAAACAGGCGACGAGCTGGCTTTGGAAATCAAGGGCATTTTCGAAGTTTACGGTTTTGATATTGCTAAGGTTGAGGGCACTATTATCAGTAGCGTTGTGCCACAGGTATTATCAAGCCTTAAAAAGGCTGTTAAGCTGCTTTTTAAAATGGAGCCTTTGGTTGTTGGCCCCGGACTTAAAACAGGCATTAATTTAAAGATAGATAACCCTGCCTCAGCAGGTGCCGACTTGGTAACAGGCTGTGTAGGTGCGGCAGAAATGTATAAACTGCCTTCAATCGTCATAAGTATGGGTACTGCTACCACTGTTTTTGTTATTGACGAGGATAAGTCTATGATTGGCGGTGCAATTATCCCCGGTGTGGGCACTGCTTTAAATGCTCTGGTTAAGCAGGGTGCACTTTTGCCCTCGGTTGCAATTCACGCTCCTTCAAGAGTTGTGGGCAAAAATACCGACGAATGTATGCGCTCAGGTATTGTTATAGGCTCGGCTTCTATGATTGACGGTATGATTGACCGCATTGAAGAAGAAATCGGCAAGAAGTGTTCTCTTGTTGCCACAGGCGGTTTAGCCGCTGAGATTGTGCCATCTTGTCGCCATAAAATTGAGCTGAGAGATGATTTGATGCTTCAGGGCTTACGTCTGATTTTTGAAAAGAATAAAAAGTAAGGTTATAAAGGCTTTGCCTTATAATAAATATTTTTAGCGACTCACCCTTTTGGGGAGTCAGCAGGAGGAATTTTTATGTCTACAAGAAGAAAATCAACCATTAACCCTATGGTAGTGGAAATGACAATGACCGCAATTTTAGCGGCATTAATCATTCTGATGACCTTTACACCTATCGGCTACATACCCTTAGGCCCTGTAAAGATGACACTTATTACACTGCCTGTTGCAATCGGAAGCATTGTTTTAGGGGCAAGAAGCGGTGTTATTTTAGGCTCTGTTTTTGGATTAACCAGCTTTTACACCTGCTTTGGAATGGACGCTTTGGGCAACATTTTACTTGGTGTTAATCCTTTTTACACCTTTATTATGTGTGTTGTGCCCCGTATTTTGTGCGGACTTTTGCCTGCACTTATCTATAAGGCAATAAGTAAAAACGGCACAAAGAGAGATATGCTGGCAATTCCCGTGTCGGGTGCAAGTGTTGCAATTATTAACACAGTTTTGTTTTTAGGCTCTATGTGGATTTTCTTTGCCGAAAACATTTCAGAGCTTGTTGGTGTTAACAGCATTTTTGCATTGTTTGCCGCTTTTGCAGGCACAAACGGACTTATCGAAATCGCAGTAAATATTGTTGTGGGTACTGCAATCTGCAAGCCTCTGACAATTGTAAAGAAAAGGTTAGTATGACAAATTTCCCTTTAGCTACGGTATATTTAGAGTCGGTGGACTCTACCAACAATTACCTCAAGAGACTTATTAAAGAAAGCACTTTAGAAAACGGCTTGGCGGTTATGGCAAAGAGCCAAAGTTCAGGCAGAGGCAGACTCGGCAGAACTTGGCTTAGCGGTGAAGGCACCCTTTGTATGAGCATCGCTATAAAAAATAAATATTCAGAGGGCTTTACCTTGCTTGCGGCTTTGGCGGTTTATGAAGGCTTAAAAGTTTTTTTGGATTTACCCCTTGAAATCAAATGGCCAAACGATATAATTTCGGTCAATAAAAAGCTTGCGGGTATTCTTTGCGAAAGGGTAAATGAATATACTGTTATTGGCGTAGGGATAAACATAAACGACAAAAGCTTTAGCGATGAGATTTCTCATAAGGCAACCTCTATGTACCTTTTAAGCGGAAAGGAATATAAGGTGAAAGAGGTTTTCAAGGCATTGGTTAAGGCGTTTGAAAACACAATTGAAAAGTATGATTATGGCTTTACTAAAGAGGCACTGGCTAAGTACAAAGGGCTTTGTGCTAACATTGGCAAAAACGTAAGAGCAAAAGACTTTAGCGGCGTAGCCGTTGATGTTTTAGAAAACGGCTCCCTTACTATAGAGGCAGAGGGCGTTTTGCGACAGGTTTCTTCAGGTGAGGTTGTAGTTCACGATATATATTAACGGAGGTTTTTTATGAGCTTTAAGGAAATTGATATTAAGGAGCTTGAAGTTAGCCCTTTTGAAAAAATCGGCAAGCAGTGGATGCTTATAACAGCAGGAAACAAGGAATCTTTTAACACAATGACTGCAAGCTGGGGAGGACTTGGAGTGCTTTGGAACAAAAACGTTGCCTTCACATTTATAAGACCTTCTCGCTATACCTTTGAGTTTTGCGAAAGAGAAGAGTACTTTACCCTTACATTTTTCGCCGAGGAGTACAGAAAGGCACTTAGCTTTTGCGGCAGTAAATCGGGCAGGGACTTCGACAAGTGCAAGGAAACAGGCTTAACGCCCGTCTTCTCGGCAGAGGCTCCTTATTTTGAAGAAGCTGAGCTTACTCTTGTCTGCAAAAAGCTTTATGCTCAGGATATGGATAAATCCGCAATCTGCGACGATTTTGTAAACACTCATTATGGCGAGGCTGAGCCTATGCACAAAATGTATGTAGGCGAAATTATCAAGGCTTTTATTAAAGAATAACTAAACATCTGTGGCTTTACAAAAAATCCCTCTGTTTTTTTAGCAGAGGGATTTAGTTTATTCAGTTCTCAGTGCTTCTACAGGGTCTTTCTTTGCCGCCATTTTAGAGGGGATAAGACCTGCGATAAATGTGAGAATCATACTGATAACAACAAGAATAATACCTGCACCCATAGGAAGTGCCGCTGTGATTGTAACATCAGTTAACAAGAAATCAAGGATAGCGTTAATGGGCATATTCAGAAGAATAGTCAGTCCTACGCCGATAAGTCCCGAAATAAGTCCGATAATAAGGGTTTCGGCGGTGAAGATGTTTGAAATATTGCGTTTTGATGCACCCATTGAGCGAAGCACGCCGATTTCCTTTGTACGCTCTAAAACAGAAATATAGGTGATTACACCAATCATAATAGAGGAAACAACAAGGGATATAGAAACGAAAGCGGTAAGTCCGTAGGTAACGGCATCAACAATAACGCTTACCGAGGACATCATCAACGCTACGTAGTCGGTGTAGCTGATTTTGTCGTCTTCTTCTACGGTTTTGTTGTAATCGGAAATCATATCTGTAACACTTTGCTTTGCATCAAAGGAAACGGGGTAGATGCTTACACTTGAAGGCTTGTGGTAATCCACAGAGCCTAAGGTGTGCAGGGTGTTTTCCAAGGTAACTTCAGGCACGAATTTGTCAAAGTCCTTTGCCTTTTCTTCATCAGTCTTGTCTGTGTAGTAAGTGTCAAGCATAAGTGCCAAGTCAGAGGTGGAAAATGTAGAAAGCCCTGCCATAGCATTTTCGGCATACTGAGCAGAAATCATTTTTTCCATACTGCTTACAATAAGGTTTTCAATTTCTTCGTCGCTCATATCCTCTAAGTAAGCGCGGGCGGTTTCTTCGTCAACAGAGCCGTCACCTGTGTTTGCCGAAAGTATTGCTTCGACTCTGCTTTCTCTGTCGGGATACTGTAGCATATACTGCTCTGTAGACTGAGTGAGCATTTCCTCAGGAGGTGTGGTAATAATCTGGGTATACATCTGAGCTTTCTGCTTGTCAGAAATATGGCTTATATAGGTGTCAAGCATCTGAGCCTTTTCTTCGTTGGAGTATTCTTTGGTGGTATCTATAAAGTTTGCACCACTGAGTACATCAACAGTAGTGTCTGCCATTTGTTCTTTTACGATTTCGCTATCGTTTATTGCATCAATGTAAAAGTCTGTAAGTGCCTTTGTGTAGCAGATTGTGCCCGAAAGGGAAGCGGAGGTAGCGTCTTCTCTGGGGCGGATAATACCAACAATTTCAATGTCCTCGGAGTCATCAACGGCAACCTTAAGCAGGGTTTCGTTTTCGCTTATATCCTCCCATACGCCGTGCTCGTTTTTAGAGTAAAGGTCGGTGGGAAGTACCAGCTTAAAGGTTTTGCCCAAAAGCTCGCTGTATTCCCAGCTTGTGGCGGCGTCGCTTTCATACTCTTCGCCTTTTGAAAGTGCGGTTAAAATGTCGTCAACCTCATCAGCGTCTTTAAGACCCAAGGCGTAAAGTGCAGTGTCGGCAACCTCGTTATTTTCGTTAACCACAAGAACAACCTCATTGTAGTTAGAGGGCCATCTGCCGCCGCCTTCTACAATTTCATACTGGTCGGTAATAAGGGGGCTTATGGCGTCACCGTCTTTTGAGGGAATCATCTCCTGCCATACATCAAGCATATAGTCAGAGGGTGAAATCGCCTCGGAGTAGCTATCTGAAATCATACCCTCAAAAAGTGCAGAGGGGTTTAATTTTTCTATTTTTTCGTCGGTGTCTTCACTGTAAATCAGCAAATCAAGGTCGTAGCCATACTGAACAGAGTTTACATATTCGTCAAGGGTTGCAGCGTTTTCTTCAAGATAAGCCTTGAAAGGCTCAAGGTTATTCTGACTTGATGCAGAACCGTTTACAGCTTCTAACATATCGTACATAATAGTGTTGGCGTAAACCTTGCCTTCTTCGCGGTTCTGACTGCTTTCGCTCATGGACATCATAGAAGCCATCATAGAAGTCATATCCAGAGCCTCTTCCTCAATAACAATAGGATAAGAGGACAGGGTGTCCTCCTGAATGCCGTCGATAAACGCTTGAATACCGCTTGAAAGAGAAAGAATAAGGGCAATGCCGATAATACCGATTGAACCTGCAAAAGAGGTTAAAAGGGTACGTGCCTTTTTTGTAAGCAGATTGTTAAAGGAAAGAGAAAGAGCGGTAAAGAAGGACATTGAAGGTTTTTTCTGCTTTTTGCCCTTTACCTTAACTACTTCACTTTCTTTAAGCTCCTGCTGGCTGACAGGGTTAGAGTCGCCTACCACTAAGCCGTCTTTAAGGTTTACGATTCTTGTGGCATACTCATCTGCAAGCTCAGGATTATGAGTAACCATAATAACAAGGCGGTCTTTGGCAACCTCTTTGAGTATCTCCATAATCTGTACGCTTGTGTCGGTATCAAGGGCGCCTGTAGGTTCGTCGGCTAAAAGTATGTCGGGATTATTTACAAGGGAGCGGGCAATGGCAACTCTTTGCATCTGTCCGCCAGACATCTGGTTAGGTTTTTTCTTAAGCTGATCAGAAAGTCCTACCTTTTTAAGTGCTTCCTTGGCACGCTTTCTTCTTTCGCTTTTCTTAACACCCGAAAGGGTAAGTGCAAGCTCTACATTAGAAAGCACAGTCTGGTGGGGAATAAGGTTATAAGACTGAAAAACAAAGCCCACAGAGTGGTTGCGGTAAGCGTCCCAGTCTCGGTCCTTGTATTTCTTTGTGGAGACACCGTTGATTTGCAAATCGCCCTCTGAGTAGCGGTCAAGTCCGCCGATTATGTTAAGCAAAGTGGTTTTTCCGCAGCCTGAATGACCCAAAATAGCAACAAACTCGTTGTCTCTGAAGCTTACGTCAACACCCTTCAAAGCCTTTACGGTGGTGTCGCCCATTTTATATTCCTTACAGATGTTTTTTAAATTAAGCAATACATATCGCTCCTTTCATAATGTAAGATTATAAATCATTAGTATGAATTGATTATTAACAAATTTGAAAAATATAATACATTTTATAAAAATACTAACCGCCCGAAAAAATCAGGCGGTTTTCTTTAGCGGGTTTTGGCGTCTTCAAGGTCGTCGATTGTTGCCTTTACGTTGTGGGGAATAGGAGTCCAGCTTACTTTTTTGAAAATAGCCGCAATGGCAATGGGACAGTAGGTAATCATAAATAACGGATAGGTGAAAACAGAGCGGATTTTCTGAGCTTTAGTAGCTCTTATAACCCTGTGCTCGGTAATCATAGTAACAAGCCCCATAAAGAAGAACACGAAATAAATAATTGCAATAAAGCTTACAAAGGGCCAGATGCAATTCTGGATAAGGGTAATGGGGTCAAGGTTTTTTGAAAAGGCAATTACGCCGTAAACACATTCTATGATACATTTAACAAAGTTGTAGATTGTGTAGGCAGATGCAGGAAAAAGGGTGATTAAAAAATCATAACACGAGAAAGAGCCCTTGAAAACACCTTTTAAAAGCTTAAATCCGTATTCCCCTAAAATCTGATAAAAGCCTTTTGTCCAGCGGATTCGCTGATTCCAAGAGCTTTTAAAGGTAACAGGTTGCTCATCATAAAGCACGGATTTTTCGCTTATACCGAATTTTTCGCCCTCAATAACAGAGTCAACGGTAAATTCTATGTCCTCGGTCAGAAGATGATGCTTCCAACCGCCGTTTTTTTCGATAATTTCACGGCTTACACAGAAGCCTGTGCCCGAAATTGCACAGCAAAGCTTTAAATCCTCACGGGCTTTGTTAAGGTACTTTGCCTCACGGATAAAAGAAAGGGAATAGCCTGCGGTAATCCAGTTTGTGCCGTAGTTTTTGGAGTTGCGGTAGCTTGTAAGAACTTTAAAACCTTCGCAAAGCTTAAGGTTCATTTCCTTAATAAAGTCCTTGTCCACAAGGTTGTCGGCGTCAAAAATAAGATAAGCGTCGTGATAAACGTCTTCTTTAAAAAGCTTTTTAAAGGCAAAGTCCAAAGCATAGCCCTTGCCGATAAGGCTTTTGTTGTGCCTTTCAATAACCTTTGCTCCCGAAGCTTCGGCATACTTTGCAGTATAGTCAGAGCAGTTGTCAGCTACAACGTAAATGTCAATAAGCTCCTCAGGGTAATTCTGACGCTTTAAACTGTCAATAAGGCCGCCGATGACGCTTTGCTCGTTTCTGGCACAGATAACAACTGCAAACCTGTGAAGCTTTTTCGGTTTGGCATTTGCTTTATTTTTATTCTTTTTTAGCAGTTCATATATTATAAAGAATACCTGATAAAGGTAACATAGAGAAAAAAAGCCTGTGATAACAGCATCACAGATTAAAAATAGGGTATCCGTAGCAAAAACCTTCCTTCGTGCAGTGCACTCAGTTAAACTGTATTACTATAATAGTACATTCTACTCTAAAAGTCAATATGAAAAGCATCCCCCTGCACTGCTTTGTGCAGGGGGATTTGTAAATAAATTTTAAACAGGTTCGCCTACTTTGTAGGGGATTTCATAGTTTGCAATAAACTTCTGAATATTTGTAGCATCCTGAACAGAAAGTTTTTCGTCGCCGTTTACGTCAGCGGCGGTGAAATTGTCGCCCTCAAGCTTTTCAAGCTTTGCAATTGCCTTCTGAATAAGGGTTGCATCCTTAACGTTTATCTTCTGGTCAAGGTTAGCGTCGCCTAAGAGGATTTCCTTGTAAACCAACTTGTGAAACTCAGAGCTCAGCCAAGCTGCACGGGTGTTGAGCCAGTCAACCATATACTGATACTCGCCCTCAAAGGTGGTTGTGTCGTACTTTGTAACCTCAGAGTCGGGAGTAAAGATGCCTGTTTCTTTGTTATAAGTGCCGTTTAAAAGCTCAGAATGGTCGCAAATCCAGTTGCCTGTGTTAATACGCCAGCCCATTTCGTAGTTCATTTTGGCGGATTCTTCAAGGTAATCGTAGTAAACGTCTTTGGAGTAAATCTCTTTGTCACTAATATTTTCGGTATTGAAAAATGCCAAAGCAGGCATAAAATCTTCAAACCAAATCTCAGCCATTCTATTAAAGATTGTTTCATTCATCATGGCATAGCCGGGAAGGGTGTACTTGCCTGTTTTGCCCGAACCGCCGCCTGAGTTAAGCTTATACTTTGTCCACCAGCCTGTAGGCTCTTCATAATCGTTAACGCCCATTCTGTTAAGGTCGCTCTTAATACCTGTGGCGTTGCCGATAGAGTTGTCGTAGTCCCAGCAGGGTGAGCCGAAGAACTTGTAGTTGCCCTGTTCGTCAGCCATATAGGTTAAGTAAAAGCTTGAAATACCAACGTCCCAGTTTTTGCTCAGCTCGTTAATAAGCACAAGCTGTGCAATGGAGTCAATGTCCACAAGCTCCTCTAAATCATCGGAATTCTGAACAATTGCGGTGTACATTTTATCAAACTTTGTCTGCACAACCTTAAGAACTTCGCTATAGTAGTCGTCGCCTTCTTCAAGCTCAGGACCCTTTACTGTAAGGTTGCACTTTGCTTTTGAAGAGTAGGTGTGGTAGTCGGTGTTATTTGCGCCTGCATCGATCTCAACCAAGAAGGGGAATTCCTCTTTAAGAGTGCCGTCTTCGTTTAGGTGGGTGTCGTCGTCAATTGCTTTTACAAGGTTATTCTTGCCGATATCAACCTTCTGAGCAATCTGGTAAGCACCTAAATATTCGCCGTTCATATAAAAGTCAACGAAGCGTGAATCAGAGGAGTAGGGGATTTTTACAAAATCTGCCATATCCATAAGGATTCTGTTTCTGGCAAGAGAGGAGTCCTGATAATTTGCAAGAAGCGAAAGCTTTTTGGTGCTTTCCATACCGTCAATAATAACAGCATCTTCATAGGTTACGTTAAATGGCTTCTTTTCTTTATCCCAAGTGGTATTGCCTCTGCCCTTGATTTTTTTGATAGGAGTGTTGTCAACGTTACCGTCTCTGTCTACAATTGCGCCTGTTGCCTTTGCGTCGTTTTCCTTATCCTGAGAAAGGTAGGTTAAAAGGTCGGTGCCGTTGCCGTCGGCGTCCATATTGTTGATGTAAATTGCAGATTCTGCATCAGACATTCTAAATCTTACTGTGTACTCCTTGCCGTCTGCCAAAACCGTAAAATCATCGGCGGTGCTGTAGTAAACAGTGGTAGCTTTTTTGGACTCGATAACTTCACCGTTAAAGGTAATTGAATTTGGGAAGGTATTAAAAATAACTACCTCTTGACTGTCAGCACCTGAGGGCAGGAAGAAGTAATATTCTTTCGAGATACCGTCTTCGCGTGTAACGCCCATATCCCTTTGCTCGTCCTCGTCAAAGTCGCGGTAAAGGTCAAGCTGCTGCCAATGCTGCCAAGCCTGAGTTTCCCAAGCGTTGTTAACGCCGTGAACATAAAGCATATTTTCCTGCATATAGGAAACTTCCTGATATTCAATAGGTGGTTTTGCGGCACTTGCAGTAATGCCAAGAGTGCCCAAAGCCATAATAAGTGTAAGTATGATACAGATAAATTTTTTCACACTAATTCCTCCTTCGCCATTTATATTAACATATAAACTGTGTAGATTCTATGCGAATTTTAACCAAAAATGGTGCACAATTTTTGTTGTATGTATTTTTGGGCGTTGCATACAGAGTATAATTGTGTTATGATAAATATGTATATATCCAGTAGGAGGTATTGTTATGTTTCTTTATGAAAAAAGCGTTGTAAAGGCTGATATGAACGACCTTATAAGCCGTGATATTCCTTTTGAAAAATTGAAGGGAAAAACTGTGCTTGTTACAGGCGCTACAGGTATGCTTGCATATTACTTTACACTTACACTTATGCATCTTAATATTGAGAAAAACTACGGCATCAAGGTGCTTGCATTGGTTCGAAGCAAAAATAAGGCTGAGGAGAAGTTCAAGGGATTTCTTAATGATGAAAACTTTGAAATAATCGCTCAGGACGTTTGCACTCCAATTGAGTATGAGGGCGACATAAACTATATTTTCCACGCCGCAGGTGCCGCAAGCCCTTATTTTATTAAAAATGACCCTACAGGTATTATTGCCGCCAACACTCAGGGCACGGTTAATGTTTTGGAGCTTGCAAGAAAGAAAAATATCGAAAACATCGTTTATCCTTCAACCCGCGAAATTTACGGCAAGGTAGATGATGTTGACTTTGTTAAAGAAACCGATATGGGAGTGTTTGACCCCCTTGAGGCAAGGTCCTGCTACCCCGAAAGCAAAAGAATGGCTGAGACAATTCTTAAAAGCTACTTGGTGCAGTACGGTATACCATTTACGGTGCTTAGAATTGCCCATTCTTACGGCCCCGGTATGATTATTGGTAACGACGGCAGAGTTATGGCAGACTTTATTACTAACGCCGTAAATTCTCAGGATATCGTTATGAAAAGCGACGGCTTGGCTGAAAGAGCTTTTTGTTATGTTTCAGATGCCGTTGCCGCAATTTTCCTTGTAATGCTTAAGGGTGAAAACGGCGAGGCTTATAATCTTGCAAACGAGCGTGAGCCTATGGCTATAAGGGACGTGGCTAAGCTTATTTCTGATTTATTCCCTGAAAGAAATATAAACGTTGTGTATCAAGAGGCAACAGACACCTCAGGCTACTGTAACTACAAGCGTAAGGGACTTGACACCTCTAAGCTTGAAGCCTTAGGTTGGATTCCTCAGGTTAAGCTTAAGGACGGACTCAAAAGCACGGTTTTAAGCTTTATTTAAAAAATTAAAGGACGTGTGCAGGATGACTGCTGATAAAAAATTAAATACAAAAGTAAATCCTGCACCGCTTACAAAAGAGGAGGCTCTTTTATTGGAGCCCGACACAAAGGTGCTTTTGTGTGGTTTGATGCAGTGCAGAAATTTAGGCGACGTTGTAATTTCGGACTGTGTAAAGTACCTTATTAAAAAGTGTGCTAAAAAAGAGGGACTTAAGAATATTAAGATTTCTACCCTTGATATCCGCCGTCAGAAGGATAAAAAGAGCCTTAACAGAGTAAGAAACAGCGATTTGGTGGTGTTTCCCGGCGGAGGATTTATTAAGTACAAGGCAGAGAAATTCCCCCTTGAAATGGGCAGGGTTACAAGCAGAGCCGAGCATTACGGTATTCCTGTTATGTATAACGCTATGGGCTTTGAGGGTTATGAGCAAGACCATGAAGGCTGTGTTACCCTTAAGGCAATGCTGGAAAACAAATCCAGCCGTTACATAACCTGTCGTGATTTTTCCGATGAGCTTAACGAAACTTATCTAAAAGACAGTTCTGTTTTGTCAAAAAGAGTTGCCGACCCTGCCGTATGGGTAAGTGAGACCTACAAAATCAAAAAGGCCGAAAACTCTGATATTGTAGGCTTAGGCGTGGCACGAGGCGGTCTTTTTGAAGACCACGGCGTGCCCATTGGTAAAGACGATTTGCTTAACATCTGGGCAAATATTGTAAAGGCACTTGAAGCAAAAGGCGTTAAGTACAAGCTTTTTACCAACGGACTAAGGCAGGACGAGGAGTTTTTAACAGACCTTATTGCTTTTATGGGCAAGGAAGACAAAAGAGAGGAAATCGCACTTCCTTCTGCGGAAAACGCCAAACAGCTTGTTGAGTATATTGCCGGTTTTTCTTCACTTATTGCTTGCAGAATGCACGCCAATATCATTGCTTTTTCGCTGGGCATTCCTTCAGTTGCCTTTGTGTGGAACCAGAAACTCAGGTTTTTTGGCGAAAGTATCGGTTGCAGTGAAAGGTATTTGGAATATACTCAGCTTAAGGATACAGAGCTTATTGTAAGCACTCTTGAAAAAGCTCAGCGTGAAGGTTACGGCGAGGGCGTTTTAAAAAGAGAAAAGGAGTCTGCCTACAAAAGCGTAAGAGACTTTTTCGCACCCTTTGCCAATGAGCTTTTAAACAACCGCAGGCGTGATTTGTCTAAGAAAAAGCTGGTGTGCTATGGGCTTCCGAATTTAGAGTCACCTAAGCTTAACAATGAATTTTTTGAAGAATATGTTGACTATTACGTTACCGACGACCCTCTTTTGGTGGGTACAATGTGCTTGGGCAAGCCTGTTTATCACAGCAAAAAGCTGAGAAAGCTTATAAAGCCCTTTGTAATTGTCAGCGAAACCGTAAGCTACTATGACTGTGCCAAGGTTCTTGAAAAGAATAGGTATAAAGAGAAATTTGACTTTACGAATATGCACTCTTACACGAGATATGTTTATAAAAAAGGCGAGGTTTTCTTAGCCGAGCCCAAAGTGGTATAAAAATGCCCCGACTTAACGTCGGGGCTTTGTGTTATCTGATAATGTCGTAGTCAACGCCGTAGTAGCGGTGGCTTCGTTTTCTCTTGAATTTTGGCTTGTAGTCCTCTTTTTTAACACCCTCAAAGATAATGTTTTCGTCAGCCACGGTGTGATTGATTCTTTCTTCAACGGGAGGGAGCTGCATATAGTCGCCAAACATGTGAGAAAGCAAAGTTTTGTACTCCTTGGGAGCACGTACGGTTTTGCCTTCAAACTCTATGTCCGTGCCCTCATCCCAAAGCTCAAAGGGAGCAATTTCTTTCGGGTAGCCGTGAAAGCCTGCTAAACTTGCCACAAGTCGCTTGTTGCTTAAGGCTTTTGTAAGCTTGGCAATGAGGGTTCTTAAGCCGTAAAGCAAAGGCAGGGGAAGAATACACTGAATAAGCCTGAAAGTTACGATAAAGGGCAGGCTCATATTTTTGTAAAGAAACTCCGAGGTCTTTTTCTTTGAGCAGATAAAGGCGTTTATAAGGCTGAAGCTTTTGAAGCAAAGCTTTTGAACTATGCCTTTGTCGCTTATAAAATCAAGGGGGAAAATATCCATAAATATACCCTTGTGAATGCCTGTGTGCTCAAATTTATCCTCGCCGAAATAGGTGCCGTTTTTTCTTAGCTTGGCATAGAAAAAGTAACACTCCTTTTCGGTTTTGTGAGTCTGCAAGAAAAAGTTTTCGGAAAACTCGTCTTTTAAAGAGAGAAGTTTGTCAAAGTCCTCTCTTGGCATTGAAACATCAATGTCGTCGTCCCAAGGGATAAATCCCCCTGTTCTGACTGCTCCGATTAACGTACCGCCTACGATATAGTATCTTAAGTTGTGTTTTCGGCAAACTCTGTCAAGCTCCATAAGAATTTCAAGCTCGGTTTTCTGAAGCTTTCTGAGCTTTTTGTCGCCTTCAAGTTTTTTCTCAAAGGTATCTTTAAGCCTTTTTTCGATACTGCTTTTAATGTCTTTGTCATCTGTGTAGCTTGTGCATACCTCAAAGGCTGTTTCTGCCGCAGTACTTATTAAAAATTCATTTTGTATTTCATCTTTTTTCATAATAAAATCTCCTTTTGGTACTGCGGCAAAGTTTTAAAGCTCAGCCTTGCGGTTTTTGATTGCCGCCTCAAGCTCCTCTAAAAGTGCTAAGTCCGAGGTCTGTGCAATAAAGGTTTTAAAAAATGCGGGTATCTGAGCTTCGTTGTAGTTTTTGCTTTTGGTCAAAGACAAAAACAGATATTCCTCACGGCTCATAGTGGGTTTAAAGGTTCGGGCGTAATTTTTGGTTGCCTTTTTAAAACCTGCAACCTCAACCATTCCCTTTTCCATCAGCGAGTTTATCAGAAGGTGAACGTAGCTGTCTTTCCAAGTTTTGTTCACGGAGTTTCTGATAATCTCAGAGCTTGTCAGCGGTTCTTCGCAGTTCCACATAAGCTCAACGATTTGCTCTTCGCTTTTTGTAAGCATTTTAGATTCTCCTTATATATGAATGATATTTAATACAAAGTCATATTCAGTATAAATTATAACAGTTCTAAATTTATCGTCAATACCGCCGATTGACAAATACGTAGATTTATTGGCGTTTTTTTACTTTTTCTTAAATTGTATAGTCATAAATTGTCACGGATTATAACATGAAATTTGGTACTATCATAAGGAATATAAACGGAGCTTTTCGGGAATATTTTGGCTTTGCACGAATAAAATATTTAAGATGCTTTTTGTGACAGTTTTATGATAATGGTAAAAAACATCTGTACTAAATTATAAATGTATGATACAATATTATTAATTTATATGGGAGGAAAAGTTATGAAAATCTGTGTATTTGGAGCGGCATCTCCTAAAATTGACCCTATGTTTATTTCTGAGACCGAGGCATTAGGCGCTGAGCTTGCAAAAAGAGGGCATACTTTGGTGTTTGGCGGCGGCGGAAACGGCCTTATGGGTGCGGCTGCAAGAGGTGCCAAGAGTGCCGGCGGCGAGGTTGTGGGTATTATCCCCAAGTTTTTTGAAGATGAAAATATCGAGGCTCTTTTTGACTCCTGTGACGACCTTATTGAAACCGACTCTATGCGAGACAGAAAGATGATTATGGAGGAAATGAGTGACGCTTTTTTAATTGTGCCCGGCGGAATCGGCACCTTTGAGGAGTTTTTCGAGGTTCTTACGTTAAAGCAGCTTCGACGCCACGACAAGCCTATTGCCATTTATAACATAGCCGATTATTACAATGAGCTTCAGGCAGTTATGGATGTTTCTATGGCTAAGGGCTTTATTAACGACAACTGCAAATCCCTTTATAAATTTGTGTATAATTTTGAGGAGATTTTTGAATATATTGAAGAAACTCAGGGCGTTTCACTTAGCGTTAAGGAGTTAAAGGACGGCTAATATGGAAGTTAGGTTTTTAGGTGCAACCCACGAGGTTACAGGTAGCTGTACTTATATAAATGCTTGCGGTAAAAACATACTTGTTGACTGCGGAATGGAGCAGGGCAGAGACGTTTTTGAAAACACTCTGCCTCCTGTAAATTCTTCGCAAATTGACTATGTTTTTCTTACCCACGCCCACGTAGACCATTCGGGCAATTTACCCTTACTTTACAAGCAGGGCTTTAAGGGTACTGTTATTACTACAAAAGAAACAGCAAACCTTTGCGAAATAATGCTCAGAGACTGTGCCTTTATTCAGGAAAGCGAGGCAAAATTCAGAAGCAGAAAAGCAAAGCGTGCAGGCAAGGCGGAGGTTGAGCCTCTTTATACAATTGAGGATGCTCAGGGCGTGCTTTCGCTTTTCCGCCCTTGCTCTTATGACGAGGTTATTACAATAGAAGAAGGCATTGCCTTAAGATTTACCGATATAGGCCATCTTTTGGGAAGTGCCGCCATTGAGCTTTGGCTTAGTGAGCAGGGCGTTGCCAAGAAAATCGTTTTCTCAGGCGACGTAGGCAACACTAACCAGCCGATTATAAATAACCCGAAATTTGTGAAAGAGGCGGACTTTGTAGTGTGTGAGTCTACCTATGGCAACCGTCTGCATAACGCTAAAAGGCAGAACAGCATCGAGGTGCTTGCTTCTGTTATTCAGCGAACTTTAGACAGAGGCGGAAACGTTATTATCCCCTCCTTTGCCGTTGGCAGAACTCAGGAAATGCTTTATTTTATCCGTGAGATAAAAGAAAAAGGATTGGTTAAAAACCACCACAACTTCCCTGTTTATGTTGACAGTCCCCTTGCCAATGAGGCAACGGGTATTTATTTACAGTGCGACACTTCCTGCCTTGACGAAGATTTCAAGGCGGTTATGAAAAACGGCAACAATCCCTTGTGGTTTGAAGGGCTAAACACAACGGTTACAAGCGAAGAAAGCCGTCAGCTTAATATGAACACTACGCCCAAGGTGATTATTTCAGCCAGCGGTATGTGCGAGGCAGGCAGAGTTTGCCATCACCTTAAATATAATCTGTGGCGAAAAGAAAGCACGGTGCTTTTTGTAGGCTATCAGGCAGAGGGCACTTTGGGCAGAAAAATCCACGACGGGGCGCAGTCTGTGAGGCTTTTCGGCGACGAAATTGCCGTTAACTGCGAGGTTTGTGAGCTTATCGGCGTAAGCGGACACGCTGATAAAGAGGGACTTTTAGCCTGGCTTAAGGGTTTTGAGAAAAAGCCTTCTATGGTGTTTGTTAACCACGGCGACGACGAGGCGGTAAGAGATTTTTGCGAAGCAGTTGAGCAGGAAATCGGCGTCAAAGCCTTTGCACCTTTCAGCGGTACAAGCTATGATTTATTAAAGGGCGAGTTTACCGAAATTACCCAGGGGGTTTTAATTAAGCAGAAAGGCCCTCAGCCAAAGCAGTATCAGAGTCCCTTGCAGAAAAATCTGGTTTCTTCTGCAAGAAAGCTTCTTGCTCTTGCAGAGGGTTCTGCGGGAATTCCCAATAAAGAAATGAGAAAGTTAACAGAGGAGATAGAAAGGCTTATCAGAGAGTACAGAAGATAAGCCGAAAAGGAAATGAAAATCGCGAAAAAATTAATAGGGGACAGGCATTTTTACAAAAAGGTGGCAATTATCGCCCTGCCTGTCCTTGTGCAGAATATTATTACCAACTTTGTAAGCTTGGTGGATAACATTATGGTTGGGCAAATCGGCACTGAGCAAATGTCGGGCGTTGCCATAGTTAATCAGCTTATATTTGTATTTAATATTTGTATTTTCGGCGGAATATCAGGTGCGGGGATTTTTACCGCCCAGTATTTTGGCAAGGGAGATAATAAGGGCGTAAGAGATACTTTCAGAGCAAAGCTTATTATCTGTCTGAGTGTTACCCTAATTGCTTTGGGAATTTTAATATTTTTTCATAAGGAGCTTATTTCTCTTTTTCTTCACCAAAGTGACGACGGACTTGACCTTACAAGCACCCTCGAATATGCAAAAAGTTATATCTACATAATGTTTTTGGGGCTTTTGCCCTTTGCAATAACACAGGCGTATTCGGGCACGTTACGCGAAACAGGACAAACGGTTGTGCCTATGTGTGCAGGTATTGCGGCTTTTGTAACTAACGTAAGCTTAAACTACGTGCTTATTTTCGGCAAGTTGGGATTTCCTGTTTTAGGGGTTCAGGGTGCGGCGATTGCCACGGTTATTGCAAGATATTCCGAGTGCTTGGTGGTGGTGCTCTGGGCACATCTTAATAAGGCTAAGTGTAAGTTTATAAAGGGTACTTACAGAAGCTTTAAAATTCCAAAGCCTTTGGTTAAAGATATTGCTACAAAGGGCGCTCCTCTTATTTTTAACGAAGTAATGTGGTCTTTGGGTACCACGATGTTGGTACAATGTTACTCTGTAAGAGGTCTTGAGGCGGTTTCGGCTATGAACATAAGCTCTACGGTTTCAAACCTTTTCTTCTGTGCCTTCTTTGCACTTGGCTCTGCTGTATCTATTATGGTAGGTCAGCTTTTAGGTGCAGGTCAGCTTGAGAGGGCCGTAGACGAAGACCGCAAACTAATAGCTCTTTCGGTGGCGGTTTGTGTGGCAATAGGCGGTTTGCTGGCTTTAACGGCACCGTTTTTTCCAAGCGTTTACAACACCACAAACTCTATCAAAGACCTTGCCACCTCGCTTTTAAGGGTTGCGGCGGTTATGATGCCCTTAAACGCCTTTGTGCACATGGCGTATTTTACCCTTCGTTCAGGGGGCAAAACAATAGTTACCTTCCTGTTTGACAGCGTTTTTGTGTGGGGTGTGTCAATACCCGTTGCCTTTGTGCTGTCAAGGTTTACAGGGCTTCCTGTTTTGGAGCTTTATATTATAGTGCAATCACTTGAGCTTATAAAATGTGTTATCGGTTTTATAATGCTCAAGAAAAAATTATGGGTTCAGAACTTAGTAAAAGAAAATTAAATGGGGGAAAGAAAATGTTGTATGTACTTGTAAATCCTCTTGCTTTAAGCGGAAAAGCAGAGGAAAAGGTTGAAGAGGCGGTTAAAAATTTCGGAAATGCGGAATATAAGAAGTTTAGCCTTATTGACCTTGACGTAAAAAAGGTGCTTGAAGGCACCACAAATGAGGACACTGTCCTTATCTTAGGCGGTGACGGTACCCTTAACCGCTTTGCAAACGATACTGCCGACCTTACCTTTAACTGCCCTGTGTATCTTTACAAAAGCGGCACAGGCAACGACTTTATGAAAGATGTTGAGGACAAAGTAGAAAACAATATGGTTCTCCTTAACGACTACCTTAAAGACTTGCCGATAATTACGGTAAAGGGCAAAAGCTATCGCTTTGTAAACGGTATCGGTTACGGTATTGACGGTATGTGCTGTGAGGTTGCTGACAAAATGCGTGCAGAGGGTAAAGAAAATATCAGCTATGCAGGCATTTCTATTAAGCTTTTAATCCACGGCTACAAATGCCCCGACGCCAAGGTTACCGTTGACGGCAAGGTACATAACTTTAAAAAGGTTTGGCTGGCATCGGGTATGAAGGGCAGATACTATGGTGGCGGAATGCAGATTGCACCTAATCAGGACAGAACCTCAGGACTTCTTACTTCTGCTATTATTTACGGCAGCGGTAAGCTTAAGACTTTAATCGTGTTCCCTAAGCTTTTTAAGGGCGAGCACGTTAAGCACAAGGAAATGTTTGAAGAGATGACAGGCAAAAAGATTACAGTTGAGTTTAGTCATCCAATGGCTTTGCAGATTGACGGCGAAACCATTACAAATGTAAGCTCTTACACAGTTGAGTCAAAGGCAAAGGTAAAAGTATAAATAAGCACGGATACTTATGTAGCTTAAAAGGTGAAAAATATGGATATATTCGGTATTGGACTTATAGCTTTGCTGTTATTTGACGTAAATGTAATTTGGTTGTTCAGGGAAGCTATAATGGATTGTTTTAACAGCAGTCATATAAAGTTGCCTAAAACAAAGAATTTGTTTTCTTGGCTAATGCTAAAATGTGATTTACAGCAGCTTAAGAAATACAAAAAAGAATGCAGGATTGTCCATATTTTTTATATCTGGTACGTTGTTGTCGGTTTGTTGATGTATCCGGTTTCTGTTTTACTTTATTTCATTTTATCAAGTAACATTTTTGATATTGTGCTGATAGTATTCATTGCATTTAAGTTTATCGCTCATTGCCTTGTAGTGATTTTTTTGTTTCCAAACGGCTTTCGTTCTATTTCTATTTTCAACAAGCGAAACAAAAGCAAGTGATATAATATTGATATAATTTTCGGGTGTTCCTTTATGGAGCACCCGATTTTATGTTTGTAAATAAGCAAATTAAAGAAAAACGAAGAAAATAAAAGGAAATTAAAGCAATATAGGTGTTTTATAGATAAAATTGTTACGGTTTGACTTTAACTGACTTTGACTTTCTCTGACTTTCAGGCTAAAATATAATCAAAGGTCAGGAAAGGACAAATTTTGAAAATTCTTTTCCTTATAATAAAAGAGGTGACATATATGCGACTAAGCGATATGCTGACGGAATATATAATGGATATGATAAATGAAACGGGCGACGCCGAAATCAAGCGAAATGAGCTTGCAAGCCATTTCGGTTGTGTGCCAAGCCAGATTAACTACGTGCTTACTTCACGCTTTACCCCTGAGCAGGGCTATATTGTAGAGTCTCGGCGAGGCGGCGGCGGATATATCCGCATTACAAGGATAAACGCCGACAAATCCCAAACCTTGATGCATGTTGTAAATTCCGTGGGAAATTCTCTGGATAGAATGACTGCCGAGGTGATGATTAAAAATCTTCTTGCCCTTGGAGCAGTTGAAAAAAACACCGCTCGGCTTTTAGCCGCGGCTCTTTCAGACAGAGCTTTAGCACCCGTAGAGCCAAGGGGCAGAGATATTTTAAGAGCAAGTATTTTTAAAAATATGATTTTGACATTAATAGGGAGGTAATAATATGAAATGTGAGAAATGTAAAGTAAGAGAAGCCAACACCCACATCAAAAAAGTGGTAAACGGCGAATACACCGAGCTTATGCTTTGCTCAGAGTGTGCCCACGCTTTGGGGTACGACAACGTGTTTGATTTCGAAATGCCGGATATGTTCGGCGGTTTACTTCAAAGCTTTTTTACCGGTGCCTTGCCTGCCCGATCGGGAGCATCCCGTTGCCCTGAGTGCGGCAGTACCTACGGCGACATTACAAACACAGGCAAAGTAGGCTGTGCTCATTGCTACGAAGCTTTTTTTGAGGAGCTTTTGCCCTCAATCAGACGTATCCACGGCAATACTTTACACTGTGGCAAGGTGCCCCATGACTTCGTGGAAAAAGCAGATAAGCCTGCCGAAAACGAAATCGACAATTTAAAAACTCAGCTTCAAGCGGCAATTGATGAGCAGAACTTTGAGCTTGCCGCAGAGCTCAGGGACAAGATTAAGGCAAAGGAGACAGAAAAATGAGTGATGCAGTAATTATTTCTTCCCGTATTCGCCTTGCCCGAAATTTAAAGGATTATCCTTTCCCAAACCGAATGAGTGATTCTCAGCGAGAAGAAATTTCGGAAAAAGTAAAGTCGGTTATGTGCCAAGGTGATTTTTGCGGCTATAAGTTTATGGCGGTAAATATGGAGGATTTAAGCGAATTTGACCGAGTTTCAATGGTAGAGCGCCACCTTATTAGCCCCGATTTTGCATCGGGCGAAAAAGGCAGGCTTTTAATAACCACCGAAAACGAGGAAATAAGCGTTATGGTGGGTGAAGAAGACCACATAAGGCTTCAGGTGATTTTGCCTACATTTGAAATTGAAAAAGCCTATGAGATTGCAAATAAGCTTGACACAGAGCTTCATAAGGCACTTTGCTTTGCCTTTGACAAGCGCTTAGGCTATCTTACCCAGTGCCCTACAAACTTAGGTACAGGTATGAGGGCGTCCGTTATGATGCATTTGCCTGCTTTAAAAGAAAGCCGCACCGTTTCAAGAATCAGTGCAAATCTTTCAAAATTGGGACTTGTCATAAGAGGTGCCTACGGCGAGGACACCGAGTCTGAGGGAGCTATGTATCAGATTAGCAATCAGGTAACCTTGGGCATTTCTGAGAAAGCGGCGGTACAAAACCTTAAGAGCATCACCGAGCAACTTGTAAATTCAGAGCTTAAAACAAGAGAAAATATGCTTAAGAGCTTTGAGTATCAAGATAAAATCGGCAGAAGCTACGGCATTTTAATTACAGCAAGGCTAATAAGCCATAAGGAGGCAATTAAGCTACTTTCTAATCTGAGAATGGGAATTTGCGAAGGACTTATTGACAGTGTGGATTTAGAAACAGTAGACAGCTTAATGCTTAAAATTCAGCCTGCAAGCCTTATGAGGCACAAGGGCACACGCCTTACTCCTGAGGAGCGTGACAGAGTAAGAGCAGAAATAATCAGAGAGGAGCTAAGACCTAAGTAATAGTTTTTTGGAAGGGATTGAAGGTATATGTATAATTTTAAAGGATTTACACAGAAAGCTAACGATGCTATGAACCTCAGCATTGACTGTGCCGCAGAAATGGGACACACTTATATAGGCACCGAGCACCTTTTGCTGGGACTTTTAGAGGAGCAAACAGGTGTTGCCGCCGCTACTCTTACAGAGTGCGGACTAAAAAGCGACGACCTTAAGGAAAAAATCCTTGCCTCTATCGGTAAGGGAACAAAAACCTCCCTTACCCCCGAAGATTTCACCCCAAGAACCAAAAGGGTTATGCAAACGGCGGTAATGGCATCTGCTCAGGTGGGGCACAGCTTTGTAGGCACAGAGCATCTGCTCATAGCTTTGCTTTCGGAGCGTGACTCCTATGCCGTTAAGTTTTTAGAGGAGCTTGGAGTTTCGCCGAATTCGGTACTGACCGCTTTAAGGGCAAGCTTAAGTGAGGAGCCGGAGCGAGAAAGCACATCGGATTTATCAAGCAAAAAAGGAGACGGCAAAAACAAAAATTTAGAAAAATTCGGCAGAGATTTAACCGAAGCGGCAAAAGCAGGCGAAATTGACCCTGTCATCGGCAGAGAGCAGGAAATCCGCAGGGTGATTGAAATTCTTTCACGCCGCACTAAAAATAACCCTGTTTTAATCGGTGAACCCGGTGTTGGTAAAACCGCCGTTGCCGAAGGTTTGGCATTAAAAATCGCAAAGGGCGAGGTGCCTGAGCTTTTAAAGGACAAAAGGGTATTCAGCCTGAATCTTACAGGTATGATTGCAGGCACAAAGTACCGCGGTGATTTTGAGGAGCGTATCAAAAGCGTTATTGACGAGCTTAAAAAAGACCGGAACACCATTCTGTTTATTGATGAGCTTCACACAATCGTTGGTGCAGGCTCGGCAGAAGGCAGTGCCGACGCGGCGAATATTTTAAAGCCCAATTTAGCAAAGGGCGATTTGCAGGTTATCGGTGCTACTACTTTAGCAGAGTACAGAAAATATATTGAAAAAGATGCAGCTTTAGAGCGTAGGTTTCAGCCTGTTATGGTGGGTGAACCTACAAAGGCTGAGGCAATAGAAATCCTTAAAGGGCTTAAAGACAGATATGAAGCACATCATAAGGTAAAAATTTCCGACGAAGCCATTGAAGCGGCGGTTGAGCTTTCGGTAAGATATATTGCAGACCGCTTCCTGCCCGACAAGGCAATTGACCTTATTGACGAATCGGCGTCCCGTTTAAGGCTTAAGGAGCAGACTCCGCCACTTGAGCTTAAAGAGGCAGAAAGAGAGCTTTCAGAGCTTGAAAATGAGAAAGCAGAAGCAGTCAGTGCACAGGATTTTGAACGTGCCGCAAAGGTAAGAGACAAGCAAAAAAGCCTTGCCGCCCAAATTGAAGAAAAGCGTGAAAAATGGAAGGCAGACTCCAAGGCGAATGTTGCCGTAGTTACAAAAGAGGATATTGCCAAGACAGTTTCTGATTGGTCGGGAATACCTGCACAGGAGCTTACAAAGGAAGAAAGCGAAAGACTTCTTAACTTAGAAGCAGAGCTTCACAGCCGTGTAGTCGGTCAGGACAAAGCCTTGAAAGCGGTTTCAAAGGCAATCAGACGCGGCAGAGCAGGACTTAAAGAGGAAAACCGACCCATAGGCTCTTTTATCTTCTTAGGCCCTACAGGTGTGGGCAAAACCGAGCTTACAAAGGCACTTGCCAGTGCAATGTTTGGCAGTGACAATGCTATGATTCGCCTTGATATGAGCGAATACATGGAAAAGCACACAGTGTCTAAGCTTATAGGTTCACCTCCCGGCTATGTTGGTTATGATGACGGCGGTCAGCTTACAGAAAAGGTTCGCAGAAATCCTTATTCCGTAATCCTGTTTGACGAAATTGAAAAGGCTCATCCGGATGTTTTCAATATGCTCTTGCAGATTTTAGAAGACGGCAGACTGACAGATTCGCAGGGCAGAACCGTCAGCTTTAAAAACACGGTTATAATTATGACCTCAAACGTTGGTGCAAGGCTTATTACAAACACTCAGAAGTCCTTAGGCTTTGACACTCAGGAGAAAAGCGAGGATATAAATGCAACAGTTATGGCAGAGCTTAAAAAGGTCTTTAGACCTGAATTTCTAAACCGCGTTGACGATATTATCGTTTTCTCGAAGCTTACTAAAGACGAGGTTAAGGAAATTGCCGCGATTATGCTTAAGAATTTAAATGAGAGGCTCAAAGCCTTGGGCTACGACCTTGAATTTACCGACAAAGCTCTGGAGCGTATTGCCGAAGAGGGATTTGACGAAAATTACGGTGCAAGACCTATAAGACGAGCGGTTCGTGCTTTGGTGGAAGATGAACTGAGCGAAAAGCTTTTAAGTGGCGAATTTGAGGGCAAGAAAAAGATTCTTTGCGACTTTGACGAAAAAATGATATTCACAGCAGAATAAGGTATAGGAAAATAGGAAAAGCAGGAGAGTGAAAACTCTCCTGCTTTCGGTTTTATGTAACAATTACACTTCTTAAAAATAAAATGTTAGTAAGCGGTATAAAATTTTGTGCCGTGGCAAAAATATTAACAGGAAAAAACTTACGGAGTGTTAATAGATGAATGTAAGACGAGGAGATATATTTTATGCGGATTTAAGTCCTGTGGTAGGCTCAGAGCAAGGCGGAGTACGCCCTGTGCTTATTGTGCAAAATGACGTAGGCAACAAATATAGCCCTACGGTAATTGCCGCCGCCATTACGAGCCAACAGCAAAAGGCGAAAATCCCCACTCACATTGAAATCGGTGCTGAGACTACAGGTCTTTCAAAAGACAGTGTTGTGCTTTTAGAGCAGGTAAGAACTATCGACAAACGCCGCCTTAAAGAGAAAATGGGAAGTGTAGACGAGGCGGCTATGAGCAAAGTGAACGAAGCCATTTCAATTTCATTTGGCATAAACTAACATAAAAAAGCCACCGATTAATTCGGTGGCTAATCTTTTATGAAAGCTCCTTAACTGCCGCTTTAAGGGCATCAACTCTATCGGTTTCTTCCCATTTAACAGGCAAATCTTCTCTGCCCATGTGGCCGTAAGCGGCAAGGGGACGATACTTTGTTTTTGTAAGATTTAACTCTCGGATAATTACAGAAGGACGGCAGTCAAACACCTTTCTAACTGCCTTTGAAAGCACCTCTGCGTCTATTTTTGCTGTGCCGAAGGTTTCAACCAAAACAGAAACAGGCTCGGCAACGCCGATAGCGTAAGCAAGCTGAACTTCGCATTTTGTAGCAAGCTCTGCCTTAACAATGTTCTTAGCAATGTAACGTGCATAGTAAGCACCGCTTCTGTCAACCTTTGTGGGGTCTTTGCCCGAAAATGCACCGCCGCCGTGACGACCGTAGCCGCCGTAGGTGTCAACAATAATCTTTCTTCCTGTAAGGCCTGAGTCGCCAACAGGGCCGCCGATTACGAATCTGCCTGTGGGGTTAACATAAATATCTGTATTCTCGTCCATAAGGTTTGCGGGGATAACAGGCTTAATTACATACTCGATAATATCCTTGCGGATTTGCTCTAAGGAAGCATCCTCGTCGTGCTGGGTTGAAACAACTACAGCGTCAATGCCAACTACCTTGTCGTCGTCATATTCAACGGTAACCTGAGTTTTGCCGTCGGGACGAAGGTAGGGAAGTGTGCCGTCTTTTCTTACCTCTGTAAGCTTAAGGGCAAGCTTCTGAGCTAAAGAAATAGGCATAGGCATAAGCTCTTTTGTTTCGTTGCAGGCAAATCCGAACATCATACCCTGATCTCCCGCGCCGATAAGGTTGTCTTTATCAACGTTGCCGTCTTTAAGTTCCAAAGACTCGTTAACGCCCATTGCAATGTCAGTTGACTGGGCATCTATGTAAACGTTAACCTTGCAATTTTCTGCATCAAAGCCGAGTTCTTCCTTATTGTAGCCGATGTCATTAATTACTTCTCTTGCCACAGCCTCAAAGTCAACGTTTGCATTAGCGGTAATCTCGCCCATAATATTTACCATACCTGTTGTGGCAGTAACCTCGCAGGCAACGTGAGCGTTTTCGTCCTGAGCCAAAATAGCGTCTAAAACCGCGTCGGAAATCTGGTCGCAAACCTTGTCGGGATGGCCCTCGTTTACAGACTCAGATGTAAATAAATATCTTGCCATATATATCTTCCTTTCAGTAAAAATTAAATTAAAAACCGCCGTCGTAAACCGACAGCGGGCAAAAAACTCATCTTTCGGTTTAACCGCAGGACTTAGCACCTTACAAAAAGCAGGTTGCCGGACATCAACGGGCCTGTTCCCTCCGTCACTCTTGATAAGCGGTAGTTTTTAGTTTTAAATTGTCAGATTTTCTGACCGTTTGTTATTATAAACCAATAAACATATACTGTCAATGGTTAATTTCACCAAAATAGCTCTTTAGCTGATTTCGTCGTCAGTTGATGGCAGGCTTAAAGTAGGCTGCTCTATGCCAAAGCTCTTTAAAAGCTCAACAACTTTGTTGTAGGTGGTTTCATCAGCAGGTGCCTTAGTGTCGTTAATAAGCGCAACGGTGCAACTGCCGCTTTCAAAGGTTTTTGTAAGATGACTTTCAAGGTAACTCAGATTTACTTTATTAGAGCCGTCTAAGTAAATATCCGTGCCCGAAACAGTTACGGTAATGGTCTTTTGCTCAGTCTCAGTGTTTTTTTGGGAAAAGAAATTTTCCGATAAAACAAAGAACACAACAGCAAATAATATAAGTACCAAAGCAAGTATAAGTATTTTAATAAGCTTAGAGCCTTTTTTCTTGTTGTTCATAGATTTTCTCCTTAAAAGTTATTGAAACAGAGGTACACTTGTAACCTTTGGGAGTGCGAAAAAGTGTACGAGAGATGTAAGAGAGCCCGACACAAGGGCAAAAAGAGTAACCACAGGAAAATACCCCCACACGGCGTTGCCTATAATAAAGTAAGCGGTAAAAATCTGGGCCGTGTTGTGGGCAAAGGCACCTGCTATGCCTATACCTATACATCCGAAGGGTGTGTTTTTTATTCGTGCTAAAAAATACATTAAAAGCGAGCTTGCAATTGCACCTGCAAAGCTCATGAAAAATGCGGTTGCACCTCTTGTTACAAGAGCAAAAAGTGCCCGAACAGCGGCAACATAAAGCACCAAGCCCAAGGGACAGGTTTCCACCGCTAAAAGCACCGCTATGTTGCCAAGACCTAATTTCATACCCGGCAAAGCAAAGGGCAGGTCGGGGATAAAGCTTTCAAAAATAGAAAGCACCACCGCCACCGCCGACAAAAGAGCAGCTCTTGCCAGAGTGTAAAGCTTTTTGTTAACCAATACCTTGCTCATTTTTTCACCCCGCAACGGCATCAACCGAAGAATCTTCGCTTTTAACCTCAACAGAAACCCCTGCCGGCAGGCAGGCACAGGTTCGGTTTGAGGTAATAAGCCCTGAGTGTATGCAAAGTTTATCAGGGCACTCTGAGTTTATAAAGCGAACTCCCTCTTTGCTTATTTCAAGCTCTACCGGGAAATTTCCCTCAACAGTCAGGGTGTAGGGAGTATCTGCCTTCTTTAGGTCAATGGTTTTTACCAAAACTGTGTTGACTCTGATTTCGGCAACTGTGGGGGTGGCTTTGGTAAAACCTGAGAAAAGTGCAAAAAAGCCTGTTGCCGACACTAAAATTACAAGTAAAATCACGAAAATATCTGCTTTTTTAAAATAGGGACGTATTTTTTTCAAGGTCACATCTCCCAAAGCTTTTGCTAAAATTATACCTAATACTTGGACTTTTGTAAATAATAATTTGTTGTTGCAAAAAAACAGAAGCTATTGTAAAATAAAGGTACTGATTTTTAAAGCGAGGTATTTTTATGAAAAGATTTTTGGCTTTGGCACTTATTGCGGTTATGGCTTTGGCTTTTGCCGCTTGCTCGAAAAATGAAAGCAGCTATAACTTAGGAAACGCTGACCGAGCAAGAATTTTTTATAATACATATAACAGCTTTGTGGATAAATACGGCGAGGGCAAGTCTGTTGACGGAAAGCTCTCAGGTGCGGCTGTGGTAAGGCTTTACGATTTTACAGGCGACAACGCTCCTGAGCTTCTGATTGCTTATTCCTCTGAAAAAGACGGAGTGGTTGACAAGGTTATGGTAGGCGGCTTTGATATGGGATACGCCGAAATATACAACGAAGAAATCACCTCAAAGGCTGAGAGCAACAGCCTGTGGGTATATACAGATTCAAGCGATTTAAGCTACCTTGTTTTTGGTGAGGATTTAAACACCGCCCGCTCATATAACACCTACTTAATGGCAGATAAAGACGGTAAATCACTTTATTCTTTTGCCGAGGCCTTTTCTACTGACGGTAAGGATTTAGGCGGCGTTTACGAAAAATTTGATATTCAGGGTGCTGACTTTGAGGCAATTAACGCCGAAAACCAAAGGGTTTTAGAAGCACTTAAAGACCAGAAGAACTAACAAAAAAGCAGTTGAGTAAAACTCAACTGCTTTTCTTTTAAGCTTTGTTTGAAAGGGCACGCTCAAGCCAGATATCAGCAATATCAATTGCAAGGAAAAGACCGTTCTTTTCAGATGCCTTGATAAGCTGTTTTCTGGGAGAAAGGTCGGGGTCTGTGCAAAGAAGCTGAATAGCTACCTTGTCGGCAATTTCCAAGTCCCCGACTGACTTTTTGGACTTAACCTGCATACGGATAACAAAACGCTCATTCATACTGCCGTAGTAAAGCTCGTCTCCGCATCTAACCAAAGGTCTGCCCTTATATGAGAAAAATTCTTTATTTGCCAAAACAATACCTCCGTTAATTCTTTAAATAAGATTTAACCAATGCCTCTAAAAGGTCGTCCCTGTCGATTTTAGAGATGATATTTCGGGCATTGTTGTAGGTGGTGATATAGGTAGGGTCTTCTGACAAAATGTAGCCGACAATCTGATTAATGGGATTGTAGCCTTTTTTACGCAAAGCATCGTAAACAATCATCAGAGCACGCTTCATCTCAACGTCTCTGTCGCCGCCTAAAGAAAATACCATGGTTTTATCCAACATCCGAAACACCTCCGAAGCCATAAATTAGGATAAATCTACTATATAGAGATATTATACAATACTTTTAAAAATTTTTCAATACCCTTATCTAAGGTTTACGCCAATCTCCTTAAGGTTTGCGATTACCTTGTCCATAATTTCCTGAATTTCGCCGCTTGAAAGGGTTCTTTCATTTGAAGAAAACTCAAAACGAACTGTAATGGAATGAACAGTGTCGGTGTCGTAGGTGTCAACAATTTTAACACCCTTAAGGATTTCCTTGCCCTCATTCTGCCAAGTGTTTGCAAGACTTTCAAAAAGCATACCCTCAGGTACCTCTACGCTGATGTCGTAGGTCATTGCAGGGAACTTTGAAGGCTCGTCGTAAACAATTGAAGCACTTTCTGCTTCTGTAAAGGCAGTCATATCGATTTCTGCAAAAACAACGTTTGCTTTTTTATCTATCTTCTTTGAAACAGAGGGGTGAGCAATACCCATAAATCCGATTTCATTACCGCCTATAAAAATCCTGTTGAAGTTTACAGGGTGAATGTAAGCTTTGTCGGTGTCACTGCATTTAAAGCTGAGAGTGTTGTGCTTAATATCGGAAGCAGCAACAGAAAGCATATTGCGAAGCTCTAAGTAAAGGGTTTTGATATCCTTTGTTTTGCTGAAGAGGGTAATTGTAAGTACCTTTTTCTCATGGCAAAGACCGTCTTCTTTAATGCCCTTAATAACTCTGCCAACTTCAAAAATACCGAAGTCACCACTGTAGCCTGTGTTTATTTTAACCTGACAAAGCTGAGTGGGAATAATTGAGTTTCTTAAAGTTTCAATGTTGGGGTTGGTGGCGTTTAAAAGCTTAACATTATCTTCAACCTCAATACCCAACGCCTTAAGCTCGTCGGTATATGCCCAAAGGTAGGAGTGAAGCTCGTGAAGATTATACTTTTTAACAAGTAAGTCCTTAAGTCTGTCCTCGTTTGTCTTTATGGCGTCACCGCGAACAGGGTAAAGCGGTGAAAGAGTTGTGCTGATTTCAAAGTTGTCGTAACCGTAAATACGGGTGATTTCTTCAATAATGTCAGCCTTGATGGTAACGTCCTTTGTAGCACGCCAGGAAGGTACTGTTACAGAGAAATTGTCGTTTTCAAGCTCAACGCCAAAGCCTAAGTCTGTAAGAGTTTTAACAATCTGCTCATTTGAAATCTCAATGCCTGTGTAGCGGTCAACAAAGTTTTTGTCAAAGCTTAAGTTAACAGTGTCATACTTATAAGCATACTCGTCAGTAAGAGCTGAAACAACCTGAACGCCGCCGTCATATTTCTTTAAAAGATTTATAAATCTTGCAATAGCAAGGGTAGTCATCTCAGGGTCAAGACATTTTTCGTAGCGGATAGATGCATCTGTACGGTGGGCAAGTCTAACGGTGGATTTACGGATAGAAACCGCATCAAAGGTGGCAGACTCTAAAGTAAGGGTTGTGGTGTCCTCAACGATTTCAGAGTCAAGTCCTCCCATAATACCTGCAATTGCAACGGGAGTGTTATCGTTGCAAATCATGAGAGTGTTTTCGTCAATATTTCTTTCAACACCGTCAAGAGTTGTAAATGTGAAAGGTGTGTCAAAACGCTTGATGCGGATTTTTTCTACCTTGCGGGAATCGAAAGCGTGCATAGGCTGACCAACCTCAAGCATAAGGTAGTTTGTAAGGTCAGCAAGGAAGTTGATGCCTCTCATTCCGCAGTAGAAAAGGCGGATTCGCATATTCACGGGGCTTACGTTTCGGTTGATGTTTTCAACCTGCATACAGCTGTAACGCTGGCAGAGCTTGTCCTCGATTTTCATATCGATTTTCTTGAGGTTTGAGTAAGCACTAAGGTCTTCAACCTCTAAAGGCTTAAGCTCTCTGCCGGAAAGTGCCGCAAATTCCCTTGCAAATCCATAATGGCTCCAAAGGTCGGGGCGGTTTGTTAAAGATTTGTTGTCAACCTCAAAAACAATGTCGTCTATGGCGTAAACGTCTTTAATATCGGTGCCTGGTGCGACGTTCTCGGCAATATCCATAATGCCTGAGTGGTCATCGGAAATGCCGATTTCTGCTTCAGAGCAGCACATACCAAAGGACTCAAAGCCTGCCAAAGGTCTGGGGGCAATTTCGATTTCGCCTAATTTAGCACCCACTTTGGCAAAAGCGGTTTTCATACCTACTCTGACGTTAGGAGCACCGCAGACTACGTCGGTTAATTTGCCGTCGCCTGCATCAACCTTTAAAAGATGCAGCTTTTTAGACTCAGGGTGGTCTTCAACAGATTTGATTTCGGCAACTACAACACCTGAAAGGTCACTGCCTTTGAAGAAAATTTCGTTTTCAACCTCTGCAGTAGAAAGCGAAAGCTTATGTATAAGTTCAAGTTTATCAAGACCCTGAAGATCAACAAAGTCCTGAATCCAGTTCATAGATAAAAACATACTTTTTGCCCTCCTTATTCGTCGTCGGTAAACTGGCTTAAAGCTTTAAGACTGCCGCTGTTAAGGTTTCTGATATCCTTAACGCCATACTTCATCATAGCAAGTCTTGTAAGACCTAAACCAAAAGCAAAGCCGATATACTCATCGGGGTCGATTCCGCCTTCTTTGAGCACGTTGGGGTGAATCATACCGCAGGGGCAAAGCTCAAGCCAGCCTGAGTGCTTGCAGGAGGGGCAACCCTCACCGCCGCAGATAAGACAGCTTATGTCAAGCTCAAAGCCGGGTTCAACAAAGGGGAAGAAGCCGGGACGAAGTCTTACTTTAATGTCCTTCTGAAAAACCTCGGAAAGCATTGTTTTCATAAAATAAATAAGGTTAGAGATGTTGATTTTCTTGTCAACCATCATACCTTCCATCTGGAAGAAGGTGTTCTCGTGGCAGGCGTCAGTTGCTTCGTTTCTAAAGCATCTGCCGGGGAAAATAGCCTTAATGGGAACGCCATTTTCCATAAGGTTTTTGCCGTACTTTTTAAGGATTGCATTCTGTGCGGCAGAGGTCTGGGTCTTTAAAAGCTGACCGTTTGAAAGGTAGTAGGTGTCCTGCATATCACGGGCCGGGTGGTGCTTGGGAATATTAAGGGACTCAAAGCACTCGTAGTCGGTAACTACCTCAGGGTAATCCTCAACGGTAAAGCCCATAGATTTAAAAATCTTTTCGCACTGACGCTGTACCAGAGTAATGGGGTGGTAAGAGCCACGCTCATTATCAGCAGGAGCGGTTACGTCGATTATGGGCATAGAGTTAATCTCAGCCTCAATTTCCTTTGCCTTAAGCTCTGAAGCTTTTGCTTCGATAAGCTCGGTTGCAGATTCTTTAAGTGAGTTAACCTCTGCACCAAAGGTCTTTTTTTCTTCAACGCTTAAGTCCTTCATACCCTTTAAAAGAGCTGTAATACTACCCTTTTTGCCAAGGTATGCTACCCTTAAAGCGTCAAGCTCTGTTAAGTCATTGACTGAACTTAGCTTTTCGTTAATTTCATTTTGCAAAGCAATGATTTTTTCGTTCATCATTAAACCTCATTCCGTATAAAAATAAAAAACGCCCGCTGCGAAAAAACGCAGGGACGAATAAAAATCCGCGGTACCACCCTTATTTTTGCTCTTATAGAAGCAAACACTCCTTTGACCGATAACGGTGCCAGCCGTCAGAGCCTACTATGATTTCAGCTCTGCCGCTCAGAAGGGAACTTCGCCACACCCAACCTTCGGTGTATCTTTCAGCCGCGGACACACTCTCTTTGCAAAGGTTTTTCGGGTTGCTACTTCCTTCGTCACAGCGTTTATACCTGTTATATTATCATTATCTTAAACTTTTGGCAAGTGTTTATTGAAAAAAATATTTTATTATGTTATATTATAGGTATTATTTTAAGGAGTGATTTTGGTGGAAGGTTTCTGCGAACAGGTTGTTAAAGTTAAAAAAGGCAGTAAGCATGTTGTTATGTGCCTTTTGCTTATAGGTGCATTTTTAGTGCCCATTGTATTTTTAATGGCACTTTTTTACCGCGGAGCAATGGCAGGAGTGGTTGACTATTTTTACGCCTTGTTTGCACTTGTGCTTGCAATGATTGGCGCCTTTGTTATCTGGGCGTGTATTCCACGTATTTTAAAGGTTGAGTATGACTATTCTGTTTACGGCAGTGACTTTATTGTAGCAAAGGTAACTGCTCAGTCAAGCCGTAAAAGAAAGCTTAAAATGGAAATAAAGTACGTTGAAAGACTTGCAAAGCTTAGCGATGAGGATATTCCCAAGAACAAGTACGTTAAAAAGTACGATTTTACGGGAAATCACGACGTAAGCGAAATTTATTTTGCCGAGTTCAGGCTTCCCCAAAAGGGTCTTTGCTTACTTCTTTTTGTTCCCAACGAAAAGATTTTGGAGGGTATGAGGCCTTATCTTAACCGCGACATCGCTTTAAAGCTTTTTTATAAAAGAAAATGATTACGGATTTAAGTTTTGTCAGAGCAAATTTGCCCAAAATAAGAGAAGACGCCAACAAATACACTAAAGGCTACACAGTTATTTTTGCAGGCTCAGAGTTTATGGCAGGTGCGGCAATACTTTGCGGCAAAGCGGCGTTAAGAAGCGGTGCGGGAATTGTCCGACTTGTGGTTGATAAAAGCATTTATCCAATTTGTGGCTCAAGCTTTCCTGAGGCGGTTTACTCAGCTTTCGGCAGTGAAATTGACCTTTCAAAGGCTAAGGCAGTCGCTTTTGGGTGCGGAGTTGGGCAAAGCGAAGAAAAGGCAAAGGTGCTTTTAAGCCTTATAACAGAAAACACCCTGCCCCTTTTGATAGATGCCGACGGCATAAATATGCTTTCTAAGCATATAAATGTTCTGAAAGATAAAAAATGTCCCATAGTGCTTACTCCCCACGAGGGCGAAATGGCACGCCTCACAGGCTTGGCTGCTGAGTACATAAGAAACAACCGATTGAAAGTTGCTTCTGATTTTGCCAAAAGCTATGGGGTGACTCTGCTTTTAAAGGGCAAAGACACCGTAATTGCCAACGAAAAGGGCGAGGTTTTCATAAACCCTACCGGAGGCAAGGCTTTGGCTACTGCAGGGTCGGGGGACGTTTTGTCGGGAGTTATCGCCGCTTTTATGGCTCAGGGTGCAAGTCCTTTTGACAGTGCGGTTATGGGAGCATATATCCACGGCTTAAGCGGTGACTTAGCCGCAAAGGACAAGGGCGAAAGAAGCGTTATTGCAAGGGATATAATCGAATATTTAAGTGAAGCGTTTAAGGAATGTTAATGTATTAACTGTAAGGCGGTTTTTATGAAAAAACTTGGTCTTTGTATACTTGCATTCCTTTTTGTTTTTCTTTTTGGCTGTGCACCGTCTGCTCCCGAAAAGGCGGATTTGCATATAGACAGTTCCTTTAAAGCGACCGTTAACGAGCTTGATTTAGAGGGGCTTCTTATTTATAGCGACACAGGTGAAATGTACCTTGATATTTCCACCCCTGACGAGCTTTACGGCTTAAGCTTTAGCTGGACAGATAATTTCAACATAGCCTACAGAGGACTTACGGCGGTTACTGAAGGCGACTATCTGCCGAATTCAAGCTTTGCTCAGTCTATTAAAAACACCCTTGACGCCTTAAGAGAAGAAACTCCGCCTTTAGCAGAAGAGGGAGAGTTTTTTACTGCTTCAGTAAACAGCGAAAGCGGTCTTGGCAAAATCTATACCGACCCAAAAGGCGTTATAAAAGAAATAGAAATCTTAGCCGAAAATATAAAAATAAAGCTGTCCCCCTAAGGAGACAGCTTTTTAATTTCTTATTCTTAAGCCTTTGGGATATTTGTTTTTAAGCTTGCCGGAGCTTACTTTGCCAAAGCCTAAGGGTATACCTTCTATAGCTACACCGCAATAGCCCTTAAGCGATGTTTCGGCGTCGATTTCCTCACCCTTTAAAAATCTGAGGACTCTTGGGTCAGAAAGACTTAAATTCATTACATTTTTAAGGTTTTCAATGTCTGCCGAGGCAAAAAGAGCGTGGGCAGGCTCAAAGTAGTTTTTCTTAATTGTGCCAACAAGTATTCCTGCACGGATTACGTGCTTTGACCTTAAATCAGGGCAAATTTCTGGCAAGGCATAAACTAAGCCGTCTTTGATATAAAGCTTTTGGTAAGGGGTGGTGTCTTTAAAAATTTCTTTAAGAAAATCCGTTACCAGAGAAGGCACCTTGTTTGACGCGATTTGTTCAGAAAAAACGCCTTTTTCATCGCCTTTTTTTCTCAGCCTTGCGGCAAAATGTCCCTCGCCGCCGTCCATGGGGTATATGCGGCAGGTGTTTTTAATAAGCCCCTCTCTGCCGAAACTTTCACTAAAGTCAGTAAGTTCAAAATCGGGGTTTTCTTTAAGAAAAGCCTCAATCACACCTTCGTTTTCTTCTTTTGAAAAGGTGCAGGTCGAGTAAACGAGAATACCGCCTTTTCGCAAAGCTTTTTTGGCACTTTCTAAAATTTTAAGCTGGCGTGTTGCACAGGAAAGAGTGTGCTCAACGCTCCACTGGGTAAGTGCATCGGGGTCGCGGCGAATCATACCCTCGCCGCTGCAGGGAGCATCTACCAGCACCTTGTCAAAACAGCCTTCAAGCATAGAGCAAAGGGTTTCCGGGTCAGAATTTGAGATAACGGCGTTTCTGATGCCTGTACGCTCAAAGTTGCTCAAAAGAATATTGGCACGGCTTTTGACAATTTCGTTGCTCCAGATTAAGCCTTCTCCGTCTAAAGCGGCTGCAATCTGAGTGGATTTTCCTCCGGGAGCGGCACAAAGGTCAAGAACCTTGTCGCCTTTCTGAGGGTCGAGAAGGCTTACCGCAGACATTGCCGAAGGCTCCTGAAAATAGAAGGCACCTGCATGGTGTAGTGGGTGGTTGCCGCTTAAAGCATCTTTGCTTTTCAGGTAAAAACCGTTTTCACAAAAGGGTGTACGGTCTTTTTCCGAAAAGGCATCCGTAAGGCTGAAAAGCTTATTTTCATTTGCCTTAAGAGTGTTTACCCTTACGCCTATATATGAAGGCTTTTCGTATTCTTTTTTAAAATCTTCAAGCTCCCTTTGAGAAAGCAGGGTGCTCATACGGTTAAAAAATACATTCATAATACATTAAGAAGAGCAGAGGCTCAGCTCTGCTCTTAAGGTTCAATAAACTCCAAAGTGCCCGTAGGTAAAACGTTAACGGTTTCATAGGTGTTTTCGCTCTCGGCAGGAACTTCGGGCGGTTCAATATTATAAAGAGGGGGATAAATTCCCGCATCTCGAAGCCTTTTACAGCTTGGACACTGGCAGTCGTCGGTGTGGTTTGAGGTTTCGCTTTTAAGCCTGCTGTAATATTCCTGCAAGCTTTCCTCAAACTGCTGTTCAGCATAATCACTTACCACATCGTTAATGCTCCTTAAGGTATAGGGCGCCTTTGTGCCGATTATGTAGTCCTCTTCATAATATTCTTCTTCGTAAGTGTAGACTTCGGTTATTTCCTGGGTAGTCGGCTCTGTTTTAATTTCAGTTTCCTTTTGAGTAGGTAAAACGGTAGAAGGCACTGTTTCTTCAAAAGGCTCTGTCATAGGTATGGTAGCTTCTTCAACCGCAGGATTTTCCTCGATGGTGGCAGTTTCTGCCTTGGGGTTTGTAAGTAAACAGCCTGAGGCAATAATGCTTGCCGAAATTGCTAAGATAACCACCCATAATCCGGGCTTTTTGTAGCTGAGGGTGTTTTTGATACGTGCCTTAACGCTTACCTCGCCGAAAGCTACGGGGCAAACTGCAACGGTTGTGTTTTTAACCTTGCATTCAAGCAACGCCATTGCATAGGTTTTACGCTCTGCAAAAGAAAGAGTCTTAATAACCTTTTCGTCGCAGGCTACTTCAATGTCTCTGCACAAAAGAATGTACGAAAGCCACATAAGGGGATTAAACCAATGCATACACAAAAGCAGATATGCAAAGGGCTTTACCAAATGGTCTTTGCGCTTAAGATGGGCGTTTTCGTGAAGGATAACGTTGTGCAAAGTTTCGCTTTCAAGGTTAAAGGGCACTACGATACGAGGCTTGATAAAGCCTAACACAAAGGGGGATTTTACGTTTTCGCTTTGGTAGATGTTACCCATTAAGGGAATTGCGGTTCGCACCTTTTTGTAAACCGCAAGATAGCTTATAATGCCGTAAAGCAAAAATGCAACTACTCCCACTGCCCACAAAACAGCAAAAACATCAAGAGCGCTTAAACTGTGATGAACACTTTGGGAAGACGTCAGGGAATTATCCAAAACGTAGTTAATTGAGCCTGTGGGGGAGTGAACGATAACGTCAGAGCTTACTTTCGGTGCTGACGAAATATCAACGTGGGGAAGCACAGAAAGGTTGCTTTCAAGTGAAAACGGCATAATAAGCCTTAAGCCTACAAATACCCACAAAGCAGCACTAATCCACTTGGGTGCTTTTTTAAATACTAACCTTAAAAGCAAAACAACCACCGCTACAAGGCTTGCGGTAATGCTAAGGTTTATAACCTCTAAAAAGATTTGGTTCATTTTTCTTCAGCGTTTTCAATCAAGGTTTTAAGAGCGTCTGCTTCCTCTGCATTCAAAGTTCTGCCCTTTGAAAATGCGGCAATAAATGCAGGCAGGGAATTTTCAAATTTTTTCTCCATAAGCTCGTCAAGCTCAGACTTCTGAGCCTCTTCCTTTGAAATAAGGGAAGTAACATAGGAGTTTTCTACCTTAAGCACGCCTCTCTCGCTTAAACGCTTGATAACGGTGTAGGTAGTGGTTCGTGACCAAGTGAGTTTTTCCTTGCAGATTTTTGCGATTTCTGCACATTTAATGGGCTCTGTATCCCACATAATAAGGCAGAATCTGTACTCGCTTTCAAAAATTTTGGGTGTTGACATAATTATATCCTCCTTAAAGTCTAACATTATAGACTTTTATACAATATAAAGGTAACAAATTTATCATAATTTGTCAACAGTTTTGCAGTGTTTGTCGCGTTTTTTTGCAAAAATTCCCCCCAATTCCTGCAAATTCATTAAATATCGGTCAAAATTTATATTTACAGGGCTTTTAAGAGCTCTTAAAATGTGTATATATAACCAATTTATAAATTACGGTTGAAAAGGCAAAAAAGATTTGTTAAAATAATAACAAGCCTTACATTACAGGAGGATAAAATGGAAAATAAGATTTACGAAATAACCGACAGCGTAGAAAAACTCGAACTTGCCCTTAAGCGTACAAAAGACGCTCAGGCTAAGTTTGCAACCTACACTCAGGAGCAGGTAGATAAGATTTTCTTAGCCGCCGCTTCTGCTGCTAACAAAGCAAGAATCCCTCTTGCTAAAATGGCAGTTGAGGAAACAGGTATGGGTGTGGTTGAGGATAAGGTTATCAAGAACAACTACGCCGCAGAGTATATCTACAACGCATATAAAGACACAAAAACCTGCGGTGTTATTGAGGAAGACAAGGCTTTCGGTACTACTAAGATTGCCGAGCCTATCGGTGTAATTGCCGCAGTTATTCCTACCACAAACCCCACATCTACTGCAATTTTCAAATGTCTTTTAGCTCTTAAAACAAGAAATGCTATCATCATTTCTCCTCACCCCAGAGCAAAGAACTGCACAATCGCTGCCGCAAAGCTTGTGCTTGAAGCCGCAGTTGAGGCAGGTGCTCCCGAGGGTATTATTGACTGGATTGACGTACCATCCCTTGAGATGACAAACACAGTTATGAAAGAGGCAGATATCATCCTCGCCACAGGCGGTCCCGGTATGGTAAAGGCTGCCTACAGTAGCGGTAAGCCTGCTTTGGGTGTAGGTGCAGGTAACACTCCTGCAATTATCGACAGCTCCGCCGATATCTTACTTGCAGTTAACTCCATTATCCACTCCAAGACCTTTGATAACGGTATGATTTGTGCAAGTGAACAGTCAGTTATCGTTATGGAGGATATCTATGACGCAGTAAAAGAAGAGTTTGCAACACGTGGTTGCTACTTCCTTAATGCTGATGAAACAGAGAAGGTAAGAAAGACCATCATCATCAACGGTGCATTAAATGCAAAAATCGTTGGTCAGCCTGCCGCTAAAATTGCCGCTTTAGCAGGTGTAGAAGTGCCTGAGGGTACAAAAATCCTTATCGGTGAGGTTGAGAGTGTTGAGCTTTCAGAAGAGTTTGCTCACGAAAAGCTTAGCCCCGTACTTGCAATGTACAAGGCAGTAAGCTTTGAGGACGCTCTTAAAAAGGCAGAACAGTTAGTTGCCGACGGCGGTTACGGTCATACTTCTTCAATTTATCTCAACGAGATTACAGAGCGTGAAAAGCTCAGTGAGTTTGCAAGCAGAATGAAGACTTGCCGAATCCTCTTAAACACTCCTTCATCCCACGGCGGTATCGGTGACCTTTATAACTTTAAGCTTGCTCCCTCACTTACCCTTGGCTGTGGTTCTTGGGGCGGAAATTCAGTTAGCGAAAACGTAGGTGTTAAGCACCTCTTAAATATCAAGACAGTAGCAGAAAGAAGGGAAAATATGCTTTGGTTCAGAGCTCCTGAGAAGGTTTATATCAAGAAAGGATGCTTACCCGTAGCCCTTGACGAGCTTAAAAACGTTATGGGCAAAAAGAGAGCATTTATCGTAACAGATACTTTCCTTTATGAAAACGGCTATACAAAAGCAATTACCGATAAGCTTGATGAAATGGGTATTGCTCACTCCACATTCTTTGACGTTCAGCCTGACCCCACACTTAAGAATGCAACCGACGGTGCAAAGCAGATGTCTCAGTTCAAGCCCGACACAATCATCGCTCTTGGCGGTGGCTCTGCAATGGACGCCGCAAAGATTATGTGGGTGCTTTATGAACATCCCGAAGCAGACTTTATGGATATGGCAATGCGATTTATTGATATCCGTAAGCGTGTATATACCTTCCCCAAGATGGGCGAGAAGGCATACTTTATTGCAATTCCCGCTTCCGCAGGTACAGGTTCTGAGGTAACACCTTTCGCAGTTATTACCGACGAGAAAACAGGCGTTAAGTATCCTCTTGCAGACTACGAATTACTTCCCAATATGGCAATTATTGATACAGATTTCCATATGTCAGCTCCCAAGGGCCTTACAGCCGCTTCAGGTATCGACGCAGTTACCCACGCAGTTGAGGCTTACGCCGCAATGCTTGCAACAGATTATACAGACGGTCTTGCACTGGGTGCTCTTAAGAACATCTTCAAGTACCTTCCCAGAGCTTATGAGAATGGCCAGACCGACGTAGAAGCACGTGAGAAAATGGCTAACGCCGCAACAATGGCAGGTATGGCTTTTGCAAATGCATTCCTCGGTGTATGCCACTCTATGGCTCATAAGCTTGGTGCTTTCCACCACTTACCCCACGGTGTAGCAAATGCCCTTATGATTGAGGAAGTTATCCGCTTTAACGCAAGTGAAGCTCCCCAGAAGATGGGTACATTCTCTCAGTACGACCACCCTCATACTCTCGCAAGATATGCAGAGATTTCAGACGCTCTTAACCTTGGCGGTAACACAAATGAAGAGAAGATGGAGAACCTTATTAAGGCTATCAACGAGCTTAAGGCTACAGTCGGAATTAAGGATACAATCAAGGACTATGGCATTGATGAAGCTGATTTCCTTAATCGTCTTGACGAAATGACAGAGCAGGCATTTGACGACCAGTGCACAGGCGCTAACCCACGTTATCCCCTTATGAGTGAGATTAAACAGATGTATTTAAACGCCTACTACGGCACTCATAAAGATATTTGATAGGAGGTTAACGTAATGAAGCTTGATAATGTTATTGCAGTAAGAACCAACAAAACCATCTACAGAGACGGCGACAAGTGTATCAAAGTTTTCAGCTCTGATTACTCAAAGGCAGATGTTTTAAACGAGGCTTTAAACACCGCCAGAATTGAGGAAACAGGTCTTAACATTCCTAAAATCATTGAAGTTACCACTATTGACGGCAAGTGGGCTATTGTTACCGAATTTATCGAGGGCAAGACTCTTTCTGAGCTTATGAATGAAAATCCTGAGAAAATTGACGAGTATATTGAGATGCTTGTTGACATTCAGCTTGAAATCCACTCAAAGAAAAGCCCTCTCCTTAATAAGCTCAAGGATAAGATGAACCGCAAAATAAGCTCTACCGAGCTTGATGCTACAACCCGCTATGAGCTTCACACCCGTCTTGAGGGTATGCCTAAGCACAATAAGGTTTGCCACGGCGACCTTAACCCTTCTAATATCATTATAAAGGAAGACGGCAGTGCCTATATTATCGACTGGGCACATGCTACTCAGGGTAACGCTTCTGCCGATGCCGCCAGAACATATCTGCTTTTCTGCCTTGCAAAAGAGGAGGAAATCGGCAAAAAGTATCTCAGCGCTTTCTGCAAAAAAAGCGACACCGCTTTGCAGTACGTTCAGAAATGGATGCCCATTGTAGCCGCTTCTCAGTCTGTTAAGGGCAACGAAGCAGAGCGTGAGTTCCTTCTTTCTTGGGTAAACGTTGTAGATTACGAGTAACCCTTAGCCACGGCGGGCAGTTCGCCTTTTGAAAGGTTTATTTAGACTTAACCTTACCGAAACTGAGTGTCAATTGAAAATTATTAATAAGCAACCGCCTGAGGTTTTATGTAGCCTCGGGCGGTTTTGGTCTGGTTAAAATTAAAGATGTAAAATGTTAATTAGTATAAGCCATGTTGGATTTTTTATAAATGTTTCAAAAATTAACGTGTATTCAAAATAATTTAGGGGAATATGCCGTTAGTTTAAAGTGTTTTATACTTAATACCTGTATTTGCTGCCGTGATTGATAAATAAAAGCACAGCTGCAACGGACTTCGAACCCCTTCAAACGGAAAAAGAAAGCACTGACCATTTAGGTCAGCACTTCCTTTTTTGGCCCGCCCGAAGGGATTCGAACCCCCGTTCTTCAGAATCGGAATCTGCTGCGTTATCCAACTGCGCCACGGGCGGATGTAATTTCACCTTATTATAAACGATTATCAAAAAGAAAGCAACCGAAATTTCTGCTGCGCGACTGCTAACAAATTTCTTTGACAAAAAAATCTCTGATTTTTAAAAAATAAGTCTTGACATTCATACCCCACGGTGATATAATGCAATAGTCGCAAATGCGAGTGTGCTGGAATAGGCAGACAGGCACGTTTGAGGGGCGTGTGTGGAGACGCGTACGGGTTCAAGTCCCGTCACTCGCACCAAGTTAAAGAGACATCCGTTTGGATGTCTCTTTTGCTTTATAAGAATAACACGGGACTTGAACCCTAAGAGGGCTGGAGGCGTTAAGTAAAACAGTTCGGTGAACTGTTTTATAGCCGACAGGTGTGCAGGCGGGTACCGAAATCCGCAGGATTTGGGTCGCCAAGCAGTGCAAATTGTATTTGCAATTTGTGTCCCGTCACTCGCACCAAGAGGATACCGAGAAGGTATCCTCTTTTTATTTTCAAAAATTTTCTTGTTTATGGGCAAGCTTTTCGCAAAAACTATGATTGAGGTGAGCTTATGGAGAAGAAAAGAAAGGATTCTGCCGTGCCTTTTGTACGGTCTTTTCACGCGGTGCCTTTTACAAACGCCAACGAAATTCTGCCGGGATTTTTTGCCGAGGACAACGATTTGGCAGTTGAAAACAAGGAAAATGACTTGGATTTTACCGCGGCGGACAAAGAGGATTTTAAGGCAAGATGAATTAAAGAATTTGCCCCTGTCAATACTAAAGTAAAAGTATTGACGGGGGTTTTTGTATGCAATACGGCAAGGTGGAAATTTGCGGAGTAAATACTGCGAATTTAAAGGTTTTGACGGAAAAAGAAAAGCAGGAGCTTTTGCTTTTGATGAAAAACGGAACTGAGGCAGAGAAAAAAGCGGCACGGGATAAAATGGTGCAAGGAAATCTGCGGCTTGTGCTTTCTGTGGTGCAAAGATTTGTCAACCGCGGCGAAAACCCCGACGACCTTTTTCAGGTCGGGGTTATCGGGCTTATTAAAGCGATTGATAATTTCGAGTGCGACAGAGGCGTTAAGCTGAGTACCTACTGTGTGCCTATGGTAATCGGCGAAATAAGACGCCACCTTCGCGATTCTGGTGCCGTAAGGGTAAGCCGAAGCCTAAGAGACACCGCCTATCACGCTATGCAGATTAAAGAGCAGCTTACTTTAAAAAATAACCGTGAGCCTACAGTTGAGGAAATAGCAGAGGTTATGAATATACCGAAGGAAAATGTGGTTATGGCTTTAGAGTCGGTGGTTGCACCCGTGTCTCTTTACGAGCCTGTTTTCACCGACGGCAACGACACTGTTTACGTTATGGACCAAGTAGGTGACAAAAGTGACGACGTAAGCTGGCTTGAGGAATTAAGCCTTAAAGAGGCTATTGCAAAACTTAGTGACCGAGAAAAGCGGATTTTGGGTCTCAGGTATTTTCAGGGCAAAACCCAGATGGAGGTTGCCCGTGCGGTGGGGATTTCTCAGGCTCAGGTCAGCAGAATAGAAAAATGTGCCCTTGATTCAATTAAAAAAGGCTTGTGAGTTTAAACACCTCTTGACAAAGTAGTTTACAAATAGTAAACTAAAATCAGAGCTTTGTCAGGAGGTATTTTTATGAGCGATTACAGATTAGGTGCCATTGAGGCACAGTTTGCAGATATTATCTGGAATAATGAACCCCTTGCTTCTTCTGAACTGGTAAGCTTGAGTTTAGAGGAGCTTAACTGGAAAAAATCCACCACATATACGGTGCTTCGCAGGCTTTGTGAAAGGGGTATTTTTATTAATGACGGAGGAGTGGTTAAGTCTCTTATTTCTCGTGAGGAATTTTACTCCCGTCAAAGCGAAGAATTTGTAGAGGACTCTTTCAAGGGCTCTTTGCCTGCATTTTTGGCGGCGTTTACTAAGAATAAGCCTCTGTCTAAAGAGGAAATTTCCGAGATAAGGAGAATGATTGACTCCTACAAGGAGGATTAATATGAACGCTTTTTTGTTAGAGCTTTTAAATATGAGTTTGGTTGCAAGTTTGCTTATTGTAGCGGTTGTGATTTTAAGGCTTGTGTTTAAAAAAGCTCCCAAGGCGGTTTTCTGCCTTTTGTGGGGACTGGTGGGGCTAAGGCTTATTTGCCCCTTTTCTTTTGAAAGCAAATTAAGCCTTGTGCCGGACTCAGAACCAATAAGCCATATTTCGCAGTTTGATGCCTCAGAGCTTACTCCTCAGACTGTTTATAAAAAGGTTGTGTCCTTTGAAACCGAGGAAGGCTCGGTGGTAGTAAGGACAGAGGATACTACAGAGTTTGACTATGTTGGCTTTATCCTTAAGCTTTTGCCCTACGTGTGGGCAGGGGGTGTGGGAGCAATGGCGGTTATAAGTGCCGTAAGCCTTATAAGGCTTAAAAGTAAGCTTGTGGTGTCCTTAAAAGAAGAAGGCAGAATATGGCGAAGCGACGGCATAAAAACCCCCTTCATTCTGGGGGTTATAAGACCTAAAATTTACATACCCTCTCATTTAAGCGAAGAAGAGAAAAATGTAGTTGTTGCCCACGAAAAGGCTCATATTAAACGCCTTGACCATATATGGAAGCCTTTGGGCTATACCATTTTGTCAATTCATTGGTTTAACCCCCTTGTGTGGGTGGCTTATGCGCTTTTGTGTAAGGATATTGAGCTTTCCTGTGACGAATACGTTATTAAAAAAATGAGTGCTTCTGAAAAGAAGCTTTACTCTAACACCCTTCTTTCATGCAATGCTCCAAAGCACCTGCTTACGGCGTGCCCTGTTGCCTTTGGCGAGGTGGGAGTAAAAGCACGTATAAAGGGTGTTTTAAGCTACAAAAGACCTGCTTTCTGGATTATTATTGTATCGGTTTTGGTTAGCGCTATAGTGGCGGTGGCGTTTATGACAGACCCTCTGAATACTCAGTATGTATACCAAAACGAGGCGGAGCTTTTGGAAAGCACCATTTTAAGAGAGAACACTCCTCAAAAAAATAAAGACCTGTTTTGCTGCGAAAGTCATCAGGTTATTCAAAGAGACGTAAAGGGCAGTTTTATTACCTATTATACGGCCTTTGGCTTCGGCGGATACACTCTTTCAGAGGGCGAGATTAAGGCTGAGGAGGAATTCTTTTCCCCCGCAATAATAAGTGCCGAGCTTACAAAAGACGGCGAATATAAGCTTGTTGACTACTGGACACCCCAAAGCGGGGAAGGGTATGAAAAAAGTGTAAAGGAAAGGTTCCCTGCAAACCACGCGGACAAGGTTCTTTACGGCGTTTCTTATGAAAACACCCTTAAAAAAGCCAATGATAAAAAGGCTGAGGAGCACTTTTCGGTAGAAACCGAAGCGAAGACTCAGGGCGAATATCCCAGATTTACAGGAGAGATTTTATCAGTTGATGAAACCTATTACCGTGTTGCTCCATCAGACAGCAATACTGCTTTGTGGCAAGAGGTGGACGAAGTTTATGTAAGCAAAAATGCACTTTACGGCTCCTCGGCTGAGTTTATTGAGGGGGACATTGTACAGGTAACCTACGATGACGTTTCTTTTGAGCAAGAGCCTGTTACTTTATCGTCGGTAAGCAGTATAAGTCTTGTGACAAAGATTTTTCAGCGAATCGAGCCTTTGGCGGTGAATTTTTTCAGGCAGTATACTACTGAGGGTATGGAGATTTACGGCAGTGCTTCAGGCGTTGAAGGTTTAAAGGTTTACCGCTATATGCCCGAAACTCCCGTGCCTCCTGAAAATATAGAGGAAAATGCAACGTATATTTATTACGACCGTTTTGCCCCTTATCTTTGCCTTGACTATAACACCGGCTTTGCAACCTTTGCTTACGGCTTGGACCAGACTATCATAGGCGTTTTTGAAGAAAGCGAGGGCAAGCTTACCATAAAGGGCTACCATTATTCGCGCACTTATCCCAACCTTAATGGCGACAGCTACGTTTTTGAGCTTACCCCTGAGGGCTATGCCCTTGACAGAGAAAATTCCGATTATATTAATATTTACCGCTATACCCTTCAGGGCGAGCTTTACGAAGATTTGCCTCAGGGTGCGGTGTTTGAAGAAGTTAAAAATTTAATAGAAGCATAAACGATACCCCTGCAAAATGCAGGGGTATTTTTTATAAAAGCTATTGACAAATCTGTCTATAAAGGGTAGACTATATTTAGGGTCGATGACTGATAGACCTAAGAGGAGATTGTAAAAATGGATGAAAAAAGATTAGGCGTGGTAGAGGCACGCTTTGCCGACATTATCTGGCAAAATGAGCCGCTTACCTCGGGCGAGCTGGTTAAGCTTTGTTTATCTGAGCTTAACTGGAAAAAGTCTACCACCTACACTGTGCTTAAAAAGCTTAGTGACCGTGGTATTTTCAGGAATGAGGGCGGTGTAGTTACCTCTCTTATTTCAAAAGAGGATTTTTACGCACTTCAGAGCGAAAAATTCGTAGAAGAAACCTTTGAGGGTTCTTTGCCTCAGTTTATAGCGGCGTTTACCAAGCGCAAGCACTTATCTGAGGCGGAAATAGCAGAGATTAAAGAAATGATAGACCGAATTGGAAGGGATTAAATGACAGACTTTTTATTAAAACTTCTTAATATGAGTCTTGTGTCCAGCCTTCTTATTTTAGCTTTGCTTATTTTAAGACCCCTGATGAAAAAAGCCCCCAGAGCCATAATGTGTGCCTTATGGGGGCTTGTAGGGTTAAGGCTTATTTGCCCCTTTAGCTTTGAAAGCAGCCTTAGCCTTGTTCCTACATCAGAGCCAATTTCCAAAGAAGCCGTCACAACTGCGGTTGAGCCTGAGGCTTTATCTGAGGTGTTGGACACACAGAGGATTATTATTTCAAACACGCTTGCTTCCCCTGCAGGAGCAAGTATTAACCCTATGCAGGCAATCTCCTTAGTCGCCGCTTTTATATGGGCGGTGGGTGTAGCAGTAATGCTTATTATCAGTCTGGTAAGCTTTTTACGTCTTAAGAAGAGCGTTTCTGCCTCTATTAATGTTGAAAGAAACGTTTATATTAACGACGAACTGTCTTCGCCCTTTGTCTTGGGGCTTTTTGCACCTCGGATTTATATTCCGTCTTTTCTGACGGAGTATGAAAAAGAGTATGTAATTGCTCACGAAAACGCTCATATAAAGCGTTGCGACTACCTATTTAAGCCTTTAGGGTACATAATACTTTCCCTGCACTGGTTTAACCCCCTTGTTTGGGTGGCATATATAATGCTTTGCCGTGACATTGAAGCTGCCTGCGATGAGCTGGTAATTAGAAAAATGGACGACCAAGGCAAAAAAGAATATTCTAAGGTGCTTTTAAATCTCAGCGTGCCCTCTAAAAAAATAAGGGCGTGCCCTGTTGCCTTTGGCGAGGTGGGAGTAAAAGCACGTATAAAGGGTGTTTTAAGCTACAAAAGACCTGCTTTCTGGATTATTGTTGGTGCAGTTTTGCTTACAGGGGTGCTTTCGGTTTGCTTTCTTACAAACCCTGTCAAGGCAGAAAATGAGCCGGAAGCATCAAAAGTTTACACCTTAGATGAACGTATTTCAAAGGCGATTGTAGACCATAGCCAAAGTGCGCAAGCTGATTCGCGGTTTTGTGTAGAAAACTACGTTGAGCTTAAAAGCCTTGTTTTCGGCGACAACGTAACCGCCTATATCTGGGCATATTACGGCGAATACGAAAAGGCTGAGGACACCGTCAACCTTTGCTTTGAAAAATACGCACCTGCGAAGGTAAGATTGAGAAAAGTCAACGATTCTTATCATCTGGTGGAGTACAAGGCAAGTCTGGACAGAAAGGACAAACAGTGGGTTCTTGAAAACTTCCCATCTGAGCTTCACAACAGCGGCGGTTTTACTCCCGGCTATTATATAGACCAGAAAAATTCTGCCTTTAATATTGCAATTGAGCATTTCGGCGCAAACAAAAAGCTGAATGAATTTTTGCCTGTGTTTAACGCCGAAGTTCTTGAAATAAGTGAAAAATACATTACCGTAGCACCTCTAAAGGGTGAAACCGTCAGCAAAAACACCTTTGACAAGGTTAATTTAAGCAAATGGCACTTAAGCGACGAAAGCCTTGAGGTGGCGGCGGGGGATTTGGTAAGAGTAAGGTATGCGGATATAATTACCTTAGCAACCGACCCTCCAACCTTGAGTAACGTGTATAATATAGAGGTTCTTGCCGAAAACGTTACCCTGCCCTTAGCGATTTATTCAGACGGACACGTGGCGTATTATACTAATTATTATGCTTATGAAAAGGTGTATATTTATGACGAAGAGGGAGAAAGCAAAATTTTCCCCGATAAATACTTTACCTTAAATGAGGAGACAAGCAGCTTTATGCTTAAGTTTCCCACAACCTCAGGCAATTTGTCAGAGTATATACTTCTTTCAGGAATTTATACGGAAGAAAACGACGAGCTTATTTTAAACGTAGACTTTCACGAAGATAAGCTTTACTTTAAAAAAATCGGAACAAGCTATATCTTCGACCTTGAAAAAAGCCGGGAGTTTTCACGATTTGGTCAGCTCGGCTATTTGCCGTTTGGCGACGGTGCGAGATTTATTTTGGGTCAGGGTGTGGCGACAAATCTAAATTAAGCCTTCGGCTTATGCCGAGGGCTTTGCTTTTTTAACTTTAAATATATTATAATAATGTAACCATTTGTTATTATTTATTAACTTGCAATTGGCAAATCTTGTGTTATAATTTAAAATATATAACTATACATACAATATATGGAGTGAATCTATATGAAATGTCCTTACTGTGGCTTTGACGAAAGCAAGGTTATCGATTCCCGTCCTGCGGATGACGGCGAAAGAATCCGCCGCCGCCGCGAATGCTTAAGCTGCGGCAAGCGTTTTACTACCCACGAGGTTATTGAAACAGTGCCTATTGTGGTGGTTAAGCGTGATAAATCAAGAGAGGTTTTCAACCGTTCAAAGCTTCTGGGCGGTTTTTTAAGAGCCTGCGAAAAACGCCCTGTGTCTATGGACCAGATTGAGGCTTGTATCGACAGTATCGAGTCAAAGCTTCAGAGCGGTTTAGACCGAGAGGTAACCAGTGATAAAATCGGCGAGCTTGCAATGGACGCTTTAAGAGGTCTTGACGACGTTGCCTATATCCGCTTTGCTTCTGTTTACAAAAACTTTGCCGACATCGGAACATTCCGTGAGGAGCTTAATAAACTTGACAGTTCTAAATAAAAAAGTCCGAGCATTGTGCTCGGACTTAATTTTTTAGCTTAATTTCTAACTTAGCTACAGCTCTCACAGCCGCAACCGTGGTCGTGGTCGCACTCTTTGATTTTGCCTACAATAGGCTCAGGGTCAACTCCCATTTTGGTGTAATAATCGGAAAGAGCCGCCTTAATAGCCTGCTCGGCTAAAACTGAGCAGTGCACCTTTACTGCAGGAAGTCCGTCCAAAGCCTCCATAACCGCTTTGTTGGTAAGCTTTAAAGCCTCGTCAATGGTTTTGCCCTTAATAAGCTCGGTAGCCATTGAGCTTGTGGCAATAGCCGCACCGCAACCAAAGGTTTTGAACTTGCAATCTGTAATTACATTGCCCTCAACCTTGATGTACATTCTCATAATGTCGCCGCATTTTGAGTTGCCAACCTCGCCAACGCCTGAGGCGTCAGGAATTTCGCCAACATTGCGGGGATTTGCAAAATGGTCCATAACCTTTTCTGAATATGCCATATAAATACCTCCGTTAATTTTCGCTTTTGATTTTGTCCCAAAGGGGAGAGAAGCTTCTTAAATACTCTACAATCTTTGGCACGTTTTCTAAGATATAGTCAACATCTTCCTCGCTGTTTTCGTCAGAGAAAGAAATTCTTAAGCTTCCGTGTGCAATTTCGTGGGGAAGACCGATTGAAAGAAGCACGTGGCTTGGGTCAAGGTCTCCCGAAGTGCAGGCAGAGCCTGAAGAAGCGCTGATGCCTGCAAGGTCAAGGCGAAGAAGTAAGCTTTCGCCTTCAATTCCCTCAAAGCACATGTTTATGTTGCCTGAAAGGCGGTTTTCTCTGTCGCCGTTTAAGCGTGAGCGTTCAATTTTTAAAAGACCGTCAATAAGGCGGTTACGCATTTTTGTAAGCTTTTCTTTACGCTCATCCATAGTCTGGACGGCGATTTTAAGTGCCTCTGCAAGACCAACAATGCCTGCAACGTTTTCTGTGCCTGCACGTCTGCCTTTTTCCTGAGCACCGCCGTCAATAAGAACGTCAGGGCGTACCCCGCGGCGGATATATAAAGCGCCACATCCCTTAGGACCGTGAAATTTATGAGCGGTAAGGGAAAGTAAGTCGATGTTGTCGTCAACTACATTGATAGGAACGTTGCCCATAGCCTGAACGGCGTCGGTGTGGAAAAGCACCTTTGCCTCTCGGCAGATTTTGCCGATTTCAGCAATTGGCTGGATTGTGCCGATTTCGTTGTTGGCGTACATAATTGTAACCAAGGCGGTGTCGGGGCGGATAGCGTTCTTTACGTCTTCTGCCTTAACAATACCGTTTTCGTAAACGTCAAGGTAAGTTACCTCAAAGCCCTGCTTTTCCAAAGCTTTGCAGGTATGAAGCACAGCGTGATGCTCAAATTTTGAAGTAATAATATGCTTTTTGCCTTTCTTCATAAGTGTAGCGGCAACGCCTTTGATTGCCCAGTTATCGCTTTCGCTTCCGCCTGAGGTAAAGTAAATCTCAGAAGGGTGAGCGGCGCCGATTAAATTTGCTACAGTTTCTCGTGCTTCCTCCACAGCCTCTTTTGCCTCTGAGCCAATCTGATAAAGGCTTGAGGGATTTCCGAAAACCGTGGTAAGGTAAGGCATCATTTTATCTAAAACTTTTGGGGATAACGCCGTTGTGGCGGCATTGTCTGCATATACCTTTCGCATATATATTGTTGTCTCCTTTATTGATTCTGCGAAGCCGCAACAGCAAGCCTGTCGCATCTTTCGTTCATAGGGTGATTATTATGTCCCTTTACCCAGACAACCTCTACCTTGTGAATATCGCAAAGGTCAAGAAGCCTTGCCCATAAATCGGGGTTTAGGGCTTTGTCTTTTTTTGTGCGCATCCAGTTTTGTGACCGCCATTTTTTTGCCCAGCCACGCTCTATTGCATTGCATACATACTGGCTGTCGCTAAAAAGGGTAACTTCACAGGGCTCTTTAAGCAGCTCAAGAGCACTTATTACTGCCATAAGCTCCATTCGGTTGTTGGTTGTATGAGGCTCGCCTCCTGAAATTTCTTTTTCAACGCCATTGTAGCAAAGAATAGAACCCCACCCGCCGGGGCCGGGGTTGCCGGAGCAGGCGCCGTCGGTATAAATATCCACCTTTTTCAAGAGACTTCACCTCCCATCAAAATATACCAACCTATATTATAACACCAAAATGCTTATTTGCAACATTTATTTGCGGTTTTTTTAAAGGTGATTTTGGCAAGGTTTATGTATAATAAATAAACTTAAAGCCTATAGTAGAAATGTGCCTTGTTTACTTGACATAGCAAAAAGGAAAAGGTAAAATATATAATGTATAGTTAAATTCGGAAATTATGTCTTGATTTCGGCTGCGGCGGGCAAGGCAACACAATATATTTACATATTTTAATGAAGAAAACGGAGGAAAATTGTGAGCAATAATACAAATGAATCAAATTATAAAAGCAAGAAAAAGCCTCAGCAAAGCCCTAAGAACGGCAAAAAACAGGGCGGCAAAAAGCAGGGTGCAAAGTCATATAAGCCTAAAAAGCCGACAAAACCCCAAAATGTAAGCTTAAAGCCTGAGGACGAATTTCTTTCTACCGACGGAAGTGATTTTTTAGGCTACAGTATGCAGGGTAAAAAAGCCCCTAAGACTCAAAAAAAGCCTGTGTATAAAAAGACCTACAACAAAAACGAGGGCAAAAAGAAGTTTTCTGATGAATTTATAGAGAAAACAAAGCCTGCACTAAGGGTTGCATTTTTAGGCGGACTTAACGAAATCGGCAAGAATATGACCCTTTTTGAGTGTGAGGGCGATATGGTATTGGTGGATTGCGGTATGGCATTCCCCGACGGCGATATGTTGGGTGTTGACCTTGTTATTCCCGACTTTACCTATGTTGAGCAGAATAAAGAAAGGCTCAAGGGTATTATTATTACTCATGCCCACGAAGACCATATCGGAGGTCTGCCTTATCTTTTGGGCAAGGTTTCGGCACCGATTTATTCGTCTCCATTGTCAATCGGCCTTATCGGCAACAAGTTAAGAGAGCACTCGCTGCCTAAAAACCCCGATTTAAGAGAGGTTAAGGCAGGGCAGAAGGTGAAATTAGGCTCTTTTGAGATTGAGTTTATCCACGTTAACCATTCAATCCCCGATTCTCTGGCAATTGCTTTGCATACGCCTGCAGGCACTGTTGTGCACACAGGTGACTTCAAGGTGGATTATACCCCTACAGAGGGAAGTCCAATAGATTTAAATGCCTTTGCCCGTCTTGGCGACGAAGGGGTTTTGTGCCTTATGGCAGACAGTACCAATGCCTCCCGTGCAGGCAACACCCCCTCTGAAACCAACGTTATGGCAAGCTTTGACAGCCTTTTCAAAGAGGCTGAGGGCAAGCGTATTATTATTGCTACCTTTGCCTCAAACGTAAGCCGTGTTCAGCAGATTATAAACTGTGCCCACAAATACGGCAGAAAGGTGGCTTTCTCGGGCAGAAGTATGCTTAATAATATGAGCGTTGCAAGCGAGCTTGGCTATCTTGATATTCCCGAAGGAATTTTAATTAATATTGATATGCTCAACCGCTATACTCAGGGCGAGATTGTGCTTATTACCACAGGCAGTCAGGGCGAGCCTATGTCGGCTTTAAGCCGAATGGCTTATTCTGACCACAGAAAGGTAAGTGTGGGCGAAGGCGACTTTATTATAATTTCGGCTAATCCCATTCCGGGCAACGAGAGAACTGTAGGCAACCTTGTTGACGAGCTTCTTAAAAGAGGCTGTAAGGTTATTTACGAGTCAATGTACGAGGTTCACGTTTCGGGCCACGCCTGTCAGGAGGAGCTTAAGATTATTCAGGCTTTGACAAAGCCAAAGTACTTTATCCCTGTTCACGGTGAGCAGAAGCACTTAAGAAAACACAAAGAAATTGCCGTGGCAATGGGTACTCCCAAGGAAAATATTTATATCGGCGACATCGGCAAATGTGTTGAGCTTCACGAAAAGTATATCAAAGAGGTTCAGTCTGTTCCCGCGGGGCAGGTGTTTGTTGACGGCTTAGGTGTAGGCGACGTTGGAAGCATTGTTCTTCGCGACAGAAAGCACTTGGGTCAGGACGGACTTATTACCATTGTTGCCTCTCTTGACGTTTACGACGGCCACGTTGTAAGCGGACCTGATGTTGTATCCCGCGGCTTTGTTTACGTTAAGGAAAGCGAGGGCCTTATGGACGAAGTGAGAAAGCTTTCTCTTTCAATTTTAGAGGACTGTGCCGACAGGCGTATTCAGGAATGGGGTACAATTAAAAACAGGGTAAAAGACGGAGTTTCTCAGCTTATAAGCCAGAAAACAGGCAGATATCCTATGATTTTACCTATTTTAATGGAAGTTTAATTGCCTTTAAGGGTGTGAGGTTATGAAAAATAAATTTGCCCATACAGTGCCTTATCTGGTACTGTTTGCGGTGGCTATGATGATTTTGGCAATTCCTGCCGCCTTTTACGATTTAACTCTGTTTTTTATTCAGGGTGCCATTGCTTTGGCGGCGGTAATTGCGGCTATTGTTCTTTACTTTTTGTTTGCACGTTATGTTCAGTTTTCTGTAAGAAATTCTGTTAAAAACATCAAAAATGCAGATACTGCCTTCAGCGACAAGCTGAAGTTCCCTGTTGCCGTGCTTAATTCGGAGCAGGAGCTGGTGTTTTATAACTCTGCTTTCAAAAAGCTTTTCTGCCCTGAGGAAAGTCTCTTGGGGGTACATATTGACTATAAGTTTTTGTCAGCCGAGGTTTCGGATATTGTAAAAAATGATGGCACTTCGGTTAAATACGGCGACAAGCTTTACACAGCCTTTGGTGCCGAAACAGGCACAGGTGTGGTGCTTTACTTCTTTGACGACACCTACTATAAAAAGGTAGATGCCGAATATAAGGCAAGCCGTCAGTCGGTGGCCATGGTGGTTTTTGACAACCGCGAGCTTTTTATTGACGAGTTTGAAGAAGAAAGTGCCCATATTGTATTGCAGGTTGAAGACGCTTTGCAGAAATGGGCGGCGGATTTTAACGCCCTTTACCGCAAGCTTGCAGGCAACCGTTATATGATTGTTTTTGAAGAGCGTGAGCTTAAAAAGATTACCGAGCGAAAGTTTGATATTCTTGATAAAATCCGTGAAATCAAAATGGGTGAGATTGAGGCTACTGTTTCAATCGGTATCGGCAGAGGCGAGAAAACCTTAAGAAAAAGTCAGTCATCTGCCAAGCGTGCCCTTGATATGGCACTGGGCAGAGGCGGAGACCAGGTGGCAATTGCCACAGGCAAGGACTTTGACTTCTACGGCGGTAAGTCCGTAGGCGTTGAAAAGCAGACAAAGGTAAGAACCCGTATGATTGCCGACTCAGTGGCAAATGCCGTTAACGAGTGCGACAAGGTGGTTATTACAGGCCACAAATTCTCTGACCTTGACTCAATAGGTGCTTCAATCGGTATGTACAGGGCAGTGACACGGGCATTGGGCAAAAAGGCATGCATTGCACTAAACTATGAAACCTCGATGGCGAAAAGTCTTATTGACAAATACACCCGTGAGCGTGGTGAGGGGATTTTCGTAAGTGTCGAGCAGGTGCTTCCTCAGATGACTTCAAAAACCCTGCTGATTGTTGTTGATACCCAGACGGTTTCTATGCTTGAGGACAAACGCCTTTACGAGCAGTGCGGTTCGGTTATTGTTATTGACCACCACCGCCGTCAGGTTGACCATATTCAGAATGCGGTGGTATTTTTAAATGAGTCGGGTGCTTCCTCGGCATCTGAGCTTTGCACAAGTATTATTGACAATTTCGAGGGCGAGATTTTAGGCAAGCCTGAGGCAGAGGCGTTGCTTTCGGGTATTATTCTTGACACCAAGAATTTTGTTATCAATGCAGGCTCAGCCGCTTTTGAAACAGCGGCATATCTTCGCAAAAAGGGTGCCGACACCGTTGCGGTACGCCAACATTTTGCAGATACTATTGAAAATTACGTAAATAAATATCAGCTTATTTCAAATGCAAAAATCTATAAGGAATGTGCCATTGTCCTTGTAAAGGACAAGATTGACGACGTCAGACTTCTGGCGGCAAAGGCTGCAGATGAGCTCTTGCTTATTAAGGGTGTTACCGCTTCCTTTGTTATATACAGGTCAGATGAGGGCACAATCAATATTTCGGCACGAAGCTTTGGCAAAAGAAATGTTCAGGTTGTTATGGAGGCTTTAGGCGGCGGCGGACACCACACAATGGCGGCGGCTCAGCTTAGAGAAAGCAACTTTGAAGAAGCGGTTTCAAAGCTTATTGAGGCTATAGACGAGTAATTACTGGAGGTAAATATATATGAAACTGGTTTTATTACAGGACGTTAAGTCCTTAGGCAAAAAAGGCGAAATGGTTAACGCCTCTGACGGCTATGCAAGGAATTTTTTAATTCCCAAGGGCATTGCAAAGGAAGTTAACAATCAGGTTATGAACGAGTTCAAAAACGCCGAGAACTCTAAAAAGTACAAGACAGAGCAAGAAATTGCCGCCGCCAATGCCGCTAAAGAAAAGCTCGACGGCAAAAGCGTGCTTATAAAGGCAAAGGCAGGTCAGGGAAGCAAGCTTTTCGGCAGTATCACTTCTAAGGAAGTAAGCGGCGAGATTAAGAAAAAGTTTTCACTTGACATTGACAAGCGTAAAATCGTTATGAGCGATATTAAGTCTGTAGGCTCCTTTAAGGCTGAGGTTAAGCTTTATTCGGGCATTTCTGCCCAGCTTACAGTTGAGGTAGAAGCACTTTAAATTTTTTTAAAAGGACGAATTAAAATGGCAAATAATATTGTCAAAACCGAATATGACGGCTTAAGCCTTCCCTATAGTCCCGAAGCAGAGCAGGCGGTTCTGGGTGCGATTATTTACGAGCCGGAATGCTTTGGCAGAATTGCCGAGATTTTGACCAAGCCCGATTTCTTCCATCTGTCTATGCATAGAATGATTTATTCAACTATGCTTTCTATGTTTACTCAGGGTCTTTCTATCGACTTTGTTACTCTTTACGAGGAGCTTAAGCACGAAAAGAACTTTGACCCTACTGAGGGCAAAACATATCTGGCGGCTTTGGTTGAAAACTGCCCTTCTATTTCCAATGTAGAGATTTATGCTAAGCTTGTCCGTGACAATTACGACAAACGCCAGCTTATGCACGCCGCAAGGCGGATTATGGACGAAACCTCTGCAAACGAGCTTGAGGCTGACCTTTTGGTGGATTCTGCAGAGCAGATGATTTTTGATATTCGCCGCGGCAAAAGTATTCAGGGCCTTCAGCGTATTGACGAGGTAATCTTAAAAACCTTTGACCGACTTGATTCTCTTAACAAAGACGACGAAGCCTTAAAGCCCATTCCTTCGGGCATTGGAGAAATCGACCGCATTACCACAGGTCTTAACCGAAGCGACCTTGTTATTCTTGCGGCTCGTCCCGGTATGGGTAAAACCTCATTTGCACTTAACATTGCAAGAAACGTTGCTTTAAAATCAAATAAAACCGTTGCCTTTTTCTCTTTGGAAATGACCAAAGACCAGCTGGCTTCACGTTTGCTTTCGTCAGAAGCCTTGGTAGGCGGTACAAAACTCAGAACAGGCAAGCTTGACGATGCAGAGTGGCAGAGAATTATTTCTGCCGGAGATGTGCTTTCCAAGTGCGACTTGTATCTTGACGACACACCGGGTATCAGCGTGCCTGCTATGAAGGCGAAGCTCAGACGCCTTAAAAATATAGATTTGGTGGTTATCGACTATTTACAGCTTATGACAACAGGAAGACACACCGATAACCGAGTTCAGGAAATTTCGGAAATCACCCGAAACCTTAAGATTCTGGCAAAGGAGCTTGCGGTGCCTGTTATCTGTCTTTCACAGCTTTCACGTGCCAGCGAAAAGCGTGCCGAAGACCACCGTCCTCAGATTTCCGACCTCAGAGATTCAGGTTCTATTGAACAGGACGCCGACATTATCCTCTTTCTTTACAGAGAGGCTTACTACGACAAAAACAAGGTAATCGGCGGCGACAATTCTGAAATTGACCAAAACTCTGCCGAGTGCCTTATTGCCAAAAACCGCCACGGCGAAACAGGTACCGTTAAACTGCACTGGCAGGGCGAATTTATGAGGTTTACCTCACCGGAGCTTAGCCGTGAACAGTAAGGTTTTACATACAATCAAAACCCATAACCTGCTAAATAAAGGTGACAGGGTTATTGTGGCACTTTCAGGCGGTGCTGACTCAGCGGTGCTTTTAGATGTGCTTCTTAAGCTTGACTTAAAGGTTTTTGCCGCTCACGTTAACCATAACCTGAGAGGCGAAGAGTCACAGCGTGACGAAGCCTTTGTAAGAAGCCTTTGCAAAAAAAATGGCGTAGAGCTTTTTGTTAAAAGTGTAGATGTTAACAAGCTTTCTAAAGAAAGCGGTGAAGGCTTTGAAGCAGTGGGCAGGCGTGTAAGGTATGAGTTTTTTGAAGAACTTTCACAGAGCCTCGACGCTTTTGTTGCCACGGCACACACCTTAAGCGATAGCATAGAAACTGCTCTTTTAAATATTGCCCGCGGAACTTCCCTTTCGGGCCTTTGTTCAATTCCTTACAGGCGTGGCAGAATTATTCGCCCTCTTTTAGACGTTACAAGGGAAGAAATTGAGGCTTATGCTTTTAAAAATTCCCTTGAATATGTAGACGACAGCACCAATTTTAACCCTGAAATATGCAACCGCAACAAGGTGCGTCATAAGGCGGTACCTGTGCTAAAGGAAGTAAACAAGGGCTTTGAGCAGAATTTTTTAAGGCTTCGAGAGGATTTACTTTTGGTAAATTCTTTTATGACAAATAAAGCTCAGAAGCTTTTAACTGAGGCTCAAATTGAATACGGTTTTAAAGCAAAGGCATTTGAAAATGCGGAGCCTGCTTTAAAAAGCTATGCAATAAAGCTTTTGCTTGAAAATGCGGGTGCAGGATTTGAACACAGGCATATTGAGCTTATTGTAAACGCTCTTAAAGCGGGCGGAAGTGTGCCTTTGATGGGCGGTTATACCGCGGTTATAAAACAGGGCGTGCTGAGAATTATAAAGGATAATAAGAGCGAAAAACCAAGTGTTTCCTTTGAAAAAAACACAGAATTCGCCTTTAATGGAAAGATTTATTCCGTAAAAGAATTAACAGAAGAAGAAATTGTTTACAAAAAGTTATCAACCTTATGTATAGGTTGTGATAAAATCAGCCTCGATGCTCTGTTTCGCACAAGAGAGCAGGGCGACAGGTTCACCCTTCTTAAAAGAGGTTTGACAAAGGATTTGCGAAAGCTTCAAAACGAGCTTAAAATCCCCTCTGAGCAAAGAGACAGCCTTTTGCTTTTAGAATTAAACGGCGAAATTCTCTGGGCAGAGGGTGTGGGAGTTTCCAAGCTTGGAAGGTATGAAAACTCAAAGGGAATTTTAATAGAAATCAGAGAGGAATAGGGTTATGCATAAGGATTGTGAAAAGGTTCTTATAAATGAACAGGAGCTTAAGGCTATGGTTAAAAGAATAGCCGACGAAATAAGCCGCGACTACAAGGACAAAAACCTGCTTTTGGTAGGTTTGCTTAAGGGCAGTGTTGTGTTTATGGCTGACCTTATGAAGGAGCTTTCCGTTGATTGCAAAATCGACTTTATCTCGGTTTCAAGCTACGGCTCTTCCACTGAGAGTAACGGCAGGGTCAACCTTATTAAAGACGTTTCTCAGCCTGTAGAGGGTATGGATGTGCTTATTGTTGAGGACATTATCGACAGCGGCAACACCCTTAACTTTATACTTAAATACTTTGCGGCAAAGGGCGTAAGCTCCGTAAAAATCTGCACTCTTTTAAGCAAGCCCGACAGGCGTGTGGTAGAAATTCCCGTGGACTATGTAGGTGCAGAAATCCCCGACGAATTTGTTATTGGCTACGGTTTAGACTATGCTGAAAATTACCGGAGCCTTCCCTATGTGGGAATACTTAAAAGGTCTGTTTACTCATAATTGTGAGTTAAAATAACATAATACACTAAGGAGTGAATTTAATTGCAGAATAACAATAAAAACTCAGCCTTAAGGCTGATTGTGTGCCTGCTGATTCCGATATTGGTAATTATCGGCATAGTTGTGCTTGTAAACTCTAACAAAGAGCCTGAGTACAAATATTCCGATATCGTAGGCTTTTTCAGAGATGAAGAGGTAAGAGAGTTTACAGTTGATGTCGGCTCAGGCAAGCTTTATATGAAAGTAGTTGACGATACCGCCTCGGCTGATGAAGCGGCTACTGAGGAAACTCAGCCTATTATGGGTATTTTCGGACCAATTGGCGGTGGCAATAACAAAGACGACGACGGCTTAAAGGAAATTACCTATACCTTAGCCAGCGTTGACCTTTTCTATAACGATGTAAATGATTACATCTTAGCCTACAACGAGGCTAACCCCGACGCTGAGCTTGAATATGACTATACTCCTGCAAAGAATTACTCAATCTGGATAGAGCTTGTGCCAATGATTTTGCTCATTGCCGTGGGTGTTATCTTCTGGGTTGTAATTATGCGGAAGGTTAATGCAGGCGGTGGTCTTGGCGGCAAAGAAATGCAGTTTGGCAAGGCTAAGTTTAAAGACCAGACTGACGAAAAGCGTAAAACTACCTTTGAAGACGTTGCAGGTGCCGACGAAGAAAAAGAAGAGCTTGAGGAAATTGTAGAGTTCCTCAAGTCCCCCGAAAAATACAACTCCTTAGGTGCAAAAATTCCCAAGGGCGTTCTTCTTGTAGGCCCTCCCGGTACAGGTAAAACCTTACTTGCCCGTGCAGTTGCAGGCGAAGCAGGAGTTCCTTTCTTCTCAATTTCAGGTTCCGATTTCGTAGAAATGTTTGTAGGTGTAGGTGCTTCCCGTGTTCGTGATTTGTTCCAACACGCTAAAAAGCACTCTCCCTGTATTATCTTTATCGACGAAATCGATGCAGTAGGCAGACAGCGTGGCACAGGCCTTGGCGGCGGCCACGACGAAAGAGAGCAGACCTTAAACCAGATGCTTGTTGAAATGGACGGCTTCGGTGCAAACGAGGGTGTTATTGTTATTGCGGCTACAAACCGCCCCGACATCCTTGACCCTGCACTTTTACGTCCCGGCAGATTTGACCGTCAGGTTATGGTAGGCTATCCCGATATTAACGGCAGAGAGGCTATTTTAAAGGTTCACGCCAGAAAGAAGCCTTTGGCTCCTGACGTTAAACTTAAAACAATTGCAAAAACAACCGCAGGCTTTACAGGTGCAGACCTTGAAAACCTTCTTAACGAAGCCGCACTTTTAGCCGCAAGAAAGAATAAAAAGGCAATTACTATGGAGGAAGTCGAGGAGGCTACAATCAAGGTTGTGGTTGGTACCGAGAAAAAGTCCAGAGTAATGAATGAGCGCGAAAAGAAGCTTACCGCTTATCATGAGGCAGGTCACGCCCTTGCTTTCTATGAATGTGAAACTCAGGACCCTGTTCATCAGATTTCCATTATCCCCCGCGGTATGGCAGGCGGATTTACAATGCCCCTTCCCACTGAGGATAAGTCCTACAGAAGCAAGAAGGAAATGGAAGAGGATATTGTGGTTTGCTTAGGTGGTCGTGTTGCTGAGGCATTAGTGCTTGGCGATATTTCCACAGGTGCAAGTAACGACATTGAAAAAGCAACTGCAACTGCCCGTAATATGGTAATGAAATACGGTATGTCCGAGGCCTTAGGCCCCATTAACTACGGGGCAAGCGGCGGTGAGGTGTTCATCGGCCGTGATATGGGTCAGGTTAAGGATTATTCCGAAGCAACTGCCGCTAAGATTGACGGTGAGGTTCACCGCATAATTTCTGAGGGCTACAAGCGTACAGAAGATATTCTCAATAAATATATGGATAAGCTTCACGAGGTTGCCGCTTACCTTATTTCTCACGAAAAAATGAGCGGTGACGACTTCGACGCTATGATGAAGGGTACATTTGTACCTGAGGCTGAGGAAGAAGCTTCTGAAGAAGCTGAGGCTTAACTTAAAATACTAATAGTAAACGGGTAACGTAGCGGAAAAGCACCGCCCGTTACCCGTTTCTTACTTGAAAAGGAGTGATACTAGTGCCACAGGATAAAATTTCGGTGCGTGGTGCCAGAGAACACAACCTTAAAAATATAGATGTAGATATTCCGAGAGACAAGCTTGTTGTTATGACAGGACTTTCAGGTTCAGGTAAATCTTCTCTTGCCTTCGACACAATATATGCCGAGGGTCAGAGGCGTTATGTAGAGTCCCTTTCTTCTTATGCAAGACTTTTCTTAGGTCAGATGGACAAGCCTGACGTTGACTCTATCGACGGGCTTTCTCCTGCAATTTCCATTGACCAGAAAACCACCTCAAAAAATCCCCGCTCCACCGTTGGTACAGTTACGGAAATTTACGATTATCTGCGACTTCTTTACGCCCGTGTAGGTGTGCCTCACTGCCCTGTTTGCGGCAGAGAAATCAAAACCCAGTCTATTGACCAGATTGTGGACAAGGTTTTAAAAATGGAGGAAGGTACCCGTATTCAGATTCTTGCCCCTGTGGTAAGAGATAGAAAGGGCGAGCACCAAAAGGAGCTTGAAAGTGCCAGAAAAGGCGGCTTTGTGCGAGTTCGTGTTGACGGCATAATGTACGACCTTTCGGAAAATATTAAGCTTGAAAAGAATAAAAAGCATTCTGTTGACGTTGTTGTTGACCGACTTGTAATTAAAGAGGACATCCGCTCACGTTTGGCTGACAGCATTGAAACTGCTTCGAAACTGACAAACGGACTTATAATTATAAATATTCCCGATAAAGAGGACATTTTATTTTCTCAGAGCTATGCTTGTCCCGACCACGGCGCTTGCATTGACGAGCTAAGCCCACGTATGTTTTCCTTTAATGCACCCTATGGTGCCTGTCCAAAGTGTACAGGACTCGGTGTATTTATGCGGCTTGACCCTGACAGGATAATTCCCGACAAGAATAAAAGCGTTGCGCAGGGCGGCATCAAGGCAGGTGGTTGGGCGATGGAGGGCAACACTATCGCCTATATGTACTACAAGGGTTTAAGTGAGCATTACGACTTTTCGCTTGATACACCTATCTGTGACTTGCCTGAAGAAATTGTGGATATTCTTCTTTACGGCACAAAGGGCGAAAAAATCCGCCTTGTACGCTCTACACCCTTTGGTAAAAATCAGGAATATTATGCTCCCTTTGAGGGCGTTCTTAATAACCTTGACAGGCGCTATCATCAAACAAACAGCAACTGGATAAAGGAAGAAATAGAGGGGTTTATGTCCTCGATTCCCTGCGATGAATGTGGGGGACAAAGGCTTTCTAAGGTTGCCTTGGGCGTTACAGTAAGCGATATAAATATTGCTGAATTTTGTGATATGTCGGTGGATAATGCTTTAAAATTTGTAGAGGCCGCGACCCTTTCAAAGAGGGATATGATGATTGCCGCACCTATTGTAAAAGAGATTAACGAGCGGCTTTCTTTTCTTAAAAACGTAGGACTTGGTTATCTTACACTTTCGCGTACGGCAGGTACTCTTTCAGGCGGAGAAAGCCAGCGAATCCGCCTTGCTACCCAGATAGGAAGCTCTCTCACAGGGGTGCTTTATATACTTGACGAACCAAGCATCGGTCTTCACCAAAGGGACAATGAAAAGCTTCTTTTCACCCTTAAAAGACTTCGTGACTTAGGCAACACAGTTATTGTTGTAGAGCACGACACTGACACCATGCTTTCTGCTGACCATATTATTGATATCGGTCCCGGTGCAGGCGTTCACGGCGGTATGATTATTGCAGAGGGTACTGCAGAAGAAATTATGGCAAATGAAAAATCCATAACAGGTCAGTACCTTAGCGGCAAAAGACAAGTGCCGGTGCCTGAAAACCGCCGAAAAGGAAACGGCAAAAAGCTTAAGGTAATCGGTGCTAAGCAAAATAACCTTAAAAATATTGACGTTGAGTTTCCTTTGGGCAAGTTTATTTGTGTTACGGGTGTTTCGGGTTCGGGTAAGTCCTCACTTGTAAATGAGATTTTATATAAGGCTCTGGCAAGTGAATTAAACGGCACAAAGGTAAAGCCCGGCAAATGCAAGAAAATTGTGGGTATGGAGCATCTTGACAAGGTGATTGCCATTGACCAGAGCCCCATAGGCAGAACTCCACGCTCAAACCCTGCAACCTATACAGGTGTGTTTACAGATATAAGGGAGCTTTTTGCGAGTACCCAGGAGGCAAAGCTCAAAGGTTATAGCGCAGGCAGATTTTCCTTTAATATAAAGGGAGGAAGATGCGAAAGCTGCGAAGGCGACGGCATTATAAAAATTGAGATGCACTTTCTGCCTGATGTTTATGTGCCCTGCGAGGTTTGTAAGGGCAGAAGATATAACCACGAAACCTTGGAAGTTAAATATAAGGGCAAGTCAATTTACGATGTTTTGGAAATGACCGCCGAAGAGGGCAGGGAGTTTTTCCAGAATATGCCCAAAATCGAGCGTAAGCTCAAAACCCTTTGCGACGTTGGTCTTGGGTATATTAAAATCGGTCAGCCTGCTCCCACTCTTTCGGGTGGCGAGGCTCAGCGAGTTAAGCTTGCCACAGAGCTTAGTAAGAGAAGCACAGGCAAAACCGTGTATATTCTTGATGAGCCTACAACGGGACTTCACACTGCAGACGTGCACAAGCTTATTGAGGTTTTACAGAAGCTTGTTGATGCAGGTAACACGGTTATTGTTATCGAGCACAACCTTGACCTTATAAAAACCGCCGACCATATTATTGACCTTGGCCCCGAAGGGGGAGACGGTGGAGGAACCATAATAGTTGAGGGTACTCCTGAGGAAATTGCAAACTGCGAAAACTCTTATACAGGAACCTTTTTAAAGAAAATTTTAGAGTAAGTCGAAAAAATTGCACTTTTTAGTGCAATTTTTTCTTTTTTTATGCCTGTATATGGAGGTGTATTATATGATTACTATCTCGGATGGAATTCTTACCATCCCAGAGGGTGAAAGATTTGTCGGATTTTCAGGTGACAATCTTCACACTCAAAAGAAATTTTTTATCCGCTCAAGCACCCAAAGCGGATGGCTCTACCGTCTTTACCTTACCTTTGACGACGGCAGACACAACTTTTTTGTGCTTCCTTCAACTATTACCTCAGAGGGTACCTTCCTTACCTGGAATGTTGAAGAAAGCCACATTTTTAAAAGCGGAATTATCAAGGCACAGATTAAGGCTTTTTCAGCCGACAAGGAGGTTTACCACACTACCTCTGACGTCTTTTTTGCAGGCGAGACAAGTGAAGAGGACAAGGAGTTTAAAAACTCAAACTCTGAATTTCTACATTTTGAAGAAACTCTTAATGAGCTTTACGGCAAAGTGGAGAAAGCCTCTGCAAAAATGCCCTATGTTGGCACAAACGGCAATTGGTTTACATACGATGTACAAAAAGGAATTTACGTTGATTCGGGAATTTCCTCATTGGTTGCTTTAGGTGACGGCACCATACCTCCTGCTAAACTCGACCGAAGTTACTGGGAAAAGAAGATTAATGTTGAGCAAATAAGAGGTGCGGAAGCACTTCTGAAAGCTATAGGCTGCTCAAATGATGGCGGAAGTATTGCACTTGTAAACCTTAATATTTACGTAGCCGCCTACGACACCACAATAAACGGTCTTTGTTATGCGATTGGCGTTAAGTTTCCAACAGGCGAAACAATTTATATTATTAACCTTACCGACGGCTCAAAGTGGAAAATCAACCGCTACTACGAAGGTGACGGTATTGTGCATGTTTACCGATTTGAATATATACGCCTTGGTGTGCCTGACGGCACAATTACCCCCTTAAAGCTTGACAGAACTTACCTTGAAAAATGCTGTACCTCGTTAGGTCAGGAGTTAAAAACCTTTGAGGACTTGTACGCTAAGATAGGATATATCAGTATGAGCGGTAAAATTGGTGTTGTGAAGCTTAATGTTTCTGATAGCGAAAACACAACCATCAAGGACACAGGTTATATTTCAGGCGAATTTTTTGCCGTAGGCTCACCAACACATACCAGCGGTGAGATTTACCTTTTAAACCTTGCAAGCGGCGAGAGCTGGACAGTCCGTCACAATTTCGATAGCGACACTTACAACGCTTACAAGGTAGATGCTCTTACTCCGAGAGTAGAGTATATTGAAAACAGTGCTAAGCTTACGGTTGCTGATGTTTTTAACAGTATAGAAGAAATGCAGAGATACAGCTTTGCCAAGAACAGAATATATCATTTCAAAGCAGAAGCACAGATAGGAGCTTTGGTGGGTCAGGGCTATTGCTACGGCAGGTATTATGAAGTTACAAACCCACAAACCGGCGTTGTAACCGATAAAATGCTTGAGGTGTTTAATTCTTCAACCCTTAAGGTTTATGCACTCAATATCTTCAAGGGCACGGCTGAGCTGATTACAACCTCCGCCAGTGGCGAAAGTGATGAGGACGTCATTCCCTCATACTGGCAGGAGCATATTGAAGGAAAAATTTCCGCAATTAATGCTTTGCAGACAAAGGGCGGAAAAGACTGTTTCAGCTTTATTGTTATGACCGATATGCACTACCCCTCAAACTTAGGCAAAAATTCACCTTTGCTTGCTAAAAAGATTCTTGATGAATGCAGTATCAAATATGCTTTATGCCTCGGTGATTTACAGACCCGCGGTTGCCACACTACAAAAGAATTATTACTGGCTGAGAATGAGGCTATAGAAGAAATGCTGTCACCTGTCAGAAACAGACTTTTGCAGACAGAAGGTAACCACGACGGCAGTTACGGTTTTTTAGACAGAGACAAAGACGGCGAATACAACAACACCGATGCAAGCGGAAACCTTAAACCCGAAGCAGAGCGTGAAACTTATGTAAATAATTTAACTCCCGCTGAACTACACAGTGCAATTTACCGTAAGGTCGGTGTTACAGGTGATGTCTGTTTTGACGAAAGGGGAAGCGGTTATTATGTAGATGATACAGCCAACAAGGTTCGCTATATCGTCCTTAACACCCAGTGTAACGACTATGAGCTTCAGGAAGACGGAACTTCTCTTTACCCCAAAATGTGGCTTATGAGATTTACTCAGAGTCAGTTTGACTTAGTGATTGAAGCTTTAAATAATATTCCCTCTGATTCGTGGAGCGTTATTGTGGCAGGACACTGCCCCTTATGGCAAGAAATTGCCGACAGTAACATTATGCAGGGCGTGCTTAATGCTTATAAGAATAAAACAGCTTACAGCGGTGAATATGCAGGCACAGCAAAGGGAGTATCTTATACAAATCTTGCAAAGCCTCTTTCAGACAACACAACCGATACATCAAACTGGATTAACGGTTATCGCATTACTTCTGGCGGTATTTCTGCACAGAGTGGCAAAACAGTTACAAATAAAATCTATGCAACTACGGGTGATGTTGTGAGAATCAAGGGCGTGGATTTTGTCGCAAATGTTGACAGAGCAGGACAATGGTTAAGTGACGACACATTTAACGAGGCTGAATACGTTTCTGCAATGCCCAATGCTTACTGGAGTTATGAGTTGGAAAACGGTAATACTCATAAATTCACAGTTTTACAGGGCGGTGCAGCTACCACAGGCTATGTTCGCTTTGCTTTTGATACTCCAGCAAACCCCGAAAATATAATCATCACTGTTAATGAGGAAATTGCAGAAGCAGAGCACGGCTATGATTATGTTAATGTTAACGCTGATTTTTCAAATGCAAAAGGCAGTTTAGTAGGCTACTTTGCAGGTCATGTTCATTATGACCATAATGCTGTAACAGGCGGCGTTCCCGTTATTACAACAAGATGTGATGCAAAAGAGGAAAACACCGCAGAATTAAAGGCAGAGCGTATAGCAGGTACAGTAACTGAGCAGTCCTTTGATGTTTTCACGGTAAATAAGGCAGAGGGCAAAATCTATGCTACCAAAATCGGTGCAGGAGAAGACCGTGTAATCAGTTACTAAGGAGGTGTAGAAAATAGCAGATTTAAAATGTATTGATGTTTCTGAGTGGCAGGGTAGCATTGACTTTAAAAAAGTTAAGGCAAGCGGTATTGACTACGCGATTTTACGCGCAGGCTTTGGCAGAGAGGCTTCTCAGATTGACGCTGAGTTTGAAGCGAGCTACAAAAAAGCAAAAGCGGCAGGCGTAAAGCTTGGTGCTTATTGGTATTCTTATGCGGTCGATGAGGCAGACGCCAGAAAAGAAGCTCAGGCTTTCTTAAAGGTTATTAAGGGCAAGAGCTTTGAACTCCCTCTGTTTTATGATATGGAAGACAATTCTCAGACCTCTTTGGGCAAGGCTACCCTTACCAAAATGGCAAAGGCTTTTATGAAGGTGATTTCAGATGCAGGGTTTAGAGTAGGCATTTATGCCAATGCGAACTGGTTTGAAAATTATCTTGACTACAGCGGACTTTACGGCACTTACTTTGTATGGCTTGCACAGTATAACAGTGAGCCTGAGTTTAAATGCGATATATGGCAGTACACCTCAGAGGCTAAAGCAGACGGCGTTTCGGGCAATGTGGATATGAACGTTATCTATAACCAAAGCCTTATAAAGACCAAACCCAAAGAGGAGCAAAGTCTTGAGGTTGCAGGAGTGCAGGCTTTGCTCAGGCAGGCTTATGCACAGGGTATTGTCAAAACCTTTGTAAAGCCTATAGATAACAAACAGGGCAATTTGACAAACGCCGCTATCAAAGAGGCAAAGACTGCATTAGGCTTAGAAGTTATAAATACAGAAGTCGATTTAAAGTTTATTGCTGACCTTGAGCATCTTGTAAACATAAGGCGACAGGAAAGCTTTGATAAAGCAAGAAACGACGTAAACGGCGACGGCAAGGTGAACATCAGAGACGCCACTGCCTTGCAGAAGAAAATTGCAGGTGTAGAAGATGTATAACCCATTCGTTTCGGGCATTTCTGCCGCAAAATTTACGGTGTCTATGGTGCTGGCTACGATTTTCGGCTATGTGTCAAAATTCTTAGGCGGCTTTGACAGTTTGCTTATAACTCTGATTATTTTAATAGTTGTCGATTACGTAACAGGAGTAATTGCGGCAATTTACGAAAAAAAGCTTTCAAGCTCAATAGGCTATAAGGGTATTATAAAAAAAGTGCTTATGGTGCTTATTGTAGGTGTGGCGGTAACCTTGCAAAGGATTATGCCTGAGGGTGTACCCCTAAGAGAGATTACAATACTTTTCTTTATTGCCAACGAAGGCTTGTCTGTTTTTGAAAATGCCGCAAAAGTAATACCAATGCCCCAAAAGCTAAAGTCGGTGCTTTTACAACTTAAGGAAAAAGAGAATAAAGACAAATGACAAAACAGCAGGCTTTTTCAGCCTGCTGTTGATTTTTGTGTATACTTGTGTTACAATAAAAAAGAATATGGGGTAATATGTACTTTTGCCCTAAACAGGAGGTTATTATGGCACCTAAGGTTACTTTACTTTGTCACACACCAAACCCTGAAGAGGTTGTTGCAATGGCGGCTAAGCTTTGCTATTCACCCTCCGGGATTGAAGATATAAAAGAAGGACTTACACCTGAGAAAACCGCATCTTTTGTAGAGATGCTTGCAGATTTAGGCCATGCAAGCCCTACAGAGCACGCTACCTTCACCTTTGGAATTGAGGGTATTTCCCGTGCCTGCTCTCATCAGCTTGTACGCCATCGTATTGCCTCTTACAGCCAGCAGTCTCAGCGTTATGTTGACGGCAACAGTTTTGAATTTGTAACTCCCCCTGAGATTTCAGAGGACGAAGAATGCAACAAGCTTTATCAGAATGTAATCGACACTCAGCGTGATGCGTATTCACTTTTAAGAGACGCCTTGGCAGTTAAGTATATCAAGGCTGAAACAGGCAAGGACTATGAGGGCAGTAATGAGGAAATCATTAAAGCCTACAAGGAAGAAAACAAGTCAAAATGCTCGGCTTTTATTAAAAAAGCAAATGAAGATGCAAGATATCTTCTGCCTAATGCCTGTACAACCAAGATTGTATGTACCTTTAACGTAAGAAGCTTAGAAAATTTCTTTGCACACCGCTGCTGCAACCGTGCCCAGTGGGAAATAAGGGAGGTAGCAGAGCAGATGCTCCTTCTTTGCAAAGAAGCTGCACCTACCCTTTTTAAAAACAGCGGCCCTTCCTGCTTAAGAGGTGCCTGCCCTGAGGGTAATATGACCTGCGGAAAAATCAAGGAAATGAGAGCTAAGTATGGAAAATAAGGGTAAGATAATTGTAATAGAAGGCTTAGACGGTTCAGGTAAAAATACTCAGGCGAAGCTTCTCAGCGAGAAGCTTTCTGAAAAATTTGATATTAAAAGGCTTTCTTATCCCGACTATGACAGCCAAAGCTCAGCCTTGGTTAAAATGTATTTAAGTGGGGAGCTTGGCGACGACCCTATGGCGGTTAATGCTTATGCGGCTTCTTCCTTTTATGCGGTTGACAGAATCGCAAGCTACTTAAAGCATTGGAAGGCAGATTTTTTAAAGGGTACAAATTTTGTTTTTGACCGATACACTACCTCTAATGCGGTGTATATGCTTTCAAAGCTTTCTGACGGCGAAAAGGAAGAGTTCTTAAACTGGCTTTATGACTTTGAGTTTTCTAAAATGGGGCTTCCCAAACCTCATAAGGTAATTTATCTTGATATGCCTACTGAAATTTCTCAGCGTCTTATGTCAAAACGCTATGAGGGCGACGAGTCTAAAAAGGATTTGCACGAAAAGAACGTGGATTTTCTGAAGCTTTGCAGAAAAAATGCACTTTTTGCCGCAGAAAAACTTGGCTGGACGGTTATAGCGTGCAGCGACGGCGAAAATCCTTACAGCATTGAAGAAATTGCAGAGAAGGTTTTTGCAGAGGCTATAAAGGTATTTGAATAAGGAGGGTGCTTATGTTTTATTGTTTTTTAGCTGAGGGCTTTGAAGAAATCGAAGCCTTAACTACAGTTGATATGCTAAGACGTGCAAACGTTGAGGTTATGACTGTTTCCGTTGACGGTGACAGTGAAAATATTGTGCATGGTGCTCATGGTATTCCTGTTGTGGCTGACACAGATATAGAGGGTGTCGACTTTGAAAATATCGAGGGCATAATCCTGCCCGGCGGTATGCCCGGAACCCTTAACCTTGAAATGTCTGAGGGCGTTATGAAGGTGCTTGATTATTGTGTTTCTAAGGATTTGTATATTTTTGCAATTTGTGCCGCTCCTCAGATTTTAGGTCACAAGGGACTTTTAAGTGGCAAAAACGCTACCTGCTACCCCGGTTTTGAAAGTGAGCTCAAGGGTGCAGTTCTCTCAGCGCTTCCTGCTGTAAAAGACGGCAAAATCATTACCGCCAAGGGCCCCGGTGCAACGGTGGACTTTGCCGCTTTGATTATAAGCGAGCTTAAGGGCGAGAATAAGGCTTGTGAGCTTAAGGAGTCTATGCAGTGCAGTTAAAGGAAGAAAAAATGCCAAAGTCTCAGCTTAGAGCACATTTTTCAAATATGCAAAAAGGCTTAAGTGCAGACTTTAGGCAGAAAATGAATTATGAAATCCAAAGCCGTCTTCTGTGCTCTTTTGAGTATTCACAGGCGGATATTATACTTACATACGTGTCAGTAGGCTGTGAGGCAGATACCTTGGGTATTATTCACGCCGCATTTGCCAACGGCAAAAAGGTTGCGGTGCCGAAGTGCCTTGAGGGCAACACTATGGAGTTTTATTTTATTAAGTCCGAAAGAGACCTTGTAAAGGGTAAGTTTTCGCTTTTAGAGCCTGATGTAAGCAAGTGCAAAAAGGCGGTTCCCACAGAAAAAAGCCTTTGCATTGTGCCCGGCTTAAGCTTTGACGCCAAAGGCTACCGTTTAGGCAAAGGCGGCGGATATTACGACAGATTTTTAAAGGACTTCAAGGGGAAAAGTGCAGGGCTTTGCTACAATAGCTTTTTAAGGCTGAGCCTGCCAAAAGAGCCCTTTGATGTACCTGTTGATATAATAGTTACAGAAAATTTTTTAAGGGAGACCAATTCCTAACAGGAAAGGACAGTAGCTATGAGTGATATGAATTCGAAAAACAATTTTGAAGAAGAACAGGTAGAGCTTTACCGCAGAAAAAAGGCTGAGGAGTTCAAGCTTAACATCAGTGCTGATGCTAAGGCTGACGACAACACTCAGGTTTTTGAAAGAGCATCAAAGCCTAAAGTATCTACAGCCCAAGACGACAGCTCCAATGAGATTACCTCTTTCAGCAACGAAAACACCCGTGCCCAGATTGAGCGTGACTCAAAAAAAGCTTTAAAGGCCGAGAAAAAGGAAGCCAAAAAGGTTAAGCAGATTAAATCCGGCAGAAACAAGAAGATTTACCGCATAGCGTGGCTTTTGATTATCCTTATTCTTTCGGCGGTTATGGCGGAGTTTTTTGTGTCAGGATTTAACGACCTTTTCGCCGTTAACCGTACACAGGAAGAGGTTGTTACCGTAATTGTGGCAAAGGGCGACAGTGCAGACGATATTGCCAAAAAGCTTGAAAGCAAGGGCGTTGTTGATTCAGCAATGTTTTTCTCTGTGTTTTTGGGTATCACAGGCAAGGGCGATGAAATTGAGCCCGGTGTTTACGAGGTGGCAACCAACAAAGACTATCTTGGTGTTGTCAACTATATGAGAAATATCGACAACCGCCTTACTACCATTACCTTACAGTTTACTGAGGGTATGAATATTTTAGAGATTGCCGATAAGCTTTACGATTCGGGCGTTACCGCTGATAAGGAAAAGTTCCTGCAGCTTTGTAATTCAAGCGATTTTGACGAAGATTATGAATTTATCGCCCAAATAGAAGAAAATCCCGACAGACTCTATAAGCTTGAGGGTTATCTTTTCCCCGACACTTACGAATTTTACGTTGAAGAAGACCCTGCTCTTACTATCAGCCGTTTCCTTGATAACTTTGACCGCAAGCTTAACGAAACAAAGCTTGATATTCCCGGACTCAGCGAAAAAATCACAATTAAGGATTTAGCCGCAAGAAGCTCAATGACCATTGATGAAATCGTTAATATTGCTTCAATTGTTCAGGGTGAGGCGGCAAATGTTGAGGATATGTACAATGTTGCCTCGGTTATCGAAAACCGCCTTGAGCGAGGCGCTTCTATGGATATTTATACCTTGGGTATGGACTCGACACAGTTCTATCCCTATAGCTCTTATGAGGAAATTCCTGAGGATATAAGAGAAACCTTCCATAGTGCCTACGAAACCTACGATAGCGAGGGACTGCCTCCCGGTGCAATCTGCTCCCCCGGTTTAGATGCCATTACCGCGGCGGTTAATCCCAATGCTACCAACTATTTCTATTTCTGCCACGGTGCAGGTGCTGACGGCGAAATTACATCTTACTATGCCGAGACGCTTCTTCAGCATCAGGCAAATCTTGCGGCGGCAGGTTTAAATTGATGAGTAAAGATATAATTATACCAGAGGTTTTGTCCCCTGCAGGGGATATGGAGGCACTTGACGCCGCTTTGCGTTTCGGTGCTGATGCAGTGTATTTGGCTTATACCGAATTCGGTATGAGGACTGCACCAAAAAACTTTGATGCCGACGGACTTAAAACTGCGGTTGAAAAGGTTCATAAGGCAGGCAAAAAGCTGTATCTTACCCTTAACACGTTACCTCGGTTTGACCAGATAGAGCGTCTGCCTGAGCTTCTTTCCTATGCTCAGAGCGTAGGGGTAGACGCTTTCATAATAGCTGACTTAGGCGTTTTTGAGCTTGCTAAAAAGTATGCACCTTCGGTTTCGCTCCATGTTTCAACTCAGGCTGGTATCGTTAACCACGAAACTGCCAAGGCGTTTTATAATATGGGTGCCGAAAGGGTAGTGCTTGCCCGGGAGCTTTCTTTAGAGGATATTGCTCAAATTCGGGCAAGAATCCCCAAAGAACTTGAACTTGAGTGCTTTGTTCACGGTGCAATGTGTGTGTCCTTTTCCGGCAGGTGCCTTATTTCAAGCTATTTGACAGGCAGAGATGCCAACCGCGGTGACTGTGCTCAGCCCTGCAGGTGGAAATATCATCTTTACGAAGAAAACCGAGAGGGTCAGTTCTTTCCTGTTGAAGAAAAGGACGGCGGCACTTTCCTTTATAATTCAAAGGATATGTGTATGATTGAGCATATTCCTGAGCTTATAAAGGCAGGGGTAAACAGCCTTAAAATAGAAGGCAGAGCAAAAACCGCCTATTACACAGCAGTAACAACAAACGCTTACCGAAAAGCGGTTGACGAGTACCTCGCTCATAAAGAGGGCGAATATACTTTAAGCCCGTGGATTAAAGAGGAGCTTGAGAAAATCAGCCACAGAGCTTACAGCACAGGCTTTTATATGGGTACTGAGCCGGGGCAGAATACCGAGAGCGGGGGATACATCCGCCACTACGACTTGGTAGCTTTCTGCGAAAGCTCAGAGGATTTGGAAAGCGTAATAACCCAGCGTAATAAGTTTTACGTGGGAGATACCCTTGACGTTTTACCTCCCTCAGGTTTCGCTTTTGAAACCAAGGCACTTTCCCTTGTAAACGAAAAGGGCGAAAGCGTAGAAAGCACACCTCACCCTATGGAAAGGCTTACCCTTATTACAGACAAAAATATTCCCGCAGGCTCAATGCTGAGAGTTAAAAAGCATTGACATAAGCGGTAATTTGTATTAAATTACTTATTTGTAAACGGCATTTAGAAAGAAGGATTAATTATTATGCAATGGATGGGCGTTAACGAACTCAGAGAAAGCTTTTTAAAGTTTATGGAAAGCAAAGGCTGCCTTAGACTTCAGAGCTTCCCTCTTATTCCCAAAGACGACAACAGCTTACTGCTTATCAACAGCGGTATGGCTCCTATGAAAAAATATTTTACAGGTGAGGTTACTCCCCCCAAGACAAGAGTCACCACCTGCCAGAAATGTATCCGTACACCCGACATTGAACGTGTTGGTATTACTGCTCGTCACGGTACATATTTTGAAATGCTTGGCAACTTCTCCTTTGGCGACTACTTCAAGCGTGAGGCTACAGAGTGGGCTTGGGAGTTTTTTACCGAGGTTTTAAAAATGCCCAAGGAGCTTTTATACGTTTCTGTTTATCAGGACGACGACGAGGCTTACGATATATGGACAAAAGAGCGTGGAGTAGACCCCTCTCACATGGTTCGCATGGGCAAAGAGGACAATTTCTGGGAGCACGGCTCAGGTCCCTGCGGCCCTTGCTCTGAGATTTACTTTGACCGCGGTCCTGAGAAGGGTTGCGGCTCACCCGACTGTAAGGTTGGCTGTGAGTGCGACCGTTTTGTAGAGGTCTGGAACCTCGTTTTCACACAGTTTGAAAGCGACGGAAACGGCAACTACACACCTTTGGAGCATCCCAATATTGATACAGGTATGGGTCTTGAACGTCTTGCTTGTGTAATGCAGGGCGTAGATAACCTTTTCCTCGTTGATACTGTTCAGAATATTATGAAGCATATCTCCTCAGTTACAGGTGTTGAGTACGGCAAAGATGCAAGTAAGGACATTTCACTTCGAGTTATTACCGACCATATCCGCAGTACAACATTTATGATTGGCGACGGCGTTATGCCCTCTAACGAAGGCAGAGGCTACGTTTTAAGACGTCTTTTAAGAAGAGCCGCACGTCACGGCAGACTTTTAGGTTATAACAAGCCTTTCCTTTCTGAGATTTGCTCCACAGTTATCAAAGAAAACGAAAGCGCTTATCCTGAGCTCAGAGAAAAAGAAGAGTTTATCAAGAAGCTTATAAGAGTTGAGGAAGAAAACTTTGCCAAAACAATTGAGCAGGGTCTCTCTATGCTTGACGACATCATCACCAAGGGCGATATCAAAACTCTTTCAGGTGAGGATACCTTCAAGCTTAACGATACCTTCGGCTTTCCCGTTGACCTTACTAAGGAAATTCTTGCCGAAAAAGGCATTAAAGTTGACACTGAGCGTTTCTATGAGCTTTTAGCTGAGCAGAAAAAGCGTTCAAGAAATGCAAGAAAAGACGCCGGTGCAGATGCTTGGCTTTCTGACGCTGTTGACCTTGCAGATGTTCCTGCAACTGAGTTTGTCGGCTACACTGAAAACCAGTGTGATGCAAAGGTTCTTGCACTTATTGTAAACGGTGAAAGAGAAAACGCCGCCGGCGAAGGCGACAAGGCTGTTGTTGTTTTAGATAAAACTCCTTTCTACGCTGAAAGCGGCGGTCAGGTAGGAGATACAGGTATTATTAAAATCGGTGAAACCGAGTTTGAGGTTACAAATACAACCAAAGACCCTGCTGGCATCTTTATGCACACAGGTAAGGTTATTAAGGGCAGCTTTGCAGTTGATGACTGTGCAAAGGCTTATATTGATGTTGAGCGCAGAGCTTCTATCATGAGAAACCACACAGCAGCTCATCTTTTACAGGCAGCTTTAAGAAAGGTTCTCGGCAATCACGTTGAGCAGGCAGGTCAGCTTGTAACAGACACTTCCGTAAGATTTGACTTTACTCATTTCTCTGCTCTTACTGCTGAGGAGCTTGCAGACGTAGAGGCAATGGTTAACGAGGAAATCTTAAAAGCCATTGATGTAACCTCCACCGAAATGCCTATTGCCGAGGCTAAAAAGATGGGTGCTATGGCACTTTTTGGCGAGAAATACGGCGACGTTGTACGAGTTGTTAAGGCAGGCGACTTCTCAACCGAGCTTTGCGGCGGTACTCACGTTGACAATACTGCTAAGCTTGGCCTTTTCAAAATCCGTCAGGAAGGCTCTGTTGCCGCAGGTGTCAGAAGAATCGACGCCGTTACAGGCAGAGGCGTTTTAAGAATGCTTGAAAACACTATGTTTGAGATTGCAAGAAGCGCCGCGGCTCTTAAGCTTAATTCTGCTAATGACCTTGCCGCAAGCTGTGAAAGAATTGCAGAGGATATTAAGGCAAAGGATAAGAAAATCGCTGAGCTTGAGCAGAAGATTGTTGCTTTTGAGATGGATTCTCTTATTGACGAGGCTGAGGAAATTGCAGGCGTTAAGGTTATTGCCGTGAAATTAGAGGGCGTTGAGGGCGATATGCTCAAAACTATGTGCTCAAGAGTTACCGACAAGAGCGCCAAGAGTGCAGTGCTTCTTGCAAGTGTAAACGGCGGTAAGCTTACTTTTGCTTGTGCAGTAGGCAAAGAGGTTATCTCAAAGGGTATCAAGGCAGGTGACCTTGTAAAGGCGGCAGCACAGCTCACAGGCGGTAACGGCGGCGGTAAGCCCGATATGGCTATGGCAGGCGGCAAAGACCTTTCTAAGGTTGACGAAGCACTTAGCTCATTTGTAAATACAATTAAGGAAAAGTTATAATATAAAAGCCGAGGGTTTTGTCCTCGGCTTTTTTGCAAAATAAAACGTCGGAAGAAAACTTCCGACGTAGTTTTTAATCATATATGCTTCAGCTTCTGAAAAGAAGCCGAAGCGATTTTTGATTAGATAGCTCTCTGTACCTTGCCTGAACGCAAGCAACGGGTGCAAGCATAAACATGCTTGGGAGAACCGTCAACGATTGCTTTTACCCTCTGAACATTGGGCTTCCAAGTTCTGTTTGAGCGTCTGTGTGAGTGGGAAACCTTGATGCCGAACTTAACATCCTTACCACAGAAATCACATTTTGCCATGCGTTTGCACCTCCTTAAAAGGCATAATTTCTTTTGTAACTCTGTTATAATAACAGAATTCAAAAAAAATTGCAAGTGTTTTTTCAAAAAGTTTTCTTGTTTTTTTCCAAGAGTTATTATATAATCTATTTGTAATAATGTATTTAGTTAAAATCGGGTAGTTTTTGCCCACGTTTTTCAGGTGATTTTATGTTGTTCAGACTGCTTGGCGGCAACCTTACCTTAGAAACCGCCATAATTCAGATTTTAGCAATAGTTTTCGTAGTGTTTTTAATTCTGCCCATTCACGAATTTGCCCATGCAGGTGCGGCGTATCTGTTGGGCGATAAGGCCATTAAATACAGAGGCAGACTTACCTTTAACCCCCTTGCTCACGTTGACCCTTTTGGTGCTTTGTGCTTGCTTCTTTTTGGTTTCGGTTGGGCAAAACCTGTACCCATTGACCCTCGAAACTTCAAAAACCCCAAGGTAGGAATGGCGCTTTCTGCTTTTGCAGGCCCTCTTTCAAACCTTGCATGCGGTCTTTTGTCGGGTATCAGCTTGGTTCTTATTCTTAACCTTGCACCAGAAACTCTTTTAAGCGAATGGGGTTACTATCTGATACTTTTCCTGTTTAATTTTCTTGCCATAAACGTGTCCTTGGCGGTTTTCAATCTTATTCCTTTTCCGCCATTAGACGGAAGCAAGATTCTTTATGCTTTTCTTCCCGACGGTGCAGTGAATTTTATGTACAAGCTTGAGCGTTATTCCTTTATTCTTATTTATGCAGTGATCATTCTTTTCTCACGCTCAGGAATTTTAGATATTATTGACACTTTCTTTATGAAGCTTTGTCTTTTGAATAATCCTTTGTGTCTTTACGTTTTCGGCTTAGGTTGATTTTTAGGAGGTGACCTTCTTGGCAGAAACAAATACCCGGCTTAATTACAAATTAGACGCCTTTGAAGGCCCTCTTGATTTGCTTTTATTGCTGATTTCAAAAAATAAAATCGATATTTACGACATCAAGATTTCTCTGCTTTTAGACCAGTACTTAGAGCACATAAGCAAAATGGAAGAGCAGGATATGGATATTGCCTCTGAATTTTTGGAAATGGCTTCCCGTCTTGTTTATATAAAATCCGTAATGCTTTTGCCAAAATACGAGGAAGAGGCTCAGGAGCTTAAAAGAGAGCTTCAGGGTCAGCTTATTGAATATCAGCAGTGCAGAGAAGCGGCCGCAAAGCTCAGCACAATGTATAGTTTTGACACATATTTTCGCTTACCTTCTCCTGTAGAATATGACCTTACCTACAACCGCATTCACCCCTCAATTGATATTGCCAAAGCCTATACTATGGCAGTTGGCAGAGGCAAGCGTAAGCTTCCACCGCCTAAAGAGGCGTTTTCGGGAATTGTTGAAAGAAAAATTATTTCCGTTAACTCCCGCATTATCCGTGTAATGAGGCGTCTGTGGCACAAGAAAAACGTAAGCTACTCTTCACTTTTTGATGCTTGCGACGGTAAAAGTGATTTAGTAGCAACCTTTTTAGCGGTTTTGGAGCTTGTAAAGGGCAAGCGAGTAGTGGTTGACGGCCAAGGTGACACTGCCGTTGTTAGAATGTTGGAGGACAAAAAATAATGAGCGACAGAAACTTTAAATGTGCTATTGAAGCAATTCTTTTTGCAAGCGGCGACTCGGTTTCTGCTGAGAGAATTGCAACTGCACTTGAGCTTACAAAAAAAGAAGCCCAAAAGCTTTTAGATGAGCTTATGGCTGAATATATAGCCGCACAGCGTGGCATAACAATCATAAAGCTTGAGGATTCTTACCAGATGGTTAGCGTTAAGGAGTACGCCAAGGAAATCCGCACGGTTATGGATTTAAGGCGAAACACTCCTCTTTCTCAGGCGGCTTTGGAGGTTTTGGCGGTTATTGCCTACAATCAGCCTGTTACCAAGGCTTTTGTAGAGCAGGTCAGAGGTGTAGACTGTTCAGGTGTAATCGGCAGTTTGACCTCAAAAGACCTTATTGAAGAAAAGGGCAGGCTTGAGCTTCCCGGCAGACCCCTTATTTACGGCACTACCGAAAACTTTTTAAGGTGCTTTTCACTTGAAAGCCTTGATGATTTGCCCGACCCTCCTGAAAAGTCCGGTGAGGGCGAAGAAGCAGAAAATGCCGAAGACGACCCTCAGCTCAGCATTTTTGATGCTAAGCCTGACGGCGAAACCATTACTGCAACTGCTGAGGAAATTATCGAAAAAGCAACCCAGTGACTTTGTAAGGGGTGATTACCGTGTTGGCTTTGTATATAGTTTTAGGGGTAATTGCCTTTATAGCTCTTGTTGTGGGGCTTTTGAATGTGCCCCTTGTAATCCAAGGGTCTTTCAGTGACTCTGACAACAAAGTAAGGCTTTCTGTAAAGTATCTCTGGTTTAAATACGTTTTGTTGCCCGACGAAGAATCCAACAAATACAAAAAAGAAGAAAAGCTTCTTAAAAAGGGCAAGGAGCTTAAATACGACGAAGATGCAACCTTAGAGGGAATCCTTGAAAACAAAGGTATCTTGGGTTTTATCGATGTTTTAAAGCTGAGTATTCAGAATACGTGGAATTTACTTAAAAGCTTTATAAAGGTTGCAACTGTCAAAGACTTGAATGTGAATATGAACATAGTAGGCGAAGATGCCGCCGACACGGCGATTATCTACGGCTACGTAAATTCGGTTATTTATCCCATTGTGGGTGCTGTAATAAGCAACGCCCGTGATGTGAAAAAATATAATGTAAACTTAAATGCGGATTTCAGCGAGGGGGCAGATTCCTCTGTTGACGCCAACATTATTGCAAAGATTAAGATAACCAAGGCGATTATGGTTATTGCCGAGCACGGCGTTGAGGCTGAAAACCTGCTTATTACTCTGGGCAAAAATCCCAAACATGCAAAGGAGAAATAATTATGAGCGAGCATCCTATTAACGGCCTTATGGACACAACCTTAGAAAAAATCAAGCAGATGGTAGATGTTAATACCATAATCGGCAATCCCATTACTTCCCCTGACGGCACAGTTATTATTCCTGTGTCAAAGGTAAGCTACGGCTTTGCTTCAGGCGGCTCTGATATCCGCCCCAAAACAGCTAACGCTCAGCCTGCTTTCGGCGGCGGCTCAGGTGCCGGTGTAACAATCCGCCCTGTGGGTTTCCTTTCAATTTACAAGGGCGACGTTAAGTTTATTTCTGTTGACAAGTATGACGGCCCTGTTGACAGAGTTGTGGGTATGGTTCCCGAAATGTTCGACAAAGTAAAGGAGCTCTTCTCTAAGGATAAAAAAGAAGCTAAAGAAGCCGCCGAAATTGCCGACGACGAGATTTTTTAAGTAATAAAAATTATACCCCTGCATAAATTTTACAGGGGTGTTTTTATGAAAAAGACTGCTGCTTTTATTTTGTGTTTTGTGGTTGTGTTTACTGCTTTTTCTATTAACGTAAGGGCAATAGGCACTTCGGCTTCGGCTCACGTGCTCATTGATGCCGACACAGGCGTGGTGCTTTCAGCAAACAATGAAAACACAAAAATGAAAATGGCAAGCACAACTAAAATTATGACTACCCTGCTTGCTTTGGAAGAAGCCGAGAAAAAAGACAGGGTAGTTACCTTTGCTGAGGATATGGTTGCCGAAGGTAGCTCAATGTACCTTGCAGTGGGGGATAAGGTTAAACTTTCTGACCTTGCTAAAGGTATGATGATGGCGTCCGGTAACGATGCCGCCAACGCGGTGGCACTTACTCTTTGCGAAAGCTTTGAGGACTTTGCAAAGCTTATGAACTTCAGAGCACAGGCAATAGGTATGAAAAATACAAATTTCGTTACCCCCAGCGGTCTTGACGACGAAAATCACTACTCAACCGCCTTTGATATGGCACTTTTAATGGCAGAGGCTATAAAGAACGAAAGCTTTAAGAAGCTTTCCTCTTCAAGCGAGCAAACAGTGAAGTTCGTATATCCAAAAGACAAGACAACCACCTATGCAAACCACAACCGCCTTCTGAAGCTTTACGAATACTGCACAGGGGGCAAAACAGGCTTTACCGAAGCCGCAGGCAGATGCTTAGTCAGTTCTGCACAAAAAGACGGAGTAAGCCTTATTGCGGTTACTCTTGATGCTTCTGATGACTGGAATGACCACAAGGCACTTTACGAGTACGGCTTTTCACTTTATACAAAGATAACTTTAAATGAGGAAGACACCGATTTCAAGGTAAAGCTTTCAGGTGCCAATGAGGATTTTTTTATAGCCGAAGTTTTCCAAGAGGCAAGCTTAAGTGTGCCTGCAAAGCGTATAAATGACATCAAAAAAACTGTTTATTTGCCTGCATTTGTCTTTGCCCCTGTAAAAAAGGGTGACGTTGTGGGCAAAATTACATATACTTTAGACGGCAGAGAGCTTACAGAAATTCAAATCAAGGCGTCTCAGACTGTCGATAAAAAGCCTCAGCCAAACTTTTTTGGTTGGCTTCTTTCGATATTTAAAAAGGACTGAAAAATATGGCTTTAGTAAGACTTCAGAAAATGCTTGCAGACTGCGGCGTTGCCTCAAGAAGAAAAAGTGAGGATTTAATCAACGCCGGCTCTGTTAAGGTAAACGGCAAAATTGCACAAATCGGCGACAAGGTTGACCCATATAAGGACAAGGTCTTTGTAAACGGCAAGCGTGTTACCGCCGCCGCTAAGCCTAAGCACAGATACATAATGCTTCACAAACCCCGCGGTTTTATTACCACAATGAATGACGAGCGCGGCAGAAAATGTGTTGCCGAGCTTATTAAGGATATTCCTGAAAGAGTTTATCCTGTAGGCAGACTTGACAAAGACAGCGAGGGTATGCTGCTTTTTACCAATGACGGCGAGTTTGCAAACCTTATTACCCACCCTAAAAAGGATATTTACAAGGTTTACCGCGTTACGGTACGCCCTACAATTACCGAGGAGCAGATTGTCACCTTTGAAACAGGCATGATGCTTGACGGCAGAAAAACCGCCCCTGCCGAGGTAAGAGTGGTAAAAAAAGAAGAGGGCAGAACAGTGCTTGAAATAGTTCTTCGAGAAGGCAGAAACCGCCAGATTCGCCGTATGTGCGAAATGTTAGGTCTTGAAGTTGCAAGACTTAAAAGAGTAGCCATAGGACAGGTTAAGCTTGGTATGCTAAAGCAGGGCGACTGGCGTGACCTTACTGCTGAAGAGGTTAAAAAGCTGACCGCCGACCCCAACCCTTCAAGACATATAAGGTGATAAAATGATTACAGTAAAACCCACAGATAATTTGGAGCTTATAAATCAGTACGGACGTGAAAACGCGGCTTATCTTATTATGCGCGAAGAAGATAAGGAAGTCGGCTTTATCTCAATTGCTCCCTTTAAATCTACCTACGAAATTTTAGATATGAGCCTTAATATAGACAAGCCTTTAAAAAGGGAAGAGGGCAAGGACTTCGCACCGCTTAATGCAAATGAGCTTGGCCTTGTTGAAATTTTAATCCGTGCCGCAGGCTCCTATGCATTTAATAAAGACAGTTGGTCTCTCTCTGTAAGGGACAAGTCCTATTTTGATTTGCTCAAAAAATTTGAGTTTACCCCAAGCGGTGACTTTTTGGTTCTTTATCTTAACAAAATATTTTCAAATACCTGTTGTTGCAACACAAAAAAAGATACAAATTGACTTGTAAAGACAATTTTTTGATAGTATAATGTAACTTGGATTAAATCGACTTACCCTAAGGAGGTTTCTTATGAGCAATAATAGTGAAATCAAGGCTCGCTTAGCCGACAATAAGGCAGTAGCTACCCTTGAGCAGTTTTTTGACGGCGGTGTATTTACCGAGGTAAACGCCGCTTTTGGTGAAGGGTCTCTTGCCGAAGCGGTTTGCGGCTACGGCTATGTTGACGGAATGGCGGTTTGTGCCTTCTGTCAGGATATTACCGAGGCTTCAGGTGCTATGAGCACAGCTCAGGCAAAAAAGCTTACTTACATTTACGAGCTTGCCCTTAAAATAGGTGCTCCCGTTGTAGGCTTTTACAATAGCAAAGGTGCAAGAATATCTGAGGGCAATATGCTTTTAGATGCACTCTCAAAGCTTCTTTCACTTTCTTCAAAGCTTTCAGGTGTTGTTCCTCAGGTTTCCGTAATTTTAGGCGACTGTGTAGGCACAACTGCACTTTTGGCATCTAATGCTGATTTTGTTATTAAAACAGAGGAGGCTAAACTTGCCCTCGATGCAAATGCAAAGCCTTGTGACTGCGGTGCAATTCTTGCAAAAGATGAGGCAGAGGCAATCGAAAAGGCGAAGGCTCTTATTACATATCTGCCTTCCAACAACTTAGCCTTAACTCCCTCTGCATTAGATGTAGAAGCAAACGCCGCTTCTGACTTTGTGTCCGCTTTTGACGCCAACACAGTTTTAGACCTTTACAAAGACGGTGAAGCAAGCTCAGTATACTTTGCACGTCTGGAAGGAAACGTTGCAGGCGTTGTTGAAACCAAGGGCGACATCTTACAAAAGGCTGACGTTAAGAATATTACAAAGTTCGTTAAATTCTGTGACGCTTTCTCAATTCCTGTAATTACCGCAGTTGATTCAGAAGGCTTCAAGTGCTTAGGCGGCGCTAAAAAGGCGCTTTCAGCCTACAGCGAGGCAACTACTCCTAAGGTAAGCGTTATTAAGGGCAAGGCAGTGGGTGCAGTTTATCTTGCAATGGTTGGCAGTGCCGATGTATCAGTCGCTTTGGAAAACGCCACCGTTTCTCCCATTAAAGCTGAAGCTGCCGCTTATATTATGCTGGGCGACAAATTAAGCGTTCCCGTAGCTGAGCAGGACAAGCTCATTGAGGAGTTTATCTCTACCGAGCTTTCTGCAATTAACGGCGCAAAGAACGGATATATAAACGACGTAGTAGCAGTAGAAAACTTAAGAGCAAGACTTATCAGTGCTCTTGACATTCTTTCTTCAAAGCGTGAAACTGCTCTTCCCAAAAAGCATACAACAATTTAACGGAGGTAAATAAAAATGAAAAATCTTATTATCACAGTTAACGGTGTTTCTTATGATGTTCAGGTTGAGGAAGTAAACGGCTCTGCTGCTCCTCGCACAGCCGCTCCTGCTCCCGTAGCAGCTCCTGCACCTGCTCCTGCCGCAGCTCCTGCCGCTGCTCCTGCACCTGCCGCAAAGCCCAGTGGCACACAGGGCTCTGTAAAGGTTCAGGCTCCTATGCCCGGCACAATCCTTTCTGTTAAAGTTTCTGTTGGTCAGCAGGTTAAGAAGGGTGACACAGTTGCAGTTTTAGAGGCTATGAAAATGGAAAACGAAATTCCTGCTCCTCAGGACGGCACAGTTTCAAGTGTTGACGTATCAAATGGCGCAACAGTAGAAACAGGTGCAACAATTGTAACTCTTTCTTAAGGAGTAAGTTATGGCTAAAAAGATTAAAATTACCGAAACCGCTTTAAGAGACGCTCATCAGTCCCTTTTAGCTACACGTATGACTACGGAAGAGATGCTTCCTATTCTTCCTGAGCTTGATAAAATCGGCTTTTATTCATTAGAGTGCTGGGGCGGCGCTACTTTTGACTCCTGTCTTCGCTTTTTAAACGAAGACCCTTGGCAGAGACTTCGCACAATCCGCGACAACTGCCCCAATACAAAGCTTCAGATGCTTTTCCGCGGTCAGAATATGCTTGGTTACCGCCACTATGCTGACGATGTGCTTGAGTATTTCGTTCAGAGAAGTGTTGCAAACGGTATCGACATTTTAAGAATTTTCGATGCTCTTAACGACATTAAGAATCTTAAAAGTGCAATTAACGCCGCTAAAAAGGAAAAGGCAGAGGTTCAGGTTGCCATAAGCTACACCACAGGCCCTGTTTTCACCGATGAATATTATGTAGAGTACGCTAAGCGTATTGCAGACGCCGGTGCAGACACAATCTGCATTAAGGATATGGCGGCTCTTTTAACTCCCTATAACACCGAAAAGCTTGTTAAGGCTATTAAGAAGGAAGTTGACCTTCCCTTACAGGTTCACACTCACTACACCTCAGGTCTTGCTTCTATGTGCCTCTTAAAGGGTATTGAGGCAGGTGCCGATATGATTGATACAGCCATAAGCCCCTTGGCACTTGGCACATCTCACGCTCCTACCGAGTCTATGGTAGCCGCTTTGGCAGGTTCTGAGTATGACACAGGTATTGACCTTGTGGCTCTTACCAAAGTTAGAGATTACTTTATGACTTTACGCGATAAGTACATAAAGAGTGGTCTTCTTGACCCCAAGATGCTTGCAACTGATGCAAACGCTCTTATTTATCAGGTTCCCGGCGGTATGCTTTCAAATCTTCTTTCTCAGCTTAAGCAGGCTGGCAAGGAAGACCAGCTTACCGAGGTTTTAATGGAAGTTCCCAGAGTTCGCGAGGACTCAGGTTATCCTCCTCTTGTTACTCCCACATCTCAGATTGTTGGTACTCAGGCTGTGTTCAATGTTATCACAGGCGAAAGATACAAAATGTGCACCAACGAGTTCAAGGATATGGTAGCAGGCAAGTACGGCACAACTCCCATGCCTATTGACCCCGATTTCAGAAAGAAGATTATCGGCGATATGACTCCTGTTGACTGCCGTCCTGCCGACCTTATTGCTCCTGAGCTCCAAAAGCTCAAGGAAGAGGCAGCTCAGTATGTTCAGCAGGAAGAGGATGTTCTCTCTTATGCAATGTTTCCCAAGGTAGCCGCCGACTTCTTTAAAAAGCGTCGCGCTACCGAGCTTGGCGTTAACCCCGATATGTTAGATGCTGAGCAGAAAATTTACCCCGTATAACCCGTTAGCCACTAAAGGGCTATTCGCCTGCGGATAAGTTAAATTAAGAGACAACCTGCCATTAACGGCGGGTTGTTTTTGTATTTGCCGAGTCTATAGTGGTAACAATTTTTTTATTAATTGGTTACATCAATATTACAGAATTAGACAAATCCTACATTTTGTCATTCTTGACGAAAAAAAACGCAAAATATAGTTTAACTTATTCAAATTTTTATGGAAAAACACTTGATTTTTAAAATAGCTTGTTTTATAATTGTATTGCTTATAAAAGCATAAAATTAAAGGAGGAAATTTACTATGTCTAAGACAAAGAAGGTAATCAGCGTTGTTCTTGCAGCAGCTCTGATTATGGCAATGGCAACAGTTGCTATGGTTTCTGCTTCTGCTGCTACAACAGTTTACTTCGAGAACAGCGAAGGCTGGGGCGAAGTTTACGCTTATGTTTGGGGCGGTGCTCTTGGTGAGGAGTTCGGCGCATGGCCCGGCTCTCCCTGCACACAGGTATCTGACAACGTATGGTCTGCTGATATCCCCGACGATTGCACAAACGTTATTTTCAACAACAACAATAACGGTGCTCAGACAAACAACCTTGAAAATGTAGGCGGCGGCGTTATCGCAAAGCTCGGCACAGGTACAGAGGTTGGCGAATTCGGCGAGCTCAAGACAGTTTACGCTTGGGAACAGTACGGTGATGCTCCTGTTGAGACAACAACAGCAGCTCAGGTAGTTACAACAACTGCAGCTCAGGTTGTTACAACAACAGCAGCTCAGGTTGTTACAACAACTGCAACAGAGCCTTCTGAGGTTATCACAACAGTTGCTACAGAGCCTTCCGAGGTTATCACAACAGTTGCTTCCGACGATGAAGAGCCCACAACAGGCGCAACAGAGCCTTCTGAGGTTATCACAACAGTTGCTACAGAGCCCTCTGAGATTATCACAACAGTTGCTACAGAGCCCACAGGCACAACAACAGTTGAGCCCGTTGCTGACGGTATCGTTGTTGACGACAAAGAGTACACAGCTAACGTAGGCGACGAAGTTACTTACACAGCTACACTCAAGACTCCCAACAAGATTGAGGACGTTCAGGGTTACATCACTTATGATGCAGCTAAGCTCACAGTTGTAAGCGCTACAACTCCCAACATCTACGGTGCTATCATCAACACAAATGAAGCTGGCACAATTTACTTCAACGCTACAGAAGTAAACAACGGTCTTGATTTCACAACTGAGGCAGTTCTCGTTGAGGTTAAGTTCACAGTTAACGACGCTACATATTCTGAGATTGCTCTTACAATCGAAGAGATGACAGAGCGTAACGGCGGTTCTTACTTCACAGACAGCCAGCAGGTTAACGCTGACGTAACAGTTGTTGAGGCTCTTGCAGTTCCTGAGGTTATTATTCCTACAGGTACAACAACAGTTGAGCCCACAGGCACAACAACAGTTGAGCCTACAGCTACAACAGCAGTAGTTGAGCCCACAGAAACAGACGCTACAGGTATCACAGGTGATGACGGTGACGATCCTATCGATACACCTCCCACAGGTGCTACATTTGCTCTCTATGCAGTAATCGCAACACTTGCTATGGCTGCAGCAGCAGTAGTTGTTCTTCGCAAGAAGGTTAACGGCTAATTATTAAAGCTTACAAAAATTAAATCAACTTAATTTATGCTTTTTCGCTCCTCCGAGTAATCGGAGGAGCGTTTTTCTTTTGTGTGCCGAGAAAATACAAAGCACCAACGAGGCATAATTTCATAAGCCTGCTGCTCGTCTGTATATTTCAAAAAATTAGCATTGTAATTTGTAAAGTATTGTTGTATAATAAGATAAATATTAAGTTTATCTTTGGAGGAAGATATTATGAAGCGAATTTTTACAGTTTCTATGGCAGGTGTGCTTGCCTGTATTTTAATGATTACTTCAATGCTTTGTGCAGTTGCCGCACCTCAGTCTACCGTTAACGGCGTTGAAGCACCTGTGGGCAGTACTGTTGAGTATACAATTGATTTCGTTTCTCACAAGCAGGACGTTGTAGGCATTCAGATGTTCTACAAATTTGACCCCAAGCACCTTGAGCTTAAGGAAACCACCTTTGACATTTTCCCCAGTGCAACCGTTAACCCTAACCTTGGCGGCGACGGTATGATTTATATGAACTACACCAATCCTTCTGCCCCTATTGATTTTTCAAAGGCATTGGAAATCGGTAAACTCCAGTTTGAGGTAATTGCCGAAGGCGAGTCTCAGGTTGAATATTACATCCAGTACATCTACGACTATGATATGATAAATATCTATGACTACACAATTACTTACTCTCTTTCTGTTGACGGCGAAGCTAAGGTAGAGAATAAAACTCCCTTACTTGCTGACATCAACGAGGTTCTCTCAATTGTCGAAGACGCCAACAGCTTCGACCGCGGCGACTTTGCCAACAATGAAGAGGGCACAGGCTCCGGCATTAAGCCTACTACCGCTCCCAAAGCACCTGCCGCTGACAAAAACGACCAAAACGACAAAGACGGCGGCAACAACGGACTCCTTATTGCCGGAATTATCGTAGGCATTGCCCTTGTAGCTGTAATTATTCTTGCAGTTGCAAAGAAAAAGAAAGCTGAATAATATTTAAGTTTAAGCCGACCTTTTGTCGGCTTATTTTTTTTGAGTATTAGATAAAAAAAGTTAATATAAATCATAGAAATGTGCTTGCTTTTTACACATAACTGTTATATAATGATATTGCTGAATAATATGTTCGGCAAAATAGTACTATTTTTTAGGAGGAATTCAAAATGTCCAAAAAACTTATGAGCGTTATTTTGGTAGCAGTTCTCGTACTCTCTATGGGTACTATGGCTATGGCTTCTGTTTCTGCTGATGAGCTTCCCGAGAAGCCCGACGGTTACAACAGATACTACTTCTACATGCCTGAGAGCTGGCTCAACGACTACGCAACAACTGCCGGTATCTACTGGTGGGAAGGCACAGATGCTTGCACTTCTTGGCCCGGTTATGAAGCAAAGCCCACAAGCGTTGAGGGTGTTTACTACTATGACGTATGCCAGGATGTTACAATGATCATCTGGAACAACGCTATCGACGGCGGCACAGATCCCTCTGCAGAGATCTACACAGCTGCTTACCAGATCAAGGACCTCGGTTGCGAGTACTATGATCCCGATGAGAGCGTAAACTATCCCAACGGCACAGATTCTTTCGACGAGATGATCTATGTTGTTGACGAGTCCAAGACAGACGTAAACGCTTTCAGCGGTAAGTCTACATTTGCTGGCGAGTGGTTCTACTACTACGGCAACGGTGAGTATGGCTTCACACCTGAGAAGGGTGACGTATACTACAACCAGCGTTCTTACATGGAAGCTCCTGTTCCTGTACCGAATGACAACACAACAGAGCCCACACCCACAGAGCCCGCTATCGTTTACGGTAACGTAACAGTTGCTGGTACAGACAACGAGACACTTGCAGGCGACGAAATCACATACACTGTTAAACTTAAGACTCCCAACAAGATTGAGGACGTTCAGGCTTACATCACTTATGATGCTACAATGCTTGAGGTTGTTGAGGCTATAACTCCCAACATCTATGGCGCAATCATCAACACAAATGAAGCTGGCACAATTTACTTCAACGCTACAGAAGTAAACAACGGTCTTGACTTCACAAATGATAGTGATCTTGTTCAGGTTAAGTTCAAGGTTCTCACAGACGATTCTTCTGAGATTGCTATCACAATCGAAGAGATGACAGAGCGTAACGGTGGTTCTTACTTCACAGATTCTGAGCAGGTTAACGCTGACGTTGTTGTTACAGAGACTCTTGCAGTTCCCGAGCACATCGTTCCCACAGATCCCAAGCCCACAGAGACAACTCCTGTTGATCCCACAAAGGCTCCTGCAACAGACATCACAGGCGAAACTGGCACACCCGGTGACGATCCTATCGATACACCTCCCACAGGTGCAAACGTTGCTATCTTCGCAGCAATCGCAGTAGTTGCTATGGCAGCTGCAGCAGTTGTAGTTCTTCGCAAGAAGGCTAACGCTTAATTTATAAAGTTTCTAAGATAGTTTATTCTTAGTTTTATGCTTTTGCTCCTCCCCGTTTGGGGAGGAGTTTTTCTTTTCTCTGTCGTTTTCAGTTACTGATGGTTTAAAGCACGACTTTCATTTACAGCGTGTGGCGTTTGTGCAAAACGTACCAATGAAGTGTTATAAAGTTGTTAAATATGTCCGCAAAAAGGTCTATTGCAAATAGACGTTTGATGTTATATAATATTCTTAAGGAGATATGCTTGCAAGGAATATCTTTATTTTAGGAGGAACCCAAAATGATAAAGAGAATTCTTTGTCTTGCGCTGGCTGTTATCTGCATTGCAGGCACAGCCGTAATCGGTGTCAGTGCCGCTGACGCTGATAAAATTTATTTCGAAGTTCCCGACACATGGAACAACTATTCTAAGGTGTACTGCTACATCTGGAACCTTGACGGTTCAGGTCCTCTTGTTAGCTGGAAGTCCAAAAAAGGTGCTTGCGAGCAGGTTGAAGACAGACTCTACTCTTACGACACCACAAAGGCAGGCGGCCTTCAGGCTGGCGTTAACTACGGCCTTATTTTCGTAGTTGATATCGACCTTCAGACCTACGATGCACTTCTTACTACAGATTGCTTAGGCGACACCCTTTACTCTGACGGTACAATTTACGAAAATCCTGCCGACAGCTCAAAGACTGCCCTCGCCGCATTCTGGAAGAATCAGGACCGCTCACAGTACGGCCCCATTATGCAGGTCACATCTATCGGTAACCTTATCGGTACCTGTATGCCCGCAGGCACAACTGCTGAGTCTATGTTCTCTAAGTTCTTAAGCGACAATCTTACCAGTGCTCAGACTTACTCCGGTAAGAACGACCAGCAAATTATCGATGATATTCTTGCCGCTTTAGGTCTTTCTCAGGAAACAGGCGAAAAGCTTATTAAGGAATCAGGCGCAGAAGTTAAGTGGGAAAAGGCTCAGTCCGTTGCTCCCACAGTTGACAAGCCTGTTACTCCCCAAAATTCAGGTGCAGTTTCCTCAGGTCAGGAGACAACAATTGTTTTTGCAGCAATGGCTATGATGCTTTGCGCCGCGGCAGCAGTACTTGTTCTTCGTAAGAAAAAGGTACACTAATTTATTTTATCAGACTGAAAAACCCTCGGCTTCTGCCGAGGGTTAGCTTTTGTATAAAATTTCTATATTTTTTTGTAAAATCCTATTGCAATTCTTATTAGTATAATGTATAATTATATCAAATATTATTTAGGAGGAAATTCAAATGTTCAAAAAAGTACTTTCTTTGGCACTCGCTATCGTTTGCCTCGCAAGCTTTGCAGTTGTTGGCGTAAGCGCTCTTGCTCCCGAGAAAGAGGGCGAAGTTGTTTACACAGCTACTCTCACAACTCCCAACAAGATTGAGGACGTTCAGGGCTTCATCACTTATGATGCAGCAGTTCTCAAGGTTGTTGAGGCAGTTACTCCCAACATCTACGGTGCTATCATCAACACAAACGAAGCTGGCACAATCTACTTCAACGCTACAGAAGTAAACAACGGTCTTGATTTCACAGCAGCTGCTGCTCTTATTGAAGTTAAGTTCGAAGTTATCGGCGAAGGCGAAATCGCTGCAGCTATGACAGTTGAAGAGATGACAGAGCGTAACGGCGATTCTTACTACACAAATAGTGAGAAGGTTAACGAGGCAGTTGTTCTCGAAGAGGCTATTGCTGAGTATGTTGCTCCCACAACAACAGTTGAGCCCACAAGCACAACAACAGTTGAGCCCACAGGCACAACAGTAGTTGAGCCCACAGAAGCTCCTGCAACAGACATCACAGGCGCAACTGGCACACCTGATAAAGACCCCGACGTACCTCCCACAGGTTCCAGTGTTGCTATCTTCGCAGCAATCGCAGTAGTTGCTATGGCAGCTGTAGCAGTTGTTGTTCTTCGCAAGAAGGCTAACGCTTAATTATTATTAAGTAACATATAAAGCTTCCGATTTATCGGAAGCTTTTTCTTTTGCTTAAAAGTACTCATATTTATTATATCTTGAAAAAATATTTGGTAACAAAATCTATAAAACTATTGCAGTTTTGAAATATATAGTGTATAATCATTGTGACGATATATCGTCTCAGACTGAACATTTATATTTTTTAGGAGGAGATTGCAATGTTCAAAAAGATTCTTTGCTTAGCTCTTGCTCTTGTTTGCATGGCAAGCATGGCTGTAATCGGTGCAAGCGCTGCCGAGGACACAACAATTTATTTCGAAGTTCCCTCTGATTGGAACAACTACAGCTCCGTATTCTGCCACATTTGGGTATACGGCGGTGACTCTCTTGCTTCTTGGCAGTCCAAGAAAGAGAAGTGCACACAGGTTGAAGATAAGCTCTATTCTTACGATGTATCCAAGGTTGGCGGTCTTGAGGCTGGCACATACTACGGTGTAATCTTCAGCGTAGACATCGGTCTTCAGACTTATGACACACTTATGACATCTGATTGCTACGGCGATACACTTTATTCTGACGGCACAATCTATGAGAATCCCCAGGATAGCTCCAAGACTTGTGTAGCAGCTTTCTGGAAGAACCACGACAAGTCTGCTTACGGTCCTGTTATGCAGATCACATCTGTTGGTAACCTCATCGGCACATGCTGCCCTCCCGGCGTAACAGCTGAGGGTCTCTTCAACGACTTCCTCGGTGACTGGCTTGAGAGCGCAAGAACATACTCCGGTAAGGACGACCAGGCTATCATCGACGATATGTCTACAGCACTCGGTCTTTCTCAGGATACAGTTGAGAAGCTCATCAAAGAGGCTGGCGTAGAAGTTGCTTGGGAAAAGTCTCAGTCCGTTGCTCCCACAGTTGACGCTCCTGTTGTAGTTCCCAACAATGGCGGTTCCGTATCTTCCGGTCAGGAAACAACTATCGTATTTGTGGCTCTTGCAATGATGATTGCTGCTGCAGGCGTTGTTTTCTTCGCTCGCAAGAAGGTAACTGAGTAATTTTTAATTAACTTTACTTTCAGTCTGATTGACAGATAATATATAATTGTCGAAACAAAACCCCCGAAGTTAATTCGGGGGTTTGCTCATTTTAATTCTTTTTTCATCATAATATGTTCTACACCCTCTTCAAGGTCAACCTCGCCATAGGCTTTGTAGCCTAAAGACTCGTAAAAATCCTTGACCCGAAGCTGAGCGTGAATAACAGCAGTCTTGCCGCCGTCCTCTTTGATTTTTTCTTCGGCGGCTTTTACAATTTCAACGCCTAAGCCCTTGCCGCGATATTCCTTTAGAACTGCAATTCGGCTTATAAGGTAAGCTTTGTGCTTTTCACTATAAAAATATCTTGAAGTTGCCGCCATTTTGCCTTCTGCAAATCCTACAAGGTGCTTTGCAACCTTTTCAAATTCATCAAGCTCAAGGTCTTTTGAAAAGCCTTGCTCCTTAACAAAAACCCGCATTCTGATATCCACGGAATAGGTAGGCAATTTATCAAACACTTTGATTTCCATATTAACCTCAATAGGTGTGATTACAAATTTCTTTGATTTTTTCCTGCAAAGTAAGGAAATCTTCAAAAGCTTCCGGCTTTTTTCTGGGGTCACGAAGAAGCGCCGCAGGGTGAAGCATAGCCATCATCAGGGTGCCGTTTTTCTCAAACCAAATACCATGCTCTTTGGTTATTTTAATGTCCGGCTTTATAAGCTTCGCCGCAGAAATTCGCCCTAAGCAAACAATAATTTTCGGTCTCATAAGCTTAACCTGATTTCTCAGCCAATCTATGCAAAGCTCGGTTTCTTCGGGTTTGGGGTCGCGGTTTTTGGGCGGTCTGCACTTAACCATATTTGCAATGTATATATTTTTTTCTCGGCTTAAATCCACCGCCTCAAGCATTTTATCCAGAAGCTTTCCCGCTCTGCCCACAAAAGGTTCGCCCTGTAAATCTTCATTCTCGCCGGGACCTTCGCCTATAAACATAACCTCGGCGTTTTTAACGCCCGTGCCGAAAACAACATTGTTTCTGTCCTCGCAAAGACTGCATTTAGTACAGGTTTTGCAGGCGTCTTTGAGTTCTTCCCAAGTTTTATACATTAAATCCCTCCTAATTTGGATAAAAGAGTTGAAATTTGGTTTGTTTAGGTGTAAAATGGCTATTGTAAAAAATATTTGGAAATGGTGGTAATTCTAATGAAAATTATGGTAGAAACATCTGCAAGACACATTCACGTATGTCAGTCTACTCTTGAAACACTTTTTGGCAAAGATGCAACTCTTACCAACAAAAAGGACCTTTCTCAGCCCGGTCAGTTTGCTTGTGCAGAAAAGGTTACCGTTGTTGGCCCTAAGGGTGAGCTTACAATGTCTATCTTAGGCCCTGTAAGACCTTGCGATCAGGTTGAGGTTGCTTTAACAGATGCAAGAAAGCTTGGTATTTCTGCTCCTGTTCGTGAGTCCGGTGACGTTGCAAATACTCCCGGCTGCAAGCTCGTTGGCCCTATGGGTGAGGTTGAGATTTCAGAGGGTGTTATTGCCGCTAAGCGTCACATTCACCTTACTCCCGAAGCAGCTGCTGAGTTCGGCGTTGAGGACAAGCAGATTGTTTGTGTTAAGGTTGGTATGGGCACAGGCAGAGAAACAGTTTTCGGTGACGTTGTTTGCCGTGTAAGCGACAAGTTCTTCCCTGCAATGCATATCGATACAGATGAGTCTAATGCCGCTGGTCTTGCATGCACAGTTGACGGCGAGATTATCGCTTAACTTAAGATTTAATTTGGCTCCCCTTGTGTAAAAGCAAGGGGAGTTTTTTTTATCGGTTTTCTAAAATTTTCTTTTCTATCTTGCTTAAGTCAGAGCTTACACCGTCGTCACTGTAAAGCTCATACTTTGCACCCTTGCAGCCAATGATTTCAAGGTTATCAAAATCCATAGCATCGGTTGAAAGTGCAGGCTTTGCAAGGGGGATACACTTATCCTTGCGGATATAGAACACAACCTCGTTTAAGGGTATGTTTACAAAGTGGTGTCCCTTTGGCATTTCGGTAAATTCAAGCTCACCGTTTGCTTTAAGGCGAACAGAGGTCATTTCCTCAGGCAGGTAAACGTATCTGCCGATAGCGTTCTGAGTGTAAACAGGGGCAATCATAAGCTCGTTGCCTACAAAAAGCTGGTCCTCGCAGTTTCTTGCTACCTCGTCGTCTTTATATTCAAAGCCTAAGGGCTTGAAGAACATTTCATCGTTTACTGCACACTTTAAGAATTCGCTGTAAAGATAGGGCAGTAAGCGGTACCTGAGCTCGATAATGTTTTTGAAATCCTCTGTGTTTTCAAACTGATAGCACTCTTGGTCTCTGGTGCAAAGTGCAGCGTGATTTCGCATAAGAGGGGTGAAAATACCAAGCCCTAACCAGCGAAGCACAAGGTCGCGGCTGGCGTCACAGCCAAAGCCGCCTAAGTCGGCACCTACATAAAGGAAACCGCACATATTAAGAGCGGGCAGTTGCTTAAGCTCTAAAAGGATGTGAGACCACCAAGAGAAATTGTCACCTGTCCAGATACCAGCAGAGCGGTGCATTCCAACATAAGAAGCACGGGAAAAAAGCAGAGTACGCTCATCAGGGCGGATTTTATCAAGTGCCTTTGCGGTGCATTCAGTCATCTTGTATCCATAGAGGTTATGAATGTCGTTGTGGCAAACAAGCTTGCCGTTAACGTTATGGTAAATTGAGTTATAGTCCTCCTGCGAATTCTGCAAAGAGTTTACAATGTCCTTGATTTTATTGTAGTTGTCAACGGATTTGTCGCCCTCTTTAATTTTCGAAAGCTCATCGTAAAAACGTTCAATACCTTTTTCAGAGTAAAAAATCGCAGGCTCGTTCATATCGTTCCAAAAGCCTTCAACGCCTAAATCGGTGAGGGCTTTGTATTTAAGTCCAAACCAAAGACCTGCCTCTTCATTAAGAAAATCAGGAAAATGTGTAAGCCCCGGCCAAACACCTGCCGAGAAAGGCTTGCCCTCTTTATCTACACAGAAGTAGCCTTTTTCTAAGCCTTCTTCATAAACGTCGTAGCCGTTTTCAATCTTAACGCCTGCATCAATAATGGGCACTAAGCGAATACCTTCCTTTTTCATCTCACTGATAAGCTCAGGTAAATCGCCGAAACGCTCTTTGTTTATGGTAAAATCCTTATACTTTTCCATATAGTCAATGTCAAGGAAAATAGCATCAAGAGGTATACCCTCTTTGCGGTAGTTTTTAGCTACCTCTCTTACAGCGTCAGAGGTGTAGTAGCTCCAACGGCTTTGCATATATCCCAGTGCCCAGCGGGGAGGAACGTAGCTTTTGCCGATGATTTCACGAAAATTTTTAACTATTTCAAGGGGACTTTCACCTTCTATAATATAAAGGTCGATGTCTGCCTTGTCGCAGTAAACCTTTAAGGTGTCCACTTTGGTAAAGCCTATGTCAAAGGTAAGCTTTGTGGGATAATCAAAAAAAGCACCAAAGGTCTTTTCACCCTCAACTAAAATAAAGTTGTGGGCACCGTAAAGAGAACGGGTAGTTTCCATGTGGCAAAAATCGTCACTGCAATAGGAGTTATAAATATATCCTCTTTTGTTAATACCGCGGGTAGCTTCACCTAAGCCGTAAACCATATCTTTTTCCTTAAGCTTAAAGCTAAAGGAAATTCCTTTATCAGTATTCACCTCAAAATAGGGTAGAGGGGAAGTTTCGTTTTTAATGTCTTTTACAACTGCTCCTGTAATAAAAGGAGTGCCGAAAGAGTATTTTTTTACCATAATGTTTTCACTGCCTTATTGAAAAATATACAAATATAGTGTATAATCATTGTAACATATTTATTTTTACACTACAATAGAAATTTTGGTTTTCGGAAAGGAAGCTTTTGCTATGAGTAACAAAGTTTTAGTATTTTCTGACAGCACTATTGACCTTACCCCTGAGCTTTATGAAAGGTACTCAATTAAAACAATTCCTATGCACATTAATCTTGGCGGAAAAACCTATGAGGACAACGTGAACATCACCACTACAGAGCTTTTTGACCATTATTATGAGACCAAGGAGCTTCCTAAAACCGCCGCTATTAACAGCGAGGAGCTTATTGATACCTTTAAGCCTTACATTGACGATGGCTATGAGATTGTTTATGTAAGCTTAGGCTCAGCGCTTTCTGTAAGCTATCGAAGCTCTGTGCTTGCCGCTGAGGAGCTTGACGGCAAGCTTCATACAATTGACTCCTGCTCTTTAAGCACTGGTGCAGGTCTCTTAACAATTGAAGCCGCAATTAGAGCTCAGCAGGGTATGCCTGCGGCTCAGATTGCCGAAGAAGTAAGAGCTTTAAATCAGAAAAACCACGCCAGCTTTATTTTGGATACACTTGAATTTATGAAGGCAGGCGGCAGATGCTCAGCCGTTGCCGCTTTTGGTGCAAACCTTTTAGGTCTCAAGCCTTGTATCGGCGTTGATAACTCTAAAAACGGAGCTATGGGCGTTACCAAAAAGTACCGCGGTAAGCTTACAAAGGTTATTACCGATTATATCGACGACACCTTAGCCGCTTACGACAATATCAAAACCGACAGGGTTTTTGTTACTTATTCTTCCGACAAAGACGGTATTGTTGATTTGGCTGTTGAGCACGTTAAGAGCAAGGGCATTTTCAAGGAAGTTTTCTGTACCCGTGCAAGCTGTACTATTTCAAGCCACTGCGGCCCTGCAACCTTAGGCGTTCTTTTTATGACAGAGTAAAATTTTGCACTCCTTTAAGTAAGGAGTGCATTTTTATGCAAAAATATCTCGGAAACAGTAGATTTTTATGCTTTTGTTTGCTATAATAAACTTGTAAAAATTTATGTGAGGTGCACCATGGGCGCTAAAGGCTTGGCTACTGATACCAGAATACTCAATGCGGCAGAAAAACTTTTTGCAAAATCAGGCTTTTCGGCTGTTACTATGAAAGACATTTGTACCGCCGCAGAAATTTCACGAGGCGGACTGTATCGTCATTTTTCTTCAACCTCTGTTATTTTTACCGAAATAATAAAGCGTGAGCAGGAAATGGCACTTTCTTCCCTTAAAAAGGCAAAAGACGGCGAGGTTTCTGCGGATAAAATACTTAACGTATATCTTTCACACAGAATGAACCGCATTTTAGAAGAGGATTTCGGAATTGACAATGCAATAACCGAGTTTGCTTCAAACAGTAAAGAAGGCAAAGAAATTGCTGCAAAACGTGCAAGTGACTGTCTTAAAATTATTGAAGAGCTTATAAAAACAGGAAATAAAACAGGAGTATATAACTGCAAGGACATAAAGGCTACCGCTAAGCAGATTTGTTTTATTATCGAGGGTATGTATAAGCACTCTGCCATTATTCCTGTTACCGAAAAAGATGTTAAAGACCAGCTTAAGCTTATTAATAAGATGCTAAAATAAGAAAACCGAGCGTTACGCTCGGTTTTTTGTTATTCTTTGGTTAGCACCATTACGTCGCCGCCGGCAGTAAGGGAAAGCTCTTTGCCTTTGATTTCAAAGGTGTAGGGGTGAGTGCCCAAAATCTCCTGCCCTGATTCGTCAAAGTAAAGCTTGCCGTCTTTGATTTCGTAGGTGTACTCGATGTTAATAAGCCCCTCCAAAGCGGTAACCTTGCCGGTGCCGTCTTTCTCAAAAATAAAGGACATTACAATTCCGTCTTCAGAAAATGTCCACGTACCTACCAAGCTATCACCTTTGCCGCAGGCTGAAAGCATACAGCAGAGCATAAGTATAATTGCCACTACAGCAGTTGCTTTTTTCATAAAAATCCTCCTCGTAATTTGCTGACTTCAGTATACTACTTAAATATAGAATAATCAAGACAAAAAACGGGCTGATTTATAATCAGCCCGAAAGTTTATTCTGTAGCGTAGTTATCGAAATAACCCTGAATAAGGATACAAGGTGTACCTCTGTCGCCACTACCGCTTGTAAGGTCGCAAAGGCTTCCTAAAAGGTCAGTGAGGCGTCTGGGAGTAGTACCCTGTGAAGTCATATCGCCAACAAGGTTTTTCTCCTTCTTTTTGATAAGCTCCTTCATAGCGTTTGCAAGCTCTTCGCCTTTAAGACCTGCAAGGTCGTTGTCAGCGAAATACTTCATCTTAATCTCGTTGGGAGTACCCTCAAGACCTGAAGTGTAGCCGGGGGAAACAACAGGGTCTGCAAGCTCCCAAATGCCGCCAACAGGGTCTTTAAAGCCGCCGTCGCCGTATACCATAACCTCCATGTGCTTGCCTGTTTCCTTTAAAAGTGCAGCCTGAAGGTCGTTAACAAACTTGTCGCAATCTCTGGGGAAAAGCTTAACCTTTTCTTCGGTAGCTTTGTTAGAGCCTAAAATGCCGTACTGGGGGTTAAAGCCAGAGCCGTCAACGCTTTCGGTAAGAATCTGGTCCATTCTGTAAACCTTTTCTGCACCTGCGTTAAGAAGAAGTCTCTGAGTTCTGAAGCGTGTGTGAATGTCGCAGTTAAGTACATTCTTTGTGTAGTTAAGAATATATCTGGGGTCATTTGAGAAAACAATCTCAATATTGTCGCCCAAGCTCTTGTAATACTCGATATAGTCAACGCCTGTAAAGGTGTGCTTTGTCTCGAAACCAAAAACCTTGCGGAATTCTTCTTCGTTGAAGCTGTCGCTGTAAGGATTTACGCCTTTTTCATCGATAGCATCATAAGTGATAAAGGAATTACCAACCTCGTCAGAAGGGTAAGAAAGCTGAACGTAAAGCTTCTTACAGCTCTTTGCAATAGAGCGAAGCAAAATTGCAAAGCGGTTTCTGGAAAGAATAGGGAACACAATGCCCAAATCCTCGCCGCCAAATTTGTTTCTAAGGTCTGCGGCAATCTGATCCACTGTAGCGTAGTTGCCCTGTGTTCTTGCTACAACAGCCTCGGTAACACCTACAATGTTTCTGTCCTGAAGCTCGAAATTTTCGTTCTTTGCAGCATCTGTGATGCTTTTTACAATAGCTGCCACAAGGTCGTCGCCCTCCTGAAAAATGGGGCATATAATACCTCTTGAAACAACTCCGGTGTAATGCATAGCTTTTACTTCCTTTCGTGTCCTAACTAAAAAAGACGATTTATTATACATCTAAAAAGCCTTATCTGTCAATAAAATATCTGCAATTTTCAGTAAAATTTCCTGCAAAAATTACATATTTATATTCTATCTTCTTTGAAAGAATTTTAGAAATTTACTTCCATTAATCTTTCACTGCTGTTTGCTTTAAGCCTTGTAGCCTCGCTTAAGGCAATGAACATAATAAACCAAGGTGTATTTACGGGATTTGCGATGTTTACAATGTCCTGAGTTGCATAAGCAACAATTACGCCTACACACATAAGTGCAAGGGGATTAACCTTAGCGTTTTTAACAGAATTAACAATTGCACTGCCTACAAACAAAAGGTAGCTTAAAAGTCCTGTTACGCCAACGGTTACAAGATAGTTGATGTAAACGTTATGAGCGGCGTTTGTAGAGGTGTCGCCGAAGCGGGCGTGAAGCTCGTCAAAATAAACGGCAAAAACATTATAAAAGGTGTCAGGTCCTGAGCCAAAAAGAATTTCGAAGAAGTTAAAGTCATTCATAAGCTCAAAGGATTTAATCCAGAAAAAGCCTCGGTGAGTACCCCATTTTTCGTCAAAACGGAAAAATCTTGTAAAGGAGCCGAGGGTAGAGGTGGTGTCGATTAAAGAGTAGTAAATAAACAGTACTATTATTGCCAGAACACCTACTGCTATAATTGATAAAGATGTAATAAAGCAGTATTTTTCAAAATGCTCTGCCTTTGTTTTTTGGCAGTAAATTGCAAGCAGAAGAAAAACGGGAATAAGAATAAACACAAAATTATTATATACAAAAATTTCAGAAAAACTGGTATATCCCTTATTGTTGCCCTTCATTAACAGATCAAAAAGCCACAAAAGCTTGGCACTTGCCATCATTATGCACAGGCAGAAGAAAAATTTAGAAAGCTTAATTCTGTCACGGCTTAAAATTACAAGCATAACCGCAAAGGCTGCAAAACAACCTAAGAAACCACCGTCAGATGTAGCCACCAGAAGCCCCATAAACTGAAGTCCTGTGCTTACATAAGCGATTATTCTTAAAATCTTATCCTTAGTTGCAACAGCAAGACCAACCGAGAAGGGAAGCGCAACCGTAATCATAGCCGAAAGGTAGTTTTTGTTGCCGATGGTGGATGTAAAGTTAACCTGAACGTTTTCGTTGGTCTGGTACTTTGCAAAAATGCCTAAAATGTCGATGTGGTAAAAATTAACTATTGCCACAAAGCTCATTATGGTCATACCGATAAACATAAAGTAGATAACGTACTTTGTATAGTAAAAATATCTTGAAACACAGAAATAGCAAACTGCCATCATCAGTATCATCAAAAGTCCCATATTTCTGCCGTAGCTGCCTAAAAGAAGCTTTTCAAAAGCTTCGCCTGCATTTTCTGCGCCTATAAGGGCAACTATTGTAGAAATAACAGTAACGCCTAAAAAAGCCAACATTCCGATATCCGTTAAATTAAGCTTAAAGGGGTCAAAGTAGGTGTTTAATTTTTCGTTGCTTTTGCTGAAATGCTGGCACAAAGCAATAATTCCCAAAGTAACGCCTACAATGGCTGTAACAATTACAAAGAGCCAGAATTTGTCACGCCTTGCACTCTGATAATAATTAGTAAGAAACAGCGGAAAAAGCGTAAACATCAGAATCGTATAAAGGGTAACCATAGCGTGGCTAACAGTAAATCTCAGCTTTGGTGCCTTTGAAGCAGAATTTTTCTTTGCCATTTTAACTCTCCTTTTTCTTTTTAAGTGGGATATTCGCCAATGCTTTTACTAATAAGGTAATTAAAAAAGCACCGCCAAGTATAACAACAGCCCAAATTATTGACATATAAAAAGGCTGTTCATAAACATACAAAAACGGATAAGGCCCATGCCAGACTTTAAGAATATTAAGCGTCACCGAAACTACAGCGTAAATAACTGTAGGAATCAAAGCGTAAACACAGTGTTTTAAGGTGATTTTTTCGCCCTTTTCAAGAATTATCAGCGAAATAACAGACAAAAGCGGGCACAGTAAATGGTGGTAAAGGTTAGCGCCCTCAAACATAAGGGGCAGGAAGCCACCCATCATTCCCATAGGGGACAATACAAACAAGGTGACAAGAAAGGTTTGCATAAGCATACAGGCGGTTATAAATTTAAAAAGCCTTGCTAAAGGGTGGGGCATTTCCTTTTTTATAATAAGGTCTCGTGCCTCAAAGAAAGCTACTCCAAAAGCGGCAAACATTGAGAAAATATTTGAAAGCTGTGTGTAATATTGAAGCCAGCCAAAGGGGTGCAGGTTATAGCTTTTGTAAAGCTTTACCATAAGCACAAGCCCTATAAATTCCATAACCGCAAGCATTAAGTTAACACTTAAAATTGCAAGCTTGGTTGTCATTTGCTTTTTGCTCATAATATCCTCCGATAAAACCTTACCATTATAACATAAACAGAAGAAAGTTTCAATTACATATCTGCCGCTTCAATAAGCTTTTGAAAGGTTTTCAGATATTCTTCATTTTCATAGTAAAACACAAGTCCGTGAGCCGCTTTTTCTGAGGTAACGGTAAACATTTCAGACGGATTACAGCTTATGTTTTTCTCAAACATTTCAAAGGGCACAACATCGTCTGCCTTGCCGTGAGCAAACATTACAGGCAAGGTGTTTTTCTTAAGGCTTTTCGAGGTGTTCACTCGCCCTAAAAGAGAGCCGATTTTAAAAAGTGCGGCAAAGCTTACGAAGTTTGACATAAAGGAAGCCAGCTTTTTTGATTTGAAAACCTCAATAAGAGCAAAGCCGATAACGTGCTTTGGTGTATCAAATCCGCAGTCGCAAAGTGCACCCTTAACAGACTTTGGCAAATCAAGACCTAAGGTATACATAACAGTAGAAGCACCCATAGATACTCCTGCGAGCAAAATTCTTGCTCTGCCGCCGTGCCTTTTGTCTACAAATTTTATCCACTCTAAAAGGTCGTATCTCTCTTTTAGCCCAAAGGTTATGTATTTGCCCTCTGAGTCAAGGTGAGCACGCTCTACTATAAAAAGCAAATCAAAGCCTTGTTCGTAATAAACCTTTGCAGAAGCAGAAAAGTCGAAGTAGGGAAAAGAGCGGTATCCGTGGCAAACTATCATAACTCTGCCCTGTGATTTCTCGTTTTTAAGGTAATAACCCTTAAGCTTTAAGCCGTCAAAGGATTTAATCCATACCTCTTCTTTGTCTTTAAAATCCCTGAACCAATAAATCCCCTTGCGAAATTCCTCACAGTAGGGCCTGTCGCCAACCTTTTTTGCGGCGGCGTCTATAGGGTCCCCCTCATAAATTCTGCGGGTAAAGCTTCTTTCAAAAGCCAAAAATCCAAATACAATACATACACAAAGCAAAATAACCAAAAGTGCTCCGATTATAATAAGTGGTATCAAACTGCTCACTTCTTCTCATAAAAATCCAATATATATTTTGAACTATCAATGTAATTTTGTCAATATTCTTTTAGCTTGTTGACTACTGTTTTTGGTTTTTATATAATTTAAAAGGTGATATTAATGGATATTGAAAAAATTTTAAGGGCAACTGACCATACATTGCTTTCTCAGACTGCAACTATAGAGCAGATTTATTCTCTTTGCGATGAGGGGATAAAATTCAGTACTGCCAGTGTATGCATACCCCTTTCTTATGTTAAAAGAGCAAAGGAGTATGTAAAAGACAGGCTTAAAATCTGCACCGTAATAGGTTTTCCAAACGGTTACAGTACCGAAAACGTAAAGTGCTTTGAGGCTACAGAGGCAGTGGCTTTGGGTGCAGACGAAATTGATATGGTAATTAATATCGGCCATGTTAAAAACGGTGATTTTGACAAAGTTTTACATGAAATCAAAGCCGTTAAAAGAGCGGCAGGGGGTAAGGTTTTAAAGGTTATTATTGAAACCTGTCTTTTAAGTGAAAAAGAAAAAATCAAAATGTGCGAAATCGTCAGCAAGTCGGGAGCAGACTTTATAAAAACCTCTACAGGTTTTTCTTCAAAGGGTGCAACTGCTGAGGATATTAAGCTTTTTGCACAGCACGTTGAGCCACACGTTAAAATCAAAGCGGCAGGCGGAATTGCAAGCTTGGAGGATGCCGAGATGTTTCTTTCTTTAGGTGCAAGCCGCTTGGGTACAAGCAGAATTATCGGTCTTGTTAAGGAGTAAACTATGGAATATAAAAACACACCTCACATAAATTTGCTTAATAAGGATTTGGGCTTTGGTAAAACCGTGCTGATGCCCGGCGACCCTTTAAGAGCAAAGTTTATTGCCGAAAATTTTTTAGAGAATCCTGAGCTGGTAAATAACGTCAGAGGAATTCAGGGCTACACAGGCTTTTACAAAGGCGTTAAGGTTTCTGTTATGGCAAGCGGAATGGGTATGCCCTCAATCGGCATTTACTCCTACGAGCTTTTTGAGTTTTTCGGTGTTAAAAATATTATCCGCGTAGGCAGTGCAGGAGCAATAGACGAAGACGTTAAGCTTAAGGATATTGTAGTGGGACTGGGTGCCTCTACAAACTCAAGCTTTGCCGCTCAGTACGGTCTGAAGGGCAGTGTTGCACCTGTTTGCAGTTATGATTTGCTAAAGGCAGTTGATAAGGCTTCTTCAAAAGAAAACATAAATATTAAAGTAGGTGCACTTTTTTCTTCCGACACCTTTTATGACGACACCACCCCCTCTGCACAGTGGGGCAAGGTAGGGTGTCTTGCGGTTGAAATGGAAGCGGCATCCCTTTATTTAACTGCCCAAAGGCTTAAAAAGCGAGCTTTGGCTATATGTACAATTTCCGATTTAGTCTATCCGCCTTTTGACACACTTTCGGCAGAAGAGCGTGAAAAAACCTTTACGGATATGATGCATTTGGCACTTGAAACTGCAGTAATTGCCGAAGATTTTGAAAAGCTATGAGCAGGCGTGTTTTCTTGATTGTACTGGATAGCTTCGGTATAGGTGAAATGAGTGACGCCGAAAAATTTGGCGACAAAGGTGCCAATACCCTACGCTCTGTTTCAAAATCCCCTTACTTTGATTTGAAAAATCTAAAGAATATGGGACTTTTTAATATTGACTCAGTGAATTATTTGGAAAGTGTCTCTGCACCTTCTGCTGCCTTTGGCAGGCTTTCTGAAAAATCAATGGGTAAGGACACCACCGTTGGCCATTGAGAAATAAGCGGAGTAGTAAGCAAAGAGCCTTTGCCTACGTTTTCTCAGGGTTTTCCCGATGAAATGATAAAAGAGTTTTCACAGAGATGTAAGCGTGGAGTTCTCTGCAATAAGCCTTATTCGGGCACAGAGGTGCTTGAGGATTTCGGCGAAAAGCATATAATAAGCGGAGACTTAATTGTTTATACCTCTGCCGACAGTGTGTTTCAGGTAGCCGCTCACGAGGATATTGTACCCCTTGAAAAGCTTTATGAATACTGCAAAATTGCACGGGAAATTACGCCTGTGGGCAGAGTTATCGCAAGACCCTTTAAGGGCAATGCGGGAAATTTTCAAAGAACCGCAAACCGCCGCGATTTTTCCCTTGCTCCACCAGAAAAGACTATGCTTGACTATATAAGTGAAAGCGGTCAGTCCGTTGTTGCAATAGGAAAAATCAACGACATTTTTGCAGGCAGAGGAATAACCGAATACGCCCACACAAGCTCAAATTGTGAGGGTATAGCAAAAATCTTTGAATATTTAGACTTGGAATTTTCGGGACTTTGCTTTATAAATCTTGTGGATTTTGATATGCTTTACGGTCACAGAAACGACGTTGACGGTTACGCCAAAGCCTTAAGCGAATTTGACGAAGCTTTGCCTGAGATTATCAAAAAGCTAAAACCTGATGACATGCTTATAATTACCGCAGACCACGGCTGTGACCCCGGATTTAAAGAAAGCACCGACCACACAAGAGAATATATACCTCTTTTAATATTCGGCAAAGGAATTAAGCCTTGTAATTTAGGCACCCTTGAAGGTTTTTCTCATATCGGTAAAACCCTTTGCGATTTTCTTAAGGTTCAGGATTTTATTGAGGGACAGAGTTTTTTACGAAAAATTACTGCTTTTTAACAAGTTTTCTAACATATAGGCAAAAAAGAATGCGATTATCGGCAAAATTATCATTGACAAATCGCCCTCTTAAAGATATAATACTTTATGGTATTTTCACTATGAGTCATTGCGTTTTTGAGGTGCATTATGGTTTTAAATCTTAAAGATGTTTTCCTCAACGACGGCGAGAAAATCGAAGCCGATTTTGAGGTTGAGCTTAAGCCCATTACTCTTGACGGAATTTATCCATTCGATTCCGATGCAAAAGTAAAAGCAGTGGCAGAAAATAAGCTTGGTTTTGTAAGCCTTGTGCTTGATGCTGAGTTTGTTTACTCCCGCCCCTGTGACCGCTGCGGCAAAGCTTTGAAAAGAAAGCAGAGGTTTTCTTTCGACCACCGTCTCGTTGCAGGTCTTAGTGACAGCGAGGACGATGACTATATCGAAGTGCCCGATTTTGAGCTTGAGCTCGACGACCTGGTGGTTTCCGACATTTTATTGGACCTGCCCGGCAAGTACCTTTGCACAGAAGACTGCAAAGGCTTGTGTCCCGATTGCGGATGCAATTTAAACGACACAGAGTGCACTTGCCGAAAGGGTAACATCGACCCAAGGCTCGAGATTTTAAAACAGCTTATTGATTAACATATAAAACTTATAAGGAGGTCTGTAAGAGATGGCAGTACCAAAGAACAAACATTCACAGGCAAGAAGAGATAAGAGACGCTCAAACGTTTGGAAGCTGGACGCTCCCGCACTCAGCATTTGTCCCAACTGCGGCGAGTATATGGCTCCTCACAAGGTATGCTCCAGCTGCGGCGTATACAACGGCAGACAGGTTATCGCTAAGGAAGACTAATCTGAGCCAAATTTTAGCTTAACAAAAGATACAAGGCGGCTTATCTTTAGCCGCCCTTTTGTTTTTTTCGGAGGAATTTATGTCTGTAAAAATCTCTGGTGTTACTCCTCGTTCTGCCGCAGAAAGGGCAGGAATCAAAGCGGGGGAGGAGCTTGTTTCAATTAACGGCAATATTATCGTTGATGTCCTTGACTACCGCTTTTATCAGCTTGAAACCCACCTTGACGTTACCGTTATAGGCAAAGACGGCGAGCGTACAGTCAAGGCCACTAAAACTGAATATGAAGAGCTGGGGCTTGAGTTTGACACCTATCTTATGGACAAAGAGCGTTCCTGCAAAAACAAGTGTATCTTTTGCTTTATTGACCAGCTACCCAAGGGTATGCGCGAAACCCTTTATTATAAGGATGACGACAGCCGCCTTAGTTTTCTTTTTGGCAATTACATTACCCTGACAAATCTTACAGAGCACGAAATTGAACGTATAATCAAAATGCATATAAGTCCCGTTAATATTTCGGTTCATACTACAAACCCTGAGCTTCGATGTAAGATGATGAACAACCGCTTTGCAGGCGAGTCTCTTAAAATTATGGAAAGGTTTGCAAAAGCAGGTCTTACTCTTAATTGTCAGCTTGTAATCTGTCCCGGTATTAATGACGGCGACGAGCTTAAAAGAAGCCTCAATGACCTTGAAAAACTTAAGGTAAACACCATCGCTGTGGTGCCTGTGGGGTTAACTGACCACAGAGAGGGGCTTTATCCGCTTACTCCCTTTAATAAGGAAAGCGCCGAAGAAACCCTTAAAATTGTAGAGGAATTTTCCGACAGATGCCTTGAAAAACACTCAAGACGTATGGCTTTTGCCGCTGATGAGCTTTACATTATGGCAGAGCGTGAAATCCCGAAGGCAGAATTTTACGAGGATTTCGCTTGTCTTGAGAACGGCGTAGGCTTACTTTCGCTTTTATATGACGAGTTCGAATTTTCTTTAGAGGAAAAGAAAGCTGACGAAAACTTGGTGCGAAATATAACCTTAGCCTCAGGCGAGTCTGCCGCACCGTATTTACAGAAGCTTTTTGATACTCTGAAAATTAAATTCCCTAAGGTTAACGTAAACGTTGTGCCTGTAATAAACGACTTTTTCGGGCATAAGATAAACGTTACAGGTTTAGTTGTAGGCAGGGATTTGATAAATACCCTTAAAGGCAAAGCTTTAGGGGACAAGCTTTTGTTCTCTCAATCAATGCTTCGAAGTGACGGGGACTTATTCCTTGATGACACTTCTGTAGACGATGTAAGAAAAGCACTTAATATAGAGGTTGTGCCTGTGCCAAATGACGGTGCACAGCTTTTAGACGAAATTTTGAGATAAGGGAGGCGACAATATGGCAAAACCCGTTATAGCCGTTGTTGGCAGACCAAATGTAGGCAAATCAACACTTTTTAACAAGCTTACAGGTCAGCGTACCGCTATTGTAGATGATACCCCCGGCGTAACCCGCGACAGAATCTACGGCGAAATAGAATGGTGCGGCCACAAGGCAAGCCTTATTGATACAGGCGGTATTGAGCCTTATTCCGACGATATAATTCTTTCTCAGATGCGACGTCAGGCAGAGCTTGCAATAGAAACTGCCGACGTTACCATTTTGGTTACCGATATCCGCACAGGCGTGGTTGCTACCGACCACGAGGTTGCCGCAATGCTTTTAAGAAGCGGCAAGCCTGTGGTGCTTTGCGTTAATAAATGTGACACAGTTGGTGAGCCTGAAGCGGAGTTTTACGAGTTTTATAATTTAGGTCTGGGTGAGCCTATCCGTGTTTCTTCCGTTCACGGCCACGGCACAGGTGATCTTTTAGACGAGGTTTTCTCGCACATTAACTGGGATGCTGAGGAAGAAGAGGACAGTGAGGTTATCTCTGTTGCCGTTATCGGCAAGCCTAATGTCGGCAAATCTTCTCTTGTTAACCGTATTACAGGGGAAGAAAGATGCATTGTTTCAAATATAGCAGGCACCACCCGCGACAGTATCGACTCAAAAGTTAAAAACAGTCACGGCGAGTTTACCTTTATTGATACCGCAGGTATCAGACGTAAAAGTCGCGTTGACGATGCAATCGAAAAATACAGTATTATCCGTGCACAAATGGCAATTGACAGATGTGACGTATGTGTTATTATGATTGATGCCGAAGAAGGCCCTACCGAGCAGGATACAAAAATTGCAGGTATGGCTCATGAGGCAGGCAAAGGTTGTATAATTGCCGTTAATAAATGGGATGCAATAGAAAAAGACGACAAAACAATGAACGAGTTTAGAAAGAACTTAGACGTTGAGTTTGGTTTTATGTCCTATGCTCCCACAATCTTTATTTCTGCCAAAACAGGCCAGAGGCTTGACAGACTTTTTGAGCTTATCAAGTACGTTGCAAACACAAATGCAATGAGAATTAAAACAGGTATTTTAAACGAGCTCTTAGCCGAAGCAACCACTCGTGTTCAGCCTCCGACAGATAAAGGCAGAAGGCTTAAAATTTACTACGCTACCCAGCCCAGCACAAAGCCTCCTACATTCGTTTTCTTCTGCAATAACGCTCAGCTTTTCCACTTCTCTTATCAGCGTTATTTAGAAAACCGAATCCGCGAAACCTTCGGGCTTGAGGGTACTCCCATAAGAATTATTGTTAGGGAGAGAGGAGACAAATAAATGAATCAGTCCCTGATTTTTTATCTTCAGAATTATTGGTGGTGCATTATTCTGCTTGCCATATTTTCCTATATTTTAGGAAGCATTAATTTTGCGGTTCTTTTCACAAGAATAGTAAAAAAGCAGGATATACGTACTTTAGGCTCAGGAAATGCAGGCTTTACCAATGTGCTCAGATGCGTTGGTGTTTTTCCTGCGGTTATGACCTTTGTTTTTGACTTTTTAAAGGCGGTTATCTCTGTACTTGCCGCGAGACTTCTTATATATTATCTGCCTTATACGGAGGGTCTTAAGTTTGGCGAAGCCTTAAAAACCGAGTATATGTACTACACAATGCTTATTGCAGGCCTTTTCTGTGTTGTCGGTCACAGCTTCCCTGTGTTCTTTAATTTCAAGGGCGGTAAGGGTGTTGTAACAACGGCGGCTATGATGGCAGTTATTGATTGGAGATTTTTCCTTTTTGTACTGGGTACTTTCCTCATAGTTTTTGCTTTCAGCCGTATAATTTCCTTAAGCTCTATTATCGCAGGAATTATGATGGGCCCCTCCAACTTTATCGTAACCTATTTCTTTATGGCAGAACCTTCCCATGGAAGTGATCAGCCCCATAGCTTAACCTTTGTTTTAGTTACAACCATATTGGCTGCTTTAATTGGACTTTTTGCAATTATCAAGCATAAGGATAACATCAAGCGAATTTTAAAAGGCGAAGAAAAGAAAATCACCGCCAAGAAAAAAGAAAGCTAATAATCTGAGAGCCTTTTTATAAGAAAGGCTCTCTTTTATTTTAATAAACACTTGAATTGAAATATCCTTTGTAGTAAAATAAAGTTAAAAGAAATCTGACTACAGGAGAATTAAAATGGACTGTATTTTTTGTAAAATAGTAGCAGACGAGATTCCTTCAACCAAGGTTTACGAGGACGACAAAATCCTTGTTTTTAAGGATATCAACCCCTGTGCACCTGTACATAACGTTATTATACCTAAGGAGCATGTTTTAAGCTGTGCTGACGATATTACTGAGGATAACGTTGATATTATCGCTTATATCTTCACCAAGATTCCTCATATTGCAAAGCTTAGCGGTTTAGAGGATGGCTACCGTATTGTTAACAACTGCGGCGAAAACGGTGCCCAGACTGTTAAGCATATTCACTTCCACCTTATTGGCGGCGAAAAGCTTAGCGAAAAGTTAAACTAAGGAGCAAAGGGTATGAGTACATACAAAATGACAATTGCAGGCGTTGAGCGTGAGCTTGAGATGTTTGAGGTTAACGAGCACCTTGACATTGCCGCTTTTATCCTTTTTAATGACGTTGAAATTACCGAAAAGAGTGCTGAGGCACTGCTTAAAATCTGTCCCGAGCACGACGTTGTGCTTACTGCAGAGGCTAAGAGTATTTCTTTAGCTTATGAATTTGCAAGAATCGGTTGCAGAAAGTTTATTGTTGCAAGAAAGGGAATAAAGGTTTATATGCGAAATCCCTTAAGCGTAACCGTTAAGTCTATTACAACCGCTAATGAGCAGACTCTTCACTTGGGCGAAAGCGAAGTGAATGCGCTTAAAGGCAAAAAAGTTCTTATTTTAGACGACGTAATCTCTACAGGTGAGAGCCTTAAGGCATTGGAAGAGCTTGCCCAGAAGGCAGGAGCTAATGTGGTTGGCAAAGCCGCAGTTCTTGCTGAGGGTGATGCCGCAGACAGAGACGACATTATATTCTTAGAAAAGCTTCCTTTATTTTTTAAGTAAGGATTGATTTAAATGAAAAGACCGTTAGCACTTATAGGTTTAACCGCAATGATAGTGCTGACGGTCTGTTTTTATGGTACTTTTAGGATAATCGCGGCGGTTTTCTTAGTTGCTTTGGCAGGACTTATTGCTTCTTTGACGGTAAAAGCTTTGAGAAAAGAGCGGTCTTTGGCTGTGGTGTTTGCATCAGCTATGGTTGCTGTTTTAGCCTTTAATATGTTCACATTTCTTTATGTAACACCCTTGACCAACAGGTATAGCGGCGAGCACATAGTGAAGGCAAGGGTTTTGGAGGAGCCTCGGTTTGAAAATAACCTTTGCCGCTATGAGCTAAGGGGTGATAAAATCAGCGGCGAAGACGTAAATTTCAAGCTTTCTCTCATTACAAGCGAATATATTCCTTGCAAGGTAGGGGACACAATCACCTTTAGTACCTATCTTTACGAAAGCAAAAAGGGCAATGCTCTTTCGGACAAATGCTACCTCAGTGCAAGCTTATATGACATTGAAGATGTAAGTGTAGAAAAGCCTTTAAAAAGGCCTTTGTATTATTATGCGGTGGAGCTTCGTGACAAAATCCGCACGGCGCTTTATATGGAGCTTGACTTTGACAACGCCGCTTTAGCTTCGGCGGTACTTTTGGGCGATAAATCCGGCTTTAGTGATGACATTAATAATAATATCCGCCGTGCAGGATTAAGCCATATTGCGGTGGTTTCGGGATTGCATCTTTCTATAATAACTATGATGTACAAAAAGGCTATGGGAAGCCTTATAAAGAACAAATACGTCAATGCTCTGTCAACTATTCTGATTGTTCTGTTTTTCCTTACATTAACAGGCTTTGGAAAATCTGCAATCCGAGCATCGATTATGCTTTTTATAGTGCTGATTGCCCCGTTTTTTAAGCGGGAAAGCGATTCTTTAAATTCCTTAGGACTGGCATCTGTTATACTTTGTGTGGCTAATCCTTATATTGTAGGTGATGTGGGAGTACTGCTTTCTTTTTCGGCTACTTTCGGCATAGTTGCTTTCAGCTCACCCCTAAACGCCTTTCTTACCCGCAGGCTTTTGCCCTTGCAGGACAGTTGGTATGTTCGTATAAATAAGCTTTTGCGAAAGCTTTCTGCAATGTTTTCCGTTACCTTTACTGCGGTGGTTGCCACCTTGCCTGTAACCATACTGTTTTTCGGTAAGGTTTCTTTGGTGCAGATTGTTTCAAATATGGTGGTAGTACCCTTTGTGCAGTATTTTATGCTTGCCTGCTCAGCAGCGGCGTTGTTTCATTTTGTTCCCTATATGGGTACAGTAAGGGTGTGTCTTTCTTTTATTGCAAATGTTTTGGGGGACTTGATTCTTACCCTTACAGGGTGGCTTGCTTCAATACCTATGGCTTATGTAAAGGCAGACTACGCCTTCGTACTTTGGTGGATGCTGCTGAGCTTTATATTGTTTGTAATTTCATATATTTTGCAAAGAAAAGGCAAGGGGCTCAACATATTTTGCGGTATTTTAAGCTTGCTTATACTTTTGTCGGGTGCTGTTTCGCATCAGCTTGCTTCTTTAAACAGGCTCAGCGTTTACGCTTTTCCCTCTGAAAAGGGTCAGACTGTTATACTAAGCGGCATTGACGGCAACATTGTGCTTTGCACAAGTGCTGACACCTACGGCAGTAAAAGCGTTATTAATGTGCTTGATACGGTTTATAACGAAGGCGTCTTTATGCTTTCTTTGGCTGACAACCATAATTGCAGGGAAAACGCCAAAGAAATACTTTCTGTGTTTGACTACAGGGAAGTTTTGATGTATGATAAAACAAGCGGGGATTATACAGTAGAGCTTTGGGACAAAGCCACCTTAAGGGTGTTTTCCAGAAACGGCAACGTTTATCAGCATCTTCTGTTTGATAGCAAAGATTTGCTCATTCTTCCGCCTGTGGGAAATGTTGAGGATATTCCCCAAGAAATGCGAAATCCCGATTATCTTTTAACTTCGGGAATTATTGATAATATGGAGCTTTTAAGCTTTGAAACCCTTCTTTCAAACGGCAACTACTTTGCCCGCACGGCGGTGCTCGACTTTTTCAGCCAAAGAAGCGGCGAAAAGCTTTCTTTAACGGACATAATAAATTTTGATATTGTAGGTTAAGTTATGGCATATTCAGACGAAAAAAGTCTTACCAAGCATATTACTTCGAAAAAATACAATAATATATATGTGCTCTTTGGCGACGAGAAGTTTCTTGTAAAGCACTATACCTCTCAGCTTATTAAAAAGGTTGCAGGAGAAACCCCTGATGAGTTTGCTTTTCACGAGTTTACCAAAGAGGTGGATTTGCAAGCTTTAAGCGTGGCAATCGGCACAGTTGCCTTTACAGCAGCTCTTAACTGTGTCGTGGTTTATGATATGGACGTTAATAAGCTTGATAAATCCGGCTTTGACGCCTTGATTAACCTCTTGTCTGAGGTTCCTGACACAACGGTGCTTATTTTTTCCTATCCTACCTTTGACACAAATGCAAAGACAGGTGAGGCTGGCAAAAAGTCTAAGTTCAAGCCTCTTTGCGATGCCGCTATAAAGGCACAGGGCGAGGTTTTTGAGCTTAATAAAAGAGATGCGGTTGCATTGGAGCATCAGCTTGCCGCTTGGGCAGACAAAAGAGGCAAAAAGCTTTCTTTGCCTACTGCAAGCAAGATTATATACTTTTGTTCAAACGACCTTGCTACCTTAAGAAACGAGCTTGACAAGCTTATTGCTTTTGTAGGAGAGCGTGAAGAAATCACCGTAGAAGACGCCGAAAAGGTGGTTGTCAAAAAGCTTGAGGCAAGGATTTTTGACCTTATGGACTATGTAATCTTAGGCGACACCGACAAAGCCTACAGTTTGCTTCATAAACTTTTTGAGCTAAAAGAAGACCCCAGAACCGTGGTAAGGCTTTTGGGAGGTTCTTATGTTGATATTTACAGGGCAAGAGTAACAAGCGAAAGCGGCGTAAATATTAAAGATACAGCCGATTTCTTTAAATACGGCAATCGTACTTGGGTGCTTACAAAAATCAAGTCTAAGTCAGAGCGTCTGTCAACCAATGCCATACGCCGCAGTATGGCAGAAATTCTTGATTTAAGTGCAAGGCTTAACACAGTTACACTTAATGAAGAGGCAGAGGTTGAAAAGCTTATTGCTCGCTTGATTTTAATTGCCAACAGCGAGTTGGAATATGCTTGAGCTTAAAGAAACGGTGGTTGTAGAAGGAAAATATGACCTTATGCGGCTAAAGGAGTTTATTTCCTCACCGGTACTTACCACCGACGGCTTTCGTATTTTTGGCGACAAGGAAAAGCAGTTTTTAATCCGTGAAATCGCCCATAAAAACGGCATAATACTAATGACTGACCCGGACTCTGCCGGGCAGGTGATACGTTCATTTTTAAACGGCGTTGTGGATAAAACCAAAATCAGGCATTGCTATGTGCCTCTTGTTAAGGGGGTCGAAAAGCGAAAGTCTGCTCCCTCTAAAGAAGGACTTTTAGGGGTTGAGGGGTTAAGCGGCGAAACTATTGCTGAGGCCCTGAGAAAATGCGGTGCAACGATTTACGGCGAAAAGAACGTAGCCCGTAAAGAAGAAATCACAAAAATGGATTTATACGAAATGGGACTTTCCGGCAAGGAAAACTCAGCTAAACTCAGAGAAAGCTTACTCAAAAGCTTAGGACTTCCTACTTACCTTTCGGCAAACGCTATGCTTTGTGCAATAAATTGTTTGTATGAAAAGCAAGAAATAGTTGACAAGCTAAAGAAAATGAGTTATAATAAAACCATAGCAAATCAGTAATGATTACTATTTTATAAAATAAAGGAGAAGTTATTATGAAAGACTTAAAAGGCACAAAAACCGAAGCTAACTTAATGGCTGCATTTGCAGGCGAGAGCCAGGCAAGAAACAAGTACACATACTTTGCTTCCAAGGCAAGAAAAGAAGGCTACAATCAGATTGCTGACCTTTTCGAGCAGACTGCAAACAATGAGAAAGAGCACGCTAAGCTTTGGTTCAAGCACTTAAACGGTATCGGCACAACTGCTGAAAACCTTGAGGCTGCTGCAGACGGCGAGAACTACGAGTGGACAGATATGTATGCAACATTTGCAAAGGAAGCTAAGGAAGAAGGCTTCGACGCTATTGCTGCTCAGTTTGAGGCAGTTGCAAAGGTTGAGAAGACTCACGAGGAAAGATACCGCAAGCTTCTTGAGAACGTTCAGAAGGGCGAAGTGTTCAAGAAGGGCTCCATCGTTATCTGGGAATGTGGCAACTGCGGTCACATTGTTGTTGGCACAGAGGCTCCCAAGGTTTGCCCCGTATGCTTCCATCCTCAGGCTTACTTCCTTATCAAAGCTGAGAACTATTAATCTTTTTTAAATATTAAAACCCCCGACAAAAGTCGGGGGTTTCGTTTATATTGCTTTAACTATTACACTGTGTATTCTCTGGTCTTCAACCTTGATAACCGTTAGTTTAAGTCCGTCACGCTCAAAGCATTCGCCCTTGTTTGGAACGGTGCCCAAGGTTTCAAAGACAAAACCGCCTACGGTTATACTGTCAGAGTCGATGTCCGAAAGCTTTATATCGAAAAGGGAAAGCATATCCTCAAGCTCCATATCACCGCTTACTTTATACTCGGTGTCGGAAATTTTTGTGAAGTCCTGCTCGATTTCCTCGTCTTCGTCCCAGATTTCGCCTACAATTTCTTCAAGCAAATCTTCCATTGTAAGTATGCCTAAGGTGCCGCCGTACTCATCTGTTACAATGGCAATGTGAAGCTTCTTTTTTCTGAAGTTTGCTAAGATTGCGGAAAGCTTCTGAGTTCTGAAAATAAACTCAGGTTTTATAATAAGCTTTTTAAGGTCGGGGGTATTGCCTTTGATAATCTCGTCCATATAATCCCAGCTGTGTAAAATACCAACTATATTGTCCACAGAGCCGTTATAAACAGGAATTCGTGAGTATCGCTGAGTACGGATGATTTCGGTAATTGTGTCTATATCTTCGTCAATGTCAATGGCAGTAACGTCAACTCTGGGAGTAAGTATTTCCTCAGCGGTTTTCTCGTCAAAGTCAAGGGCAGAACGCACCATCAACGACTCCTGCTCCTCCAAAACGCCCTGCTCCTCAATGCTTTCAACAATAATCTTAAGCTCGTCCTCGGTAACGGTGGAGTCGTCCTGCTTAATTCTGAAAAGCTTTAAAGCAAGGGTTTTGATTTTAGAAAACACAAAGATAAAGGGTGTAAGCACCACCATAATTGCCCTTAAAATTCTTGCAACCGCCATTGATATGGAGTCGCTTTTTTCTTTGCCGAGGCACTTAGGAATAACCTCGCCGAAGGTAAGCACCAAAAGGGTAGTGGCACCTGTTGAAATTGCGGCACCGTAATCGCCGAAAAGCTCAAGACAAACAACGGTGGCAAGAGATGAGCAACCTAAGTTTACAATGTTGTTTAAAATAAGAATAGCGGTAAGCGCCTTGTCGTAATTATTTATTATGTAAAGTGCAACCTTTGCTTTTTTATTACCTGCATCGGCAAATTTTTTGAGCCTTATGTTGCTTGCACAGGAAAAAGCAGTTTCAATACAAGAGCAAAATGCCGAAAGGGCTATTAAAACTACTATGATTATTAAATAAACAGTTATGTTCAAATTTATAACACCTCTACGATATATTATCATAAAAATATAAAACAATATTGTAATAAAGAATTATAATTAAAAACTTGAAGAAATGCGGTTAATTTGTTATAATAAATAATATATATACATTATAAAGCTTTGCAGTGGAAATACTACCCTTGAGGTGTATTTAAATGAGTAAAGCAAACAAAAGCAACGTTAATAATGACGACGATTCTTTTATCAAAAATCCTGCCGAAAATGAAGGCGCCGAGGTTGAAAATTCACCGGGCTCTGAAGCCACTACCGAGCAGATTGTAGACACAGGTTCGGTGCTTGTAAACCGAGACGGAAGGCTAATTCATTGCCTTACAATTGTAGGGCAGATTGAGGGGCACTATATCTTGCCGCCAAGTAACAAAGCCACTAAGTATGAGCACGTAATCCCTCAGCTTGTTGCGGTGGATGAAGACGACAGAATCAGCGGACTTCTGATTCTTCTTAACACCTGCGGAGGAGACGTAGAGGCAGGCTTAGCCATTGCCGAGGTTATTTCGGGTATGAAAAAGCCTGTGGTTTCAATTGTCCTTGGAGGGGGTCACTCCATTGGTATTCCTTTAGCAGTAGCGTCAAAAAAGAGCTTTATCGCCAAAAGTGCTTCAATGACGGTGCACCCTGTCAGGACAACAGGGCTTACGGTTGGTGCTCCCCAGACCTTTGAATATTTCAGAAAAATGCAGGACAGAATCACCACCTTTGTGTCTGATAACTCAAATATCTCAAAAGAAAGATACAACGAGCTTGTGCTTAATACAGGGGAGCTTGTCCTTGATATCGGCACTATTTTAGAGGGTCAGGAGGCAGTCGACGAGGGACTTATCGATTCGGTAGGTACTCTTTCAGAGGCTATTGATGCCCTTTATGATATGATAAATAATCAATAATCCCCCAAAGGGGTTACATATTACGGAGGTATATTTATGATTGATTACATACTTGCCGCCTTGCAAGGCGTTGTGCAGGGACTTACGGAATTTTTGCCTGTAAGCAGCAGCGGACATTTGAATATGTTTCAGCATTTCACAGGCATTTCAGGTGAGGGTAATTTGTTTTTTAACGTAATGCTTCACTTGGGCACGCTTGTGGCGGTTTGCATCTTTTATTATAAGCTTATTTTCCGCCTTATCAAAGCCTTTGGCTCAATGGTGAAAAAGCTTTTTACAGGTAAGCTTAGGTTTAAAAGCCTTACTAATGACGAAAACCTTCTTCTTATGCTTGTGGTTGGTTTAGTGCCTTTATTCCTTTTGTTTGTGCCAATCGGCAACGATATGAAGATTAAAGATTTAGCCGACATATTAACAGGCGATAAGTCTTACTTTATTGTAACGGGTATTTCTCTTTTGCTTACTTCAGTGCTTCTTTTTGCAGGTTCAAAAATCAACCGCAAAAACGAAGAGCTTCAGATTATGGGCAAAACCAAGCTTAAAAGCAGATACACCGTGCTTGATGCAATAACCGTAGGCGTGGTGCAGTGTGTTGCCGCAATTTTACCCGGTCTTTCACGCTCCGGCTCAACTCTTGCCGCAGGACAGGCGAGAAGCATAAAAAAGCAGGATGCTCTTGACTTTACCTTTATACTTGCAATTCCCTCAATTCTTGCGGCGGCACTTCTGGAGTTTTTAGATGCATTAAAAGCACCTGAAGGACTTTCGGTGGATTTCGGCCCTGTGATTGTGGGTATGGTGGTTGCGGCTGTGGTAGGTTATTTCTCAATTGCACTTTTCAAGTGGCTTTTAAAAACAGACCGTACATATATTTTCGTGATTTATACCGCTATTGTGGGCTTAGCTGTAATCGGTATCAGCATTTATGAAATGATTTCGGCTTCTACCGTTTGCTTTACATTTACTTAATTTTAATTAAAAGGATGTTTAACTTTGGCTTCTACTAAGAAAAAAGCCTCATCATCAAAAAGAGGCAGACCTTCTACAAAAAGCAAAACAAAGAGTACCTCTTCGGCTAAATCGGGGCTTAACCCACAGGTAAAGGCAATACTTATGCTTGCCGCCGCCGTGGTGCTTTTGGTGTTGGCACTTTTTAAGGGTGAGCATTTCTGGAACTGGCTTCACTCGGTGCTTTTCGGTATTTTCGGCTTTTGCTCATATTTACTCCCTGTTGCCCTTGGCTACTTTGCCATTATGACGGCTAAAGAAAAGAGAATGAACCGTGCAGGTACCAAGGTAGCTTTGGTAGTGCTTACGGTGCTTTTGGTAAGCTCGCTTTTCTACCTTTTCGGCTCAGGCGATTTAAAGGACGCTAACTTCTTCAAGTCCATTGGCAAAACCTATACATATTCAAGCGAAAACGTTTTCTCCGGCGGTATAATAAGCTGTATTTTAGGCTATCCTCTTACCGCTTTAATCGGCGACAATTTCGTGCCCAAGCTTTTGGTAATTGTAGCTCTTATTGCTGTGGTGATGATACTTACAGGTATTTCTCTTATTGATATTGCCAACGTTGCCAAAAAGCAGATGGTGGCTCTTCGTGAGCGTAAGAGAAGGTATGATGAAGAACACAGATACGTTGAGGAAGAGTCAAGCCGTGACTTTTCCGATGTTAACCGTGATGGTGCTCTCATTGATATTCCCATTGACGGCAGGCGAAGAAAGAAGCGTCAGGCAGTGCCCGATATTGCCGTAGAAGATGAGCCTTTGCCTCCTCTTGACACCAGTGCCTCCGATAAGCTTATAAATTCAGTAAGAATCGCAAACGGCGACTATATCGACGACACCGACATTTATCAGGCAACAGAGATTGCAAGGCAGATTTCCGACTCTAAAAACAAGCCTGTAACCGAAGAAGGTGCAAAACAGCCTAACCCCGAAACTGCAGTGCTGGATTCTAAAATGACTGTTGATGTTGAAGCAGAAACCAAAGAGTTTGAAGCAGAGGTCAAGGCTGAGGCAAAGAAGACATCAGCATACACCTTCCCTTCTGTAAGGCTTTTACGTCAGCGTTTTGACACTAACGACACAGACGCCATGCGAGAGCTTCAGAATAACGCCACAAAGCTTGTTGATACCCTTAAATCCTTCGGTGTTTCAGCCTCTATTACAAATATCTGCCGCGGTCCCTCAGTAACCCGTTACGAGCTTAAGCCTGCGGCAGGCGTTAAGATTAATAAAATTACAAACCTTGCCGACGATATTGCCCTTAATCTTGCCGCTGATAAGGTAAGAATTGAAGCACCTATCCCCGGCAAAGCTGCAGTAGGTATTGAGGTGCCAAATAAGTTTACAAGCGTTGTTACCATGCGAGAGCTTATTGACTCCGAGGAATTCAAATCTGCCGAAAGCAGACTGACCTGTGTATTGGGCAAGGATATTTCGGGCGAAATTGTTTCTACCGACCTTGCAAAAATGCCTCACCTGCTTATTGCAGGTACCACAGGCTCAGGTAAATCGGTTTGTGTTAACTCAATTCTTATGAGTATCCTTTACAAAGCTACCCCTGAGCAGGTTAAGTTTGTGCTTATTGACCCCAAAATGGTTGAGTTTTCTAAGTACAAAGGACTTCCTCACTTGCTTGTTCCCGTAGTAAGTGACGCCAAAAAGGCGGCAGGTGCATTAAACTGGGCGGTTACTGAAATGATGCAGAGATACCGCCTTTTCTCAGAATACGACTGCAAGGAAATTCACTCCTTTAACCGTCTTGTTGATGCAAACCTTAAGTTTATCGAGGAAAATTCCACCGACGAACAAGAGGTGTGTATGGAGGTTTCGGGACTTCCCGTGCCTAAGGAAAAGCTTCCTCAGATTGTTATTGCTATTGACGAGCTTGCCGACCTTATGATGGCGGCACCCAAAGAGGTAGAGGACGCTATCTGCCGACTTGCCCAGATGGCACGTGCCGCAGGTATGCACCTTGTAATTGCAACTCAGCGTCCTTCTGTTAATGTTATCACAGGCGTTATCAAAGCAAACATTCCTTCCCGAATTGCTCTTAAGGTTAGCTCACAGGTTGACTCACGTACAATTCTCGATTTTGGCGGAGCAGAAAACCTTATAGGCAGGGGCGATATGCTTTTTGCACCTGTGGGCGTTTCAAAGCCTATCCGTGTGCAGGGTTGCTTTGCAACTGATGAAGAAATTGAGGGCGTTACCGATTTTATTAAAAATCAGAACAAAGCTCAGTATAACGAAGATATTGAAGAGCAAATCCGCCGTATTACCGCCGAGGACTTGGATAATAAATCCAAAGGCGGCAGTGAGGAAGAGGGCGAGCTTCAGGTTGATGCAAAAATGGAAGAGGCAATCAAGTGTGTTATTGATGCAGGACAAGCCTCAACCTCTCTTTTACAGCGTCGCTTAAAGGTTGGTTATGCAAGAGCAGGCAGAATGATTGACGATATGGAGCAGATGGGCATTGTAGGCCCTCATCAGGGTGCAAAGCCCAGAGATGTGCTTATTACGTATCAGGATTGGTTAGAGAGAACCAACCGAATTGATAATTAAGGGATTTTTGATATGTCTTTTCTTCCTATTACAATAGAAGATGTTAAGAAACGCGGCTGGGACTACGTGGATTTTGTGCTTATTACAGGTGATGCCTACGTAGACCACCCTGCTTTCGGCACTGCGATTATTTCCCGTGTTCTTGAAGATGAAGGATTCCGTGTTGCAATTCTTTCGCAGCCGAATTGGAAAAGCAATGAGGACTTTCTGCAGTTTGGCAAGCCTCGCTTAGGATTTATGATTAATTCGGGCAATATCGACAGTATGGTAGCTCACTACACAGTAAACAAACGTCCCCGAAGTGACGATGCCTATACACCTGGCGGCAGAGCAGGCAAGAGGCCTGACAGAGCCGTTACGGTTTATTCAAATATTGTCCGCAGGCTTTTCCCCGACTCAAAAATCATCATAGGCGGTCTTGAAGCCTCCCTTCGGCGTTTTGCTCATTATGATTACTGGAGCGACAAGGTTTTGCCCTCTATTCTTTTTGACTCAAAAGCTGACTGCCTTGTGTACGGAATGGGGGAAAATCAGACCCGCCAGATTGCAAGAGCTTTACATGAAGGCAGAAGCCTTGATGATATTAAGGGCATTTGCTATGCTGTTAAAACCAAAGACTACACTCCTCAGCCTGCGGTGGATTTGCCAAGCTTTGAGAGGGTAAAGGAGTCCAAAAAGGACTACGCCATAGCCGCCAGAAAAGAGCTTGAGCAAAACGACGCTTTTTCCTCCAGAATGTGTATCCAACGCCACGGCGACAGTATTTTAATCTGCAATCCGCCAATGCCACCTCTTACTACCGAAGAGCTTGATGCGGTTTATGCTCTGCCTTATGAAAGAACATACCACCCCTCTTACGAAGCCTTAGGCGGAGTGCCGGGTATTGAAGAGGTGGAGTTTTCCATTACCCATAACCGCGGCTGCTTTGGTGCCTGTAACTTCTGTGCCCTTGCTTTTCATCAGGGCAGAACCGTAACTGTGAGAAGTCACGAGTCAGTTTTAAAAGAAGCCGAGGACTTTAAGAATTATAAGAACTTCAAAGGATACATAAGCGACGTAGGCGGCCCTACCGCCAACTTTCGCCGTCCTTCCTGCCAAAAGCAGTTAGAGCACGGCGTTTGCAAGAATAAAAGATGCTTAGCGCCCACTGCTTGCAAAAACCTTGATGTTGACCACTCTGACTATCTTCAATTGCTCAGAAAACTCAGAGCCTTGCCCCACGTTAAAAAGGTGTTTATACGTTCAGGTGTCCGTTTTGACTATTTAATGGAGGACAGGGACAAGGAGTTTTTTACTGAGCTTGTTGAGCATCACGTAAGCGGTCAGCTGAGAACTGCCCCTGAGCACTGCTCAAATATTGTTTTAGATAAAATGGGCAAGCCTCATATTGAGGTGTATAAGAAATTCTGCGACGAGTTTTACCGCATTACACGAAAAGTAGGTAAAGAGCAGTACGTTGTGCCTTATCTTATGAGCTCCCACCCCGGATGCTCTGTTAAAGAAGCGGTTGAGCTTGCTGTTTTTCTTAAAAAAGAAAAAATAAGACCCGACCAGGTGCAGGATTTTTATCCCACACCGGGCACAATCTCTACCGCAATGTTTTACACAGGTCTTGACCCCTATACTTTAGAGGAAGTGTACGTTGCAAAGAGTGACAAAGAAAAGCGAATTCAGCGTGCTTTAATGCAGTATTACCGACCTGAGAATAAGGCTCTTATTATCGAAGGCTTAAAAATGGCAGGCAGAACCGATTTGATAGGAAATACGGCGAATTGCCTTGTAAAAGGTGCACCTCCTGTCATAAAAAAGCAAAATAGCAAGGGCAAAAAACCTCAAAAAAGGGGTAACAGACGATAAAACACTTGACGGTCGTCGAGTTTCATTTTATACTATACATTAGATTTTTTATTAAGGATTGATACCAATGACAGTTTTTGAAGAACTTAAAGCCCGTGGCATTGTTGCCCAGTGCACAAACGAGGAAGAAATCGTTAAGCAGCTTAACGAAGGCCCTGTGCATTTTTATGTAGGCTTTGACCCCACCGCAGATTCTTTACATATCGGCCACTTTATTCCCATTATTATGATGGCTCATCTTCAGCGTGCAGGCCATGTTCCTATTGCACTTTTCGGCGGTGGCACAGGCGTAGTAGGCGACCCTTCGGGCAAAAGCGATATGCGTAAAATGCTTACAATGGAAGATATCAACCATAATGTAGAGTGCTTTAAGAAGCAGATGTCTAACCTCATTGATTTTTCTGACGGCAAGGCTCTTATTGTTAACAATGCCGACTGGCTTTTAGACCTTAATTACATCCAGTTTATCAAGAAGGTTGGCGTTCACTTTACAATTTCCAAGATGCTTGCTGCCGAGTGCTATAAGCAGAGAATGGAAAGAGGTCTTACCTTCTTTGAGCTTAACTACATGCTTATGCAGAGCTACGACTTCTATGTGCTTAATCAGAAGTACGGCTGTAAGCTTGAGCTTGGCGGTGACGACCAGTGGAGCAATATGATAGGCGGCGTTGAGCTTATCAGAAGAATTGCCGCAAAAGAACACGAGGAAAACGGCACACCTATCCCCGAAAACAGTAAGGCTAACGCCTTTACTTGCACTCTTCTTACTAACCACGAAGGCAAGAAAATGGGCAAAACCGAAAAGGGTGCACTCTGGCTTGACCCCAACAAAACAAGTCCCTACGAGTTTTATCAGTACTGGAGAAACGTTGACGATGCCGACGTTATCCGTTGTATGAAGATTTTAACCTTCTTACCTCTTGAGTATATCGACGAGATTGCTCAGTGGGAAGGCTCTGAAATCAACAAAGCTAAGGAAATTTTAGCTTTTGAGGTTACAAAGCTTATCCACGGCGAAGAAGAAGCAGTAAAAGCTCAGGAAACTGCACGTGCACTTTTCTCAGGTGCTGTAAGTACCGAGAATATGCCTTCTACAGAAATTACTGCTGATGACTTTACTGACGGTGTAGTAGGCATTATGGACTTAATGGTTAAGTGTAACTTAGCCGCTTCCAAGGGTGAAGCAAGACGTTTAATTCAGCAGGGTGGCGTAAGTGCAAAGGACGAAAAGGTAACTGACGTTTTTAAGTCCTTTACCGCTGAGGACTTTACTGATGGCTACATCGTAATTAAAAAGGGCAAAAAGGTTTTCCACAAAGCCGTTTTGAAATAATTTAATATTTACTGAAAGGGTGTTCTAAGTGAAAAAGTTTTTCGAAGAATTCAAAGCCTTTATTTCTAAGGGTAGCGTAATCGATATGGCAGTCGGTGTTGTAATCGGTGCCGCTTTTCAGGGTATTATCAAGTCACTCGTTGACGACGTAATTATGCCTTTTATTTCCCTTATTACAGGCGGTATGGATTTTTCAAGCTGGTATGTTGTGCTTGGCGAAATTCCTGAGGGTGTAGAGAATAACTTAGCCGCTTTAAAGGAAGCAGGCGTGGCTACATTTAGCTACGGCAACTTCATTTCCGCAGTTATCTACTTCCTCATCTTAGCTTTTGTTGTGTTCTTGCTTGTTAAGGCTATTGCAGGTGTTAAGGGCCTTGTTCCCAAAAAGAAGGTTGAGGAGTCTGCTCCCACAACCAAGAAGTGCCCCTATTGCCTTAGTGAAATCGACATCAAGGCAACCCGTTGCCCCCACTGTACATCTGAAATTAAAGAGTAATATAGCATTACAAAAAAGCCTCTGTTCTTAAATAAAGAGCAGAGGCTAAAATTTTTTTAAAAATTACTGTGAGCTTTTCGAAAAACTTACGTCTAATAAATGAAAGAGTAAAACAAAAAGGAGGTTTACTTATGAATACTAAAAAAATTCTGTCTTTCACCTTGGCACTTTTTCTTGTTTTCGCCTCGGTTTTTGCCGTAAGTGCAGAAACTCCGCCTTATTCGGAAAGCTTCGAAAATGAAGATGAAATGCTCAGTGCACTTTCAAATTATGCAGAGCAGTACCCTGATTATGAAGGCTTTAGTTTTAACAGTGAAATTTCCAAAGGCTATCACCTTGAATATCGTCAGATGCTTTCGGTTGATATCGACGTCAAATCTTCAGTTGCCGTGCACTTTAGCTTTGCAGAGTCACATTATGGTCAGGGTGTTGATTACACTTTTACATCCTTTGACTATGAAAACAGTTATCCCGGTGTTATACGAGCTTTTGTTTACTACGGCTATAATTCTGATGAGGTGTTAGCTCGACTTGATAATGCCAAAGCAAAGGAAGGAGTTTCAACCTTTGATGAGGGAACAGTAGACGAAAAGCCTTACGTGATTTGTAAATCTTTTGAGGATTGCGACCCTCCTCTAATTGATTATTATCTTGCTCTTAATGAGTATCTTATTCACATTATATCTTTTGACCCTGATGTTGAGAATTTGCTCAGCAAAGTTAAGGTTGAATACACAGACGTTTATATTCCTGTGAAAATCAGAGATAGTGCCGAATGGTTTGAAAAAACCATAGAAAAAGGTTATGTTATGGGGGATGTTAACTCTGACGGAGTGCTTAATATCCGCGATGCCACGGCTGTGCAGAAGTATGTTGCTAAATTCGGCAAGGTAGATAAGCTTATGGCAGACTTTAACGGCGACCTTAAGATAAACGTTAAAGATGCAACGGATATTCAGAAAAAACTTGCAGGGCTTAAATATACCTGCAGACGAGAGCTTTATCCTGTTTTAAGTACATATATCAGTACTGATGATGAACATTTTATTGAATCTGTTTCTTACAGTGTTGGTCCTTTTCCCTCAGGAGAGCTTTCGCTGATTACTGACTATGGCGACGGTGACGTAAGACAGTATAATACTGTGCTTAATTCTGTTGAGGAATTCGAGGCTTTCTTTGGTATTACTCTTGACAGATTTGATGAAGAATATTTCAAAGATCAATCTTTGGTATACCTTTACAGATGGTATGGCAGCAGCTCGGAAATCTTAAAGCCAGACAGTTTGTATTTTATAGACGGAGTTCTTAATATTCATTGTATCTATAATACACCGGGAGATGACGGAGGATGGCAGGCGGCTATAGCCAATTATAACGTATTTTTCGAGGTGGATAAAGCCGACATCGATGGGCTTAAGGGTATTGTGGTAACTGAATATAACGGCACACGCGGTTAATATAAAAAAGGCGGTTCATTCAGAACCGCCTTAATCTTTATTTATTCACTTTCAGCAAGCTTATGCATTGCATTATAAAAATCGGGGAAGTCTTTCTTAAGCCTTGCGATTTTGCCGTCTTTTGTAATAAAGCAGTGCTCACTTGCGGCTTCAATGCAAACTGTGCCGTCAGCCTTTTTCATAATATAGTTAAAACGAATTTTTGCCGCCTTAACTTCCTCAATAGTTACGAAAATTTCAATTTCGTCGGGGTAGGTAGTGGTGGCTTTATATTTGCATTCTATAGAAACCACAGGGGATATAATACCCATTTCTTCAAGCTTGGCGTAGTCAAAGCCGTGGCTTATAAGAAAGTCTGTTCGTGCTTCTTCCATAAAGCGAATGTAGTTTGAGTGGTGGGTAACACCCATTTTGTCGGTTTCGTAGTATTTAATTTTGTGCTTGTAAGAGTACATTGTAACAACTCCTATCAGTTTAAAACCCTGCCGTCGAGCGAAGGCAGGGTTTAAATCATTTTATCCGTAGGCAGGAATCGCCCTGCGGGTGGCTAACCCGCTTATTTGAAGTACTTAACTGCAGACTCAAACATCTTGATATCGTAGTTGCCTTCTACGTTCTTGTAAAGGTACTCGCCCTTTCTTTCGGAGTGACCCATCTTACCGAATACTCTGCCGTCGGGGGAAGTGATACCCTCAATAGCATACATAGAATCGTTGGGGTTAAACTGAACGTCACTTGTGGGGTTACCCATAAGGTCAACGTACTGAGTAGCAATCTGACCATTCTCGGCTAAGCTCTTAATAAGCTCGTCGCTTGCAATAAAGCGTCCCTCACCGTGTGAAATAGGAACATTTACAATGTCGCCAACTTCCATTGCGCTGAGCCAAGGAGATTTGTTAGAAGCAATTCGTGTTCTTACAATCTTACTCTGGTGTCTTGCGATGGTGTTAAAGCCCAGTGTGGGGCAGGTGTCGTCAGTATCAATAATCTTACCAAAGGGTACTAAACCAAGCTTGATAAGTGCCTGGAAGCCGTTGCAGATACCGCACATAAGGCCGTCACGGTTCTGGAGTAAGTCAGTAACCGCCTCTTTAACTGCGGCATTTCTGAAGAATGCTGTGATAAACTTAGCAGAACCGTCAGGCTCGTCACCACCTGAGAAGCCGCCGGGAATGAAAATCATCTGAGCGTCTTTTACTTTCTTTGCAAAGTAGTCAACACTTTCGGCAATAGCGTTTGCAGTAAGGTTCTTGATAACGATAATCTCAGCCTCTGCACCTGCGTCCATCATAGCCTTTGCACTGTCGTATTCACAGTTTGTGCCGGGGAAAGCAGGAATAATAACCTTAGGCTTAGCAACCTTAATAGCAGGCGCGAGCTTAATGTCAGTCTTGTATTCAAAAGCGGGGATATCTTTCTTCTCGTGCTTGATGTTGCAGGAGTAAACGGACTCAAGCTTATCTTCGTAAAGCTTGTCAATTTCAGCAGTAGCTACTGTCTCGTTGCCCTTTGTGAATGTGCCGTCGTCAGTTACAAAGCCGATTGTATCACCAAAGTCAGCGTCAGCATCTACCTCTAAGAGGAAGGAAGCATAGTTATAACCGAAGATTGCATCATTTGTAAGAGTATCTTCAAACTTAAAGCCGAAGGAGTTACCCATAGCCATCTTCATAACTGCCTCAGCAATACCGCCCATAGTGGGAGTGTAAGCAGAGTAAACCTTGCCTGCTCTCATAAGCTCAGTAACCTTGCTTATAACTGCAAAGAGGGACTCAGTCTTGGGTAAGTGGTTGTCGTCCATTTCAGCAGAAAGCTTAACAACCTTGTTGCCTGCCTTCTTGAATTCGGGAGAAATAACGTCCTTAGAGTCAGCAGTTGTAACCGCAAAGGAAACGAGAGTGGGGGGAACGTCTAAATCTTCGAAGGTACCACTCATAGAGTCCTTGCCGCCGATTGAGCCGATACCTAAATTAAGCTGAGCCTCAAATGCACCTAAAAGGGAAGCCAAAGGCTTGCCCCAACGCTTGCCGTCTTTACCGGGACGCTCGAAGTACTCCTGGAAAGTAAGGTAAACATCAGTAATATCGGCACCGCTTGCAATAAGCTTGCAAACAGACTCAACAACTGCAAGGTAAGCTCCGTGGTAGGGGCTCTTTTCTGCAATAAATGGGTTGTAGCCCCAGCTCATAAGTGAGCAGGTGTTTGTGTGCTTTTTCTCAACAGGAATCTTGTGAGCCATAGCCTGAATGGGAGTAGTCTGATTTTTACCGCCAAAGGGCATAAGCACTGTGCCTGCACCAATGGTAGAGTCAAATCTCTCAGAAAGACCGCGGCGTGAACAGATGTTAAGGTCATCTGCAGTCTTTTTCATATTATCTGTGAAGTTGCCATCAATGTTCTTCTTAAAGCACTGAGGAGCAAGGGGTGTAATGTCAATGTGCTTCTGAGCACCGTTTGAATTTAAGAAATCGCGGCTGATGTTTACAATATCCTTGCCGTTCCAGTTCATAACAAGTCTGGGCTCAGCAGTAACCTCGGCAACAACAGTTGCATTAAGGTTTTCAGAAGCTGCAAGGGCGAGGAAGCCCTCAACGTCCTTAGCTTCAACTACAACAGCCATTCTCTCCTGAGATTCGCTGATTGCAAGCTCGGTGCCATCTAAACCGTCATACTTTTTGGGAACTGCATTGAGGTTAATTTTAAGACCGTCTGCAAGCTCACCGATAGCAACAGAAACACCGCCTGCACCAAAGTCGTTGCAACGCTTAATCATCTGGCAAGCTTCTTTGTTTCTGAAAAGTCTCTGAAGCTTTCTTTCCTCAGGTGCATTACCCTTCTGAACCTCTGCACCGCAGGTCTCTAAAGAGTCCATTGTGTGAGATTTAGAGGAGCCTGTAGCGCCGCCGCAACCGTCTCTGCCTGTTGCACCGCCTAAGAGGATAACAACGTCGCCTGCTTCAGGGCGCTCACGTCTTACGTTTTCTGCGGGAGCAGCTGCAACAACAGCACCGATTTCCATTCGCTTTGCGGCATAGCCGTCATGATAAAGCTCGTCAACCATACCTGTGGCAAGACCAATCTGGTTGCCGTAAGAAGAATAACCTGCAGCAGCAGTTGTAACAATCTTTCTCTGGGGGAGTTTGCCCTTGATGGTTTCGCTAACGGGCTTTAAGGGGTTGGCACCGCCTGTAACACGCATAGCACCGTAAACATAGCTTCTGCCTGAGAGAGGGTCACGAATAGCACCGCCGATACATGTAGCGGCACCGCCGAAAGGCTCGATTTCTGTGGGGTGGTTGTGAGTTTCGTTTTTAAAGAGTAAGAGCCAAGGCTCTTTTTTACCCTCAATCTCAACGTCAATCTTAACTGTGCAAGCGTTGATTTCCTCAGACTCGTCAAGCTTTTCTAATTTGCCTGTAGCCTTTAAGTATCGTGCGGCAACAGTTGCAAGGTCCATAAGGCATATAGGCTTATGAGTACGGCCGAGCTCCTCGCGGGTTTTAATATATCTGTCGTAAGCTTTCTGTAAAAGCTCATCCTCAAAGCTTACATTGTCAATATTTGTAAGGAATGTGGTATGACGGCAATGGTCAGACCAATATGTATCAATCATTCTGATTTCTGTGATTGTGGGGTCTCTGTCCTCAGTTTTAAAATATGCCTGACAGAATGCTATATCATCGTTATCCATAGCAAGGGCGTATTTCTTAACGAAATCTGCAAGACCCTGCTGGTCAAGCTCAATAAAGCCTTCTAAAGTTTCAACAGTTGTGGGAATGTCGTAAACTGTTTCAAGAGTTTCGGGCAATTCCATTACTGCTTCTCTGGACTCAACGGGGTTGATTACGTGCTTTTTAATAGCACTGATTTCTTCCTCAGTTACATTTCCGCTAATAAGGTAAACCTTTGCAGCCTTTACTGTAGGACGCTCTTTCTGAGAGATAATCTGAATACACTGAGCGGCAGAGTCAGCTCTCTGGTCAAACTGACCGGGGAGGAATTCTACAGCAAAAGCAGTGTAGCCCTCTGTGCTGATTTCTTCGTAAGTGTCATCAAGCTGAGGTTCAGAGAATACGGTTTTTACAGAGTAATCGAAAAGGTCTTTTTCGATATTCTCAACGTCATAGCGGTTAATTACTCTGATGTCCTTAACGCTCTTAATACCTAAAAGCTCGTTAACTTCGTGAAGCAGGTCACGGGATTCATTTCTGAAAGCCTGCTTTTTTTCAACATAAATTCGATAAACCATTAGTCATTCCCTTTCTGAGCCTGTAATGCTCTTTTGCCGATGTCTTTGCGGTAGAAAGCGTTGTCAAAATGCACCTTACTTACCTTTTCATAAGCGTTGTTGATTGCACAGCTCAGACAGTTGCCTAAAGCTGTAACGCCTAAAACTCGACCGCCGCCTGTTAAAAGCTTACCGTTTTCAAGGCGTGCACCTGCTACGAAAATGTCCTTCATAACTTCTTCTGATGCAGTAATCTCAAAGCCTGTCTCATACTTTTGAGGATAGCCGCTTGAAGCCATTACAACACAAGCGGCACTGTCTGATGAAAATTCAACATCAACATCTGCAAGAGTTGAGTTAGTAACAGCCTGCATAATAGTGAGAAGGTCAGTTTTTAAGAGGGGTAAAACTACCTGTGTTTCAGGGTCGCCGAAACGGCAGTTAAATTCAATTACCTTAGAGCCTGTGGGTGTAAGCATAAGACCGAAGTAAAGGCAACCCTTAAAGGTTCTGCCTTCAGCGTTCATAGCGTTCATTGTGGGAATGAAAATTTCATTCATACAACGCTCAGCAATACTTTTTGTGTAATAGGGGTTAGGAGCAACTGTGCCCATACCGCCAGTGTTAAGACCCTTATCGCCATCTAATGCACGCTTGTGGTCCATTGAAGAAATCATAGGAACCACTACCTTGCCGTCTGTAAAGGAAAGAACGGAAACCTCAGGGCCTGTAAGGAATTCTTCAATAACAATCTGCTCGCCACTCTTGCCGAAAACCTTATCCTCCATCATATCCTTAACGGCTTTTTTGGCGTCTTCTCTTGTTTCGGCAATAATAACGCCTTTGCCAAGAGCAAGTCCGTCAGCTTTGATAACTGTGGGGATAGGAGCTGTATCAAGATAATTAAGTGCAGACTCCATATCTGTGAATACTTCGTACTCGGCAGTAGGAATACCGTACTTTTTGCAAAGGTTTTTTGAGAAAACCTTGCTTCCTTCGATAATAGCCGCCTTAGCCTCAGGACCGAAGCAAGGGATGCCAAGGTCATTAAGCCTGTCAACACAACCAAGCACCAACGGGTCGTCGGGAGCAACTACTGCATAGTCAATAGCGTTTTCCTTGGCAAACTGACAGATGCCGTCAAGGTCTGTAGCCTTAACGTTTACGCACTCTGCATCAGCGGCAATACCGCCGTTGCCGGGAAGAGCGTAGATTTTTTCTACATTCTCGTTTTCTTTAATTTTTTTGATGATGGCGTGCTCTCTGCCGCCGCCACCTACAACCATAATCTTCATATTTATAACTCCGTATTAGTGGTGGAAAAGTCTCATACCTGTGAATGCCATTGCAATGTCGTACTTGTTGCAGCAGTCGATTACGATGTCATCTCTTATTGAGCCGCCGGGCTGAGCAATGTAGCTTACGCCGCTTTTCTTAGCTCTTTCGATGTTATCATCAAAGGGGAAGAAAGCATCAGAACCAAGTGCAACACCTGAAATTGTCTTAAGGTGTGCATCAATGTCGTCCTGAGTAAGAGGCTCCGGTTTTTTTGTAAAGTACTTCTGCCAGTTGCCGTCTGCACATACATCTTCTTCGTTCTTGTTGATATAGCCGTCGATAACGTTATCTCTCTGAGGTCTGCCGAGAGTCTCAATAAAGGGAAGGTTAAGAACCTTTTCGCACTGTCTTAATTGCCATGTGTCAGCCTTAGAGCCTGCAAGGCGTGTGCAGTGAATTCTTGACTGCTGACCTGCACCTACACCGATAGCCTGACCGTCTACTGCAAAGCATACGGAGTTGGACTGGGTGTACTTAAGTGTGATAAGAGAAATAATAAGGTCTCTTACAGCAGAATCGGGAAGGTGCTTGTTATTTGTAACAAGGTTATTTAAAAGCTCTTTGTTAATCTCGAAGTTATTTCTGCCCTGCTCAAAAGTAATGCCGAATACCTGCTTTTTCTCCTGAACTTCGGGAACATAGTCCTTGTCAATCTGAACAATATTGTAGTTGCCGTTTCTCTTACTCTTTAAAATCTCAAGAGCTTCGGGAGTAAAGCCGGGAGCAATAACGCCGTCACTAACTTCACGCTGAATAAGCTTAGCAGTTGTTACGTCGCAAACGTCGGAAAGTGCAATCCAGTCGCCAAAGGAGCACATTCTGTCGGTACCTCTTGCTCTTGCAAAAGCAGTAGCAAGGGGAGAATCGTCAAGACCCTCGATGTCGTCTGTAAAAGTAGCTCTTTTAAGCTCCTTACTCATAGGAACTGCAATAGCGGCAGATGTGGGGGAAACGTGCTTGAAGGAAGTAGCGGCCTCAACGCCTAACTGCTCCTTGATTTCCTTAACTAACTGCCATGAGTTGAAAGCATCAAGGAAGTTAATAAAGCCGGGACGGCCACTGAGAATCTCAATAGGCAAATCCTTGCCGTTTTCCATAAAAATCTTAGCAGGCTTCTGGTTAGGGTTACAGCCGTATTTAAGCTCAAACTCTTTCATTTTAAAATCTCCTTATACTTTCTCAAATTTATTAATCATTCTGTTCTCTATTTCGCCTGTCTTAAGGTCAATAGTGCGAACATAGAGAGAAATCTTGTTGTCCTCGTCAAGTGCGTTCCAAAGCTCGTTTGTAAATGCGTCAATATCGTTGCCGATAGCTACTCTCTCAGGCTCACCCTGGAAAGTGGGAATAGGTGCACCGTCGCATACATAAGTGTGGATAAAGTGACCGAGACCCTTTAAAGCAGGGTAGCTGTATGTAAATCTATTGCAAGCTGTACCCTCAGCATCTGCACTCTTTAAAATGCTCATCTGATATGTAAAGTCATTATCTGCAAAAGTCATCATACCGCTTATACGGGGTGTGAAGTTAGGAGCATCAGGCTCAAACTCACGGCTTTCCAAAGCTTCAGAGAAGCTCTTACCCTCCTTAAGACCATCGTAAACTGTGTCGGTCTGGTCGCCGTTTGTAACAATAAGGTTCTGTTCAAACTTTCTGATGGGGGAGTAGATAATAAGGCTGGGGTCTTCAACTTTCGATGCATCGTAGGGGTGAATAATAACCTCGTCGCCGTTTTCTACGAAAATGCGGTTACGGCTGTTGTTGCTTCTGCCCATAATAAAGTAAGCAGTAAGAGCCTTTGTGCCGTCCTCGGTTTTACCGATTACGATACCTCTGCCAACGTATGAGTTACCTTCGATAAGCTTTGCAATATTGTTAATCTTATAGATGTCCATTTTTATATCCTCACTTCATTTTATAATCTCAGCACAAACCTTTTCAGCGGCTAAAGGAAGAATTTTCCACTCAGCAAGTCGCATTACACGCTTTTGCAAGGTTTCTGCCGTGTCATCGTCTTTAATATTAACGGCTTTCTGCATAATGATTTTGCCGCCGTCGGGGATTTCGTTTACAAAGTGAACTGTTGCACCTGTTACCTTAACTCCGTATTCAAGTGCCATTTCGTGAACCTTAAGGCCGTAGGCACCTTTTCCGCAGAAGGAGGGGATAAGAGCAGGGTGAACGTTAATAATTCTGTCGGGGTATTTGCGGGTAAAGTCAGCACTTAAGATTGTCATAAAGCCTGCAAGGATAATAAGGTCAATATCGTTTTCCTTTAAAAGCTCTGTGATTTTTGCCTCAAAAGCCTCTTGTGAGCCTAAGTCTTTCTTAACGGCAACTGCAGTTTTAATGCCTGCATTCTCTGCTCTTGTGAGAGCGTAAGCATCAGCCTTGCTTGAAATAACAAGCTTGATTTCACCGCTTTTAAGAATTCCCTGTTGCTGAGCTTTAATTAAAGCACCTAAGTTTGTGCCGCCACCCGACACTAAGCAAGCAATTTTCGCCTTGCTCATAAAATCACCTTTTCGTCGCTTTCGATAATTTCACCGATTATGTAAGCATCCTCACCCTGAGCCTTGAGAATTTCAAGAGCCTTCTGGGCATCCTCTTTGCTTACAACAATGCTCATACCAACGCCCATATTAAAGGTGTTGAACATATCACGCTCGCTGATATTACCCTCTTTCTGGATAAGTTTAAAGATAGGTAAAATCTTAACGGCACTCTTATCAATTTTAGCACCGAAGCCGTCGGGAATAGAACGGGGAATGTTCTCATAGAAACCGCCGCCTGTAATGTGAGAAATACCCTTAACCTTAACTTCCTCAAGAAGTGCAAGCACGGGCTTAACGTAAATTCTTGTGGGGGTAAGAAGAGTTTCGCCTAAAGTCTTGTCGCCAAGCTCTTCGTAAGTTCTGTTTATGTCGGTGTTTTCAATGTCGAATACCTTTCTTACAAGTGAAAAACCGTTTGAGTGAACACCTGTAGAGGGAAGAGCTATAACTACGTCGCCTGCCTTCATCTGAGTGTTGTCAATCATTTTTTTCTTGTCAACAATACCTACGGCAAAGCCTGCAAGGTCATAGTCCTCTAAGGGCATCAAACCGGGATGCTCTGCAGTTTCGCCGCCGATAAGAGCTGCACCTGACTGAACACAGCCCTCTGCAACGCCGCCGACGATTGAAGCAATCTTTTCGGGGTAGTTTTTACCGCAGGCGATATAGTCGAGGAAGAAGAGAGGCTTTGCACCTGTGCAGATAATATCGTTTACACACATTGCAACTGCATCAATACCGATGGTATCGTGCTTGTCCATAAGAATAGCAAGCTTTACCTTGGTGCCGCAACCGTCTGTACCCGAAACCAGAACAGGCTCCTCCAAACCTTTGGGAAGGCCGAAGCAACCGCCAAAACCGCCTACATCATCAAGACAGCCTTCATTTTTGGTACGTTTGATATGGGATTTCATAAGTTCAACGGCTTTGTAGCCTGCAGTAATGTCTACGCCTGCTGCGGCGTAGCTTTCACTTCTTGAATTATTCATTTCTTCTCCTCGTTTTCTTTCATTTTTGCAACCGAGATTTTATCCTCGTATCTGTACTTCTTTGTTTCCTTGGGGATTTCTGTGGGGTAGATATTGTCAAAGCAAGCTGTGCAGAAAGCGTCCTCGCCTGCTTCAATGGCAATCTTCTTAACGTTCTCAACACTTAAGAAGCCTAAGGTGTCTGCGCCGATAATCTGACAGATTTCTTCGGTTGTGTGCTTGCAGGCAATAAGGTTTTCGCGGGAGTCAATGTCGGTACCGTAGTAGCAAGGGTTTAAGAACTTAGGAGCAGATGAACGGAAATGAATTTCCTTGGCACCTGCATTTCTTAAAAGTCTTACAATTCTTGCACAGGTTGTACCTCTGACAATTGAGTCGTCAATAAGCACAACTCTCTTGTCCTTAACGGTGTCGATAATGGGGTTAAGCTTGATTCTTACCTTGTCCTCACGAACACTCTGACCGGGAGCAATGAAGGTTCTGCCGATATATTTATTTTTAAGGAAGCCTATGCCGTAAGGAATACCTGACTCCTCAGCATATCCGATAGCGGCATCAAGTCCGGAGTCGGGAACACCGATTACAACGTCAGCCTCAACGGGAAACTCCTGAGCTAAATACATACCTGCTCTTTTTCTTGCTCTGTGAACTGACACTCCGTCAATAACAGAGTCGGGACGTGCAAAGTATACGTATTCAAAAACACAGCTTTTCATAGGAGTTTCGCCTACGTGGTCCTCAATTGTTCTGAGACCTGACTTGTCAATAACAATAATTTCGCCGGGCTTAACATCACGGATAAACTCAGCGCCTGTAGCGTCAAGTGCACAGCTTTCAGAGGTTATAACATACTGACCCTCGTGGGTTTTGCCAAGGCAAAGAGGCTTAAGTCCGTGAGGGTCTCTGGCTGCAATAAGCTTAGAGGGCGACATTACAACAAGAGCGTAAGCACCCTTAATAGAGTTCATAGCCTTGTTGACGGCTTCTTCAATAGAGCCTGTCTTAAGTCTTTCTTTGGTGATTACATAAGAGATAACCTCGGTGTCGGAGGTTGTGTGGAAAAGACAACCTTCCATTTCAAGCTCACATCTCAAATCATAAGCGTTGATGATGTTGCCGTTGTAGGAAATTGCCATTCTGCCCTTGATGTGATTAACCACCAATGGCTGAGCGTTAGCTCTGCCTTTGGTTTTTGCTGTGCCGTAGCGAACGTGTCCTACTGCAATATTACCCTGACCTAACTTGTCAAGCTCTTCGGCGGTGAATACGTCGTTAACAAGACCGTTGTCTCTTTTTGAAGCAAAAAGACCGTCATCGTTAACTACAATACCGCAACTTTCCTGACCTCTGTGCTGTAAAGCATAAAGACCATAGTAGGTACTTCTGGCAACATCGGCAGTTTCTGAGCCGAAAATACCGAATACACCACATTCTTCGTTGATTTTACGCATAGAATTCACCCTCTTATTTATTGAACATTGCTGAAACCTCAGCATCCTTTTTAAGAACATTTTCAGTGTCTGCCTTACGCTTTGCCATAAGACGAGCGGCTAAAGCTTCGTCAGAAACGGCGATAATTTCGGCAGAAAGTAAAGCGGCATTAACTCCTCCGTCTATTCCAACAGTTGCTACAGGTATGCCTGGGGGCATCTGTACAGTAGACAGAAGTGCGTCAATGCCGTCGAGATTTTTAGATTTACAGGGTATGCCGATAACGGGCAGGGTTGTGTTAGCTGCAATTACCCCTGCAAGGTGTGCAGCCATGCCTGCGGCGGCAATAATTACCCCGAAGCCGTTTTCCTTTGCATTTTTAGCAAAAGAGATAGCCTCTTCGGGAGTTCTGTGTGCGGAGTAAACGTGCACCTCAAAGGGCACCTCTAAAAACTCCAGCATATCGGTGGATTTTCTTATTACGGGAAGGTCACTGTCGCTTCCCATGAGGATACCGACTTTTCTCATATTTTCCTCCTTGGATGTGTTTGGATTTTACGACGAAAATAAAGAATTTTTGTCGAATAAAAATACAACATAATTCTAACATATATTGCCCTTTAAGTCAATTTAATAAATACCTAATTTTGCCTATACGGACATATTATTATTGGTTAAAACGGCAATATATATATTATAAGTAAAATATACCTTTACAAAATAGTGCCCGAAGTGATATTATTTTTGTTCAGATGTACTATTGACTTTTCACTTTTTTGTGTTAATATATTAGCGTGCTAAAGTGATTGGAGAGTTTAATATGAATATTTTTGAAGAAAAACATACAAAAATGTTGGTTAAGGCTATACTTTCTCTCAAAACAGAGGAGGAAATTGAGGCTTTTCTTGATGATATTATGACCACCAAGGAAATTCTTGACATAAGCCAGCGTTTGGGCGTTGCAAAAATGCTTAAGGAAAAGGAAGTATACAGTAAAATTTCTAAAGAAACAGGTGCTTCCTCTGCCACTATAAGCCGTGTCAACCGTTGCTACCTTTACGGTGCAGGTGGATACAAAACCGTGTTAGAGAGAATTGAAAACCCGGAGGATAAGTAAGTTATGCAGTATAAAAACCTTAAGCTTTCAAAATTTGAAAGTGCACTTTTTGATATGCGTTTGCTTTTTGAGCAGTACGGCTACAGCCAGTACAAGGTCAGCAAGTTTGAAGAATATGACCTTTATGCCAAAAATAAAGCTTTCTTAGTAAGCGACAATGTGCTTACTTTTACAGATACCACAGGCCATCTTATGGCTTTAAAGCCTGATGTTACTTTGTCAATTGTAAAAAACACAGTCAGCGGCAAAGGACTTACAAAGCTTTATTATTCAGAGAACGTTTACCGCACCCAAAGCTCTTCTCAGGGCTTTAAGGAAATTATGCAGACAGGTCTTGAGTGTGTCGGTGAGGTTGACCTTTATTCAACTGCCGAGGTTTTAAGCTTAGCAGCAAAAAGCCTTGAGGCTGTAAGCGAGGATTATATTCTTGATATTTCCCACATGGGCTTTATTTCTTCTCTTATAAATGAGAATGTTCCTGCTGAGTATACCAAGGAGCTTTTAGAGCTTATTTCCCAGAAAAATTCAGCTCAGGCTGAAAGCCTGCTGTCTGAAATAAAGGTTTCACAAAAGGCAAAAAACGCTATTCTTAAGCTTACAACCCTCTATATGCCTTTAAGCGATGCTCTTTCTGAGCTTGAGGTGCTTATACAAAACAACGGCATGCAGGAGGCTTTTGACGAGCTGAAAAGCCTTGACGCTCTTATGAAGCATCAGAACGTTAAGAACCTTTACCTTGATTTTTCCGTTATTAACGATATGCGCTACTATAACGGCATAATTTTCTCAGGCTACATAAAAGGCGTTTCCGGAAAGGTTCTTTCAGGCGGCAGATACGATAACCTTTTAAAGCGTATGAAAAAGAATGCCTGTGCTATCGGCTTTGCTTTTTACCTTGATACCTTACAGGAGCTTGTAAACACAAGTGCCGACACGGCTTTGGACGCTCTGGTTATTTATGACGAAAATGTGCCTGCTCAAAAGGTTATGGACGAAATGGAAAAAGCAATTGCTCAGGGTAAAACCGCCAAGGCTTTAAAGGTGTTTGACGAAAGCCTTAATGCAAAAGAAATTATTGATTTAACAGAGGGAGGCATAAAAAATGGCTGATATGATAAATGTTGCCCTCCCTAAGGGAAGACTTGGCGAAAAGGTTTACGATATTTTCGAAAAATGCGGCTATGAGTGCCCCTCTATCAAAGAGAAAAACCGCAAGCTTATTTTTGAAAATGCGGAAAAAGGTGTCCGCTACTTCTGGGTAAAGCCCTCTGACGTTGCTATTTATGTAGAAAGAGGTGCCGCCGATATAGGCGTTGCAGGCAAGGACATACTTTTAGAGTATAATCCCGACGTTTACGAGCTTGCAGATTTGGGTATGGGTAAATGCCGTATGGCAGTTGCAGGCAAAAAGGATTTCAGAGACGACCGAACAAGAACCCTTAAGGTTGCCACAAAATTCCCAAATATAGCAAGAAGCTATTATAATTCCATCAGCCGTGAAATTGATATTATCAAGCTTAACGGCTCAATCGAAATTGCCCCCATTCTGGGACTTTCCGATGTTATTGTTGACATAGTTGAAACAGGCAAAACCTTGCTTGAAAATGACCTTAAGCCCTTTGAGACAATTGTGCCCATAAGTGCCCGTCTTATTTCAAACAAGGTGAGCTTCAAATTTAAAAATGCACAGATTACAGAGCTTGCTAAGAAAATCGCAGAATACTGTGCAAAGTAAGGTGATAAAATGATTACTACATATAAATACGGCGAGGTTGAAAATTCTCAGGTTTTTTCCCGTGCTTCAGACAGCTTCAACGTTGAAGATATTGTTACAAATATTATTTCAAATGTTCGTGCCCGCGGCGACGAGGCAATTTTAGAGTACTGTGAAAAGTTTGATAAAGCTAAACTTACCGCATTGGAAGTTACCGACGAGGAAATCGCAGAGGCCTTTGAGCTTACAGGCAATGAGCTTGTTGAGATTATGCAGGAAGCTGCCGCCAATATCCGTGAATTTCACGAGAAGCAGGTTAAATCAAGCTTCATAATTTCCGAGCGTGAAGGTGTAATTATGGGTCAGAAGGTAACTGCCGTTGAAAAGGCAGGTATCTATGTGCCCGGCGGTACTGCGGCTTATCCTTCCTCAGTGCTTATGAATGCTATTCCTGCAAAAATCGCAGGCGTAGGGGAAATTATTATGGTTACTCCCCCAAGTGCTTCAGGCAAAGTAAACCCCGATATTCTTACTGCCGCAAAAATTGCGGGTGTTGACAGAATTTTTAAAATCGGCGGTGCTCAGGCTATTGCCGCTTTGGCTTATGGTACAGAATCAGTTCCTAAAGTAGATAAAATCACAGGCCCCGGCAACGCTTTTGTTGCAGAAGCAAAGCGTCAGGTTTTCGGCATGGTGTCTATTGATATGATTGCAGGCCCCTCTGAGATTTTAGTCGTAGCAGACAAAACCTGCAGTGCAGAAGTTGTTGCCGCCGATATGCTTTCTCAGGCAGAGCACGACAAAAATGCCTCTGCTGTTTTGGTAACTGACAGTGAGGAGCTTGCAAAGGCGGTTTCCCTTGAGCTTGAGCGTCAGATTGACCTCTTACCCCGTAAGGAAATTGCCCGCACATCCATTGATAACAACGGCAAGATTATTATTGCCGAAAACCTCAATCAGGCAATTGATATAGCCAACGAAATCGCACCTGAGCACCTTGAAATCTGCGTAGATAATCCTTTCGAATATCTTGACAAAATCAAGCATGCAGGTTCAATTTTTATGGGCAAAAACTGCCCCGAAGCTCTGGGCGATTATTTTGCAGGACCTAACCACGTGCTTCCCACCAGCGGTACGGCTCGTTTTTCAAGTCCCTTGTCCGTTGACGATTTTGTAAAGAAAACCCAGTTTACCTACTTTACCGAGGATGCTCTTAAAAAGGTAGGAAACAAGGTTGCAACCTTTGCCGAGCGTGAAGGTCTTTCTGCCCACGCCAGAAGTGCAACAGTAAGATTAAAGTAATTATTTGAAAGCCGTGATAATATGAGCAAATTTTTAAGCGAAAAGTTTTCTTCGCTTTCTCCCTATGTACCGGGAGAACAGCCAAAGGATATTAAGTACATAAAGCTTAACACCAACGAGTCACCCTTTGAGCCCTCAAAGGCGGTTTTAGATGCAGTAGCAGAAGAAGCAAAGAAGCTTCAGCTTTATTCCGACCCCGACCTTACAGAGCTTTTAAAAGCACTTTCAGAGGTTTACTTGGTAGACACCAGAAATATAATTGCCACCAACGGCTCTGACGAGGTATTAAACTTTGCCTTTATGGCTTATACAGACAAAACCCACCCTGCGGTTTTTCCCAACATAACCTACGGCTTTTATTCGGTTTTTGCAAAGCTTCACAATTCACCCTACACAGAAATCCCTCTTAAAGAGGATTTCAGTATTGATTACAGAGATTACCTTAATTTAAATAAAACAATTTTCATTGCTAATCCCAATGCACCCACAGGTCTTACTCTTTCCCTTGAGGAAATCCGCGAGATTTTAAAGTCAAACCCTGACAATGTAGTGGTTATTGATGAGGCATACGTGGATTTTGGCGGCGAGTCCGCAGTTTCTCTTATTAAAGAGTTTGACAATCTATTGGTAACAGGCACGTTTTCAAAATCCCGTTCTCTTGCAGGTGCACGTCTTGGCTTTGGCTTTGCAAGTGAAAAGATTATTGAGGATTTAAACACAATCCGTTTTTCCACAAACCCATATAATGTCAACCGAATGACCCTCAAAGCAGGTGTTGCATCTTTAAAGGATGACGGCTATAATAAAAAGAATGCCGAAAAAATCATAGCTACAAGAGAGAGAGTAAAGGCAGAGCTTGAAGCTTTGGGCTTTTTCGTGCTTGACTCAAAGGCAAACTTCCTTTTTGCAAAAAAAGAGGGAGTAAGCGGAAAAGAACTTTACCTCGGACTTAAAGAAAAAGGCGTGCTAGTCCGCCATTTTGACAAAGAAATTATTGCTGACTTTTTAAGAATTACCATTGGCACAGATGAGCAGATGGACATTTTCTTAGAGAAACTTAAGGAGTTATTATGAGAGAGTTTACTGTAAACAGAAAAACTGCCGAAACAGATATAAATTTAACCTTAAACCTTGACGGTACAGGTAAAAGCGAAATAGATACAGGCTGCGGCTTTTTAGACCACATGCTTACTCTTTTTGCAAGCCACGGCAGATTTGATTTGAATGTTGCTTGTAAGGGTGATATACACGTTGATGACCACCACACAGTTGAGGACGTAGGCATTGCCCTTGGCACCGCTTTTGAAAATGCATTGGGCGATAAGCGTGGCATTACCCGATACGGCAACATAATTTTACCAATGGACGAGGCGCTGATTCTTTGTGCCGTTGATATTTCGGGCAGAGACGTGCTTTCTTTTGATGCAGATATTCCTGCTCAGAAGGTTGGCACCTTTGACACGGAGCTTACCAAGGAGTTTTTCTTAGCTTTTGTAAGAAACTGCCGTTTAGCTTTGCACATTCAGCAGCTTCAGGGCGAAAATTCACATCATATTATTGAGGGTATGTTCAAGGCTTTTGGCAGAGTTATGCGCAGTGCCGTAAGTATTGACACTAAGTTTTCCAACGAAGTTCCCTCTACTAAAGGTGTTTTATAAGAAACAGGTGATATAAATGATAGCTATAGTTGACTATGGCGTAGGCAATCTTTTTTCCTTAAGCTCTTCCTTAAAGCTTATCGGTGCCAACGCTGTTGTAACAAATGATATTGAAACAATCCGCAAAGCCGACAAAATTATCCTTCCCGGTGTAGGTGCTTTCGGCGATGCCGCAAAAAAGCTTTCTGACACAGGTTTGGGTCAGGTTGTAATTGACGAAGCCGAAAAGGGCAAGCCTTTAATGGGCATTTGCCTCGGCATGCAGCTTTTATTTGAAAGAAGCTTTGAGTACGGTGTTCACGAAGGCTTGGGTCTTATTAAAGGCAGTGTTGAGCCTATCTCGGATTTTATTGCCAGAAAATACAAAATCCCTCACATCGGCTGGAATGCTCTTACCTTTAAGGGTAAGGAGAAGGATAGGATTTTTAAGTACATTAACGAGGGCGATTTTGTGTACTTTGTTCATTCTTTCTGTGGAGTTGGCTGTGAGGATTTCCTCATTGCAACTACCGAATACGGTGCCGAAATCACTGCGGCAGTTGCCAACGGCAACATATACGGAATGCAGTTTCACCCCGAAAAAAGCGGCACGGTTGGTATGAAAATACTCAAAGCGTTCTGTGAACTTTAAGGAGGATTTATGTATCTTTTTCCTGCAATAGATTTAATCGGCGGTGAGGCAGTACGCCTTGTTAAGGGCGATTACAGTCAGAAAACCGTATATAGCAGTAGCCCCGTTGAGGTTGCAAAAAGCTTTTATGAGAAAGGTGCCGAGTTTCTGCACGTAGTTGACCTTGACGGTGCCAAAAGCGGCAACACAGACAACATTTCTGTAATTGCCGATATAATAAAAGAAAGCGGACTTAAGGTAGAAGTGGGCGGCGGTATCCGTTCTGAGGAAGTTATAAAGAAGTACATAAGTATTGGGGTTTACCGCGTTATCCTCGGTACAGTTGCCGTAGAAAATCCTGACTTCTGCCGCGAAATGGCCCGAAAATACGGTGATAAAATTGCTGTTGGCGTTGATATTAAAGACGGCTTTGTAGCCATTAAAGGCTGGACAGAGACTGCCAACAAAACCTGCTTTGACTTCTGCAAAGAGCTTGAGGAAATGGGCGTTGATACTGTTATATGTACCGATATTTCGAAAGACGGTTTACTTAGTGGCACAAACCTTGAACTTTACAGAGAGCTTCAGGGTAAGTTTAATATAAACTTTACAGCCTCCGGCGGTGTAACAAGCCTTGAAGATATCAAAGCGTTAAAAGAAATCGGTGTTTACGGTGCTATTTTGGGCAAAGCTCTTTACACAGGCAACATTGACCTTAAAGAAGCCGTAGCTTTAACAAAGGAGGCAAAATAAATGATTACAAAAAGGATTATTCCTTGTCTTGATGTTAAGGACGGCAGAGTTGTAAAGGGGGTAAACTTCCTTGATTTAGCCGATGTTTCTTCCCCTGTTAAGCTTGCTAAATATTACTCTGAAAGCGGTGCGGATGAGCTTGTTTTCTACGATATTACGGCGTCCGCTGAGGGCAGAGCACTGTTTACCGATATCCTCACCGAAGTAGCCTCAACTATCTTTATCCCTCTTACAGTAGGCGGGGGAATTAACACTGTTGACGATTTTGACCGAGTGTTAAAGTGCGGTGCCGACAAGGTTTCCGTAAACAGTGGTGCAATCCGCAACCCGCATCTTATTGCTGACGCCGCCAAGCTTTACGGCGACCAATGTGTTGTGCTTTCTGTTGATGTTAAGCGTGTTGACGGTGAGTTCAGAGTTTTTGCCAAGGGTGGCAGAGAAGACACAGGTATGGAAGCCATAAGCTGGATAAAGAAGTGTGTAGGTATGGGAGCCGGTGAGGTTGTTGTCAATTCAATTGATACCGACGGCGTTAAAGGCGGCTTTGATATTGAGCTTTTAGATATTGTCACAAATACTGTAAATGTTCCCGTAATTGCTTCAGGCGGTGCAGGCAGTAAACAGGATTTTGTTGACCTTTTCAAGGCTATTCCAACAATTGATGCAGGTCTTGCCGCGTCTGTTTTCCACTTCGGCGAAATAAAAATAAACGACCTAAAAAATGAGCTTAAGAAAAACGACATAAATGTCAGACTGTGAGTGTTTTAAAATGGTAGATATTAAAGATTTAAAATTTGACGACAAGGGTCTTATCCCTGCAATAGTTGTTGATGCAGTTTCAAAAAAGGTTCTGACCCTTGCATATATGAACGAAGAAAGCCTGAACATAAGTTTAAAGGAGCACAAGACTTGCTTCTTCAGCCGTAGCCGTCAGGAGCTTTGGCTTAAGGGCGAAACCAGCGGCAATTTTCAGCATATTGTAAGCATTACTGCCGACTGCGACAGAGATGCATTGGTAGTTGTAGTTGAAAAAGACGGCCCTGCTTGCCATAAGGGCACAGACTCTTGCTTTACAGAGCCACTATTTATCAGCGACGAGCTTACCGAGTTTTCTTTAGAAGGTCTTATGACAATGCTTGAGGGCAGAAAAATCGAGAAAAAGGAAGGCTCCTATACAACTTACCTTTTCGAAAAGGGTTTAGACAAAATCCTTAAGAAGGTAGGCGAAGAATGCACCGAGGTTATTATTGCCGCCAAAGCTGACGACAAAAAGGAAACTATCTACGAAATTGCCGACCTTGCTTATCACGTAATGGTGCTTATGCTTGAGATGGGTATTACCCTTGAGGATATCCATTCAGAGCTTAAGAGCAGACACGTAATTGACCACAAGGTTAAGCAGGAAAAGATGACTTCATAATGAAAGTAAAACCTTACGATTTTCATACTCACTCCACCTTTTGTGACGGCAACAACACTTTGGAGGAAATGACCTTAGAGGCAATAGACAAGGGCTTTTCCGCTATTGGTTTTTCGGGGCACAGTTTTACTCATTTTGATTTGGAGTGCTGTATTCCAAAGGAAAAAGAAGACGATTATTTTTCAGAGTGCCGTCGCCTTCAGGAAAAGTATAAGGATAAAATAGAAGTGCTTTGCGGTATTGAGCGTGACATCTATTCTGATAACACCTATCCCGATTTGGATTATATTATCGGCTCTGTTCATTATCTTAAGGTGGGGGAGGACGACTTCCTTGCCGTGGATATGGACAAAGAAACACAGGAAAATGGCGTAAATGAATATTTTGGCGGTGACTATTTAAGCTTTGCCGAGGAGTATTTTAAAACAGTTTCAAAGTTACCCGATGCCCACAAAGCCGACATAATCGGTCACTTCGATTTGGTTAAGATTTATAATGCAGACTCCTCTCTCTTTGACGAAAACGCTTCAAGGTATATTGATGCCGCAAAGAAAGCGGTTGATGAGCTTATAAAAAGCGATGTGCTTTTTGAGATTAACACTGGTGCCGTTTTTCGGGGAAGACAGCAAGAGCCATACCCCTCAAGGTTTATCTTAAAATATATCGCTCAAAAAGGCGGCAAGGTTATTCTAAGCGGCGACAGCCACGAGACAAAAGCCTTAGGCTTTAACTTCGAAAACTCTATTAAGCTTGCAAAAGATTGCGGCTTTAAAAGTATTTACACATTAACAAAATCAGGAAAAAAAGAGCTTGAGATTTAATACTCAAGCTCTTTTATGTTATATTAATTTAAAAACTATTAATCTTAATTATCTTTAGAGTTTTCTAAATATAATTTATACCTTCAATGGTGCAATAAACGACCTTTGGAAAGCTTTGTGAGTGTTTATATAATTTCATACATATAGCAATCCTGTGTATCTAACAAATAATGTATCAGTAAGTCGGCAAATCCTTTAAAATATGTATTTTCCATAGTGTTTGTTACCTTTCAAAATGATAAATATACAAAAATTATTTTGTAAAAACAATATTGCGATAAATAAAATATCGTTGACAAATAGAATTAAAACAAATATAATGTATTTGCCAATAAAAAACTAATAACATACTGATGAAAAAACTGGTTTTTAGATATGTACTTAAGTATCTTTATACTATAAAGGAGAAATAGTTATGAAAATAAAAGAAAACTATATGCTAAGACAGGTTGCAGATACATTTGTTGTTGTACCTATAGGTGCTGCAGTAGCAGAATTTAATGGTATGATTAACCTCAATGGGGTAGGTGCTTTTTTGTGGCGTCAAATGGAAGTTGATACAACATTTGAGAATGTACTCAACGCGATGCTTGACGAGTTTGAGGTGGATGAAAAAACTGCAAGTAAGGATTTAGAGGGCTTTATTGAAGAGCTTAGAAAATCAAATCTGATTGATGAATAAAAAATAGGGTATAATAAACTCATTAGGTTGCTTAGAAACGATCAACCGAAGCAGGGAAGACTGACCGCTTCCCTGCACCCTCCTATTTAAAAAAGCATAATTTATTTAAACATCTGTAGTTTTCCAAATCAACAAATGAAAATCCCCACCGAGGTTATCGGTGGGGATTAATTTTACCAATTTCTGTTTGCTCTTGCCTTAATTCTTTCGTATCTTGCTTTCTTTTTCTTTTTCTCGTTATTATAAACGAACCAGAAAGCACCGCTCATAAAGGCAATCATAACAATAAGCCAAATAACAAAGGAACCTGAGCGAGATGAGCTTTTGTCGGCCTCGATGCCTTCAAATTCTATGCCCTCAAGGGCTTTTGCGGCAAGCTCAGCAGATTTTAAAGTTACCTCTTCACAAGCAGAAGAAGCCGCAGGGGTTTCTTTAATTGCTTCTGTAGGTTTGGTTTCATCCTCAGCTTCTTTATCTGCTTTTGCAGGGGGAGTAAGGGTTTCGGCATCGCTTGCCAAATCTTCAGCGTTGGGGTTTTCTAAAGCGGTTGAGCTGAAAATTGCGGCATAAGTAAGCTCGTCAACCTTGCCTGTAGGCTCTAAGCCGTTCTGAGTCTGGAAGTCGGCAACGGCACTTTCAGTCATATCTCCGAAGTAGCCTGTGGCATCGTCGTTAAAGTAGCCCAGCTCCTGAAGCTCTGACTGAATTTCATAGATACTGTCATCAAAGTCGCCGTTTGAGAAGGTGTTTTCTTCTTCCTCAGGCTGAGTTTCCTCAACTGCCTGAGTTTCTTCAACTTCTTCCTCTTGCTTTGGAGCAACGGGAGCATTGTCAGACATTAAAAGCTCAATTTCTTCGTCGCCTGCAATGCCGTCGGCATAAAGACCTGCGGCACTCTGAAATGCCATATAAGCCGCCTGAGTCATTTCGCCGTAATATCCTGTGATTTCGTCATTATAAAAGCCTAATTCCTTAAGCCTTTGCTGAATTGACGAAACTCTTTCGTCGGTACTGCCAAGCTTTATGTACTGTGTGTCAACAGCCTCTTCCTCAGTGTCCGAGGGAGTGTCTGCAACCGCACCTGTGTCTCCCGGTGTAGTGGTGCAGGCACCGCTTGCATCAAGATAATATTCAATACCGTCAACGGTAATGTAAGCATCAGTAAGATACTCGCCGTCTTCATAGTAATAGTAGTTGCCGCTAAAATACTCCCAACCTGTGTCGGGGTAGGAGATTGTCTCGTGCTTAAACCACATTGACCAGTTCTTGCTGTAAACAGACTCGTAGCAAATACCGTAATCTTCGCTTCTGGCATCAACCGCCATACCGTTTCCAACGTAAACGCCAACGTGACCGGGCTGATAAAGACCTAAGCCGTGTATATTGGGTACGCCGTCTGAAACATAGCCGGAATCCTGACAATAGTCGATCATCGCGCAACGGTCTCCGCCTGCATACATATAAATAAGACCTGAGCAGTCAACTGCACCCTCAGAGGCACAGCCGTAAACGTAAGACCAGCCGCTATAATAAGCATTAAGTACATGTTCGGAAAGACCGATTCCGGTTCCTGCAGCAGCACAGGATATACCCGAAGCTACAGAAATTGTCAGAATCACCGCCAGTATAAGAAAGAGAGCCAAGGCTCTTTTGATTTTTAACATAAAGACCTCCGAAAATTTGCAGTCGCCAGACCGCAGGGAAATGTAATGGTTGTGAAAATTACAAGCTCAGCAACCTTTGTTACAACTTTGTAATCATTATAGCACAAGCTAATATTCGTTTCAACCCTTTTTTGAGAAAAATTTTAAAATAACCATAAATATAGTCACAAATTATACATATTTATACAATATATATAATTTTAAAATATTACAAACGTGAAATTTTTTAAGGCAAAAAGAAAAAACCGATGCAAATGCATCGGTTTTTTCTGGCGGAGGACAAGAGATTCGAACTCTCGCGCCGGTTACCCGACCTACTCCCTTAGCAGGGGAGCCTCTTCACCACTTGAGTAATCCTCCGTATATAGTGAACTTATATAAGTAATATTTAATTTGGCGGAGAGGAAGGGATTCGAACCCTTGGTACCTTTCGGTATCACTAGTTTTCAAGACTAGCTCCTTAAACCGCTCGGACACCTCTCCGTTTGAGACAAGTTGTATTCTAACACAAGATTTATCCCTTGTCAATCCTTTTTTGCTTTTTCTGTTGTAAAGAAAAGCAGCATCATTCCCAAAGCTGAAACTACGCCGGTAATGATAAGCATGTTTGCCACTCCAACGGCGTCAATCATTGCTCCGCCTGCAAGGTGAGCAACAAGACAACCGATTGTATTTGCCGAGCTTATATAGGTTTGTCCCTTGACAGTATCCCTGTCGCTGACTACCTCGCTTGCATAGTAAACCGAGCAAACCGTGTAAAGCGCATAGCCTAAAATCTGGCAAAGCTGGGCGGCGTAAAGTCCCCAGATGTTAGGCAGAATAAGGGTCAGAATAATTCTTAAAGTGAAAAATACCCCGGAAATTCTCATATAGGTGGAGCTGTTTGCAAATTTTAAAAGCTTTGCGAAAAATACGATTGTGGGAATTTCAACAAAGGTGGAAATCATCAGCACCGCACCCTGAGCGTTGCCGTCGCCTTTGAAAAGTGCTATCTGATACATACAGTTGCCCAGTATGTTGTGACCTATATTAAGTACCGCCACCGCAAAAAGCATGGCTGTAAATTTTTTGTTTCTTTTAAAGAAGTCGGTAATCTTTGATGCTTTTTCTTTTTTTGTAAGAGCTTCGGCGCCTTTTGGAAAGGCGAAAGTCGAAAAAATCCCCGTAAGGCAAAAAACTACTGCGAAAAGGGGGATAGAAATTTTGCCGAAAGCTTCAATAAGCTTATTGGTGCCCCAAGCAGTTAAACCAAAAGCAAAGGCGCCTACTCCCCTTGCCAAAGCAAAGTTTACGTTATAGCCCGATTTTGCCGCAACTACTCCTATGGAATTTATAAATGCAGGGTAAACTACAACTCCAACATAAGCTACTGCATAAACAGCAGCCACTGCCCAAAGACTTTTTATAAAGGGAAGAGTTAAGGAGCACAAAAGCATAAGGGCTGAAAGCAAAAGCAAAACACCCTTAAGCTCAAGCTTTTTTCTGTCTATAATGGCAGTAATAACAGGCTGAAGCACAAATGCCACAGCCGTTGCCGCTGCTAACAGTATTCCGGTTAATGTGCTTGATAATCCCTGAGAGAGCAAATATCTGTTTGCATAAGAGTAAAGTACGCCGTAAATTCCCCAAAGGGATATTTGCAAAACTATATAAAGTAAATTGGCTTTTTTCAAACTTAAATCTCCGTTCATATTATTTCCAAGTATACTATCATAGTTCACAGTTTGTTTCAAGTATTACTATTGACTTTACATTTTTAAGGGACTAAAATATTATGGTAATATTTTACTTTGGAGGAATATGTAAATGAGACAGTTTAAAACAGAATCCAAAAAGATGCTGGATATGATGATTAACTCTGTTTATACCAACAGAGAGATTTTTTTAAGAGAGCTTATTTCAAACGCCAGTGATGCTATCGATAAAAGATATTTCCGCTCACTTACCGATGCTTCTTTTGCTCTTGAGCGTGAGAAGTACGGCATCGATATTTCTATTGATAAGGAAAACCGCATTATTAAAATCGTTGACAACGGTTGCGGAATGACCGACAAAGAGCTTGAAGAAAACCTTTCTACCATTGCTCATTCAGGTTCAGGTGCCTTTAAATCTGAAAATAACGATGAAAATATAAGCATAATCGGTCAGTTTGGCGTCGGCTTTTACTCGGCTTTTATGGTAAGTAAAAAGATAACCGTGCGCACTCACGCCATAGGCTCTGATGAAGCCTTCTGCTGGGAAAGCAAGGGCACAGAGGGCTACACAATCACTCCCTGCGACTATGAGCCTTTCGGCTCTGAAATTACTCTTTACATCAAAGAGGATACTGAAACCGAGAATTTCACTGAGTTTTTAGACCAGTATAAGATTAAAGAGCTTATAAAGCGTTATTCCGACTATATCCGCTACCCAATCCGTATGGATATGGAAATTACAAGACCCGTAGAAAGTGATGGTGAAAACGCCGAACCTAAGTACGAAACAGTAGTTGAAAACCAGACGCTTAACTCTATGGTGCCTCTCTGGCATAAATCTTCAAATGAAGTTACCGACGAGCAGTATGCTGATTTTTACAAGGCAACCTTTTACGATTACAACGCTCCCATAAAGACCATTCAGGCTCACATTGAGGGTACTGTAGAGTATGAAACTTTGATGTTTATTCCTTCTAAGGCTCCCTTTGATTATTATTCAAAGAGCTACGAGAAGGGCTTAACCCTTTATTCTAACGGCGTTATGATTATGGACAAGTGTTCCGATTTACTGCCTGATTATTTCAATTTCGTAAAGGGCGTTGTAGATAGTTCTGACCTTACCCTTAACATTTCCCGTGAGACCTTGCAGCAGAATTATCAGCTCAGAACCATCGCAAAAAGCCTTGAGAAGAAAATCCGCACAGAGCTTTTAAAGCTTTTAGAGCAGGATAGGGAAAAGTACACCGCTTTCTTTAAAGAGTTCGGTGCCGTGCTTAAATTTGGCGTTTATAACGAGTACGGTGCACACAAGGACACCTTAAAGGATTTATTGGTGTTCAAGTCAAGTGCAACAGATAAGTTTATTTCTTTAAAAGAATATTGCGATGCAATGCCAGAAGACCAGAAGGCTATTTATTACGCTTCTGCCGCTACGGAGGAGCTTGCACAAAGCCTGCCAAGAACAACCCTTGTACGCTCAAAGGGATATGACGTATTGCTCTTTACAGATGAGGTTGACGAGTTTGTAGCAACTACCCTTATGAATTTTGCAGGCAAGGATTTTGTAAACGTTACCTCCGGCAATCTTGACCTTTCTTCTGACGACGAAAAAGAAAGCGTAAAAACCTTAAACGAAGAAAGTAAAGACCTCCTTGACTTTATGGGCGAGGTACTTAAGGGCGAGGTTAAGTCGGTTCGCTTTTCTAACACAGTTGGCGAGCATCCCGTAAGCTTAATAAGCGAAGGTTATCTTTCTGCCGAAATGGCAAGGGTGCTTTCTCAGCTTCCCGGAAGCGAGGGTATGGCTGTTGCTCAGACTGTTCTCGAAATTAATATGAGCCATAAGCTTAAGGATACCCTTAAAAATCTATTTGAAAGCGACAAGGAAAAGCTTACGGCTTATACCGAAATCCTCTACGCTCAGGCTCGCCTTATAAGCGGACTTGAAATCAAAGATCCTGTGAAATTAAGCTCACAGATTTGCGATTTGCTCTTATAATCAGGAGGCTTTATGAAAAAGCGGATTAAGCTTACCTATACCAAGGTAATTACAATTGGCTTTGCATTGCTTATAATTTTGGGAGCATTTCTTCTGATGCTACCCATATCTGCCAAAAGCGGAGAGTGGACCCCTTTTACAAATGCACTTTTCACCTCTACCTCTGCTACCTGTGTAACGGGACTTATTGTCTACGACACCTTTACCCATTGGTCGCTTTTCGGGCAGACTATTATAATTACCCTTATTCAAATCGGCGGCTTGGGATTTATGACCATTATCACTATGTTTTCTTTTCTTCTTAAACGTAGAATAGGACTTCGTGAGAGACGGCTGTTAATGGAATCCTCCGGCTCCTTGGAGCTTAAGGGTGTTATTAAAATGATTCGCAAAATTCTTTACGGCACATTTATTACCGAGGTTTCGGGTGCAGTGCTTTTAAGTATTCGTTTTATTCCCAAAATGGGCTTTTTAAGGGGAATTTATAATGCTGTGTTTCATTCGGTTTCAGCCTTTTGCAATGCAGGTTTTGATTTAATGGGCAGGTTTGAGCCATTTTCGTCCCTTACTCTTTTTTATGACGATATATTGGTAAACCTTACAATTTGTGCCCTTATTATTATCGGCGGTATCGGATTTATTGTCTGGAACGATATTTTCAATTTCCGCCAAAAGCTTAACAAATATTCACTGCATTCAAAGGTTGTGCTTGTTACAACAGGCGTTCTTCTTATATTAGGAACAGTCCTTTTCTATGTCTTTGAGCACAACGGCGTGCTTTCGGGTATGCCTGAATACAAAAAGTGGATTGTTTCCTTCTTTCAGTCCGTAACTCCCCGTACCGCAGGATTTAATACCGCCGATTTGTCAAGCATCAGCCATAGCACAGTGGTTATTTTCTGTTTGTTAATGTTTATCGGCGGAAGCCCCGGCTCTACCGCAGGCGGTGTAAAGACAACCACTTTTGCCGTCCTTGTTTTATCGGCTTTTTCTTCAGCAAGAAGAAGCAATTATATTACGGTTTTCAAAAAGCGTCTTGAAGAAAAAACCGCCCGTCAGGCAAGTGCCGTTGTGGTTATCTATGTTCTTGTGCTCTCGTTTGCCGTAATGGCTATGTGCGCAATAGAGCCTTTTTCAATGACGAGTATCGTTTTTGAGGCGGTGTCGGCAATGGGTACCGTAGGTGTTACTATGGGAATTACTCCTGAGCTTTCAACAGCTTCAAAATATATTATAATTCTGCTTATGTATGCAGGCAGAATCGGCGGACTTACCCTTATGCTTACCCTTGCAGAAAAGCGTAAGCAGGTATCGGTAAAGCGTCCCGCAGAGCAAGTATTAATCGGATAAGAGGTTTATATTATGAAATCTATTCTTGTAATCGGCTTAGGCAGATTCGGCTATCATCTGGCACTTAAGTTTTCTCAGCTTGGAAACGACGTTCTGGTTGCTGACATAAACGAAGAACTTGTTGAACGTTATTCAAATGAATTTGAAGACTCAAGAATCTGCGACTGCTCAGACGAAAACGTAATAAGCTCCTTAGGTGTTTCTAATTTTGATTACTGTGTTGTTGCCGTGGGTACTAATTTTCAGTCGGCAATGGAAATCACCGCACTTTTAAAAGAATACGGTGCCAAGTGTGTTATTGCAAAGGCTGGTTCTGAAAGACATGCAAACCTGCTTAAAAAAATCGGCGCAGACCAGGTTATTTACCCTGAGCGTGATGTTGCCGAAAAAACCGCAATCAGACTCAACGTTAAAAATATTTTCGACTATATCGAGCTTGCCGAAGACTACGCGGTTTATGAAATTCCTGTGCCTGAGGCTTGGGTTGGCAAAACCGTAGGCGAGGTTGACGTAAGGCGTAAATACTCTGTCAACATTATTGCGGTTAAACGTTCAGGCAAGCTTGATACCGAGCTTACTGCTGACTATACATTTTTAAGCGGTGAGCATCTGGTGGTTATCGGCAGAGCAGACAGGGTTTATAAGCTGGCTTCAAAATAAACACAGGCAGGATTTTTATATGATAAGTATTTTGGGTAGAATTTTTCTTAAAAATAAAAGCAAAGAAAGTGCTGAAGGCAGGCGTGCATGGGGAGCTCTTTGCAGTATTGCAGGAATTGCTCTTAACATTCTTTTGTTTTTGGGTAAGCTTCTGGCAGGTACCTTTGCAGGCTCCATTGCAATTACTGCAGATGCTTTCAACAACCTTTCCGATGCAGGCTCCTCTCTTATTACCTTAATCGGTTTTCGCTTTGCAGGAAAAAAGCCTGACCCTGAGCACCCCTTCGGCCACGGCAGGTTTGAGTATATTTCGGGCCTTTTGGTGTCGGTTATTATTATTGTAGTAGGCGTTGAGCTTATGACCTCCTCTATAAGCAAAATCATTAATCCTGAACCAATAGGGGAAAATTGGGTGCTTTCTGCAATAATTTTAGGTGCATCTATTCTTGTTAAGCTTTATATGTTTTTCTATAACCGCACAGTAGGAAAGCAGATTAACAGTGCAGGTATGAAAGCAACAGCTATGGACTGTATTTCCGACTCAATAGCAACTGCAGTTGTGCTTTTGTCTCTTGTTATCGGAGTTTATTTTGATATTATGATAGACGGTTGGTGCGGTGTTCTTGTTTCATTGTTTATCCTTTTTGCAGGTTTTAAGTCCGCAATGGAAACCTTAAAGCTTTTACTTGGAGCACCTCCTGAAAAAGAGTTTGTAGAAGCAATCGAAAAAACCGTTTTGGCTCATCCTGTTGTAATCGGCATTCACGACCTGATTGTTCACGATTACGGCCCCGGCAGACAGATTCTTTCACTTCACGCCGAGGTTGACGGCAAGGGCGACATTTACGAGCTTCACGACGAAATCGACCTTATAGAGCAGGAAATAGCCGAGGTTTACGGCACACTTGCAGTTATTCACATGGACCCTGTTGAAACCGACAACGAGGTTACAAACTCTTATAGAATGTCAGTAGCAAAAATCGTAAAGACCCTGCACGAAGACGTTACTATCCACGACTTTAGAATGGTTCCCGGTGTAACACACACAAACCTTATTTTTGACGCTGTTGTTCCGCACTCTGTAAAGGCTGACGACAATAAGCTTAAAAAGGAAATCTGCGATTTAGTAAGTGCAAATCTTAAAAACTGCAACGCCGTGGTGCAGATTGACCGCCCTTTTATAAATTAAAGCGTTGACATTAGTGTGCTTGGGTGTTATAATCTTTGTTAATATTTGTAAATGCAGTGAGCGAAAATAAGTAAGGATTATTTCTGTACTTCAGAGAGTCGGCGGTTGGTGCAAGCCGATGGCAGTTTTTTCCCCAATACCTTTCGTTAGCATAACACCGAAGGGACTTTTGTCCTGTGTAGGCTGTTACGGGTAAGCCCGTTATAGCAGTGAGTATTTTACTCGCAGAGGCTTTTGCCGCAAGGTAAAGGCAAACTGAGGTGGTACCGCGACTTTTTCGCCCTCAAAGGAAGTTTTCTTTTGAGGGCTTTTTATTTTATTCAAAAGGTGATTGTGATGACAATTATGGAAATGCTTGAGCGAAATGCCCGACTTTATGGGGGGGACGTTGCTCTTGTTGAAATTAACCCCGGTGTTCCCGAAACCCGCCGTCTTACTTGGAGGGACTATAGCCTCGTGCAGGAAACCGAAAAGAACTATTACAGGCGAGAAATAAGCTGGAATGTTTTTAACGAAAAGGCTAACCGCTTTGCCAATGCACTTTTGGAGCGTGGCATCAAAAAGGGCGACAAGGTTGCAATTCTTCTTATGAACTGTATCGAGTGGCTTCCTATTTACTTTGGTATTCTCAAAACGGGTGCTATTGCAGTGCCTCTTAACTTCCGTTATACAAGCGACGAAATCGAGTATTGCTTAAACCTTGCTGAGACCGACGCTCTTGTGTTCGGTTCTGAGTTTATCGGCCGAGTTGAAAATATCGAGGCAAAAATAAGCGTAAACCGTCTGCTTATTTTTGCAGGCAGTGACACTTGCCCTACATTTGCCGAGTCATATTCTGAAATGACCGCAGACTGCTCCTCTAAATCGCCCGAAATTTTAATTGACGAAGAAGACTTCGGTGCCATTTACTTTTCCTCAGGCACAACAGGCTTTCCCAAGGCGATTTTACATAGACACAGAAGCCTTACTCATTCCTGTAAGGTTGAGCAGAATCACCACGGCCAGACTAAAGATGACGTTTTCCTTTGCATTCCTCCTCTTTACCATACAGGTGCAAAAATGCATTGGTTCGGCAGTCTCTTGGTGGGCGGTAAAACCGTACTCTTAAAGGGCACTAAGCCTGAGTTTGTGCTTAACGCCGTTTCTAACGAAAAATGTACTATCGTATGGCTCTTGGTTCCTTGGGCACAGGATATTTTAAATGCCCTTGACAGAGGAGATTTTAAAATTGAGGATTATAATTTGGAGCAGTGGAGACTTATGCACATAGGTGCTCAGCCTGTTCCCATGAGCCTTATAAAGAAGTGGAAGGAATACTTCCCCTCTCATCAGTATGACACAAACTACGGCCTTTCAGAGTCTATCGGTCCCGGCTGTGTTCACCTTGGTGTTGAGAATATTCACAAGGTTGGTGCTATCGGCAAGGCTGGCTACGGCTGGAAAGTTAAGATTGTTGACGAAAACGGTAATGTTGTCAATCAGGGCGAGGTTGGCGAGCTTTGTGTAAAAGGCCCCGGTGTTATGGAGTGCTACTATAACGACGAAGCCGCAACAGCCGCTTCTATCAAAAACGGTTGGCTCTTTACAGGCGATATGGCTAAAGAAGACGAAGACGGCTTTATCTTCCTTGTTGACCGTAAAAAGGACGTTATTATCTCAGGCGGTGAAAACCTTTATCCCGTTCAGATTGAGGACTTCTTAAGAGGTTACAATGCAATCGGCGACGTTGCGGTTATCGGTCTGCCTGACAAACGTCTTGGCGAAATTGCCGCCGCAGTTATCCAGATTAAAGAAGGCTTTACCGCAACTGAGGAGGACATCAATAACTTCTGTATGGATTTACCCCGCTACAAGCGTCCTCACAGAATTATCTTTGCAGATGTACCCCGTAACCCCACAGGCAAAATCGAAAAGCCCAAGCTCCGCGAGCTTTACGGCGGCGCAGGCCTTGTAGATGCACAGAATAAATCATAATTGTTTTAAGCTCCTCTTGTTTTTAAGAGGAGCTTTTGCATTTTATTTTCAAAAAGTCTTTAATATCCGAAAACTTTGTGATACAATAATAAAATATCCAAGTAATAACGGAGATGATTTTATGAGCACAAATATTCGCACACGCCTTGCGGATAACGTATATTTTAACGAGATTAACGTGGACAGGTTCAAGACCATGCGCCTTACTGCCATTGCACTTTTACCTTTAGAAAAAGAAAGTGCTTCGGATTTTGCTTTGCTTACACAAGTCCTTACACGCTCTTGTGAGGAGTTTCCCGATTTTACTGCACTTTCAAAAAAGCTCAGCTCTCTTTACGGTGCCTCTCTTTCTGCAGGAGTTCGCAAAATAGGCGAGACCCTTGCACTTACCTTTTCCATTGCAGGTATTGATGACCGCTATGCCTTAGACGGCGACGTGGTATCCAAAGAACTTTCAGAGCTTCTCTTAAAGGTGCTTTTTGAGCCTAATTTTAAAAACAATGTGTTTGATAAAAATGAGGTTGAGCAGGAGCGTCGTCAGCTTATTGACCTTGCCGACTCCGAGTTTAACGACAAGCGTATTTATGCAAACGCCCGTCTTATTGAGCTTATGTGCAAAGACGAGGCTTTTGGAATTAAACGCTACGGCAGCCGTGAGGATATTCTTAAATGTACCCCCGAAAGCCTGAAAAAAGCTTGGGACAGAATGCTTAAGGGTGCTTCCTTTGAAGTGTTTTATGTAGGCGGAGCACCTGCTGAAAGTGCAAAGAAAATCTTTAAAGAAAAGTTTGTATCAATAGAAAGAAAGCCCGAAGAACTTCATACCGAGATTGTACGAAAAGCAAAAGAAGTCAGTAAGGTTTTTGAAACTATGGACATTGCTCAGGCAAAAATGCTTATGGGCTTTAGAACAAATTGCAGTAAAGATGACGAAGACGTCTTTGCAATGCGGCTTATGAATGTTATCTTGGGCTCAGGTACTCGCTCCAAGTTTTTCCTTAATATCCGCGAAAAACTCAGCCTTTGCTACTATTGCTTCAGCCGATATAACCGCTTTAAGGGCATTTTAACTGTTGAAAGCGGCGTGGAAAATGCTAACACTCAGCGTACTGTTGATGCAGTGATTAACGAGCTTGAACAGATTAAAAACGGAAACTTCACCGACGAGGACTTACGCCTTGCAAAGCTTTCTGTGGCAAGCGATTTTGTAAGTATATGCGACACCGTTACAGGCAACGAGGAGTGGTTTGTTTCCCAGCTTACAGAGCCTGAGTTTTTAACGGTTGAAGAAATCACAGCTAAATTTAACTCAGTTACAAGAGAACAGGTTGTTGAAGTGGCTAACAAACTTACCTTGGATACAATTTATATTTTAAGTTCAAAGGAGGGTGAATGATGCAAATAAAGGAATTTAAAAGCGAAAGGCTCAGAGAAAAATATTATGAAATTGAGCATAGCTCAGGACTGAGAATATTTGTTTTGCCTAAAGAGGGTTATCGCTCTACCTATGCAATCATCGGTACACCCTTTGGAAGTATCAATACTCAGTTTGAGCTCAAAGAAGGAAAGGTTACAGTCCCCGACGGTATAGCTCATTACCTTGAGCATAAGCTTTTCGAAAGCGAAGACGGCGACGCCTTTTCAAAATACGCCGAAACAGGTGCCAACGCCAACGCTTACACAAGCTTTGATAAAACCTGCTACCTTTTTAATTGCACAGAGCAGTTTTCCAAAAGCCTTTCCATTCTTTTAGAGCTTGTGACAAGCCCTTATTTTACAAAAGAAACCGTGGCCAAGGAGCAGGGCATTATCGGGCAGGAAATCAAAATGTACGAAGACTCCCCTGAGTGGCGGGTGCTCTTTAACCTTTTAGGTGCTATGTATCATAACCACCCCGTAAGGGTTGATATTGCAGGCAGTATTGAGTCTATTGCCGAGATTACTCCCGAAAGCCTCTATACCTGCTACAATTCTTACTATAACCTTCACAATATGGCGCTTTCCGTTGTAGGTAACGTTGATATTGACGAGGTTCTTGAAATTTGCGATAAATATCTTAAAGAGCAGGAAAACGCCGAGGTAATAAGCCTTTTCCCAGATGAACCTTATGAGATTAAAGAAAGCTACGTTGAGCAGATTTTCCCTGTGGCTGTGCCGATTTTCAATTTCGGCTTTAAGCTTAAAGGCGACAGACTTCACACCGAAGAAGAGCTTGCAAATCTTGACGTTCTTCTTTTTATGCTTGCATCTTCCACAAGTCCGATGTATCGTGAGCTTATGGACAAAGAGCTTATAAACTCCACATTTTCTTACGAAATGTTTGAAGGCGGCGGATATTCTGCAATTCTTTTCTCAGGCGAAAGCCGAGACCCTCAGAAGGTTTCAGAGATAATCAAAGCTTATTTTGACAAGGCTAAGGCAGAAGGACTTCTTGAAACAGACTTTATTGATGCAAAAAAAGCTACCTACGGCGACGCTTTAAGCTCTCTTAATTCTGTTGACACAGTTGCCAATATGCTTGAAGATTTTTATTTCTCAAAAAGAAAAATATTCGATTATTATGATGCAATCGGCAATGCTGATATTTCTAAAGCTCAGACGCTTTTAGCCGAAATCGACACAGAAAACTCCGCTTTGTCGGTGGTAAAGGGGGAGTAATATGCCTGTTTCTTTTCCAAAATTGGGACTTGAGTTTTTTATAAACTCCACCGCCTTTTCCATAGGTACCTTTGAGGTTAAGTGGTACGGCATAATTATTGCCACAGGTCTTCTCTTGGCAGTTCTTTACGGTATGAAGCGTGCCCCTTACTTTGGCGTTGACCCCGATAAGCTTTTGGATGCAATTATTGTGGGCGTTATATGCGCCGTTATCGGTGCAAGGCTTTACTATGTTATTTTCACTTGGGACTATTTTAAAGATGACCCCATAAGGATTATCACCGACTTTCACAAAGGCGGACTTGCCATTTACGGCGGTATAATAGGCGGACTTTTAGGCGGCGGTCTGGTTGCTTACAAAAAGAAGATTAATGTTCTTGCCTGTCTCGATTTGGCGGCTTTAGGCTTTCTTATAGGTCAAGGTATGGGTCGTTGGGGCAATTTTATGAATCAGGAAGCCTTCGGCACTCCCACAGATTTGCCTTGGGGAATGGTAAGCGAAAATACAGGAAACATTGCGGTTCACCCTTGCTTTTTGTATGAGTCGCTCTGGTGTTTACTGGGCTTTGTGCTTCTTCACTTTTTCTCAAAAAAATTTCAGCAGTACAAGGGTCAGGTTTTTCTGATGTACCTTGTGTGGTACGGCTTTGAAAGAATGATTGTTGAGGGACTGAGAACAGACAGCCTTTATTTACCCTTCAGCATTTTCGGCTACACTCCCAGAGTAAGCCAGCTGCTTTCGGCAGTTTTAGTTTTGGCAGGTGTTATTCTGCTTATAGTTTTCAGAAACAGAAAGGATAGGTTCGGTGCTATGATTATAGACGGCAAAATGGTATCTAAAAAAGTAAAGGACGAAGTGGCAGCAGAAATTAGTGCTCTTAAGGAAAAGGGCATTAAGGCAACCTTAGCTGTTGTAATTGTAGGCGACGACCCCGCTTCCCGTGTTTACGTTAATAATAAAAAGAAAGCCTGCGAGTATACGGGCATTGAGTCGTTAGAATTTGCACTTAGTGGCGACACGACACAGGCAGAGCTTTTAAAGCTTGTTGATGAGCTTAATAACAGGGAAGACGTAAACGGCATTTTGGTTCAGCTGCCGCTCCCTAAGCAGATTGACGAAAAGGCAATTATCGAGGCTATTGACCCCAGAAAAGACGTTGATGCTTTCCATAAGAGCAACGTAGGCAGAATTATGATTGGCGACTATGACTTCCTGCCCTGTACTCCTGCAGGTGTTATGGAGCTTTTAAAGGCTTACGACATCGACCCCAAGGGCAAGGAATGTGTTGTTATCGGCAGAAGCAATATTGTAGGAAAACCTATGGCAATGCTTTTACTTCACGCCGACGGCACAGTTACAGTAACCCACTCAAAAACCCTTAATCTTAAAAAGGTTACAAGCCGTGCCGACATTTTGGTTGCCGCAATCGGCAAAGCAAGATTTGTTACTGCCGATATGGTAAAGGCAGGTGCAGTTGTTATTGACGTAGGTATGAACAGAGACAAAGACGGCAAGCTTTGCGGCGACGTTGATTTTGATAAAGTAAAAGACAAGGCTTCGGCAATAACACCTGTTCCCGGCGGTGTTGGCCCTATGACTATAGCAGTTTTAATGAAAAATACACTAAAGGCTGTAAAGCTTCAACAAAACTCTTGACAAAGTTTTTTCGTTGTGATATAGTGTATAAGCCGCGTATTGTGGGTCTATAGTTGGCTTTGCCACACCCGACAGTAGCGAGTCTATAAAGGAAAAGGTGTACTAACATGTATGCAGTAATCGAAACCGGCGGCAAGCAGTACAAGGTAGAAAACGGCGACGTAATCTACGTTGAGAAGCTTAACGCTGAAGACAACACAACTGTTGAGTTCAAGGTAGTTGCTGTTGGTAATGATGACGGTATCACCGTCGGCACTCCTTATGTTGAGGGTGCAAAGGTAACAGCTGAGATTGTAAAGTCCGGCAAGGGCAAGAAAATCACTGTTTCCACTTACAAGCCCAAGAAGGGTGAAAAGAGAAAATTAGGTCACAGACAGCCTTACACAAAGGCCGTTATCAAGTCAATTACGGCCTGATATGATTAAAGTTTCTTTTGTCAAAAAGGACGGCTTGATTTGCGGATATACTGTTGAGGGTCACAGCGGCTTAGGCTATGAAGGCAACGACATCCTTTGTGCGACTGTAAGCTCAGCAGCCTATATGACGGTAAACACTATTACCGATATATTAAATTTGGAACCCGAAATTCAAGTCAAAGATGGCTTTATGGCAATTAAACTTTCGTCACAACAGTCAGTGAAGGCACAGGATATACTGTGTGGCTTCCAGCTTCATCTTACTGCTCTGAGTGAGCAGTACAAAGAAAACATTACAGTTAAAATTTCGGAGGTGTAAGGTAAATGCTTAAGATTAACATTCAGTTATTCGCTCATAAAAAAGGTATGGGTTCTACCAAGAACGGTCGTGATTCTGAGTCCAAGCGTCTTGGTGTTAAGCGTGCAGACGGTCAGTTCGTTTTAGCAGGCAACATCCTCGTTAAGCAGAGAGGTACTCATATCCATCCCGGTGAGAATGTAGGCAGAGGCTCTGACGATTCCCTGTTTGCTAAGATTGACGGCGTAGTACGCTTCGAGCGTATGGGCAGAGATAGAAAGCGTGCCAGCGTTTATCCTGTTGAGCAGTAATATCTAAGCTTAAGTTCGGGCGGAGTTTCTCCGCCCGTTTTTCATTCTTCCTATATTTCTTATCTTTAAGCACAAGCTAAAAGGTAAAAGGAGGTAAAACTATGTTTGTAGATATAGCAAAAGTTTTTGTAAAAGCAGGCGACGGCGGCAACGGTGCCGTTTCCTTTCATCGTGAAAAATACGTAGCCGCAGGCGGTCCCGACGGTGGAGACGGCGGCAGAGGCGGCAATGTAGTTTTCGTTGCCGACACTAACCTTTCTACGTTGGCAGATTTTCGCTATAAGCGTAAGTATGTAGCGCCAAACGGAGGCTCAGGAATGGGCGGTAGACGTAACGGCAAAAAGGGCGACGACTTAGTAGTAAGGGTGCCTCAGGGTACTCTTATTAAAGACGCCGAAACAGGCAGAGTCATTGCTGATATTTCGGGCAAAGAGCCTGTAGTTATTGCCAAAGGCGGCAAAGGCGGTTGGGGCAATCCTCATTTTGCCACACCTACACGTCAGGTTCCCCGTTTTGCAAAGCCGGGACTTCCCGGTGAGGAGTTTGAGGTTACCTTAGAGCTTAAGCTTCTTGCCGACGTAGGCTTGGTAGGTTTTCCGAATGTAGGCAAGTCCACGCTTCTTTCCGTGGTTTCCGAGGCAAAACCAGAAATCGCCAACTATCACTTCACAACAATTACACCCAAGCTTGGTGTAGTATATTCTGTTCCCGGCACTTCCTTTGTAATGGCTGATATCCCCGGTCTTATTGAAGGTGCTTGGGAAGGTAACGGTCTCGGTCACAGATTTTTACGTCACGTCGAAAGATGCCGTATGCTTATTCACGTTGTAGATGTGGCAGGCAGTGAGGGCAGAGACCCCAAAGAAGATTTCAATATAATAAATTCCGAGCTTAAGAATTTTAACGAGAATTTATCAAAGCTTCCTATGATAGTAGCAGGAAATAAATGCGACCTTGCCACTGATGAGCAGGTTGCAGAGTTTGAAAGCTTTGTAAAAGAGCAAGGATATGAGTTTTTCCCCATAATGGCACCTATTAACGAGGGTGTTGATGACCTTCTTAATAAAACTGCCGAAATGCTCTCAAAGCTTCCTCCCGTAACTATTTACGAGGCAGAGCCTGCACCAAAGGTAGACGTTGAGGATATTTCCGACAGAAGCGTCAAAATTACCAACAACGACGGCGTTTACTTCGTTGAGGGCAAGTGGCTTTTAAGAGTTCTTAACAGCACCAATTTTGACGACTTTGAAAGCCTAAACTACTTCCAGAATGCACTTGTAACCTCAGGCGTTATTGATGCACTTAAAGAAGCAGGTATCGAAGAAGGCGACACGGTTTCTATTTACGATGTTGAGTTTGACTTTGTGGAGTAATTTATGGATAATAATATTGACGTAACCTCAATGCCATCTTTAAGCCTTGCCTTTATCGGCGACAGTGTCTACGAGATTTTAGTCCGCGAGCATCTTTGCAAAGCTCACGTTGGCAAGGTGGGCGTTATGAATAAGCTTAAGGTGGATATGGTTTGCTGCAAAGCACAGGCACAGGCTGCTGATAAAATTCTTCCCATTCTTACTGAAGAAGAGCAGGGCGTGTACCGCCGCGGCAGAAATGCAAACGTTAACTCCGCTTCCAAAAGCAGCTCCCTTGCAGATTACCACGCCGCCACAGGTTTAGAGGCACTTTTCGGTTACCTTTATTTAAGCGGTAGGGAAGAACGCTGCCGCGAGCTTTTTAATATAATAACAGAAGAATAAAATCAAATAATATAAAAGGTGATTTTATGAAACAAAAGCTTAGCTTTCAAAGGGTAAAAAACTTTATTATCGACTATGCAATTATTATTGCCGGTTGTTTTCTCTATGCTGTGAGTATGGCGCTTTTTTCAAGCCCTAACGATATTGCTCCCGGCGGCGTTATCGGTATAAGTATTCTTATTAATCATCTTTTTCCCCTTGTTCCCATAGGTGTATTGTCTTTGGTGCTTAATATCCCTCTTTTTATCTGGGGCGGTGTTGAAATAGGCTGGAAATATCTGTCACGTTCTCTTTCTGCAACAGTTATTTCCTCTATAATGATTGACTCCTTTGAGCTTGAGTTTATTGCAAATATTATAAAGCCATATACAGGCAACCCTTTGCTTGTGTGCATTTTCGGCGGTATCTTAAGCGGAGCAGGTATGTCGCTGATTTTTAACCGCGGCGGCTCCACGGGAGGTACCGATATCGTTTCACGTATTATGCACAAGAAAAAGCCTCATGTTTCTCTTGGCAAGTTTATGCTTTTGTGTGACGCTTTCGTGGTGACTGCATCTGCAATTGTTTACGGCAATATCGAAAACGCCCTCTATGCAATCGTGTTTATTTTTGTTACCACAAAGGTAATAGATACTATGGTTTACGGCTTTGCCCGCAACAACGGCAAGCTTCTGTTCGTTGTTACCTCCCACTACGAAGAGGTAACTGAGGTGATTTTAAAAGAAATCGACCGAGGTGTAACCCTTTTAGACGCTCAGGGCGGTTACAATAAAGACAATAAGAAGGTTATTCTTTGTGCCGTAAGGCCTAACCAGGTTCACCAGACAACAGTGCTTGTCCATAGCATTGACCCCAATGCCTTTGTAATCGTTACCACTGCAGGAACCATCAGCGGCGAAGGCTTTGAGTCTGACGGACTTTCATAACCGCCGTTTATCGGAGCTAAAATTTAAATCTTACTGCCCGTAGGCGAATTGCCCACCGTGGCTAACGGATATCCTAAAATTACTATTGACAAAATTAATATTGACGTATATAATTAACCTGTTATGTGTAAAAGTATGCATAGCGGGTTTCTTTTTTTAAGAAACAGCAGGAAAATCCTTGCGTTGAAGCCGATTTCAACGCCAACAGACCAAAAGGAGGTGCAAAAATGGCAGTTAAGGCAAATTATGAGACAGTCCTCGTTCTCTCTGTAAAGAACGGCGAGGAGGCAGCTCAGGCTCTTCTTGAGAAGTTCGTAAAGCGTATCGAGAAGTATGCTACACTGCAGAGCGTTGATGAGTGGGGCAAGAGAAAGCTCGCATATCTCATCAATAAGGAGGCAGAGGGTTACTATGCACTCATTAACTTTGAGTCCACACCCGACTTCCCCGCAGAACTCGACAGAAGATATAAGATTACTGACGGTGTTCTTCGCTCTATCATTGTTAAAAAGGACGAATAATTAAAAGGCAGGCACAGAAGTGTCAATGAAAGGATGAAGTTAAGTGTTAAACAGAGTAGTATTAATGGGCAGATTAGTTGCAGACCCTGAGCTTAAAACAACAGCCAGTGGTGTAAGCGTAACCACTTTCCGTATTGCGGTTGACCGCAGCTACGTAAAAAGTGGGGAAGAGCGTCAGGCAGATTTCTTTGATATCGTTGCATGGCGTTACACTGCCGAATTTATTTGCAAACATTTCAGAAAGGGCTCCCTTATCGCCGTTGACGGCCAGCTTCAGAGCCGCACCTACCAAACAAACGACGGCAGCAAACGTTACGTTGTAGAGGTAGTTGCCGACAACGCTTCCTTCACAGGCGAAAGAAGAGACAGCTCCGCTTCCTATTCAGGCGGCTACAGCCAGCCTGCTCCTCAGTTTACTGAGCAGACACCCTCTTACTCAAACGGTTCTTCTCAGGACTTTATGGAAGTTCAGCTTGACGACGACCTTCCCTTCTGATAATCCTTGATTTTTAGCAGTTTACTGCTTTTCCTATTATTTTACGAAAGGAGATACCTCAATGAACGACAGACCAGCTAACCACAGAAAAGCCCGCAAGAAGGTTTGCGCTTTCTGTGTTGATAAAGTAGAGAAGATTGACTACAAGGATATTAACCGTCTCCGTCGCTATATGTCAGAGCGTGCTAAGATTCTTCCCAGACGTGTAACAGGTACATGCGCAGCACACCAGAGAGAGCTCACAGTAGCTATCAAGCGTGCTCGTTACCTCGCACTTCTTCCTTATTCTTCAGACTAATACGTACATTTGCCCGAAGCTTTATGCTTCGGGTTTTTTGTTTTTTTCTTTAAAAATATTATAAATCGTCTTATTCACTAAATTACAACTTCTAAATTGTTAAAACAAACAAAAATTAAAAATTAGGAAAATTATTGTTGATTTTTTACTAAGCTTTCGCTATAATATAATGGTAAAATTAGGTGGGGTAGTGTACCCTTTAGGCATTTGTGGTATATGTTTTGCCTAACAACACAACATATAGTCACAGCGTTGAAGGTCAGTCGGCGTCCACGCCTTTGGTACCAAGCCTTAACCTTAGCACGAATAAAAAATTAGGAGGTTTTTATTTATGAATACTCTTACAAAAAGCTTTGCTAAAAGAGCATTATCAATGTTACTGGTTGTAATTATGGTATTCTCTCTTGGCATTGTCGGCATAACTTCCGCCTCAGCGGCTGAAGTAGAACTCGCCGAGACAGGCGCAAACACTGTTGCGGGTGGTCACGTTTATTTCGATAACTCCACAACAGGATGGACGGATAGTAAGATTCAGTTTATTATTGGTCATAATAGTTTTTCTCGTTCATATACTATGACCAAGATTTCCAACACTAACTTATATTATGTAAATTTAAGCGATTATACATACCACGATTGGGGCGATGCTACTTACTACGCTGTTATTGGTAACTCTTCAGTTTTTGGCGATGGCAATTGGGGACCTGATAACTTGAAGAATGCTACCCATTACACTGCCGCATATACTACTGCATATAATATGGATGTCGATACAAAGCATCATTTGGTTGTACCTTTAAGCAATTCCAACGGTACTACTATCAGTATTTCTTATCAGGAGTCTGTTGCGAATAACCTCAACCATACACAGGTAGTTAAAGTATATGGAGCCGAGTATGGTTCAACCTCTTACTCTGCGCTGTCCTCAGCAGGTACTGTAACGGGCACAGGTTATTACTTAAGTGACCCTAATAGTACTTATTCTGGTACTGCTTATACTTCGGCTGGTACATTAAGTTATAATTTTGCCCGTGCTTCAACGGTCACATTCACAGCAACACCTGCTGATGGATATGATTTTGTAGGTTGGTCAACAACTTCAAGCGAAAGTGGTATCAGCGGTAGAACAAACCCAACTCTTTCCTATAATGTTCAGGAACATAATAAGACATATTATGCTCTTTTCAAAAAGTCAGAGCCGGATGTCTCCATCACAAACGTCACAGCTACTAAGGGTACTGAATCAGTAGTAGGTACACCTTCTACCATTAGTTATTCTTACAGCGTGACAGGTAATTCAACTGAGCCCGATGTTAAGCTTTTGCTTAACGGTACAGAGTACCAAGGTGAGTATACAGTCGACAAAACAAATAAGGTTATCACCTTCACTCCTACTGTAGCTAATATGAACTATAAATTCTCAGTTCAGGTTTCTGTAGACGGTGTAACAGAAACCTCTGGTGAAGTTACCTATAGCATTCGAGACGAATTCACGGCTTCCTTGTCTGTAGATACAGATACCCTTTTTGTCGGTGACGGCAACTTTACATTAACCGTTACAGACAACAGCGATCAGTACAGTGCTGCAACATATACATTAAAGAAAGCTGACGGCACAGTTGTTGAAGACGCCAACACAACAGGCGTATTTACACTTCCTGCTGACGTAGTTGGCGAAACTACATACTATGTTACTGTTACTCTCAGCGGAGATTTTAATGACGTAACTGTAGACACTAATGTAGTAACTTTAACCGTTATGGCTAAAGAGTTCTCTGTTACCCTTGATGCTCCAAAATCTGCTATGGAAGACAGAGATTTTACAATAACTGCTAACGTTATGTTTGCTCCTGAGGGCGAAACACTTACCTACATACTCATAGGCTCTGACGGCAGTAACTTAGAGACCACAGACGGCGTGTTTACTGTTGTTTCAAATAACCCCGCAGACGTAACCTATACAGTTACAGTTACAGCTTCCGGCGGTGCCTCTGTTACTGACACAGTTAAAGTTACTATCACTCTTGACTTAGGTACCTATCCCGTTAAGATTTTCTTCAAATGCTCCGATACATACGGCTACCTGCCCAATGCAACTGTTGACGGCAACGCTGTAGAGCTTACAAAATACACAGCTATCCAGTCAATACCTAACGCTTCTGATACAGCAACTTACTCTTGGTATTGCTATGAAACTGCTGCAGATGTAGACTTTGGCACAAATATCGTATTCGCAGTTAAAGCAAACCGCGTTTATTTCTACAACGCTTCTTACACAGTATCAGCAGGTGAGGGAGACTTTGTTCAGGGTGATGACGGTTACTACTATTATTACCTTGCTTTGGAAAACCTCAACGGTGGTTCAAGTATCCTCTCTAACATCTCTAATTTAACAGAGGAACAAAGAAACTGGACAGAGTCCGCTGTTAATATGATTTATGATGTCGACACTGATGCACTTGCTGAAGTTGCTCTTAACTACAGCTTTGCAGACTACGGCGATGCTAACTGCGACGGCGACATAAACATCAAGGATGCTACATACATTCAGAAGAGCCTTGCAAAGATGGTTGACCCCTCAACCCTCTCAACCACAGTTTCCGACGTAAACGGCGACGGCTCTGTTACAATCAAAGATGCAACTGCTATCCAAAAGCAGCTTGCAGGTCTTTGATTTCCTATACTGATATAGGAGGTAATTTACTATGAATAAAATTAAATCAATTTCAAAGCGCACCATAGCTTTGGTTCTTTCAATGCTTATGCTCCTTTCCTCAGGCATTGTAGGCACCTTAGCCGCTAATGTTGAGCTTGCACCTGTGGGTGCAAATACCGTTGCAGGTGGTTACGTCTACTTTGACAATACAAAAACACAGTGGACGGACAGTTGTATTCAGTTTGTAATTGGTCATGGTTCTTTTTCAAGAACATATACTATGTCAAAAATTGCAAATACTAATTTATATTATGTAAATTTAAGTAGCTCTACCTATCACGATTGGAGCGATGCTACTTATTATGCGGTTATCGGTACATCTAGTAAGTGGGGCGATGGCAACTGGGGTTCTTCTAACCTTACAAATGCAACCCACAGAACTGCCGCATATACTACCGGTTACAATATGGATGGTGATACCAAGCGTCATTTGGTTACTCCGAGCACAAGCTCCAATGGCACTTCTATCAGTATTAATTACAAAGGAACTACATATTCTTCCCTTAATTCGAATCAGACAGTTTATGTACGTTCTGCTGAATCTGGCGGTTCAACTTATTCTAATGATGCAAGCGCTGGTACCGTAAAAGTAGAAGGTTATTATCTTTCTGCAAACTCTACAGCTGCATCTAGGTCTGCTGCAACTACATTAGGTTCCACATATACCACATATGCCTCACTTGCTGCAGGTACTACAGTTAAGTTAACTGCTACAGTAAATGAAGGATACACTTTCAAAGGTTGGTATAATTCAAGTGGCACACAAGTAGGTACAGCGTTAACATATTCTTATGCACACTCCGGAAGTGCTGCAACTTATTATGCTCGCTATGAAAAAGTAGAAACAAAAGTAACCGCGACTTTTAATGATTGGAATGGCACTAAGCTCTACGAAGTAGAGGTTGATAAGGGTACAACACCTACATATGGTGGTGCAACTCCCACACGTGAAGGCTACACCTTCACAGGTTGGGTAGATGCTGACGGCAATGCTTATGGCAGTGCTATTACTGAGGATACAACTTACACAGCTCAGTACACAGCCAACACTTACACAATCACTTACTACGACGAAGACCGTACTACAGTGCTTGGTACAGCTGAGGCATATTATGACACTTTAATCAGTGCTGCTACTGCGCCTTCTGCTACAAAAGCAAGTACAGAACAGTATGAATATGCTTTTGGTGGTTGGACACTTGCAAACGGCACAGCTATAGGCAATACAAAAGTAACAGATAATGTTAGCGTTTATGCTACATACACCGAAACAATCCGTTCCTACACTGTAAACTACAGCGGTGAAAACGGCACTGTATCTGTAGCTTATGCCGACGGCACAGTTGTTCCCGACGGTAGCGCTGTTCCCTACGGCACAGTTCTTACCCTCACAGCAACTCCCAATAAGTTCTATAGTGTTGGCACTTGGACAGCCTCAACAGGCTCAGTAATCGGCAACACTTACACAGTAACAGGCGACGTTACTCTTACTCACACCTTCGCCGCAAAGACAACACATACTGTACGACTTAATCAGGGTGGAGCTCTTGGCGTTATTACAGCTACCCCCGATGCTAACCATGACTTTGAGGACTTAGGCTTAGAAGGTAACGGAACTACCCATAGCTATAAGGTTGAAAATGGTGCAAGCATAGATTTTATCATTGATGCACCTATCGGCTACTATATTTCCAAAGCTAATAACGTTAGTTACACCAACGATTATTCTAATACACGTGTAGAATTCAGCGTTAACAATGTAACTGCTACACCTACTAACGTTAATGTATTATACTCAGCTCTTCCCACATACAACGTAACCGTATCTGCCAACGACAGCACAATGGGTACAGTTACAGGTGCTAATGATGCTGTTATTTATGGCAATATGGTTAACTTAACAGCTACAGCCAACGAGGGTTACAGATTTGTTAATTGGGTAGTTTCGGGCACATATTCAAATGTAGGTTTTGCTGATACACTTGCTGTTACTTCACTTGTTCCTCAGTCTGACCTTACAATCACAGCTAACTTTGCAGCTAACGAGGGTACGGTAAATGTTTTTGCAACCGAGGGTGGTACTGTTGACAAAAACGGCACCCACAACCTTACTTACCCCGAAACAATTACTGCCACTGCTACCGCAACCGAAACCGGCTATCAGTTTACACATTGGACAATTAACAGCACAGGCACCAAGGACACTGATTATGCAGTAACCGAACAGGGCAATGAAATTACTGTTCAGATTCTTACCGACGGCACAGAAGTTTCTGTTATTGCAAACTTCGCCGATTCTCGTAAGATTAAGGTTTACACCTACTCTGATGCAGGCTTCAAAAACCTTACTGTAAATGAGTCTAAAGGTACAACTACTCAAGAGGTATATGACGGCACTCAGACTCTCGTACAATTCGGCGAACAGAATTGGTACACTCCCGGCGAGCTTACACTCACCGCAGGCTTCACTGATTCTATTACAGCTCAGCTTTCTTCCGGTACGTCGGATTCCACCACAGGCACTGTAATCTATGTACAGTTCTCTGACACTTGGCTTTCCAGTGATTTTGCACGAAAAAATACACCGTATCTTACAGTAACAACTTCTTCTAACAATGCTTATAAAAATAAGCTTAGTTCTACAGATACAAGCGGTGTAGAATATAGCTCCTCCAATAATGGTTGTTCTAATTATTGTGCAGCAAACGACATTATTGTTGGCTTTGGTACTAAGTTAGGTGACGGCCTTTATAAATGGGAAATTCCTTCCTCTGCATTAAGTAACTTACAAACATACGGCTTTACCGTGTACTCAAAAGAATGGCACTATAATGACATGTATCGGATAAATGTAGCTCACGGTACATATCAGACCGGTAAAGATAAATATATCGTAAGCGATAATAATTCTTATAATACAAATAGACAGTGTTATGGCTATGATATTTCGGTATCAGCCACTAACCAACCCACTCAGACAAGCGCTATAGACATCGTTTCTGCACTTTATGACGGTAACCAGTGGCTCGACAAAGAAGAAGTTTGGATTTATTTTGATTCTACAGGTAACAACTTCCGTGCCACAGACCGTCGTGAGCTTAACAATACCGTAAACAACACACTCATTAAAAACGCTTATAATAACGGCGTTAACGGAGTCGGTTACGAAGCCAATTCTTGGTCTGCCTTTACAGCAGCTTACACAACTGCCATAAGCGTATTAGGTGCAGGTGCATCTACACAGGACGATATTAATGAAGCTTATGAAAATCTTGTAGCTAAGTATGAGGCACTTGATTTTGACCCCAACGTAACAATCACCGGTTCAAACGGTGCTGTTCATGGTTCTAACAGTTATTTCGGTACATTTAATTTCGGCGATGACGTTACTTATACTACAAAAACTGATGGTAAAATAGGTGACAACAACGGTACTTGCCCCTACTACGTAGCAACCGTTGTCCGTGGTACAACTATTGAAATTAACACAACCGTAACAGATTCTGATTATATTGTTCTCGGTTGGGTTGTTAACGGCACAGGCTTTATTGATGCAACTCAGGATACTGATAATACTAATTTGTTTATCGGTTATTTACCATGTACAACTAATGCAGTTGTAGTTCCTGTTTATTTCCGAGCAGATACAATTGCTAAGACCAAATCAACTGTCGAAGAAGAGCGCGAGCAGGTTATTAAGGTTTACGCTAAGCTTGATGAAAACTCCACCACTTGGGGTAATTACTTAGCTTCTTATACATGGACAGGTAATCAAACTGGTTACAGACAGTTTGGTGAGTGGACAGGTCAGCTGATGATCCCTGACAGATTAAACCCCGGAATGTATTACACTTATGTTGAGGTTGCAAATCCGGATAATGCAGCTGAGGTAATTACCGGTATTACCTTTAATAACTACGGAAATAACAAAGGCGTTAACAGTGAAGCCAGATACCAGGCTTATGACTATTACGAGTTTATCGAACTTACAAATCAGGGCTTTGATAATGTTGTATTTGAGTTGAATGAGTCTGATGGAGTTGAAAACTGGCCTAAGGATGAAGATATTGACATTAATACAAATGATTATAATTTCTATCCCTTCGTAGATTTCAGCGGCAATCAGATTGATATTACCCGCACACTTCTCACAGACGAGCAAAAAGCTCTTGACCCTGCACTTTACATCGTTCGTACCGGTCCTTGTGATCCTGATACCGATGGTATCGGTCCAGGTTGGGCAAACCTTTCCGGTTCTGACTTCTACGTAAACGCTTACCTTTATAATGCAAACGGTGAATGCCTCGGTGTTTGTAAGACCTACGAGCTTACTAATCTTGAAGAATTAAAGACAGAAAGAGGTATTGACCTTACAACTGACGAGTTTGTAGGCAAGCCTGTTGTAATAGACTACGCTTCTCTTACTACTAAAGATGGCAACAGCCGTTACGACGGTGAGTGGTACGGTACAAAGTACGGCTTCACAAACGTTACTATTTCCGCTGAGGTTGCTTACCTCAATAATGATGGCACAGTAACTTACTACTATGGACAGAACGAGGTAGAGGACGTTGGTAATGCTTACTTCAATGGTGAGCATACTCAGGAAGTACCTCACGGCTCAGAAAATCATGTAATCAGTGCAAGAGTTGCAGACGGTAACGACTTTGTTGGTTGGTATCTTGCTAAAAAGAGTGCTGACGGTACTACTTATACTATCGATACAACTGCAGCACCTCTGATTGTGGAGCTTTCCAACTCCGAAATCGATGCTTCTTCTGATATGATTTACGTTGCAGTATTTAAAGAGCATCCCGAAGGAACATTCACAGTCAATAACTTCTATTACACATACACTGACTTTAACGATCAGACAATTAGCCCCTACGCTCCTCCTGTATTCGGTAACGATATAACATATTCTACCCGTGACGTAAAGATTAGAAAGATTTACGACAAATATACAAATTCCAATGTAGATATTACAGATGATTTTGCCGGTAATTATACTCAGAGTATGGGTGAAATCAGTGTTGGCGATGTGCTTGAAATTACTATCAAGACTAAGCCTACCTTTAGCCGTGACTATGTGTACGCATGGTATATTCAGGCTAACGATTCCTATGGTGTAAACTTTGAGGAAATCGGTACAAACGTAATTGAGGATAATTACGAGCCCGGTGTAGAAAAAGAATTTACCTTTACCTACACAGTAAAGGAAGGCACATCAAGCCTTACAATTTACTCAGACGTAGTACATATTACACCTGAGGTAACACTTACTTACATCTACAACAACCGTTATAATCAGGAGCAGAGATACGTTGTTAAGTATACTCTTACAACAAGCGATGAGCTTAGTAATTATAAGCCTGACATTGATAAAATCAGAGAGTATGCTCCTTATGTAGATGACCTTTACAAAAAGGTAAATTGGGTAATTGAGGACTATGACAACGACATTAGCGTTGCCGGTACCAGCTACAACGTTCGTGCAGTAGAAGAGGGCACATTCACCGTTAACCTTATTGCTAACGGTTCGCCCGCAGGGCCTATTACAGTTCCTTTCAATACACCTATTGATATTTATGCAAAGGATATTAACAAGTATTGTACAGATAGAGGCGGCGTATGGTTCCTTGATAAGGAAGGTGACGGTAGCTACGATGAAGGCACCGATAAGCTTCTTAACTACGGTAACTACTTCGGTCTTGTTGTAACTGATGATATGACAGTTGTTTACACAGATAATCAGGAGCTTATTTATCAGATTATTCTTGGTGATCCTATCTATGGCCGTGAGCAGTCAACTGATGCAAATGGCGGTAACGCTATAGACACAATCTATGTTGACTATATTCTCAGCTATATGATTCCTCACTTCACAGGTGATAAGATTGACGTTAACGGTACTGATGACACATCTGATGATGTGACATTAAAGGATGACGTTAACTACAACACCCCTGTTCAGATTAAGACACTTGAAGAAGCAGGCTTAGAGGTTGACTATGGTGTAGTTCTTGAAATGGTTAACACTCAGGGCCCTGCAGATACACGTAATGACTATTATGATACTTATTATGATGTAGACGCTATAAGTGATGCTACTAAGGCTAAGCTTGATGCAATCTTAACAAATAAGGCTGACGGTGCTGATGCAAGCGGCAAGGGCGTTGAGGACGGCAGCACACTTGCAACATTCCTTTATGTTTACGCTTCTGAAAATGCTACAAATAAAAACAGAGTACTTAAAACATTCGCTTTTGATAATACCCCTGCAAATCAGATGAAATATTACAATGTTTATGGCTACCTCAAGATTACAGATAAAAATGATAATGTTAAAATTATCTACAGTAATCCCCAGACATTGAATATTCTTGATGAGTCAATTGAAAATGTGGCCCAAAATTAAGGCTTGACATTTAGTTGATTTTGATGTATATTTATAATGTTTGATGAGGAGGTTTGTGATATGAAACATAAATATGAAACCCCTGAGATGGAAGTTTTTAAGTTTACTCTTGATATTTGTGCAAACGTTAGAGTTAGCCAAAACGATACCGGCGAGGGTGGCTTTGAAGAAGATATTGAAAAGCCCACAGATAATCCCTTTGGTTGGTAATTAAAATTAAATTTAGCAGCAGATGTTATGCATCTGCTGCTTTTTTTATTGATTTTTGAATTGTTATGTTGTATACTGTATTAAGAGATATTATGAGGTGAACTTATGAGTAAAAAGATTACATTAGTATCAGTTTTAATTTTGCTTATTATGTTAATTGCAACTACAGTTGTATCTGTTTCTGCAGGCACTTATGTGACTTATGGTGATTGGAATGTTGAAATTCCCTCTGCAGCAAATAATACGGAGTATTATATTTATAGATATCAAGGCAGTGACACAAACGTAGTTATACCTTCAACACTCTCCGATAGAACAATTGTAAAGATTAACAGTAACGCTTTTACAAATAGCCAGATTTCCACATGTGTTATTCCTAATTCAGTTACAACTATAGAAGCAAGTGCTTTTATTAACTGCCGCACTCTTACTGATATTGTTATCCCTTCTTCTGTTTCATCAATGGGACTTGGTGCTTTTGCAAATTGTACTTCTTTAACTAAGTTTACCATTTCAGAAAACACATCATTAACTTCAATTTCAAGTGCATGTTGCAGTGGAAACACCTCACTAAAAGAGGTAATATTGGCTGATGGCATTACTGATATATATAATTATGCATTTAAAAACTGTATAAACTTAGAAAAAGTATTAATCCCGGCTTCTGTTACAAATATCGCCGCAAAAGCCTTCGATGGTTGTGACAACCTTGTTATTTATTGTTATGAAGGCTCTTATGCCCTTGAATTTGCAATAGCAAATAACATCGAATACGTTAACTTAGGCGAATATGTTGTGCCTTCGACTCCTGCAGAAAGCGAGTCATCTTCTGCTGATTCAACAGAGCCTTCTTCAAGCGAAGCCGTAACTTCCGGTACAACTGCTACCGAGCCTTCGGAGTCAACTCAGGCTACATCAACCTCTACCGAGGCAACTCAGTCAACAGCTACTGATCCTACAGTGCCTTCTCAGTCAACCGGTGCCACTGATGCTACCGAGTCAAAATCTACCGATGCAACTGAACCTTCTCAGACTGCAACTGCATCTGTAGCTACCTCAGCTTCGTCTTCTGCTGAAATAAGTACATCAACAGCTCAAAAGGAAAGATACTATATCGGCGATGCTGACCTTGATGGCAGAATTACTATAAAAGACGCTACAAAAATCCAGAAGCATGTCGCAAAGCTTCTAACTTTAGATGAGATTCCTCTTGCATTAGCAGATGCTGATAATGATGCAAAAGTGTCTGTTAAGGATGCTACTCAGATTCAAAAATTTATCGCAGGCTTCAAGGGCATTGAGTTTGTCGGTACAGAGGTTTTGATTTAATGAAGAAATACAAAATCGCCGATTTGGTGGTTGAGATGAAGCAGGAATTTCCTGAAACCGCCTATTGGTACGAGCCGTATCTTTATAATGGGGAAGAACCTGCATTGGCATCTTTTGAGCCTGACCCTAAGCGTATGGAATATCTGGTTAAAAACGGAGTTGATATTACTCCTGCAATTGCCGAAAATATGGTGCTTTGCAGGGATTTTAACCGTTGGCTTATGAAGCATTACGGAAGCTATATTCATTCTTCTGCTTTGCTTTTTGATGGGAAGGCGTATCTGTTTTCCGCTTCAAGCGGCACAGGAAAAAGCACCCATACGCGAAAATGGCTTGCGCGCTTTGGCGACAGAGCAAGAATTATCAATGATGACAAGCCTTCTTTCAGATTTATAGATGGCAAGTGTTTTGTTTATGGTACTCCCTTTGCAGGAGGCACTGATGTGCAGGCGAATATTTCTGCTGAGCTTGGCGCATTGGTTTTTATTGAGCGTGGTGAAGAGAACTCCATTGAAAAAATTTCTCCTGCCATGTCAATTCGCCTTCTTTTAAATCAGTCTCCCTCACGTGCTAATGAAGCAATAGGGGAAAGGCAGCTTGAAATGTTTTCTATGCTGCTTACAAAGTATCCCGCCTATTTCCTTCGTTGTAATATGGATGATTCTGCGGTGGATGCCGCTTTAGAAATATTAAATAATTGAGAGGATTTTAGTAATGAAAATTAAAGAGAATTATATGCTCAGAAAAGTAGCCGACTGTTATGTTGTTGTACCTATCGGTGCTGCCGTGGCTGAGTTTAATGGTATGATTAATCTTAATGAAGTGGGTGCTTTCTTGTGGCGTCAGCTTGAAACAGAGACTACCTTTGAGGCTGTTCTTAGTGCAATGCTTGAAGAATATGAGGTTGATGAGGCATTGGCAAAGGCAGACCTTGAAAGATTTGTTTCCGAGCTTAAAGAGGCTAATCTTATTGCATAACTTTCTTGGCGGGGTGAAAATGTTTTCGCCCCGATAGATTTTTATTTTATAAAGATTTGAGGGATTGCTTTGAAAGAAGATTCTCTTTTTAAAAAGCTGTTTACAAAATTATCTGATATAGATACCTTAAAATGGATACTTAAAAACGCCAAAAAGCAAGGTTGGTTTATTGCACTGCTGGCTTTCGTTAATTCTGCAATAGCTTGCGGCAGTATCGCAATATCCTATATGCTTAGAAATGTAATTAACTCAGCAACCGGCGTTTACGGTGCTTCAACTGACGAAAGATTAGACGCTATATTCTTTTGGGGAACTATTTTTGTGATAATAACTTTGACTCAGATAGTGTCCAGAATAATCAGTAATCATCTGGTTTTTCGTGTAACAGCAAGGCTTACTATTGATATTAAGACTTCACTTTACAGGCAGATGCTCAAAAAGAGCTATGCTCAGATTACAAAATTTCATACAGGCGAAATGCTTAACCGTCTTAACGACGACGTTGTGACGGTTGCAGGTACCATTACTTCAATTATCCCAAACGTTGTTTTTATAATTGTAAAGCTTATAGGTATTTTTGTCGTTCTTTTTACAATTGATCCGCTTTTTACATTTTTGTTTATAGGCGTAGGTTTAGGTGTTTTTATTTTTTCATCTCTTTTTAAGGGTGCAATGAAAAACTATCATAAACAGATTATGGAAACTGACGGCAAAATACGCTCCTTTATGCAAGAAACCTTGGCTAGCCTTATGGTTATAAAGGTATTTAAGTCTGAAGAAAAGGTTGAAAAAACCGCTTCAGACCTTCAGGAAATCAACTATAAGCGTAAGGCAAAGCGTAATATTATTTCTCTTACTACACACTCTGCCTTTACCTTAGCGTTTAATGGTGCTTACCTTTTTGGACTTTTTTACTGTGCAACAAAAATTGCCAACAACGACCCTTTTATCACCTACGGTGTACTTTCTCAGGTGCTTTCTCTGGTTTCACAGATAAGCGTTCCCATTAACTCGCTTACTTCCATTATCCCCACCTATTACAGTGCAATTGCATCTGCTGAGCGAATTATAGAGCTTGAAAGCTTAGACGACGAGCCTGTAATTAATGATGACAACCTCAATATTTCAGAGCTTTACGAAAATCTCTCTACAATTGAATTTGATAATATATCTTTCAGCTACGACAGAGACGAGATTTTTGAAGACACAAGCCTTACCATAAATAAGGGCGACCTTGTGGTTATGACGGGTATTTCAGGTATAGGAAAAAGCACCCTTACAAAGCTTTTATTGGGCGTTTTTCCTCTTGATAGCGGCGAAATCTACTTAAAGCTCAAGGACGGAACCACCCTTCCTGTTGATACAAATACCCGAAAGTTCTTTTCTTATGTGCCTCAGGGAAACTTCCTTCTTTCGGGCACATTAAGAGATAACATTTCCTTTATTAACAGTGATGCCACCGACGAAGAAATCTGGCGTGCAATCCGTTTTGCCTGTGCTGATTTTATTGCTGAGCTTCCAAAAGGCCTTGACACCGTCATTGGCGAAAAAGGCTTAGGTCTTTCCGAAGGTCAGGTTCAGCGTGTTGCTATTGCAAGGGCAATCCTTTCAGATGCACCTGTTATTCTTCTTGACGAAGCAACCTCTGCCCTTGATGAAATGACAGAGTTAAGACTTCTTGAGAACATCAAAAAGCTCTCAGATAAAACCTGCATCCTTATTTCTCATAAAAAGGCGGCAAACTCTGTTTGCAATAAAGAAGTAAGAATTATAGATAAAAAGATTACGGTGTTTGAAAATGAGCACATCGGAAAGTAATTACAGCATAAAATATTTTCTTCTGCTGATGCAGTCTGTGCTTAATTATACTCCTGCACCAAAAGCAGAAGGAAAGGTTAACTGGCAGTTTTTGTATGAGTTTTCTATAAAGCATTCTTTGTCTGTAATGCTTTATTATGCCATAGAAAAGCTTAATGAGGAGGATAAACCCCAAGGGGAGTTTATGCCTTATTTAAAGCAAATGCATCAGGAGCAGATTGTCGCCGACCTTAATCTTACTTTCGAATGCGAAAGAATGACAGCGCTTTTAAGTGAGAGGGGTATCCGTTGCCTTCCTGTAAAAGGTATTGTAACAAAGGCTGATTATCCGGTGGCGTATTTACGTACGATGACTGACGTTGATGTCCTGTGCGATGCTGAAAACCGTCTTGAGGTAGAGGAAATCTTTCTTCAAAACGGATACGAAAAAGAAAGCGTAACCAATAAAGATACTGCATATCGTAAAGAAGAAATTCTTCACTTTGAAATGCACACGTCTCTGCTTTCAAGCGAATCTCCGGCGTTTGACTATTTTTCAAAAGTGTGGGACAGAGTCAGCTATAAAGAAAATTCAAGCATAGCTCAGATGAGCCTTGAGGACATTTACATTTTTATGCTTGAGCATCTTGCAAACCACGTACTTTACGGCGGCGCAGGTATCAGAATGTATATGGATGTCTATGTGTTTTTGCAAAAGCACCAAAGCGAGCTTGATAAAGAGTACATAAATAAAATTCTTAAAGATATTTCGCTTTTAAGCTTTGAAAAGCAAACTCACAGAATTTGCGAAAATTGGTTTTCGGGCAAAGAAGAGCCTGACGTAACCTCTGCTGATTATTGGTTTATTATAAACTCAACCACCTTTGGCAGGGCGAAGATGTCGTTTTTGTCGGACAGTTTAAGAAACAGTAAAGACAGTACTGCCGCTAAAAACGGAGTCAGGCGGATATTCAAAAAGCTTTTTCCAACTGTAAGCTGGATGAAGCTAAGGTACAGAAGTGTTGAAAAAGCCCCGTTACTCTACCCGGTTTTTGTGCCGGTGCATTGGTTTGAAAGGCTTTTTATAAGGCGTGATGTAAATACATCAAACCTTTCAAATTACTTTGTTTCGGCGGAGTCTGACGAAGCAAAAGCGCTTAGAGAAATATATGTAAGTTTGGGTTTAAATGAGCGTATATGAGGAAAATTAATGAAAGAATATAAGGTTATAATCTGGGACTTTAACGGTACCCTTATTGATGATATTAATGCAGCGCTTGCCTCTGTCAATGATATGCTTCTCAGACGTAATTTGCCTATCATAAATTACGAGCAGTATGCAAGCTTTGTAGATACACCCATAATCAAATTTTATGAGCACATTTTTGACGACCTTTACAGTATGGACTTCAATGTTATTGCAGAGGAGTTTAATAAAGGTTATGAAAGGCACCTGCCTCAAAAAGCCGTTATGGCAAATGCTCACGAGGTGCTTGAGTATTTCAACTCAAAAGGTAAGCTTCAGACGGTTATTTCTGCTACTCATATTGATAAGGTGAACAAAAGGCTTGCTGAATTTGGTTTAACAGGCTATTTTGATAAAATCCTTGCTCATAATAATCTGATTGCAGAAGACAAAACCCACCTTGCTGTTGGGTATTTCAAAGAAAAAGGAATAGCTCCAAGTGAGGCAGTTGTAATCGGTGATTGTGTTGCCGATTTTAAAATGGCAGGAACTTTAGGCTGTGACTGTATTTTAACAACCCAAGGGCATCAAAGCCGCAAGGAGTTCGAAGAGACTACTGCAACTATAATTGATTCCCTGATTGAACTAAAGAATATCATTGCATAAAAAATCCCACGGATATTAAATCCGTGGGATTTTGTTAATTATCAATAAGATAGGAAAGAGTCAGCAAGCTTTCACTTAAGTGCACGTTTTCTTCAACAACGTCGCTATACTTAGTGCTTACTTTAAAGTGGCTGAAATTCCAGTAGCTTTTCACGCCGCTTTCATAAAGCAAATCCACAACACACTCTGCAAACTTTGTGGGGACACAGATAATCGCAGTTTCTACGTTGTTTGCTTTGCAAAACTCAACGATATTCTTTTCGCTTTGGATAGTAAGCTTGCCTACAACCTGACCCTGCTTTTGCTTGTCAGAATCAAAAAGTCCCACAAGCTCAAAGCCGTATTTGTTGGCATCAAAGTGGTGGTAAAGAGCTTTACCTAAGTTACCAAATCCGCAGATAACGGCATTTTTGGTTCTGTCTATGCCGATGATTTTCTCGATTTCTTCTTTTAAGTCAGAAACAATATAGCCGTAGCCCTGCTGACCGAAACCGCCGAAACAGTTAAGGTCCTGCCTTATCTGGGATGCATTGCTGTTCATAAGCTCCGAGAGCTTGCCTGAGCTTATGCGGTCAATGCCTTTTTCCTCTAAAACCTTAAGGGTTCGGTAATATCCCGGAAGTCGCCTGATTACGGGCATGGAAATGTTGGCAGATTTACTCATAAAATCCAGTCCTTCTAATTACTTGCAATACTCTGTAAGGAGCTTGCCGATAGCCTCTAAAAACTCTGTTGTGTTAACCTTCTTCTTGTTCTCTAATGTTGAGATAAGATAAAGGTCGCCTGTCATAATACCGCTTTCAATGGTGTCGATTGTAGCCTTCTCAAGCTTGTCTGCAAAAGCCATAAGGTCAGCATTTTTGTCAAGCTCGCCGCGTTTTCTTAAAGCACCGCTCCATGCAAAGATTGTTGCAACTGAGTTTGTGGAGGTTTCCTCACCCTTAAGGTGCTTGTAGTAGTGACGCTGAACAGTGCCGTGTGCAGCCTCGTACTCGTATACACCGTCAGGGGAAACAAGCACGCTTGTCATCATTGCAAGTGAACCGAAGGCAGTAGCAACCATATCGCTCATAACGTCGCCGTCATAGTTCTTGCAAGCCCAGATGTAGCCGCCTTCGCTTCTTATAACGCGGGCAACAGCATCATCAATAAGAGTGTAGAAATACTCAATGCCGGCTTTCTCAAACTTCTCTTTATACTCTGCTTCAAAAATTTCATTGAAGATATCCTTAAAGCGGTGGTCGTAAATTTTGCTGATTGTATCTTTAGAGCTGAACCAAACGTCTTGCTTTGTGTCAAGGGCGTAGTTAAAGCAGGAGCGAGCGAAAGAAGAAATGCTCTTATCGGTGTTGTGCATACCCTGAATTATGCCGTCGCCCTTAAAGTCCATAATAAGGCTTCTCTGCTCATTTCCGTCCTTGTCAGTTATGCAAAGCTCAGCCTTGCCGCCCTCAAGAGCTCTCATTTCTGTGTTCTTGTAAACATCGCCGTAAGCGTGTCTTGCAATTGTAATAGGCTTTTTCCAAGATTTAACGTAAGGTTCAACGCCCTTAACAATAATAGGAGCTCTAAAAACTGTGCCGTCTAAAATTGCACGGATTGTGCCGTTGGGGGACTTGTACATCTCGCTGAGGTTATACTCCTCAACTCTCTGCGCATTGGGAGTAATAGTAGCACACTTAACAGCTACGCCGTATTTCTTTGTAGCGTTTGCACTGTCAACTGTAACCTGGTCCTTGGTCTCGTTTCTGTGAACAAGACCGAGGTCGTAGTACTCAGAATTAAGGTCAACAAAAGGAAGAATAAGAATATCCTTAATCTGCTGCCAGATAATTCTTGTCATTTCGTCGCCGTCCATCTCAACGATGGGGGTATTCATTTTAATCTTATCCATTGCTCTGCTCCTTTGTATAATTTAAGAGACCGCCTGCAAGGATAATGTCTCTCATTCTTTCAGTAAGCTCACACTTGGCAATAATGTCTTTGCCTGTGGTTACGTTTTTAATTACAACGTCGCCGCCGTTCTTGAGGGTTTCTACGATGTCAGGAATCTGAATCTCGTTACCAAGTGCAAGGTTGTCGTAATCTGCCTCATTTTTGAATTCAAGAGGAAGAATACCTGCGTTAATAAGGTTACTGCGGTGAATTCTTGCGAAAGACTTAACAAGTACAGCCTTAACACCAAGGTAAAGGGGAGCAAGTGCAGCATGCTCGCGGGAAGAACCCTGACCGTAGTTTACACCGCCGACAATAATTGAGGAGCCAAGTGCCTTAGCACGCTCAGGGAATTCCTTATCACATACTGTGAAGCAATGTTGTGAAATAGCAGGAATGTTTGAACGTAAGGGAAGAATCTTAGCACCTGCGGGCATAATGTGGTCAGTAGTGATGTTGTCGCCAACCTTAAGAGAAACGCTGGCGTTAATATCAGCGGCTAAAGGAGTGGTTGTGGGGAAGGGCTTGATGTTGGGGCCACGAAGTACCTCAACAGAAGGAGCTTCCTCAGGAGTTGCAGGAGCAATTACCATATTGTCGTTAATAAGGAACTTCTCAGGCATCTCTATCTTAGGAGCAACGCCTAAAGTAGTGGGGTCTGTAAAGTAGCCTGTAAGTGCGGAAGCTGCAGCAGTCTGAACAGATACAAGGTAAATCTGACCGTCAGCAGTACCGCTTCTGCCCTCGAAGTTTCTGTTGAATGTTCTAAGTGAAATACCTGCAGAGTTTGGGGACTGACCCATACCAATGCAGGGGCCGCAAGCAGACTCAAGAATTCTTGCACCTGCGGCAATCATATCAGCCAAGGCACCGTTCTGAGCAAGCATATTTAAAACCTGCTTACTGCCGGGTGCGATTGAAAGAGAAACACCGTCTGCAACAGTTTTGCCCTTAAGCATAGCGGCAACTGTCATCATGTCAAGATAGCTTGAATTTGTGCAGGAGCCGATGCAAACCTGGTCAACCTTAATATCGGAAAGAGAGGAAACAGGCTTAACATTATCAGGGCTGTGAGGACAAGCGGCAAGAGGAGTAAGGGTTGAAAGGTCAATCTCAATTTCTTTGTCATATACTGCATCTGCATCTGCAGAAAGCTCTGTAAAGTCCTCTTCTCTGTCCTGAGCTTTTAAGAACTCTCTTGTAATCTCGTCAGAGGGAAATACGGATGTAGTAGCACCAAGCTCTGCACCCATGTTTGTAATAGTAGCACGCTCAGGAACAGAAAGGGTTTTAACGCCTTCGCCTGCATACTCAATAATTCTGCCGACGCCGCCCTTAACAGAAAGAACGCGGAGAACTTCGAGAATGATATCCTTAGCTGCTACGTAATCGTTTAATTTACCCTTAAGGTTAACCTTAACGATTTCGGGCATGGTGATGTGATATCCGCCGCCACCCATTGCAACAGCAACGTCCAAACCGCCTGCACCCATAGCAAGCATACCGATACCGCCGCCGGTGGGGGTGTGGCTGTCAGAGCCTATAAGAGTTTTGCCTGGCTTGCCGAAACGCTCAAGGTGAACCTGATGGCAAATGCCGTTGCCGGGGCGTGAAAAATAAACGCCGTGTTTTTTGCAAACACTCTGGATAAATCTATGGTCGTCAGCATTTTCAAAGCCTGTCTGTAATGTATTATGGTCTATGTAAGCCACGCTTTTTTCTGTTTTAACTCTGTCAACGCCCATGGCTTCAAACTCTAAATAAGCCATTGTACCTGTAGCGTCCTGAGTAAGGGTCTGGTCGATTTTAAGGCAGATGTCTGTGCCTTTTACCATTTCACCCTCAAGAAGATGTGCTTTAATAATCTTCTCAGCTATTGTGTATCCCATCTTTAAGATACCTCCTTTAAATATTTTAACTAATATATTATATATTAAAATACCTATATTGTAAAGTGAAAAAATCACATAGTAATATAATAAGTTTTGCTATAAAGCTTTTAATTTCATATATATTGACCATAGTAATTAAAAGGGCTTTGTGATAAAATATTTTAGTAATTTTATGTAGAAAGAATGATTTTTGTGTCTAAAAACGAAAATTTGCGTAACGTTGCTATTATTGCCCACGTTGACCACGGCAAAACCACTCTTGTTGACTCACTTCTTCGCCAGAGCGGTATTTTCAGAGCCAACGAGGCGGTGGCTGAAAGAGTAATGGACTCAAACGACTTAGAAAGAGAAAGAGGCATTACAATTCTTTCAAAAAACACAGCAGTTATGTATGAAGACATCAAGATAAATATTGTAGATACTCCGGGTCATGCTGACTTTGGCGGTGAGGTTGAGCGTATACTTATGATGGTAGACGGCGTTTTGCTTTTGGTTGACGCCTTCGAAGGCTGTATGCCCCAGACCCGCTTTGTTTTAAAGAAAGCCTTAGGTTTAAAGAAAAAGGTTCTTGTAGTTGTTAATAAAATCGACCGTGACGGAGCCCGTCCCGAGGAAGTTATCGACGAGGTTTTAGACCTTTTCATAGAGCTCGGTGCAGATGACGACCAGCTTGAATTCCCTGTGGTTTATGCTTCGGGCAAAGATGGTTTTGCTATGCTTGACCCCTATGAAGAGGGCAAGGATATGTCGCCCCTCTTTAAGAAAATAGTTGAAGAAATTCCTGCTCCCGAGGGTGAAAAAGATGCCCCTTTGCAGATTCTTCTTTCAAATATCGACTACGACGAGTATATCGGCAGAATCGGTATCGGCAGAGTTGAGCGTGGTTCTGTAAAAGCAGGTCAGCAGGCACTTCTTTGCGGTGAAGACGGTGAAAATAAGCGTGTAAAAATAGCTAAGCTCTATCAGTTTGAAGGCTTAAAGCGAGTGGAAACCGAAACTGCTACCTTAGGCGATATTGTCTGTGTAAGCGGTATCGCAGATATTAACATCGGTAACACTATCTGCGACGTTGAAGCACCCGAGGCTTTGCCTTTTGTAAAGATAGACGAGCCTACTGTTTCTATGAACTTTATCGTTAACAACTCACCCTTTGCGGGCAGAGAAGGTAAGTTTGTAACCTCCCGTAACCTTCGCGACAGACTTTTTAAGGAAATCGAAACAAACGTAGCACTTCGCGTTGCTGAAACCGACTCCTCTGATACATTTAAGGTATCCGGCAGAGGTGAGCTTCACCTTTCTATTCTCATTGAAACAATGCGGCGTCAGGGCTATGAGTTTCAGGTTTCACGCCCCAAGGTTATTACAAAAACCATCGACGGCGTTTTGTGTGAGCCTATTGAGTATCTTATGATTGAAGTGCCCGACTCCTACGTGGGCCCTGTTATGGAAAAGTTAGGCTCCAGAAAAGGCGAGCTTATTAATATGGGCACTCGCGATTCGGGTATGACACATATTGAATTCAGAATCCCTTCCCGCGGCCTTATGGGATACCGTCCCGAATTTTTAACAGATACCAACGGCAACGGTATTATGAACTCTGTTTTTGACGGCTACGAGCCTTATAAGGGCGAAATCGTAACCCGTCATCAGGGTTCGCTTATTGCCCACGAATCAGGCGAAAGCGTTACCTACGGACTTTATCAGGCACAGGAAAGAGGCAGACTCTTTATCGGTGCCGGTGTTGAGGTTTACGAGGGTATGATTGTCGGCGAAAGCCCTAAATCCGAGGACCTTACCGTTAATGTCTGCAAAAGAAAGCACATGACAAATACCCGTTCCTCAGGCTCTGACGATGCCCTCAGGCTTGTACCTCCTACAATACTTTCTCTTGAGCAGTGCTTAGAGTTTATTGCCGACGACGAGCTTGTAGAGGTAACACCTCAGTCTATAAGAATGAGAAAAACCATACTTTCTAAAGAACTTAGAATGAAAAAGGCGTTTAAAAAATGAGTTTGGTAATCCTTGACTTAGAGTGGAATACTGCTTTTTGCAAAGAACTTAATAAATATGTTAACGAGATTGTGGAGTTCGGTGCCGTAAAACTTGACGATGCCCTTAAGGTGATTGATACCTTTTCTTGTCTTGTAAAGCCTACTGTCGCAAAAGAAATTCACCCTCAGGTTCAGAAACTTATTAACATAAGCTTTGAAGAAATAAAAAATGCAGAGCTTACTTTTCCTTATGTGGTGGATAAATTTGCTGAATTTTTAGGTGACGGTACCTTGCTTACCTGGAGCAACACCGATTTGCATACACTTATCGATAACTGCGAGCTTCATTTCATGGAGAGCAATCTTCCTTTTGTAAGCTCTTTTTGCGACTTGCAGAAATACTGCGAGTATTCGCTTGGTGTAAGCTCAGCAAACCGTATGCTGGGTCTTTCCTCTTGTGCTCAGGTCTTAGGCTTTGTAGAAGGGGATAGCCAGACCCACCGCGCCCTTGACGATGTAATGCTCAGTTTAAAATGCTTAAAGGCACTTTATAACAGAAGGCATTTCGAGGAATTTATAGAAACCTGCGACGAGGAGTTTTACAAAAAGCTCAGATTTAAAAATAAATATATAACTAATATAAATAATCCCCACTTAGACCGCCAACAGCTTTTCTTCGATTGCCCGAATTGTAACGTCAGATGTGTTCGAAAGTCTAAATGGAGCAAAAAGAACAACGCTATGCACGCCTACTTTGTTTGCCCTGAATGTAAAGAAAGCTTCAAAGGCAGATTGCAGGCTAAGGTGAAATATGAGGGCGTTGTTATTTCAAAGAAAATGATTTCGGCAAAGTAAAAATACTGTCTCACTTTTGTGAGGCAGTTTTTATTTTTGTAAATATCGAACAAATATTCGAAAAACTATTGAAATTACCAAAAAATACTGCTAAAATAGAATTACAGGTAAAAACTGTTAAATTTAACGAATACGCCCCGATTTGTTAAAGATGAAGTCAAGCGAAAGGAAGGTATATGGTATATGGATTACATCAAGTGGTCTCAGGAGTATTTTGAAAATGCTCAGAAAGTAAAGGAGGATATGAAAAAACTGAATCTTAAGCTTAAAAGCACAAAGGGCGATGCGGCACGAACCTTAAGAGCAGACCTTGTAACTTTGCGAACAATGTACAGTGAATGTATGTATGCCTACAAGCTTTTGGCATTGCGAGGAGGTGTATCTGTTGCCGCGTAAATGTGTTAATTGCGACAGCTTTGTGTTTGATGCTCTGGTTTTTGATAAATACCGCGGCTCAGGTACAAACGCTGCCGAACTCAGAAGAAAGCTTGACATTGTTTACAGAGCAATGGCAAAAGAACTTACACCTATTGAGCTCAAGGCACTTACCGACTATTACGTCAGGGGTGTAAAAATGAAAGACATTGCCAAAGAAAGAGGTGTGCACCCGTCAACAGTTACTCGGCAGATAAGGCGTGCAAAAGACAAAATTAAGCACATTACGAATTATTACTAACTAAAAATTGCAAATTTTACAAAACCCTGCTTTATTTTTAAAGCAGGGCTATTTTTTGTGTATATGTATGATATTTGATATAAGTGCACAAAAAATAAATTAAACTTAGCTTTTTGATGGCGAAAAATTATCTTTTATATTGACAATAACAATATTTGCCACTATAATTTTGTTAAAGTCTAATATAGCATTTGTATATATTCTTGCAAGATTATCGTTTGCAAGTTGTAAAATATAAAGGAGGAATTAATATGAAAACAAAATCCTACCCCAAAAGAGCGCTTTCGGCGTTTATGTCTGTGCTTATTCTTTTGTCTGTGTTTACAGTAGTCCTTACTGTATCTGTACAGAATGCAAATGCCCGCACAGGCGACACAGTTGTAGGCGTGAAAACCTTTAACTCAACACTTTACGATTATTATTATGATTCAGAAATTGTTGGTTCAAATATTTTACAGGGTGTTGCCCAGTCTTATACCAATGAGCCTTATCATACGCTCAATAATTATGCTTCTGACTATTACGAAGCAAACGGTGTGGATACTCCCGTTTATTTCGGCAATTTTTACAAGCAGGACGTAAACACAGTTTTTGATTACACTCAGCTTCCTTCGGAGCTTTACAACTTCAAATGGACTGCAAACCTTGCTAACCGCAGTAATGCAAATGCAGTTGCACAGGGTATTTTCGCAAATCATCTTGTTGACGGTATCCCTGCTCAGAACAGCTCAAACGGTAGCGTAAAGGTTCCTTATTTTGACAAAGAGTGGCTTACTAAAAGCGTTTCGCAGCAGGCGATGGTTGTAAACTTTTCCTTTAACTATGGAAATAACTATATGACCATGCCTTATACAGACGGTGACTCAAATGGAGAAAACACCTTCCGCCTTTTCGAGGTAATCGAGCCCGGCACAAACTACTATTTTGCAGAGCGTAATTCTGACTGCAACGTGCTTGCCGATAATCTTTATTCAGGTGTAAACGACGACCAGATTGGCATTAACTTCAAGTTCGAAAGCTGGGAGGGTATGCCCGATTCTATGTCTGTCAACATTATGACTCCTGCCGGCAATACTATATCTGTTCCTATGAATGCCGATGCCGCCAATAAGTCTTTCTGGGTAGTTATCGACAAAAACGACCCTGCTACATCAAATATTTATAACCAGCTTACTGCTAAGGGCAGAGACGTAAAAATGGGCGAGGTTTATGAAAACCTTAACTTCCCATTTGATGTTATCGACAACTCAGGCGTTACTTATTATCAGTTCTCAACCCGTTCATACCAACACGACGTTAATAATAACACCAAAGATGAAAACGGCAACCCTGCGGGCGTTACCACAGGTCAGAACAACGTGTATTTTAACGGCAGTGATTGGGCAACCCGAAGCACAGGCGTAAGAGACTGGAACTTTGAAGAGCTTTCTGCTATTCAGCCTGAATGGGCTTATGATAACGATATGGGCGACGGTTTCTTCCCAAACAATGCAACTGACCCCGACTCAAGCTCAGCAGGTAGCTATAACTATGCATCAAAACGTGACCTTAAATATGGCTACGCTGTAAGATACGACATTCCATTTACACTTTCCTCTAACGGCAAGGTTCTTGACAAAGACGGCAACGAAGTAGCTACAACCTTTGAGTTTATGGGTGATGACGACCTTCTTGTATATATCGACGGCGAGCTCGTGCTTGATATGGGCGGTGCTCATAAAATGGCAAAGGGCAAGATTGACTTTTCTACAGGTCAGGCAATTGTAACAACAGGTGCCGTTACAGATATTGATGCAAGGGAAGCAACAGGCGACCCTCTTAACGTAAGGCTCAAAGCAAGCCTTAATTCTGAGGTAACTTCAAGCAACGGTATTCTTGCTGATTTTATTGCAAACAACAATACCTACGACCCCACAGAGCCTCACACAATGACAATCTACTTCGTTGAACGCGGTATGTTTAATGCAAATGCATATATCCGCTTCAATCTTCCTGTGTACACATCTGTTGGTGTTGAAAAAGAGGTTGACTACTCTGCTCTTACTGAGGAGCAGAAGGAAACCTTCCTTGATGACGAGTTTACATATAACTTCAAACTTACAACCATAAACGGCGAAGACATCGAGGGTTACGCTCAGTCAATCTGGGAAAATATTACTAATGTTGATTTGGATAATGTAAACGGCGATACCTATACCTTTACTCTTAAAGACGGTGAAAGTGTTGAATTTGGAAACATTCCTGCCAATATCGGTTATGTGATTTCTGAAATGGATGCCGAGGGCTATACTTTGTCAGTGCTTTATTCACAGAATATGAATGACGAGCAAAGCCAAGCGGTAAAGCTTAATGAGACTGTTGCAGGCAGTGTAACTGACGGTCGGGCAAGTGTTAAGTATAAATTCTTAAACGTTGCAAATGAGATTCCCACAACCACTGCCGCTCCTACAACAGTTGTGCCCACAACTACCGTAGCACCTGCTACAACTCAGGCTCCAACAACTGCAGAGCCTACAGAGCCTCCCACAACTACAGCGGTACCCACAACCGCTGAGCCTACAGAGCCTCCCACAACTACAGCGGCACCCACAACCGCTGAGCCTACAGAGCCTCCCACAACTACAGCAGTACCCACAACCGCTGAGCCTACAGAGCCTCCCACAACTACAGCAGTACCCACAACCGCTGAGCCTACAGAGCCTCCTACAACTACAGCAGCACCCACAACCGCTGAGCCTACAGAGCCTCCCACAACTACAGCAGCACCTACAACTGCAAAGCCTACTGAAGCTCCTATTACCATAGAAGCAGTGGAAACTACTCTTTTAAAGCCTGATGTTCCAAAAACAGGTGACAGTAATGCATTGATTTATTTTGCAATGATTGCAGTTCTTGCTTCTGCGGCTTGTGTTTATATCAAAAAACGTAAAGCCTAAAAACAAAAACCGCTCGTTAAGAGTCGTACCCTAAAGGACAGTACAACAAGATATGAAAACACCCGTAGTTTTTTAAAAAACTGTGGGTGTTTTTAATATTCTCTTTCTTTGTTAGTCAAGTTGTGCTATAATACAACTAACCGATAAATAAGAATTTGAAACAGAGTGTTTATTATGGATTTTAATGAAAAATTACAGGAACTACGAAAACAAAAAGGGATTACCCAAGAAGAACTTGCAGAGTCGCTTTATGTATCCCGAACTGCAATTTCAAAATGGGAGTCTGCCAGAGGGTACCCTAATATAGATTCTTTGAAAGCAATTGCAAAGTTTTTCGGAGTAACAATTGATGAACTTCTGTCTGGTGATGAATTGCTGACCATAGCAGAAGAAGATACCAAGCAAAGGGAAAAACATTTTCGCGACTTGGTATTTGGATTACTTGATTGCAGTATTGCAATGTTCTTTTTTCTGCCTTTCTTTGGGCAGAAAGCAGATACGATTATACAGGAAGTGTCTCTTTTATTCCTTACCGAAATTGCACCATATTTGAGGACAGCATATTTAGTTGTTGTAACTGGAATTATAGTATCTGGAATTTTAACCCTTGCTCTGCAAAATTGCCATCAAGCATTTTGGGTGAAGAATAAAAGTAAAATATCGTTAGTAGTAAATGCGGTTGGCGCACTTCTTTTTATCATTAGTTCGCAACCGTATGCAGCAGCATTTCTGTTCATCTTCTTGGTAATAAAGGTGTTAATGCTCGTAAAATGGCAATGATACGAAGCGTATCACCTTTGTGACACCTCGTTTCTTGCGGTCGTTCATACCTTCTCTTCAAATGTGTTTAGGCAAGAGCCAAATACTAAAAGGAAGGTTGAACAAAAATGAAAAAGAAAAACCAGAAAAACTTCTGCATTGCAATATGTATGCTTATTGCATTTGTGATGTGGACGGTAGCAATTCGTTTTGTTGATGTGCAAGCAATCGGACCACAAGAGTCATCTGTTGGATTTGCAACGATTAACCAGTTCGTTCATAACCTCACTGGTGTGCATATGTCCCTGTACACCATCACAGATTGGCTGGGTCTGGTACCTATTATGTTTGTAATGGGATTCGGTACTCTCGGACTTATTCAATGGATTAAGAGAAAACACCTCTTGAAAGTTGATTATAGTATCCTTGTTCTTGGCGGATTCTATATCGTTGTTTTGGCGGCATACGTTCTCTTTGAGGTGCTTGTCATAAATTACAGACCCGTGTTGATTAATGGGATTTTGGAAGCATCTTATCCATCATCAACGACAATGCTTGTGATGTGTGTCATGCCGACTGCAATAATGCAGTTTAATACCCGCATCAAAAACGATGTTCTCAAACGATGTGTCACTTATTCAATTACTGCTTTTATCGTATTTATGGTAATTGGAAGACTTGTTTCGGGTGTACATTGGTTTACCGATATTATCGGCGGTGCTTTGTTCAGTACAGGGCTTGTGCTTATGCATCGTGCTATTATCGGTTTGGAAGTTAAATAAATTCCAATTT
>JAFQVY010000004.1 GCA_017407755.1 Clostridia bacterium | reverse complement strand
GCTCCCGTATGGTCGGGGCGACAGGACTTGAACCTGCGGCATCTTGCTCCCAAAGCAAGCGCGCTACCAAACTGCGCCACGCCCCGAAATTTTCTGGGTTGTGCTGATTTTTAGTTGTGAAAACCGATGTTTTTGTGAGAAGACCATCAATTGTGGACTGCATGTGGTCGTTAGTGGCTTTTCTCTGATTGGGGTTTTGTTTGAGATGCCCGAAAGCCCGATGAATACAGGCTTTTTGAGAGAGGGGATTTTTCGCTTGGAAAACATAGTCCCGTTCCCAAAGCAAGCGCGCTACCAAACTGCGCCACGCCCCGATGTTATTTTTTTGATGATTTTTCTGGGGTTTTATATTCGGTCTGAAAATTTGATTTTTCAGGCTGATTTTTTAATTTTGAACCTTTGTGGAGTTCATGTGGTCGTTGCAAACTTTTCTTTGATTTCGGGAATTTCTTAAAGCCGAAAGTGCCGATGTTTGCGAGGGTTTTGCGGATGGGAATTTTTGACTTGTATTTGACTGTCGCAGTCCCAAAGCAAGCGCGCTACCAAACTGCGCCACGCCCCGATGTGCGGGTAGGGGTTGCTACAGTAAAAATGCAACGGTGTTATTATACTTGAATTGAAGCGAAATGTCAACCGAAAAACCGAGTTAATTTGAGATTAGAAAAGTTGCCTTTTGTGTTTGGGTGTTTTATAATTGTCATTGAAAAATAAAATTCGGGAGGGAAGCACCTTGGCTAAACACGAATTTGGGCTGATGGACAATACTCCTCAAAGAGGGAAGAGATATGATGAATATGAACCGCAAAAATATAACTGCATCTCGGTTGTTAAAGTAAAGTGCGAATTAGCTGAGCTTACTAATCTTTTTGAAAAAGCGGTGGCTGAAAACAAATGGATAATTCATTTTGGACTGTAAAAAAGTGAGAACCTGTTTGTGGTTCTCACTTTTGTTTTAGGTTTCTATATCCAGCATCATATTAAGGATTTCGGCGTCGGTGGTTTTCATACCTGTTTTGCCAAGTCTGCCGATGTTTTTAATATTTGCCTCAAAGCCCTTGGCAACAATGCCGTCGCCGCTTACAAATTGCTTGCCTTGCCTGTACATATCAAAGCCTAAAATTCCTGCATCAACGGAGGAGGCAATTTTGGCGGCACAGCTTGCTTTTGCACCGTCGCAGATAATGCCCGAAACAATGCTCAGAGCATTTACAACCGTGTGCATTACGGTTTTGTAGTCTTCGGTATAAAGGTAGGCAATGCCTGCGCCTGCGGCGGCACCTGCACTTACTGCACCGCAGTAAGCAGAAAGCCTGCCAATGCCTGATTTTATGTGTATTGCAATAAGGTTTGAAAGTGCCAAAGCTCTGTAAAGCTTGTCCTCAGGAGCGTTAAGCTCCTTTGCATATTCAAGTACGGGCAAAGAGCAGGTCATACCCTGATTGCCGCTTCCTGAATTTATAATAACAGGCAGCTCACAGCCGTTCATTCTGGCGTCAGACCCTGCCGCCGCCATAGCTTTTGCCCTGTCTCTTACGTTATCCTTGTAGGCGTTAAGTATTACCTTGCCGATAGAGGCACCGTAATCGCCCTTTAAGCCTTCGTTGGCAATAGCGGTGTTATAGTCTATCTGCCTTTTTATGGTGGGTCTGATTTCTTCAATGTCCACCTCTGTTATGTACTGCCAGATTTTCTCGCCCGAAAGCACGCTGTGGTCAGTAAGACCCTCGTCGCTTTCGCATTTTACTTTAATGTTTTTTATTGTTTCATCGTTTTTTTCAATGAGTACAATGTTTGTGTGGGAGTTTGCAATGCGGATTTTTGAGTAGCTTTCGCCTTTTATAGCGGTGATTATTATGTCAAAGTTAAATTTACTTTTAAGGTGCTTTACCTCAATTTCGGCAGAGTCTAAAAACTCTTTTATAGCTTGGGGATTTTTAACCTCTGAAAGCACCTCAAGCTTTTTGTTGGCGTTTCCCTCTGTTATGCCTGCGCTTATTGCCGCGGGAATACCCTTGAGATTTCCCGTGTTGGGCACAATAACGCTTTTGACGTTTTTTATTATGCTGCCGCTTGCTTCGACAATTACTTTTTCAGGGATTTCGCCCAAGACCTCACGTGCCTTTGCGCCTGCATAAGCTAAAGCAATAGGCTCGGTACAGCCCATAGCGGGAACAAGCTCTTCCTTTAAAATTTCGGTAAAAATATGGGGGCTTAAATTGTTGCTCATATCCGCACATCCTTTCCATTTAGTTTATATTATTATATTTTTTTGCATATTGCAAGGTAATATTTGCTTTGTTGTTTTTGTGGTGGTATACTTAATTTATATTTTATATAAGGAGCAGGCTTATGAAGAGATTTTTTGCTTTGCTGTTTGCAGTTCTGGTTTTGGCTTTGTCATGTATTTTGGTTGGTGCAGAGGGAGAAAAAGAGGTTACGGTTCTTTTTACTCACGATTTGCATTCGCATTTTCTGCCGTCCCGTGACGATGACGGCGGTCAGTTCGGCGGCTATGCAAGGCTTATGACGGTTATAAATGAGCAGAAAGAAAAGCACCCCGACGCCATTTTGGTAGACGGCGGCGATTTTTCCATGGGTTCTTTGTTTCAGACCTGCTATGCAACAGATGCTCTGGAGCTGAGGCTTATGGGCTTAATGGGTTATGATGCCACTACCTTTGGAAATCACGAGTTTGACTATTTGCCTGAGGGACTTGCCTCTATGCTTAATAAGGCATCCCTAAGCGGCGACAGACTGCCTGATATTGTAAACTCCAACTACCTGCCTCCAAAAGAAAATGAAGAAGGCTACAACCCTGAGCTTTGGCAGGCTTTTACAAACTACGGCGTTAAGGAATATATAATTTTAGAGCGTGGCGGAGTTTATTTTGCAATTTTCGGTATAAACGGCTTTGACTCTGACGATTGTGCGCCTAATTCGGGTATGGTTTTTGAAGACCCTGCAACGACTTCTCAAAGGGTTGTGGACACAGCACTTAAAGATTGCAAAGAAAGTTTTGGCGTTGAGCCGTTGGTTATTTGCCTTTCTCACAGCGGAACAGAGGAAGGTGCAGGTGAGGACGTTGAGCTTGCAAAAAGCGTTGAGGGCATAGACCTTATTGTGTCAGGGCACACCCACACAAGTCTTGATGAGCCAATTAAGGTTAATGACACCTATATTGTTTCTGCCGGCGAATACGGCAAGTGCCTTGGCGTGGTTAATATGAGCTTTGACGGAAAGTCTGCCGCCATTACTGATTATGAGCTTGTGGCAGTTGACGAAAATGTGGAGGAAGATAAAGAAATTGATAAAAAGGTGCAGGAGTATAAAGAAAAAGTTGAAAAAGGCTACCTTTCAAAGTACGGAGTGGGCTTTGACGAGGTGCTTTTAAACAATCCTTATGTTCTTGAATCTGTTGATGAGGTTTACGCCACTCAGCACGACAGTGCTTTGGGAAATCTTTTTGCCGACTCCTACAAATGGGCGGTTGAAAAAGCAACAGGCGAAAGGGTAGACGTTGCCCTTACGGCGGCAGGTGTTATCCGCGAAACCTTGCCCAAGGGGGAGGTTTCGGTAAGCGACGTTTTTAATGCGGCATCTTTAGGCGTAGGCACAGAGGGCGAGCTTATTAAGGTGTATATTACAGGCAAGGAGCTTAAGGCGGCGTTGGAGGTTGACGCTTCTGTTCAGCCTATTATGAAGGCGGCTCAGCTTTTCTTTTCGGGCGTTAAATATAGCTTTAACACAAACCGAATGATTTTTAACAAGGTGGACAGCTCAAAGCTTTTACGCTCTGACGGTACCCTTGAAGAAATCGAAGACGACAGACTTTACTCTGTCGTAACGGGAATGTATGCGGGTCAGATGTTAGGCTCTGTAAAGGAAAAATCCTTCGGGCTTTTATCTATTACTCCAAAGGACGAAAACGGCAATCCCTTAGAGGCAGATGAGCTTGTAAATTATGTGGTTTGCGATGAAAACTCGGTGCCCCTTAAGGAGTGGTATGCCATTGCTTCGTACCTTAAAAATATGAATGGCGAGCTGAGTGACGATTATAGCAAGGCTGACGGCAGAAAGGAAGTTTACAAAAGCCTTGCTCCCGGCGATTTACTGAGAAATGCAAACATTTTTACCTTTGCAGCTATTGGCTTAGTCCTTTTAATTATAGGTGTAATTGTGTTGGTTACAGTTCTGATTATAAGAAAGAAAAGAAAAAAACATGAAAAGTAAGAGTTTGAATAAAGGGCTTCTGTTTTCTATAATTACCCTTGCATGGCCTACCATGCTTCAAGAGCTTATGCAAACGGCGGTGCAGTACATAGACACCATGATGGTAGGCTCTCTTGGCACAGCCGCCACTGCGGCAGTAGGTACAACCACCACCATTAACTGGCTTGTTAATTCTACTGTTTCGGCGGTGGGTATAGGCTTTTTGGCGTTTATTTCCCAAGCAAGGGGAGCAGGAGATTTAGCCTTGGCAAAAAGAGCAAGCTCTCAGGCGGTACTCTTAACCCTTATAAGCGGAGCTTTGTTTACCGCTTTGTGTTTGGGGTTAAGTCCCTTTGTGCCCGGATGGATGCAGGCAGAGACAGAAATCCGTGCAATGGCGTCAGCCTATTTCTTTGTGCTTTATTCGCCTATGCTTTTTCGAAGTGCTATAATAATTTTTTCTACGGTGCTTCGTGCGGCAGGCGATACCAAAACCCCTATGCTTGTAGGTGTGCTGGTTAACTTAGTAAATGTGGTTTTGAATTTTTTGCTTATATATCCCACAAGGGTTGTTGAGCTTTTCGGTTTTAAGCTGACGCTTATTGGTGCAGGCTGGGGCGTTTTAGGTGCCGCGGCGGCAAGTGCGGCTTCTTTTGTTGTTGGCGGCACTTTAATTACTCTGGTGTTTTTCAGGCACAAAGAGGTGTCTCCCAAGGGGCAGAAGTTCAGATTTGACAAAGCGGTGCTTAAGCCTTGCTTAAGGGTGGCTTTTCCTAATATTTTACAGCGTTTCGGCACCTGTATGGGGTACGTGGCTTTTGCGGCAATGGTTAACTCGTTAGGTGAGGTTTCTACCGCCGCACATACTATTGCAAACACCGTAGAGTCAGCCTTTTATATCCCCGGCTACGGCATGCAGGCGGCGGCTGCAACCCTTTCGGGCAATGCCTTGGGTGCAAAAGACAACGACAAAATCAAAGCCTTGTGCCGTATGCTTATAGGCATAGAGGTTTTGCTTATGATAATTTCGGGGGGACTTCTGTTTGTGTTTGCTCCCTCTATGATGACGATTTTCTCAAAAGACAGTGCGGTTATAGCTTTAGGAGTAACTGTGCTGAGAATGGTAGCATTAACCGAGCCCTTCTTTGGTTTTTCCATTATTGTTGAGGGTATGATGCAGGGTATGGGCAAAACCACAATGCCCTTTATAGCCAACATTATCGGTATGTGGGGAGTAAGAATTCTGGGAACCTTTATCTGTACTCAGATTTTCGCTTTGGGTCTTACTTCTGCTTGGGGATGTATGATTTTGCACAATCTGCTTTTGTTCTCAATGTTTGCCCTTTACCTTGTAACAGGCAGGTATAATCCCCTTAAGAAAAATAAAATTAGTAATTGACTTCTGCTTTTATCTGAGATATTATAGTTTTAAGGATAATTTTGAACACTAAAGGAGGCAATTTTTATGAAAAAGCTAATTTGCATATTGCTGGCAGTTCTTATGGTGACATCGGTTTGTGTTTTTGCAAGCGTTGTGTCAGCAGAAGAAAACGGTGCTTTAGGATATGCTACACCTGATGAGGCTACAAAAGACGAAGCCACAAAGGACGAGGCAACAAAAGACGAACCCGGTATTTTCCCCGACGAACCTCAGCCTGCGGGCACAAACAGATACTACTTCTACCTGCCTGATGAGTGGGTTAACGACTATGCCTTTACTGCAGGTATTTATTGGTGGGAAGGCTCCATAAGCGGCGAATACTGGCCCGGAAATATGGCAAAGAGTGCAGGCGTTGACGGCGTTTATTACTACGACGTAGCTACCGATACTCCCACAATTATCTGGAACAACTATCTTGACGGCGGTATGGATAACTCTTCAGCAATTTACAGAGCTTCCTTGCAGACAGTTGATATTGCTGTTGCAGGCGGCGAATATGACGGTATGATTTATGTTGTAAATCTTGATGAGGAATACATCAACTCTTATAACAATAAAGTAACCTACGGCGGTCAGTGGTATTACTATTACGGTTCAGGTCAGTACGGCAATGCTCAGAACAAGGCAGATGCCGACGAGATTTTCACTGACAAGAGCTTTGGCGAGTGGGCAACACCCGACGAAATTCCTACAGAGCCCGTTATCCCCACAAATCCCGTAAGACCTACAACTCCCAAGCCTACAGAGCCTAATACAGAAGCTACTGTTGCAACAGAGCCTTCTGAGGTTCCTACCGAAGCAACTGAGCCCTCTGAGGTGCCTACAGAAAGTGCTACTGCACCTACTGAAGAAAGCTCTACAGTAGAGCCTGAACCTGAATTTGCACTTGGCGACGTTAATATGGACGGTAAACTGAATATCCGTGATGCAACGTTAATCCAGAAGTATCTTGCAAAGCTTAATACCCTTACAGAGGCTGAAAAAGACTTAGCTGACTTTGACTTAAACGGCAAGGTAAATGTCCGCGATGCAACAGCAATCCAGAAAAAGATTGCAAACTTAATCTGATAATAATAAAAAGCAGTCTCACTTTTTAGAGACTGCTTTTTTATATGCTTTGACTTTTGCTTTCAGGTATTTAAAGGTTTCTTCTTCGCCCTTTTCCTTGAGCATAACAAGAAGCTCTTCAAGCTCGTCGCTTGTTTCGGGGTGAATAAAGCGGGTGTGCTTTGAACGCTCAAAGTATGCAAGCGGGTGGGCATCGGTGTAGTTTTCTTTGTTATAAATTTTGCTGGCGGCAACTCTGTCGCAGAACATTTCCGCAAGGTAGTTATAGGGCATCTTTACAGGCTCGACCTTGCGGGTTTTGCTGTTGTAATCTGTCCAGTATTCAAAGTGGTGGCGGTTTCTTCCCTTGTGGTGAAGCCACGCCTTTGAGTAGCCGTATTTTTCACGCTCTGCTTCGTTGGGACTGCGAGTGCCTAAATAATGCTTTGCACCTGTGAGAAATTCCGCAGGGGAGTATTTTGACAAATCGTGTTTAAGTCCCTGCCAAAAAATCCCTGCCTTTTTGCAGTGGGCAATTACCTTGTGGCGGTGCTTTGTAATTGTAATAAAATGTTTAATGGCTTTTCTCATAAAAACTATCCTTTATTTTGTAAATAACACAATACTTTCGATATGCTTGGTGTAAGGGAACATATCAACCCCTTGTTGTTTTTCTATTTTATAACCGTTTTTTATCAAAAACCTTGCATCTCGAATCTGGGTATCGATATTGCAGGAAATATAGACGATTTTCGGGATTTGAGCGGCTATAAGGCTTTTCAAAAAGTCAAAGTCGCAGCCCATTCTCGGAGGGTCAACAAAGCAGGCGTCAAAACGTGTGCCGCTTTTAAGCAGGGTTTTGATTTGCCTTTTGACGTCGTTTGCATAAAAAGAGGCGTTGCTGATATTGTTTTTCGTGGCGTTTTCTTTAGCGTTTTCAATGGAGCTTTCGTTAATCTCAACGCCAATTACGCTTTTGCAGTGTTTAGCAACAGCTAAGGAAATTGTGCCAATGCCGCAGTAGGCATCTAAAACGACATCGGTTTTCTTTAAATCTGCAAGCGCTATTGCAGTTGAGTAAAGAACCTCGGTCTGCACGGGATTTATCTGATAAAAGGTGTTGTAGCCGATTTTGAATTTAAGGCCTAAAAGAATATCCTCAATATATTCTTTCCCGAAAAGCACTCTGGGATTTCCGCCTGTTGTAAGCTTTTTGCTTTGGCTTTCGGTTATTACTATGCTTTTTATAATTGGGTGCAAAGCAACAAGGCTTTGGGCAAATTCCATTTCTTTTAAAAAGGTGTTTTTTGAGGCAACAACGTTTACAAGCACCTCACCAGACTTAAAGCCTTCGCGGATAACCACGCTTCTGATAAAGCCCTTGCCCTTTTTGAAATCAAAGGGAGAAAGGGAAAATTTGTCAAAAAGCAGGCAAAGAGATTTCGAGATTTTGTTGGCGTTTTCTGTGTGCAGAGGGCAGTTTTTGGTAAGCACAATGCCCTTTTGCTCTGACTGGTAAATGCCAAAGCAGGTTTTGCCCTGTATCTTTTTAAATACAATCTGAGCTTTGTTGCGATAATTAAGAGGCGAGGGTGCGGCAAGGATTTTTTCGGGCTTTATAATACGGTTAAAGGTCAGGCGAAGGTTATTTTGCTTTAGCTTCAGCTGACTTTTATAGTCAAGATTAGAAAGCTGACAGCCGTTGCACTTTTTCTGTACCTGACAGTATATGGTGTTATCCATTGCCTTGCCTCCTTTTATATGATTATTTATTGTATCATAACCTCGGCTATATTGCAAAAAAATCTTGCTATACTTAAAAAAATATAATATACTTGTCTTAGAATTTGTAAGGAGGCGTAAGTGTCCGTGAAAATAAAGATAGTGTCCCTTGCACTTTTATGTGCTTTGTGCTTAAGCCTTTGTGCCTGCGCAGTAAGGCTTGACCCTCCCCGTGAGCTTACAAGCGAGGAAGAGGCCGTTAATATGGGTTTTTCAAAGGCAGAGCACAACGGCGTAATAAGGGTAGGGGAATACGAATTTTTAAAGGTTAATATTAAGCTTGATTATGAGCAAGAGGTTAACTGGAGTTCTAAAGACCCTGAGGTTGCCGTGGTAGACTCAAGAGGCAGGGTTGACGCCTTAAAGGAAGGTAAAACCGTTGTCACCGCTAAAGCGAAAAGTGCTACCGTTGATTATGAAATCGAGGTTACCAAGGCAAAGAAAAGCACGACCTCTTATTCAACCGCCATTACCTCCAATGCAGAAGTCTTGGAGCGAAATATAGCTTTGGGAACCGAAAGAAAGCTTTATGCGCTTATTATCAACGAATACGACTGTGTGGTAACTGCCTTTACCTACGGTGCTGACGGCGAGTATACACATCCTGTAAGGGCAATGGCGTGCAGTACAACCAAAAACCCTAAAGCTATCAGAGATGAAAAAGACAGACTTAGCTGGGTTAAATATCAGCTTACCGACAAGGCTGAGTCGGTGTATTTAAGCGACGGCAACTATTACCGCTATGCAAGCTATATCGGCGAGGATTTTATGTTTCAGTCAGCTCCTTATAAATCAGAGTCGGCAGATTCTTTAATCGCTGAGGAATATAACAAAATCGGCACTCCCTCAACATCAAAAAACATCCGCCTTTCTGTGGCAGATGCAAAGTGGATTTACGATAACTGCGACGAGGGCACAATGGTGAGAATTGTAAATGCTTCCAACACCTCGCTTTATTCGCCTTTAGGTGTGCCTGAAAGTATGAAGCTTACCGAAAGCTCAAAAAGCTTAAAATACGACCCCACCGACACCGACAAGGGAAACCCCTATCTGAAACTTAAGCCCATAATATCAGGTGCCGAGGATATTACTATTGAGGCACAAAAAGGTTTTGACTTGTATAGCGGTGTGACGGCGGTTGACACTTGTTCAAATGATATTACCGACAAGATTACGATAGAAGGCGATTTTGACAGAAACGTTGAAGGCAGGTACATTGTAACCTATTATGCTACCGACGCTATGGGAAGAACTGCAAGGGTTGACCGAGAAATTACCGTTGTTGATAAACTTGATAAATAACAAAAAGGAGTAGCTTTTTTGGCTACTCCTTGTGTTTTATTGGGGAATTTTGGCTTCGTCGCTGAAAAGTACTCTCAGGGTTTGGGCATCTGCTATGCCTGTGGCAGGAAGGTCGTTGCTTTCCTGAAAAGCGAGGATTGCGTTTTCAGTACCCGAACCGTAGTAGGTTGTGGGAGCGTCTTCGCCGGAAAAGCTTAAGTAAAGAAGCTCTACAAGCCTTTCCTGAATTGCCCGTATGTCTTCGTGGTCATCGCCGTTTTGATAAACTGTTGTATCTTCGATGGTAATGGGGAAGTCTGTGCTTGTGTTGCCGGCAGTGTCGGTAGTGTCAGTAGCTTCGGCGGAAGGCTCGGTAGCCTTTGTTTGGGGTTCAGTAGTTTCGGGCACATAGGGCTCACCCGAAGCACCGAGAGCATCTGAACTGAAAAGCTTTTTAAGGGTTTCAAATCCCGCTATACCGCTTGCTTCAAGGGAGTTAGCGCTCTGGAAAGACTTAAGTGCCTCTTCACTCATAGCGCCGAAGTAGGTGGTGGGTGAGTCGCCCTCTAAATCAAGAAAGCCTAAGTCAACAAGTCTTTGCTGGATATAAATAATGTTTTCGTTGTCGTCGCCGTTTTTAAAGCTCATATCCTCTGTTAAGGTAATGCCGTAAGCAGAGCTTAAGTCGGTGCTTTCTATTTTGGGTGCCTCAACAAAATTTGGGAACATTGAGGAAAGCATAAAGCTCTGAACGTTTATAAGGCTTTCGCCCTGACGGGTAAGCTCTTCTTTTTTAAGCTCAAAAATATTACCTTTTTTAATGGCGTTAAGGCTTTTGAGGTTTTCGCTTGTGGTAAGCTTTTCCATAACGGCGGCATTGTCAAAGAAAATAAAGTCGGGGTTAGAAAGCTTAAGAATGCTTTCGTCAGCGTATTTTGAGGGGAAGTTTGCCGCAATATTTGTAACGCCCAAGTAGTTTAAAACCATACCCTCGTCGGTTGTGCCTCTGAGAGCGCAAAGCTTGCCGCTTTGGTCAAGATAAAGGTAGCAAAGGGTTTTGGTTGAAGCAACATTCTTAACCTCGTCTGTAGCAGAGGAAAGAATAGACATAAGTCTTTCGAAGGAAGAGATTCCTTTTTCTCTGCCCTGAGTATTTCCGCCTAAAATTGCACCGATGTTTTCATAAAGGCTCTGAAGCTGGCTTTCGTTTTTGGGGTAAAGCATCTTTACTACCGAAATACCCTGAGTTTCAAGGTTTTCTTTAACTGCCTCATCAAGGGTGGAGTCGGCAAAAACCACCGTTGCCCCTGAGCTTACAATAAGGTCAGCGTTTGGCTTTTCCTCATTGCCTACAGAGGTGATGTACTCCATTATTTCTGTCTGGGTACAGCTGTCGCTTACACCTGCAAGCTTTGTGGCAAAGCCTTCGTAGCAGATAATATCAGCGATGTTGTCAGAAAGGGAAATAACCTTTACAGGGCTTTCTTTAAACTCGGTGTGACCTACGGTTACAGGATAATCTCCGCTTTCACCGCAGCCTGCAAGTAAAAAGCAAAGAGAAAGTACCAACGCCAGTATAGCCGAAAGTGCCCGTGTTTTTTTCATAACATAACCTCCATATACTAATATATAAAGACAAAACTACTCTATTCTAAGCTTATATTACTATTTTTTCGACATTTAGTCAAATAAAATCCCCATTTTTTGATGATTTGTTAATTTTTAAAAATTTTTTGAAAAAATGCTTGACATTTGAAATTCGCCGTTGTATAATAACGAAGTCGCTTGAAGAAAGCGACCTAATTTAACAGTTGGTGTTGATGACGCAGAGGGTACACCTGTTCCCATTCCGAACACAGAAGTTAAGCTCTGTAGTGCCAAAAATACTTGGCTGGCAACGGCCCGGGAAAATAGGAAGATGCCAACACAAAAGAGCTTCCACCCAATAGGGTGGTCGTTTTTTTTGCCTGAAAACAGAAAAAACACCGCAGACTAAAATTGAGCCTGCGGTGTTTTTTTGTGCTTAAATTATTCTGCTTCAGTTGTAGCTTCCTCAGCAACAGTAGCTTCCTCAGCAACAGCCTCTACAGGAGTCTCAACTGCGGGAGCTTCCTCAACAACGGGAGCCTCAGCAACCTCTGCTTCTACAGCAGGAGTCTCAGCCTTTTTGTTAAATACAAAGTAGTTAAGAGCAAAAGCGCCAACAACAGCAAGTTCACCTAAAAGCACGAAGAAAAAGCCTACGTGAACGCCTGTGTCTAACCAGCCGCCTGACTCAACCTTAAGTGCAACGGGATAAGCGATTGCCTGAATAAGGGTGATTGTAAAGCAAAGAGCTGATGTAAGGCCTGCCCAGAAAATCTGCTTGAAATAAGAAAGTCCGAGAATGCCAAGTGTAAGGATAAAGATTAACACACCCCAGGGAGCCTGGAAAAGATTCATATATGTGTTAATGCCCCAGAAGCCTGCCCAGTAGTTGGGAATAAAAGCACCGATGAACATAAGTGTTGCACCTGCAAGTGCCACGAGACCGGGGATATCCTTTACGATAGTTTTGAGTCTGCCAAGAAAATCAAATTTTGCGATATTCTTAAATAAAGAAATAAGCTCGCCGATTCTTGCCTTGAAGTTAAAAATCTCTTTGAAGTTCATGATAAAACCCCTTTCAATAATAAAATTGTCAAATCCATGACTGTAACTATAATACTAAAAAATAAGTGGCTTTGTCAATGTAACAAAGCCACAAATATTGTTAACCCTTAGGTAAAAAACATATATACAATTGAGAAAAAAGCCAGAGAAACCGAGCAGATTACCGACACAACCGAAAGCACAAAGCCTGCCTGATTTATTTTTGTAGCTGTGCCTACAAAGCGTGAAACCGAGCAAAGCGCAATGGAAAACGCCGCCCACATCATAGAGCAAAGGCACAAAGAAAGCACAGGAATATTTACGATTTGTGCAAGGGAAATATGTAAAATACGATTGGCAAATATTTCGGCAAAGCCTGAGGCGGTCATTGCAACAAAAGACTGAGCCACCGTAAACCACATTGATATTATTGCAAAAATAAACCCCGGAATGCCAAAGGTTTTTGCAAACACCCTTCGCCTTTTTGGCACAGACTCATAAGAAGTCATCTGCTCACCCCCTCTTTTAAAATCCTTTTACTTAAACGTTAAATCTGAAAAGCACAACGTCTCCGTCGTTCATTATGTACTCTTTGCCTTCGCTTCGAACCAAACCCTTTTCTTTGGCGGCAGTCATACTGCCACAGGCTATAAGGTCGTCAAAAGCAATAACTTCGGCACGGATAAAGCCGCGCTCAAAGTCAGAGTGGATTTTACCTGCGGCACCGGGAGCTTTGGTGCCTTTTTTAATAGTCCAGGCACGAACCTCCTGCTTGCCTGCGGTAAGGTAGGAAATAAGGCCTAAAAGTGAGTAGCACTCGTTAATAAGTCTGTCAAGACCCGACTGCTCTAAACCTAAGTCGGAAAGGAACATTTCCTTGTCTTCCTTGTCCATTTCGGAAATCTCAGCCTCAATTTCGGCACAGATAGGAAGCACAGCGGCACCCTCCTCAGCGGCAAGCTCTTTTACTCTTTTAAGTCTTGCGTTGTCCTGAATACCTGACGAAAAGTCGGTGTCGCTCATATTTGCGGCATAAATTACAGGCTTGTTTGTAAGCAAAGCAACGTCAGAAAGCAAGGCGGCTTCGTCATCAGAGCACTCTACTGCTCGTGCACATTTGCCTTCGTTTAAAGCTTCAAGGACACGCTCAAAAAAGTCAAGCTCAACCTGATATTTTTTGTCAGCCTTTAAAAGCTTTTTGGTTTTGTCAATTCTTCTTTCAATCATTTCGACGTCAGAAAGAATAAGCTCAAGGTTGATGGTTTCGATATCCCTTAAGGGGTCAACACTGCCCTCAACGTGGATAATATCGTCGTTTTCAAAGCATCTTACAACGTGAACAATGGCATCGCACTCGCGGATATTTGAAAGAAACTTGTTGCCAAGACCCTCGCCTTTTGACGCACCCTTTACAAGACCTGCAATGTCAACAAACTCAATGGTCGCAGGGGTGTATTTGTCAGGGTCGTACATCTCTGCAAGCTTGTCAAGCCTTTTGTCGGGAACAGACACAATGCCTACGTTGGGCTCAATGGTACAGAAAGGGTAGTTTGCAGACTGGGCGCCTGCATTTGTAATAGCGTTAAAAAGTGTACTTTTGCCTACGTTTGGTAAGCCTACAATACCTAATTTCATTTCAGTTGCCTCCAAAGAGTGATAAAATATATGAAACGCCGAAGATTATCGGCTGATGGATTACATAAATAATAAAAGCATTGGTGCCGAGCATAGTAAAGAAAGGAGCTCTCTCTTTATACATAAACTCAGGGTATCTGCCTTTTAAAAGCTTGCCTGCAAAAACTCCCGTAAGAAAGGCAAAAAGCCACGGAATCAGGGGGAAATAGTCAGAATAAGCGATGCCTTCCTTTATAAAACCAAAAAAGAAAAGGTAGTTTTCGTTGTAAAGAACTTTAGGAAGACTCAGCTTTAACACGCCTTCAAAGCCTAAATAGCCGTTTGGAAGGTTGTAAGTAAGCAAAAAAAGCAGAAAGCATACCGCAAGACCTATGGCGGCGGGAATTTTATTAAAAAATCTTTCTGTTAAACTGTAAAGAAAAACCGAAACGCCCAACAGATGAAGAATGCCGAAAAGAATAGGGGCGTCGGGGGTTATAAAAAGCGACACCAGAGTTACCGCCAGAGCGGCACCCAAAATAGGCAGACTTCGCTTAAAATTTGAACGGCTTAGTGTGGAGGAAATTCCGCACATCATAATAAAAGCAAAGGCAAATGCAGGACTTATAAAACTGAAGAACCAGAACATTTTTTGCGCTGTGGAAAGCCCGAACATAAAGCCCAGAGTGTACATAGCGTGGTAAAAAACCATACAGAGTACACAAAAGCCACGTACCTCGTCAATAAAATGAATACGCTTTCTGTCTGACAAATTGTCACCTGATTTCAAAAAAATGTTGAAAAATACATTGCAACAATGTATTATTGTAACATAAGCAAGTGAAATAAACAAGTATATTATAGAAAGTATGATAAAAGTTATGCCTAAATACGATTATATTTTATTTGACCTTGACGGTACTCTTAGTGAAAGTGCACCGGGAATAAGAAAAAGCATAGAGCTTACCCTTGAAAGCTTAAATAAGCCCTCGCCCGACCTTTCGGACTATTCCAAGTTTATAGGCCCGCCTCTGGCGGCTACTTTTTCAGGTCTTTGCGGACTTGGCGTAGAAGACACACAAAAAGCCTTGGTTATCTATCAGGATTTTTATAAAGATTACGGACTTAAGGCTAACAGGCTTTACGACGGCATTGGGGATTTGCTTAAAAAGCTAAAAGAAAGCAGTGCAAAGGTTGCGGTTTGCTCGTCAAAACAGCAAAAGCCTGCGAACAACGTGTGTGAATTTTTAGGTATTACAAAATATTTTGATGCAGTTTGCGGTTCTGCACCCGATGGTTCTCGCAAAGAAAAGGAAGAGGTAATCCCCTACACAGTCAATGTGCTGGGCGGAAAAATTTCTGACAAGGTGGTTATGATAGGCGACACCAAGTTTGATGCCAAGGGTGCAAGGCTTAACGGCGTTGATTTTATAGGCGTCAATTACGGCTACGGAACCTTAGAAACCATGAAGGCCGAGGGTGCCTCGGTTTTTGCCGATAACGTAAAGGAGCTTGAAGCTCTGCTTTTTGCATAAACTCACCGACCTTACTCATATATTTTTATGAGGTGAGGTCGGTGTTTTTTGTTTTTAAAGGGAAAAAGGGTGTAATTTTGGCGGTGCTTTCGGCTTTTGCTTTGACTGCTCTGACTGCGGTTATAATCTCATTTTGCTTTTCTCAGGGCAAGGAAAAGTCTGAATATTCCTTTGATTTAAACCAGACAAGCGGCACAGGCGGCTTTCTTGCTCAGTTTGACCTTGAATATGACAGTCAGAAAAGCAAGCGTCAGCTTACTTTGCCTCAAAAGGACGACGAATTATTTTGCTCGTATGCAGATTTTCAAAGCAAGCTTGGGCTTAACGTGCTCAAATTTGCAGGTAAAAGGGTAGAGGAAAGGTATCTTAAGCTTAAAAACAAAACAGAAAAAGCCCAAAGCCTTTATGCGGTAATGTACATTTATAAAGAGCGTGTCATTGCCGTTCACCTTACAACCTTAGAGCAGGATTCAGAGCTGTTGCCAATTACGGCATTTGTGTAATTTTTCCTGCACAAACTGTAGAAATTGTCAAAAAAACGCCATAAATTTATAACTTTTTTTGCCCTTGTGTTCGTTTTACATAAAATATTGATTAAATATTTAGTTATTTCAATAATGGTAAAGTTTAAAAAAAAGTGCTACACTATTATCGTATGAAAATAAGAATTCTGTCTTGACATACGAGCAGGCAGATATGGAGGTTTATAATTATGGCAAATGTTTCTTTGAGACATGTTTACAAAATCTACGACGGCGGCGTTACTGCTGTAACAGACTTCAACCTTGAGATTGAAGACAAGGAGTTTATTATCCTTGTTGGTCCTTCAGGTTGCGGTAAGTCCACAACACTCAGAATGATTGCCGGTCTTGAGGACATCTCTAAGGGTGAGCTTTACATCGGCGACACTCTCTGCAACGACGTTGCTCCTAAGGACAGAGATATCGCAATGGTTTTCCAGAACTATGCTCTCTATCCCCACATGACAGTTTATGATAACATGGCTTTCGGCCTTAAGCTCAGAAAGCTTCCCAAGGAAGAAATCAGAAGAAGAGTTGAAGAAGCTGCAAGAATCCTCGGTATTGAAGAGTATCTTGACAGACGTCCCAAGGCTCTCTCCGGCGGTCAGCGTCAGCGTGTTGCTTTAGGTCGTGCTATCGTTCGTGATCCTAAGGTATTCTTACTTGACGAGCCTCTCTCAAACCTTGATGCTAAGCTCAGAGCTAACATGAGAACTGAGATTAACAAGCTCTATCAGAGACTTGGTACTACATTTATCTACGTTACACATGACCAGACAGAGGCTATGACAATGGGTACCCGTATCGTTGTTATGAAGGACGGCTTCATTCAGCAGGTTGATACTCCCCAGCACCTCTATGATATGCCCTGCAATGAGTTCGTAGCAGGCTTTATCGGTTCACCCCAGATGAACTTCGTTGACGCAGTTCTTACTAAGAAGGGCTCTGCTTACGCTCTTGAGTTTGAGGGCTACAGCGTTGAGCTTCCTGCTTCCAAGAATGCAAACGGCCAGCTTGAGAAATATGTTGGCAAGGAAGTTCGCTTCGGTATCCGTCCTGAGCACGTTCACGACGAGCCTGACTTTATTGCAAACGTTAAGAACGGCAACGGTCTCCTTACTTCTAAGGTTGACGTTACTGAGCTTATGGGTGCTGAGATTTACCTCTATGTAAACATCAACGGCGTTCCTCTTACAGCAAGAGTTGCTCCTACATCTACAGCTAAACCCGGCGACACAATTCAGGTTGCTCTTGAGGTTGAGAAGATTCACATTTTCGACAAGGAAACAGAGCAGACAATCACAAACTGATTATAATTTGTACATCAGCTCCGCAGGAAACTGCGGAGCTTTTTCTTTGCTTATAAGCCATACATTTCCGTTGACATAAGGGGCGTGAATTGCTAAAATATTAATATATTTACTTTGTTCGACAGGAGAGCTCAGAATGAAACGTTTTATTGCATTTGTTTTGCTTATAAATATACTTTTGCTTGTTCTTGCAGGCTGTAAAAGCACAGAAAAAACCGACGAAACTACCGTAATAACTGCGGCTACTACTATTGCTTTGGAAACAGAGGCAAAAACCACTGCCAAAGAAACCACGTCGGCACCTACTGAAACTGCCGAGGCAGACGTTTACTACACCGAGGCTAAGCCTGCACCCCTTTATGCTCACGACGAGGTTACAAATATCCTGCTTATAGGTACTGACAGCAACTCTGACTGGGGCAGAAGTGACACGTTGATGCTTCTTTCTCTTGACAATATCCACGGTAAAATCAAGATGACATCTTTTCTCAGAGACACCTTTGTGTCAATCCCCGGCTACAGCCCCGATAAGCTTAACGCTGCCTACGCTTACGGCGGAGTTGACCTTTGTATTGACACTATTGAGTATAATTTCGGCATTGGCATTGACGGCTACGCGATTGTTAACTTTACTACTTTCCGCAACCTTATTAACGCCATCGGCGGTGTTGAGGTGTACCTTACTGCTGACGAAATCGACTACATAAACGCTCAGGTGGCACAAAACGGCCAGCCGAATTATATACCCGAAGGTACAACTGAGGGCTATGTTTATCTTACGGGAGGTCAGGCTTTGTGGCACGTAAGAAACCGCGGCGGCGAGGTTAACGGCACCTATTTTTACGGCACCGACTGGGACAGAGTTGACCGCCAGCAAAGAATGTTTGCAGGCATTATAAACGGACTTACTTCCCTTAGCTTTGACGAGGTCAGCAATATGGCTTACACGGTGCTCCCTTATGTTACAACAGACCTTTCGGCAAGTGAGATTGCAGGTCACATTTCAAATGCCCCTGCATACCTGAGCTACAGCATTGAGCGTGCAACCTTCCCTACGGATTATTGGGTTGACAGCTACTATGATTATGCAGGCTCAGTCCTTGAGATTACCAACTGGGACGCTTTGCGCAGAGACGTGGCTACCTTTGTTTACGAAAACATAGAATAAACATTACATCTTTTATTTGTGCATTTTAGCAAAATATATAATCTCAATTTATGCACCTATACAAATATTAAAAAATCCCGAAAAACACTGTGAGTTTTTCTTCTGTTTTACGTCTAATAAGTGAAAGACAAAATCAAAGGAGGAGAGTTTATGTATAAAAAGATTTTAAGCCTTAGCTTGGTGCTTTTAATGGTGTTTTCCTGTTTCGCTGTGTCGGTTTCGGCATACTCTCCAAGCTTTGAAAGTGTTTGCGAAAACGCTTTTATAAATTATCTTAAAAAAACAGGTGCCACTTACGACGAGCCTTTAGCATATTTTAATTTTTTAGGAGATGCAGGCTGCCTTGTTTTTCAGGCGTCGGCTTTTTCGGGGGACCCTGTAGCGCCAACGGAGATAATAGGTAATTACCGCTTTACCGCACGTATGTGTATGGGCTATTGCGACACAAACCCTGCAGGTATGTATGCCTTTAACGGCGGCGAGCTTATGACACTTAAGGAAGCCTATGACAAAGGCTTGGTGGATTTGGATTTACTTTATGAAAGTGCAAGCGGAAATTCTGCAATTGAACGTTTAAGCGATGAAGAAATCCTTAAAAACAAGTGTAAGGTAGAGTTTGTTGAGGAGTATAACATTGCAGTTGAGGACGGGGTTTCTATCCTTGGTGCAGTAAAGTATTTGAACTACACGGTTTTTGTGGCGAGATATGAATTGCCCTTTGACGGAAAAGACCCTGAAAGAGAGTTTTATGCTGACGGCTACTGGTTCTATGAGGGTACTGTTGCAGATTATTATACCCTTGATAATTACGGAAATGTAGAAAAATTAGAAGAAACTGCCGATAAAGGATTTATTGATTTGGACGAGATTTTCCCCACTTTTTCCGAGATTGGCGAAATGCACCTCAGCGGCGACATTGACGGCGACAAAAAGCTTACCGTAAAGGATGCAACCCTTATTCAGAAATATCTTGCAAAGTATCCCGAGGCAGTTGAAACAGTCTGGACTCATTCCATTAATTTCCGCGTTGCGGATGCAGACCTCAGCGGATTATATATAGATTCATTAAACGATGATTCTGCAATTACCATTAACGATGCAACGTATATTCAGAAAAAGGTTGCAAGAAAAATTTCGGACAACGACCGCCAGCCCTTTGAATACGGTGAGATAATTGTTGCTGTAAAAGACGAGGATGAAAAGGTTTATACGCTTGAGGATTTTCCCGAGTATGAGTTTGAGAGCGTGGAAAGAGCGGTGTACGCAAAAGATATGTATATTCTTACGCTGAAAAATTCGGGTAAGGAAAACGTAATTGATGCTGTAAATTCCCTTAAATACCGTGAGGGCGTTGACATTAGCTATGCTCAACCAAACTACCTTGATTATTATGGCTAAACCGATGTAAATGGTTTTATAAAAGGCCGACCTTCGGGTCGGTCTTTTTATATTGACTATAAAAGTAGACCGTGATAAAATATTATAAGAAAAGGAGGCGGTTTTGTGGCAGATACAGAAGTTTTCGAGAAAAAAGAAAATATCCCCTTAGAAAGTTATACCTTTACCTATACAAAAGAAGAACACCGTGAGGCAAAGAAAAATTATTTTTCTCAACCTACTGCTAAAATCGTGGTGCTTAGTATTTTGGTGACGGCGATAATTGTCTATGTGTTAAGTCTGAGTTTTAATTTCGGAAGCGGACTTTTTGTTGGAATTGAGGCAATGTGGTTGCTTTTTTCTGTTTTGGGATTAGTCAAAGCAAAACAAACCTGGAAGCTTTCAGAAGCTAAATTCTGCTCGTCGGTATACACATATGAGCTTTTTGAAGGCTATATGTTTATGAAAGTTACCAGAGAAAATGAAACCGTGCACCTGACTAAGTTTGAGTATGCTGACCTCAGGCAGAAAATTGACGTTGGCAAATATTATCTGCTTAATTTTTACAATCAGATTTATGTCATCAAGAAGCAGGAACTTGCCGAAAACTCAATTTTTCACAGCATAAAGCCAAAAGAGCCTGAAAAGCCAAGTGCTACGTTAAGGGCGTTGTCCGTTGTTCTTTTGGTGCTTTCCATTGTATCAGGTGTAAGCGGCGTGCTTTTAATTGGCTCGAGTATGTTTAATTACGGCGCTATGCAGTGGTGGTACCTCCTTGCTTTTGGGTTGATTCCGATTGCCTCTTTGGTTTTCGGATTTTATATGAAAAAGTACGGCACAGGTAAGGGAAACGTGATTGCAGGCTTGTTAGCATTTTGTTTTATTCTTGGTGTGTTTTATGCAGGCTATACCGACGAACCTGACAGAGCAGAGGAATATGCTCAAATTGAAGTTGTTGAAAGCTATGTGGGCGTACCTTTGCCCAGACCCCATTCCTACGATAACTTCAAAGGCAGTGTAAACGGTATTGATTACGAGGACACCGCAATGCAGTTTAATTCTGAAGCAGGTGACTTTATTGAAGGAATAATCAAAGGAAGCGACAAATGGTCAGCGATTTTAACCGATGAAATCTATGACCTTGTGTATGAGGTGGGCACGGCTGAGGATTGGGACTATGTTTGTGTTTATAACATTACAAACGATGAATACAACAAAGTGCCCCTTAAAGAAGGTACCTACGATATGGCGGCAATGTATTACGATATGGAGTATAACGGTTTATATGTAATTGAGTACGAATATGCAAAATAAAATCAGACCGACTGTGTGTCGGTCTTTTTTTTATAAAAATATGGTTGACTTTTCTAAAATTATTTGTTATATTAAGTAATTGTCGGAAACTGCGGTTTTGCGGTTTGAGATAGTGGTAAAAATGCCCGAAAAGCCTTTTATTTACAAGGTTTTTCTGTGAATTACCAATAAAAAACATATCTGCTTGTTTTTGGGCTATAATATTATGGCTCATTGACATAAATAATTTTTGAGGAAAGGAGAGAAAAGTTTAATGCCAACCTTTAACCAGCTGGTTCGTAAGGGAAGAGAGGTTTCTGAAAAGAAAGCTAAGGCACCCGCACTCTTAAAGGGCTGGAACTCTAAGAAGAACAGAGCTATCGACCAGAATTCCCCCCAGAAGAGAGGCGTTTGCACAGCTGTTAAGACAGCAACTCCCAAAAAGCCTAACTCAGCTTTAAGAAAGATTGCCAGAGTAAGACTTTCAAACGGAATTGAAGTTAGTTCCTATATTCCCGGTGTTGGCCACAACCTTCAGGAGCACTCAGTTGTTCTTATCAGAGGCGGTAGAGTAAAGGACCTCCCCGGTGTTCGTTACCACATTATCCGCGGTACTCTTGATACTCAGGGTGTAGCTAACCGTAATCAGGCACGTTCCAAGTATGGCGCAAAGCGTCCAAAGAAGGGTAAATAAGGAATTGACATAACTCAAACGAATTAATTTGATATTTCGTCTGTATACAATACAGGGTTTATATATATGCCTCTGTATTGGCTACGGGAGTTTGTCGCTTTCGAGTACCTATGATATCATTAATAATTGTGAAGGAGGGAAGTAAAGTGCCAAGAAGAGGTTCCATTGCAAAACGTGACGTTTTGCCCGATCCTATTTATAATTCCAAGCTCGTTACACGTTTAATCAACAACATTATGCTCGACGGTAAGAAGGGTGTTGCCCAGAAAATCGTTTACGGTGCTTTTGAGATTATCAACGAAAAGACAGGTAACGACCCCCTCGAGACTTTCGAGGCAGCTATGGAGAATGTTATGCCTCAGTTAGAGGTTAAGGCTCGCCGTGTTGGTGGTTCAACTTATCAGGTACCTATGGAGGTTAGACCTGAGAGAAGACAGACACTGGGCCTTCGCTGGTTGACAACATATTCACGTCAGCGTAGCGAAAAAACTATGAAGGAAAGACTTGCCGGTGAAATCCTTGATGCAGTCAACGGTGCTGGCGGTGCATTCAAAAAGCGTGAAGATACTCACAAGATGGCAGAGGCTAACAAAGCATTTGCACATTACAGATGGTAATAGTTTTCTGTTCAGATTTAGGAGGATTTTATGCCAAGGCAAGTATCTCTTGAAAACACAAGAAATATCGGTATCATGGCTCACATCGATGCCGGTAAAACAACTACAACTGAAAGAATTCTGTTCTACACCGGCGTAAACCACAAGATTGGTGAAACTCACGACGGTGCTGCTACAATGGACTGGATGGTTCAGGAGCAGGAGAGAGGTATTACAATCACTTCTGCTGCTACTACCTGCTATTGGAACGGCAACAGAATTAACATTATCGATACTCCCGGTCACGTTGACTTCACAGTTGAGGTTGAGCGTTCACTGAGAGTTCTTGACGGTTCCGTAACAGTTCTCTGTGCTAAGGGCGGTGTTGAGCCCCAGTCAGAGACAGTTTGGCGTCAGGCTGATAACTACAAGGTTCCCAGAATGGTATACGTTAATAAGATGGACATTATGGGTGCCGACTTCTATCGCGTTGTTAAGATGATGAAGGACAGACTTAAGTGTAATGCTGTTCCCATTCAGCTCCCTATCGGTGCTGAGGACACATTCCGCGGCATCATCGACCTCGTTGAGATGAAGGCTGAGATTTACTATGACGATCTCGGTAAAGATATGCGTGAGGAAGAAATTCCTGCAGATATGTTAGACCTTGCTAACGAGTACCATGAGAAGCTTATCGAGTCTGTTGCAGAGCTTGACGAGGCTCTTATGGAGAAGTACTTCGGCGGCGAAGAGCTTACAATCGAGGAAATCAAGACTACAATCAGAAAGGCTACCATCGCTAACGAGATGGTTCCCGTTGTTTGCGGTACTTCTTACCGTAACAAGGGCGTTCAGAAGCTTCTTGATGCAGTTATCGACTACATGCCTGCTCCCACAGATGTTCCTGACATCAAGGGTGTAGATATGGATACTGAGGAAGAAGTTACACGTCCTTCTTCTGATGACGCTCCTTTCGCAGCATTAGCATTCAAGATTGCTACCGACCCCTATGTTGGTAAGCTTTGCTTCTTCCGTGTTTACTCCGGTAAGGTTGAGGCAGGTACTACAGTATATAACTCCACAAAGGACAATAACGAGCGTATGGGCCGTATTCTCCAGATGCACGCAAACGACAGAAAAGATATCGATTGCTGCTATGCAGGTGACATCGCTGCTGCTGTTGGTCTTAAGAACACAACAACAGGTGACACACTCTGCGACGAGAAGCACCCCGTAATCCTCGAGTCCATGGAGTTCCCCGATCCCGTTATCCGCGTTGCTATCGAGCCCAAGACCAAAGCAGGTCAGGAGAAGATGGGTATTGCTCTTGCAAAGCTTGCAGAAGAAGACCCCACCTTCAAGGCTTACACAGACCAGGAAACAGGTCAGACAATCATCGCAGGTATGGGTGAGCTTCACCTCGAAATCATCGTAGACAGACTTCTCCGTGAGTTTAAGGTTGAGGCTAACATCGGTAAGCCCCAGGTTGCTTACAAAGAAACAATCCGCAAGGAAGCACAGGTTGATGAGAAGTACGCTCGTCAGTCCGGTGGTAAGGGTCAGTACGGTCACGTTAAGATTAAAGTATACCCCAACCCCGAGAAGGGCTACGAGTTTGTTAACGCTATTGTCGGCGGTGCTATTCCCAAGGAATATATTCCTGCTGTTGATGCAGGTATTCAGGGCGCAATGCTCTCAGGTACAGTTGCAGGCTACAACGTTGTTGACGTTAAGGTTGAGCTTTATGATGGTTCTTACCATGAGGTTGACTCTTCTGAAATGGCATTTAAGATTGCAGGTTCTATCGCATTCAAGGAAGCTATGAAGAAGGCTGATCCCGTTCTTCTTGAGCCTATCATGAAGGTTACAGTAATTGTTCCCGACGAGTACCTTGGCGACGTTATCGGCGACATCAACTCCAGACGCGGTACTATCGCAGGTATGGAGTCTGACAACGGCGTTACACGCGTTGAGGGTAAGGTTCCCCTTTCTGAGATGTTCGGTTATGCTACAGACCTCCGTTCCAAGACACAGGGCCGCGGTCAGTACGTAATGGAGCCCAACAGCTATCTTGAGGTTCCCAAGAGCATTGCAGAGAAGCTTTCCAAGAAAGAAGGCTAATCCCTTTTAGCACAAAGTTTTGCTAAAACTATTGCAATTTTTAGATAAAATTGCTACAATATAAACAGCGAATTTTTTTCGAAAAAATTTAAGGAGGAAATTTCCAATGGCAAGAGAAAAGTTTGAAAGAAGTAAGCCCCATATTAATATCGGTACAATCGGTCACGTTGACCACGGTAAGACAACTCTTACTGCTGCTATCACAAAGGTTCTTAACCTCGGTGGCGACGCAGAGTTCGTTGATTACGCTAACATCGATAAGGCTCCCGAAGAGAGAGAGCGTGGTATCACAATTAACACAGCTCACGTTGAGTACCAGACAGAGACACGTCACTATGCTCACGTTGACTGCCCCGGCCATGCTGACTACGTTAAGAACATGATCACAGGTGCTGCTCAGATGGACGGTGCTATCCTC
>JAFQVY010000003.1 GCA_017407755.1 Clostridia bacterium | reverse complement strand
TTGTATATCAGTTCATCAAGTACAATTTCTTTTGCTTGTTGCTGAATGTTATTCATTCTCTGTACCCATTCAAGTTGATTTTGCTCTTTCAATTCTTCTGTAACGCCTTCTGCATCTTTCATAGTGAGTATTCATAACACAAGTGAATACTCACTTTTCTTTTTTACATTTCCTCATAGTTAAATTTACTATAATTAGTTATGTATCGAGCAGGTTTTGAGCCTGCTCTTTTTTGTTATGCCGTGAGATATTCTACGGCTAACCTTAACGGTTATATGGTGAGGGGATCACCCTCGTAATTCTAACAGAGCACAGAATGTTTTTGTTGTCAAGAGAAGAAGCGGAGTGGCTGTTGAAAACGGAAACAAGCTGTGGTAATAAAAAATTATCACAAATTTTAATCAACTTTGCTAAAAACACACAAGCCTCTTCCCGTATTAAACAGAAAGAGGTTCGTGTGTTTTAGTGTATGGATTAAGAGGAGAAATAGGTCAGATCATAAAACAGAGATTGCATCGGTTATTGTCTTTTCAAGGGCTTCTCTGCCGTATTTGTCAACCTCTGATTTATTCTTTTCGCCATGAGTCAAACAACCTGCTCCGCCGATACATCCGCCTGTGCAAGCCATACCTTCAATAAAGTTGGCATCAAGTATATTTTTATTCTTCTTAAGCAGTGCTATTCTGCATTCTTCAATACCGTCGCAGGCTATGGGCTTAAGTTCAAAATAAATTTTTTGCTCAATAAGACCCTGCTTCACAGCATCGGTAAGACCGCCTGAACGTGCAAAGATTCTGCCGAAATAAGAGGCGTTGTCAAGAACATCTTCTTCAAGTGTTGTTATATCAATGTTACGGCTGTCATAAAGAGCCTGAAGCTCCTCAAAGGTCAGAACAGCGTCTACATAAGGCTTTACAGTTTCAAGCTGTGCCTCAGCTTTTTTTGCAGTACAGGGGCCTATGAATACAATCTTTGCAGTTTTATCAGTTTCTTTTATATATTTGGCAAGTGTTGCCATCGGTGAAAGATTGTGTGACACTAACGGTAATAACTTCGGAAAAGCTGATTTGACATACTGTACAAAGGCAGGACAACAGGAGCTGGTGAGAAAGCCCTTTTCCGAAAGCTCTTTTGACTCGGCGTGAGCTACCATATCAGCACCCAAAGCGGCTTCAACAACAGTGAAAAATCCGAGCTTTTTCAGTCCGGTTATTACTTGGCCTAATTTAGCATAAGTAAACTGGCTTGAAATTGAAGGAGCAACCATAGCGTAAACCTTGTATTTACTGTTGTTTTCACTCTTTTTAATAAGGTCAACTACATTCAGTATAAATGACTTGTCCGTAATTGCACCGAAAGGACACTGATAAACACAAGCTCCGCACTGAATACACTTTTCATTATCAATGGAAGCTGCGTTATCCTCATTTATAGAAATTGCTTTCACCTTGCAGGAAATCTGACAAGGTCTTTTGCGGTTTACAATAGCGGCAAAAGGACAAACCTTTGCACATGCACCGCACTCGACACACTTTGATTTATCAATATGTGCCACATGGTTGTGGTCAAAGGAAATCGCACCTCTTTTGCAAACATCCTCACATCTGTGAGCGAGACATCCGCGGCAGGAATCGGTAACCTCATAGCCTGCGGCAGGGCATTCGTCACAAGCTATATCTATAACCTGAATAACATTATTATTCTCCGTTTCACCGCCCATTGCCATTTTTACTCTTTCAGCAAGGATAGCTCTCTCCTTGTAAACGCAGCAACGCATTGTAGAGGTTTTTCCCGGAACAATTATTTTCGGAATGTCCAGAAGATTCTCTAAGAGTGTATCATTCCACGCCTGAGAGGCAACCTCACGAAGCACCTTATATTTTAAATATTGAACTTTTGTATCAAACTTTCTCATTTTAAGCTCCTTAGAAATAGCTTACTTTAATTCTTTTACCCATCT
>JAFQVY010000022.1 GCA_017407755.1 Clostridia bacterium | reverse complement strand
GCCGTTTGTAACCACATTGACAATAAGAAACCCCATTTCTTTTGCCTCGACAACCAAGTCACGAAGTGATCGGCCACCGTCTTTCCAAAGAAATGTTTCGCCGCCACAAAAGAATAAAATGCGCACTCCCATATCATACAGTTGCTGCATTTCCTGACAAATTTGTTTATATGGATGAACAATGGCGGTTATGTTATTAACAGAGCAGTGTTTACAATGTAGATTACATTTATCAGTAACAATTACAGTTCCAAGAATTGGCGTTTTCTTTTTTAAAAGAATCGTTTTGATACCAAAGGCGGCAAAATGCAAAAAAGATGATAATTTCATATGCATCCTCTTTCGTGATAAATTGATAATTTTTCATATTATAACATACATTAGCTTAAAAGTAAATTCAAGCAGTATAAATTCCCTTTAAACACAAATACTAACATCACGATTTGAAATTAAAGGAGATTTAGATATATGAAAGCAACAGGAATAGTTCGTAGAATTGATGAATGAGGTATAATAACACCAAGAGCTATAAAGCCGCATAAGCACTGGGTTTTGGCGCGATTTTCAAGAAATCTTTTGATAACAAAACTACATATTTTATGTCTTTGTGAGCGTAACCTGAAAAGAGATTACGCTTTTTTATTGGCAAAAGTAATTATAATTATATGAAATAAAACATTGACAATTGTAATTACTTTCTGATATAATGATTTCGTAAATTCAAGGAAAGGAGCGTTCGTATAGTGGGAAAAGCGAAACGAAAAATACCTGAACAATATCCTATAACAGATTTTTTGCGCGGAAAAGCATCAAAAATCTTTGACAAAGTAGAAAAAAACAACACTGTTGTAATTGTGAGTAAGAATAGCAAACCACGAAATGTAATCATTTCATATGAACGTTATGTTGAACTTGCAGAAAAAGGTGCAGACATATAGATAATGGAGTTGAAAATATGTCATTAAACTATAATTAATGGGAGTTGTATATTATGGCAAAAAAAGGTGAAGTTATACAATATAATACTGAAGCGGACGTGGAAACAAAATATGTTTATACTGTTCTCCTTAGAGATATTTTAGAAATTGAAAGTGAATTAGTTAGTTTTCATTTTCCTGTTAAAATCACTCAAGGTCGTAAGGTTGTAACAAAAGAAGCAGATGTCGTTATAAAAAACAAATCTGGTGAAACGATTTTAGTGATAGATTCTAAATCGCCAACAGAAGATTTAGAAGACTATTTTAATCAAATTGATTCATATGCTTTTTATTTAGAAGCCCCAATTTCAATTTTAACCAATTATCATAGAATGGTTGTTAGGGCATATTTGTCTGGAAATAAAAAAGAAGTGATTTTAGATGAAGATATTGATTCTTTAACAAAAGACAATTATTCTAAATTTAAAAAATTAATAGAAACATACGATGTTAAAAATAGTATAAATCAAAAAGTAGTATCTAAAAAAGAAAAAAACAAAATAACTGATTACAGAAGAATGTTTAGGCAAATACATACAAAAATTAGATCGATTGATAAATTGGATCCTTCTGCTGCTTTCGATGAATTTTCAAAAATATTGTTTATAAGGATAATAAATGATATTGTAACAGAAGAAGAAAGATTAACTGTTGATAGAATAGAAACGTTTGGAACGGTAAAGCACAAAACAGAATATATTGATAAATGGTTTCAAGAAATGGTAAAAAAACATTATCCAGGTATCTTTGCTGACAATGAAAAAATATCTGTTTCGCCAAACACATTGATTGCAATTATCAATATATTGAACGAAGAATTTAAGCTCAAAGACTCTTTGGCAGATATAAAAGGAAGAGCTTTTGAGGAATTTTTACCTAGTCAGTTGCGCGGTAAAGGGTTAGGTCAGTTTTTTACTCCAAGACCTGTGGTTGACTTTATGATAGAACTAGCCAATATAAAAGTTAGTGATAAAGTAATGGATTTTGCATCTGGTTCTGGTGGTTTTTTGATTAAAGCCTTTGACAGAAAAAAACAATTAATAGAATCTATGCAAAATCAGTATTTAGACTATATTGGAAAAACGAAAGAAGAACTATTAGAAGAAACCAAAACTCAAATATTTGGAATTGATGCAGAACCAAGGGCAGTTAGAACTGCAAAGATGAATATGCTTCTATGGGGTGACGGAAAACAAATACAGCATGGAAATGGATTAGACACTAGTGATTATGCTGGAAATCCTTATTTTGCTAAAGAATACGATAAAAATGATGAAAATTCTGGTGTTGATGTTATTTTGGCAAATCCACCATTTGGTTCCATAGAAGAAGATCAAGAGATTTTAAAAAGGTATAAACTATCAAAAAATAAAAAGTTAAAAGATGGTACTGTTGAAAAAGCAAAAGAAAAAACTGAAAATCTTTTTGTAGAAAAAGCTTATAAAATGTTAAAGCCAGGCGGTCGACTATTAATTGTCCTTCCAGAAGGTATTTTCAGCAATGGTGATAGTCGAACAAGAGATTTTATTATCAGTCATTTTACGATTGATACAGTTGTAAAATTGCCAAAACACGCTTTTGTTATGTCTGGCGTAGACACGATAAATTGTGTTATTTTATTTGCCGTTAAAAATTCCGAGGAAAGACAAAACAAAATTAAAATTTCACAAAAAAACACGTGGATAAACGCTAAGGAACCTATGAAAATTAATTTTGCCTCTGTAAACCAAATTGGCTATGAACCTTCTGGAAAAATTATTTTTGATGGGTATGAAAATTCTGATTTAAAAATTATTTCTAATAAAATTTTAACAGACAATGCATCAACAATATTAGCAGATCCTTTTGAGTACGCTTCTTTGGAGTTCGGTTCAGACGATAAATTTGAATCTTGGAAAAAAACAATGGTCAAGTTTTTGCAAATTGAATTCAAAGAAGTTCCTAAGCGATTAGATCCCACATATTATTTTTTCAACGAAGAAACAGAAGATATATTAAGCAATTTCGTCAATTTACCAATCACGGAGGAAAATGTTGAAAAAATAAAACTAACCGAAGAAGAACTAAACGAGGATGTGGAAAAAATTTATAAATATGTCTCTGTGGTTAAAACTATAGATGGTTGCATCACGGAAACAGAGGAAAAAACAGTGGATGACATTTTATCTACGCAAAAATCTAGTATTCCTCAAAAACTATTTAAGGATGATATTGTATTCAATCCTTATAGAATTAACACAGGTTCAATTATATATATAAACTCAAAAGAAAAAAACTTGATTACAAGCCCAGCATATATTGTATTAAGAAATATTGATATGAATATTGAGTATTTGGTTCATTTGCTAAAAACTCCATTTATGAAGTATCAAATACAAGTATTGGCTTCAGGTTCTGTTAGAGATAATTTTTCAGCAAGTGATTTGTTTAATTTGAAAATACCTAAGGTCTCAAAAGAAGAGCAGTCTTCTAAAGTTATGTCTGTAAAAAAATCTGTGAAAGCCGTAAGAACTCTAGAGAAGAAAATAAATAAACAAATAGAAAATATTGACAATGAACTAATTGATTTTAGAAACTGAAGTAAAATTAAAACCAATTAGCTTTAGTTGTGAATCCAAATTTGTGATTAAAACAAAACATTAATTTAGTATCGTAATCAAGTATAAAACTCCTTTGTTGACAGATAATAACAATGTTATCAAATCAACAAAGGAGTTTTTATATATGAAAGCAACAGGAATAGTTCGCAGAATAGACGACCTTGGCAGGGTTGTTATACCCAAAGAAATTCGAAGGACCCTTCGTATTCGTGAGGGGGACCCTCTGGAAATTTTTACTGCTACTGACGGGGAGGTAATTTTCAAGAAATACTCCCCCATCGGTGAGCTTTCGAGCTTTGCGGCTCAGTATGCTGAGGTGCTTAGCAGAGTTGGCGGTTTGCCCGTGCTGATTTCAGACAGAGACCATATTATAGCGGCATCGGGAATTTCCAAAAGGGAATTTCTGGAGCGTCGTGTTTCCACCGTTGTGGAAAGCTATATGGAAAACCGCCGTGTTTACTCTTCGGCTAAGGAGGCAACTTCCCTACAACCTGTAGAAGGAGTAACCGCTCAGGCAGCGGTGCTTTGCCCCATTATTGCGGCAGGCGACGTAACGGGAGCTGTAATTTTTCTCAAGTCCGAAAACGGCGGTAGGATCACCGACACCGAGCTTAAGCTTGCTCAGTCAGCCGCCGCATTTTTAGGCAAGCAAATTGAAGAATAAGTTTTAGGTAAAAATAAAGCCGACAGGGATTTTGTCCTTGTCGGCGTTAATTGTTTATTGAATTTTATCAAAGCCAGAAGCGGTCTGTAGGAGGTAAAAATTCTATCTCTGTGGCAGAATTTTCCATTTTGCTGTAAATCTGACCTGCATAATAAATGTCGTGCAGAGCTATACCGATATTGTAAACAAGGATTCTTTCCTCGTCATTTTCTCTGCCTGCTTTTTTGCCGTTTACAACATCGCTTACCTCGGCAAAGCTCTTGAATTTATCGAAATACTTAAAGTGCTTAACGTGACCGTAATCGTCTGCAAACACCTTATCAAAGAAAAGGTCGCAGTTGGTAAAGCCAAGGGTATGCACAGGAATAACCACAACACCGGGCTTAAAGTATTTGTCCTCGCAAAGATTCTGACCCGCATAGGTAACGGCTGAAATAACAACATCAGAGCCGTCTACAACCTCTTCAGCGGTGTCACAGAACTTAAACTCTACATTTTCGTAATCCTTGAAGCGGTCGGCAAAAAGCTGGTGCTCGTCATTGAATTTAAGAAGCTTAACGGTAAGCTTTCTATCAGTAACCTTTGCAAGAAGAATAAGCATTGTAGCACGTGCAACGTTGCCAAGTCCCATCATACCGATTGTGGAAAAATCTTTGACTGCAAATAAAAGTAAAGAGTGTACACAAACCGCACCGGTTCTAAGGGCAGTAATAAAATTAGCGTCAATAAGAGCCTTGGTAACGCCTGTTTTGGTGTCAAGAAGCATAAGCTGACTGTCAAGGCTTGGGGCACGGTCGGGATAACGGGTAACCATTTTAACACCGCCGAAGTCGCCGAAATAACAGGGCATAACGTTGCAGAAAACGCCCTCCATTGTTTCGGGCTTGATGCTGATTTTAGGAGGAAGAATAGCTGAGTTCTTGTTCTTAATAACAAACTCAGACCAATCGTAGGCTTCCTTTGGGGTAATGTTAAGATTTAATATATCCTGATGAGTAATAATTTTCATAATACACCTCGTAACAAATACTTATTAAAGTATATCGTCAACACCTCAATATGTCAATGACTATTTTTTGAGACAAAAACGCAGTCCTCGTAAGAGAACTGCGTTTTATATGTGTAATTGTATTAATAATTACTTATTGAAGATAGACATAATGTCGTAGAAGTTGTCGTCCTCGTCGTCTGCAGGAACGCCCTTGGCTTCTTCCTTCTTCTCAGCACCCTTTGAAGCAATAGCAGACTTAGACTTGTTATCAGTATTAAAGCCTGTTGCAACAACGGTAACGCTGATTTCGTCCTTCATATCTTCGTCGATAACAGCACCCCAGATGATGTTTGCGCTATCGGAAGCTTTTTCGGAAATCATTGTAGAAGCGATGTCGATATCATCAAGGCTTACGTCGGGAGATGCTGTGATGTTGATGATAACACCCTCGGCACCGTCGATAGAAGTTTCCAGTAAGGGGCTGGAAATAGCAGCATCAGCAGCAACCATAGCCTTGTCTTTACCGCTTGCTTTACCGATACCCATGTGAGCATAGCCTGCATCCTTCATGATTGCAGTAACGTCAGCAAAGTCAAGGTTAACAAGACCGGGAACAACAATAAGGTCGGAAATGCTCTGAACGCCCTGACGTAAAACGTCGTCAGCAATGAGGAATGCATTCTGTAAAGTAATGCTCTGGTCGGAAACATACTTAAGTCTTTCGTTGGGAACAACGATTAAGGAGTCAACATTAGCAGCCAACTGCTCAATACCCTGCTCAGCCTGAGCCATACGCTTTTTGCCTTCGAAAGCAAAGGGCTTTGTAACAACACCAACTGTGAGGATTCCCATTTCCTTAGCAATCTTAGCAACAACAGGAGCTGCGCCGGTACCTGTGCCGCCACCCATACCTGCGGTAACGAATACCATGTCAGTATCCTTAAGGATAGCAGTGATTTCGTCCTTGCTTTCTTCGGCAGCCTTCTGGCCAACCTCAGGAAGAGAACCTGCGCCCTTGCCGCGTGTAATCTTTTCGCCAATCTGAATCTTCTGGGAAGCCTTTGAGAATCTTAAAACATGCTCATCGGTGTTAATCGCAATAAATTCAACATTGCGAACTTCCATCTTTACCATGCGGTTAATAGCGTTGCCGCCGCCACCGCCGACACCTATAACTTTAATAACGGGTAAATAATCGGTATTTTCTCTCTCTAACTCAAAAGCCATTTGAATATCCTCCTTAAATATGTGAATGTGTGAATATGCAATTTAAATAAAACATAGCTATACATTATGATTTACCATTTAATATGCTAACATAATTTCACGATGATTTCAACATATTTTTTATAAAATTTTATAAAATCAGTAAATTTAGACTAAAGCTTTGCTCCCTACCCCTTTGAATTAGGAGCAAAAGTGAAAAAACTTACCATTCGTAATCCTCGTAGTACTCTTCCAAAGCCTCGGTTGGCTCTGTTGCCTCGCTCGAAGGCTCGGTAATAACCGCCTGAGGTATCAGACTATACTGGTTAAAGTAGGATTTTTTTGTGTCGTAGCACTGCGAAACATCAAGCTCACCTGTTAAAACTGCTCCGTTAACATCAAGCTTTTCGTCAATAATGGTTTGTGCTGTACGCATTTTGTAGGTTATATTTTCGGGAATACCCAAATACACCACAATCCTGTCATCGTACACATAGCGAATTTCAAGGGTCTGAGTGCCTGAAGCAGAAGAATTGGACTCAATATCAACTCTTGTTATTTCTTTATAACCCTTTTCTCTGGCAAGATTAAACATTTCTGCAAGGCTGTCATAAACGATAGTTGACTCAAATTCAAGCATCTCTCCCGCTTTGGCATCCTTTACCTTAACACCTTCGATAACGGCAACTTTAGCTTCGTCTGAGGTTGCCACTACATCAAGCACCTTACAGTCTTCGTTCGCAATATAGGTCAGCTTGTCCGTTTTTACTGCAAAAGAAGGAGCACTCAGGGTTATGTCAATTTTTATTGTGTCAGGTATTACAGCCGTTACCTCGGCCTTTTTTATGTAGGGGAATTTTTCCTCAAGCCTTTTTTCGGCTCTTTCCTTTCCTGCCATAAAGATATTATCCTGATAGCGGAGTCCGCTGGCGTTTATAACATCCTCTGCCGAATAGAAATTATCGGGAACATTTACAATGATGTTTTCTGTTTTAAAAAGCACCGTCATAGAAAGAATTATTCCCACCGTAAGAATTGCAAGAACTATAAGTGCATATATAAGCACCCTTCTCACCTTTCTGTGAAAGGGAGAAAGGGGCTTTTTCTTTTTTTTGCGGTAGGGTGAAGGTTTTGCACTTTGTACAGGTCGTCTCTGTGAGCTTTCGGCAGGACGACTTGGAGGCTGAGGTTTTTGACCTGCTTTTCTGGTTTGAGTAAGAGGCTTTGAAGCACTCTCGCTCCTTCTTCTGTATGCTGTATCACCCTCAAAAGCTTTGAAGCGGTCATCGCCGCTGTATATTTTTTGAGTTGAAGAGGACACCCTCTGAACTTTTCTTTCTCTTATTTCTGGTGAAGCTTTGGACTGGCTTTTGCTCTTATGATTTAAATCAACACGGTGAGTATCGCCTTTGACAGTTTTTGGTTTACTGCTTTGAGGCGTTCTTTTGTTTAAATTTTGCCTTTTCGCCTGCTCCTTCTGAGAGTTCTGAAACTCTTTGAGAGAGGGGATTTTCGTGGTTTTATCGTCCATATTCTCACCGCCTTTTCCTTAATTTTAAACTTTTTTAACCGAGGCACCCAAGGAAGAAAGCACAACCTCTAAATCCTCGTAGCCTCGTTCTAAATATTCTGTAGTATCTATTTCGGTAGTACCCTCTGCCGCCAAAGCCGCAACCGCAAGAGCCGCTGAACCTCTTAAATCCTTTGCGCAAAGAGGAGCACTGTAAAGCTTTTTTACTCCGTCTACAACGGCAACCTTGCCTTCTACCTTTATGTCAGCACCAAGACGAATAAATTCGCCTACATGCTTATATCTGCTTTCAAATATGTTCTCAGAAAATACAGTTATCCCTTCGGAAACCGCCGCCACCGCCATTAAGGGTGCCTGTGCATCAGTGGGAAAGCCCGGAAAAGGCGTTGTGCGGATAAGGCCTAAGGACTTAAGCTTTTGAGGAGCACGTATTTTCATTTTTTGCTTTTCAAATTCCACCTTACAGCCGGCTTGCTCAAAGCAAGGAATAATTGCATCAAGGTGGCTTTTAATTACGCCGTCAAGCAAAATCTCAGACCCTGTTACCGCAGAGGCGGACATAAGAGTTGCCGCTACGATTCTGTCGGGGATAATGCTATGATTGGCAGGTCTCAGGTTTTCTCTGCCGTCAATTATAACCGTTCCCTCGCCTGCACCGTGCACGCTTGCGCCGCAGGCATTGAGATAATCGGCAAGGTCGGTAATTTCAGGCTCTCTGGCGGCATTGGTAATTACCGTGGTGCCATTGGCTTTAGACGCCGCAATAATTATATTTTCGGTAGCTCCCACAGAAGGAAAGCTAAGAGCAATATGTGCACCCTTAAGACCCTTTGGTGCTTTAAATGTAAGCTCTCCGTGACGCTCGGTAATTTCTGCGCCTAAACGTTTTAAAGAGGAAATGTGCAAATCAATAGGTCTTGGCCCTATTTCGCAACCGCCGGGAAAAGTAAGCCGAGCTTTGCCTGTGGCGGCTAAAAGTGCCCCTGCATAAATGATGCTTGAGCGCATAAGCCGCATCATATTTTCGGGGATATCGTCACGGTTTAGCCCTTTTGTGTCTACAATAAGAGTGTGGCCGCTACGCTTTACACTGCAACCTAAATACCTGAGTATTTTTACCGAGGTGTCAATATCCGAAAGAAAGGGGCAGTCAAAAAATACGCTTTCGCCTTTTGAAAGAAGGCTTGCGGCAAGTATAGGCAAGGCACTGTTTTTGGAGCCTTGAATCTTTGCTTCACCGCCTAAAATTCTGCCGCCGTCAATTAAAAGTTTTGACACCCGAAACACCCTTTCAAAGCTAAGATACAAGTAGGTTTAGACTTTATATCCTATGCCGAAAGGCTTATTTACGTTACTTCTTAAGAACTTTTTCTATTACACTAAAGATACGCTCGTTGGCATCTGTAATTGCCATATTTTTAGCGTTCTGAGAAAACCTTTTAAGTGTTTCTTTATCAGACAAAAGCTTGTCAACTGCTTCAGTTATACTTTTTTCTGTAAGGTCTTTTTCTTCTATTACAATTGCGGCGTTGTTTTTAACAAGTGCCATAGCGTTGTGGTACTGATGATTTTCGGCAACATTTGGTGAGGGAATCAGCACCGAAGGCTTGCCTAAAGCCTGAACCTCACTTAAAGTAATTGCACCGCAACGGCAGATTACAACGTCGGCAGCAGCCATACACTCTGCCATATTGTCAATATATTCTCTTATATCAAGATTTGTGCACTTATCGGGGTCAGCTCCTTTTTCTCTGAGCAAATCGGGAAACCACTTGCCGTACTGACCGAAAGCGTGAATGTGGCTATATCTGCCGTCTTTGCCTGAGCGGGCAATCAAATCTGCCACGCCCTCGTTAATTTTGCGAGCACCTAAGCTTCCTCCGAAAGAAAGCACCAAAGGCTTATCACTCTTTTTATATTTTTCCTTTGCCGCTTTTTCGTCAACCCGTAAAATTTCGGGGCGGATAGGATTACCGGTAAGTACAAAGTTAACGTTACCCTCAAAGTGCTTTCTTGCTTCATCTACCGCAAGCATTACATACTCGGCTTTTTTGGAAAGCATTTTTGTAGTAACACCGGGGAAAGCGTTCTGCTCGTGAACAATTACGGGGATATGAAGCTTTTGAGCGGCTCTCATAACGGGACCCGAAACATAGCCGCCGGTGCCGATGCAAATGTCAGGCTTAAATTCCTTGATTATCTTTGCAGATGCCGAGGATGCCGAAACTGCACGAAAGGCGGTTTTTACATTGTGAACCAAGGCCGAAGGCGAAAGGCTTCTTTTAAAGCCGCTTATGGAAATTGATTTTATGTCAAAGCCTGCATTCTTAACAAGTCTTTGCTCAAGGCCCGTTTTATTGCCTACAAAAAGGATTTCAGCCTCAGGTTCTTTTTCTTTTATGGTTTTTGCAATAGCAAGAGCAGGATTAATATGTCCTGCTGTACCGCCGCCTGCAAGTAAAACTCTCATTAAATCACCTTTTTTCGATTTTTGCACTTCGGGAAACAGAAAGTATAACGCCCATCTGTGCCAGAAGCATTATAAGTGAGCTACCGCCGTAGCTGAAGAAAGGTAAGCTGATACCTGTGTTGGGAAGCCAGTCGGTAATAACGAAAATATTAAGTATTACCTGAAGTCCTACCTGAGCGGTTAAGCCGATACCCAAAAGTTTGCCGAAGGTGTCAGAAGCTTTTCTTGACATTGTAATTCCACGCCAAACCAAAAGAGCGAAAAGCACAAGAATAAGAATTGCACCTACAAGACCTAATTCTTCACATACAATTGCAAAGACAAAGTCGTTCTGAGGTTCGGGAAGGTAAAGGTATTTCTGTCTTGACTGACCGAGTCCCAGTCCTGTAAGTCCGCCGGAGCCTATGGCATAAAGGCTGTTTCGGGTCTGCCAAGTTGTCTGCCACATTTCGCTTGTGGTATATTCAAGAGCCTTGCCCCAACCGTCCATTCTGTCCATAGCGTAGCCCAAGAGTCCTGTTGCCCACATTATAGCAACAGCTGCTCCTACTAAAACGCCGATGAGAACAAAGTATTTTGTGTCCATTCCCGAAATGAACAGCATAATAAGTATAAGCAAAAATACGATAACTGTACAGGAAAAATGAGGCTCTAAAATAAGCAGAATAGCCGTTGTGCCGAAAATAATCATTCCGGGTATAAAGCTATATTTCATATACTGCATTTTTTGAGCATACCTTGTGCCCCAATAAGCAAAGAAAACAATGATACAGAATTTTGTAATCTCCGATGCCTGAATGTTAAAGGAGGTAAAACCAATCCAACGGTGAACTCCGTTTACACCCGGCAAAAACAACACGAGCACCAATGCTCCGTAGGAAATTGCCAGAAGAGGCTTTGCAAAACGGTAGAAAACCCTGTAGTTTACAAAAGAAAGACCTATCATTGCACCTATGCCGATAACTGCAAAAATAATCTGTCTTTTAAGATAATAGTAACTGTCGCCTGTATCGGCATAAGCTATGGGATAGCTTGCGGAAAACATCATAATAATTCCGATTGTAAGAAGCACCAGCACCAAAAGGCAAAAGGGCATATCAAGACCCAGACCGATGTTAAAAAACTTAAGCTTTTTCTTTTTCTTATGGGCACTTTGAGGAGCTTGCACTTTTCTTGCCGTTTGAGCTCTGTTAGCTGTTTTTTCGCTCATACTATCCCTCCTTTTTTATAAATTGAATTTAAATCAGAATACTCTGCCAACACCGAAATATGTAAGCAAAAATGCACCTAAAGAGAACAAAGCAGTTACTGCACTGAATACACAAACCACCTTAACCTCGCTCCAGCCGCACATCTCAAAATGATGGTGGATAGGTGCCATTTTGAAAAGTCTCTTGCCCTTTGTAAGCTTAAAGTAACCAACCTGAAGCATAACGGAAAACATTTCTGCAAGATATACAATTCCAATAGGAAGTATAAGCACGGGAACATCAAGACTAAACACAACAGCACAAACCATTCCGCCAAGGAAAAGTGAGCCTGTGTCTCCCATAAACACCTTTGCAGGGTGGAAGTTCCACAAAAGGAAACCGAGACAACCGCCTGCCAAAGCGGCACTTTCTATAATCATACCCTTAGAGTTCATAACGCTTGAAATAAGCATCATAAATACTGCGGCAAAGAATGTGATAGAACCGCAAAGTCCGTCTACGCCGTCGTTAAGGTTTACTGCATTTACTATGCCAACAATAACCAATGCCGAAATTATGTAGTAGAAAAATCCAAGCTCAACCTCACCTAAAAACGGGATAATTGTAGCTGTGTCGGAATTTCCTAAAAATCTCATTAACACAAGATAAAGTGCGGCAACACCAAACTGAAGCACCAGTTTCTGAGGTGCAGAAAGACCTAAGTTACGCTTTTTAACCACCTTGATATAATCGTCAATAAAGCCAACGATGCCGTAGCAAACTGCCATACCAAGACCAATAAAGGTTTCATAAGTACCCGCCACTATACCGCCGTTTATAAGAAGATATACACCGAAAGTAAGAATTGCCGAAAGGGTGATGCCAACTATAAACATAATACCGCCCATTGTGGGAGTACCCTGCTTATTTTTGTGCCACTGAGGGCCTATATCAAGAATTGTCTGGCCAAACTTAAGCTTATGCAGATAAGGAATAAGCACTCTGCCTAAAACTGCAGAAATTCCAAATGCCACCAAAGCGGCACCTAATGCCCACAAAAAATCAAATCGACTGTCCATTTATTCTACCCGTTCCTTTCAGCTTATCTTTGAGTTTATTACTTTCAAAATCTGTGGCAGTGAAACACCAGCCGCAACAAAACCCGAAACACAGTAAATCACGGATTTTTCCGTAAACTCAGAATTTACCGGGATATTCACCCTGCCCATAAAGCTTGAGCTGAAAAGGTCAACGCTTCGGCTGAATTCACGCTTCTGAAAATTAAATCCGCAAATATCCGCATTGCTCTGACCTACCGAATATGTATATACCTTTTCGCTTAAAACTTCGGGCTTTTGAGAAAACTCACAGGCTATTGCATCATACTTTGTGTCCAAATTATAGCCGCTTTCCAAAACTGCAACGCTGAGTTTTACCTCTAAATCATCAGAAACCTGTTCATAAAGCTTCTTTGCAAGTATAAAATCTTTAGAATTTCCTAAAAAGTAAATTTTGTTTTCCATAGTGCCTCCGTGAGAAAAACCTTAGTCTGTCACTCCGCCTGCACTGAATGTAACGGTAATAACCGTACCGGGAGCAACCTCGGTGCCCTCGGGAATGCTCTGAGAATACGACAGAGACGCCGAAGAGCTGCTCATACCGCTTATGCTTACATTCAGATTATAATATGATGCAAAATAAAGAACATCTGACAAATTGTAGCCCACAAGATTAGGCACAGTAGTAGTATCGGATATACTTTCTGCATCTGTATAAAGTACAACGTTACCGCCCTGAGGAATTTTTGTTCCTGCTTCGGGCATCTGTGCAACGATAGTGTCGCCCTCACCTTTTACCCAAGTTGTAAAGCCGCTGTTTTCTGCGGCTGTGACTGCTTCGTCTACAGTCATACCGATGTATGTATCGGCAGTTGTGTCAAGAGCTTCCAGCTCTTCCTGTGTGTACTGGGTTGCAACCTCAAGATAAGGCAGAACCTCGGACATTATTTTTGCAAAAACAGGAGCCGCAACCTGACTTCCGTAATAAGCCGCACCTGTGGGGGTATCAAAAAATACAAGGCAAACCACCTCGGCATTTTCAGCAGGAGCAAAGCCGCAGAAAGAAGCGATATAGTCCTGCACGCCGTCTTCATTAAGGTCAACCTTCTTTTCAGACGTACCTGTTTTACCTGCAACTCTGTAGCCTGCAACATAGCCGTTGCTACCTGAGCCGGAAACGGCGTTTTCTTCAAGAATGTCACAAATAGTCGCCGCAGTTTCCTTTGATAAAACCTGACGCTTTACTTCAGTACTTGTGGTGCTTATTACGTTGCCATTCGGGTCTTCAATACGCTCAACCATGTGAGGCTGAACAAGATAACCGCCGTTTGCAATAGAGGCAACGGCTGTAGCCATCTGTATGGGAGTAATAGCGAAGTTCTGTCCGAAAGAAGCGGTTGCTAAGTGAACCTCACCCATTGTATCTCTGTCAAAGTAAATGTCGTCAGCTTCGCCGGGCAGGTCTATGCCTGTTTTTTCGGAAAATCCGAAAGCATCGTAGTACTGATTGAAAAGGTCTATGCCTAAAAGCTCGCCAATCTGCATTAAAGCAGGGTTACAGGAGTTTTTTATAGACTCTCTTAAGGTCTGCGTGCCGTGGCTTCCGCCGTAATCCTGAACGTGACAACCTAAGGTTACACCTGCGACAGTATATGAGCCACTGCAATAGAAGGTGGAGCTTTCGGAAACCAAGCCTTCTTCAAGTGCCATGGCGGCTGTGCACATTTTAAATACCGAACCGGGGTAGTAGGTGTCACTTACCGCTTTGTTTCGCCACATATTGGAAAGCGCTTCGTATCTGGCATCTGCTCGTTTATCCTCAGGAAGCTTCTGGATTTCAGCTTCCTTTTCGGCACTTAGTGTGAAGGGGTCGTTAGGGTCAAAACCGCCTACGCTTGCCATAGCTCTGACAGCACCTGTGTTAACGTCCATAATTATGCATACGCCTCGGTTGAATACCGCATGGTCTTCAATACCTTGAAGCATATATTTTTCGGCAATGGACTGAATGGTCTCATCAACCGTAAGCACCAAATTACTTCCGTCTCCTGCAGGAATATTCTGGCTATACTCAAAGGGCATTGCAGTACCCAGTGAATCTACCGCCGTAACTAACCTTCCCGGTGTACCCGTGAGCACCTCGTCGTACTGATATTCAAGGCCTGCAAGTCCCTGCTCGTCAGCACCTGTAAAGCCGATAACACTTGAAGCAAGGGAGCCGTAGGGATAATAACGCTTGTAATCATCAAGAAGATAAACTGTGTTATAGATTTCGTGAATATCAGCGAGCTGGTCCATAAATTCAAGAACCTTATCTCTTACGTCGCTTTCTATCTGACGCTTAACCTCAACATAATAGCTTTCCTGCTGAGCTTTTTCGAAAACTGTTTCTTCCTTAACGTCTAAAATCTGAGAAAGACCCTTTGCAACAATATGTCTTTCCTCGTCATTTTCAAAGTAAACGGGAGCCAAAACTACCTTCCAAACAGAAGCAGAGGCGGCAAGGATTTTTCCGTTTGTATCGTAAATTGTGCCACGCTTTGCAGAAAGCTCTGTGTCTGAAAGCTGTTGGTCAACGGCTCTTTTTTGAAGTTCGTCTGCCTGAACAAGCTGTAAATAACCGAGTCTTACTATAGCCGCACCAAAACCTAAAACAAGCACTATAATTAAAAGCATAGCAACTCTTTTGTTGAATTTTTGATTTACGCCCTGTGCCATAAAGCTGCTCCTTTCTTGATTTTATTGCTATAAACGAATTAAAAACTCTGCCTTAGAATAGCAGAAAAAGAGTCAAGACTAAAATCTTAACTCTCGTTCTTCATAACATACATATTAAGGCAAGGGGTATGTTATGACCAAAGTGACTGGAAGAAATCGCCAATTTCTGTAAATACGTTTGACTTCTTCTGTGTATACACCTCAGCCTTATCCCCCTCTGAAAGACTTATGTATTCTTTTTGCTGAGCAGTTGCCTTGCTCATACCCAAATTTTCCTGAGCATACTTTTCAATTGCCGCAGTAGAAAGAGACGCCTCCATCTTTGTCTGCATCTGAGTATACTCGCTTTTTGCTTCTTCAAGCTGAACCTGAGCAGAAGCAATCTGCTGATTAAGCTCTGTAAGTTCAACCTGACCCCTGATGATAAATCCGACACAAAGAGTAATCACTGCCGCACAGGCAATTCCCAGTACAATGGAGCCTACGTTGTGCTTACGTCTTTGTGCTTTATCATACATCGGAGTACTGAGCTCTATGACATTATTATGTTTTGCATAAGTCTTCTTGGGTGCCGCTTTTTTCTTTCTGGCGGCATTTCCATCTGACTCAAAAAGGCTGAGGTCGTAGCCTCTGTCGGTATTCATATATGCACCGTATGCCATAGCACTTACTCCTTTAAAATTCATCTATTCAAATGAGCTTTTCGCATCCTCTTAGCTTTGCACTTCTGCTTCGCTTATTAAAGTCAAGCTCCTGATTATTTGCTTCTATAGGCTTTTTATTTATAAGCCTTGCCTTTGGCTTATTACCGCAAACACAAACAGGAAAATCCTTGGGGCAGGTACAACCCACACACCAGGAAGCCATGGTTTGCTTTACTATTCTGTCTTCTATAGAATGGAAGGTTATTACCGAAAGCCTGCCGCCTACATTTAATATTTCAAAGGCAGAGGCAAGTCCGCGCTCAAGCTGGCCGAACTCATCATTTACCGCAATACGGATTGCCTGAAAGCTTTTGCGGGCAGGATGTCCGTCACGCCTTACCTTTTGCGGAACATTGGCTTTTACAATCTCGGCAAGCTCCAAGGTGGTTTCAATGGGTTTTTCTTCACGGGCTTTTAAGATTCCCTTTGCTATAGAGGGCGCATATTTTTCTTCGCCGTAGGAAGAAAGTATTCTGCAAAGCTCCTTAAAATCGAGGGTATTTATAAGGTCTGCGGCACTTACGCCCTTTTGGCTCATTCGCATATCAAGAGGTGCATCCTCGTGAAAGGAAAAGCCACGTTCTGCAGTGTCAAGCTGATGGGAGGAAACGCCTAAGTCAAGGATTACTCCGTCTACCCTTTCTACTCCCTCTTTTAACAGGAGCTCTTTCATATCGGCAAACTCACCGTGAAGCACAACGCTTCTTTTATCATTTTCAAACCGCTTTGTAACCGTCTCAATTGCATCGGGGTCGCGGTCAATGGAGTAAAGCCTGCCGTTTTTGCCAAGTCGGCTTAAAATTTCTGCGGAATGTCCGCCTCCGCCTGCGGTGCCGTCAACATATATTCCGTCAGGTTTAACCGCAAGCATATCTACCGACTCGTTAAGCAATACGGAAACGTGAGAAAAATTTATCATAATCTTAAAAGTTCAAGAGCATCGAGGTAAGATTCTTCTCTCTGCTTCTTCATAAATGCATCGTAGGTTGCTTTGTCCCAGATTTCGATACGCTTGTCCATACCTAAAACTGCAACCTCTTTTGTAAGGTTTGCGCTTTCTCTTAAGGCTTGGGGGATTTGGAGCCTGCCCTGAGCATTGACGCCTACTTCTTCTGAGGGGGCAATGATTGAGTACTGAAGCTGTAAGGCTTTGCTTGCAGGAAGCTCGCGAATCTGAGAAAGCAGATGCTCAAACTGCTCTCGTGACATAATCTGCACACAGGGATAATCTTTATCAAAGCCTGCTGTTATAAAAAAGGTTTCGCCTAACTGGTCGCGGAATTTCTGAGGCAGAACGACTCTGCCTTTGGAGTCTAAATTAGGGAAAGACATACCTGTAAACATCATCGCCGCCTCCTTACCTTAAAAATCGTTTTAAAAATGACATCAAATGACCCAAAATTGCCACCGAATGACACTTTATAATTATTATAATGCATTGGTATCAAAATTGCAAGAAAAATATTACGGCTTTTTTACCTAATTTATAGCAGTCTTTTACCGCATAATAGACAAAAAAAGACACAATCTCGGTAAAAACCGTGATTGTGCCTAAGTTTTTAGAACTTATGTTCGTTTTTATAATTTCCTCATAGAAAATTACAAAGCTGTTACATATTTACGTTTACGTTGCCGTTTGAAACCTTCTGAGTCATTTTAATATTCTGTCTTGTCTTTCTTAATTCAGTAAGCTGAGCGGTAATGGACTCGTCGGTTTTCTTCATAATATCCTCAACAAATTCTGCGGCAGCCTTTCTCATATCAGAGGTCTTAGCCTTTGCATCGTTAAGAATTTCGTTAGCCTGTGCATGAGCTTCCTTAACAATCTCGTTCTGGTTAACAAGCTGCTTCTTTCTTTCTTCAGCAGCACGGATAATCTCCTCTGCCTCTTTTTTAGCCTCGGCAATAATCTGACCTCTGTCAGAAACAATGTTTTTAGCCTGTCTTACCTCAGAAGGAAGTGTGTCGTTGATTTCATCAAGAATATCAAGAACCTTTTCTGTGTCAACTAAAGACTTACCGCCTGTAAGAGGAACAGACTTTGCCTCGTTCATAATATCCTGAATCTCGTTAAGAAGTTCTTCTACTCTCATAACAATTCTCCTTTTCCTAATAACCTACTTATCATTATTTCATATATTTAGCAGTCTGTCAACTATTTTATCACGAATTTCTTCGGGAACAAACATACTTATGTCGCCGCCGGCACTTGCAATCTGCTTTACAACACTTGAGCTTAAGTACATATATTCCTGACTTGTGTTAAGGAATATGGTTTCAATTTCGGGGCAAAGCTTTTTATTTATCATAGACATCTGAAATTCGTATTCAAAGTCCGTAACCGCCCTTAAACCCTTGACAACAGCTGAAGCACCCCTTAACTTTGCAAAGTCCACCAAAAGACCGTCAAAGGTAGAAATCTCGATATTGTCAAGATGCTTTGTTGTTTCTTTTAAAAGCTCTATACGCTCATCAATGGTAAAAGAAGGATTTTTAGAAGCGTTGTTAAGCACAGCCACAATAACCTTGTCAAAAAGCTTTGAGGCGCGCTCTATAATATCCATGTGACCCTTGGTAACAGGGTCAAAGCTACCGGGGCAAATAACAGTTTTCATATTAAAGCATCTCCTTGTGCCTATAAAGACTTACCTTTATTTTACCATAGCGATAGGTTCTGTCAAGCTTGAAATTCCCTGCTTCTTCGGGCAAGGTTTCCGCCTCAGCACTTTCGCAGAGAATAACCCCGCCTTTGTTCATTTTAGCAGAAACCAAAGGAAGCACATCGTTTATAATCCCCTTTTCAAAAGGCGGGTCAAGGTAGGCTATATCGAAATTTTCTCTTGACGACACAAGAAAGCCTTGTGCATCTTGTCTTGCAATTACCGCACTGTCTTCAAAGCCTGTGGTCTTTACATTTTGCTCAATCACCCTTATTGACTTTAAGCTCTGGTCAACAAGATAGGCTTTTTTGGCGCCTCGGCTTAAGGCTTCAATGCCCATTTGTCCCGAACCCGCAAAGAGGTCTAAGAACACTCTGCCCTGTATCTGAAACTGAATTATGGAAAACACCGATTCCTTTACCTTGTCGGTAGTAGGACGAACATCTCTGCCCTCTAAAGCCTGAAGCTTTCTGCCTCGTGCCGAGCCTGTAATAACTCTCATTTTTCTCCCTCGCTTTCTTTTTTTCTGAAATGATAGTAAACACTCAATGCCGCACTCTCGTTCATTTTAGGTGCCGATTTAAGCTCCTCAAGTTCGGCATTTTTTATATTTGAAACTGTTCTGAAATGCTTTAATAGTGCTTTGGCACGCTCTGTGCCGATTCCGTCAATTTCTGTAAGCGAAACCCCAAGCTGGCTTTTTTTACGTCTTTCTCTGTGATAACCTATGGCAAAACGGTGAACCTCGTCCTGCAATGAGCTTATAAAAGTAAAAAGCCTGCGGTTCATATTTATGGTTATTTCACCCTTGTCGCTTACAATTGCACGGGTACGGTGCTTGTCGTCTTTAACCATACCGAAAAGTGGTATATCAAGTCCGTACCTTTCCAGCACAGGCTTAACAGCATTTACCTGACCTGTTCCGCCGTCTAAAAGGATAAGGTCAGGAAGCCTTCCAAAGCCCTCTTCTTCTGTATCTTTAAGCCTCATATATTCATCAAACCTGCGGCTAAGGACTTCGCTCATCGAACCGTAGTCGTCCTGCCCTGCAAAAGTTTTGATTTTAAATTTTCTGTAGGCGCTTTTTTTAGGTCTGCCGTTTTCAAAAACCACCATACCTGCAACGTTTTCATTACCTGCGGTATTTGAAATGTCATAAGACTCAATATAAGCGGGCAAAACTTCTAAGCCTAAAAGCTCTTTAAGCTCCTCTAAAACGCTTAATTCTCTGCCTAAAACTGCACCGCGGGTTTTGGCAACTCTTTCGGCGGCATTCTGACGGCACATATCCACAAGGGACTTTTGTTGACCACGCTGAGGAATGGCTATATACACCCTTTTGCCCTTTTTCTCCGAAAGGAAGCGTTCAATAAGCTCTTTGTCATCCACCTCGCCGTCAACGGTTACAAACCTCGGTATATCGGTTTTAGTATTATAAAAGCTCATAATAAACTCGGCTCTTGCTTTTTTGCCTTCGTCCGGCGGGTCTACAAAATAATCCTCTCTGTATTTAAGTTTACCTTCGTCAAAGCGGAAAACCTCGAAACACGCCTTGTTTCCGTCTGAAAAGAAAGCTATAACGTCCTGACTTTTCACCTTGGTTTCAATAACCTTCTGTTTATCCGAAAGCTTCTTTATGGCGTTTATGCGGTCTCGAAGCACTGCTGCCTTTTCAAACTCCATATTTTCCGAAGCTTTATACATTTCCTCTGTCAGCTTTTTAACACTTTCCTTACCTGTGCCCTTTAAAAAGTCCAGCGCTTGCTCTACACTTTCGTTATAATCGGAAAACTTAACCTTGCCTGTACAGGGTGCCTGACACAATTTTATATGATAATTAAGGCAGGGTCTTGCCTTGCCGAAATCCTCAGGGAAGCGGCGATTGCAGGTAGGAAGCTTAAAAATAGAATTTGCCTGCTCCACCGCCTGCTTTACATAAAAGCCATTGGTGTAAGGACCGATATATTCGGCAGACTCGTCGTCCTTTTGCAATGCATAGGATATTTTACGCCATTTGCCCCCTGTGATTTTAACAAAGCTGAAACCCTTATCGTCCTTTAAAAGGATGTTATACTTAGGCTGATTCTGCTTAATAAGACTGCATTCAAGGATTAATGCCTCAAATTCGCTGTCGGTAATAATGTAATCGAAGCTTTTTACCTGAGACACCATTCGCCTTACTTTGTCGGTGTGGTTATTCTGAGAGCCGAAGTATTGGCTTACACGGTTTTTAAGCTTTTTTGCCTTGCCGATATATATAATCTCATTGTCTTTATTTTTCATTATATATACGCCGGGTTCCAAGGGCAGAGCCATAGCCTTTGCCCGAAGCTCCTTAAGTCTCTCGTCCATAACCGCACCTCCTTTTACTATTATGTGCTTTTCTGTAATAAAAAAATAAAGGCGGAGTGAATCCGCCCTTTTTTACGCTATTTTAATTACTCTGCAAAGCCTGACTCAACTAAAGCAACGAGGCCTTCAACAGCCTGTGTCTCGTCGGGACCATCAGCAAAAATCTTGATTGTAGTGCCGCCCAGAATACCAAGTGACAATACACCGAGAAGGCTTTTTGCATTAACTCTTCTCTCTTCTTTTTCAACCCAGATTGTTGCTTTATACTCGTTAGCCTTCTGAATAAAGAAAGTTGCGGGACGAGCATGAAGACCAGCCTTGTTCTGAACTAAAACATCTTTACAATACATTGATGTTACCCTCTCTTATCTTGTTTTTGGTAGGTGGGTCGCTAAGGAACCACGGTACTAAATCATTCATTTTTTGTTATTATATCCACAAATTTTCTCAAGGTCAACACAATATCCTCAAATTTGTTTTGATACACTACAAGGTTTATTTCAAGAGGGAGTTTCTTGTGCAAAATAACTACATAGAATTCTTATATGTCAACAAGTTACACAAAGGAAACTTAAGCTCTGTTAGTCATCGTCCTCAAAAAGCATTTCAGGGCGGTTTTTGAGTGTGTTTTCAAGAGCCTTTTCGTCTTTCCACTTTTCTATATTGGCGTGGTGTCCGCTTAAAAGCACCTCAGGCACGGCTCTGCCTCGCCAATTTGCAGGGCGGGTATACTGAGGATACTCCAAAAGTCCGTTATAATGGCTTTCACGCTCGAAGCATTCCTCATCAGAAAGAACGCCTTTGAGCATTCTGCACAAGGAGTCGGTAAACACCAAGGCAGGAAGCTCTCCGCCTGTAAGCACGTAATCGCCTATGGAAATCTGCTCGTCAACATATTCGTCAATAAGCCTCTGGTCAACGCCCTCGTAATGGCCGCACAAAACACAGATATTTGAAAGCTCTGAAAGCTCCTTGAGCCTTTCCTGAGTAAGGGTTTTGCCCTGAGGCGACATAAATACAAAGTGAGGACGCTTGCCTGCTTTTTTGCAAATATCCTCAAAGCAAAGTGCAATGGGTTCTGCCATCATAAGCATACCCTTGCCTCCACCGTAAGGGGCGTCGTCAACGCGTCTGTGCTTGTCAAAAGCGTATTCTCTGAGCTGATGGCAGTTAATCTCAACTGCACCGCTCTCTCTTGCTCTTCCGATAATGCTTTCAGAAAGCACCGCTTCACACATTTCGGGGAAAAGGGTGATTATATCAATCCTCATCGTCAAAAATACCTTTCATGGGCTTAATTAAAACTCTGCCCTTTTTGGGGTTGGTTTCTATAACCACATCTTTGATAACAGGAATGTAGTAAGCCCTATTCGTTGAGTCTTTTATTTCATAAACGTCGTTGGCACCTGTTTTAATAACCTCGGTAACCTTGCCGTAAACAGTGCCGTTATCAACATCTACAACTTCAAGTCCTATTATATCTTGTATGAAATTACTGCCCTTAGGAAGCTTAATGTCCTTGCGGTTTACATAAAGCACCCTGCCTCTTAAGAGGTCTGCCTGCTCTACTGTATCAATACCTTTGATTTTCACCAAAGCAATATTTTTATGAGGACGGCTTGAAACCTCTAAAGCTTCTTTGCCACCATCAAAATAAAGCTTTTTAAAGTTTGCAAAAAACTGAGGGCTGTCGCACCAGCATTCAGCCCTAAGCTCGCCTCGTACACCGTGAGTACCCACTATTTTTCCTATTTCAAGATATTGTTTAAGCATATACTATTTCTTCTTTTTCTTTGTATTTTTATTTTCCTGCTTACGCTTTTTTTCATAAAAATGAGAGCCTGCGGCAATGCCGCCTACTATAATCGCACAGCCTAAAATCGAAAGCACAATTGCTACTACCGCACCCTGACTAAGACCTGCATTACCCAGAGACTTATGGGCGTCTCTGATTTCGGCAGTGGGAACACAAACCTCTGCCTCAGGTAAAGCTTCGGGCTCAGTAAACTCTGACAAAGCTTTAAGGCTGATTTCATATTCCTGAGCATAGCTTTCGCCCAAGGTGTTTTCATCTGAATAGATTACAAAATCTTTCACTGCATCTAATTCACTTGAACCTGCAAAAAAGCCGAGGCTGTTTTCGCCTAAATAATAAACCTCAGAAGGAAGCTTGATTTCTTTAAGATTTTTACAGTTATAAAAGGCGTAATCGCCGATAAAAGCAACGCTTTCGGGGATTTTTACAAAGCTTAAGCTTTTGCCGTCAAAAGCATTGTCGCTTATGCAAACTATACCCTCAGGGATAACCACATTATCTTCGTTTGAAAGGTACTTATAAAAAACTCTTCCGCCTAAAATAATTGAACTGCAACCGTCAAACTGAGTAATCCAAGATGTTTCGTCAAAAGCAAAAGCACCCACGTAAACAAGGTTTGCAGGAACATTTATTTCAGCAAGCTTTGCACAACCGAAGAAACAAGCATCGCCGATTTCGACAACCGAATCGGGAAGCAGGATTTTTTCGAGAGATGTGCAGTTCTGAAAAACCCTTGCGCCTATATATTCAACAGTCTCAGGAAGGTTTACAGAGGTAAGGTCGCTTTTATACCAAAAAAGCTCGTCGCCCAAGGTAGAAACAGGCTTGCCGTCAATCTCAGCAGGAATGTCCACCGCTGTTTTGTTGCCGTTGTAGCTTGTAATACAAACAGTTGCATCCTCTAAAACTATGTATCCGAAGTCGCCTGATGTAAGGCTTGCCTCTTCCTCTGCCAAAACATTAAAAGACAAAGAAAGCATTAAAACCAAAGATACAAATATGCAAAAAATCCTTTTTGATGAAGTCATTAAAGCACCTCGTTTCACCTTGCATTATAAACAAAATGGCAGGATATGTCAACAAAGCGCCTCAAAAGCCCTTTTAAACAAAGGGTTTCTGAGACGCTTCGGTGTTTTTATTCAGTTAATAATCAGTCGATTTCTACCTGAATTTTTTCGTTCTTGCGGATAGCTGCACTACGGGCTACAGTGCGGATTGCCTTAGCAATTCTGCCCTGTTTGCCGATAATTCTGCCCATATCGTCTTCTGCAACATGGATATGATATACAACTGTACCGTCCTCTAAAGGCTCATCAGCAGTAACTGAAACTGCAGAAGGCTCCTCTACGAGGCCTTTAGCAAGAATAGTGAGTAAGTCTTTCATCAGTAGTTAACCTCTTATCAGATAATGCCGTTCTTCTTGAAGAGAGCCTTAACCTTATCTGTGGGCTGAGCACCCTGAGCAATCCACTTCTTTGCAGCTTCCTCGTTAACAGTAACCTGAACGGGCTCTGTGAGGGGGTTGTAAGTACCGATTTCCTCGATGAAACGGCCGTCTCTGGGATATCTGGAATCTGCTACAACGATACGGTAGAAGGGGTTCTTCTTAGCACCCATTCTGCGAAGTCTGATTTTTACCATGGTTTTTTCCTCCTATAAAATATAAAAATATATTTATAAGCCAATTGGCAATATAAAACTTACATACCGGAAAAGCCACCGGGCATTCCGCCGAAATTAGGCATTCTGCGCTTTCCCTTTTTGCCCTTAGAATTCATCTGTCGCATCATTTTCTGCATCTGCTCAAGCTGTTTAATAAGGCGGTTTACCTCTTCAACACTTCTGCCTGAGCCTGCGGCAATTCTGCGCTTTCTGGAAGGGTTCATAAGACCGGGCTTTGCTCTTTCTTCTTTAGTCATAGAAAGAATAATCGCCTTGCACCAGTCAATCTGGCGTTCATCTATATTCATTTCATCAAGCTTCGAAGCATTCACGCCGGGAAGCTTAGAAAGAATACCCTTGATAGGGCCCATTTTCTGGAGCTGGTCAAACTGGTCAAGAAGGTCGTTGAAATCCATTTTATTGGTCATCATCTTCTCGGCAAGTTCCTCAGCCTTTCTGGCGTCAAGCTTCTGCTCTGCCTCTTCAATAAGAGTAAGCATATCACCCATACCCAAGATTCGGCTTGCCATTCTGTCGGGGTGGAAAGGCTCGATGTCGCCTAACTTTTCGCCTGTACCTGCAAACTTAATAGGCTTGCCTGTAACCGCTTTGACAGAAAGTGCCGCACCGCCGCGGGTGTCACCGTCAAGCTTTGTAAGGATTACGCCTGTAATTTCCAGACGGGAATTAAAGCTTTCGGCTACGTTTACGGCGTCCTGACCTGTCATAGAGTCGATAACAAGCAGGATTTCAGAGGGGTTAACCTCAGCCTTGACATTTTCAAGCTCAGCCATAAGCTCGTCGTCAATGTGAAGTCGGCCTGCTGTATCTAAGATAACAATGTCGTTGCCGTAATCTCTGGCGTGTTTTATTGCCTCTTTTGCAATTTTCACAGGGCTCTCTGTACCCATTTCAAATACAGGCACGTCGGCGTTTCTGCCCACAACCTTAAGCTGTTCTATAGCGGCAGGTCTGTAAATATCACAGGCAACCAATAAGGGTCTGTGGTTTTTGTTTTTAAGGAGCTTTGCAAGCTTACCTGAGTGAGTAGTTTTACCTGAACCCTGCAAGCCGCACATCATAATAACCGTGGGAGGCTTTGACGAGAAATTAATCTTGGCACTTTCGCCGCCCATTAAAGCCTTAAGCTCTTCGTTTACTATTTTAATTACCATCTGTGCCGGAGTAAGGCTTTCCATAACGTCTGCGCCTATGGCTCGCTCGGTAATCTTATTTGTAAAATCCTTGGCAACCTTGTAGTTAACGTCAGCCTCTAAAAGTGCAAGGCGCACTTCTCGCATAGCGGCTTTAACGTCGCTTTCAGTAAGCTTACCCTTATTTTTAAGCTTTCTAAAAACACCGCCGATTTTTTCGGACAAGCTTTCAAATGCCATTGCTTACGCCTCCAAGCTTTCAATCTTTTTGGCTTCGGCAATAATTTCCAAAGCCCTCTCTTTAATCTGCCCTGAGCTTTCATCTGAAATACTCTGAGCCAGCTCCCTGATTTTTTCAGCCGAGGCGTTTATAGCCTCAAATCGGGAATAAAGACCTAATTTATCTTCAAACTCATAGAGCTCCGATTCACTGCGCCTTATAAGGTCGCTTACCCCTTGACGGGTAATGCCAATATGCTCTGAAATTTCAGAAAGCGACAAATCCTCGTTAAAATAAAGGCTTGCCGCCTCACGCTTTTTTTCACTTAAAAGCTCGCCGTAAAAGTCGTAGAGCAGTGATATTTCGATGCTCTTTTCCATACATTCTGCCTTTCGCCTGTAAAGTTTTTTTCTTTACACCTTTGCAATTATAACTATAACAAGGGTTTTTGTCAAGGTTTTTTCATAATTTTCCGCTTATTCGCCGTATTTTTTGTCTTCACTTTTTACTTATATGATGAATTTAACCACAGATAATTGGTAAACTTTACAAAAATTATCATAAGTTGCACAATCTTGAATTTTTCAGGTGTTTTTTAATTTAATTTGTGATATACTAAATTAAATATATTATATGTATAGGAGATATGTCCTACGGAACAAATCGTTAACATTGACAGAATGGAGCAAGTAGCCGCACTTTTCGGCAGCTTTGACGAGAATATCCGCATTATCGAAAAGGAGTATGGCGTTTCGGTTGTTACCCTTGACGGCGAATTCAAAATCAAAGGCGAAACCGAAGGCGTATATAAGGCGGCAAAGGTTATTGAAAGCCTTTTAAGCCTTATTAACAGAGGCGAAACTCTTTCTGAGCAAAATATCAGATACTGCATTTCTCTTGTAAATGAAGGAAGCAGTGAGAAAATAGAGTCTTTAGCAGGCGACTGTATATGCATTACCGCAAAAGGTAAGCCTATAAGGCCAAAAACTATGGGTCAGCGTAATTACTGCAACCTTATTAAAAACAACACCATTACCATCGGTGTAGGCCCTGCAGGTACAGGTAAGACTTATCTGGCGGTGGCAATGGCGGTTACTGCCTTCAGAGCAAAGGAAATCAACCGTATTATCCTTACCCGCCCTGCCGTTGAAGCAGGCGAAAAGTTAGGCTTTCTCCCCGGTGATTTACAGAGCAAGGTTGACCCATACCTTCGCCCTCTTTACGATGCACTTTTTGATATGCTTGGTGCTGAAACCTACCAGAAGTATGTTGAAAGAGGCAACATTGAGGTAGCCCCTTTAGCCTATATGCGAGGCAGAACCTTAGACGACAGCTTTATTATTCTTGACGAAGCTCAGAACACTACCACGGAGCAGATGAAGATGTTTTTGACCCGACTCGGCTTTAACTCCAAAATGGTCATTACAGGCGACATTACCCAGATTGACCTGCCAAACGGTGCAAGGTCGGGACTTAAGGAATGCATCAAGGTATTAAAAAATATTGATGATATTGCAAGCTGCAGATTTTCGGAAAAAGATGTTGTAAGGCACAGGCTTGTGCAGGACATCATCAAGGCTTATGCTAAACTTGAGGAAGGAAGAGACAGAGATGGCAAAAGATAAAATTACAGTTGTTATTACAAACAGACAAAAGGACGTTGTAATTCCCACAGGACTTAGAATGCTTGTAAGACGTTGCTGTACCGCAACCCTTAAAACAGAAAATTTCGAAGGCCCTGCCGAGATAAGCGTATCCTTTGTAAACAATGCTCAAATCCGCGAGCTTAATGCTCAGTACAGAGACAAAGACATTGAAACCGATGTGCTTTCTTTCGGCCTTTGCGGTGAAGACGGCAAGTACGACATCGACCCCGAAACAGGCGCTCAGCTTTTGGGTGATGTTGTTATTTCTATGGAAAGAGCCGTTGAGCAGGCAAACATTTACGGACACTCCTTACAGCGTGAAGTAGGCTATCTTACCTGCCACAGTGTGCTTCATCTTTTAGGTTATGACCACGAAGACAACCTTGAGCGTATCCGTATGCGCGAAAAGGAAGAGCACGTTATGGAGCTTTTAGGCTTGCCAGCTTCTTCAAGCTACACAGTTGACGAGGAGTAAGCCATGAAACGCCAGCTTAGAAGCTTTAAAAATGCCTTCAAAGGAATTGTTGCCGCCTTTGTTACTGAGGGGCACATGCGGTTCCATTTTGTTGCGGCGTTTTTTGTACTTTTGTTTGCTTACATAAGCAGAATGGATATGACTCAGTGGGCTGTGCTGATAATTACAATTGGTGCTGTTTTCTCGGCTGAACTTATTAACACCGCTATTGAAGAACTTTGCGACCTTTACTCAACCGAGCACAATCCCCTTATCGGCAAAATCAAGGATATTGCCGCAGGAGCAGTGCTTGTTGCTTCCATTGCCGCTGTGGGTGTTGCTGTGTTTTTATTTGTTTTCTCAGGCAAGCTTATGTATGCATGGGAAAGACTTTTAAGGCACCCTCTTTATTTCATTCCTCTGGGTATTTGTAGCCTTTGCTCAGTGTTTTATGTGATTTTTGGCGGCTTTAAAAATACTAAGAAATAATTTTTAGCTGTCGTCACATTCATTCGGATGTGACGATACTTATAAGGAGAATTTATGAATTTTCAGGATAAATCAGCTTTTATTTCGATTGTGGGCAGACCCAATGCAGGAAAATCTTCCCTTTTAAACCGTATGCTGGGTCAGAAAATTGCAATTGTTTCCGACAAACCTCAGACTACCCGTACCCGCATTATGGGTGTGCTGACAGAAGGCGAGCACCAGCTTGTTTTTACCGACACACCGGGTATGCATAAGCCCAAAACCTCACTTGGCAACTATATGGTACGCTCTGTTAAGGAGTCGGTTTCATCCGCTGATGCCTGTCTTTTGGTTGTTGAAGCAGGCAGAGAGCCTGACGAAACCGAAAACGCCCTTATAAAAAGAATCTCGGAAATGGACATTCCCGCAGTGCTTGCCATTAACAAAACCGACCTTTTAAAGCAAAAAGAAGAGCTTATGCACCTTATTCTCACCTACAGCTCTATGTTTGATTTTGAAGCTATTGTACCCTTAAGTGCAAGAACAGGTGACGGTGTTCCTGCTTTGGTTGAAGAGCTTAAGAAGCTAACCTCCGAGGGCGGTCATTTCTTTGAGGAAGACACCCTAACCGACCAAAGCGAGCGAGTTTTAGCCTCTGAAATGATAAGAGAAAAGCTTCTGAGAAATCTTGACAAAGAAATCCCCCACGGCACTGCAGTAATTGTAGAAAAAATGAAGCAGAGAGAAAACTCTATTTTAGATATTGACGCTACCATTTACTGTGAAAGAGAAAGCCACAAGGGCATTATCATTGGAAAAGGCGGCAAAATGCTTAAGAAAGTAAGCACTTCAGCAAGAGAAGATATGGAACGTTTCTTTGACTGCAAGGTAAATCTTCAGACTTGGGTTAAGGTTCGCGAAGATTGGCGAAACAGAGAAGGCATTATGAGGTCTTTGGGATTTTCCGAAAAAGATTTTCAGTAAGGAAATTAAAACCAGCAACAAAATCCCCTCTATATCACCCTCCCTTTAAGGTATACTAAACGTGTGGGGTGATACCGTGGATAAAAATAAAGCATGGGAAATATTTGCGGCAACAGGGAAGATTGAGGATTATCTTAATTTCAAATCCCTTGCCGACGGTTTCCCTTATAATAAAAACAATGCAAACGAAGAAGATAAAAACAGACGGACTGATAATAAAACAACAGAATATCGGTGAGCAGGACAGGTTGGTAACAATTCTTACCAGAGAGCTTGGGGTAATCAGAGCTTTTGTCAGACAAGGCAAAAACATAAAAAGCCCCAACTCACCTGCTACAGGGCTTTTGTGCTATTCTGAGCTTACGCTTTACAAAAGCAAAAAGGATTACTACACCGTAGAAAACTCTAAGCTTCTCAGTATGTTTTCAGACCTTAAAGCTGAGCTTACCAAGCTCTCTTTGGCTGAATATTTTTGTGAAGTAGCAGCGGCTGTCTGCCCTACAGAGCAAGAAGCCGAGGAGCATTTAAGGCTTATTTTAAATGCGCTTTATTTGCTATCTAAAGGAGAGATGCCTGAGCTTTTAATAAAATCGGCAGTAGAAATGAGGCTTATCTCTATTTCAGGTTATATGCCCGATTTGCTTATGTGTCCTAAATGCGGCGTTTATGAAGCTGAGGAAATGTACTTTCTTTTAAGCGGTCAGCTTTTTTGCAAAGAGTGCTTTGAAAAATCCCCTTTGCCTGAGGGCATTAAAATCAGCAAAAGCGTAGCTTTGGCTTTACGCCACATTGTTTTTTCTGAGGACAAAAAGCTTTTTTCCTTTTCACTTTCTCAAAGCTCCCTTGAAATTTTAAACGAAATCACAGAAAACTATCTGAGCAAAAAGGTAGAGCGAAACTTTGCCACCTTACAGTTTTATAAAACAGTCAGCAGTTAAATGGTAAATAATATGAACAAACATTATAAAGCCTTAGAGCTTGACAAAATTTTACAAATGCTTTCTGAACTTACATCTTGCGAAGATGCAAGAGAAAAAGCCCTTGAGACAGAACCCTCTTGGGGACTTTTTGAGGTGAAAGAGCAAATCAGTCTTACCGAAGATGCCTTTATTCTTTCGGGCAGGTTCGGTGCACCCTCTTTCGGGGGAATTAAAAACCCTATGAGTGCCTTAAGACGAGGCGAAGCAGGAGGCGTTATGAGCACCACAGAGCTTTTGCGTGTGGCTGAAACCCTCAGGGTTATCAGAGGGGTCAAGGAATGGCGGAGCAAATCCCAGTCAATGGAAACCTCTCTTAATTTTCTTTTTGATAAGCTTTCTCCCAACAAGTATCTGGAAGAAAAAATCACCGCTTCAATTTTAAGCGAAGAAGAAATTGCCGACAATGCCTCCCCTGCTCTTTACGACATAAGACGTAAGAAGCGGCAGGCGGCTTCAAAAGCAAGAGAAATTTTAGATAAAATTGTTCGCTCGTCATCTTATCAGAAGTATTTACAGGACAGCATTATTACTCAGCGAAGCGGCAGATTTGTTGTGCCTGTTAAGGCTGAGTGCCGCTCAGCTATACCGGGACTTGTACACGACACATCTTCCTCAGGTGCAACGGTTTTTGTTGAGCCTATGGGCGTTGTGCAGGCTAATAATGATATAAGAGTTTTAGAATCCAAGGAAGAAGCGGAAATTGAGCGTATTTTATTTGAGCTTTCAAGTGAAGCAGGTGCAAATGCCGACACCATAAGCGAAAGCTACCAAGTCCTTGTTGAGCTTAATCTTATTTTTGCCAAGGCAAGTCTCGGATATAAAATGAAGGCAACTGTACCTAAAATTAACAATCAGGGTATTGTAAACCTCAAAGCCGCCAGACATCCCCTTATAAATGCAAAGTCAGTTGTGCCTACGGACATTTCTTTGGGCAAGGATTTTGACACCCTTGTAATTACAGGCCCTAACACAGGCGGTAAAACAGTATCCCTTAAAACCTTGGGACTTTTCACTTTAATGACAATGTGCGGTCTTATGATACCGGTTGAAGACGGCAGCGAAATCTCAACCTTTGAAAAGGTACTTGTGGATATAGGTGACGAGCAGAGCATTGAGCAGTCCCTGTCTACCTTTTCGGCTCACATGACCAATATCGTTTCTATTTTAAAATCAGCCGACAACAAAAGCCTTGTTCTTATAGATGAGCTTGGCGCAGGCACCGACCCTGTTGAGGGTGCAGCGTTGGCGGTAGCTATTCTTGACGAGCTCAGGTACAAAGGAGCAAAAATTGCCTCTACCACCCATTATGCCGAGCTTAAGGAATATGCTCTTCGCACCGAAAGAGTAGAAAACGGCTGTTGTGAATTTGACGTTAAAACCCTCAGACCTACATATAAGCTGCTTATCGGCATACCCGGAAAAAGCAACGCTTTTGCCATAAGCGAGCGTTTGGGCATGGAAAAAAGCCTTGTTGACAAGGCAAGAGAGCTTGTTTCAAGCGAAAGCAGACGTTTTGAGGCGGCGGTAGAGTCTTTAGAGGGCAGACGTCAGGAGCTTCAGCAGGAGCTTGAAAAAGCCCGCAGTGCATCAACAAAAGCAGATGCCGACAAGCAAAAGGCACAAACAGAGCTTGAGCGTGTAAAAAAGCAGGCTGACTCTGAAATAGCCAGAGCCAAGCACGAGGCTCAGCTTATTTTAAGCCGTACCAAGGCACAGGCTGATGCACTTATAGAGGAAATAGAAAGCCTTAAAAAGAAGGCTGAGCTTTCTGCTGATGATAAAGCAAAGCTCCGACAGGCTATGCGAAAAATGGAAGACGAGGCAGACCCTGTTGCCAAAGCAAAGGACGACGGCTACACTCTTCCCCGACCCTTACAAAAGGGCGACACCGTGCTTATTTATGACATCGACAAAAAAGCAACTCTTCTTGAAACCCCTAAAAAGGGTGATACTCAGGCACTTGTGCAGGCAGGTGTTATAAAGACAAGGGTAAAGATTTCAAACCTTAGACTTATGAAGGACGAAAAGGTTAAAATCGAAGGTAAATCTATTACCAAAAATATCCGCTCAACTCTTGATACCAGAGGAGTTAGTGAGATTGATGTCAGAGGACAAAACGCCGAGGAGGCGATTATGTCGGTTGACAGTGCCATAGACACCGCAATTTTAAGCCACACCGAGCGTCTTACAATTATTCACGGCAAAGGAACAGGTGTTTTAAGGCGTGAAATTCAGAATTTCTTACGCCATCATAAGGCAGTTAAGTCTTTTAGACTTGGCACCTTCGGCGAAGGCGAAGCAGGCGTTACAATTGTAGAACTCCGTTAAGAATAAATATTTATACTTTCCCCCCATCGCTTGTGCGGTGGGGTTTTTAACTTGATATATTAGCTAAAAAGATCTGACTAATATTGTAGGCTTTGTCTATTGATTGTAAACCTTCGCTGTTTTATAATAAAATTGATAGAAAATCTATAAGGAGGCTTATATATGAAAAGATGTTTTAGTTTACTTTTAGCACTTTTATTGGCTTTATCTATAGTTTCTGTTTCAGCTGAGGACGAAAAGGGACTTTCTTCCCTGCCCGAAGTAAAAGAAGGCTGCAGTCGATATTTCTTTCTTTTGCCCGACGATTGGTTCTGGGACCCTTCAAACACTGTAGGCATTTATTGGTCTGAGGGCACAGACGCCTGTACCTCTTGGCCGGGTTACAAAGCAAATAAGGCTGACTGTGAAAACGTTTATTATTACGACGTTCCCAAAGATGTAGAGAGTATTATTTGGAACAATTTTTATGAAAACGTAGATATTTCAGCCTCTCTTTCAAGATACAATAAGCGTACAGAATATATTCCCACAGAGGATTCTTTAAATGAAATCAGCTATGACAGAATGATTGCTGTTGTAAATTCCAAATGGAAAGAAACCGAGGATAAACCCTATCCCCCTTGCGACTGGTACTGTTATTTGGGCGGCGGTGAGTATGCAGACATAGTCACCTCTGAAAAAGAAGAAACCCACTACCGCTACTACTTCTACTTGCCCGAAGAATGGGAAACCGAAAACTGCACACCAAGCGTTTATTGGTGGAATGGCACTGAAAGCCAGTCGGACTATATAGGCGTTAAAGCTTTGAAAACAAGTGTAAAGGGACTTTACTACTACCGCATTCCTAAAGATGTAGATACTATTTTCTTTGGAAACTCAACTGATTTTAACCCTCGCTCTGATATGTATTTTGCTGTAATTAACTGTGAATTTCAAAAAGACAAGGTGTATGTAATTGACTTTGACAAAACTTATAGCAGCATAGGCTCTGCTACGGTTGAATATAGCGGCGACTGGTACTATTTCTACGGCGACGGCACTTTTGGAACTACCGAATCTAAAAGCGACAAGGTGTACTCCTGCCGTTCTTTCGGCGGCGACAATCCTGCACCGGTTATAGAAACTAACCGCTACTATTTCTATATGCCTGAAGACTGGGACAACATTCTTTCAACAGGTGCCGGCATATACTGGTGGGAAGGCACAAACAACTGCAGAGATTACTGGCCGGGCTACAGAGCACACGAAACCTCAATTGACGGACTTTACTACTATGATGTGCCTAAAGACGTAACCACTATTATCTGGAACAACCTTGTAAAAAGCGACATTACTTTGCCTTATTACTCTCTTTTCTCACTTGCAAAACAAACATTTAATATCGGCACCGAATATTATGAAGCAGGCGACAGTCTTCTTTATCCTGAGGGAATCGAAAGCTTTGACAATATGGTTTTCGTTATGGACTACGACAACCCTTACGTTGAGCTTGAAGGCACTGGTTATGACGGCGAATGGTACTATTATTACGGAGGCGGCGAATACGGCACAACCCCCGAAAAAGGCGAAGTTTTCTACAATACACGCCAGATTGGTACTATCCCCGAAATCGGCAAATATCCGAATAACGACCAGTTTGAAATTTACTTCTTAGACACGTTTAACTGTGCTCCTGTTTTTATTACCTACACCTACGGTGAAAATGGTGAAGAAATAGCCGAAAGCTCAGAAATGCTTTTTGAAGCCACCAGCGACAAAGGCTCTCTTTACTCCTTTAAAATACCCGACAGCACAAAAAGCCTTTACTTCTCAACAGACACCCAAAGAAGCTTTGATATTGAGAAAAACATAGCCCACAATGCTACCTTTGCATTTGGTGTAACAGCCAACGGCAAATACGACTATAAAACCTATTTCCTGTCGGATTTTCTCAGAATATCGGGTGATGTAAACCTTGACGGCAAAGTGAACGTAAAAGATGCAACGGCTATTCAGAAGCACCTTGCAAATATTGAAAGCCTTGAGCTTTTAGGTAAGGCTGCCGCTGATTTTAACGTTGACGAAAAAATTACAATTCAGGATGCAACAGCAATTCAAAAGAAAATCGCAAATATAGCATAAAGAAAGCCCTCCGAGAAATCGGAGGGCTTTGTTACATCAACAATAATCACTTTATTTTAGCACGGATGATTTTGCCACTGATTGTCTTGGGCAAGGAGTCAACAAAGTTAACGATTCGGGGATACTTGTAGGGAGCTGTACGCTTCTTAACGTATTCCTGAATTTCCTTTTTAAGGGCGTCGCTTTCCACTGTGCCCTGTGTCAGGATAATTGTAGCCTTAACTACCTGACCGCGGATTTCGTCGGGTGCGGCGGTTACTGCACACTCAAGAACATAAGGAAGCTCCATGATAACAGACTCAATCTCAAAGGGTCCGATACGATAGCCTGAGGACTTGATAACGTCATCAACACGACCGACAAACCAGAAGTTGCCGTCTGTATCCATCCATGCTGTGTCGCCTGTGTGATAATAGCCGTCGTGCCATACCTTCTGAGTAAGGTCATCGTCAAGATAATAGCCCATAAAGAGACCGCAGGGTGTGTCTTTATCTGTTTTAACGCAGATTTCACCGATGTCACCTGCTTTGCAGGGGTTACCTTCTTTGTCAAGAATCTGAATATCGTAAAGAGGACTGGGCTTACCCATAGAGCCAACCTTAACCTCGGTACCAACAAAGTTACCGATTGTAAGGGTGGTTTCGGTCTGACCGTAGCCTTCCATAAGGCTGATGCCTGTTGCCTTTAAGAACTGATGGTAAACCTCAGGATTTAAAGCTTCGCCTGCAACGGTTGCATACTTAACGGAGCTAAGGTCATATTTTGATAAATCCTGACGGATAAAGAAGCGATACATTGTAGGCGGTGCACAGAAGGTTGTAATACCGTACTTTTTGAACAGGGGCAGAATATCGTCGGCATCGAAACGGTCGAAGTCATAGGTAAATACTGCGGTTTCGCAGAGCCACTGGCCGTAAAGCTTACCCCACAGAGCCTTACCCCAGCCTGTGTCGGAAATTGTAAAGTGCATACCGTTGGGGTCTACATTGTGCCAGTACTTGGCGGTGATAAAGTGACCGAGAGGATACAGATGATTATGCTCGGCAATTTTGGGGTTGCCTGTGGTACCTGAGGTGAAAAACATAATGAGAGGGTCATTGCCTTTGGGTGAGTCTTCAGTTCTATTATACTTATGAGAAAACTTTTCAAACTCTTCCTCAAAGCTGTGCCAGCCTTCACGCTTGCCGTTAACACTTACCTTAACTGTAAGTGTGGGACTATTGACTGCGGCTTTGTCAGCTTCGTCGGCGGTTTCGCCGTCGGCAGTGCAGATAATAGCCTTTACCCCTGCGGCATTAAAACGATATTCAAAGTCGTGTTCCTTTAAAAGGTTGGTTGCAGGAATAGCAATCGCACCGATTTTGTGAAGAGCAAGGATAGAAAACCAGAACTGATAGTGACGCTTTAACACAAGCATTACTCTGTCGCCCTTTTTAATTCCTAAGGACTCAAAGTAGTTAGCTGTCATATTGGAGTATTCCATCATATCCCTGTATGTGAAAACACGCTCCTGCTTGGTGTTTGTAAGATGCACCATAGCAGTTTTATCGGGACATTTCTGAGCTAAACCGTCAATAACGTCAAAAGCAAAGTTAAACTTATCCTGATTTTTAAAGCTGATGCCGGAAAGCACGCCGTTTTCGTCTGTTTCGGTTGTGATAAACTTTTCGTAAACGGGGTCAGTAAGCTTTGCAAGGTCTGTATTTGTGGTGGTAGCGGCAATTACCTTTTCCTCGTAATTTGCCATACCGTTGGTGTCGGGGTTGATAACGATTGCATAAATTTCACAGTCACTTCCGCCGATTGCCCGCTCATCGTGAGGGATTGAACTGTCATAGTAAATACTGTCGCCCTCATGCAAGATTTCGTATCTGTCGCCTACCTGAATTTTCATACTGCCCTTGATAACAATATCGATTTCATGGCCTGTATGAGTAGAAAGGTGCATGGGCTCGTTCTGAGCTTGCTCAGAGTAAGGGATAACAACGTGGAAAGGCTCGGCAAGCTTATTTTTAAAAGCAGGAGCTAAGTTAAAATATTTAAAGCCCTCACGTCTTGCAAAGGGCATACCCTCGCCCTTTCTTACAACACTGTACTGAGTAAGAAGGGGGCTGGTTCCTTCCATAATATCTGTAATATCAAGAGAGCAAGTAGAAGCAAACTTATAGATAAATGTAAAGCTGAAGTCAGACTGACCCGACTCAAGAAGGCGGTACTCCTCAGGGGTTGTGCCTGTTTTTTTAGCCATTTGCTCAACTGTAAAGCCTAAATCCTCACGAACACTTTTAATTCGGTTTGCCACCTCTTTTATTCTTTCATCAATCATCAAGTTTTGTGACATTTTGGATCCTCTCCTTTACCAATAAATTAAATAAAAATAAAAGCCGTCTCAAAGCAAAAACTTTGAGACGACTGAAAAATCAAATTCTTAGCCGCGGTACCACTCAAATTGCGAGGACTATTGCCCTACACCGCTTACAGGTTCCAACAAACCCTCTGTCTTAACGCGACATTCACGGGAGCGTCTACTCAAACTCGGTTCTTTCGGACTCCGGCTCGGAAGGGATAATCATAACGCCTTGCTTAATGTAACCTCGCACCAAACGGTTACTCTCTGAAAATAATCAAAGCTGACTTCTTCGTCACAGCCTTTAATGTAGTAAAGAATATCAAAAACACTTTAATTTGTCAATAGTTTTTTAAAATTTTCTTTTTTTATAAAAAACTCTTTATCTTTTACAAAATATGGTGTATAATATGGGTGTATGTGCAACACACAAAACATTTATATGTAAAGGAGCTTACAATTATGCCATTAGTTAATGCAAAAGAAATGCTTACAAAGGCAAAGGCAGGCCACTATGCAGTAGGCCAGTTCAACATCAACAACCTTGAGTGGACAAAGGCTATCCTCTTAACTGCTCAGGAGTTAAACTCCCCCGTTATTCTCGGTGTTTCTGAGGGTGCAGGCAAGTATATGTGCGGCTACACAACTATCGTTGGTATGGTTAACGGTATGCTTAATGAGCTTAACATTACTGTTCCCGTAGCACTTCACCTTGACCACGGTTCTTACGACGGCGCAAAGGCTTGTATTGAGGCAGGTTTCTCTTCCGTTATGTTTGACGGCTCTCACTATGCTATCGAAGAAAACATCGCAAAAACTAAAGAACTCGTTGCTATCTGCGAGGAAAAGGGTCTTTCTTTAGAGGCTGAGGTTGGTTCTATCGGCGGCGAGGAAGACGGCGTTGTTGGTGCAGGCGAGTGTGCTGACCCCGACGAGTGCAAGATGATTGCAGACCTCGGCGTTACAATGCTTGCTGCAGGTATTGGTAACATCCACGGCAAATACCCCGAAAACTGGGCAGGTCTTTCCTTCGATACTCTTGAGGCTATTTCCAACAAGATCGGCGATATGCCCTTAGTTCTTCACGGTGGCACAGGTATCCCTGAGGATATGATTAAGAAGGCTATAAGCCTCGGCGTTTCCAAGATTAACGTTAACACAGAGTGCCAGTTAGCTTTTGCCGCTGCAACAAGAGAGTATGTTGAGGCAGGCAAGGACCTTCAGGGCAAGGGCTTCGACCCCAGAAAGCTTCTCGCTCCCGGCTTTGAGGCTATCAAGGCTACTGTTAAGGAGAAAATGGAGCTCTTCGGTTCTGTAGACAAAGCTTAAGCCGTTTGCCACGGCAGGGCAATTCGCCTTTGGACAGGTTACGTATAAAGGTAACCTTATCTTAACGGCGGATTGGACATTAATATTATACTATACAAAATCACCGCTGAGGGTTTAATCCTCAGCGGTTTTTTGTTTGGCGGGTCAGCCAAACTACCGTGGCTAACGAAAAACCCCGCCGTTAAGCGGGGTTTAAATTATATCAAAGTTTTTCAAAGGCGGAACTGCCCACCGCGGCTAGCGGTCGGAACTGTCCACCGTGGCTAGCGGTCGTAACTGCCCACCGTGGCTAACAGTATCAGCCGATAACACGAACACGGATAACGTCGTCGAAGCTCTCAATAGCTTTTGCGGCATCTGCTGCTGCACCTGTTACGTCGATTACCATATAGCCATAGTCGCCGCGGCTCTTGCTTTCCATATTCTCAACGTTTGCACCAGCCTGACCGATTGCGGTTGTAACGTTTGCAATAACGTTGGGCTTATTGTAGTGGAGAACACAAATTCTTGTATCGCCGCTTCTTGCCATGGATACTGCAGGGAAGTTAACGGAATTCTTGATGTTACCGTTTTCAAGGTAATCCTTAACCTGATCAGCTGCCATAACTGCACAGTTGTCTTCGCTTTCGGGAGTAGATGCACCAAGGTGAGGCATAGCAACAACGTTTTCCTCGCAAAGGAGGTCATCTGTCGCAAAGTCTGTAACATACTTTGCAACCTTGCCACTCTTGAGTGCCTCAAGCATATCAGAAGAGTTTACAAGGCCGTCACGAGAATAGTTAAGAATGCGAACGCCGTCTTTCATCATAGCGATAGTGTCTTTGTTGATTGTTTCCTTAGTAGAAGCATTGAGGGGAACGTGGATTGTGATGTAGTCACACTCCTTATAAATTTCCTCAACAGAATTTGCATGATAGATGCTGTTCTTAAGCTTCCAAGCGGCATCAACGGAAATATAGGGGTCAAAACCATAAACTTCCATACCTAAGGACTTAGCTGCATTAGCAACTAAGATACCGATTGCACCAAGGCCGATAACGCCAAGCTTTTTGCCCATAATTTCGGGGCCAACAAACTGGCTCTTGCCCTTTTCTACCATTTTGCCAACCTCAGCACCGTTGCCCTTAAGTGTCTTTGCCCACTGGATACCGCCGATAACGTCACGGGAAGCAAGGAAAAGACCTGCAATAACAAGCTCTTTAACTGCATTTGCATTTGCACCGGGAGTATTGAAAACCACAATACCCTCCTCAGCACATTTGTCAACGGGAATGTTATTGGTGCCTGCGCCTGCTCTTGCAATTGCAAGGAGGCTTTCGGGCATAGCCATATCGTGCATAGAAGCACTTCTTACTAAAACTGCATCGGGTGTGTCGCAATCGTTAGCGATAGTGTAATTAGCACCAAGTCTGTCTGTGCCGATTGCGGCTATTTTATTAAGTGTAAGAATATTAAACATGTTTCTCTTCAAACTCCTTCATAACAGCAATGAGCTTTTCAACGCCCTCAATAGGCATAGCGTTGTAGATAGAAGCACGCATACCGCCAACAGAGCGGTGACCCTTGATGTTAACGATGCCGTTTTCAGTGCAAACCTTAACAAACTCTGCATCTAAATCTGCATCGCCTGTAACGAAGGGAACGTTCATAAGAGAACGGTCCTCAGCTACTACTGTGCCCTTGAAGAGCTTGGAGTTATCAAGGAAATCATAGAGAAGGTTTGCTTTCTTAACGTTAAGCTCCTTCATCTTCTCAAGACCGCCTACCTCGTTCTTAATCCATTCAAGCACAAGTTTTGCAATGTAAATTGTGTAGCAAGGAGGTGTATTGAACATAGAATCATTGTCAGCGTGTGTCTGGTAGTTGAACATTGTGGGAGTAATCTCCTGAGCGTTGCCGATAAGGTCCTCGCGGATAATTACAACAGTAAGACCTGCAGGAGCCATATTCTTCTGAGCACCTGCGTAAAGCATACCGAACTTAGAAACATCGATAGGCTCGGAAAGAATGCAGGAAGAAATGTCTGCAACAAGGGGAACGTCGCCTGTATCGGGAAGCTCGTGATAAACAGTACCGTAGATAGTGTTGTTCATACAAATGTGGAAATAGTCTGCATCAGGTGTGAATGTAGACTTGTCAAGCTTGGGGATATAAGAGAAAGTCTTATCTTCAGAAGAAGCTACAACGTTAGCACTACCGTAGCGTGCGCCTTCCTTGTAAGCCTTCTTTGCCCACTGACCTGTAATAACATAGTCAGCCTTACCTGACTTGTTCATAAGGTTTAAAGGAATCATTGCGAACTGAGAAGAAGCACCGCCCTGAAGGAAAAGAACCTTGTAGTTGTCGGGGATATTCATTACCTCTCTTAAAAGTGCCTCAGCCTCTTTGATGATAGCATCATAAACCTTTGAGCGGTGGGACATTTCCATTACGGACTGACCGCTGCCCTGATAATCCATCATCTCGTCAGCTGCCTTCTTTAAAACTGCCTCAGGCAGTACAGAAGGACCTGCAGAAAAATTATAAACTCTTGCCATTTCTAAAACTCCCTTTCGTGCAAGATATAAATATGTAATATTCATATTAGGGTACTCGTTAAAATATTAACCCAATGTAAGATATTATATAACCAAGCAACCCATAAGTCAAGAAAAAAGCAAAGCTGTCCGCAAAAAATGGGACAGCTTTTAGTAAATTTCTTAATTAATCGCTAAAAACATCGTAATCTCTGGGTTTTCTGTCCTGAGGTTTTACTCTTTTTTTAGCATTTTTCTTGTTTTTCTTGGATTTATTAAGCTCACGCTTAAGATTCTTGAAGAAATAACCGGTGCTTTTTACAGCTTTTTTGCTTTCTTTAACAACACTGTTTTGAGGTTTTTCAGATTTGCTTACATTGTCAAATGCATCTTCAAAGAAAGCATCGCTTGTTTTGTAGCCGCCTAAGCTCTGGGGCTTATGGTTGTTGCTTTCTGCACGGCTTAGTACGTCGTAATTTCTTTTTCTTTCAAGCTCTTTTTGGCGGCGGCGTTTTTCTTCCTTGCTTTTTTTGCTCATAAAATATGAAAGAACAAAGAAACCCAGAACCAACACAGCAAGAACAATAATTATGGGAATAAAAATCTGCCAGAAGCTTACCTTTGGTGCATTGCTGAGAATTTTATCAAACTTTACACTTGACACAACTTCTCTTATAAGGGAGATTTCTTCGGAGCTTAAAGCATCACCCTCTGAGGTTGACATAATTACAATGCTCATACCGTTTAAGATTGTAACGCTTTGTCTGCCGTAAACGGTTATGTCCCCTACTGTGTCGTAGGTTGTAAAATCCAAGAAAAGCACTCCGCCGTATTCGCCCTCGGTGCAGTCTGAGTACTCAGGGTTAGAGAGGATTGCATTTTTATACTCATCAAGTGCAGAGGAGGACAAAAGCGAAAGGTTGAAAAACTCCTCTGTTTTTTCGTCCTTTTGCATCAAAACTCTTATATCAAGGTCGGGAGCAGAACTTGAAGCCTCAAGATAGATTCCCTCAGTCATATTGGGATTGGTTGCTCTTGTAGAGACCGCCATATATTCGGGAATATCGATGGACATCATAAGTTCTTCTATATAATAAGTCTTGCCCAGTGCATTTACTGAAAAGCAAGCAGTCAGTAGGCAGATTATAGCTAAAACGAGACCTGCAAAACGCTTTAAACCCAGCATTTTTGTCACTCCTTGTATTTATGTGGGGATTAAAATTTTACAGTATATTGCTAAGTTTGTCAATAACAAGGAAAAAAGCCGCCTGTGAAATTAATCACAGGCGGCAAAGTTATTTTTTTTAAAAAACTTATTTGTCAGTCACCGTAGTTGTATGTACCTACGTTGTAATAACCCTTGTCGTTAGTAGTATCAAGGAGATAGAAGCCCTTGCCGTCTTCAACCCCTGTTATAATATCAACTGTCTGCTGTGAGCCATTGTTGAAGATAATGTTGGGAGTTGAGGGGTCAAGTTCAAACTTATAAACATCCTCACCATTATTGTTCTTACCTACATAAGTCATAGCTGTACCGGGCCATGTAGTTGAATCACTGCCACCCCAATAGAAGATGTTAACCTTGCTCCAGTTTTTGTTGTTGGAGAAGTAAATTGTCTTCTTTGCAGGAGGTTCAATCTGGCTGAAGTCACCATCAACCAAAGTGAACTGGAACATATGGAAGGTTACGTTATTATTATTCTCACCGTGAGCATTGGACATATTTCTGTCGTACCAGTTTTCATTAGCATACTTAACAGTAACCTCGTGTTTACCTGCGGTTAAAGCAAGTCTTAAGTGAGAGCTTATCTGATGACCAAAGCTCATTGCAGGGAATACAAGTGTACCAACGTCCTCGCCGTCAACATATACAGAGCGGATTGCTGCGGTGATACCGGCAGTGGGATCGCCCTGATTTGTATGGATAGCGGAAAGCTGATATTCACCGTCAACAGGGATATTTACTGTAAATGTAGATGTGTTTTGAACATTACCTACATTTACTGTTACATTGGAACCTGCAGGACTGTAGGTTATGGGCTTTGAAAGCTCAGACCAGAGACCTGTTGTATTGTCAACTGCAACTACAGAATACACACCATAAGCTGTGTCGTCGATTGTATAGGTTGTGCCTGTTACGTCTTTGTATTCAGAACCTGTCCATACCTTGTATGTGCAGTTCTTAACAGCGTTCCATCTTAAAGTTGTGCCACTAAGTGTTGCATTGGGAGCAGTGGGAGCCTTAGTTGTATTTTCAGCCTTAAGGTTTACTTTATCCTCTGCGCCGCTGTCTTTAACATTGATTGTGATGTTGTAGTCGCCCTTTGCATCAACAGGGAACACATAGTTTGCTGCGTCTTCTACCTTTTCACCATTAACGTAGATAGACTCTACTGTGTCGCCCTTGCCGCAAAGGTCGATTGTAAGATTAGCATCTCTGTACTTAAGACCTTCGATTGTAAAGGGACCTTCCATCCAATCGGGAACATAGGGGTCAAATGTAATACCGTCTGTGGTATATTCCATACCGTAAAGTACTCTGTAATAACCTGCCATTGTAGCGGCTACAGACCAAAGCTGGTTAGTTGAATGCAAGCCTCTGCCTGTTTCGTAGTCGATAACCTCGTAGTTTGTAAGGCAAGATACTGCACCGCGGATACAGGAGTTCCAGATTTCCTCTGCAAGGAGATTGTTCTCGTTTTCGTTATTAACGGCACCAATCATAAGGATTGCTTCCCAACCGGGCCATATACCACTGTCGTGGTACTTATAGTCTGTCCAACGCTCTGCATTCTTATTGGGATAAACTGTATTGGCACCAAAGGGAACAAGAGTGTGGTTTTCCATAATGGAGTCAGCTTTTTCCTGACCGCCGATGTTGTACCATACTGCATAACCGTTAGCTAAAACGTCCTGCTTGTATGCAAGGGGTGAACCCATCCAGTCGGGATACTCCCAAGATGTGTATGTGCCTAAATCTTCATGCCAGAGTCTCTCTGAGATTGCCTCTTCAAGGTCTGCGGCTAAGTCAGCCCAAGCCTTAGATTCAGCCTCGCCCTTACCAAGAATAAGAGCTGACTCAGATAGAATCTTCATAGCCTGACAGAAGAGAATGTTTGTGTTTGCAGCCTTGCCTTCTGCAATTGTTACGATACCGTTTTCGTCATTTTCGCCTGTCCAGTCGTTGTATGTCTTATCACGGTGATCTAAGCCGCAGGTTTCGCCACGGAAAAGACCTGATTCCTTATCATAAACTACTTCGTAGTCCTGCATAATTGTATTGGAGGCTACATTGTAGAAATACTCAAGGTCTTCCTTGTTGCCGTTTGCAAGGTATGTTTCCCAAACAGCAAGCATCATAATAATTCTGTCTGTAGATACGGGGTAAGAACCGCCTGTACCTGTGTCTTCTTCAAATGTAAGGTTGCCGTCTTTACCTACAACCTTAGCATAAGCACAGTTTGTAGAAATTTCGGGGAACAACCATGAAAGAATGTACTGCATTGACATAGCTGTGTCACGGGTCCATACCTTTGCCCAACCTGTGCCTGTGTAGAACACATCGCCGTCAGCAGTATCACGTATGCTGTTGTATACCTCTTTCATTGTAAGGTTATAAGCAGCCTCTGCAAGAGGTGTGTTAGGAGCATAGAAGCTGGGATAGTCGTAACCGTAATCGCTTGTGTCAAGGTTAAACTCCCACTCGCGGTCAGTGCCTGTTTCTGATGTAAGAATGTAATTACCGGTGTTTGCAATTACACGTGAGTCATTCTCTGTAAGACCGTTTACAAAGAGGTTGTAATCCTGAGCACTGCTTACATTTACAGAACCGCCATTGTAGGTTGGGTCGCCGTAAATCTGAATTGCATTTACCTCAAGCTCTTTGCCAAAATCAAAGTAGAAGCCGAAGGAGTAAACGTCTTCAAGCTCAAATACGATGTCGTTTCCAACAACTGTACCTGTAAGCTCAACCTTATTATTGTCAGCAGTTGTAAGAGTTGCCTTTACAGTTTCGCCAGCATCAACGGCTACAGGAGCAATAGCGGCAACAGAAACTACATCTGCATCTGCTTTTGCATCTTCATCAACTGTGATTTCTTCGCCGATGGGATACTCAACGGGGATTTTTGCTACAAATTTCTGAATTGCTGTAGCATCCTTTACGTTAATCTTCTCATCAAAATTTACATCTGCACAGATTACTGCATCACCAACAAGCATAAGAAGCTTTGCGGCGTGTTTCTGAATAACTGTTGCATCTTTAACGTTAACCTTACCGTTTTCATCGGCATCGCCTAAAAGGTAAGTTTTATCAGCACTTGTTGTGCCGGGAGTTGAACCTGTGGGCTCAATAACTGTGGTTGAAGTAGGATCAGTGGTAGCAGTAGAGCCTGAAGGGTCTGTGGGGTTAGTAGGAACAGGAGTTCCCTCATTACCTGCAGCACCTACAAATACAACCTTATCAACAGTAACCTCTCCGTCAAAACCAAAGCCAACCTTGCCTTCTGTTGCCTTTATATCTGTATAAGCAACATCCGAAACAGGAAGCCATCCGTAAGAGGTGCTTACATAGCCCTGAAATGCTATATCTGTATCGGAGCTGCCGTCTTTTTCGCCCTTAACCTTAAAGGAAACTTCTTCATACTGTGCCTCAAACTTAATCCATGTAACCGCCTTAGGCTCGCTGAGCTTAATAACCTTTTCGCCGCCCTGGGCAATTGCATCAACATTTACATAAGTGCCGTCGCTGAAGTGAAGCTTGCCGCCTTCAATATCGCCGTAGCTGTTAATAGCAATCTCGCTTACGGCAAATGTGTTGGCAAAACGGATACCTGCATAGTTTTCCTCATAGAAATGGTAACCCATAAGGTCAACATTATCGGTATATTTAAATGAAATGCTTTCTACATCTATAGCATCTTTAACGGTATAGATATAAATTTCTGTTTCGCACTCAATAACAATGTCAGCGGTGGGATCTTCCTCTGAAATTAAAAATGCAGCCAAGCTATCGTCTGTTTCAACGCAGAGATTTCCCGATTTGGTGGCTTTTTCATCAAAGGATATGGTGTATACACCGTCTTGCTCAGGCTTAACGATGATAGAAACTAATTCAGTTTTCTCAAGTCCGCTGATTTTTCCGTCCTTTACAAGGGCTGAGTCTGATGCACCGTCAAATCCCTTGAAATCCAGAGTTGTTTCGCCCTTTGTAATTACATCGGCATAATCCTTAACAGGAGTAACAACCATCTTGTCTACATTATATGTACCGCCTATATTTTCAAGAGAAATTCGGTTATAGCCGGGATTCAATGTAGCGGTTATTACAATTGTTTTATATGTTTGCCATGATCCGGTTGTAATAAAATTGGAATAAAAAACATCTTTGCCAATTATTTTTTCAAAAACGCCGTCTGAATTTGTAGACCTTACGGTAAATGCCAACTCGCCTGCATCTGCCTCAGAGGCTACGTTTATCTCAAATCTGTAAGTAACAGGCTCTGTGCCGGAAACTGTTACGCCGTAATTGAGAACATCGCCCTCATTAAAATCACCTACATATTTACCTGCAGATGCCTTGGAATCAGTAAGCACTGCAACTTCACCCAATGCATAAGTATACTTTTCTGCCTCAATTGTATTAGCAGAACTGCCAAGGGTAAAATCAGCTTTCGCATCCATTTCTACCGCAGTATAGCTACGGGTGTTAACGTTGGCTGTGATTTTCATAATAGTATCGGTTTCAACGTCAAAGATAATATTGTTATCATCATTATCATTAGCACCGATAGAAGTGCCCCAGTTACCCGTAAAAATCTTACATTCATATACTCCGCCTGTCATATCCCAGACATAAGAGTATATACCGTTGCCTTCTTCTACGAATTTATACTCCTCAAGGCTTCCCCAACCTGTCATACCACCTACAAGGTATACGTCCAGACCGGTGTTGTCTGCTGATACAGAAATGATTCCTGCAAAAGGCACTGCCGCAATCAAAAGCAGCAGGGTCAGAAGCAAACTGAGAAGTCTGAGTGAAAACTTTTTCTTTGCTCTCATAGATTTTTCAAATCCTTTCTAAAATAAAATATGCCATAAATATATGCCGAATTTATATTAACATATTGATAAAAAATTAGCAAGCACTATATACAATTTTGTGTAAAACAACACAAAAAATCACCTTTACCAAAGCAAAGGCGATTTTAGGATACGATTTATTTTTTGTTTATTCTGTCTGTTATGTATGAAATAACCTGAGTTTTGTCAATTCCTAAGGGATAAGCAAAGGCTTCGGTAATTGTTTTTTGAGCACTTGCAAAGACTTTTTCGTCTCTGGCAAAGGTTTTCAGAGGTTTCTTGTCAGCACATTCACGCCTTAAGATAAACATTTTAAGCAGAGAAAGTATTTTTACAAGGTCGGAGCTTTTGATGATTTCTTCGAAATAAAGTGCACGTTCACCTGTGTTTTCAATCCACACAAGGTCGGTTTCTTCACTTTTGTCGATAATAGTGTTGATTTCGTCTACGGATAACATTCGCTCCATCAAAAGCACAAGACTTTCTGAATCCGCCGGCACGTAGACCGTTGCATTTTTATCGTAAACCGAGCTTAAGACATAGTAATCCTTTTTAACGCTGCCGATTTTCTGCTCCTTAATATCCGAAATAATATATATTCCCTGCTTGCGGTAAACTACCTTTTCACCGATTTTTCGAGAATATTCAAGCTTACTGTTCAAAAAGTTCACTCCAAACATCAGTATATACCAATTATAATACCTTTGGCAAAAACTTTCAAAGGCGAAAATCACCAAAAATATTTTTAAATCTTTAAAATTTTTAAGTCTTTGATATTTTACTTTATTTTTCTGTTTATATGTGCTATGATTATTTTGTATAATTTCCTTTTATAAGGGAGGTAGCAATATGATTTATTTTGTCGAGGACGACAGCAACATAAGGGAGCTTGTGGTTTACACCCTTAACTCTACAGGCTTTGAGGCAACAGGCTTTTCTAAGCCCTCTAAGTTCTGGCAGGCTATCAAAGAGGAAACGCCAACCCTTATTTTGCTTGACATAATGCTTCCTGAGGAAGACGGCTTAAGCATTCTTAAAAAATTAAGAAGCGAGCCGGTTACCGCCTGTGTGCCCGTAATCATTCTTACTGCAAAGGCAGACGAATACGACAAGGTACGGGGCTTTGATTTAGGTGCCGACGATTATGTTCCCAAGCCTTTCGGCATGATGGAGTTGGTTGCAAGGGTCAAGGCGGTTTTAAGACGCGTAGAAAGAGAAAATGCACCCTCTGAATATACAATCGGCGCTTTATACGTTTGCCCAAAAAAGCACATTGTAAAAGTAAACGGTGAAAGCGTTGTTCTTACCCTTAAAGAGTTTGATATGCTTTGTTACCTTTTAGAAAACAAGGGCATAGTCCTTTCACGCGACCAGATTCTTAACAAGGTGTGGGGCTATTCCTTTGACGGCGAAAGCAGGACTGTTGACGTGCATGTCAGAACACTTCGCCAGAAGTTAGGCAAAGGCGGAGACGCCATAAGCACAGTTCGCGGAATAGGCTATAAGATAGGAGACTGAAAATGAAAAAACAACTTTTTCTGACTATTTTTTCTATCTGCCTTTTCGCTCTTTTTACAGGAATTACCATCGGCTTTACCGTAATTTATACCGATTTCAAAGAAACCACTTGGTCTACAGCCTTACTCTGGGCACTTATGGCGTTTGTTGTTTTTGCTGCTTTTTTTGCAGGTATTGCAATACTTGCCTCAATAAACCTATGCAAAAAAATCTCTGCCCCTGTTAACAATATTGATTTTGATGCTCCTGACAAAGCTAAGCTTCCAAAGGAATTTGACACCCTTTGCAAAAGGATTGAAAACCAGAATAAAGAAATGGAAAAACGCTTTCAGACCATAACGGCACGACACGAATCCCAGGACAGCCTTCGCCAGCAGTTTACTGCAAATGTTTCTCACGAGCTAAAAACTCCCCTCACCTCTGTTTCCGGCTATGCCGAGCTTATCAGAGACGGTATGGCAGAGGGCGAGAACATAAATCGCTTTGCAGGCAAAATTTACGACGAAAGCCAGCGTATGATAAATCTTGTAGGCGACATCATAAAGCTCAGTCAGTTTGACGAAAAAGACATAAACGTTAAAATCGAAAAAATCAATCTTTTGAATCTTTGCCAAACTGTAATTGCAGGACTTGAATCCTTAGCCAGAAAGCAAGAGGTTCAGATTAACCTTTACGGCGATGATGTAGAGATAAACGGTGCTGAGCTTATTGTTGAGGAAATAATACATAACCTTGTGAAAAATGCAATTAAGTACAACAAAAAAGGCGGCAAGGTTGACGTAAGCGTAAAACAATGTATGGACGGAATTGAGCTTAGTGTTTCCGACACAGGCATAGGTATTCCAAAAGAAGATATCGAGCACATTTTTGAAAGATTTTACAGAGTTGACAAAAGCCATTCAAAGGATATCGGCGGCACGGGACTGGGACTTTCCATTGTTAAGCACGGTGCAATGTTTCACAACGCGTCCCTTTCCGTTGAAAGCAAAATTGATGTAGGCACCACTATAAGAGTGCTCTTTTAAGGAGGTAAATATGGGTAATAAAAAGCAAAAGGCACAAACAATGTTACCTAAACCACAACGAAATGTAAATATGGACATTATAAGAATTGTTGCTCTTATATTTGTTCCAAGCGTGCACTTTTTCCTGCACAACGGCTTTTACAGCCAGACCGTTGATAACCCTCAGATGGTTATAATGACCTTTATGCGAAATCTTTTCTTGCTTTGTATTCCTTTGTTTTTACTTTTAACAGGATACCTTCAGGGCAACAAGAAAATCGAACCTAACGGCAAATATTATCTCAAGATATTCAAGTTCGTTATTCCTTACCTTATAATAATGACCTTTGACCTTATTTACATAGTAAATGTATTACACAAGATAAGTCCCCAGAATTCCGACTGGCAATACGGCGTGAAGAAATACATTGAAAACTACACCTCCTTTACCCATTACTCTTGGTATGTAGAAATGTATATCGGTCTCTTTATGCTGATACCTTTTCTTAATCTTATCTGGCAAAACCTCAAAAACAAAAAGCAAGAGAGAATTTTAGTTATAACAATGTTTATACTTATGATTGCTCCCTCGATTTTCAACTACTATCAGTTTGACGCCGAAAACATAATGGCTTGTACCTCTGACGATTACTGGTCGATTTTCCCCAATTGGTGGGCAGGCGTTTACCCCTTGGCTTATTACTTTACAGGTGCATATCTTGCTAAAAACAAAGATGATTTCAAACTTAAACCCATTTACGCTTTTCTGATTTTCTTAGGCACTTGGGCTTTGTTTGGCACCTACACCGTACTTCGCTGCTGGGGCGGCAAGGCAAGTATGCACAGCTGGGTTAACTACAATAGCTGGGGCATTTACTTTATGGGTATTGCACTGTTTATCTTCCTTAATTCCTTTAAGCTTGAATCTGTACCTAAATTCTTAGGCAAAGCCCTTGCAAAACTTTCAGACCTTTCCTTTGGTGCTTATCTCGCAAGCTGGATGCTTGACCAATATATGTACAGCAAGGTGCTTAACGTAAAGGTACCCGTTATGGAAGACAGGCTTGTGTGGTACATTCCCTGTGTGCTTTTAGCCGTAACTGTTGCCTTTATTATCTCCTTTGTTGCCGACTTGTTCTACCGTGCAGGCTCTATTATTGTGTCTGACATATCAAATTCAATCAAAAAGAAAAAACGTTCATAAAAAGTAAAAACCGACAACAATTAACACTTGTTGTCGGTTTTTGACTTGTTTCAAAAAATCCCGGAAATTTTACATAGATTTAACAAAACTAAGTTGAAATTTAACATTTCTTTGATATAGTAAATTTAATGTAAAATCACCCAAACTATAAAAGGAGTGCTTTTCTATGAGTATCACCCCTGTTTTTCAGCTGATAACGGGACTTGCTATGTTCCTTTTCGGTATGAATGCTATGGGCGACGGACTTAAAAAGGTCGCAGGCAGTAAGCTTGAAACAATTTTGTGGAAGCTTTCATCCACACCTACCAGAGGCGTACTTTTAGGTACAGGTGTTACGGCTGTTATTCAGTCCTCCTCTGCTACCTCTTGTATGGTTGTAGGTTTTGTTAACTCAGGTATGATGACCATCGCTCAGGCTATCGGCATCATTATGGGTGCCAACATCGGTACCACCGCCACAGGCTGGATTTTAAGCCTTTCGGCTGTTGAGGGTCAGGGCGACGCCTTCTGGACACAGTTCTTATCAACCACCTTTATTTCCGCTATATTTGCTCTTGTCGGCACACTGTTTATGATGTTTGCCAAAAAGAATGTATATAAGCACACAGGCGGTATCCTCTTAGGCTTTGCCGTTTTGATGAGCGGTATGAAAATGATGAGCGGTGCCATGGGCTTTTTAGAAGACAGCCCCATATTTGCCGATATGATGACAACAATGTCAAACCCCTTCTTAGGCATTTTGGTAGGCACGGTTATTACCGCAATTTTGCAGAGCGCTTCTGCTTCTATCGGTATTTTGCAGTCCTTGGCTGTAACAGGCCTTGTAAATAACGACGCCGCAATCTACCTTATTATCGGTATGTGTATCGGTGCTTCAATGCCCGTACTTCTTTCTGCTATCGGTGCTACCACAAACGGTAAGCGTGCATCTATTATTTACCTTATCTTCAACTCCGTAGGTGCAATTATCCTTACTCCTGTTTTTTATATTATAAATGAGTTTGTTCATTTTGGGTTTATGGATATTCCTGCTGATGCTTTCAGCATTGCTATGATAAACACCGTGTTCAACACAGCGGCAACTCTTTTGCTTTTGCCCTTTGTTAAACAGTTTGACAGACTTGTCTGCGCTCTTATCAGAGACAAGAAAACCGACAAGAAAGCAGGCGAGCTCGACAGACTTGAAGAGCGTTTCCTTACCCACCCCGGTCTTGCTATTGAACAGAGCCGTGCAGTGCTTTGCTCTATGGCTGAGCAGTCTCACCAAAACCTTATTGAAGCTTTCGGCTTAATGAAAAACTACTCTGAAGAAGCTTACAACAAAGTTGTGGCGGACGAAGGCGAAATCGATAAATACGAGGACAAGCTTGGCACATACCTTGTAAAAATTACAGGTAAAGAGCTTAACAAGGAACAAAGCCGCGAGGTTTCAAAGTTCCTTCATACAATCGGTGACTTCGAAAGAATTTCTGACCACGCTCTTACAATCGCAGATGCCGCTAAGGAAATTAACGAAAAGCAGATTTCCTTCAGCCATGCCGCTCAGGAAGAAATCTCCAAACTTTCAGCGGCTGTTGCCGAAATTGTTGACATTTCCGTAAAGGCATTTATCAACAACGACAATGACCTTGCTCACAGAGTTGAGCCTTTAGAGGAAACTATCGATATGCTTTGCGACGAGCTGAAACTCAGGCACATCAGCCGTGTTCAGAACGGCAACTGTACTCTTACCCACGGCTTTGTATTCTCTGATTACATTACAAACTGCGAAAGAATTGCTGACCACTGCTCAAATATCGCCGTTGCTCTTATTGAGCTTGATATGGACGAGTTTGAGGCTCATGCATACTTAAGCACCCTTAAAGAGCACAAGAGTATGCTCTTTAACACATATTTTGAAGAGTACAAAAACAAATATTCAGTTTAAAATTGGCTGAGCTCCCCCAAGAGGGGAGCTTTTCTTTTTGCAAAAAATTTTATATAATCACTATGGAAATATCTTCCTTGTGTGTCTAATAAGGTGAAAGGAGGTCAAAAGCTTTGTCGACAAATAGTAAAAACCAAATGTTTGAAAAAATATATTCAGAAAATGCTCAGAGCATTAAAAGACTTTGCTACCTTTACCTTAAAGATATTAACCTCGCCGAGGATGCAACCCAGGAAGCTTTTATCAAAGCCTACCGCAAATTAAGCACCTTTAAAAACAAATCCAGTGTGAACACCTGGCTTACCGCCATCGCCATAAACACCTGCAAAAACATAATGAGGCAAAAAGCTTTCACTGAGCACATCCCTCTTGACGAGGCACGGGAAATAAAAACACCCTCAAAAAGTGATCCTGACACAATAATATCCTTAAACGAAGCCTTGCAAAGTCTGCCTATCGATTTAAGAACCGTAATACTTCTTAAATATTATCGTGATTTACCCATAAAAGACATTGCTAAAATCACCAAAGCTCCCGAAACCACGGTTAATTACCGCCTTCTGAAAGCTAAGGAGATTTTAAAAGAAATGCTAAAGGAGGACATTATTTATGATTAGATTCAAGGATGACCTTAATAAAGAATTAAACTTTATCACCTGCAACACCTCGCCCAACGAGCTTATCTCAAAAACCAAACCAAAGCATAATATATATTACTATATTCCACGCGTAGCCGCCGCAGTTTTAGTTCTTGTACTCTTGGCAGGTATTTGTTTTACTCCCAATCTGTTTAGCAACCAGTATAACGGATTTATAATAGTTGCAAATGCACAATCACTTGACGATGAAGGCTTAGATTCTGCAGAAGAAATCACTGCTGAGAAATTTGTTGAACTTAAGAGTATAGCTAATACTGCAATGTTCTATGATTTCAATTATATCCTTAACGAAGATGCTGATGACGATAATTTAGTTCAGAAGTATCTGTTCCATTCTTTTGCAAAATTATTACACATCGATGTAGTTGGAGAAAACATCGAAACTATAAGTTATAAGCTTAGCAAAGGAGTTATATGCATTCAACGTGTTCCGTCGAAAGACCGTTATCAGTATATGCACTTTGACTACTCGGATGCTGTTACTGAGTTTAAGTTTAACTATGATGAGCGAATGGATTATCAGATTTCATTCAACCCGGTCAACATGTTAGGAGCAGATTATGATACCATTTACGCTATCAGAGAGGAAGACGAAAACGGGGGCACAAAAGTAGTTGAGTATGTCAATGAATACCCCTGCTCGCCCAATCTCATTGAAGAAGTAGGTAGAGGCTTCAAATCCTCTGCTCCAACAGTTGTTACAGAGAAAGAAATCGACGCTTTAAAGTCTTACATCGAAGCTGAAGATATGGTTGGCTTCTACAATTATCGAAACAAAATTTTTGAAAGACTAACAAATGACATTACTCTTGATATTACTGTAACCAAGACCGATGGCAACACCGAAACTAAAACCTTACAGCTTCGATATAATCCTGCTGTATATAATGGTGTTGATGATAATGCCCACCACTTAACAGGTACTATCAGTGCAAAGCTTATTGAAAGCTAACATTTAAACGCAAAACCACCGACTGCTTTAAAGCAGTCGGTGTTCTCATTTATAAAAGTAATTACAACTCAATCAAAAGCTCAACGGGGCAATGGTCCGAACCGAAAACATCGGGATGAATCTTGGCATCAATTATCTTGTCCTTAAGGCATCCGCTAACTATAAAATAGTCAATACGCCAACCTGCATTCTTTGCCCTTGCATTAAAGCGATAGCTCCACCAAGAATACGCCTCTGTCAAATCAGGGTATTTAAACCTGAAAGTATCGGTAAAACCATTGTCAAGAAGCTTTGTCATACAAGCTCTTTCCTCGTCGGTAAAACCTGCATTTTTGCGGTTGGTCTTGGGATTTTTAAGGTCGATTTCCTTATGAGCAACATTAAGGTCACCGCAGAAAACAACAGGCTTCTTTTCTTCCAAGCCTTTGAGGTAGTCAAAGAAATCTGCCTCCCACTTCATTCTGTAATCAAGCCTCTTTAAGCCGTCCTGCGAATTAGGAGTATAAACCGTAATCAGGTAAAACTCCTCAAACTCCAGGGTGATAACTCTGCCCTCATGGTCATGCTCTTCAATACCTATGCCGTAAGCAACAGAAACAGGCTCACGCTTTGTAAAAATCGCTGTACCCGAATACCCTTTTTTCTCGGCATAGTTCCAGTAGCCAAAATAGCCCTCAGGGGCAAAATCAATCTGCCCCTCCTGAAGCTTAGTCTCTTGCAGACAAAATGCATCTGCATCGAAATTTCTGAATATATCTTCAAACCCTTTAGAAACACAAGCCCGCAAACCGTTAACGTTCCAAGAAATAAATTTCATAATTAACCTCCGAAATTTTCTAATCTAAATATATCTTCAAACCGCCTCATTGTCAACCAAAAAACAGTGGGAAGATTTTGGGACACCCACTTTGGTATACTTAAATCAGAAACAAAAAGGAGGTTAATTTATGGAAAACATTTTTATCACAATCACGGGAATCAGCCATTATTTTGGCAAAAAGCCATTTGAAATCGGCAGAACCTTAAAGCTTATTAAAGAGCCCGACAATCCTTACGACAGTGAAGCTATTGGCGTTTATCTGCCCTTCATTGACAAAATCGGCAACGTGGCAAATTCCGTCAATACTGTCTACGGCGGCACCCAGAGTGCCGGCAGAATCTGGGATAAGATTGAAAACGAAGCTTTGGCTCAGGTTATGTTCACCACTCATTCAAGCGTCATTGCTATAATTTTGCCGCCAAAAAGCGACTCTGAGGAAAGCATCAGCCCCAGTTCAAAAAATCAGGTCGAAACCGAAACTCTTACCCCGCCAGCGGCAAAAAAGCCGCTTTTAAAAATCGGATTTTAAAAATTAAAAATATTTTTCCGCCAGCTTAACAAACCTCTTGACATTCATACCCCTTCGTGCTAAAATAACTCTTGTTCCGATAATTTCACACATAGGGGTATAGCTCAGTTGGTAGAGCAGCGGTCTCCAAAACCGCGTGCCGAGGGTTCAAGTCCTTCTGCCCCTGCCAAAATACAGGACATCACATTTCGTGGTGTCCTGTTTCTTTTATGCCAAAAGCCGCTTTAACTCTCGTTAAAACGGCTTTATTTGTTTCTATTCGGTTTTGTCTATTGATACGCCTATATATTTAAACATAAGCACAATGTACGGATTCTATATACTTTTGCAGCAGGTGTTTAGCAGGGAAATGAAAATTCCCATTGACATTTCTGGACTATAGTGATAGTATAGACTATAGATATAGTCTATAAAGGTGATTTTATGCAAAAACTATTTGACAGCGAAATTAAAGTAATGGAAATCATTTGGGAAAACGAACCTGTTTCAGCAAAGGAAGTAAGCCTTATTGCAACTGAGAGAATAGGTTGGAACAAAAACACCACCTATACAATCATTAAAAAGTTAGAATCAAAAGGATTCATCAAACGTGAAGACCCCGGCTTCATATGCACATCAGTATACTCACAGTCACAGATACAAAAATCAGAAGCAAACTCACTAGTCGACAAGCTATTCGGAGGCTCAAAGAAAGCTCTGTTTTCTTCGCTTTTGGAAGATGAAAAACTTTCCGATGACGAACTCGCTGAACTGAAAGCTATGATTGAAAAGAGGTAATTGTTATGCCCTCAGCTATTTTTTACTGGGTGCTGAATATGTCTATAACTGCTTCGATTATGGGTATCATCATTCTTCTGATAGGAAAAATCCGAAGAATCCCACGATTCATAATCTGCCTGCTTTGGTGTATACCATTCCTGAGGATGTGGGTTCCAATATCAGTAAATAGCAAATTCAGCCTTATGGCTTTACTTTCAAAGTTTGCTACAAAAACTGTCATTATTTATGACGGGACAGTAAACTTTTCTATGATGAACTCAGTACAAGCTGCAGACAGATATTTTCCAATGTCATACAAAGTGAATGTACTTGACCAAGTGTTTTCTGTTGCTACGACAGTATGGCTCATTGTAGCAATAGCACTGCTGATAGCAATGATCGCTTTGTACATGACCACGAAGCACGAATTGAAAGATTCAAGACATCTTCGTGACAACATCTATGTGTCCGACAAAATTACATCACCTGCCACCTATGGCATCATCCGCCCAAGAATCATTCTGCCAAATAACTACAATGACAACGATCTCAAATACATCCTTATGCACGAACAAGCTCATATTAAAAGGCTTGATAATCTATGGAGAATAGTTGCTATAGTAACCGCTTGCATACATTGGTTCAATCCTTTGAGTTGGCTATTCCTAAAAGTATTTCTGGAAAATCTGGAATTAGCCTGTGACGAAAAGGTACTGAAGAACTCTTCAGAAGAAGATAAAAAAAGATACGCTCTGACACTCATAAATTGTGTCGAAAGCAAATCCATATATGCATCAGCTTTTGGCGGAGCAAGAGTAAAAGTGCGAATTGAAAGGATTCTGTCATACAAAAAACTCTCGCTTTTCGCTGTTGTTACTTTTTTAGTGTTTGCCTCAGTTATCGCATACATACTTTTAACTAATGCAAGTTAAGGAGGATTAGTATGTCTAAATTTATTAAGTATTGGTTATTCACTTTAATCTCCACCCTTTTGGTTTCAGCCTACCCTATCTATATGGGCATAAGCGTTATACACGACATGATTGTATATGGTTCTGTACCTCAAGAAAACTTTCCCAAATACATCATCCCCTATACACCTATTGCAATAGCCGTGCTATTATCGGTATTAATAATACCTGTAGCAACTAAATTTATTAAGAAGTTCATCACCCTTATAGTTTCCGTTATTTCATTGATTGTTTTCTTTGTAGCAGAGTTCTTGTTTGAAAGCCAAGTGTTTGTATCAGGCAAAATCATATCCACTTTAGAAAGTTGGCAAATGGCTGCTTGCTATATTAACCCTGAGTGGTTCGAAACTCGCACATGGACAGCTGTTGATATTCTTATAGGCGAATACAGTCCCGCTTTCAAACTCCACTTTTATATGATTTCTGTTGTTCTGATTCTCTCAATCATCAACTGTATCTATGGTTTTGCAAAAATGATTCGTGACGGTAAAAAAGAAAAATGCAAGGTGCTTACTGTTCAGTCTGTATGCACTATTGTATTTTTAGGCCTTTGCATATTTGCTTGCTTTACCGCTTTCTTCAGAGGCGGTGATATTTTAGTATCTCCCTTATCTGCATTGTTAATGGGTTTGTTTTTCATTATATTAGGTGTTACAGTCGGAACATATATCTCAACATTCCTCTTAAACAAAAAAGCATTTGTTTCTATAGTAATACCTTCCGTATGTGCTTCACTTACAACTCTTGCAATGTATATCGGAGAAACTTTTCTTTTAAGCGGTCATTTATATCTGCTGGGCGAGGGTAGTTTTCTGTTTAATCCCCTTCCCTATATTGTGCTTGCACCTATAGACATAATTATCATAATCGCATCGGGATTAGTTACCGCTTTGATTTGTGCCTTGATTAACAAAAAGGAGAAATCATTATGAAAATGTCTTTTCTAAAACTTATCTGCATTCTACTCTGTTTATGTACGATTACATTCATACTTTGTGCTTGTCATAATGAATCTGATGAGGACATCTTAAAAACAGGACACTACTTTATTTCAAGCAATGAAGACTATGGTTTTGGAACAACCCCTTGTATTTATATTAACACCACCGAAAACACATTTGATATCAGTCGGGGAACACTTTACTCTTATGCTGAAATTGGTAATTTTGAAATTGACAATAATGCCCTTACTGCCACAACTCAAAACACCACTTTTACTTTCACCATTAAAGATAGCAACACCCTGATTCTGGTTGAGAACCACGAATTCTTTGAACTGCCTGAGAATGCTACTTTTATTTATAGCGAAGATATGCGCTAAATGTATCATATAATTTTCAACAAAACATAGGACATCGTTTCCGATGCCCTGTGTTTTTCTTTGCTCAGATTTCAAAACTATCCGTTATACCAATAAGCCTTGAGTTATCTCTTTTCACATAATACATCTCGGTTATCTGTGAGGTGCTATGTCCGAGCAAGTCACCAGCTTGTCTTGGTGTGAGGCATTTTATTGTGCCGTCAGGTTGCTTAACGCCGTTCACAAGGTTGGTAGCGAATGTGTGTCTTAGGGAATGCAGACCTTTTTGTTCAATGCCAGCCGCTTCAAGTATGCGGTAATATCTCTTTCTGAGGTTGCTTGGTTT
>JAFQVY010000021.1 GCA_017407755.1 Clostridia bacterium | reverse complement strand
GTTGTTTTCTGCTGTACCGTCAGAGAACTTGATGTTGTCAATATCTGCAGGAACGTCAATCTTGTAGATATCCTGACCGTACTGGTTCTCTCTTACGAAAGTCATCTCAGTACCGGGATAATCGCCGAGAGGTTTACCTGTAGCTTCACCGCCTGCTACGCCGTAGTAAGCATAAACAAATACCTTATCCCAACCCTTGTTGTTGGTAAAGTAAATTGTATACATATCGTCGTCAGCTTCAGTTGTAGGCTCAACCTCAGTAGCAGTTGTAGCTGTTTCAGTAGCTACCGTTGTAGTCTCATCTCCAGTAGCTGGTGTAGAAGCTGTTGTTGCCTCTGTGGGAACAATGTACTGGAAGGAGTCAACAGCGTTGCCGCCTGCACCTTCATTTAAAGAAGAATCCCACATCATGTAGAAACACTGACCGTTATACCAGCTTTCGATGTCGGGTGTCTGGTCACGTGTATCGGGAGCTGTATCCTTAGTACCGCTGATTACAATGCCTGTAACGCCAACAGGAACAACATAAGAGTAGATGTCGTAGTTACCGTCATTCTCAACGAATGTCATTGCATCGCCGGGCCACTCGGAAATCTGACCTGCGTCATTCCATGCGTAAGCACGTACATCGCCCCACAACCAGTTATTCTGGAAGTAGATTGTAACCTTACCGTCATCAACAGGCTCTGTTGCTGTTGTAACAGTTGTAGCCTCAGTAGCCTCTGTTGTTGCCTCGGTTGCTACAGTTGTAGCCTCTGTAGGCTCAGTTGCTTCTGTAGGCTCAGTTGCCTCTGTAGGCTCTGTGCCCTCTGTGGGCTCAGTGGTTACTGTTGTGGGGATAACGATAACAGGAACAGAAGGCTTTGATTCGTCCTCTGATGCCTGAGTTGTGGGTTCAACTACCACAGTTGTGGGCTCTGTAGCAGCAGTTGTTGCCTCAGCAGGGAAGTAAACCAAGCAGTTGATAGGCATATCAACAGGAATCTTGGCAACCCACTTCTGAATAGCAGTTGCATCCTTAACGTTTACCTTTTCGTTAAGGTCAACGTCAGAAAGAGCCTCACTTGTCTCATCAAGAGTGATGAGCTTTGCAGCGAATTTCTGAATCTGGGTGGCATCTTTAACGTTGATTTTACCGTTAGCGTCGGAGTCGCCCATAAGACCATAAAGTTCGCCGTCAACGTTGCTTGCATCGTCGCCTTCTGTGTCACTGATAACTGCGTTCTCGGGTAAAGCGGAAACACTCATAACAGTAAACATAGAAAGAACCATCATAACTGCAAGAAGCATTGAGATGAGTTTTCTTGTCTTTTGCATAAAAAATTCCTCCATTTCTAAATTTAGCATAGTATTGCTATCGTATAAATTATAGCTTTTTCGTTAGACAAAAACAATAAAAAGAGGCAAAAAACATTGCCAAATATACGCTCGATATTTTGGCATTTTGCACAAATCCGTAGTAGCAGATTGTATATATTGCAGATTTGATTAACAAAATAAAGCCTATTTTATATTTTGAAATTATTCCAGTAACCAGTACAAGCTATCCGAAATAGAATGTATTGTAAACAAGAAAGGAGGAAAAACAAATGTGTAACGGCTTCTTTGGCGGCGGTAACTGCTGCTGGATTATCATCCTTCTCATCCTCATTTGCTGCTGTGGCGGTAACGGCTCAAACGGTTGCGGCAACGGTTGTGACAATGGTTGCGGCTCCAACAACTGCGGCTGCTGCTAATTTAAAAAACCCGTGTTTGAAAACACGGGTTTTTCTTATTTTATCAGAGATTCCCCTGCATAGCCAACTGCTATACCAAGGGTAGCAGAAATTAAAATTACATATATGGGGTTAAACTTTTTGACAAAAAGACAAAGAGAAAGCATTGAAAGAAAAATAATCAATGCACAGATAAACTCAAAGCTTACCGCAAATCCTGACGGAAAAAGTACTTCCATACCGATTGAAATGGTAGCCGCCGCAATAAGTCCAACCGAAGCAGGACGAAGCCCTGTCATAGCACCTGCTACAATTCTGTTGGTTTTGAATTTTTCGTAGCATCTTGCAATGATTAAAATAATAATAAATGATGGCAACACAAGACCAAAGGTAGCACAAACCGAACCTAAAAAACCGCCTTTTTCGGCACCTACGTATGTAGCTATATTAACAGCGAAGGGCCCCGGTGTAGACTCGGAAATCGCAATAAAATTAATGATTTCCTCGGCGGTAAAGCCCCACTTGGTTACGGCTTCCTCCTGAATAAAAGGCATCATAGCGGCACCTCCGCCAAAGGTAAAGGCACCAAGCTTTAAAAAGGTGAGAAATAAATCAAGGTAAATCATTTTTTCTCACCTGCTTTCAGTGAAATGAAATATGCCGCAATACCTAAAACTGCCGCACTTACTACAATGATAATAACATCCAGCTTGAAAATGCTTACTCCAACAAAGGCAAGTACCATCATAACAAAGGCAAAAACATTCTTTTTGGTCTGCTTGAAAAGAGACCAGAAGGACTTTGCAATAAGTGCCAGAACGCCTGCTCTTATTCCCCATAATGCATACTTAACAGGTTTAAAAGTAATTATATAATCAAGGCAAAAGGACAAAAGCAGGATTATGAGAAATGAAGGCAGCACCACGCCAAAGGTAGCACAAACCGAGCCTATAGTACCTGCGGTTTTAAATCCGATAAAGGTAGCGGCGTTAATGGCAATAGGACCCGGAGTGGATTCGGAAATTGTAACAATATCAAGCAAATCCTCTTTTTCTATCCAATGGTGCTTCTCAAAGGTTTCACGCTCCATAAAAGGAATCATTGCAAGACCGCCGCCAAAGGTTAGGGCACCGATTTTAAAGAATGTGAGAAAAAGCTTTAAGCAGGTTATGAACTTGTTTTCTTTCATATAATCACCTTAAAAAGGGTCTGTAAAACAGACCCTTTAATTTTAGTCGGATGTGAATTTTTCTAAAGCACGCTTTTCTGCCTTATACTTTTCAATATCCCTGTCGCGAATTTCTACTCGGCGGATTTTGCCTGAGAATGTCTTGGGCAAAGCCTCGAAATACTCAACGATTCTGGGGTATTTATAAGGAGCAGTATTCTGCTTTACATACTGCTGAAGCTCTTCTGTAAGCTCGTCAGAAGGCTTATATCCTTCTCTGAGTACAAGATTAGCCTTTACAATCTGGCCTCTTGTTTCGTGAGGATAAGCGGTAACGGCAGCCTCTAAAACTGCAGGGTGCTCTAAAAGAACGCTTTCAACTTCAAAGGGGCCGATACGATAGCCTGAAGATTTAATAACGTCGTCGTTTCTTCCTACATAATGGAAGTAGCCCTGCTCATCTCTATAAGCAGTGTCGCCTGTGTGGTAATATCCTGCATACCATTTTTCCTTGGTATCTTCCTTGCTCCAGTTATAGTTGCAAAGAAGTCCTCTGGGACGACTAGCCATTGTAGGTGCCTTAATGCAAACCTCGCCTGTAATACCCTGCTTACACTCATCGCCGTCTAAATCTCTTACAGTAATGTTAAAGCCGGGAGCAGGCAGACCCATAGAACCGGGAACAGGCTTGTTCCAAGGATAGAAAGTACCGATACAAACAGGAGTTTCGCTCTGGCCGAAGCCTTCGTAAATCTCAAGACCTGTAATCTCTTTCCACTTAAGGAAAACATCAGAGGGCAAAGCCTCGCCAGCAGTACAGCAATGTGTAATTGAGGAAAGGTCGTAAGAAGCAACGTCCTCCTGCAAAATAAAGCGGTACATTGTGGGAGGAACACAGAAGGTAGTAACCTTATATTTCTCTAAAACGCTAAGTATATCTTTAGGTACGAAACGCTCAAAATCGTAAACAAGGATTGCAGACTCGCCAAACCACTGACCATAAAGCTTGCCCCAAACGGACTTCATCCAGCCTGTGTCGGAAATTGTGAAATGCAAACCTCCGTCAACAACCCTGTGCCAGAAAACGCCTGTCGCAATGTGGCCTAAGGGATAAGAAAAATCGTGGACAATCATCTTAGGATAGCCTGTTGTACCTGAACTAAAGCACATCATCATGGGGTCAGTTGCCTTTGTATCGGCTCTGCCTGTGGGGCGTGTCCACTTGTCGCTTGCTTTTTCAAGCTCTTCTTCGAAGTCTATCCAATGCTCACCTGCTTTTTTGTGCTCGGTAACCATCTTAAGGCGAACATGCTCGTATTCGCCCTCGCCCTCGTCGTAAATCTCGGTGCATTTGCCGTGACCGGTAAGGATAACTGCGGAAATTCCGCCAACATTACAACGGTAAATGTACTCGCCTGTTTTAAGCATATCATTAGCCTGTACAACAATAGCACCGATTTTGTGCATACCCAAAAGAGTAATCCAGAAAAGGTAGCTTCTGCGAAGCACCAAAAGTACTCTGTCGCCCTTTTTGATACCAAGCTTTTTAAGGCAGTTTGCCGCCTTATTTGACCAAAGCATCATATCACGGAAAGTGAAGCGTTTTTCAGTTCCGTCATTAGCTACATAAAGAAGTGCCAGCTTGTCGGGCTTTTCTTTGGCAAGCTTGTCAATAACATCATAAGCGAAGTTAAAGTCAGCCTTCCATGTAAGCTTATAATTTTTACAGCAGTCCTCATAAGACTCGAAGGAGTCTCTGTCCCTGCCTAAATATTCTTCATAAATTGCCATAACAACGTCTCCGTATTACTTAATCACTACTGCTAAGAATTTAAGAGGCTTGTCGCCTATTGCTTTAAAGGAGTGAGGCTTAGAAGAATCGTAGTAAACACTGTCACCCTTTGAAAGCTCATAGGAAATGTCCTCAATATAAAGCTTCATTGTGCCTGAAAGAATGTAGTCAAACTCCTGACCGTCGTGAGTGTGCATTACGGGAACCTTGTTTGTAGGCTCAGTAGTAACAATCATAGGCTCTGCATTTTTATTGCGGAAGGTAAAGGCGAGGTGCATATAGTTATAAGACTGATTTCTTTTAACCACAATGCCCTGGTCCTTCTTTGTAACAACGCAGGTTGAAAGCTTGGGAGAATCACCGCTCATAATATCGACGACCTCCACACCAAGGACTGATGCGGCATTATAAAGGAAGCTGAAAGAATAGTCAAGCTGGCCTTCTTCGTATTTACGGTATTCCTCGACGCTCATATCAAGCTTTTCAGCCATTTCTTCTGCAGATACACCGCAAATGTCTCTGAGTTCTTCAAGTCTTGTGCCGATTTCTTTTAACTGTTCGGTCATAGCGATAATCTCCTTACTTTAAATTTTTATTACTCGGCGTAGTTGTAGCCAAGCTCAAGAGCTTTTCTGTTAGACTCAATAAGGTGCTGCTTTGAAGCAGGAACAACCTTCTGTAAAGCACGCTCGATATTCTCAAAAGGAATAACGTTTGTGTGCTTGATAACGAAGCCTAAAAGAATCATATTTGCAAGACCTGTAAGGCCTTCGTCACTTGCAAGCTTAGTTGCGGGGATGTAGTAAGCCTCTACATCAGTACGGTTTACCTTTCTGCCGATAAGTGCAGAGTCAACAAATATTTTGCCGCCAGCAACAGTTGCATCCTCGTACTTATCAAGAGAAGGTAAGTTCATAACTAAAAGTGTGTCGGGATTGGACACAATGGGAGAACCTACGGGAATGTCGGAAAGGATAACAGAGCAGTTTGCAGTACCGCCTCGCATTTCAGGGCCGTAAGAGGGAAGCCAGCTTACCTCTCTGCCCTCTAAAAGTCCTTCGTAAGCTAAAAACTTACCTGTAAAAAGGATACCCTGACCGCCGAAGCCTGCAATAAGCATATTTGTAGTTGTCATTACTTTTCTGCCTCCTCTGCGTATTTATCCTTGTATACACCCAAGGGATAGTAAGGAATCATATTTTCCTCTAACCACTTGAGAGCGTTTACGGGTGTAAGACCCCAGTTTGTAGGACAAGTTGAGAGCACCTCAATAAGAGTAAAGCCCTTACCCTCTGTCTGATATGTAAAAGCTTTTTTAATAGCCTTTTTAGCGTTCTTGATATTCTTAACGTTGTTAACAGCAACACGCTCAAGGTATGTAGCACCATCAACGTTAGAAAGAAGCTCACAAACCTTTAAGGGGAAACCAACGTGGTTTGTGTCTCTGCCGTAAGGAGAAGTCTGGGTAACCTGTCCGGGGAGAGTTGTGGGAGCCATCTGACCGCCTGTCATACCGTAGATAGCGTTATTAACAAAGATGATTGTAATGTTTTCGCCTCTTGCTGCAGAGTGAACTGTCTCAGCAGTACCGATAGCGGCAAGGTCGCCGTCGCCCTGATATGTGAAGACAATGTTCTCAGGGTTTGCACGCTTAACACCTGTAGCAACTGCAGGTGCTCTGCCGTGAGCCGCCTGAACCATATCAACGTCAAAATAATCGTAGGACATAACGGAGCAACCAACGGATGCAATACCTACTGTTTTGCCCTGAATGCCAAGCTCATCTAAAACCTCGGCAACAAGGCGGTGAATAATACCGTGAGTACAGCCGGGGCAATAGTGAAGTGTAGCGTCTGTTAATGCCTTGGGCTTCTCAAATACAACTGCCATTATTTATTACCTCCTACTGCTTCTTCGATTTTTTGGAGAACCTCTTCGGGTGTCATAATCATACCACCTGTGCGGTTGCAGAGGTACACAGGCTTTGTGCACTCTGTGTAGAGCTTAACGTCCTCAATAAGCTGACCCATAGAAAGCTCAACGCTAATAAAGGAGTTAACCTTATCGGCAATAGCTCTTATCTCCTTCTTGGGGAAAGGCCAGAGGGTGATAGGTCTGAACATACCAACCTTGATGCCCTTAGCTCTTGCTGCATCAATTGCGTTCTTTGCAATTCTTGCAGAGATACCGTAAGCTACGATACAAACCTCGGCATCATCCATAAGGTACTCCTCATAGAGTGCTTCGTTTTCTTCAATATAATTATACTTTTCAAAACGCTCGAAGTTCTTTTTCTCTAAAAGTTCAGGCTTTAAGAAAAGTGAGTTAACGATATTATGCTCTCTTTCGCAGTTAGTGCCTGTAACTGCCCAAGGCTTATCGTAAGATTTAACCTCGCCCATATCAAGGGAAACAGGCTCCATCATCTGGCCCATTGTGCCGTCTGCAAGAAGCATAACAGTCATTCTGTACTTGTCTGCCATATCAAAGCCCTGGAAGGTAAGATTTACCATTTCCTGAACTGAATTAGGAGCAAGAACAATCATGTGGTAGTCACCGTGGGAGGTACCACGGGTAGCCTGAAAATAGTCTGCCTGAGAAGGCTGAATACCGCCAAGACCGGGACCGCCACGCTGAACGTTTACAACAAAAGCAGGAAGGTCGCAACCTGCAAGGTAAGAAAGGCCCTCGCCCTTAAGAGAGATACCGGGGCTTGAGCTTGACGTCATAGCTCTTTTACCTGCGGAAGCTACACCGATAACCATATTGATAGCGGAAATTTCGCTTTCTGCCTGTAAGAATGTACCGCCTACTTTAGGCATACGCTTGCTCATATAAGCGGCGATTTCTGTCTGAGGTGTAATTGGGTAACCTAAGTAGTGACGGCAGCCTGCCATAATGGCGGCTTCAGCCATAGCCTCGTTACCTTTCATTAAAACTTTATCTGCCATTTACTCTTCCTCCTTACTTCTCAACTGTAATTACACAGTCGGGACACATTGTAGCACAGAATGCACAACCGATGCATTTATCCTGCTCTGTAACCTGTGCGGGATGATAACCCTTTGCATTAAGCTCATCTGAGAGTGCAACAATGCCCTTGGGGCATACACCTACACAAAGAGAACAGCCTTTGCATCTGTCTTTGTCAAAAGTAACCTTTGCCATATCATTTCCTCCTTAGAGTAATCTGTATTTATGATAAAACACTATCACTCTTTTGTCAAAATACTTTTAAATTACCAAAAGTTTCGCTGTTGCAAAACTAATGGCATCAAGTTTTCTATCTTGTCTTTTAATTCTTCATATACAGGCTCATAAACTGTTGTAAGCTTTATGGGTAAGCCTAAACGAAGTGAAGCTTCATTTGCATAAGCAAGAGAATCAAGTACCGCTTCGGCGGTAGTTTCTCTGCCCAAATTTGAGTTATTTACAATTGCGGTAAAAGGAATACCTGCCGCCGCTTCGATTTCCTCTTTAATTTCTGCTAAAGAGTCAACGTCACTTGTAAGAGGGCGATACTTGTTTATAACCAGATACATCTCGTAATCCTCAGCCATTATGCCCTCGCGAAAACGTCCTAAGGCATAGGCACCTCTGTCGTCACCGCCTACATCGCAAACGGCAAACACGTCTTTATTGTCAATTATTGAGTATGCCTCACCGGGCATTGCGGGAAAGTCTACGTTTGAATTGGCAAACTCTGAGGATATAACCTTAATGCCGGCGGCGTTCAGCTCTTTCTCGCTATCCTTTGTGCGGTAATAAGGATTAACAATGTCAAGGTCGGCAATTTCCACCTCTTTGCCCATTTCTTTAAGTCTTAAAGCGAAATTTACGGCGATATTGGTTTTACCTGAGCCGTAGTGCCCTGCAAAAAGGGTAATTCTTTTAGGTTTTTTTATCATACATTCACAACCCAACCGAATTTATCCTCTACTGTACCGTTCTGAATGCCTGTAACTGTATCATAAAGCTTCTGGCTGAGCTGGCCTGTTGTGCCGTCGCCAATCTGCATTACATCGTCCTTGTATCTGAGTGTACCGACAGGAGAAATAACTGCCGCTGTACCTGAACCGAAGCATTCCTCTAATTTGCCGCTCTTCTGAGCTTCAATAAGCTCGTCAACGGAAATCTTTCTTTCCTCTACCTCAAGTCCCCAATCCTTACAAAGGGTGATAACAGAGTTTCTTGTGATACCGGGTAAGATTGAACCTGAGAGAGCAGGAGTAACAACCTTGCCGTCGATTTTGAAGAAGATGTTCATAGCACCAACTTCTTCGATGTACTTTCTCTCAACGCCGTCAAGCCAGAGAACCTGACTGTAACCGCCGTCGTGAGCCTTAACCTGAGCGGCTAAGGATGCAGCGTAGTTACCGCCTGTTTTTGCGAAGCCGATACCGCCCTTTACAGCGCGAACATAGTCGTCTTCAATCCAGATGCCAACAGGAGCAAGACCGCTCTCGTAGTAAGCACCTGAGGGTGAAAGGATGATGATGAACATATATGTCTTAGAGGGAGCAACACCAAGGAAGTCGTCAGTTGCAATAATAAAGGGGCGGATGTAAAGAGAGGTTGAGGGTGCAGTGGGAATCCAGTCTTCGTCTACCTTTACAATAGCCTTTACTGCTTCAACGAAATCTTCAACGGGAAGCTCAGGAATGCAAAGACGCTTGTTTGTGTCGTTTGTACGCTTACCGTTCATATCGGGACGGAAAAGACGAGCCTTTCCGTCTGCACCACGGTAAGCCTTTAAGCCTTCAAACATTTCCTGACCGTAATGGAAAACCATTGATGCAGGTGAAAGGCTTAAATTGTGGTAGGGCTCAATTCTGGGGTCATGCCAACCCTTGCCCTCTGTGTAGTCCATAATAAACATGTGGTCGGTAAAGATTTTACCAAAACCGAGTTTTGTTTCGTCAGGCTTCTCTTTAGGAGTCTGAGTTCTGGTGATTTTAATATCCAGCATAATATTCTCTCCTTTAAGCTGTTTCTATTTTATCTGCTTTAGATAAATTGTATTTCTTTACTGCTTCCTCACGCATTTTGTACTTGAGGATTTTACCTGCATCGTTCATAGGGAAGCCTTCAACAAAATCAATGTATTTAGGCACCTTATGCTTTGCCATGTGGTCAAGAACATACTTCTTGACGTCGGCTTCAGTAAGGGTTTCGCCCTCTTTAAGAATAATGCAAGCCATAATTTCTTCGCCGTACTGCTCGTCGGGGACACCGATAACCTGCACGTCGCTAACAGACGGGTGAGTATAAATAAACTCCTCGATTTCTTTGGGGTAAATATTTTCACCGCCGCGGATAATCATATCCTTAAGTCTGCCTGTAATACGGAAGTTGCCGTCTAAAGTTCTGCAGGCAAGGTCTCCCGTGTGAAGCCAGCCTTCACTATCAATAGCCGCCGCAGTTGCCTGAGGCATTTTATAGTAGCCCTTCATAATGTTGTAGCCACGTGCCACAAACTCGCCAATCTCACCGTCGGGCATTTCCTCCCCTGTTTCGGGGTCAACGATTTTACACTCAATCTGGGGCAAGGGTCTGCCAACGGTGCCCACTCGTACGTCAAGGGGGTCATCAGTTGAGCTCATTGTGCAACCGGGGGATGACTCTGTCTGACCGAAAACAATGGTAATCTCAGACATATTCATCTTCTTAACTACGTCTTCCATAACAGCTATAGGACAGGGTGAACCTGCCATAATACCTGTGCGCACATAAGAAAAGTCGGTTTTTTCAAAGTCCTCGTGCTCCAAAAGAGCAATAAACATTGTAGGAACACCGTGAAAACAGGTGATTCTTTCGTTATTTATGCAAGCCAAGGAATTCTTGGGTGAGAAGTAAGGAATCGGTGAAAGAGTTGCGCCGTGAGTCATTGCCGCTGTCATAGAAAGCACCATTCCGAAGCAATGGAACATAGGCACCTGAATCATCATTCTGTCGGCGGTGGAAAGATCCATTCTGTCGCCGATGCACTTGCCGTTATTTACGATATTGTAATGAGTAAGCATTACACCCTTGGGGAAGCCTGTGGTTCCTGAGGTGTACTGCATATTACACACGTCGTTAGGGTCAATTAAAGAAGCACGTCTTCTTACTTCCTCCTGAGGAACTTTTGAGGAAAGTCCCAAGGACTGCTCCCAGGTAAGACAACCCTGCATTGAAAAACCTACGGTAATAACGTTTCTCAGGAAAGGAAGTCTTCTTGAATGTAAAGGTTCACCGGGCTTAGTGTTTTTAAGCTCAGGGCAAAGCTCCTGAATAATTGCGGCATAGTCGGAGTCGCGGTTATTTTCAATCATAACCAGTGTATGAGTATCAGACTGGCGGAAAAGGTACTCAGCCTCGTGGATTTTGTAAGCTGTGTTTACAGTAACCAGAACCGCACCGATTTTTGTTGTTGCCCAGAAAGTAACAAACCACTGGGGAATATTTGTTGCCCAGATAGCAACCTTATCACCTGCTTTTACGCCAAGAGCAATAAGAGTACGGGCAAACTCGTCAACATCGTCTCTGAACTGTGAGTATGTACGGGTATAGTCAAGGGTTGTATATCTGAAAGCGTACTGGTCAGGGAAAAGGTCAGCCATTTTATCTAAAACCTCAGGGAAGGTTTTGGTTATAAGGGTTTCCTTTTTCCATACAAACTTACCTGTTTTAGCCTTGTTGTCGTAAAGGGTATCGGTGGTAGTTTTTGCACTTTCAAAGCGGCTCATATAATTGATAAAATGCGGGAACACAATACCTGCGTCGCCGATTTCTTCAATCCACTCGCTTCGCCACTCGAAAGAAATAAAGCCTTCGTAGTTAATTGAGCGAAGAGAGAGCATCATTCGGTCAATGGGCATATCGCCCTCGCCCATAAGACGGTACTCAAAAGAGCCGTCCACAGCGGCAGAGTCTTTGATATGAACATGCTTTACATAAGCACCTAAGTTTGTGATAGTGGTTTCGGGGCTTTCGCCGTTTCTGTAGGGGTGGTTAAAATCCCAAAGTGCCGAAATGTTGTCACAGGCAAAGCGGTTTAAAAGGTTTGAAAGACGCTTTGTATCAGCATAAACGCCAACAGTTTCCACAAGGACTACTACTCCTGTTTCCTCTGCAAAGTCCTTAATTTTACGAAGCACCTCAGCACAGGTGTCATCGGTTTCGCTTGTGCTTTCCTCCCCTGCTCTGAGTCGTACATAAGGGCAATTAAGCTTTTTTGCAAGCTCAATATGCTCAATAATCTCTGTTATATTATCGTCTTTATTTTCTGCCTTTGAAATATCTGAAAGAACATTCACACAAGGCAGAGAAAGTCCTAAATTAGCTAATTTTCTGGCGGTTTTGGAAAGGTTTTCTTTCTTTAAAGGACCGTTTACACCCTGAAAAGCCTGATTGCTTACGTCGTGGATTTCAATGCCCTCAAAGCCCAAATCCTTTGCCATGGTGTAAAAGTCTTCCCAAGTAAAGCCGTTCCAACCGTTTGTAGAGAAAGATAATTTCACTCTTAGTCCTCCTCGTATACAATTTTGTTAAGAGCGTTGAGGTAAGCCTTAATGCTTGCACCCATAATGTCGGTAGAAATACCGCGGCCTGAGTAAAGCACGCCCTCAAAACGAAGCTTGATAATAGCCTCGCCCATTGCCTCTCTGCCCTCTGTTACTGCCTGAATCTGGAAATCATCAAGCTCGTAGTGACAGCCTACAATCTGCTCTAATGCTAAAAGTGCGGCATCAATTGGGCCGTCACCTGTGGAAAGTCCGCAAAGCTCCTCGCCTTTTTTCTCTACCACAATATGTGCAGTAGGAGCAATAACATTACTGCAGTTAACTGCATAGCTTATGAGTTTATATGTGGGAGGCACCTGTAAAGCTTCGGAAGCAACAATAGCCTCAAGCTCCTTAGCACCAACCTCTTTTTTTGCGGCGGTTAAAAGGAATGCTTCGTAAACCTTTGCGGTATCATCATCTGTAAGTGTGTAGCCAAGTTCTTTAATAGCCTTGCTTAATTCGGAAATATCGCTATCCTTGCTTATAACAACATCCTTACCCTCGCCAATTTTGTTATCAAAGGGTGTTGTGTCACTGCGACGGGATTTGGCAATTGTTTTAATCTGGGTTGCAGTTCTTACAAGCTCGGTTACATTAAGACCAACGCCTATACCCGCCTGCTCGCCTCTTAAACGGATAAGGTGAACAAAGCTTTCGGTAGAATTAAGCTTAGTGTTTGCCATAGCGGTTTTTACATAAACCGCACCGCACTTAAATGCAGAAAGTGCACAGGCGTTTGCCATACCAAGCTCATTGTAAGCGGCTATGCCAAGCTCAACTTCCTTAAGACCGGGGACTGCCTCATTAAGCCCGTTAATAAGAGCTTCAAGCTCATCAGGAACAGTAGCTGAGGCTGTGTCGCAAATTGTAACTGCCTTTGCACCTGCTTTTATGGCTGTATTTATAGCCTTTGCCAAAAAGTCTTTTTCGCTTCTTGTAGCGTCCTCTGCCTCAAACTCAACAAAATCGCAAACACTTGCGGCATAAGACACAAGCTCTTTGATTTTTTCAAGCATTGCAGCAGGCTTAAAGTGACTTATGTATTCCATTCTCACATTGGATGTGGGAAGCGAAACAATAAGTCTCTTGCTTTTTGCTTCACTTAAAGCAGAAACCGTCTTGTCAATCTGTTCTTTTGTGGTACCTGCAACTACTGCAAGCTGAGATTTTTTAAGGAGAGAAGATAGAGTTTTTAGCAGGAGAGTATCTGTGGCAGTATTTTCAATAGCCGCCATTTCAATAACGTCGGTGTTAAGCTTGTCAAGAAGCTTAGCAATCTCGATTTTTTCCTTGAAGCTTAAGGTTGCGCCCTTGTGGGTTGTGCCCTCCCTTAAAGTTACGTCAGAAATTCTTACCTGTTTCATTTTCTCTTGTCTCCTTGCTAAATGAAATATAAAAAAATAACGCCCCTGAAGCACTGCTTCGGGACGATAATAAACCGCGGTACCACCCGTATTGCTGTCTAAAAGACAACCACTCTTTGCCATTAACGGCGGCAAACCGAGAATACCTACTAAGACCTGACCTTTGAGTATCCCTGCTCAGGAGTGAGAAGCTAAACTTAAGTTTGCCCGATTTCAGCATACACGGGCTCTCTGTAAAACTATTTGGAAAAGCTATTCTCCGTCACTGCATTTATACTTATATATTATGAAATAAATTAGATTTATTTTACTCCATTTACAAGTCAATTGTCAAGTGATTTTTACACTTTACGCCTTAATTCCCAATAATCTCCAAATTGCCCTATTGTTACATCAAGTTTTTAACATTATTATTAAAATTGACTGCAAAAATGCCCCTATGAAAGGCTCATAGGGGCAAAAAGTTTTATTTGTGCATAACTCCACGGGAGGATTTTCTATGTTCAGGATTGATTTCACCTGCTTTTGTAAGGGAAATTTTGGTCATCATAGGACCTACAAGCTCATAAATCATTACAGAGAACAGGGTGAGGTTTCTGATAATTTCAACCTCCTCTGTTCCGTGAAACTCAGTTGATGCCGCAACAACAGACATCATACCCAAAGCAACGCCTGCCTGAGGGAAAAGTGTGATACCAAGGTACTTGGTAATATTTTCATCGCACTTTGTAAGCTTAGCACTGAAGTAAGAACCGAAGTATTTACCGAGGCAACGAAGCACAATGTAAGCAACACCAACAAGAACAACTGTCCATTTAGTAAAGATTGAAAGCTCAAGCTCGGCACCGGAAATTACGAAGAAAAGTGCAAACAAGGGGCCGGTCCAGCGGTCCAGTCTGTCCATAAGCTCTTCTGAAAAATCGCAAAGGTTACAGAAAACTGTACCCATCATCATACAAAGAAGAAGTGACGAAAAACCAACGTGAACTGTGCCTATATTAAATTTAAGAGTAGAAATGGCAACGCCCAAAAGCACAAATGCAACTGTTAAAGAGAGTCGCTTGCTTCTTGAGTGGAAGAAACGCTCAACAAAAGCAAGAGCTGCACCTAATAAAGAACCTACCAAGAGAGAAGCAACGATTTCGATAATAGGCTCAAGCACCAACGAAAGCACATTGAGGTGACCTGTAGCAACCGCCTTTGCCGCACCAAAGCACACTGCAAAAATAACAAGACCGATAGCATCGTCAAGTGCAACAACAGGCAAAAGTATGGTAGTAACAGGGCCTTTTGCCTTATACTGCTTGATTACCATAAGTGTTGCCGCAGGAGCAGTAGCCGCCGCAATAGCACCCATAATAAGTGCCGTGGGAATGCTTACAACATCGGGCATTATAAAGTGAAGACCAACAAGTCCGCCGCCAACTAAAATTGTAGCCAAAACAGCAGCCGAAGTGGAAACAATAGCCGCCTGCTTACCGATTGCTTTAACCTGCGAAACTCTGAACTCATTGCCGATTGTAAAAGCAATAAAGCCTAAGGCAACGTCGCAGATAACAGAAAGACTTTCAACGTAGTGAAGGCTGACAAAACCTAAGCCTTCAATACCTAACTGACCCAAGCAATAAGGGCCTATCAATATACCCGCCACAAGATAACCTGTAACAGCAGGAAGTCCTAAGGGTTTGCAAATTCTTGTCATCAAAAGTCCAACAAGTATTGCTACGCCAAGACAAAGCACTACATTTGTCATTATATATCCCCTGATTTCTAAAAAATTCGGATTTTTCACCCACGAAATAATACCCCTTTTTCACCCTCTTGTCAACAGAAAAAGAGATATTATTTTTAACATATTTTATGCCTGAAAAAGCCTTTGTTTAATCATTTCTGTCAGCCGCCGCCGAAAGCAGACTGCGGATACGGATTCTAACAGCACCCATATTGGAAATTTCGTCAATTTTAAGCTGAGTATAAATTTTCCCGCTTTCTTCTACAATGGAGCGAGCTTCATCGGTAGTAACGGCGTCAACACCGCAACCAAAGGATACAAGCTGAACCAGATTAACCTTGTGTCCCCTTTTATGCTCTGCCACAAACTTTGCGGCGGCATAAAGACGAGCGTGGTATGTCCACTGATTTCTCACAGTTACTCTGAACTTTTTATATCTGTCGCTGACAGAGTCCTCGGTAATTACAACTGCACCCTCGCTTGCAATAAGCGAATCTATGCCGTGGTTTATTTCGGGGTCGATGTGATAGGGTCTTCCCGACAATACTATTACGGGCAAGTCTTCTTTTTCAGCTATTTCAAGATACTCCTGAGCCTTTGCTCTTACGTCGCTAAGGAATTTATAATATGCCTCGTAAGCCTTTTCGCTGGCGTTTTTTATATCTTTTTTATCAAATTTGCCAAAATATTTCTCTAAAATAGGAGCAATATGTACCTCGAACTGCTTTTTGTCGTGAAGTCCTATAAAATCAGAAATAAACTTCGTATTTTCTATTGCCTTAACATTTGACTTGATAACCTGAGGATAGTAAGCAACAACAGGGCAGTTGAAGTGATTGTCCCCCAAGCCCTCGTCAAGGTTATAGGTCATATCAGGGTAAAAAAGCGCATCAACGCCTTCATCTATAAGAGCCTCAATATGCCCGTGCATAAGCTTGGCAGGATAACAGACAGTGTCAGAGGGAATTGTATGCTGACCCTTAAGATAAAGCTTGCGGTTAGACTTAGGCGAAACCTTGACGTTAAAGCCAAGAGAGCTGAAAAACGTTGCCCAGAAAGGCAAAAGCTCGTACATATTAAGTCCTAAGGGGAGTCCTATAGTAGGCTTATTTTCCTTTAGAGGAAGCTCTCTGAAAGAGTCCAAAAGCTTGTTTTTATATTCGTAAAGATTATAGACAGTTACACCATTTGCATTTTGCAAAGGTTTGTCGCAACGGTTGCCTGCAATATACTTATCGCCTTCGCCAAATGTGTTTACAGTGAGACGGCATCTGTTTTCACAACCGTGGCAGGTAATCGCCTTTACGCTATGCTTAAAGTCAAGAAGCTGAGAAAGTGAGATAAGCGTGGTTTCTCTTCTTTTTTTCTTATACTTGGAAAGGCTATACAAAGCGGCACCGTAAGCACCCATAATAGCAGAATATGCAGGTCTGATAACCTCTCTGCCGATTTCCTGTTCAAAAACTCTGAGCACCGCATCACTTAAAAATGTACCGCCCTGAACTACGATATTTTCGCCCAAAGTTTCGGCTCTTGCACAGCGTATAACCTTGTAAAGTGCATTTTTAACTACGCTTGTGGAAAGTCCTGCTGAGATATTCTCAACCGTTGCACCGTCCTTTTGAGCCTGCTTAACGGAGCTATTCATAAACACCGTGCAACGTGAGCCCAAATCAACAGGTCTGTCGGCAAAAAGACCCAGACGTGCAAATTCTTCAACGCTGTAGCCTAAGGCGTGGGCAAAGGTCTGCAAGAAAGAGCCGCAACCTGAGGAACAGGCTTCGTTTAAGAAAATGTTATCTATTGCACCGTTTCGGATTTTAAAGCATTTGATATCCTGTCCGCCTATATCAAGAATGAAGTCAACATTTGGCTTGAACTTTTTAGCGGCGGTATAGTGGGCAATGGTTTCAACAATGCCGTAGTCTACGTGAAAAGCGCTTTTAATAATATCCTCGCCATAGCCTGTTACGGCAGAGGATTTAATTTTTAAATCGGGATAATCCTTGAAAAGATTTATGAGATATTCTTTAATAACAGGCACAGGATTGCCGCTGTTTGAGGTATAGTAAGGGCGGAAAATGTCGCCCGACTCTGAGCAAAGCACGCATTTTACGGTTGTAGAGCCTGCATCAATACCGAGGTACATCTCACTTTCGGGCTCGCTTAACTCTTTAATTCCCTCTGACGCTTTTTTGTGACGCTCTGTAAATTCAGCGTACTCCTGCTCCGATTCAAAAAGTCTGCGGCAGCTTGTATATCCTGCTTTTGCACTGTAGGTTTCTATGGTGTTTGCAAGGATTTTGATGTTTTTTGCCTCTGCGGCAGAAGAATAAGCCGCACCAAGTGCTACGAAATAAAGCGAATTTTCGGGCAAGGCACCCTTAAGTTTCAGCACATCGTCAAAGCTTTTTCTCAGCTCTGACATAAAGGTAAGAGGGCCGCCTAAGTAAAGGATATTGCCCTTAATCTCTCTGCCCTGAGCAAGTCCGCCGACGGTCTGGTTAACTACAGCGTAGAAAATACTTGCACTTATATCCTCTTTTCTTGCACCCTGATTAATAAGAGGCTGAACGTCGGTTTTTGCAAAAACGCCGCAACGGGAGGCAATGGTATATACCTTTTCCTTGCCTTTTGCAAGCTCGTTTACGTCTTCGGTAGTGACGTTTAAAAGCGAAGCCATCTGGTCAATAAATGCACCTGTACCTCCTGCACAGGTACCGTTCATCCTTACCTCAAGACCACCTGTAAGGAAAAGAATTTTTGCATCTTCACCGCCAAGCTCAATAACAACATCGGTCAGAGGTGACAGCTTTTTGACTGCATTTCTTGTGGCATAAACCTCCTGCACAAAAGGAATACTCAAATCGTTTGCCATGCCCATGCCTGCTGAGCCTGACAGGGCAATGCTCATTTCTTCATCACCTGTGGCTTTCAAAACTTCTTTTAAAAGCTCTGAGGTCATCTCTGAAATTTTTGAAAAATGGCGTTTATATGTAGAAAAAACTATTTTGCCTTCTTCATCCAACACCACACATTTTACGGTGGTAGAGCCTACGTCAAGACCTATTCGCTTCATCTGTTCATCTCCTCTTCTGCCACAGAAAGCATAAGCTTGATGCGGTTTTCCTGATTAACCTTTGAGGCGCCTGCATCAAAATCTATGGGAAAAATATTGGCTGAGGGGTAAATTTCGCGCATACTGCGGATAACCCCCTTGCCCACTATATGATTAGGCAGGCAACCAAAGGGCTGGGTACAGATAACGTTTGAATACCCTTTTTCGATAAGCTCGGCAGTTTCTGCAGGAAGCAGCCACCCCTCACCCATTTTTACGCCTCGGTCAATTACCTTTTCGCCAAGCTCTTTGATATGTGAAAAAGGAGCAGGTGATGTAAACTGAGGATAAGCCTTTAATACATCAAGCATAATACCCTCAATCTTTGCGGCGGCGTATTCTGCAATTTTGCCGCCTTGCTTAACAAACCAGTTGCCGCCGTAGTATTTATAGTCGGTTTCGATATTTGAAAAGCAATACTGAAAGAATCCAAGCACGCCGGGCACCATATACTCAACGCCCTGTGACTCTAAAAACTTTTCAAGTCCGTTATTGCCAAAGGAAGAAAACTTAACGTAAATCTCGCCAACAATACCAACCTTGATTTTAGGTGTTTTTTCAATTTTAATATTTGAAAAATCCTTGGCAATGCCCTCTAAATTTTCTCTGAACTTTTTAGGGGTAAGACCCTTATTTTCTTTAAACTGAGAAACAATTTCAGCCACCCATTTGTCAAGAACCTTTCTTGTGTCGCCCTTGTTCACCTCATAGGGAGTGGTCTGATTTTTTAAAAGCATAAGCATATCGCCGTAGATAATCGCCATAATTGCCTTGAGCATTAAAGGCAAAGTAAATTTAAAGCCAGAATATTTTTCAATGCCTGTCAGGCTTAAAGAAATAACCGGAATGTGTCCCCAACCCATATTTTTAAGAGCCTTTCTCAGAAGCCAGATATAGTTGGATGCACGGCATCCGCCGCCGGTCTGAAACTGGATAAGTGCGCATTTATCGGGGTCAAAATCACCGCACTGCAAGGCATAAATCTGCTGGCCTGTGGAGCAGATTGCAGGGTAACACATATCGTTATGCATATATTTAAGGCCTGTGTCAATAACCTCTTTGCCCTCGTAGTGAGCAACAAAAAGATTATATCCCTGCATCTTAAAAAGCTCCTGTAAAATTTCCATGTGAGTAGGAAAAATATCGGGAGCGATAATTGTATATTCCTTTTTCATCTGTTTTGTAAAGTCAACAGGCGGTTTTCTGCTTGGCATAGACATCTTCCTTAAAAAAACAAATTTCGACATTTTATATTATATACCTTTTAAAAATCAAATTATGAATAAAAAATTAACTTTAACTAAAAGAAAAAGCACCGCAAAAGCGATGCTTTGTTTAACTGTTAAGTATTTTTTCAAATTTCGGCAAAACTCCGATGCCGTTTGTACGATGTGCCGGCAAGCCGTAAATATCATGTCCCGGAAAGTCGTTGCCCTCAATAATAAGAGGTCCATTTTCGGTTATGGCAACGTCCCAACCAATAAGGCCTACCTGAGGCACAACCTTTGCGGCGTTTTTTGCCAAATCCAGAACCTCTTGCCACAAGGGCATCTTAAAGCCTTTGATAGACACGTTTGTAAGGGGATGAACCTCGAAAAGCTCACTTTTCTTGTTAATTGCAGGATAGAAAACTTCTCCGCTCTCTTCATCAACGGGCACAACCATACCGCCGGAATTGAAATTGTCAACATATTTTCCGTTTCCTATTCGAAGGTATGTAGCAACAACGTTTGCCTGGCCGTCTTTTAAAAGCGTTATTACACGGCAAGTATTAACCGAATTTGGGTGAAGCTCAGACATAACAGGGTGCTGAGCGACAACCTCTTCTAAAAGCATAAGCTTATTTTCAAAAAGATAACTTTTAATCTCAGAAAGCGACGAAAAGTCGCCTATGCTAATCTTTTCTATGCCTTTGCCGCACATACCGTCAAAAGGCTTTGCCATAAACAGAGGATGCTTTTTAATAAAAAGCTCTAAATCTTCATCTGAGGAGTTTTCAACATCTACCCAATCACGGTGCAAAAAATCAGAAAAAGATGCATTGAACTTTCGTTTATCTTCAAAAATAACAGTAAATTCAGGATTATTAAAACGCTTTATAAAGCTATTGTTGATACCTCTCGTTACAACGGTTTTTCGTTGCGAAGCATTTAAATTATACATCTCAAAAAGAGCATAATCCATATAACCCGCCTGATATTTAAGTCCGCAGTAAAGCATATCAAAAAATATACCCACCGAACTTTTGCCGCTTTTTGCTTTAACTTCTTTTATTTTAAGGAACATCTGGCGAGTGTTCATCCCGAAGATGCGTTTGACTAAATATGTAACTCTGGACATAATATACCTTCGCTTCTAATGAACTTTGCAAACAGTATACTACCGCCTGTAGTTTAAATTAAGTTAAAATATGTCGGATAGTTTTATATTTCTTATTGATAGAAAACGCCCTCGGCATAATGCCGAGGGCTGAAACATTTCATTTATCTTGCAACTTCTACAATAACACCACTGTAATCTGTATAGCTATCCCAAAATTCATTTCCAACTCTACTTTCAGTGTCAATCTTGGCACAGTATTTCTGAATTGCTGTAGCATCCTTTATATTAACCTTACCATCGGAATTAACATCAGATACTTTCATTGAATATTTTTCTAATTCTGCCAGATTTGCTAAATACTTCTGAATAATTGTAGCATCCTTAACATTTATACTTCTGTTCAAATCCGCATCGCCATAATAATAGAAAACATCTGCATTGATTTCTACAAACCACATATTATATATGCTACTTATAGCTACCAATTCACCAAGCTCATTAAACGCTGTTATAACAATATTATAGTCATTTGAATCAAACTTCCATATACAATATGGTGTAGAGGTTTTAATCGTTTCTATTAACTCTGTGCCTTTATATATTGACAACACATAATAAATAGACTCATCCGCTGTTGATTCTTCAACTACAATAGCATTCCACGAAAAATCTATGGTTTTTTCATCGGATGTACTCATATTTGCTTTCAAATCAAAATCAACCAACAAATCTTTCATCTTTTCAATCAACACTCTATGACAACCTGGATACTCTGTATTTTCAGGTAAGGGCAAATCGACAACCGAGCCGTCGGGACAAGCAACACTAAATTCCACTACCTGCTTGCACACTTGGCAAAATTCATATTCGAAATTAACACAAGAATTAGACTGTCCTCCTAAATCCATTTGCAATAAATCATGCTCATTTAACTCAACATTTTCTGTATAAGTATCGCCACAATCACAGGTGTAAACCTTATATCCGTACTCTGTACAAGTAGAAGAAATTGAATCAGTAACATAATAATCATGAATATGCCCGTCATCTGTATTATCCTCTGTTTCATATTCGCAAACAAAACCTATTTCACCCGGATACATATTACTTACATCGCCCCAAGTGCCATCATTTAATATCAAACCATAATGCTCTACGTTATTATCATTATCAGGGTATCCTGCCCGCCAGTTTGTGTAAACAAGTACCTTTCCTGTAATATCCTTCCAAACACCTTCTTGATCTTCATCTGTAATACCCAGCCAATACATAGCATATTGTCCTTGGCTCATAAGTTGATGAACTGCATTCATTTCATCTTCGTTATTTACTGTAACAAGGTGACCACCAAGCTCCTCGCATTTAGCATTTGCCTCTGACCAACTCATATTAACATCATATATTTCATATTTATTACCATTAAACTCCGCACTTGCAGAGGGAGCAAAAGTTTCTCTTTCCAACACAGAAAACTCTACCTTGTCACTATATACCCACCAACAGGATGAATCAATCAAATCATTATTTATCGATGCTACATATGCTGTGTAATCTCCTGCTGAAAGGAGTAGTTTATGCTGATTAGTAGTTAAGTTATACAGCCATTGCACAGGCTTGTCCTCGCCTTTTTTATACACTATCAGCTCGTAGCAATCTGCACCCTGTGCAGCTTTCCACGAAAAAGAGGTGTAATCTAACGATGTACCTGCCAAAATGGTGAGAACTGATTTCTCGGGCAGGCAACTGTTACAGGTATATACAGTTTTATACTCCCCTGTATACTCCTTATAACCGCAAGAACAGCTTTTGTATACCTTATGAGGATGTGCCGTCTCAGTCAACACCTCAAAACTATGGGTATGCTTCTTTTTGTTCCAAAGTTCGAGAAGCTTTGCTCGCGTGGCAGGACCTACTCTGCCGTCAACTTCTAATCCATTGGCATTTTGGAACTGCTTAACAACAGCTTCTGAATTCGCACCATAGGAACCATCAATATCTATGCTATATCCTAATTGATACAACACAGCCTGCACCCAAGCAACAGTTGAACCCTTCATAGAAGGTGATGTACGATAAATTGTGCTTGAAGGGTATGTATAGTCATCAGGATTTTTGCTTGAATAAGAATCTGTATTGTTATCAATATTTACAGAACTGCTATTCGAACGATAGATACTTATTCCATCGTCACTTGAACCTAATCTATCTAACAATTTTGACCAGGTAAGGACGTTACCCGTTGTACCCCATAACGGTTCTTTCCCAGAAGATGCACCAAAATATATCTTAGAAGATCCAGCGTGATACAACACTACTCCAGAAGTAGAAACCGAATAAACAATCATCGTATGAAGGCTATCGACATTATCATAGGTTGTATAATCCATTTGCACAACATCTCCAACTTGTGCCTTTGAGAACAAGTTAGATAAATTTGAAGAGTTCAAATTTCCTGCTTTATTAGATAGTGTTGTGCCAATTTGAGTAAAATTTGCAGACGCTATAAGTTCCATTTTTTGCGTACCAACACTTGATTCTACCTTTTTTATAGAAGGTAACGTATGTCCGAAAATTTGTCTGTAAAGTAAATCGACAAAACCATAACAACCTGATGTACCGCTTCTATACTGTGATGACGGCGGTGTATTTCCCGGTTTAAAGGTGCTGGATTGCATTTTTGCATCCAAAGCCGCTTTGATATCAATTGCCGAAGCCGCAGTAACACTTGCAGGAAAGATTCCAATTACACCTAAAAGCATCGTTACCATAAGAATAATGCTAATGAGTTTTTGTGCACGTTTCATAAAATAATCCTCCTATAATTATATTTTGTCCTATTGCAGGACAAACTTTCTTCATGTTGATGATAGCATTTAAATTGTCCTATGTCAAGACAATTCAATGTGTATGGGAGGTATATGTATGGCGAGGATTATTGACGGTAATGAAATGAATCTAATCGGCGAAAATGTGCGTATTTTACGCAAAAGAAAGCATATGAGCCAACAGATGCTTTCAAACAAACTGGAGCTTTTGGGAGTATATGTGTGCCGTGGGTCAGTGTCACGAATTGAGGACAAGTCCCGAACTGTTACCGACATTGAGCTTTACGGCATAGCCGAGGTGCTTGGGGTTGGTATAGAAGAACTTTTTAAGATAAGTAACGACGAAAAAAATTAACGCTGTAGATTTTACTCTACAGCGTTTGGTTTTATATTATATTCTTTTATCCCTGCAAGAAGGGGTATTCTATGGGGAATTTGTCTATGATTTTCCAATTTTCAAAATTGTTAGCGTCGCCCTTGATTTCGTAGGTAAGAAGATTTTCTTCGCGGACAGAACCATCCTCAGATGCACCGCTCATATACATATATCTTGTAACGTCGGCATCCTCCAAAACCTCGTCAAAGGGTGTACCGTAATCGGCGTAATCAAGTCCCATTTCCTTTAAAACTGTGGGTCGCACGTTTAACAGTTGCTGAGGGCTTAAGCTTTCTTTCATTTCGCCTTTTGCACCTGCAGGCTTATAGAACATAGAAACAACTCGGGGGGCATCAAGCTCGGTAATTGTACCCGACCTGCCGTGGTCAGAGGTTACAATAATTGTTGAGGAATCGTAAATTCCAAGTTCTTTGAGCTGTCTTAAATACTCATTAACATTTGTAAGAGCACCGCGAGTAGCTTCTTTAACAGTTACCTTTTCGTCGGTTTTCTCGCAGTTTTCGTCAAAAAGATAAGGTGCGTGGCAACCTCGGAAGAGATAATATGAGAAAGTGCCCTTTTCACCTGAATCGTTATCCTTATTAAGCTTTTGGGTAGTTAACCTGTCGTAAAAAGCATAGTCGGTAAGAGAAATACGCTCGTTATTTGTAAGGGAATATGCACTGTTTGCCTGGGTCGTGTCGGTTTCAAAGAAAGGCTTAAGCGAGGTGGGAGCTGTACGGTAAAGAGAAAGAGTAAGCATTTCTTTTTCAAGCTTAAGGTAGTCAATTTCGGGCTCAATAACCTTGTAATTGTCTAAGTATTCCATTAAATACTCACCGTCTGGGTTTACATACTTCTGGTGAGCATAAATTCGTACAGCGTAGCCTGCATCCTTCATATCCTTAAGGAAATTATTGTTTTCCCAAGCAGTAGCCATAGCTTCGTCGTACTCAGCGTTGTAGAAAGAATTTTCACCTGTGAAAAGGTAAGCTACTGAGGGAAAGGTACGGGAGTAGTGAGGGGTGGTATTTTTGTACCATGTAAAGCCGTCAAACTCACTGAAATACTCAGGGTCATTTTCCATAACCTCTTCGGCAAAGGTAACATCGAAAGAATCAATGGCAAGCACGATTACGTTGTGCTTGTCAGAAAGGTCAAACTCTCCTACACGGGTTGCAGAAATTGTGCTCTTCTCATCAATTTCGCTTATGAAGAAAACACCCACTGAGCTTGCAAGCTGCATTACAGAAAGGAGCACACAGAGAAAGGCGGTTGTGTATGTCCAGATTTTTTTGCTAAACTGCTGTAAAGCAAAAAGTAAAAAGAGGATAATGCCCCAAACCGCTAAGCCGATTACAGCCTCAACAGCAAGGTCTTTCCACAAAACCTCGGTGCCGTCTAAAATGCCAACACTTGAGTTCATGAAAATTGACTGAATATAAGCGCCCAGTGAAAGTCCCACAAGCAAAGAAAGATACCAGTCAAGAAGCCTGCCTTTCATAATTAAAGACAAGCCGAACAGCACTATAAATACAACAAGTGCCGAAATGCCCACAGGAAGCATCACCTGAGAAATGGTGTAGTCAAAGAACATTGTGTTGGCTACGAAAATTTCAATTATAGGTGCAAGAAAATAAGTCATTACAAAAGTAAATACTGCACCAAATGAAATTAAAGCTCTGCTTTTAAGTTTTCTGCTATCGGCAAACAAAAAAGTCTTAAGCTTTGAAAAAAACTTCACTTCTATTCCTCCCGACTAAATAAAACCAAATTGAAGCGGCTGTCATATTTTTAGACTAACCGCTTCAAATTATTATAGCATATTTAATTAAAATTACAATAATATTTTACACAAAAATTACTTTTAGGCATAATAAATGTATATATGTCGTATATTGATTTAATTTGTGTACTATTGTATAATAAAGATTGGTGCAAATTACTTTGCCTGCTTTTTAAGCAAGGGCTTAACCTTAATCCTTCCCAAAAGCTCAAAGGGCAAATAGAAAGGATAAAGCGAAAGCACAATTGTAAGCACTACAGACACGCCAATCATTATAAAGCCTGCGGCAGTCTCAGATACTTCAAAGGGAAGCCAATCGAAGGTGTACCACTTGAACTCAAGGTATGCAAGGTACAAGTAACGGTGAAGAATATAAACCGAAAGTGTACGTGCACCGAAAGCGGTGAACAAGTTCTTCTTTCTGGGAACCCATACAAGGAAAGCAAAACACAGAAGTGCGGCACAAAGATAGAACCATACTCTGGGTAAGAACCAGAAAACAGGATTTATCGAGGTGTTTTTAAAGATTGCAAAGTAAGACCTGTCACAGGTGATAAAGCCGTTAATGCTGAAGTTAAGCACTTTGCCCGAGCCTGTAATATACAAGGTTGCTGCAAGGGTAAGCATTGCCACCAAGAAAGCAGGTATCGAAAGCAGCTTTGACTTTTTGGTAAAAAGTTTCTGCATCTGACCTGATGAAAGGTAGTAGCCTGTAAGGAAGAACGGGAAGTGAACAATCATTCTGGACATTGCCATTAAATTGCTTACTCTCTCGTCGTAACCGATAAGAAGGCCAAAAAGAACAGCTACAGTCAGCATAATTTTGGGGTCAATCTTGTCAATAACAGGAAGCAAAAGGTACCACCAAATAAGGCACACCAAAAACCACAGCGAAGACCTTGGTGCCAGAACGCTCTTGGCGATTGAGTCGCCTAAAACAAAGACCTCAAAGGCACCAACGGTAAACTGTGCGGCTAAATAATAAACAATGTAAGTAAAGGGTCTTTGCACGTTTATACCGCCGTCGGGTCTTATATATTTCTTAGCAAAGAAGCCTGAAATGAAAATAAGGCAGGGCATGTGCATTGTGTTGATAGCTCGCCACAAAAGCATATATTCACCCTTAAGCCAGAAGCCTGACATATCCTTAAAGGGAGAAATTGCATGAGCAAGAACTACAAGGAAAATGAGAATAAATTTTGCATTGTCGTAAAAATACTCTCTGCCCTTTGGGTCTCTGTACATATCCCCTACTTTGGTTAAATCTGCAGGATATGAAGCGGCAGGTGCAGTCTTTTTATAATCAACGCCACCCCACAGAGCCAACGCCAAACCTATAGCACCTATCAAAAACAGTCCGATGTACCAAAGCACAGGGTTACTGCTTGCACTGAGCGACTTAAAAACCAATGAAAACAGGTTTTTCGCACCCTGATAGTGAAACAATAACAGTATTTGGACAAATATAAGGATATACCCAACAGAAAGTCTGGCTATACCTTTTCTCATTACTGTTCCCTCCTAATGTATTAATTTTATATAATTTACCATATAAAGCAAAAGTTTGTCAATAAGGGGAAATCCCAAAAGGTTTCGGAGGTTAATATGAATAACTTAAACCTTACCGTTATTATGGCGGTAACAAACGAAGAAAATTTAGAAGAATCCGTAAATTCTTACTTAAGTGCAAAAGGAGCCTTCAGCAGCGTAAGAATTCTTATGGCCGACTGTGTCTTAAGCGAAGAGTCGGCAGAAGCAATAAGCAAAGCAGCTTCTGATAATCCCGACACAGTATCTCTGCTTGAATTTGATAATCTTCCTACCCGAAGTGAAGTTTACAGCAAAGGTTTAAGCTTACTTTCAGACGGCTACGTGTGCTTTACGGAGTCTGCCGTTACTCTTACAGACGAGGCGGTAAGCTTTGTTTCTCAGGCTATAGAAAGCTACCCGATGTACCCTGTTGAAATCTCTGTAAAAACACGAAATAAAAACGAAAAGTTTATGGGTTATTCAAAGCTTGACGGTCTTTCTGAATTCTGCGACCTTAACGAATACCCCTATAATGCCGCTTTGGCGATTTTCGGCTACTTCTTTAAGGCAAGCGACATTAAAGACCTTGAGTTTGACCTTTTTATAGGCGATGAGGCTTTAAAGAAGTTTGTTCTTGATGCACTTCTTAAAAATCCAAATATAAGCTACTCCAACAAAGTGTGGTGCAAAAGCACCCGTGCTTTGGAAAACGACAGCGTGCTTTTTGACGGGCAGTACGACAAAGCATACTACACACCGAGTATCCGCAATTTTATGATACCCTTTATGGAAAAGCTCATTGACGAAAAAGGCTCTGTTCCCTCTTTTGTGCAGTACGCTTTCTGCAAGCTTATTTTTGCAAAATTTGCCAACAACTACTTTGAAAACAACAAGGGTATTCTAAGCGACAGTGAAGTTTATGAATTTTACGATGCCGTTTGCGATGCCTTAAAATATATTGACAACACTGTTTATACTGCGGCTGCCATCAGATGCAAATACATCAATCGTTCTCTTTGGATGAAGATTCTCAAAGACAAAACAGAGCGTGCAAATGAAAGCCACAGTCTTGAGCTTGACGAGGAAGGCAACATTAACTTTGCAGTTGAAGGTAAGGAAAGTGCTCATATTTCTACACTTAATAGCGTTGCACTTATTATCAACAACATAAACTATGGCGAAAAGGGTCTTGAATTTGATGCCGAGTTTACCGGCAAGGACTTTATTGCTACCGAAGATATTGAGCTTTATGCAAATTACGACGGCAATAAGGTTAAGCTTTCTGAGTACGCTATTTATCCTTTGCTCAAGTGCTTTGGAATGAGCTACTCTAAAAAGTTCAACGTTCATTTCTTTGTTCCTGTTACCGACACCTTAGATAAAATCAGCTTTACTTACGTTATTGACGGAAGTGAACAGCCTTTAAGCCTTCAGTTTGCAAGGGTATTTTCAAGAATCCGACTCCGCTTTGGTATGGCCTACTGGAAGTTTAACTCTGACAAAGCACTTGAGTGCAAAAACGGCGAATACTTAAGAGTTTTCAAGTGCAAAGGAATTAAAAGATTTTTCCGCGAAATTGCACTTTTAGGCTCTCAGCTTATTCACACAAAGCCTTTTTCTAACGCGGTTCGCAGAGTTATTTTAAGAATCATTTATTGGCTCACCCGCCCCTATTTCAGAAATAAACGTATCTGGCTTACTTTTGACAAGCTTTATAAAGGTGGAGATAACGGCGAATATTTCTTTAAATACGCCAACACAGTTAAGGACGACGTTGAGGTTTATTACGTTATAGACAAAGACTCCCCCGACTGCAAGCGACTTTTGGAGTACGACAAAGAGCGAGTGCTTATTCACAACTCTTTAAGATGCAAGCTCTATGCACTTAACGCTGAGGCGGTTGCGGCTACACACGCTTCTGTTATGCAATATTGCGGATTCCCGAAATATCTTGTGCCTAACTTCCTTGACCTTTTCAATGCAAAAATCATCTGCATTCAGCACGGCTTAACCGTTCAGCAGTTGGGTCAGTACCAAAACCGACTTTACGACAACACCACCCTTTACTGTTTAGCTTCTAAATATGAAAAGCAAAACCTTATGCACCCCATTTACGGCTATGAGGAAGATATGCTTAAAATCAACGGCTTGGCAAGATACGACGGCCTTAAGAATAACGACAAAAAGTTTATTCTTATCACTCCTACTTGGAGGCGTAATGTTGTTACTCTTGGCATTGCATACAAGAAAAAGCCCTATAACGAACATTTTAAACACACAGAATACTTCAGACTATATAACACACTTATAAATGACAAACGTCTTATTGAATGTGCAAAGAAAACAGGCTACGGCATTACTTATCTGCTTCACCCTGCCATGAGCCCCCAGATTGAGGACTTTGAGCAAAACGGTTTTGTTGAAATTGTAGCCGCTTCGGGTGATATGAGCTATGAAAAAATCTTGACCGAAGCAAGCCTTATGGTTACCGACTATTCGGGTGTGCAGTTTGACTTTGCATATATGAGAAAGCCTATTGTCTACTACCACCCCGACACCCTGCCCCCTCACTACGAGTCAGGCGGTATTGATTATCCCACTCAGGGCTTTGGCCCCATTATTACAAACCACGATGCAGTTGTCAGTGAGATTTGCAAATATATGGAAAACTCCTGTAAAACAGAGCCTGAGTATATCAGAAGGGCAAACGATTTCTTTGAATATGATGACTTTAACAACGCTAAGCGTATTTACGAAGAAATCTACAACAGCCTTTGATAAGAGAGGGCGAAAAACTAAAAAACGGAGCTGACTTTTTAAGTCAGCTCCTTATTTTTACTCTGCATTATTTTCTATAGCTTTTTCTGCCTTTTTCTGTTTAATAAAGTTTAACACATTGCCTAAGATACCAAGGGCGCCGAAAAGATATGCAAAGCCTAAATCTCTGAGAAAGGCTTTTATAACTACAGGCTCTGCCAAAAAGCCGGGCATTGCTTTAAAAGCTTCTAAAAGCGTAACGCCCAAATCCTTAAACTCTGTAAACATATAAAAAGTAACAGATACGTACTCGGCAACAAATATCATTATAACCGTAACTATTATAGCGGTAATCATACTTGCAACTGTGATTTTCTTTGCGGTTTTGGTAAATATCCCGTAACCGAAGCGTGCCAGTATAAACATAATCCAACCTGAAATGCCCGATATAAAATCAAGCTGAAACAAGCCGAAATACACAACTACTCCGCCTAAAGAAAACAAAAGTGCACCTAAAATGCCTAAGATGTAATTTTCCTTTTGAGTTATTTCAGGGCCACCTGCTCCACCGTTATATACAGCACAGTTTTCATAAGGCTGATTATTTAAATTATTGCCGTTATCCATTGATAAAACCTCTTTTCGTATAACTTCAATGAAATTTTACCATATTAGACAACTTATGTCAACCCTTATTGCAAAGACTCCCAAGCCTCATAGGCTTCTTCCTGCTGCTTTTGCAGACTATTTAAAATCTCGGTAAGCTCAACTAATTTTTCGTAATCGCTGATTACCTCTTCGCTTGAAAGCTTTTCTTCGGTTTCAGCGATTTTTACGTCAAGCTCCTCAATTAACTCCTCTGCCTTCTTAATTGCCGTCTGGCGTTTACGCTCTTTTGACTGCTCTTCTTTTCTCAGCTTGTAGTCGTTGACCTTGGGTTTTTCCTCATTTTTTTGAGAAACCTCTACATTTTGCTTCTTTTCGCAGTAGTAATCGTAGTTGCCCAGATATTCTTTTACACCCTCTGATTTAAGCTCTAAAATTCGAGTAGAAAGCTTATTAATGAAATAACGGTCGTGGCTTATTATAAGCATTGTGCCGTCGTAATTTAAAAGAGTGTCTTCCAAAGCTTCTCTTGAGGCAGTGTCAAGGTGGTTTGTAGGCTCATCAAGCAAAAGAAAGTTAGAGCCTGCAAGCACCAGCTTTAAGAGTGCCACCCTGGCACGTTCTCCGCCAGAAAGAGTAGAAATTTTCTTAAGAGCGTTATCACCTTTTAAAAGAAAACGTCCTAAGGCTGCGCGGATTTGGGTGTTGCTCATTTTTGGAAATGCATCGCTTATTTCTTCAACGGGGGTATTGTTTACATTAAGGTCAGACTGCATCTGGTCAAAATAGCCCATATCCACCCTTGCACCATAAGTAAGCTCATCAAACTGAGCATCATATTTCTTTGTAAGAATATTAAAAAGTGTGGTTTTACCTGTGCCGTTTGAGCCTAAGATAAACACCCTTTCGCCCTTACGGATATGCATATCCACATTCTTAAAAAGCAAATTATTACCAAAGGACTTGGAAAGGTTTTTAACAATGAGCACATCGTTGCCGCTTTCCCGCTTAGGCTCCAATTTAAGAGTAAGAGTCTCTTCCTCGCCATCGGGAGGAGTGAGCTGAGCCTTAATGCGGTCTGCCTCTTTTTGCTTAGAGGCGGCAGTGATGAAGTTATGCTCTCTGCCCCAACGCTTTTGCTGCTCAACAATACCTTCAATACGCTTTATCTCTTTACTGTCATTAATAAATTTACGGCGAATTGCCTCTTGCTCACGCTGCTTTTTCTCCATAAAGGTTGTGTAATTTCCTGTATATACCGTGGTTTTTTTGTGAGCAAGCTCAATGGTTTTGTTAGTTACTGCATCAAGGAAATATCTGTCGTGGCTAACTATAAAAGCAGTGCCTGAAAAATCCTTTAAAAACTGCTCAAGCCAGCGAACCGATTCAATATCGAGGTGGTTTGTAGGCTCGTCTAAAAGCAAAATGTCGGCACCGCTTAAAAGAAGCCTTGCAAGCGAAAGCTTAGAAGCCTGTCCGCCTGAAAGAGTAGCACTTTTTCTGTCCATATCCTCCTCGGTAAAGCCAAGGCCAAGCAAAGCTGAGCGAGCTCGGCTTTTGTAGGTTAAGCCGCCCTCGCGTTCAAACTTCTCTAAAAGCAGGGTTTGCTCTGAAACAAGCTTGTCGAGATTATCGCCCTTTTCTATTTCCAAAGTCAAGCTTTCGAGGCGTTTTTCCATATCTGCAAGATAGTCAAACACCGACAAAAGTTCATTATAAACCGTTCTTTCGGGATGCTCCAAAACGTGCTGGTGCATAAAGCCGACTTTAGCGTCCTTAGCTATAATAACTTCGCCGCTTGTGGGACTAAGCTCTCTGCTTAAAATCTTAAGCAAGGTGGTTTTTCCTGTGCCGTTTGAGCCTATAAAGCCAACTTTGTCGCGTTTTTCTATATCAAAGCTTACATTTTCAAAAAGCGTACGCTCAACAAAGACCATGGAAATATCCCTTGCACTTAATATAGCCACATCTGCACCTCCCAAAAAGTTTCCGATAAAGTATAGCACAACTTAAAACTTTTGTAAATAAAAAGCCTTGCCGCTTTGGCAAGGCAAAATAAAATTGATATTTAGTTAATACATTTAAGCTCTACCAATACAACCTCAGGGCGGTTAAAAAGTCTTAGAGGAAAAAGGCTGTTGCCCACTCCTCGGCTTACAATCATATTAGTGTCGCCATCAGTGTAAAGTCCTGAGTCATATTCAGGGAAAAACCACTGATTAGGGGCATAAAGTCCGCCTACAAAAGGAAGCCTGAACTGTCCGCCGTGAGCATGCCCCGTAAGCGCCAAGTCGACTTTCAAATCCGCATAGACCTCAAAAAGCTCTGGTCTGTGAGATAAAAGCAAATTAAAGCTTTCTTCACAAATTAACGGCTCAAGGTTTTTTCTCATAACCGCCTTAGTGTCGCCAAAAAGATAATCGGTTTCAAATCCGGGGTCGCTTACGCCAATAATATTGATTGTCTCGCCCTTAAACTCAAAAGGCACAGCCTTATTTTCAAGAATTACGACGCCTATTTCTTCAAGGCTTTTCTTTAAAACCTCATATTCCTCAGGCACTCTTTGCTCGTGGTTACCGTTAACATAGAAGCACGGAGCAATCTGCTGCGCCTTTTCAGAAAAATCTACCGAAAGCTTAACATCAGGAGTGTGTGAGTCTATCAAATCGCCTGTAATTGCAATAATATGAGGGTTACTGCTTTCTATAAGGCTTAAAAGCTTTTTATTATCTTTGCCAAACTCATCGTTATGCAAATCCGAAACATGGGCAATGCGAAAGCCGTCATAACTTTTGGGGATAAGTGAGCTTTCTACAGTAATATTTTTAACCGTAACCGCCTTGTTTGCCCAGAGAACATAAATAATAAAAGAAAGCAAAATCAATGCAATTGATACCAATATAATGGTTAGTTTTTTCTTTTTAGCCATTTTATCACCGTTTGATATTGTAACACAACATCAAACGCCTTGCAACAGCCTACCTACTCTTGTGAATTTCCTTGAATATTCTCTCTTCCAAATAACTTGGCACCTGAGGCTCTGTATTTTTAACTATTTTTTCAACTTCTTTTTCTGTTAATGTGCTTTCATAGGTTTTGCCGTTAGCATCTATAAGCACCCTTCTTTTTCTCATCAGAATGAAAACCAAAGCTGACGACAGCAAAAGTACAGTTCCTAAAACCAAGTATAATTTAAGGTCAATAGTGTTTTTATCGGGCTCAAATATAGCTGATGTATAGTGAATAATATCGTCCTGAAAAAAAACTCCTTCGGTGTATCTTATTTCAACCGCATCACCGTATAGTTTTTTTACCTCCGTTAGCTTTTGCTGAGTTTCAGGATTTTCCTTATATTCCGACAAAATGCCGATATCAAGAACGTTTTCCTTCTCTAAAATTCCTGAGCATACAATGCCGTAATCCTTAAGCTCTTTCATCAATTTTTCCTGCAAGGATTTAAGAAAATTAAAGCTATGCTTGCCGTAAGCGAAAGTCAGGTTAGCGTCCTCTTTAACCCAGTCAAGGATTTCTTGCTTGCCCCTTTCACCATCTTCACCTTCAACCACTGAAACTGTAATATTGTACATAGTGCCGTCGTTAGACCACATTCCGCAGTAATAATCGGGGAATTTATTGTGAGCATAAAAATACTCTGCAAAATCCTGAATGGTTTCAAAGCGCTCTTCATTGGCAGAAACGTTTATGGGCAATAAAATAATAAGCAAACAAATCAAAATAGTCAGTGTTTTTTTCATAAGGCACCTCCGTCTAAAATCTCACGTAGGGTTTTCAAAGCCTTGCGGTATCTGCGATAGGTAGCTGACAAAGATAAACTGCAGACAGCGGCAATTTCATTAAATTTCAAACCGCCGTTTAAGTGCAAAGTTAATATTTGTCTTTCTGATTGAGACAGCCTCTGAATTGCGGCTTCTAAATCAAGGTGCATAGCAACGTTTTCGCAGGTGTCATCAACTTTAAGCTCATAATCGTCAATACTCAGGCTTTGTTTTTTTCTAAGAGCATCAATGGAAAGGTTATTTGCGACCTTAAAAATCCACGCCCTTATGTTTTTTACAGAGGAGTCAGGGGGCGACAAAAACAGCCTGACAAAAACCTCTTGAGTAATGTCTTCTGCAGTAAGACTATCCCCAACAGTTCGGCACACAACAGTAAACACCGGTTTTTTTAGCTCACTATATACAAGGGCGAAGGCTTCTTTGTCGCCGTTTCTGATTTTTTCAAAGGTTTCTTTCAGATCGATGTTTTTCACGCTCACTCCTCCTTTCATTTAATATGACGGATTAAACCCTTATTTTTTCCGCTTAAAACAAAAAACCGTCTCAAAAAAACTGAAACGGTCACTTTAAAAATGCACTGTATGTATCGATTTCTTCAGTTGCCTCTCTAAGAAATTCAAGGCATACTTCGTCCTTAGCAAGGATTTTTCCAACCTTTTTCAGGGCTTTGAAAAAACGCTTGTCAAAAACAATTTCATCAGAATGAGTAACAAGAGGGCAAAGCCTTGCACCGCGAAAATCCGCCTCAACAAACACTCTGCCTTTTTCGTCAACTGTGGGAAAGAAAGGAAAAATCCGACAGGCTAAGGGTCTTTTCGACCTGTCACATTCGCTTTCGCAAACCACAAGTCGAACCCCTCCCCCAACTTTCTTTACGGGAAGCTCGGTTTTTTCAAAAGGAAAAAGCCGCATACCTGTAAGCTCGTCACCCTTACAGCAAGCACCGTCGCAAAGCTTGCCGCAATCTGCCTTTAAGGGGGTAAGGTCGCCCATTATCTTAAAAATATTTTCGTACATTTTAGTGTAGTCGGTATTCATAATTACCTCAGTTAATCCTTACATAACCGCTTTCTTCGATAAGGGTCTGACCCTCGTCAGAAATAAGCCAGTCAATAAGAATCGGGATATTTTCGTTTTCGTTATCTGCTCTGTAGATAGCGTAAAACTCGGCAATTACAGGATAACTGCCGTTTTGGATATTTTCGCTGCTTGGATAAACGCCGTTTAAGGAAAGCATTTTCACGCTTTCGTTTTCTACAATTGTGCCCAGATAATAGCGGAAAGAAAAACCCAAAGAGCCGCCTGTTATAGCAAAGGGAGATTTTAAAGCTATCTCCTCTTCACCCATAAAAGCCTCCATGGCCGACTGACTGCCGCTGCCTGAAAGCCTTGACACGGGGTTAATAACTCTGTTGGCACCGCCGACTTCTGACCAGTTTTTGATTTTGCCACTGTAAATATCTCTTATCTGCCGGGCACTGAGATTATCCACGGGGTTATTTTTATTTACAAAAAACACAAAAGCTTCAAGTCCCACAGGAACGTAAACAAGCTCTACGCCCTGCTCTTTTGCATACTGCCTTTGCTCATCACTCGGTGCGGCACAAAATAAAATATCGGTGTCTCCGTCTACGATTGCGGTGTAGCCTCTTACAGTATTTTTATACTGCATTTTACTGTCGGGAGCAAAATTTTCGCCGTAAAAATTGTCGTCAGAAAACTTTCCGCCCTCAAAAGTTACCGAGCCTTCGGGATAAAGCGCATTAATAACCGAAGCGTAAACAGGCACAAGTGCCGCTGCACCGTCAAGTGTGGGCAAATCGCCTGTAAGCTTTAAAGTCGACTCGACTTTTGCAAGGTCAGAGTCCTCTTCAAAAGGCAGGTATTTCTCTACGTCAATCATCTTTGACTGAGATGTAGAGCTGAAATTATTCGAAAGTCTGCGGGTAAGAAGCATATAGATACTGCCGTTAAAAGCAGTGAAAATAAGCACCACCAAAAGTATGCACAAAGCCTGCTTAAAGGTTTTCATATCACCAAAGCTCCTTTGCAATAAACTGAATTATAGAGCAATGCTGATAAGCATAAACCGCATAAATTACGTGGGCAATGGTTAAAAGAATGCAAAGCGCCATTACCGCAAACAAGAACACGTAAAAAGTCTTTGTTTTCATAACCTTACATATAAGCCACAGCCATATAAAGCAGTGAGATTATGGTAATTACAACAGAAACCACTACAAAAGCAAGGATTGAAGAAACAATCAAAAGCACCTTGCGAGTATTAATCTGACTTTCGGTATAAGTACCCGGATTTTCTTTATTTGCACTTCTTGCCGACAAAAACAAAACAAGGCTTACTACAAAAAAGATTATTGAACCAATAGGCACCGCAAACAATAAAACAGAAATAAAAGCACCTGCCATAACAAACACTCCTTAAAATATGTAAAAATTAGTCCTGTGCTCTGAAAGTAATTTTGCCGCTTTCGGCGTCCATTGCATCAACAATTGCAAGAGACTCAACGTGATATCCCATATTTCGGATAACACGACCGCCAAACTGAAAGCCCTTTTCTATAACAATGCCGCAGCCTTCAACCACTGCACCTGCTGACTCGGTAATGGAAATAAGCCCCTGCAAGGCACAGCCGTTGGCAAGAAAGTCGTCAACAATAAGAATATGCTCGCCTTCGTGAAGAAATCTTTTGGAAACGATAACCTGATTTTTATTTTTATGGGTAAAAGACTCCACCTCAGCCACATACATATCGCCGTCAATGTTAATTGACTTGGATTTTTTAGCAAAAACAAGGGGAACACCAAACTCCTTGGCAACAAAAGCCGCTATACCGATACCGGAAGCTTCAATGGTTATAACCTTGTCTATAGTTTTATGGGCGAAACGGCGTTTAAACTCACGACCGATTTCTTCCATAAGCGAAATATCCATCTGATGATTCAAAAAGCTGTCAACCTTTAAAACATTGCCGGATTTAATGATTCCGTCTTTTACTATTCTTTCTTCTAAAAAGTTCATAACATCACCCTCAGCGTCAGATTTCCTTATTTTTCTACATATAAACCTATATTAACATACTAAACTAAAAAAGTAAATCGGCAAAATATAAATCCCCGTACTTTTGTACGAGGATTTTGGGACTTAAGCTTATGAGATATGAATATATTTCAAAAAACCTTTTTCCAACGGCTATGGAGGTTCTTCAAAATCACTAAAGACACCACTGTAATAACAATCAGAATGGCGTATATAACAGGAATGGCAATATTTTGTGGCAGCAGAAGAGAAATGCCCGCCGTCAAATCTATGGCCGTATGAATTCCCAAGCACAGCAAAGCACAAATGCCTGCTTTTTTATGAGCTACTCCGTAACAAACCAATGCACTCATAGCCACATGACAAGTCATAGCCAGCAGACGCTCGAAGCCTGCCAACAAAAACTGAGCAGGAGTTAAACTAATCAACTGTGCACAAACCAACTCCAGCTGGCTTACATCTGCCCCGGCGGCAATTGCTTTTGAAATGATTATATCAATATAGCCGCTGTTAATCATTATAATGTAAATTAAATTATTTACATAAGTCATACCTATAATCAACATTGCCTCAATGCCGCCATGCCCCAAACCTGCGGCCAAAGAACGCTTCCATGTTAGTTTTTTCTTCATCAGCATTGCTATTGCAAAGCGACCTGCCAGCTCAAAAAGTCCTGCCGTAAAAGCAAGACCAAAGGCATAGATAAAGGGGTAGTCCTGTGCAAAAGCAATAAACCAGCTCTGGCTTCCCAAAATAGACAAAATGGGCACACGAATCAGAATTTGTGTCACAAAGAAACCGGCAGCACCTAACCACCAAGCTGAACCGATTCCCTGTTTTTTATTTTTTGCCTCAAAGATAATCAGAACTGCTATCGGCAACGCTATGCTAATTAACAGCGTAATTACACAGGCAACAATATTCGCTAAAGGAACCATAACCTATTCTCCTTTCAACAAAATAAAAAGTTTGGTTTTATCAGCAACAAAATGTTATCAGTTTTGTATCTGCTAAATATATTGAAATTTATTTCTTCAATACCTTTTTACACCAAGTGCGTTTTTCGCAATTAGGACACTTTAGGTAACGGGTAGTTCCTCTATGCATCGCCCACAATGCTTCTGAATAGGTAGGCACAATTTCATGACCGCAATTTTTGCATTTATAAGCACCTACACTTATTTCAAGTTTTAATGCATAAAAGCAAGGTATCAAAAACAATATGCAGGCTCCAAGGATTGAAACAATCTGCCATACACCTTCGGGTATCAAGAATGCAGAAATGAAGATGCATGCAAACAAAGCTGTCATGCTAACTGACATAATTATCCACATGGTTGTCCAAATTGTTTTGTTCTTTCGCTCTAACTCTTTCGCCATATCAAGCAAAAGCTGTTCGTTTTTTTGATTGTTGTTTTCCATATTGGTTTTCTCCCCACTTAATAATTCATTTACACTGATGCCAAGGATACCACAAAGCTCAAGCATAATAGAAGAATCGGGCATCGCCATGCCTCTTTCCCACTTTGATATTGCTTTGTCGGTAATACCAAGTTTTTCTGCCAACTGCATTTGTGTTAAATTTGCTTTTTTTCTGCGCTCTGCAATAAATCTTCCGATTTTTATTTGGTCCATAAGGTGCCTCCTTTTGCTTTCAGTATAGATAATTAGGAGTAGAAAGAACACCTACCATTGGTTTAGTGAGGAGAAATAAACCTATGGTAGAGTAAAAATTTAAATTCATTGATCAGATTATACCAAAAACTATATTAATAATCAACGCTTTGCAAAGCGGTGAAATTATTCTTTATTTATTGTAAATTTGTCAAAATCAATGATGAATAGCGAGTAATACAAAAAATCCTGCCGATAAAATCGACAGGATTTTTGTTTTGGTGGGAGAAGGTGGATTCGAACCACCGAAGTCGTTGACAACAGATTTACAGTCTGCCCCCTTTGGCCGCTCGGGAATTCTCCCATATTAAAACCTGCTTTAGAATAAAGCAGGTTTTGTTTGGAGCTGGTGGACGGACTTGAACCCCCGACCTGCTGATTACAAATCAGCTGCTCTACCAACTGAGCTACACCAGCGTAGAATATTTGGCTAACGTTTGTATCGCCAACAGTTAGAGATTATAACAGAGACTCTAAAAAAAGTCAATAGGTTTTAATAAATTTTTTTAAATCTTTTTGATGATGCTTGTAAAATCTGAGATTATTTACGAACCTTTATATCCATAATATACAGTTTATGTTAAAAAAGCTTTTTATTTCTTTGCTTTTCTACAAAACTTTACAGATAACTTGACAGTTGTAAACCCTGAAATGTATAATATTCGAGACAATTCAGCTATTAAGGACGATTTTATGAGAAACAGAATTGAGAAGCTTAAAAAAGAAAAAAACGCTGTAATTCTGGCGCATTACTATGCACCTTCTGAAGCACAGGAAATTGCAGATTATGTAGGTGACTCCTTTTACCTTGCAAAGGTTGCAAAGCAAAGCAAGGCTGACGTAATAGTTTTTTGCGGAGTTGCCTTTATGGGCGAAAGTGCAAAGATTCTTTGCAATGACAAAAAGGTGCTTATGCCCGACCTTAGTGCAGACTGTGCTATGGCACACATGGTAAAAGAGGGCAAAATCGAAGAAATGAGAGCAAAGTACTCTGACCTTGCAGTAGTTTGCTACATAAACTCAACGGCTGAACTTAAATGCCAGAGCGACGTCTGTGTTACCTCCTCTAATGCCGTTAAAATTGTTAAGGCACTACCTAACAAAAACATATTCTTTATTCCCGACAGGAATTTAGGCCGGTATGTTGCTTCTCAGGTGCCTGAAAAAAATATTATTTTAAACGACGGTTGCTGTCCTATTCACGCTGAGGTTACCGCCGCTCAGGTTTTAAAAGTAAAAGAAATGCATCAAAATGCCCTTGTGCTTTGCCACCCCGAATGCGAAAAAGAAATTCTTGAGCTTTCTGATTTCAGCGGAAGCACCGCCGAAATTATAGACTTTGCAAAAGAAAGCACGGCTTCTGAATTTATAATCTGCACAGAGAAGGGTGTTGGCTACAAGCTTGAGACAGACAATCCTCAAAAGAAATTCTACTTTCCTACTCCGTGTCCTGTTTGCAAGGATATGAAGCTTAATACTCTCGAAAACATACTCAAGGTTTTGGAAAACGAAGAAAACGAAGTAAAGGTTAGCGAAAACCTCAGAAACGGTGCACTTCTTCCCTTAGACAGAATGCTTGAACTGGGTAAATAATATGAAAACTGATATTGTAATTGTAGGCTGCGGGGTGGCAGGTCTTTACTGTGCCCTTAATCTGCCCAAAGAAAAGAATATAGTTATAGTTACCAAAAACAAAGCAAGGCGAAGCGACTCGTATCTTGCGCAGGGCGGCATCTGTGTACTTCGTGACGAAAAGGATTTTTCGGATTTTTACGAGGACACTATGCGGGCAGGACATTATGAGAACGACCCCGACTCCGTTGAAATTATGATTCGCTCGTCTCAAGAGGTTATCAGCGACCTTGTAGGCTTTGGTGTACACTTTGAAAAAAACGGCAAAGAGTTCGTTTATACCCGCGAAGGTGCCCATTCCCGCCCACGTATTCTTTTCCACGAGGATGAAACAGGCAAGGAAATCACCTCTCACCTTCTTGAAACTGCCCGTAGCAAAGAAAACATTACCTTAATAGAAAACTTTACTATGGTTGACCTTATTTCAGAGGATAACCTGTGCAAGGGTATTATCGGCCACGATGCAGAGGATAACTACATAAGCATTAGCGCTGACTACACTGTGCTTGCCACGGGAGGCATCGGCGGACTTTTCAAGCACTCTACCAACTACCCCCACTTAACAGGCGATTCCTTGGCTTTGGCTTTAAAATACGGCATAAAGCTTCAGGATATTGACTATATTCAGATTCACCCCACAACTCTGTTTTCTAAAAAACACGGCAGAGAATTTCTTATTTCTGAATCCGTCAGAGGTGAGGGCGCAATCCTTTTAAACTCACAGGGCGAAAGGTTTGTTAACGAGCTTTTACCACGTGACGTTGTGGCAAATGCAATCTTTGATGAAATGAAAAAAGAAGGCAGTGAGCACGTTTGGCTTTCTCTTGCTCCTATTCCTGAGGAGGAAATAAAAGGTCACTTCCCGAATATCTACAAGCACTGTCTTGAAGAAGGCTATGACATTACCAAAGAGCCCATTCCCGTTGTGCCTTCTCAGCACTACTTTATGGGAGGTATTGAGGTTGACACAAACAGCCTTACGTCTATGAAACGGCTTTACGCCGTAGGCGAAACCGCCTGCAACGGTGTGCACGGCAAAAACAGGCTTGCAAGCAACTCGCTTTTGGAAAGCCTTGTGTTTGCAAAACGTGCCGCAGAGCACATTTCGGCTGATTACTCAGAGCTTGCAAACAAAACTGATTTTGTTGTAAACAAAGACAACTACGAAAACTATCAGGAAAAATATAAAGAAATGGTGCTTGCCGCCATTGAAAAGGAGAAGAAAAACCGTGAATAATATTACAATGTTAATGAACGCTGACGAAATGATTTTAAGTGCTCTGAGAGAGGACATTACTTCTGAGGATATTACCACTAACTCTGTTATGCCCGACTACTGTTTAGGTGAGGTTGACCTTATTTGTAAGCAAAATGGCATTATTGCAGGACTTGGAGTTTTCAAGAGAGTTTTTGAGCTTTTAGACAAGGAAACAGAGGTTACTTTCTTTGCAAAAGACGGCGACAAGGTTGAAAACGGCCAGCTTTTAGGCAAGGTTAAAGGTGACATACGTGTGCTTCTTTCAGGAGAAAGAACTGCCCTTAACTACCTTCAGCGTATGAGCGGTATCGCAACCTATACCCGTACAATCGCTGACCTTTTAGAGGGCACAGGCACAAAGCTTTTAGATACACGAAAGACCACGCCTAATATGAGAGTATTCGAAAAATACGCCGTTAAGGTAGGCGGCGGATATAACCACCGCTTTAATTTAAGCGACGGTGTGCTTCTTAAGGATAACCACATCGGTGCCGCAGGCAGTGTGAAAAAGGCTGTTGAGATGGCAAAAGAGTATGCTCCTTTTGTAAGAAAAATCGAGGTTGAGGTTGAAAACCTTGAAATGCTTAAAGAAGCTTTAGAGGCAGGCGCCCACATCATTATGCTTGACAATATGAGCATTGAAGATATGAAAGAAGCAGTTAAACTTTGTAAAGGCAAGGCTGAAACAGAGTGTAGCGGCAACGTTACCAAAGAAAATGTTGCAAAGCTTACAGATATTGGCGTTGACTATATCTCAAGCGGTGCATTAACTCACTCCTCCCCTATTCTTGACCTTTCACTTAAAAATCTTCATACAATTTAAGAGGTTAACTATGAAAGCTAATGAAAGGCGAAAGGAAATTGCCGCTTACCTGATGTTATCGGATTCTCCTGTTTCGGGCACAGAGCTTTCGGCGAAATTCGGAGTATCAAGGCAGATTATCGTGCAGGACATTTCCTTGCTAAAAGCCGCAGGGTACGAGATACTTTCTACACATCACGGCTATATATTGCAAAGCTCACCCTTAAAAGAAAGGGTGTTTAAGCTCAAGCATACAAAGGACCAGACCGAGGACGAGCTCAACACGATTGTTGACTTAGGCGGCACGGTTGTTGATGTTTTTGTTTGGCACAAGGTTTACGGCAAGGTAGAAGCTAAAATGAACATCTTTTCAAGAATGCATGTCAAGCAGTTTATTGAAGGGGTAAGAAGCGGAAAATCCACCGAGCTTATGAATATTACAGGGGGATATCACTATCACACCGTAGTAGCTGAAAGTGATGAAATCCTCAACAAAATAGAAAACACCCTTAACAGCAAGGGTTATATTGCACCTGAAATTTAAAATAAAGCTGCCACCGGGTAGTGAATGCACAGCATTCGTTTGCACATCGTTAGGTCTTAGAAGATGTGCATACGGATGCTTATTTTTATGGATGCACTATGAAAACTAATTATTTTTCTAAATTCGAAATATCACTGTGGTGTGTTTCATCGGTTTTGATTGTTACATCTTTTGTTATATTTGACCGTGAAAACTTTTTGACCCTTATTGCATCAATTATCGGTGTAACTGCAATAATTCTAAACGCCAAGGGAAACCCTCTGGGGCAAGGACTTATGGTAATATTCAGCCTTATCTATGGCTTTATCTCATATAGCTTTTCCTATTTCGGCGAAATGATAACTTATCTTGGTATGACAATGCCTATGGCGATTTTATCGCTTATAGCGTGGCTTAGAAACCCCTTTAACGGCAACAAGGCAGAGGTAAAGGTAAACAGAATTACAAAAAAAGAAACTCTCTTTATGCTTATTCTTACGTTAATTGTTACCATTCTGTTTTTCTTTGTGCTCAAATTCTTTAACACCGCAAATCTGCTTCCTTCTACCCTGTCTGTTACCACAAGCTTTATTGCAGTATATCTTACTTTTCGCAGAAGTCCATATTTTTCTTTAGCTTATGCTGCTAACGACATTATTCTAATAATACTGTGGGTATTGGCTTCTTCTGTAGATACTTCTTACATTTCCGTTGTGGTATGTTTTTCAATGTTTTTGATAAACGATATATATGCTTTCATAAACTGGCGTAAAATGGAAATTTCTCAACGTACAATTGACTAAAACAAAACCTAATGTTAGAATTAGAAAAAAGAACAAAGGAGATTTATTATGGCAAGCAATATGATGAGAGTAAAGTGCAGTTGCGGTCACGTTTTAGATGCAGGAGTTGGGAATGTACGGATTTGACCGTTAACATCACCCCCGAAAATCCTGTAGCTTATGCAAAGGTTTACATCAAACCGGGATTCTGGGCAAATTCCTTTGTTATAGAGCCTTCTACCAAGGAAGAAATGCCTTTATAAAAAGCAAACGCCGCACTTAGTGCGGCGTTTTATTTATTCGTTCCAGTAATCAGTTTCAACTGGAAGGTTTATATCCTTTGCTTTAAACAGAGGGTCTTTACCCTCTTTACGCTGTTTTACATAATCGTTAAGTGCCTCGTAAACATACTTACCTAAAATAAATATAACAGGCATATTGATAAGGGCCATACCGCCCATAAGTACATCGGAAATGTTCCAAAGCAAATCAGCACTTAAGCCTGCACCCACAAAAATAAGCAATGAAGCAATAATGTGATACACAGTCATAAATGCTTTTGTAGGTTCTTTGCCGAAGATAAATTTTATTGCTTTGTCAACATAGAAAAGATTACCGATAAGGGTTGTAAAGGCGAAAAGCGCCATTGCAACTGTAATGAAAATGGGACCCGCTTCGCCTAAGGTGGCTTTGAGCGAAAGCTGAACATACTGAGCGCCGGAAATTTCGGCAGTAGGCTCAACACCTGAGCACATACACATAAATGCAGAAGCCGTACAAATAAGCAATGTATCAATAAATACAGAAAGAATCTGCACCAAGCCCTGCTTTACAGGGTGGCTTACGTGAGCAGAAGCGGAAGCGTTAGGAGCTGAACCAACGCCTGCTTCGTTTGAGAAAAGACCGCGCTTAATACCAAACATTAAACAGGAACCGCTGAAGCCGCCAAAAATAGCCTCAAAATTAAATGCCTCGGTAAAAATCCTTAAAAAAACAGAAGGAAGCTGAGGGATATTTATAATTGTAATAATAAGTGCTACAAGAATATATGCAACACCCATAACAGGCACAATAAATGTAGTTGCGTTTATAATTCGCTTGCCGCCGCCGAAAAGACAGAAAGCAACCAAGCCGGCAATCAAAAGACCGATAAGCCAGGGAATAACGTTAAATGCAATTTCGTTGCCAAAAAGGTTAAAGCTTACATTTACATTATAAAACTCATAAGCAGAAAAAGTTGACTGCAGATTGTAAGAGGCAAGCATATTAAAGCCTATGCCGTAAGTAAGAATAAGAAAAACCGAGAAAACAACAGCCAACCAGCGGCTTTTGAGCGCCGCACTTATATAGTAGGCAGGGCCGCCGTAGCTTTCGCCGTCGTTGCCTTTTTTCTTGAAAATCTGGGCAAGGGTACTTTCTACAAAAGCAGAAGCACTGCCCACAATAGCAATAAGCCACATCCAGAAAACCGAGCCAAAACCACCAAGGCATATTGCGGTGGAAACACCGATAATGTTGCCTGTGCCAACACGGGAGGCAGTGGAAACCATCAACGCCTGAAAGGAGGAAACCGCACCTTTTTTGCTGGGTTTTTCGCTTACACAGCGAATTTGCTCCTTAAAAAGTCTGAACTGAACGCCTTTGGTTCTTACAGTAAAGAAAATTCCGCCTAAAACAAGAATAATAACCAGTATGTAGCTATAAAGGGCATCGTTTAAAAAACCGATAATTTGGTCTAACATTTTATCCTCTCACTCACAAAAATATGTAATTATTATAACTTATTACAGAAAATGTGTCAAATAAAGTAAAAAACTGCTCCACCAAAGTGAAGCAGTTATTTTTTATAAAAGATGAGCACGAAGCTCTTCAGGGGATTTCATACTTAAAAGTGCAGGGGGAATATCAAAAACGGTTTTGCAACCAACCTCACCCTTAGCCTTCATTCTATAAGCGGCTCTTGCGAAAGCAACTATAACAGAAGCGGTAAATTCGGGGTTTGAATCAAGCTTTAAGCTATATTCAATAACGTGGTTGTTTTCTTTATTTATGCCTGTTTTACCTGTGCGGATAACAAAACCGCCGTGGGGAATTCCGCTGTGGTCTCTTTTTAATTCTTCCATAGAAATAAAATGAACTGTGGTGTCATAATCCGCAAAGTAGTTGGGCATTTCCTTGATTTCTTTCTCAATGCGGGCTTTGTCGGCATCCTCAGCGGTAACCACAAAGCACTCACGGGTGTGCTTTTCACGGGTCGAAAGCTTGGGTGCAGAGCCGCTTCTTACGGCATCTAAAGCCGCCTCAACAGGAATTGTATACTGCTTTGCATCTAATACACCCTCAATACGGCGAATAGCATCTGAGTGGCCTTGACTGACGCCCTTGCCCCAGAAGGTGTAGTCCTCACCCTCAGGAAGAACAGCAGAGGCGTAAAGTCGGTTAAGAGAAAACATACCGGGGTCCCAGCCTGCTGAGATAATGGCAACGTTTTTGCCTTCTTTTGCAGCATTGTCAACGTTATCAAAATGCTCAGGGATTCTTGCATGGGTGTCAAAGCTATCTATAACCGTAAACATCTTTGCAAGCTCAGGAGTCTGCTCAGGTAAATCTGTAGCAGAGCCGCCGCAAAGAATCATAACGTCAATTCTATCTGTAAAGCTTTCGGCATCGCTTACGTGCTTAACCTCAACTCCCTCTGTGCCGATTTTAAGGTTTTCGGGGTCTCTTCTTGTGAATACGGCAACAAGTTCCATATCGGGGTTCTGGCGGATTGCACTTTCAATACCTCTGCCTAAATTTCCGTAGCCGTAAATACCTACTCTGATTTTCATTCTTATCAATCCTTTCCGGATAAAATAAATATGTGCTTATTTTAACTCCATATTTTTAAGTTGTAAATAGTATGAGCGAAAAAAACACTTATATTTTTTAAAAAAATTATGTTTTATATTGCCAAAAGCACTTGCAACTTGTCTAACAGAGTGGTATATTTAGCTAAGAGGTGGTAGCAATGAAAAAACATTTAGCCCTTGCAATCAGCATTCTATTAATACTGATTTCTGCTATAAGCGTAAGCGCAGAGAATGAAACTTTTGAGGTAAAGGATTTAAACCTTAGTATTACCGTTCCTTCTCACTATAACGTTTTAACCCGCGATATTGAGGAAGATGCTTTAGAGCTTAAGAAGCTTGGATATACCAAAGAAGAATTGTTAGAACTGCTCAAAAACGGCAACATTTATTTTGACGCATTTCCCGACAATTCAGATGTAGAATTTGTTATAACTGCAACACCTGTAAAAGCAAGTAATATCGCAGTTTTTGATGACGACGAGCTTGAGGATTTGGCAAAAGGTTACATAGGCTCTGTTGAAGATGAAGGTACGGAGGTTTTTGATTACGAAATATATGTAAACTCAAAAACCACTTATATAGCAATTCACTTGTTTTCACCTGAAAGCGGTTACGCTATCAATTATTATACCATTAAAAACTACAAAGCTATAAATATCACTTGCTGGACATACGAAGAAGCAGTTACAGAACAAGACAGAGCGCTATTTAAAACCGTAGTAGACAGCATTACTTATGGTGCTTACAATATAAACACGACAGAAACCACCCCTCAAGTCAGTGAAGGGGCAACCGAATATTTTGAAGAATATACTGTAAGCGATGAAGCCATTGAAACTATTGCCGTTTCGGCGATTATCTCAGTTGCATCTTTTGTACTTACCTTAATCGCAGGCGGTATTGTAGCAATAATTATTGTAACAAAAACTAAAAAACGCCGCCGCTTAGCCGCTCAGAAATCGGCAGAGGCAGAAAAAGCTGTAAAATTCTGTATACACTGCGGCACACAACTTTCTTCAACAGACTCTTTCTGCTATAAATGCGGTAAAGTTCAGACCGCTGATGAAGAAAACATCAACTAACAAAAAAGGACTTGGATAAAACCAAGTCCTTTTTAACAGTTTGAATTAAAGTGCACCTAAGATGCCAACGATAATAATAAAATAAAAAGCCCAGAAAATTGTTAAACCGATACCAAAACCGAAACCGATTCTGCCAAGGATAGAGCCAATCTTTGCTTTGCCAAAAATCTGACCGCCGTTTGCCGCCATAAACTGAGCCGCAAGCTTTTTAGCCATTGAGCCAAGAATAATACCGGGGATACCAAATCCGCAAAGTGCAATAGCAAGTATGCCCTTAATCATAAGTGAACCGGCATCAACAGGTGCTACGGGTGCAGCATTAAAGGTAGGTGCCTGCTGGAATGTTTCCTGCTGATAAACAGGCGCTGCAACAGGAATTTCTGCTTGAACAGGAGCTTCTGCTGCAACGGGCTCAACTACAGGTGCCTCTGCTACAGGTGCTTCAACTACAGGTGCCTCAACTACAGGTGCTTCTGCTACAGGTGCTTCTGCTACAGGTGCTTCTGCTACAGGCTCAGCAACAGGAGCAACCTCTTTTTTTAAAGCTGCGCCGCAGTTAGCACAGAAAGCCGCATCGTCTGCAACGGGTTTACCGCATTTACTACAAAACATAATTCATTCTCCTTATCTGAAATTCAGTAAAAATATATTTAATATTTTTCGATTTTATGTTACCATAGACTTAAAACAAGTTCAATAACTTTTAAAAACTTTATAAAATTATCACAATAATGGTAAAAATAATAAACTGATTTTAAGGAGAAATATGTATATGAAATTGCCTTTTTCTTTCTTTAACCGTCCGTGTCTTGAGGTTTCAAGGGATTTAGTGGGTAAGGTTTTGGTAAGAAAAACTGCTGACACAGAAATAAGACTGAGGATTACTCAGACCGAAAGCTATATCGGCGAAGAGGACACCGCCTGCCATGCTCACAAAGGCAGAACAAAGCGCACCGAGGTTATGTATATGAAAGCGGGCACTGTTTATGTTTATCTTTGCTACGGTATGCACTGGCTTTTAAATATAGTAACAGGCGAAGAAGAAAAACCTGAGGCGGTTTTAATCAGAGCTTGCGAAAATTACGAAGGCCCTGCAAAGCTTACTAAAAAATTAGAAATTACAGGGGAATTTAACCGCAAAGACATTACCGCCTGCGAAGATTTTTATATTGAAGACGATGGGTTTAAGTGCCATGTAGTTACTGATAAACGAGTTGGCATTGGCTATGCCTCAAAAGAAGACCAAGATAAACCTTGGCGGTTTATAATAAAAAATAAAGCATCGGATTAAGTCCGATGCTTTTGCTTATTTTGCAAGCCATTTGGTTAAGGGATCAAGCCACCTATCACACTTTGTACAGGGATAAAGCACATAATCAAAAGGCTTTAACGAAAGCACATAGGTAAGCAATGCAGAAATTAGAAGCAATGCAGGTAAAATTAAATTTTGCGGTAATAAAGCTACCATAGGCACCATAAGAGTATACTCGAAAGCATAAAGCACCTGTCTGTGCAAAGCGTAAACTGAAAGGGTTTTTGAACCGATTCTGGTAATTACAGGAATTCGCTTTATGGGCACAAGGCTTAAAACCGAAAGACCTACGAGAGAGCTTACAGTATAGCACCCCATTCTCAAAAGAATGCCAAAGGGTGCCCAGTCTGCTCCAAACTCGCTATAAGGGTTGTTGCCTGTTAAAGCATAGCGTATGCTGAAAATATTGTCGCCCAAGGCAAAAATTACTATGGTAAACAGCACAAGAATTGCAAGTGAAATAAATCTTACGCTTTTTTTGCTTATAAAAGCAAGGAGCTTTTCCCTGTCAAGCATATATCCTAAGAAAAAATAGGGATAGTATACGAAAATTCTGGAAAGCATAAAAGTGTCGCCGATTTCATTTATGTAGCCTACCGTTAAAGCAAGGATAATACTAATTATAAACACCTTTTTGTGATTAAAGTTTTTAAGCAGATATGTCAGCACCATAAACACAGCGGTTACAAAAATATACCAAGGTGTTCCGCCTTCGCTTGTCCATCTGAATTTTCCCCAACTGCGAACTATTCCCAATGTAAGGTAAATAGTTAGCTTCATAAAAAAGTAAAGAAGCACGTAAGAGACTATTTTGTTATAGTTAAATTTAGGTGCATTGACAAAGCTTTTTGAAAAAAGTCCTGTCAAAAACATAAAAAGCGGCATGTGAAACGCCGTAATCCACAAAAATACACTTCTTGTAACTTCGTTATCGGATATAAAAGCAGTAATTGCATGGCCAAACACAACAAGAAAAATCAGTATTGCTTTGGTGTTATCCCATTTTGCAACACGTGTATTTAAATTGCTCATTTTATCTCCTCCGAGTAAGTATTATATACCACTTTCAGCTCTTTCGCAAGAAAAATGTGATTAATCAGGCTTATATGGGTAATAATATAAAAGACAGCACAAGCTATCATAATTTCAGTTTAAGGAGAAAATTTATGAAAAGATTCATTGCACTTTTACTTGTTGCACTTATAGCGGTATCACTTGTTGCTTGCTCAATGGGCAAAAACGACACCGGTGCAGGGCCGGGCTCATCTACAAACTCAGGCGGCGGCAACAATGCAAACGAAGGTGGTAACGCCAACAATTCCGCAAACAACTCAGCAGGCAACAGCTCAAATAATGGCAATAGCGGCAATAACAACAGCAACAATAACACCAAGCCCTCTGAAAATATGCTTGAAAGTATGATTCCTGATATAAGCACAAACGTAAATACAGAAGGCCAGCCTTAAAATTAACGGGAAGTGAGAAAACTCACTTCCCGTTTTTTAAAATATAGCGAAAAAATATTGTAATTCTCTTAAAAAGGTGTATAATATGAGACAATAATAGGGTAATATCGGTTTTTATCGTTTACCCTTTAAAACAAGGAGTTTATATGAACATTATTGTCGTAGGTTGCGGTAAAATCGGTCAATCTATAATTGCCAGCTTATTAAGCGAAGGTCACAACGTTATAGCAATCGACAAAGACGCCGAGGTACTTTCTGAAGTTACAAATATTTATGATGTAATCAGCGTTTGCGGCATTGGCACAGACTGTGAAATTTTAACAGAGGCCGGTGCTAACAAGGCAGATATCTTCATTGCTGTTACAGGCTCTGATGAGCTTAATATGCTTAGCTGTTATCTCGCTAAAACTCTTGGTGCCGAAAACACCGTTGCACGTATCCGCAACCGCGAATACAACGAAAAAAGCCTTGGTTTTCTACAGCACGAGTTAGGGCTTTCTATGTCAATCAACCCTGAGTTTTTTGCGGCTCACGACGTTTATAACGTTCTCAAGCTTCCGTCAGCCGCTCATATAGAAACCTTTTCAACCCGTAATTTTGAGATTATCGAGCTTGTTTTAAGACAGGACTCTCCCCTTTCGGGTATGAAAATAATGGATTTAAGACGCCAGCACAAGGCAAAATTTCTTATTTGTGCCGTTTGCCGAGAGGGCAAGGTTTATATACCCGACGGTAATTTCGAGCTTCAAAGCGGCGACAAAATTGCCCTTACTGCCGCACCAAGTGAGATTATTAAGCTTCTTAAGAGTCTTAAGATTACTCAGCGTTCTGCTAAAAAGATTATGATTTTAGGTGCAAGCCGCACAGGCTATTACCTTGCAAGAATGCTTCTTTTGTCGGGATGTTCTGTTGTTATTATTGATAAAGACCCTCAGAAATGTCAGGAAATATGCGAAGCACTTCCAAACGCTACCGTTATTTTAGGCGACGGTGCTCAGCAGGAGCTTTTAAAAGAAGAAGGCATAAACGACGTTGATGCCTTTATTTCTCTTACAGGTATGGACGAGCAAAATATACTTATTTCTTACTATGCTCAGAGCCAGAATGTGCCTAAGGTTATTACCAAGGTAAACCGAAGTGAATTTATTCCCCTTGCAACAGGCTTGGGTCTTGATACAATCGTTTCTCCCAGAAGAACTATTACAGACGTTATTTTAAGGTATGTAAGAGCACTGAAAAACTCTGTGGGCAGTAACGTTGAAAAGCTATATAAAATTATGGACGGCAACGCCGAAGCACTTAAATTCAATGTAAAAGAAGATTTCAAATACATAAACACTCCCCTTAAGGATATTAACTTCAAGTCTAATATTCTTATTGCAGGAATTCTCAGAAACCGCAAGGCTATGGTTCCTACAGGCGATACAGTTATTTTGCCCGGCGACAAGGTTATTGTTATAAGTGCCGAGCACAGGCTTTACGACCTTGCAGATATTATTAAGTAAGAGGTTTTTATGAATCGTAGAATGGTGCTTAACACTGTGGGGCATATACTTTTGGCAGAAGCGGCACTTCTCATTTTGCCCGCCATAGTGTCTGTTATTTATTTAGAAAAATGCCTTTGGGCTTTTCTTATTACAATAGGAATTGCACTTGTATCAGGTCTTGTGCTTAAATTTGCCTCTAACCCCGGTAATAAGGTTATTTACGCCAAAGAAGGCTTTGTAATAGTTACCTACGCGTGGCTTCTTATGTCGGCAATCGGTGCTCTGCCTTTCTTTTTAAGCGGTGAAATTCCAAACTATATAGATGCTTTTTTTGAAACCGTTTCAGGTTTTACAACCACAGGTGCATCTATTCTGACCGATATCGAGGCAATGAGCAGGGGTCTTCTTTTCTGGCGAAGCTTTACTCACTGGATTGGCGGTATGGGCGTTATTGTTTTTGTTATGGCGATTATTCCCAATATTGCCGACCGTTCAATGAATATTATGAAAGCAGAAGTTCCCGGCCCTACCGTTGGCAAATTGGTGCCAAAAGCAAGAGACACTGCAAAGATACTTTACCTTATCTACATAGCTATGACCATAATTATGATAGCAATGCTTTTTATAGGCGGTATGCCGCTTTTTGACAGTATTGTTCATACCTTCGGCGCAGCAGGAACAGGCGGCTTTGGCATAAAATCCACCAGTATCGGCGGCTACAATTCTTATTGCCAATGGGTAATTACAGTATTTATGCTGCTGTTTTCTCTTAACTTTAACCTATACTATCTTTTACTTTTAAGAAAATTCAAATCTATTTTAAAGAGCACAGAACTTTGGTTTTTCTTAGGTCTTGTTTTAGTAAGCATTGCAATTATTACCTACGATATTTACCCGATGTATGCAAACTTTGGCGAAACCATAAGAACCTCATCTTTCCAGGTAGCTACGATTATTTCTACAACAGGCTATGCAACCGCTAACTTCAACACCTGGCCAAGCCTTTCTAAGGCAATACTTCTTATGCTGATGATGATAGGCGGTTGTGCAGGTTCTACTGCAGGCGGACTTAAGAATGCAAGAGTTGTTATGCTAATAAAAACCGTTCACCGAGAGCTTAAAAGGCTTTTGCACCCGCGTTCTGTAAGGGCGGTAAGTATGGAAGACAAGCGTGTTGACGAGCAAACCTTAAGCGGCGTTACATCTTATTTTGCAATTTACATTATGTGCACTTTAGGAGTTTTCGTGCTTTTAAGCATTGAACCTTTCGGTATTGAAACAAACCTTTCGGCAACAATTGCATGCTTCAATAACGTTGGCCCCGGCTTTGGTGCTGTTGGCCCTATCGGCAGTTATGCAGACTACTCAGGCTTTTCAAAGATTCTTTTGTCTTTGGCAATGCTTTTAGGCAGACTTGAAATATTCCCACTTGTTTTAGGGCTTAATCCCCTTGTTTGGAAAAGAAGATAAAAGGAAAATTATGAATAAAAACGGTATTATTTTTGATTTAGACGGAACCCTTTGGGATTCCTGTGTGGCAATTGTGCCCTCTTGGCAAAAGGTTATGAATGCCCACGGCATTAAAAGACCTCCTCTTACTCAGGAGGAAATGAACAGCTATATGGGCAAAACAGTTGCTCAGATTGCACCCCTTATGCTTCCCGAATTAAGCCTTGAAGACGGCATTGCCCTTATGAAAGAGGGCTGTGAGGAAGAGCTTGAGGAGCTTAGAAGAAACGGTGCAATTCTTTATGAGGGTATTCTTGAAACCCTTAATGAGCTTAGCAAGGACTATAATCTATATATTGTAAGCAACAGCGAAGACGGGTATGTGCAGGCGTTTGTTGAGCATTATCACCTTGAAGGTATAATCAAGGATTTTGAAATGGCAGGCAGAACAGGCAAACCAAAAGGAGACAACATAAGCCTTGTTATAAAAAGAAATAACCTGAGCAAAGCGATTTATGTAGGTGACACTATCCTTGACAAGGAAGCCGCCGACAAGGCAGATGTTCCCTTTGTTTTTGCTTCCTACGGCTTTGGCGAGGTTAAAAACCCTGACTATATAATCCTAAAGCCAAAAGATTTAATTAACATTGCTAAAGAATATTTCAACTGATAAAAAGGTGCTGAGTTTATCCTCAGCACCTTTTTGTTACCCGTTATATACAAAATTTTTAAATCCTAAATCTTTGATTGTTACACCAAAATCACGCTGGTGGTCTTCATAAATACCTAAGGCAAAATCAATATAATCAAGGGTGTAATCAATGGCAAGCTGCTCATCAATTCCCTCAAATGCATAATAGAGCTCTATATTTTCCAAATCTTTGATATGGACTGTGTATTTGCCCATATCGTATGTTCCGATACCTTCAAATACACCGCTGCAAATCATATAGTAAATGAAATCTTTTTGACCCTTATATATACCTATGCTAATTGCATCGACATAGCCTTCAACGTTAGCGGCATAGCTGATAGCAATACCTTGGTCTGCCTCGCAATAAAGCACATTGGCTATATCGTCAATTCCGTAACTGTCAGGTATTATTTCACAAACATAAGACTGAGTGTCTTTATCGTATTCACCGTTGGCAATGAGATAATCTCTCAATTTATCAAATGAATAGTCTGATAAATCAAGTGAACAGTATTTGCAAGTACGGTTTTCAAACACATGCTTACCTGTAGGCTTAGCAACACCACGCTTTTCAGAATAGTTGCAGTTTTGGCAATCGTAAAGAGTGTAGCCCTCGTCAACACAGGTGGCGTCTACTCTTTTAATTTTATAAGCGTGACCCTTTGCCTCAATTACGTTTTCTTTGCTCTCGTCGCCGCAGATACAGCTTTTAAGTGTATAGCCGTCGGTTTCGCACTTTACTTCTACAACCTCTTCTACGTAATTATGGGTATGAGTTCCTGTTTCGTAAAGAAGGTGCCACACCACAGACTCAACCTGCATACCTGCAACGTACTTCTGAATAGCTGTTGCATCTCTTACATTAAGTTTCTGGTTGTTGTCAGCGTCAGAAAGAAGCTTTGCACGCTCGTTAAGCAAAGTATATTTTGCAAGATATTTCTGAATTGCAGTGCAGTCCTTGATATTGATTTTGCCGTCAAGGTTACTGTCACCCATATAGCCGATAATTGTACCATTAACGGATTCTGCAGGCACATTAGGCTCGTCTGTAAGCACAAGCTTCGCTTCGTCGACTGTTGCCTCGTCAATTGTAGCTTCATCAGCAGTTGCTACCGCTTCAGTCTCTTGCGCTGAAGCAGAAACCACAGCCACACTGAGCATTGAAAGAACTGTAATTAACGCAAGCAACATACTAAGCATTTTCTTTAACATAATATCTCCTCATTTCCTTGTTTCTTTGTCTAACATTATAGTCTATTAGTGTATTCTTGTCAACAAAAAAATTAAGCCTTATGAAATAATCTTCATAAGGCTTATTTTTAGAATAAACTTTTTATCCAATTAAGTATTGTAAAATTGTCAGTAAATTCAAAATTTAATATACCAATAATAAAAATGAAAACAATAGCAGTAGGCAATACATAGGTCATATACGGGCGCATCCACCCTTTAACCTTAAGACCCTTGCCTGTATTAGCTTCTGCAATAAAATTATCAAACCCCCATCCCTTTTTGCTAACACAGAAAAGGACGTAGCAAAGAGCACCCAAAGGAAGCAAGCAATTAGTTACCAAAAAGTCCTCTAAATCAAGTATTGAAGACTTTGATGTAAACGGTGTAAAGCCTGACCATAAATTAAAGCCTAAGGCACAAGGAGTCGAAAGCAAAAGTATTGAAATACCGCAAATTGCTGATGTTTTAATACGGCTCCAGTCTGTAAGCTCTTTGACACAAGCTAAAATGTTTTCGAAAACTGCAATTACGGTGGACATTGCCGCAAAGAACATAAATAGGAAGAAAAGGCTTCCCCATATTCTGCCACCTGACATATTGTTGAAAACCTTTGCCATAGCCACAAACAAAAGCTTAGGGCCGGCGGTAGGTTCAACGTCAAAGGTAAAGCAGGCGGGAAAAATAATAAGTCCTGCAGTAATTGCTACGAAAGTGTCAAGGACAAGAATGTTAATGCTTTCGCCCATAAGGGAGCGTTCTTTTCCGATATAACTGCCAAAAATCGCCATAGAACCTATACCGAGGCTAAGTGTGAAAAAAGCCTGATTCATAGCACCAACAATAACTTCACCGTTGATTTTGGTAAGGTCAGGCTTAAGGTAAAAACTTAAGCCTTCTGCGGCACCTTCAAGGGTAAAGCTATTGACAGCAAGCACCATCATAAGAGCCAAAAGCACAATCATCATATACTTTGTGACCCTCTCAACACCCTTTTGAACACCAAAAGAAAGTATTAAAAAACCGAGAACCACAACAATTGCCATAAAGCCGACAGTAATTGCAGGACTATTAAGCATATTGTCAAAAAGCTTAGCTGAGGCTTCGTTGCTGATGCCTGTCATATCACCTTTTAGAAAGCTTATAAAGTAATAAAGAATCCAACCTGCCACAGAAGTATAAAACATCACCAAAATCACATTTGCAACCAATGCTCCGTAGCCGTGAAAATGCCACTTTTGCCCAGGCTTTTGAAGCTTTTGATAAAGCCTTACAGGGCTTGCCTGGCTTGCTCTGCCAAGGGAAAACTCCATTACCATTACGGGAAGTCCTAAAAGGAACAAAAAGAATAAATATACAAGTACAAAGGCTCCGCCGCCGTACTCACCCGCCATCCAAGGAAACTTCCATACGTTTCCAACTCCAATGGCACAGCCGGCACTAAGTAATATAAACCCCAAGCGACTGCCTAAACGTTCACGTTCCATAATAATCTCCTAATGAAAAAATACAGATAGATTGTATCAAATTATTTATTTACAGTCAATGAAAATGCTATAATTACGTTATACCAAAAATTTTTCCAAGCAATGCACTTTTAGGTATATGCTAAATTGTATTATAAGTGAAAGGAGGAGGGCTTATGTCAGAACAAAACACAAAAATCAAACAGGCAGAACAGATTATCAGGCTATATGCTGATATGATTTATCGTATTGCTTTACATAATCTGAAAAATACTGCTGATGCTGAAGACATATTTCAGGATGTTTGCCTTGCACTTCTAACGAAAAACGCTCCTCTCTTTGATGATGTACACATCAAGAACTGGTTGATACGCGTAACAATCAACAAATGTAAGAATTTCAGAAAATCCCATTGGCAAAGCAAAACCGAGGCATTGGATTTATCACGTGAAAATCCGAATAAAACTCAAAACCTGATTCCCGAGCTTGTATATTCCCTGCCTCAAAAGTACAGAAACATAATTTATCTTTACTACTACGAAGAATATACAATTGCAGAAATCGCCGAAATTCTTGGTGAAAATAAAAACACCATCAATTCTAAGCTGCAGCGTGCACGTAAAAAACTTAAAGAAATTCTTGAAGAAGGTGATAATTTGTGAAAAGAAATCTTTACACACAAGATATCGAAAAAATCAAGGCACCAGACGAGCTTGTAGAAAAATCAATTAATACCCTCTATGGTGCCGTAAATAACAATGAGGTATTTATTATGAAAAAATATAAACATTTCAAGCTAAAGCTGACGTCTGCTATTGCGGCTTCTCTGGTGTTGGTTCTTGTTCTGAGCATAGTTATGTTTAAAGATAACGGCGAATCCCCTACACCCGACAGCAATCCGGTTTCTCACCCTTTTATCCTATCCGTTCAGGCGGCTGACTCTCTTGGCAATAGTTCCACAATGGACGAGATAAGCAAAGATACCTACGTAAAAGTAAACAAAATCAAAAACTTTGGGCAAGGCTTTGGAACAACAACAAAATACAACGAAAACGGCGATTATCTGTACGATGAGATTTTTGAAGTATTAAAAGAATTCACTCTTGAGTTAGACTGTAGCGGCGAAAATATAGAAACCGTTACCTACACAGCCCACAACACATATCTTTCTTATATGCCTAGCTACGAAGGACTAATCAAGGCGATTGACCTTACCGAAGAAGAAAGAGAAAAATACAATGCTTATGCATCTTTTGATGGATTCGGCTGGGCTTCCTCATGTACTTTTGACTATAACTGTCAGCCCAAAAGCACTCTGACCTTTGAACTCCCCGAAGATAGTCTCGACGGCTCTATCCCTTTAAGAATTGCATTTTATCTCGAACTCGAAGACGGTAAATATACCACCACCTCCCGTGACAACGTTGACATTAAAAGGATTTTTGAAGAGGAGTTTAACTCCCGTTCAGACCAATATGCACTTGATGTAACCGCTAATTTTGCAGACGGCACCTCAACCACTAAAACTTTAAAGTTTAAGTGCAAAAATGATGCAACTCATTTGTATCTTTGTGCAATCGAAGACATTTCCTGATTTACAATCTCTAAATAAAGCACGCGGGTCGGCAGTAATTACTGCCGACCCGTGTGTTCTATATGCCGTAATAAATCACTAAGTTAGTAACCAAAAATACGAACTATAATATCATTAATAAAATTAAAAATGAAATTAAGTAAGTAATGGTCCTCTTTGTTCTTCTTTGAGATAAAGTAGACGATCAGAATTCCCACCAAAAACATAAAAATACAGAATAGAATTATTCCAAAGACAACTCTATCAGTAAACATCATAACCAAAGCACTAACAAAAAGGAAACCAAGAAAGGCAATTAAACAATAAAACAAAACTTTCTTCTGCTTAATTCGTTCAGCTTCCTCTAACAATTCTAATGCTTTTTTATGATTTTTTAGATTAGAATCTTGTGTTTCTTCTAGATCGTTTTTTGCATAAGTAATAATACAAATGTTGATATTGGCATCATTACTACGTTTTTGTTCTTTCGGATACTTCCCACTATCCGAAGGAAAACCAGTTTGCATAATCATCACTCCAAATAGTTATTAAAAGAAATATTCAATTTTAATCTATATAAAAGCACTTCATTGAAGTATCAACGAAACACTACAGGAAGATTTTACATCATTGTTACAAAAATAACAACCATGTAAGATGAATTTCTACTTTTTATATGCAAATATATAATTATGTTGAAAAAAAATAGGAAATCACCATAAAAATGGTAATTTCCTAAACTGGCTCCCCCAGTTGGACTCGAACCAACGACAACTCGGTTAACAGCCGAGTGCTCTACCGACTGAGCTATGGAGGAATATATATGTTGGCATCTTCCTATTTTCCCAGGCCGTTGCCAGCCAAGTATCTTCGGCACTATAGAGCTTAACTTCTGTGTTCGGAATGGGAACAGGTGTACCCTCTACGTCATCAACACCAACTATAGTATATGTACAAACTGCGAACATTATGCAGTAGATACCGAAAAATGGTGACTCGTGGGGGAATCGAACCCCCGTTACCGGCGTGAGAGGCCGGTGTCTTAACCGCTTGACCAACGAGCCAGATGGTGCACCATCAGGGACTCGAACCCGGGACAC
>JAFQVY010000020.1 GCA_017407755.1 Clostridia bacterium | reverse complement strand
CTCTGCCATCTTAGGGTTCCATCTTCTTGTCTGGTGACCGAAGTGAACACCTGCTTCGAGAAGCTGCTTCATAGATACTACTGACATTTTATTTTCCTCCTTAGGTTAAAACCTCCGATGAGCTTTGAAATTTACTCTGTACACGGCAAAATGTCAACTGCCGCACCTTTAGAGCATACCCATCGTGCGTAATGCCTTAGTATGATACCAAAAAACTTAGATAAAGTCAAGGGTTTTTAAGGATTTTTTTGACATTTTTATAAAGAAGAAACGCTCTTCCCATTAAGAAGAGCGTTTCAGGATTGATTGGTGATATAAGAAAAATTTACCATCTGTCAAAGAATTTGTGGCCACCGTGGGTAACTACATAATTCTGAGACTCGTGGAATGCGCTTTCGCATACGTTAGGTGCATAGAAGTAGATTACCCTATGCTGAACTGCGGCACCGCCGTTATCGAATACGAACTCGATAGCGTCTAATACATCTTGGTTAGGAACATTATCAAGGGATGCGGAGTAGCCGTTGCCTAATCGAACTGCATCAACTGAGGGGTATCCGTCAGTAATCATTGTGTCTTTGATTGCCTGAGCAACAAGACAGCAACCGATATAGCCTTGGCCGCCTGCTTCACCCATTACAAGGTGCTCAAGAACGTCTCTGTCATAGTCAGAGAGCTCTACGCTATAGCTCACATAGGATGTGTCAGGGTTATCAATCTGAAGCAGAAAATCCTTACTCTCTGTCGCACAGAGAACTGCTTCGCCTGACTCTTTTTGTTCCTCAAGCTCAGTTACTGCTTTTGCGGTTGCCTTTTTTGCAAGGTCAAACGCCTGAGCTCGAGAAAAGGACTCATCGTCCTGCTTTGCTGAAAGAATCTGGTCTTCCTTATAAGTCTTGGTTACAAGCTGAATGCTTCCTTCGGGTCGGCTATTTGTATCAGTAGCAGCCTTTACATCGTTATTTGCAAGAATGCAAATAAGGCAAGGTGTAATTGCGATTGCCATTACAAGAGCTAAAGATAAAACAGCAGTCGATCTTTTGAATGCTTTTATCAAATTTGTCCTCCTTATTCCGGGCACATACAAAGGAAATCTGTGCATACCGATTACTCGGCTGAAGTGCCCTAAGACAAGAGCCTTATTGAATTGTCACACTGAGCTTGGCTTCAAGTTTCTTTTGAAATTTTATTTTGAAGCTTCGCAAAGATTCATCTAAGGTCTTGTGTAAGCAGTAAAATTTTTGCTTGATCACACAATCCGAGGGGTATTATGACATACTTTTTGGGATATTGCAAAATTTCACTGACTCGATTTTATTTCTATTTTCGAATTATAATTAGCGTTATTTTCTTTATACGAATTATTCTTCGTGATGTTGTACAATTTTTTGCGGTTTAATTTAGTTGTATTGCTAAATGGCACAAACTTTCGAAGCCGTTATTTTAACGAAATAGCTTTTGTTTTGTGAATACTTTTTGTTTATTTCTTACATTTGTTGTTACAAGCACGGTATCTTCGCCGATAAGAGTAATATCGCTCCAAGGTATGATTACATCCTCGGATTTGCCTAAAATGCCGAACAAACGGGGTCTTCCGAAGATTACAACGGAGCGGACATTTGCGGTAAGGGTATCTATTTCGACATCGTCTATAAAGCCCACGCGGGAACCGCTGAGGCTATCTATCACCTCTTTACGTCTGAGGTCAAAAACTCTGCTTATCAAAATTTCTCTCCCCTTCTGCTTAAATATATGCAGTGAACTGTGAAATATGAGGCTTTTATGAAATTTTGACCAATTCTATTGAAAAATACTTTATTTATGTTAAAATATAAAAAACTATGTTTGGAGGGTTTTTATGAAATCTTTTAAAATAAGCTTTCCTCTTGTGCACAAGAAGTCATCACTGCCGACTTTGGCGGCACTTTTAGCAGTTGTAGCCGCTATACCTGTTCTTATGGTTTTATGGGTTGCGGTTTGCTCGGCTTTCACAAGAGTAGAAGGCACAAATGAAACTGCTTTATATAATGTATATGTGTGGGTAAGAGCGATTTTTGCCATAACCCTGATTGCAGGAGCGGTAGTTTACGATTTAAGAAGAGCAAGTGTAGCTCTTTTACCGGGTGCTGCTTTGGGTTTGGTTAGCTCTGTTATTAAATTTATAATAGCTTTCTCTACATATTTAAACAAAAAGGCACTGGCAGATGCATTGTCAATTTCTTCAAGCTATACTCAGAATTATATCGATATTGCCGAAGCGGCTTTGCTTCTGATTACTTCTGCTTTTGTAATTATTTATTTACTTGGAATACTTAAAACTGCTTTTCCTGTAATTTTTGCCGCAGTAATTTCAGCTTTGGTAATTCTTTACTCGGTAATTTCCTACTCCACCACTTACGAAGCAAGTGATTTTACTGTGCTCAGCAGATGTTATGCTATCCCCTGCTGTATCGGCTTGTTGCTTTTCTGCCTTTCTTCTAAAACCAAAGCTCAGCTTGAGGGCAAGGTTAAAAAGGAAAAATACGTTCCCAGGAGAATGAGAACATGAAAAAAGTGAGAGCTGTTGAATTTGGCACAAACAAGAAGCTTACCATTGCAATTATAATAATTGCGGCGTTGATGCTTGTATTATCGGTTTTAAGCGTTGACATTACCGCAGACGGCATAAGAATAGGCTTTTCAAGCTTTGCTTCAATTATTTCTGTTTTGCCCCTTACAATCGGTGTAAGCACATTTATGATTATAAAAACAAAGAAACCCGCTTTCGGCGAGTTTTCCTGCTACATAATATCTGTGCTTATTGCTATGGCATTTATCATTTTATTTGTGTTCAGACTTTTAAGCGGTTTTGAGTTCTTAGGTATTATGGTAGGAGTTCTACTGATATATCCTTACATCATAGCAGGACTTACGGTAAGAGGCTGTATGTACAACAAATTATTTGCCTTTGGGTTTGCGGGACTGTTGTTTGTTCTTTCACTGATTGCAGTTATTGCAGTAACAATCCTTATTAAGGGCTTCAGCTTTACTTATTTAGTTTTACCACTTATGTATGTTGAGTTGATACTTAATGTAATGTGCTTTGATTTAAAGCCCGTAAAAAAGAATAATGCATAAAATTTAACGCCGCAATCAACGATTGCGGCGTGTTTTTAGTATTGAGGTTCTGAAACAGAGTCTTCATAAATAAATTTTGCAAGGTCGAAACGTGCCTGATACCAGTCGTCAACAAGAATTACGGAGCCCGCTTCGTTATAGCCATAGCTCCAAGTGCCGTCTGTGGGCATTGAAAGTTGTTCAATATCATAGCTTAAATATGTCATCGCACCGGAAACAAGCATTGTGATTTCGCTGTTTTTAAGGTTAGTTGTAATATTTGGACCAACAGCGTTGACTATCTGAACAATTTCCGTTAGAGATGCTGAGGTTTTAAGCTCATCAATCACCGCATTAAGGAAATTACGCTGACGCTCAACACGGTCCCAGTCTGAACCGCCGTACTCGGTACCGTTTACGTATCCACCGCGGTTTCTGGCGTACCATAAAGCCTGCTGACCGTTGAGGTGAACTATACCAGCCTGTGTGTCGTAAGGAAGGTACTCGCTTTGTCCGTTCTGAGCAATCTGGTCATTGATGTAATAAATCTCGTCCTGAGTAAGCTCTACATCAACACCGCCCATAATATCTACAATTTCTTTGAAGGTTTCAAAGTTAACGATTGCATAACGGTCAATCTGTATGCCGTAGTTTGCTTCGATTGTCTGAATGGAAAGCTCGGCACCACCTAAGGAATATGCGGCGTTAAGCTTTGTTGAATAGTAGCCGGGGATGGAGATATATGTGTCTCTGAGGAAAGAGGTCATCTTAATCTTTTCGTGGCGGTTGTCGATAGAAAGAAGAATCATTGTATCGCTAAGGCCTTGGTTGCCGTATTGGTCGGCACCGAAAAGCATAATATTAAGAATGTACGGGTCTGTTAAAAGATTGCCGTCTTCATTATCAATAATCAGCAACTCAGAACCCATAGGGTCTGTTGATGATGCCGAGCCTGTGGGTTTGTTGGGATTTTTATTAATATCCTTGTACTGAAACTGATTAATTGTACTGTAATAAACAATAGAAACAACTCCGACTACAAGAAAAACAACAGATAAAACCGAGCATAAGACTTTTATAATCAATAGCTTTTTCTTAGTCTTTTTGTTAGAAGCCACTCTTTTTGAAGCTGATGAACTGATGTCTACAAACTCCTGTTCGTTTCCTGCGGACATACGCATTCCCCTTTCTGATACCTTATTAAACCCAAAATGTATTATAGCTTAGTAATCCGAATTATATTTCTAATATGGAATAATATCAATAAATCGTCAAACTTTCACAAAATTTTCAGATATTATCTTAGTCGAGCTCGTCAAGGGTTAAGCTGAATGCAGGCAAAAACTCTTCCATAAACACCTTTAATGCAGGAAGCTCTATTTTTTCTAATGCCTCTAAGGTGCTTCGCTCTGCTTTTAAAAACTCGGTGTTGCCCATTTTAAGCTCTTCACGGCATTTAACAAGTGCCGAAAGCTTGTCAGCGGCTTTTACGTAAATGTGCAGCTGTGAGTCGGCAAGGTCTGAATCTACAAGAGGAGCGTATTCCTCTTTAAGATAATCGGGAAGCATTGAAATAAGCTTCTGCTCGCTAAGATGTTCAATGTTTTTGTAGGCATCTTTGATTTTAGGGTCAAAATATTTAACGGGTGTAGGTAAATCCCCTGTAATAATTTCGCTGGCATCGTGAAAAAGACCTAAAAGTGCCGCTCTGTCGGCGTTAAGGGTTTCGCCAAAGCGTTTGTTGGCTATACACACCAGAGCGTGAGCAAAAACCGCCACCTCAAGACTATGTTCGCCAATATTTTCTTCACGGGTATTATTCATAAGTCCCCAGCGATTAATATATTTCATTCTTGAAAGCATTGCATAAAAATTATAATTTGCCATAAAATCTCCTTATTTCTAAAAAACATAGTGCATTTTCGGAATATATATGATATAATGTTATAATCTGATTATATACTAATATACTTTGGAGGTAAAGACTTTTTTATTACTCCAAATAAATTTTGAGGTGAATTATGTCATTCGGCAGTAAAATTCTTGATTATAAAGACGAGCTTTTACAGGATCTTAACGAGCTTATTAAAATAGAGTCAGTGTCAGTTGAGGGACACGAAAAGTGTGCCGAAGCACTTAACTGGATGCTGAATAAAGCCCAAAGCTTTGGTCTGATAACTAAAAACATTGACAACAAGGCAGGTCACGCTGAGCTTGGTTCAGAGGGAAAGCTTTGTGCAACTCTTACTCACCTTGACGTAGTGCCCGCGTCTTCGAGCTGGGACTCAAACCCCTTTGAGCTTACAAGAAAAGACGGCAGACTTTTAGGCAGAGGAGTGGCTGATGACAAGGGTGCGGCCCTTGTTACTCTGTACTGCTTAAGAATTCTTAAAGAAAGCGGAATTGAGGGCAAGAATACATTAAGAGCTATTTTTGGCACAGACGAAGAAGTTGGAATGACTGACGTAGCCGCTTACTTTGCAAAGGAAGCTATGCCCGATATGTCTTTTACGCCTGATGCCGATTATGGCATTTGCAGAGCTGAAAAAGGTATTTTACAGCTTGAGCTTACTTGTGAGCGCGGAAACGCCGCCGTATTAACCGAGTTTAAAGGCGGTAACGCCGTAAACGCTGTTGCCGACACTGCTTACGCTGTGATTAATTGCAGTGAGAGTGACGACCACCAGCTTATGAGGCTTGCTGATGCAAAAGAAGGCGAGTTTGAATTTATGTATACTCCCGACGGTATGATGATTAAGTCTAAGGGCAAGGCCGCTCACGCTTGCGAACCTTATAAGGGACACAACGCCATTTTAGAGCTTATTGACCTGCTTGCCTCAAACTTTTCTCTTTCATCTTTAGGCAACCTTTGCTCTTTCCTTTCAACACATATAAGGCTTGAGAGCGACGGCACATCACTGGGAATGAAAATGAGAGATTCTCAGTCAGGTGCATTAACGGTTTGTGCTTCAACAATTGAGATTAATGAATCAAAAGAAAGAGCTACGCTTGATATCCGATACCCTGTTACCTTTGGCGGCAAGGAGCTTATTAAAAGAGTTAAAAAGGCTGCTGACCTTGAAAACGTTGAGGTTAATGTGCTTAGCCATTCAAAACCATTGTACCTTGACGACTCAAGGCCTGTTATCGGAATTTTAAAGAGTGCTTATGAGGAAATCACCGGTGAAGAGCCTGAGATGTACTCAACAGGCGGCGGTACTTATGCCAGAAAGCTCGGAGGCAACGGTGTTGCCTTTGGCCCTGTGTTTAAAGGGGACACGTCTAACCTGCATACTGACAACGAAGGCTTGGATGAAGAAAACTTTATGAAGCACGCTCAGATTTGCCTTGAAGCAATGTACAGAATGTATATTGCTGAGTAAGGAGGATTTTATGAACACTGAAAAACGAATTAAAAGCGAAGCAAAAGCCTTGCTTTCAAAAGGGAACTGGAGTTCCTCTTTATGTGTATTTTTCATACTCTTTGCCAGTGTGCTTATGGTGCTTTTTTTGCAAAGCTTTTTCGTGCTTGGTGCAGATGTTGTGCTGTCGCCTTTATTTAATGCACTGGCAAAGATTGAGCAAATATTTTCTCTTGAAATGGAAGACTCTTTGGCAAATTCAATAATTCTGCTTGTTGGCGGTTCTTTAGGCTACATCGCCTATGCAATCGGTTTTCTTTTCCTCTTCCCTCTTTACTGCGGGGTTAAAAGATTTTTTTATCTTATGACCAAGGGTGAAGAAGCAAAGGTTTCCGATTTGTTTTACTACTTTACCAAAAAGCTTAAAGGCTCACTTCTTTTGGGGTTAAGATACGGGCTTTTATGTGTTGTTAAGTTTTTGCCCTGCATTGCACCTGCTTATATACTTTTTGCTGTTATAATGAGCGGTGAATTTTCTCCCTTAGCCAACTCACTCTTAACAATCAGTGTTTTTGTAACCGGTATTGCAGGATTTGCTTTGTGGATTTTATGGACATCAAGGCAATTTCTTACTATTTACTTATTTATTGAAAATGACAGCTTACCGTCAGGGGTATACATTAAAGAATCTGAAAGAATTTTGAATTATACCCTTAATAAATCAGTCAGAAAGCTGTTTTATTCTTTTGGCGGATGGCTTCTATTTGCTCTTACAGGCGTTGGAATGCTTTATTTTGTGCCTTTTTCAGAGGCTTCCCTTGCAACGTCTGCAAAATGGATTATAAAACTTGATAAGGAAGTATGCTGATATGTTGGTTTCACTGTGCGTAATTGCATATAACGAAGAAAAAGTTCTTAACGGACTGTTTCGCGATATTGCTAGCCAAAACTATCCTCACGATAAAATCGAGGTTGTGCTTGTTGACAGCAACTCTACAGACAAAACCATGTCGATGATGGAGGATTTCAAAGCGACTGATTACGGTTTCAAGGATGTTATTATTACAACAAGCAATAAAGGCAGTCAGGCGGCATCTTGGAATGCGGCACTTTCAAGGGCAACAGGCGACGTTATTATCCGAATTGATGCTCATGCTTCTATCCCCAGAAACTTTATTGCTCGCTGTATTTACAATATGGAAGAATTCGGAGAAACAATTGTAGGCGGCGGAAGACCGAATATTGTTGACAATGAAACCTCTTGGAAGCTAACCTTGCTTGCGGCTGAAGAAAGCCTTTTTGGCAGCTCTATTGCAAATTACAGACGTCCTACAGGCAAGCCTGAATACCACGACTCTCTGTTTCACGCTGCTTATAAGCGTGAGGTTTTCGAAAAAGTCGGCGGTTTTAACGAGGCTTTGGGAAGAACTGAGGATAACGAGCTTCATTACCGTATTCGCGAAGCGGGATATAAAATGTGCAGTTTTCCTGATATTATTTCTTTTCAGCACACAAGAAGCAATTTACGTAATATGATAAAACAAAAGTACGGCAACGGATACTGGATTGGCTTAACCTGCGGTGTTTGCCCCGGATGTCTTTCGTATTTCCATTTTGTACCTTTTGTTTTTCTTGTTATGCTTATTATATTTACTGTGTTCGCCGCACTGGGATATATTTACCCGTTGCTTTATACAGGACTTGCATATCTTATGTTTGACTTTGTTAACACAGTAGTTTGCTTCTTAACGAAAAAAATCAAGCCTCAGTTTTTGCTTTTGCCTTTCCTGTTTCCCATACTTCATATAGCTTACGGTTTGGGCACTTTATGCGGACTTATTAAAATGCCTTTTTGGAGAAGAAAGCTTGGAAAAGCTCCCTTTGACAGAATTAATGAGGTTAAAGAAAATGTAATTAAGAATAACCGCCATAATAAAAAAGAAAGCAGTGAAGATTTAGTTTGAGTATTAAGCTTGACGAAAAAGCCTTAAGAGACTTGCAACTTGCAGAGCTTGACGGACTTAACTTTTTTGACGAATTTTGCAGAAATCATGGTCTTACATACTACCTTTGCGGAGGTTGTCTTATAGGCGCTTTGAGAAACAAAGGATTTGTTCCATGGGACGATGACATTGACGTACTTATGCCAAGACCGGACTACGAGCAGTTTTTAAAGCTTTATAAAAAAGAAAAGCCCAGTGAGCGTTTTGTACTTTTAGATGCCGACAAAAATATGACTTACGGTAATATTTTTGCAGTAATTGCAGATACCGAGCATACGCTTATTAAAGAATATCAGCAGGATATGGATATGCCCCACGGCATTCCTCTTGACATATTCCCCATTGACGGACTTGCAAGCGGCAAGTTGTCAAGATATATTCAGTATATGTGGACAATGGTTTACTCCCTTTTCCGCTCAGGTATTGTGCCTAAAAATCAGGGAGGACTTCTGAGTTTCGGCTCAAAAGTATTACTTTCAGTTTTCAGAGGCAAAGGGTTAAGGTACAAAATATGGAAATTTGCCGAAAAAAGAATGAGCCGCTATAGCTTTGAAACAAGCGAAAATGTAGCGGAGCTTTGTGCAGGCTTTTACTTTATGAAAAAGGTTTATCCCAGAGAAATTTACGACGGTATTTGCGAGGTTGAGTTTGAAGGCAGAAAATATCTTGCTATGAAAAACTATGACCAATACCTAAAAATACCCTTTGGCAACTATATGGAACTGCCGCCCGAAGAAAAAAGGGTTGCTCATCACGACATTATTGACTTGAAGCTCAACGTGAAATCAAGATAACATACTTGACAAGTCAGAACATAAATATTAAAATACATATAAATCTTTGGGGCGGGGTGAGATTCCCCACCGGTGGTATAGCCCACGAGCCTTGTGCTGAACAGGTGTAAATCCTGTGCCGACGGTATAGTCCGGATGAGAAAAGGTTTTGCATTTTGTGCTTCTTCCCTGCCCCAAAAGGCAGGGATTTTTATTTTTGGAGGAGCTTTATGGAAAAAAAGAAATTATTTACCACAAGAAACCTTGTGACCTGCGGTATGCTTTCGGCAATGGCGGGAGTGCTTATGCTATTGGAGTTTCCCCTGCCCTTCATTGCACCGCCTTTTTATGAGCTGGATTTGTCTGAAATTCCTGCTTTGGTGGGTGCTTTTTCAATGGGGCCTGTGGCAGGAATAATCATTGAATTTATTAAGGTTTTAATTAAGCTGATTATAAAAGGAACATCTACTGCATTTGTGGGTGATGTTGCTAATTTTGTTATTGGCTGTATTTTTGTTGTAACGGCATCACTGATTTATAAATTCAAAAAGGACAGAGCGGGTGCACTAATCGGAATGGGCAGTGCAACAGGCATAATGTCTATAACTTCAACCTTTGTAAACGCTTTTATAATGATACCTTTATATTCGGTAATGTTTCACCTGCCTTTAGAACAGATTATAAGCATGGGTAATTCTGTAAATCCTAACGTTAACAGCCTTTTTACCTTTTGTCTTATCTGTGTTTTGCCTTTTAATCTGCTTAAAGGTGTAATCGTTTCGGCAGTAACCTTCTTTATTTATAAACCTTTGCAAAGGCTTATAAGAGGAAAGGTTTGACAAACAAAAGCTTTAGGTATATTATATAAAAAACAGAGTAGAGCCTTGTGCGTAAAGTGCCGCTTGGACGGGGAGTTGCCAAGAGGACGAAGAGTATTACTCGCGGTATAAGGCTTGCATCCCGCTGAAAATCAGAATTTGCGGCGGAGCTGTTTTATACAGTTTCGCCTTCTCTTTTTCTGCGGCAAACTTAGGAGGTTTGCACGTGTTTACAATCAGAGATAAATTTTTAAAATCTGCACAAATACTTAAAAAGCCGCAAAACATAGCTATCTGCGGCATGCTTCTGGCATTAAGAATACTGCTTGGGTATTTTTCTAATCTCACATTGGCAATTACCCCCGATATTAAAATCGGACTTACATTTTTGCCAATAGCCATAGCAGGTATTCTTTGCGGCCCTATAGCCGCTGGTGCAATCGGTGCCCTTGGGGACCTTATTTGCTTTTTGTTAGCTCCAATGGGAGCATATTTTCCGGGCTGGACCATAAACGGTCTTTTAGTCGGGCTTTTATACGGCATTTTCCTCTTCGAAAGCAAAAGATTTGTCCCCTCTCTGATTATCTGCGAAATTGTGACAGGTTTATTTGTTGAAATAGCCTTAGGATCTTTGTGGCTATATATCCAGTATTCGAGGGCTTTTTGGATTACCGCAGGAATAAGAGGTATTAAAACGCTTGTGGCTATACCTATAGAAATTGTAGTAATAATATTATTAGAAAAAGCGGTACTTAGAAAAATTAGGAGGTAGCTATGAAAATAGTTGTTCTTGACAAAAGCACCTTGGGAGAAGATATCGACCTTTCCCCTATTTATGCTTTAGGTGAAGTAAAAGAATTTGAAAACACTTCGCCTGAAGATGTAGCCGAAAGGATTTCTGACGCTGACGTAGTAATTATTAATAAGATTAAGCTTAACGAAAACAATCTAAACAATGCGAAAAAACTTAAACTTATTTGTGTCGCGGCAACAGGTTATGATAATATTGATACTCAGTACTGTAAAGAAGCTTCTATTGCACTTTATAATGTGCCGGGATATTCTACCGACAGTGTTGCACAGGTTACCTTATCTATGGCATTAAGTCTTGTGACCCATCTTAAGGAATATGAAGGTTTTGTCAGAGGCGGTGATTATTCAAAATCAGGTGTTGCAAATAAGCTGACGCCAGTATATCACGAGCTATCCTCATTAAAATGGGGTGTTGTTGGAGGCGGCGGAATCGGCACAAAGGTTGCTGAAATTGCTGAAGCTTTCGGATGCAAGGTTTTTATGTGCAGAAGAAAACAGGAAGGCAGATTTCCTTTAGCGGATATTGACACTCTTTGTAAGGAGTGCGACATTATTTCATTGCATGTTCCTTTAAGCGAGGAAACACGAAATCTTATAAGTGCAGAGCGTATTGCAAGTATGAAAGAAAATGCCGTTGTCATTAACACTGCACGAGGTGCAGTTGCTGACGAAAAGGCACTTGCTGACGCGATTAAAAACGAAAAAATAGGCGGTTTGGGTGTTGACGTATATTCTACAGAACCTTTTGGCGAAAACCACCCTTATACAGAAATACTTGGGTTTGACAACGTGTGTTTCACGCCCCACATGGCTTGGGGATCATTTGAAGCAAGAAACCGATGTGTAAAAACAATGGCAGAAAATATACAGAATTTTTATGACGGCAACAACAAAAACAAAATAGTATAAAAAGAAACCTCCCTGAGATAACTCAGGGAGGTAATTTTATAGGAAATTATTCAGCGGGAACTACAACCTCTGCACGAAGTGCCTCGATGTCGGGCATTTCTGTGTAGATTGTGATGAATTCACCCTTATCAACGATGTTATAGTCGTCGATAACAATCCAGATTTCCTCAGCAGTATTGTTGAGCATATCTGCAGTCTGGGGAGAACCGCCTGCATTGATAATAATACCGTAGGAGCAACCCTCGGGAAGTGCAGCATCGATTGAATACCAACCGCCGCCTTCTTCCATCATGGGAACGCCGGGCCATGAATTAAATGCATTAACACCTGCAACAGGATCCCAAGCCCAGAGGTAAGGAGCCCAGGTTGCTTCGGGGTCAAGGTGGATAGCGTGAACCTTGATACCGCTTGCAGAGTAGGTGTAGTAGTAGTCAACATTTGTTGTACCAACAGCAACAACACCCTCAGCGTTATCGGGAAGCTCAGAGCTTAACTCATAAAGCTCAACGGAAGGAGCTTCTGTCTTATACTCTGTACCAACCTTGTACTGCTTTTCAACAGAAGGAGCTACAGTTACCTTTTCGCCGTTTTCGTTGATGCAGTAGAAGTTAGTTACAACAGTACCGATACTGATGTTGAAGTTAGCAATGTGCTTCTGAAGAGCAGTAGCGTCCTTAACGTTAACCTTACCGTTATAGTCGTAGTCAGCAAGTGCTTCCATTTCAGCAGATAAAACTTCAATCTTAGCAAGGTGCTTCTGAACAGCAGTAGCGTCCTTGATGTTAACCTTGCCATCGCCTGTTATATCGTTATTCTTGAAAGAAGGAGCAACATAGTAGTTGTAGTAGTATGTAACAACCTTGTCTTCCTCAGCAAAAGTACCCTTAGCGTCGCCTTCAATGCGGTCAAGCTCATACTCAAGGCTTAAGGAAGAATCCTGAGCTGTCTCATAACCCTTGCCGATTTCGCCTGTGATTGTCTGAGATGTGATAACCTGTCCGTTCTTAGCGTTTACGTGGTTAACAGTAACCTTGGAATCGTTGGACTCAAGAGCAACTGCATCAAAGCTAGCCTTGTCAACAGCAATCATAGCACTGGAGGGAGCAAGCTCAAACTGGTTGTCCTTAACAACTTTGATTTCTGAAACGCCGGCGCTGTTATTGTCAACGATAACAACCCACTCGTTAACGCCAACATCAGGAAGAGTTACAACCTGAGACTCATTTACGAGAGAGTTTACCATAACTGCAACCTTGTCCCACTCACCCTCTGTGTCGTTATCTACAACATAAGCGATGTAGCTTTCAACGCTGGAGAGAGAAGTTGCGAAGGAATACTTGTCAGCAAATTTGCCTGTAGCATCTGTGAAGGGAGCGAAATTCTTTCTGATATCGATAAGGCCTCTGTAGTAAGAAACGAGGTCAGCGTTGGAAACAGCGAGGTTCCAGTCAATCTGGTTAAGACCAACGGGAGAAGAATAGCTGTTGTGGTCGCCATCCTTAGAACGAGCAAGCTCCTCACCTGCTACGAAGAAGGATGTACCCTGAGATGTAAGGATAATGGCTGCACTCATCTTGTTCATTTCAATGAGGTCTGCATATCTTACTCTGTAATCAGAATCTTCGCCGCGAGTTGAAGCAACGAGTCTGTCGTAAAGTGTGTGGTTATCGTGGCAGGAAGTATAAGTTACACACTGCTCAGGGGTCTTGGGTGCCCAAGTACCGCCCTTGCCGAAGGTGTTTGCACGGATACCGTAAACAACACCCTCATAGCAGGTCTTAGTGCCCTGAAGGAAGCCTGTAGCTGTGTTTGAGAATACGTTACCCTTAAGAGCATCACGAATCTGGTCGTTAAACATACCAACTCTTTCGGAAAGATGCTCTGCATTCTGCTGAGATGCACCGTAAACGGGGTTGCCCTCGCAGTCAACAGGGTCAAATACTGAACCCATTGTCCAACCTTCGCCGTACATAATAATGTCGGGGTTGATTGTGTCAAGGTCAGCTCTGATAAGGTTCATAGTCTCGGTATCGTGAAGACCCATAAGGTCAAAACGGAAGCCGTCTACGTGATACTCTTCTACCCAATAACGGCAGGAGTCAATCATAAACTTTCTGAACATTGCACGCTCAGAAGCAGTATCGTTACCACAACCAGAAGCCTGTGACCAACCGCCGGAAGCATTGAAGCGATAGTAGTAGTTGGGAACAGCAAGCTGGAAGAAAGATGTATCGGAAGCATAAGTATGGTTGTATACAACGTCCATAATAACACCGATGCCAGCCTCATGGAGAGCCTGAATCATCTGCTTACACTCGTTAATTCTAACGTTACCGTCATAGGGGTTAGAAGAATAGCTGCCCTCGGGAACGTTGTAGTTTTTGGGGTCATAACCCCAGTTGTACTGAGTGGAAAGGTCTTTATCTTCCTGAATGGAAGCGAAATCGTAGAAGGGGTTAATCTGAACGTGTGTTACACCGAGCTCTTTGAGATAGTCAACACAAGTAGAGATGTTGCCTTCGCCGTTAACAGTTGTGCCCTCTTCTGTGAAAGCAAGGAACTTACCGCGGTTTGCTTCGGATACGCCTGAAGACTCACTTGCGGAGAAGTCACGAACTACAACTTCCCAGATGATAGCATCTGTCTGCTCGTCAACGAAGATATGCTGGTCGTTTTCCCAACCCTCAGGGTCTGTGGAGTCAAGGTCAACTACCATTGCACGGTTACCGTTAACACCTGTTGCCTTAGCATAAATGTCAACAGTTTCGTTAGTTTTCTTTGTACCTGTTACGAGAGCAACTGTGTCAACCTCATAAGTGTAGTAAACATTGAGAAGGTCTCCTTCAACTGTAACAGACCATACGCCTGTCTCTTCGTCAAAAGCCATCTCATACTCACCAAGGTCAGCAGCACCTTCCTCAGTGTCGCTACCTGTAGCATAAAGCTTAAGAGTAACGCCTTCGGAAGTAGGTGTCCATACCTTGAAGGTTGTTGCCTCAGGTGTGTATGTGCAACCGAGGTCGTCGCCGTCATAAGCGTAAAGCTCATCAAGCTCCATTGCAGCAACCGAGTAAGGGTTGTTGTTTGTTACCTCAGATTCTGCTGAAACAGAAAGAAGTGTAAGTGTGCTTAACACCATCATAACTGCAAGCAAAATCGCAAGGATTTTTTTGAGTTTCATAGAATTACCTCCTATTATGAAATTAATGTAAATCTGCTTCAAAGCAGAGAATTACCTTTTAAAAATTGCCTTATAGGCTGCTTCGTCCAAAAGCATAAGTGCACTTTTGCTTTCAACAAGTGCAAGCTCAGAAATAGCCATAAGAGGAGCAGTACCTGCACTGTGTTTGTTTACAACTGCTATCCACTTAGTATCTTTAGAAAGACCTGTATCAGCAAGGTTAATACGAACATCATAGTCGCAAGGGTTAAGTGCTACAAAAATGTGTCCTTTAATATCTTCGTCATAAAAATCGATTGCATAAGAAACACAGGGCATTGCAGAATCAATAAAGCGAAAACTTGAGCTGTCACAAACCTTATTGGAGCCTCTTAAAGCCGCAAGCTTTTTTCTGAGACGAATAAGACCCTGATAGTAAAGAATAAGGTCAGCATAGTGGGCTGTGTTTTCCCAGTCAATCTGATTGATGTTTGCAGATGAGCAGTAACTGTTTTCGTCACCAAATTTAGTTCTTGCGATTTCTTCGCCAGCAAGGAAGAAAGGAATTCCGCGGGAAGTAAGCACTACTGCCGCTGAAAGCTTAATCATAGAAACGAGATAATCAAACCTTTCGCAATAGCCTGTGCCGCCACGCTCGCTTAAAATAAGTTTATCGTAAAGGGCGTAGTTGTCGTGACAGGAGGCGTAGTTAACACATTGGGAAGCCTCCCCTGCCCAAGAGCCTGTTTCTGCTAAAATGCCGCTTTTTATACGCTCTGCAGAGGCACCGCACTGAACAAAGCCTTTATCGCAAGCGCCGAAAACACTGCCCTTAATAGCATCACGCATATTATCGTTAAATGCACCTACGCCTTTCATAGAGCGTATTGCGCCCTGATTTGCCATTTCTGTGCCAAAGGCACAAGCAGTACCCATATACCAGCCTTCGCCGTAAAGAATAACATTGTCTTTGCCGAATTTTTCGTCAAGTGCTTTGCGGATAAGCCTCATAGTATGGGCATCATGAAGACCCATAAGGTCAAAACGGAAGCCGTCGATATGATATTCCTCTGCCCAATAAAGGATAGAGTCAATCATAAATTTTCTGAACATAAGATGCTCAGAAGCGGTATCGTTAGAGCAACCTGAGCCATTTGACCATGAGCCGTCTTTATTATAGCGGTAATAGTAACCGGGCACGCTTAAATCAAAGAAAGAACCCTGTGCCTGATAAGTGTGGTTATATACAACGTCCATAATAACGCCGATGCCGGCATCGTGCAAAGCCTTTATCATCTGCTTGCACTCGTTGATTCTTACATTGCCGTCAAAGGGATTTGAGGAATAACTGCCTTCGGGAACGTTGTAGTTTTTGGGGTCATAACCCCAGTTAAAGGAATCATCATTAACTGCTTCGTTTACTGAACCGAAATCATAAAAGGGATTAATCTGAACATGAGTTACGCCAAGATTTTTTAAATAATCTACACAGGTAGGAACTATCCCTTCGCCGTAAAGTGTGCTGTGCTCGCAGAAAGCAAGGTACTTTCCCCTGTTTTTTTCAGTAATGCCTGAAGAGGGAGAATGTGAAAAGTCTTTAACGTGAACCTCCCAGACAATTGCATCAGTAGGGCTATTAAGGAAGATGTTTTTGTCCTTATCCCAACCTTCGGGATTAGTAGATTTAAGGTCAACAATCATACCGCGGTTGCCGTTGACACCCACTGCTTTTGCATAAATGTCAACAGTTTCTACGGTTCTGTCTTTAAAGTTTATAATATAGGTGTAGTATTCGTTTTTGTGGTCTCCTAAATATTCAAGACGCCAGACATTATCTGCGGTCTTATTCATAGGAAGCTCATCTATAACTTTTGCACCCTGCTCATTGTCGCTGCCTGTTGCAAAAAGCTTAACCTTAACGCTTAATGCTTCAGGTGACCAGAAGGTAAAGGTGGTTTTTTCTTTAGTGTAGACAGAGCCTAAATCATTGCCGAAATAAGCAAATTCATCAAGTCTGTGTATGGGACTGCCGATGTTAGAGTTACTGTCCCAAAGACGTGTGCTGGTTGTGTTAATCATAAATACTCCGAACCTGGGAGCCTTCGCTCCCATAATATAATACATAAATAATATACCACAAAATGTAGCACAAATAAAGACGGAAACCGTACTAAATGTGCGATTTCCGTGTAGAAAATTTCATCAATTTTTCGTTAATTTTGCCATATAGCGATTTTATTTTATAGAATAAACTGCTGAATTGCCTAATTCCTGCTCGATTTTTAGAAGTCTGTTGTATTTTGCGACCCTCTCACTTCGACAAGGAGCACCTGTTTTAATCTGCCCTGCATTAACTGCCACCGCTATATCGGCGATAGTTGTATCCTCGGTTTCGCCGCTTCTGTGAGAAATAACCGTTGTGTACCCTGCTCTGTGGGCAGTTTCTATGGCTCTAAAGGTTTCTGAAAGGGTACCAATCTGATTAACCTTAATCAAAATTGAATTCGCCGCTGACATTTCTATGCCTTTTTCAAGCCTCTTATAATTGGTGACAAACAAATCATCGCCGACTATCTGTAAGCTATCCTTGCAAGAAGCAGTAAGTTCCTGCCAGGATTGCCAATCGTCCTCGGCTAAGGGGTCTTCAATTGAAATTATAGGATATTTTTCTTTTAGCGAATTAAAGTAGTGAATGAGTTCTTTGCCTGTGTACTCCATTCCTCTTTTTGGCAAGACGTACTTGCCGTCTTTGTACCATTCTGAAGAAGCCGCATCAAGTGCAAGCATAATTTGCCCGTCTATAAAACCTGCCCGCTCGATTGCTTCTATGATATACTCAATTGCTTCTTCATCACTTCGAAGATTTGGAGCAAAACCGCCTTCGTCGCCTACTGCGGTGGAAAGGTTATACTCTTTTAAAAGCTTACCTAAAGTATGATAAACCTCGCAGGCAGCTCTTAAACCCTCTGAAAACGAGCGAAATCCGACAGGCATTATCATAAACTCCTGAATATCAATATTATTTGAGGCGTGAGCGCCGCCGTTTAAAATATTCATCATAGGTACAGGCAGGCGGTGAGTATAGATATTGCCTAAATATCTGTAAAGTGGGAGCTTAACTGCATTTGCTGCCGCTTTTGCAACACTCATTGAAACAGAAAGCAAGGCGTTTGCACCAAGCTTAGATTTATTGTCTGTTGCATCAAGAGTAGTCAAAATCGAATCAATCAATATCTGGTTTGTTGCTTTTTGCCCCAAAAGAGCAGGCGCAATGACACTGTTTACATTTGACACTGCTTTCTTTACGCCTTTGCCTAAGTAGCGTTGGTCTTTGTCTCTGAGCTCAATTGCCTCGTGCTCACCGGTAGAAGCACCTGAGGGAACTGCCGCTATTCCCTTTGCACCGTTTTCAAGCATTACCTCACATTCGACTGTAGGAAAACCTCGTGAATCAAGAATTTCGCGGGCAGTAATATTTTTGATTTTTGTTTCCATAAGAATACCTCCTGTTAACTCTTATTATTGTCAGGCAAAAATTAAATATTCCGCACAAACAAGACTTTGATGTATATATTGATAACAGAAGGGAGGCTAAGCTTTTGAACTACACGCTTTATACAGTTATGCCCGGAAACACTCTTTGGGGGATTGCAAACTTTTTTGGCACAACTGTTGACAATATTGTAAGAGAAAATGACATTGATAACCCTGAATTTATTATGCCGGGCATTGTTTTGAAGATACCTGCTACACTTCCTCAAAGCAAGCCTGATGTATATATAGTACGCCCTAAGGACACACTTTGGAGCATTGCTAAAAGATACGGCGTTTCTGTTAACGATATAATGTCATATAATAATCTCGCTAACCCCAATGTTATCTATCCCGGACAGGGACTGAGGCTTAAGCCCTGATTATATAAAGACCGCAAGGCAAAAAATCTGCCTTGCGGTCGCTGTTTATTGTTGTTTTCGTTTTAAATAGTCAGAAATCTGCTGATTATCGTAAAGCACCAAATCGTCTACGCCTGCTAAAAACTCATTGTGATGTCTTACTTCATGCGCCAATATCTTTTTAAGCCTTTTATAGTATTCTTCCTTTGAAAGCCTACCGTATACACGGTTGATACTTCCGTAATAGAACACAATATATCTGCCCAAGGAATTACGTATATATTCACCTAAGATAAACAAGTCATTGTTGAGAGCTTTTGGGTGAACCTTGGTCTGAGGAAGCAGGCTCAAACCACCGTTAAGCTCACGATAAAGCTCATAAGGCATTGAGTCGGCAATTTCATCAAGCATAAGGGCACATTCTTCAAATGAAATCATCAGTCTAAGAAATCCTTAAGCTTTTTGCTTCTTGAAGGATGGCGGAGCTTGCGAAGGGCTTTTGCTTCAATCTGACGGATACGCTCACGGGTAACGTTGAATTCTTTACCAACCTCTTCAAGAGTGCGGCTTCTGCCGTCTTCTAAACCGAAACGAAGGCGAAGAACCTTTTCTTCTCTGGGAGTAAGGGTGTCGAGCACCTCAACAAGCTGTTCTCTGAGAAGTGTGTGGGATGCAGCATCAGCAGGAGCAGGAGCGTCATCATCAGGGATAAAGTCGCCTAAGTGGCTATCCTCTTCTTCGCCGATAGGTGTTTCCAAGGACACAGGCTCCTGAGCAACGCGCATAATCTCGCGAACTTTATCAACAGACATATCGAGCTCTTCTGCGATTTCGTCGGCAGTTGGCTCGTGACCGTTCTGGTGAAGGAGCTGGCTGCTTACCTTTTTTACTTTATTGATTGTTTCAACCATATGTACAGGAATACGGATAGTTCTTGCCTGGTCAGCAATTGCACGGGTAATAGCCTGACGAATCCACCATGTAGCATAAGTTGAGAATTTAAAGCCCTTTGTGTAGTCAAACTTTTCTACAGCTTTAATAAGACCTAAATTACCTTCCTGAATTAAATCAAGAAACTGCATACCGCGGCCAAGGTAACGCTTTGCAATACTTACAACAAGACGAAGGTTTGCTTCGGAAAGACGCTGTTTAGCCTGAACGTCGCCTTCATTGATGCGGATTGCAAGCTCAATTTCCTCTTCCTGAGAAAGAAGCGGCACACGACCGATTTCTTTAAGATATACCTTTACAGGGTCATCAATTGCAATAATTTCAGAGCCTTCGTTATCGCCTACGGGGTTACCCTCAGCGGCGTTAATAGCTACCTCTAAATCGGCAAATTGCTGTAAATCGTCGTTATCTTCAACGATTTCTATGCCCATACTTTCTAAGTTATCATAAAGCTTTTCAAGCTGTTCGGGGTCAAAATCGATTTCGCCGATAGCATCAAGAATATCTTTGTTGGTAAGCTGACCTTTAGTTTTACCTAACTCTGTAATTTCTTTGATAATTGCCTTTTTGTCCTGAATTGAACCTGCCATTTTTATTTCTCCAATCTGATTATTTCTTTGGTTTTTTCTTTAAGTTTTGCATAATCTCCTCAGCAGACATATTTGCAATATCCGCTTTTGTAAGCTTGCTTTTTTCAATGTGGATTGTGTCAATATATTCTCGCATTGCATCAAGAGTAGCCGTTTGAGAATTATAGGAATTTATTATTGAATAAAAGCGAGATACCTCGTCAGGAGTAAAATCCTGTGAAACATTAAGGTCAGGAGGTAAACCGTCTGAGATTTTTTCTGTAATATATGAATAAAATCGAGCGTTAAAGTCAGTAACAAAATCCGTAGCACTTATAAGCTCAGAGGCTTTTTTAAGCATATCGGGATTATGGAAAATATAGGAAATAAGCATTTCCTCTGCCTTTGCTCCCCTCATATTATCTTTCTTCTGGGGGTTAAGCACTTCATCTCTGCCAACTAAATCGTTAGTTACTTTTTTATATTCTTTTCGGTCAAAGTCGCGGCGTTTTGTCGCTTTAAGTCTGCTTAAATCTTCAAGGACTGCATCTTTTCTGATGCCAAGCTCCTCAGCTAACTTAGAGCAATAAATGTCCTGCTCAACAAAGCTTGAAAGACTTGCGATGATTTTAAGCGCCTCTTTCATATAATTTGCTTTTGAGTCTGCTCGTTTAATGTCGTGATTAAGTCTTAGCTTTGTAAGACGGTACTCAACATCATCTCCGCTTGATTCCAAAAGATTTTTAAAAGCGGCTTGTCCCCTTTCGCCGTTTTTACGTATAAATTCATCGGGGTCTTTTCCGTCGGGGATTGAAAGAACACGGATTAAAAGTCCTGCATTTCTTAATATATCAATAGCCTTTGCGGTAGCCTTCTGACCAGCTTCATCGGCGTCGTAGCAAATTATGACCTCATCTGCATAGCGTTTCATAAGAAGTGCCTGCTCAGCAGTAAGAGCTGTGCCCAAGGTGGCAACGGCATTTTGAAACCCCGCGGCATTAAGGGCAATTACGTCCATATAGCCTTCGCAAAGTATAAGGGTACGAAGCCCAGTATTTTTTGCATTATTAAGCGAAAAAAGATTTGAGCTTTTTTTAAATACCAGAGTATCAGATGTATTAAGATACTTTGGCTTCTGGTCCGCAAGAATACGACCGCCGAAGGCAATAACGTTTCCTCTTAAATCAATAATCGGAAACATAACTCTGTCAGAAAATCTGTCAACTATACCCTTGCCGCTTGACCTTTTGAAGGCTAAGTTTGCGGCGACGATTTCTTCGTCCTTAAAGCCTTTTTTTCGCAGATAGTCGCTTAGTGCAAAGCGGTTTGCCGGGGCGTAGCCTAAGCCAAAACGAACTACCGTCTGCCTGCTTAATGCCCTGCCGACTAAATATTCCTGTGCAGTTTTGCCTGCCTCGCTCATTAACTGAGCGTGAAAAAATCGTGCAGCTTCACGGTTTGCCTCTAAAATTCTGCCTTTAAGTTTAGAGACTCCGTCATCAAAGGAATCCTCAGGCATTGAAAGACCTGCACGCATTGCAAGGAATTTGACAGCTTCAATATAATCAAGGTTTTCAATTTTCATTATAAAGGTGATAACATCCCCACCTACACCGCAGCCAAAGCAAAAGAAACTGCCGTTTTCGGGATAGATGTTAAAGGACGGGGTTTTCTCTGAATGGAAAGGACAAAGTCCAACCATATTTCTGCCCCGCCTCTTTAAATTAACATAAGAGGAGACTATATCCGTGATGTCACAGCGCATTTTAAGCTCTGACAAAAAACTGCTTGGCAGTGCCATATATGCATCCTCCTCTTACTGAAATTACAATATTATATACGACAAGAATTTTAAAACTCCTGCTTTTTTATATTTTTTCTAATACGAATAGTATTTTTCTGAGACTATTTCTATTTCGCAGGTTCCTCCGGTAGCATCGGCAATCTTTTTATTAAGAGCACCGATACCGTCAACAGGAATATGAAAACAAAGGGTTACATTATCTTCAAACACGGTGTCATCAAGTGTTGCACCGTTTTCGGGCAAAAGTGACGAAAGCTTACCGTACTGACTGTATGAGCAGGAAAGCTTAGCTTCATAGCAGGTAATCATTTCACGCCTGCCTGCCGCCTGAAGTCCTATTGATGCACCGTGAGAATATGCACGAACCAAACCGCCTGCACCAAGCAAAACTCCGCCGAAATACCTTGTAACAACAACACATACATCGGTAAGTCCTGATTTTCTGATTACATCTAAGACAGGAACACCGGCAGTACCCTGAGGCTCGTGGTCGTCGCTGTAACGGCAAAGGTTTTGCTCACGGATAACATAAGCGTAAACGTTGTGTGTGGCATCCCAATGACGGGAACGAATTTCGTTAATGAAATCAAGAGCCTCTTCCTCGGTTTTTACAGGCTTTACATAACCGATAAATTTAGAGCGGCGTTCAATGAACTCGTCCTGTGCCTGACATTTGACCGTTACATAATCTTTTGACATAAGCCTCACCTCACTTTAAAAAAATCAGGCGGTGCTTCCCTTGAAGTACCGCCCAAAAATTTTGATTACTTATCAATGCCGTAACGCTTCTTAAATCTGTCAACACGGCCGCCTGTATCAACGAGCTTCTGCTTGCCAGTGAAGAAAGGATGGCACTTAGAACAGATTTCAACACGCTGGTTGGGCTTTGTAGAACCTGTCTCGATTACATTACCACATGCACATGTGATAGTAGTCTGCTGATAGTTAGGATGGATATTCTCCTTCATTCGAATTCACCTCTTTCATGAAACTCAGTTGCAATAGGCTTATTGTACTACAAAAAAACCAAAAATGCAAGTATTTTTTGAATTAAATATAATCTTTATTTATCTTATTGAAATGTGAGTAACATATTCTTCTAAAGACATATCATATCGACGGACATTTTCTGCCGAATCCTTGCCAATATATCGGTAAAGATTAGGGTTAAAAGTCATACCGGTGTCGCTTTCTTTTGCTTCGGGGTATCTTAAAATAAAGCCGTAATTAACAGAATATTTTATAAGCCACTTGTAAGAATCGCTGTTAAGGGGTGAATCAAACTCTAAAAGAAGACCTGTCTGGCGTTCACTACAGCCCTCTAAGGGACAAATTTTCTTTGTTTCAGCCTCTGCTTTTATCTGCGAAAGGTCACCGCTCTTTTTAAGCTTTTCAAAGGTTTCATCGTGTAGCTTAGCCTGCTCCTCATAAGAAACATAGCCTTTCTTAAGCTTTAAAGTGACTCCGTCTTCTTTGGCGGCGTTTATCATATCATCTAAAGGCTTGACCGATAAGGAGTTTAGCTCTACCCCATTATAAGCTGTAAGCTCAGGCACAAAGTCCTTTTCAAGAGGATAAGCTTCGTTTACAATTCTTAAAAGCTCATCTTCGTGCAACAAAGCTTCATCGGCAGTTGCAACAGGAACAACGGGGTTATCGTTATTATCGGCAACGTTACACAGATACGAAATGTAGAACCCGCCTAAAATAACACCAATTATCAGAAAGGGTATTACGAAAAGCATAATGGTTTTAAATACTACGTTCTCGTTTTTACGTCTTCCCCGATATGAATATGTGTTTGTAATGTCGTAGCGTTTGTATGGCATTAAGGTCTCCTATCAGTTAATAACCTTAGTTTCAATTTCTTCAACTGCACGTGAGATAAAGTCCTCAACACTCATTGCACCTAAGTCGCCCTGCTTGCGAGCACGGACAGAAACAGTATTGCCCTCGATATCCTTATCGCCGATAATAAGCATATAAGGAACCTTTTCAAGCTGAGCCTCACGTATTTTGTAGCCGATTTTTTCGCTTCTGTCGTCTACTTCAACTCGCATACCCTTTGCCTCAAGAGCCTTTTTAACATCGTAAACGTAATCAAGATGTCTGTCGGCAATTGGAAGAAGCTTAACCTGTATGGGAGCAAGCCACATGGGGAAAGCACCAGCATACTTTTCAATAAGAAGTGCTAATGTACGCTCGTAGCAACCGATAGAAGTTCTGTGGATAATATAGGGGTTCTTCTTAGAGCCGTCTTTATCAACATAAACCATACCGAATTTTTCAGCCAACATCTGGTCAACCTGAATTGTAATAAGGGTGTCTTCTTTACCCCATACATTTTTAATCTGGATATCAAGCTTGGGGCCATAGAAAGCGGCCTCGCCGACACCGATTTTATAAGTAAGACCGAGGTTATCGAGGATTTTGCCCATAATGCCCTGTGCCTCGTCCCACTGTTCAGGTGTGCCGATATACTTGCCGGTATCCTTGGGGTCCCACTGAGAGAAGCGGAAGGAAACGTCCTCGTAAAGACCGAGAGTTTTGAGCATATATACTGCAAGCTCAAGACAGCCCTTGAACTCCTCTTCTAACTGCTCAGGGGTACACATAAGATGACCCTCAGAGATAGTAAACTGACGTACACGGATAAGACCGTGCATTTCGCCACTTGCTTCGTTTCTGAAAAGTGTGGAGGTTTCGTTATATCTTAAAGGAAGGTCACGGTAAGAACGTCCGCGGTTAAGATATGCCTGATACTGGAAGGGGCAAGTCATAGGACGAAGTGCAAAAACTTCTTTATCCTTTTCCTCGTCACCTAAAATGAACATACCGTCCTGATAATGGTCCCAGTGACCGCTGATTTTATAAAGGTCAGACTTAGCCATATAGGGAGTCTTTGTTAAAAGCCATCCGCGACGCTGTTCTTCATCCTCAACAAAACGCTGAAGAAGCTGAATGATTCTTGCACCTTTGGGAAGAAGAATAGGAAGACCCTGACCGATTACTTCGCTGGTTGTGAAAAGTTCAAGTTCGCGGCCAAGCTTATTATGGTCGCGAAGACGTGCCTGCTCTACCATCTGGAGGTACTCCTCAAGCTGAGAAGCCTTTGGGAAAGCAATACCGTAAACGCGGCACATCTGAGAATTTTCAGCGTTACCACGCCAATAAGCACCTGTGCAGTTTGTAAGCTCAATTGCCTTTAAAGCGGCAACAGACATAAGGTGAGGACCTGCACAAAGGTCAGTAAAGTCGCCCTGCTTATAGAATGTAAGTTTGTCGCCTTTTTCGATATGTTCTTTGGCTAATTCCACCTTGTAGTCTTCATTCATATCAGAAAGCATCTTTAAAGCTTCATCAGCCTCAAGCTCGAATCTTTCAAGCTCAATACCCTCTTTAACAATCTTTTTCATCTCAGCCTTGATTTTTTCTAAATCTTCGGGAGAAAAAGCTTTGTCAACTTCGAAATCATAGAAGAAGCCGTTTTCGATAGAAGGGCCTACTCCAAGCTTTGCATTAGGATAAATACGCTTTACTGCCTGAGCAAGAACGTGGGAGCAAGTGTGCCAGAAAGCAGACTTGCCTTCCTCGTCATCAAAAGTAAGAAGCTCAAGCTTTGCATCACTATTTAAAGGAGTTCTTAAATCGCAAACTACGCCGTCAATTTTACAGGCACAAACCGCCTTATAAAGACCCGCACCAAGGCTTTTGGCTATTTCAGCGGCAGTTGTACCCTCAGCGTACTGGTTTACTACTCCGCCTTTAAGCTCAACATTAATCATTATAATCATCCTTTCGATAAAATAAAAACCGCCCGATAATTCTTTAAAAGAATAATCGGGACGGTGCAAAATACAACGTGGTTCCACCCAACTTCGGCAAATGAATTTGCCCTTTAAAGCTATAACGGAGCTTACCGCCGCACCATTTCCTGTGCAGACTCAGAGGTGGTATCCTGAAAATTTGCTTAATTTGCCATTTCAGCCTTGTGGCAAAATCTCTTTTAAGCGTTATTGACAGGCATTGTCCTCATCAACGATTTATGTGAAATATTATATCACGCTAAAAATAAAAGTCAACAGATTTTAAACTAATCCTGCTAATAATTTTTGGATATAGGTAGCATCTCTGACATTGATTTTTCCGTCGAAGTTAACCTCTGCCCTTAAAATTTCCAAATCTGTCATTTGCAGGATGCTTGCAACATGCTTTTGAATATACGTAGCATCACGGATATTTACTTTTCCGTCAAGGTTAGCATCGCCGCATTGCATTGCATTAACGGAATTTTCATTGCAATACTCAAAGGCATAAGAGCTTTCGTTGCAGGAAACCGTAAGATTTAAAGCACCAGAAAAGGCGTTTTCACCTATAAAGCTTACAGAATCAGAAAGAGAAATATCGGTTAAATTCGTACAATCAAGAAAGGCATCTTCGCCGATAGTGTTTAAACTCTGAGGCATCTTTACATACTTAAGGCTTGTACAATTTGCAAATAAGCCCTTGGAAATGTCAGCACTATTATTAAGCTCTGCCTTTTCAAGAGAACTGCAACCAAAGAAAACGCTTTCGCCCATAAGCTCCACATTTTCGGGAACTGTTACACTTTGAAGGCTTTTGCATCGTGCAAAGGCTTCTTTGTCAAGCACAAGCAAATCCTTAGGCAAGGTAATAGTCTGAAGCTTTGTGCAATTCATAAAAGCACGCTGACCGATAGATGAAACGCCCTGAGAGAAGGTTACATCGGTAATTTTAGTATTATAATAAAAGGCGCCGCCTGCAATCTGCTTTACGCTATTTGGTATGTTAACAGAAGTGTCACTGCCTGTATACTCAATTAAGATGCCGTCTCCGATTACAACAAAATCCTCTTCGCTTTCACTAATCAAAGGTGTACCGAAAAATGCAAGAGGGCCAACAAAAGAAAGCTGCTCCCCTACATTTACCAAAGAAAGCTCTGTACATCTGTAAAAAGCACCTTCACCGATAACACTTAAAGAATCTGAAGCTGAAAATGACGTAAGCTTTGAATTTTCTGAGAAAGCATAGGGTGCTATCATAGAAACGCTTTCGTCAAGGGAAAGTTCACCTGAAACATTGCCGCCAATTAACACTGAGCCTAAAGTTATAAGAGAAGATGCATTGGAATTTATAAACTCTGTGCCGTAAAAAGCATAGGCACCTACATAGTTTACGTTTTCTCCGCCGTTAACCTCTTTTAGCGAGGTACAACCGTAAAAGGCTTCGTTGCCAATAGCCTTCACAGTGTCGGGGATATTCAGTTTATTAATATTGGTATTATTTTTAAAGGCATTGTCAGCAATATAGTAAACGTCGTCGGGTATTGTAACTGTGGTAGTAAGACCTGTAAAGGAAAGAAGAACGCCGTCTTCCACCAAAAAATCACCAACGGCTACCGAAGACAACATATAAAGCGGGCAAAGTGCCACCAAAAATATCAGAATTAAAGCAACAACTTTTTTCATAAAATCACCAAACAAAAAGAGGCGGATATAATCCGCCTCAACGCTTATTTATTATCAGCATCTCCGCCCTGAATGCTTATGATGAGGCGGTCTATCTCATCAAGGCGTGCCTCATAGTTATCTTTTGCAATGTTCATTTGCTCATTAGTCTCGTTGCCTGTCTCGCTGATAACAAGCTCGTCATCACTTTGTGCAGCAGAGGAATAGCTATCGTTGCCAGAAACCTCATCAAGACCAACTACGTATTCATCGCGTACAGCGTGCTGATGGGTAGTCTTTTCTCCTGTTGTGGGATACTTGCTCTTATCAACAGGGTGTTTTTTAGTTGTATCTACAGCAACATTTTCAGCCTCTATATACATATCGTCACTAACCTCACTGTCAAAATAACTTCCGTAATCACGCTCAGGAGCATCGGTTGACTCTGCTGCTTTCTGAGAAGCTTCTTCGTTAATCTCGATAATCTCGCTTTCAACACTTGAAATATCGTCAAAGAATTTCTTTGTTGCAGAGTCGATTTCTGTTTCAATAGTATCATCAGAAACAACTTCGGTTTCTTCGAAGGTGTCTTCTTCATTTTCGTCCTCTGAGTCAACAGCCTCAGATTCATCACTGTCTGCTAAAACTACCTGTTCCTCTTTTGTTTTTGACATAAAGCTGAGCTCTGCAACAAAAGAAAGAGCATAGAGACCCATAAATGCACAGGTTACAGCTTCAAGGTAATCAAACACACTTGAGCTTTGAGAACTAAGCACGTTTCCTATAACAGAAGCAGAATACACAAGAGCCGCAACCGCCGCAGGAGCACCCCAGTAGATAGTTGCTTTTACGGGGTTCTTGCCGTTAATAAGACCTACAACCATCATAGCGTACATAAAGAAGATTGCAAGGAAAACGTACATCACAAGGTCAATGGTTTCAGCCATTGCAACAGGTGAAGCAGTATGGCTCATAAACCTTGAAAGCAGGTGAACGGCACACCAAAGAGGAATTGCAAGATAAAGAAGTGCCGTATTGCTCTTTGTATTTGATGCGGTACAATGGTTAATACCTGCCAAAAGCAAAGCAATTGCGGCAAAAGCAGAAGCAATTGCCACCACAATACCCATAGCGTCCAACTGAGTTCCTCTGAATGCCTCGGCTACCGTTGCGGCAGTATCACCTGCAAGAGAAAACGCGGCAATTACTGCGCACACGCCGGCGGCATAGTTATGCTTTAGGATATGAACCGGTGAGGTTTTTCTGTCTAAAAGCGACAGAATAAAAAACAAAACGAAAAGTGCAACTATTGCAATAAGGATGATTTTGGAAATACCGTTAACATCCATAGAAAAAAACTTTTCAGCACCCGCAGGATTAAAAGCAGTAAAAAGCTCAATACCTACTGAGAGTAAAAGTACAGGGATTAATATAATCCAGTTAATTATAGCTTTCATTTAAGGCTCCTTTTCTGTAATAAATCAAAAAACAGATAAATAAATATTCTAAGAGCAATTCTTTTACGGATACTATTGTAGAACAAAGAAGCTTCATTGTCAAGGCAAAAGACGGCTATGTGACGAAAAATTCAAATTACGAAACGGTGAATTTATTGAGGAAAGTATTATTGATTTGTATCGTAGTTATGGGGATTCTGGCAGTTTGCCCTTTAATTGCCGCTTCATATTCGCAAAACCCAGAAACAAATAGCGAAACTGAAAAGAAAGAAATAGTAAGCCTTGCAAGGTCTCTTTGCAAGGAAGATTTTTGCGACGAAACAATCAAGGCTATTCTGGCAATCTCGAAGAACAATCATAGTGTTAAAAAAGAAAAAACAAATGCAGAACCCGACGAGCTTTATTATCGGATTGAAAAGCTTTTTAGCAAAACCGAGCTATCCTTAACTTATGAAGGCGAGACTGTTTATATCCCAACCGCAACACTTTCAAAAGGCTACATTAAAACCGACAAGCTTTATCCATACATAAAAAAAGTAGCATCTCCTTGGGACACTTATAACAAAAACTTTGTATACCAAAAGGAGTATCCTTGCGGAATAAGCCTTGAGGGAATAAACTATTTATGCAGCAATGGTTTAAGCTATAAGGAGGCACTTATGTGGTATCTGCCGAATTTCAGCATAAAATAAAGCCTTGCTACAAAAGCAAGGCTTATGTTTTACATTCTGCGGTGTCGTTTAACACGACGCTGCTTTTTCTTTTGGCGGACATTGCTTAAAAGTGCAAAATAAACCACTAAAAGGATAACTGCAATTATCATTGCAACCCAGAACTGCCACGAAAGAAGCACATTCTTTAAAATATGCATAGTATAGGCAACGTCGCTTTTTGACACGTCCTCGGTTGATACAAGGTTAACCTCTTGCACAAGCTCCTTTTGATAATATACTGCCGCAGTGCCGATTATGTCCCCCTTCTTTACAGGTGCATCAACGCTTAATGGGGCATTTGGAGTAATTTCTACATCTTCTACCTTATAATCCTTTGGCAGAATACTGTTTACGTTTTTATCGGGATAAAGGTGAATTGACTCATCTCCTGCGGAAAAGTTGATATCAACCTCACAAACAGGAGTATCTACGCTTACAAGCCTGGTAAACTCAAGCTCTAAAAGTGCCCAGCGCATAAGACTTCGGGCATCCTTCATAGCACCGTTAAAGTCGGTGTCGTAAGGTGCACCCATACAAATACACATATAGGCATATCCGTCTGCAACTGCTGAGGTAGCAATGCATCTGCCTGCCTCTTCGGTAGTACCTGTTTTGATGCCTTTGGCATAAGTGTAGTAATACTCGCCGCCTCTGTTTACGTCAATAAGGTAGTTTGTAGTTACCAAGGGGTAATCGTCGCCCTCACAATAATAAGTGGTGGTGTCGGTAATTTCAGAAAAATATGGCAAAGTCAAAGCGTAGGATGCCATTTGATAAATATCAAAAGCGGTGGAATAATGGTCAGGGTCGTGAAGCCCGTGAGGGTTGACAAAATGAGTATCCTCAAGACCTAACTCCTTTGCCTTGTCGTTCATGGCATCAACGAAAATGCTTATGTCTCCCCCGCCAATATAATCAGCAAGCACCAGTGCCGCATCATTACCTGAGGATACCATCAGACAATACAAAAGGTCAATAGCCTTAACCTTTTCACCGATTTTATAATCAAGACCTGACATTGAACTGCCCGTACCGCTTAGCATATCAATAACGTCCTGCTTAATTTCTACCCTTGTATTTTCAACGTCGTCGATATTTTCCAATGCAACGATATAAGTCATTATCTTTGTCAAGGATGCAGGGAACCTGCGCTCGTGACTGTTCTTTTCATAAACAGGAACGCCTGTATCCATATTAACTAAAAGTATCGTTTCTGAATAAAGCTGAGCCTCGGCATCTTCCCAAGACTCATAGTCGTATGACACGGCAGATGCACTAAAGGTACAAGCCAAAAGCAAAATAAATATGCAAATATAGGAAAATATACGAATTATTCTTTTTTTCATAGAAAAATTGCCTCTCTTGTGATATTATATAGATTATACAATATTACGACAGTCTTTTCAACGTAAAATTTTAAATTTGAAAGGGATTTTTACTTTGATATACATTACAGGAGATACTCACGGAGATATTAAGCGCTTTAAGACAAGAAGTGCGAAAAAACTTACTAAAGACGATATACTTATTGTATGCGGTGATTTTGGTTTTTTATGGGACGAGTCTGAAGAAGAAAACAAGAAGCTTGAGTTTTTAAATTCTCAGAAGTACAGGATACTCTTTGTAGACGGCACTCATGAAAACTTTGAAAAAATTGAAAGTCAGCCTGTGGTTGATTTATATTCAGCAAAGGCTCACAAAATTTCAAGAAACATTTATCACCTTATCCGCGGTGAAATTTACAATATTGACGGCAAGTTCCTTTTTGCTTTTGGCGGCGGCGTCAGCCCCGATTTGGAGCAACTTTTAGACAACGGCACATGGAGTGAGCGTGAACTGCCAACCGAGAGCGAGATGCGCTATGCGGTGGAAAATCTTAAAAAATTCAACTGCGAGGTTGACTACATTATAACTCACGAAGCAAACGCCACACACAAGCACAAAATCTGGCGAAACTGCAAAACGAACCCCGTGAACCTTTTCTTGGAACAGCTTTGCAGTGAGGTAAGGTTTAAAAAGTGGTTTTTCGGAAACCTGCACGCCGATTTTGCCTTAAGTGACAGCATTTTCTCTGTATTTGAGGAAATTGTGCCCATTGACGAAGTAAGAAAAAGCAGGACATTTTAAATAGGGTAAGGGTCGATGATTTCATCGACCCTTAGTTTATTTGAGTGCCTGTAGTTTTAAACAGGCGTTTAATGTTTCCTCTTAAGCCTTTAAGCTCAGGCGAGGACATATCGGGAGAAAAATCCAAAATATCCATTGCCGCCTGTGAACTTTCAAAAAGCGTTGAAAAATCAGATAAATCGGCAATATTAAGCTGAGGAAGTCCGTGCTGGCGGCTGCCGAAAAAGTCGCCGGGACCGCGAAGCTTCAGGTCTTCGTCTGCAATTACAAAGCCGTTATCGGTACTACACATTATAGATAGGCGACGGGCGCTTTCTTCGGATTTATTATCAGAGACAAGGATACAATAAGAGCTTAAGCTTCCTCTGCCTACTCTGCCCCGAAGCTGGTGAAGCTGAGAAAGTCCGAAACGTTCAGCGTTTTCTATCATCATAACCGAGGCATTGGGCACATCAACGCCTACCTCAATTACAGTTGTTGCAACAAGAAGCTTTATCTCGCCCTCGGCAAATTTTCGCATGGTACTTTCTTTATCTGCCGATTTCATTTTGCCGTGGATAATTCCCACGGGTAAGTCGGGGAATTTTGAAAGCATAAGCTCAGCGGCGTATTCTTCGGCAGAAGCTAAAGAAAGCTCCCCCTCCTCTACCAAAGGGCAAACTATGTAGGCTTGTCTGCCTGCTTCTATTTCACTTCTTATAAAATTAAAAGCACGCTCTCTTTTAGATGAATCTATAAGCATAGTTTTAATTTTTTGCCTGCCCTTTGGAAGCTCATCAATTACAGAAACATCAAGGTCTCCGTAAAGAACAAGCCCCATTGTGCGAGGGATTGGAGTAGCACTCATAACAAGCAAATGGACACTGTTGCCTTTAGACAGGAGCTTTGTACGCTGAGCAACACCAAAACGATGTTGCTCATCGGTTACGGCTAAGGCAAGATTGTAAAATACTGTCTTATCGGTAATAAGAGCGTGGGTGCCTACAACTATCTGAGCTTCGCCGCTTTCTATCATTTTGCGGGTATTTTTCTTTTGAGAGTCCTTCATAGAACCTGTAAGAAGAACCACTCTTATGTCTGAATTTTCAAAGAATTTTGTAAGGGTTTTGAAGTGCTGTTCTGCTAAGATTTCGGTAGGTGCCATAAATGCCGACTGCAAGCCGCATTTCGCCACAGAGTAACATACAGCCGCCGAAACGGCAGTTTTACCTGAGCCAACGTCTCCCTGAATAAGGCGGTTCATAGGATATTTACCTTTTGTAATATCCTGCATACAGTCTTTGATTGCATTTAACTGAGCATTTGTGGGGGTAAAAGGAAGCTTTTCAACAAACTCCTGAGAAAAGTCTTTTGGAATATGAATCGGTATTGACGTGTTTTTATGACTTTTTATCATTCGCAAGCCAAGATTTAGGGTAAGGAGCTCTTCAAAGGTTAGTCGAAAACGAGCTTTTTGCATATCCCCCAAGCTTTTGGGGAAATGAATGCTTATCATAGCATCTTTCAAATTGCAAAGCTTATATTTTTGGCGGATAAAAGAAGGCAAGGGATCGTTGACTTTTTCGGGCAAAAGCTTTATGGCTTCTTTCATAAACCTTTGCACATTTTTATTGGTAAGTCCTGCGGTAAGGCTGTATACGGGGTGAAGCCCCAAAGCGTTACCAACAGGCGAAAAGGTTGGTGCAATCATTTTAAGCCCGGAAAGGTCTCTTTCAACCTTACCGAAAAAATAGTATTCTTCCCCTTCCTTAAGCATTGAGGATATGTATTTATTATTAAAATAGATAAGCTCCACAGAGCCGCTGTCGTCACTTATCTGAGCCTTTGAAATAAACCTGCCTGCTGTAAGACGTGAAGTTATGAAATGTGCACTGAGGCGTGCCTTTATAAGGACATTGCCCTCTAAAAAAGGAGTTATGGGCACGGGGTTGCTCCAATCTTCATAAGTGCGGGGATAATAGCACAAAAGCTGACCCACAGAATAAACTCCAAGTTTATGAAAAAGCTGTGCGGTATTTTCGCCTATTCCCTTTATATGGGTTATGGGTAATTCAAAAAGCGAAGCCAAAGTGCCACCTCCTTGCAAAAAATTAAAGGCAGGTTTAAAACCTGCCTTTATTATATAACTTTTACTGTTCTTTTTCAATACCGAGGATATAGTAATAAACAGGCTGGTTGCCTTCAACAAGGTTGATGTCAACATCTTTGCCAAACTTTGCCTCAAGCTCAGAAAGAGCTTCGTTTGCTTCGTCCTCAGAAATGCCTTCGCCGTAAATAAGAGTTACAAAAGTAGCACTCTTGTCAATCATATTCTTAGCAAGCTTCATTAAGGCTTTGTTAGGAGTTTTATCGCTAACTGTAAGCTTGCCGTTATCAAGAGCAATAATGTCGCCCTCTTTAATCTTTTTCATACCAAACTCAGAGTCACGTGCCGCAAAGGTAACCTGACCTGTGCTAACGGTTGAGAAAGCATCCTGCATAGCACCCTTGTTGAGAACTGCATCGGAATCAGGGTCAAAAGCAAGCATTGCTGTAATGCCCTGAGGGATTGTCTTTGTGGGGAGGATTACAACCTCTCTGTCCTCAACAATTTTTGCGGTCTGCTCAGCAGCCATAATGATGTTCTTATTGTTAGGAAGAACGAAAACAGTCTTTGCGGGAGTTGCCATAACTGCTTCGTAAATATCGTCTGTGCTGGGGTTCATGGACTGACCGCCTGAAACAACGTTGTTACAGCCGAGGTCAGTGAAAAGTGCCTCAAGACCGTCGCCTGCGGCAACTGCTACAAAGCCGATTTCCTCAGTAGGCTCCTGAGGCTTTAACGCCTTTTTCTTAGACTTCTTCTTATTATTTTCAGCCTTAGCATTTTCATGCTGTTGCTTCATATTTTCAACCTTAACAGTAAGAAGCTGACCATAGCCTAAGCCCTTCTGAAGAGCGTTACCGGGATCTTCTGTATGAACGTGAACCTTGATAATTTCTTCGTCGTCAACTACAACAACACAGTCGCCGATTGTTTCAAGGTAAGCACGTAAATCCTCAACAGGAGTAGTAACCTCAGTATCTCTGCCAACGATAAACTCTGTGCAGTAAGTGAAGTTGATAACCTCGTCAAACTCAGCGGCGGCACTGCGGAATGCATCCTCAGACTCGGTAGATTCATTAATCTCGTTGCCTGTATTTTCAATCATAACGCCGTCACGGATAACGGAAAGCATACCCTCAAAGATAACAAGTAAGCCCTTACCGCCTGCATCAACAACGCCTGCTTTCTTTAAAACAGGAAGAAGTTCGGGAGTTCTGTTTAAAGACTCCTCAGCAGCTTCGCAGATTACTGCGAAAATTTCAGCAGGGTCATTAGACTTCTTTACAGCCTTTGCACTTTCTTCAAAAGCTTCGCGTGCAACTGTAAGGATTGTGCCCTCTGTTGGCTTCATAACTGCCTTATAAGCGGCGTCTACACCAAGGCCAAGTGCCTTTGCCAAATCTTTGCCTGTAGCTTCACTCTTGCCCTCTAAGCCTTTTGCAAAGCCTCTGAAAAGAAGGGAAAGGATAACGCCTGAGTTACCTCTTGCTCCTCTGAGCATTGCAGAAGCGGTAGCCTTGGCAACCTCACCTGCATTGTCTGTGTCAAGAGCCTCTAAAGCCTTAACAGCAGCAGAGATAGTCATAGACATATTTGTACCTGTGTCACCGTCGGGTACAGGGAAAATATTAAGGTCGTTAATTCTGTCACACTGTGAGCAAATGTTATTTGCACCGGAAATAATAGCTTGCTTTAAAATTACACCGTTTACCATAATTTCGCACATCCTTTTATTATCTGCACAGAATTGCACATTTTAATTCAATTACATTATAATCACATTTGAGGGTCGAATCAAGTTGTAAAACGAAAAATCGTTTCTTTGCATAATTTAACCAAATTGACACCACAACATTTGGCACATATTACCCTGTTATACAACAGAAATTCTCTCGACAGCCCTGCACTTACCTGTTGAGTCGTCAATATCAAAAATAATTGCATCCAGCTTATATGGGTTCTGGGCTACTTCAAACCTGACGGGAAGCTTGCATTTTAATTTATCTATAACCAATTGGCTTTTAACACCCAACACCGAATTGACAGGACCTGTCATACCAACATCGGTTATGAAGCCTGTGCCTTTTGGCAGAATTTGCTCGTCGGCAGTCTGGACGTGGGTATGAGTGCCGAAAACAGCGGAAACTCTTCCGTCAAGATAATGAGCAAGAGCACCCTTTTCCCCTGTTGCTTCGGCGTGAAAATCTACGATAACAATCTTAGTTTCCACCTCTGAGAGCACTTTATCCATTGTTTCAAAGGGACAATTAAGATTATCGCCAAAATAAACATTGCCCATCAGATTAATTACTGTAACCTGAGACCTTCCTAAATCAAGAACACATTTACCTGCACCGGGGGTGGTGGATGCAGGATAATTTATGGGGCGGATTATGAAAGGACTTTCTTCAAGGTATGAATAAATCTCTTTGCGGCGAAAGGAGTGATTGCCTAAAGTAATAACGTCAACGCCGGAAGCAAAAAGGCTGTCGGCAGAAGTTGGCAAAACGCCGTTTCCATCGGCAGAATTTTCACCGTTGCAGATAACTGCATCTATGCCGTAATGTTTTTTTAAGGCAGGAACCTTTTCCCTTACAAAGGTACATCCGCGGCTGCCAACTACGTCACCTATACAAAGAATCCTCATAAAAATCGCCTCCAAAGATTATTATAACATAATTATTCGAGGTTTACAATGAGATTTTCTTTAACCGCAATGTCTTCGGTGCAGACAAGCTTTGCATTAAGTTTATAGCCTGTGGGTGTTTTAATAATTTCTGTTTCATCTGTAATAGATATAGCGTTCTTTAAATTAAAAAGCTTATAAAGCGCAAGCTCGGTGTCCAAAATGCTTTTCGCAGTTGTTTCATTAATTTTTGTCTCAACCTGTAAGTAAGAACAGAGATACTCGTTACAAAGGCTTACAGGTACGGGGGTATCATAAAGAAAAAGGGTTAAGGTTTCGCTATATGAACTAAAGGGTGAGGACTGTGGGGCAAAGCTTAAAGGCACTTTAAACCACAAGAGGTTAAGCTCAGACCTCTTAGCTTTTTCTTGAGGCATAAAGCTGATGCGTGCTTCGTCGCAGGAAGCGGTAAATTCATAGATTGTACTGGCAATAACCTCGGCATCAGCATCAACAAAATGAACCTCGCCCAAGGCGTTTTCATACATACCGCTTACAAGGAGCTGCCCTTCTGACACCGCAGAGCCTACCGAAGTTTCTGCAGTTCCGCGGCTGATGTTCTGGCTTAAGATTATGCCATCTCTTAACGCCTTTATATTATTGATACTGTCGGAGTATTCGCTTTCAGGCACCAGAGCTTTTTCTTTAATCTCAATTTCGGCGTGAGTACCCATAAGATTTATAGACATCCACCCTATTTCGCTGAACTCAAGCTGAGTTTCACGCTCGATTTTATGGAGGTCTAAATTGCCCTTGAATTTTCCAACAAAAAAGCCCGACTCAGACAAGGAATCAATAAGCTGAGTTTCGCTTATGGTTTTAACCCCGTTAAGCTCAATGCTCCAGACAAAATTCTGAAGCACAAGAGAAAGTATAAGGAATAATAAAATTCCCAATCCTATTCCCCATCTGTGTCTGAAGCGGTGCAGTATGAAGGGAAGTCCTCGGCGTTTTACTATTTTAAGTCTTACACCAGAGCGTTTTGCAATGGGACGGATTATCTTATAATCGGAAATTATCATTGATGCAAAGAGTCCCTGAGTCTCAGGTTTTGCATCGAAAATTCCAATTCCGTTTTTTATGGACAGATTTATAAATCTTTCGGGAAACCGTCCGATTATTTTAAAGGTCACATAACCTCGGAAAAATCTGATTATCTGTAAAAGCAAATTATCACCTTAGTCTGAAAAGCTTATGCTAAGAATTGAACCCTCAATAGTAAGTGCTGTGGGAGAAATGCATTTAAGCGTAAGGCTACTGCCATTAAAAGAAACCACATAGCTTTCTACCAAAACTCTTATACACTCTGTTGAATATTCAAGCACGCCCTTACTGCCCTCTAAAACCGCCGAGGTGTTACCGTCAAGCTCTATGTGACATTTTTTGCTTAAAAAATCCATTGGTGAAAATTTAAAGCCTTCCTTTTTGTTTTCCTTTGGCATAATAAAGCCTCCTTATAAGTTTATTAATTTTTATGCCAAAGAGCTCATATATATTATTCGGTGAGAATAATGAAAATATATAAATGTCTTTCAAAAAGCAAAGTTTGCTTAATATGGGTTATTGTACTGAGCGTGCTGGGAATATTGTTTATTTTTTCTCAGGAATGCAAAAACGGAGCTGTAAACGGAATCTTACTTTGCTTAAGTATATTGGTTCCCTCTCTGTTTCCGTTTTTTATACTTTCATCATTTTTAACCGAAAGCAATATGCTCGACTGCATAGTTCCTGTATTTAACCCTGTAGGAAAATTCTTTTTAGGAGCAAGAGGTATATGCATAATACCTCTTATACTCTCGCTTTTAGGGGGATATCCTGTAGGAGCAAAGGCTATTGCTTCTCTTTATCACTGCAAAGCTATAAGCGAAAGCGAAGCAAAGCGATTAGTCCCCCTTTGCTGTTGGGCAGGGCCGGGGTTTCTTGTAACATTTGTGGGAGTGTCCATGCTTTTAAGCAAGGAATCGGGAATTATTTTGCTTTCTTCTCAAATAATAAGTGTTACTTTGCTATGCTTATTGTCACGGGTTATGTACGGCAAGACGGATTCAGATAGCATTCTGAACTTAAAGAAAAGCAGCACAAGCATTTCAGAAGCTTTGGTAAGCTCGGTTAATTCTGCCGTAAAATCCACGGCAGGTATGTGTGGCTTTGTCATAGCTTTTTCGGTTGTTTGTAATGTATTGACCGAAGGCTTTGGCGCTGATAACACTTTGGGCAAGATATTTGTGTCTTTACTCGAAATTACAACAGGCATCAGTCTTATATCGGGAGAGGTAAGTCTTGAGGTTATTTCTCTGCTTGCAGGCTTTGGAGGGGTTTGTGTACATCTTCAGATTTTCAGAGAGCTTAAAGGTATTCCCTATTCAAAAGCACGATTTTATTTTTTCAGATTCATAGCCTCTGTTTTATGCTTTTTGTCAACAAAAATTTTAATATATATTTTCCCTATAAAGGAAGCGGTGTTCTCAACTGTCAGCAAAGCTCCAAAACTTACCTTTTATTCAAGTGTAGCAGGCTCTGTTGCATTAATATTTACATCAGTTGTTTTTATTTTATCTTTAAGAAAAAAACATTCAGCTTAACGGAGGTATTTTTATGTGCGGTATAGCGGGACTTTACAGTTCGGTTAAAAGTATGGAATACAAAGAAAGCGTTGCACCGAAAATTCTTGACACTCTGGTACGGCGCGGGCCCGATGAAGGAGGCGTATATATGGACAGCGACATACTCCTTACCCATAGACGCCTTGCGGTGGTAGACGTTGAAAAAGGCAAGCAGCCTATGCACTTTATAAGAGGCAACGAGCATTATGTACTTGTTTATAACGGAGAACTATATAACACAGAAGAAGTCAGAAAAGAGCTTGAGAAAAAAGGATATAACTTTGAAAGCCACTGTGACACAGAGGTAGTTATTAAGGCTTATGCCGAATATAAAGAGGACTGTGCAGAAAAGTTTAACGGCATTTTTGCTTTCGGAGTTTATGAGTGTCATAGCAAGAGACTGTTTCTTTGCAGAGACCGAATTGGCGTAAAGCCGTTGTTCTATTCTTATAAAGGAAGAGAGCTTGCATTCGGCTCAGAAATAAAGGCGGTGCATACAAGCGGTCTTGCAAGCAGTGAGGTAAATGAAGATGGACTTTATGAGCTGTTCTTCTTAGGCCCTGCAAGAACTTCGGGTGTTGGAATATTTAAGGATATTGAAGAGCTTATGCCCGGTGAATACGCCTTTTTTGAAAATGGCAAACTGCAGAAACACCGATATTTTAAAATCAAGGCGCAACAGCACAGACACAACGAGGCAGAAACTATTGAATACACTAAAGAGCTTATAGAGGACGCTATAAACCGCCAGCTTGTGTCAGACGTACCTTTGTGCACATTTCTTTCGGGAGGACTTGACTCAAGCATTATCACCCACTGTGCATCACAAAATGCAAGAAGCAAGGGTGAGCGACTTCATAGCTTTTCGGTAGAATACAGGGACAACGAAAAATATTTTGAGAAAAGTCTTTTTCAGCCTAACCGAGACTATGAGTATATTAAAATGATGGCAAAGCACTCAGACACTTTTCATCACGAGATTATACTTGACAATGGACTTTTAGCCGAAGCTCTAACTCCTGCAACTTTTGCAAGAGACCTGCCTGGTATGGCTGACGTCGACTCTTCCCTGCTTCTATTCTGTAAAGAGGTTAAGAAGAATTTCACCGTTGCTCTATCAGGGGAATGTGCCGACGAGCTCTTTGGCGGATACCCGTGGTATCACAGAGAGGAAATTTTGTTTGAAGATACGTTTCCGTGGTCAAGAAGTCAACAAATCAGAAGCAGTATTCTTAAAAAAAGCGTACTGCCTAAGGGCAAGGAATACGTCAGAAGCAGATACATTGACACAATAAAGCGTACCGATAAGCTACCAACCGACTCAAAGCTTGAAGGCAGAATGCGGGAAATGTTTATGCTTAATTTTTACTGGTTTATGCAATGCTTACTTGACCGCAAAGACAGAATGAGTATGTATACGGGTCTTGAAGTGAGAGTTCCTTTTTGTGATTACAGGATTGTTGAGTACGCTTACAATATGCCGTGGCACCTAAAAGCCTTAAACGGCAGAGAAAAGGGAATTGTCAGAAAGGCATTTGAAAACGATTTGCCTAAAGACATCGTTTACAGAAAGAAAAGTCCTTATCCCAAAACCCATAATCCCTTTTATTTTGAAACAGTCAGTGCTAAAGTCAGAGGTATCTTAAACAAAAAAACAGCCCTTACCGAGCTTTTATCCAAAGAGGGCGTTATGAATATTATTGAAAACCCCGAAAGTATTTCTGACCCGTGGTACGGTCAGCTTATGCGCTCGCCTCAGATACTGGCGTATATCATTCAGCTTGATGCCTGGTTTGAAAAGTACGATGTAAAAATAGTATAAACGGTTGTAAATAAGCTCCTTTGGTGCTAAAATAGTTTCAAAGGAGCTATTTTTATGAAAAAAGAAACCTACATAAATTTAATGGAATACATAAGAAAGCGTAAAATCTTGACAATGCTCATCAGGATTTTGTACACATTTTTGCCGGTTATAATGATGGTGGCTTATCCTTTTATTGTTCTTCTTAACGCCTTTGATAAGATTGACCACAGTTTTATACTTTCGATTGTGGTGCCTGCGGTAACGCTTTTGGGCGTAATAGTTATGCGAAAGCTTATTAACAAACCTCGTCCTTATGAAAAATACGGTGTCAGCTCTTTGATTTTAAAGAGAAAGTCTGGAAAGTCTTTCCCCTCTAATCACTGTGCCTGCGGTTTTGTTATTGCTATGAGCGGTTTCACTGTAAGCACAATACTTGGCTTTATGCTTTTACCGGTGGCAATTCTTATTGCACTGACAAGAATTTTTTCAGGTGTACATTTCATAAGCGACACCGTGGCAGGCTCCCTTATAGGCATTATTGCAGGACTAATATTTATATTTATATAAAAAACAGCATCGATTAATAGTCGGTGCTGTTTTTTGTTAAGTCTTTAATTATTTCTGAGGCAATTACAAGTCCTGCGGCACTTGGCACAAAGGCAGTGCTTGCAAGGACACGTGTGCCGTCTTGATTAAGTCCAACCTTAGGCTCTTCCTTTGAATAAACCACCTTAAGCTTTTTAACGCCTATTTCCTTAAGGCGGCGTCGCATTACTCGTGCCAAGGGGCAAACTGAGGTTTTGTATATATCGGAAACTTCAATTTTAGTAGGTTCAAGCTTATTGCCAAAGCCCATACTGCTAATAAGCGGGGTTTTGGCTTCTTTGCACATTTTTGCAATAAGCACCTTGGCATTTACGTCGTCAATTGCATCGGCAACATAATCGTAATCTGCAAAGTTAAACAGTTGTGCGGTATCATCGCTAAAATATAAATCAAAGGTACTTATATTCAGCTGAGGATTTATTGACTGGCAACGCTCCTCTGCAGCTTTAGTTTTGTTAAGTCCGATGGTTTCGTCAGTTGCAATAATCTGGCGGTTAAGGTTAGTGATATTAACAGTGTCGCCGTCAATAATATCAACACTTCCAACTCCGCTTCGCACCAAGGCTTCAAGTACATAGCCGCCTACGCCCCCAATACCAAAAACGGCAACGCGCGAATTTTTAAGTTTTTTCATTGCCTGCTCGCCTAAAATAGCGGCAGTTCGCAAAAATCTGTCCATATTAACAGTCCTTATATAAATTTAAAAGCTCCTTTTCGCTTAAAAAGCCTTTTGAGGCAGAGGTTTCTCCGATTTTATAAGAAGCGAAAATTGTTGCAAGCTTTAATGAGTATTCAGCGTCTTCGGTTTTACTGTAAAAGTGAAGGAATGATGCAAAGAGGCTGTCGCCTGCTCCAACTGTATTTACAACAGGGCGGGTATAAACTGCAGGAAAAACTGAATATTTATCTTTTTCTCTTAAATATAGAAGGGCACCTCTACTGCCCATACCAACCACTATTATCTTGGCGTTTGTGACAGTTTTGAGGCTATTTACAAATTCCTCTTCTCTGCTCACAAAATTTTCATTACTTAAAAAAAGAATATCGGCTGCCGAGATAAAATCACCGTTATACTCGTCATAAATATCTGAAAGACAATGAACATCTGTGGCAATAAGCTTTCCCCTTTCTTTTGCAAGAGGAATAAGATGTCGGGCAAAATTAATGTTACAAAGAACACAAATATCAGAACCTTTTGAAGCGTTTTCAAAAAATTCAGAGGGATAAGCGTTTTCCTGCATATCGGTAAGGTCGCAGTAAACCTTTCGCTTGCCCTCGTTATCGTAAAGGACTACAGACTGAGGTGTTGATTTAGATAAGCTTTGCACATATTCAGAGGAAATATTCGAAGCTTTAAGATAATCTTTAATCACTTTACCGGCGATATCATCACCGCATAGAGAAAGCAAATCGACTTTACTTCCTAATTTAGTGAGAGCCAAAGCAAGATTAAGCCCCACGCCGGAGGGCTGTGTATTAACAGAGAAAAACTTATAGTCAACAGGACTGTATTCAATGGGGAATCTTCCCACAGGAACGGTTGTTTCAAGATTAACCAGTCCGCAAACTGTAATTTTGCTCATAATATCACCTCTGATTTATTTTAATATATAGAAAAAAATAAGTCAATAAGCCATAATAGTTTACGCCTTTAGGGGGACACTAACCTAAGAAAGGCGGAGTATTATGAAAAAAACAGCTTCGGCGGTGATTAAAAGTGTATATCAGATAATGCCCTTTGCTATTGCAGGGGGTGTGCTTGTATCACTCTCTTATATAATCGACCTGATTTTCGGCGGAGAGGCTATTTACGGCTTAGGAAGTGAAAATCCTGTGGCAGTTGTGCTTAAATCCTTGGGCACCTTAACATTCAGTTTGATGTTGCCTGTAATGTCGGCATCAATTGCCGTTGAGCTTTCTGACAAAAACGCTTATACCGCAGGACTTGTGGGAGGCTTTCTTGCGCAAAACGGTGCAACCTTGATGCTTCCGTTTGGAGACACTACGGCAGTATCGGGGTTTATCGGAGCAATTTTTGCTGGAATTATTGCAGGACTTTTTCAGAGATTATTAAGTAATAACATAAAGAATTCTTTAAAAGTTTTAGCTTTGCCTGTTTTTTCTGTACTCATCACAGGCGTTGTTATGTTGAGCGTTAACCCCTTGGTAGGTTTATTAAACACAGGAGTTTCTGCACTTTTAATGGTAATAAGCGAGGCTAATCCCATTACCTTTGGCGCAATTTTAGGGGCGCTTACAGCACTTGATGTGGGGGGAGCGTTTTCTAAGGCGGCGTTTATCTTTGCAACAGCTTCAATTGCATCAGGCGAATATACGGCAATGGCGTCAGTTGTGGGAGCATCTATGACTATACCTTTATCAATAGCGCTTAGTTCATTGATTTTCAGAATGAAGTTTACAAATAAGGAAACAAAACTCGCAAGGGCAAATATTATTTTTGGCTTATGCAGTATAACCGAGGGGGCAATTCCCATTGCGGCGAAGAACCCTACGAGAGTTATCCCTGCCTGTGTTATAGGAGCAGCTATAAGCGGAGGTCTTTCGGCAGGCTTTGGGTGTACACTTATTGCGCCATACGGAGGACTTTTGATTATTCCTTTGGTAGGAAGACCTGTACTTTTTATAATTTCAGTTATTACAGGTACTGCTTTAGGTACAGTATTGCTTGGGTTATTTAAAAAAGAGCCCGAAAAGCAGTTTTCTGAACCTGCAAAAGTAGAAGCAGACAAATAAAAACTGCTCTCAAAAGAGAGCAGTTTACTATTTTATTATTCCGCCGCCAATTAAAGTTTCGCCCTGATATATAACCAAAGACTGACCGATACTTGGGGCACGCTGAGGGATATCAAAAACCGCCTTTACGGTTTTATCTTCAAGAAAATATACAGTAGCAGGCTGAGGCTTTTGATTGTATCTTATCATTGCCTCGGCTCTTATACTTTTGGCATCAACACCATTAATAATATTTACATTTTCGGCGTAAACAGTGTCGTAAAAAAGCTCCTCTTCTTTGCCTAAGGTGACGGTATTGTCAGAAACATTTTTAGAGACCACATAACGGGGTGAGTCAAAAGAAAGCCCCAAGCCTTTTCGCTGACCTATAGTGTAGCGGATTATGCCCTTGTGCTTGCCTAAAATATTGCCGTATTTATCAATGAAATTACCATCGGGAAAATCTTTTTTGCAATATGAGGTGATAAAATCATAATAATCTCCTGAAATAAAACAGATATCCTGACTGTCAGCCTTGTCAAAGTTTTTAAGTCCTGCTTCTTTGGCGAAGGCTCTAACCTCGTCTTTAGAATATTCCCCTAAGGGTAGCAAAAGCTTCTGAAGCTCACTTGAAGTAAGATTATAAAGCACATAGCTTTGGTCTTTTTTTAAATCCCGTGCTTTTAAAAGCCTGCACCCTAAGTTTTCAGCGTCACGTTCAACTCTTGCATAGTGACCCGTTGCCACATAGTCAAAGGCGTTTTTTTCGGCATAATCGAACACGTATCTGAATTTAACGCTTCGGTTACACTCAACACAAGGGTTTGGGGTTTTACCCTCAATGTAGCTATGCACAAAGCCCTCAATAACGTCACGCCTGAATTCGTTTCTATAGTCAGCATAAACAAACTCTACGCCTAAAGCAGAACATAAATCTTTGGCAGAGTCATATTCGGTTGTGACGATTTCACCGTTTTCATCGGTTTTATCGTAGAGTCTCAGCATAATGGCAGTAACATCATAGCCGGCATTTTTTAAAAGATACACTGCTGCACCGCTGTCAACGCCGCCGCTTACTGCCACTAATACTTTTTTTCTATTCATAAAAACATCCTTTAAATTATGGTGATTTCAAAGCTTCTGAAGTCATCTGCAAGGGTCAAGTCATCAGCAATATTTTCAGAAACATAAACCCTTTCGTCAGTCAGCAAAACAAAGCTGTAATCGGGGTAGCTTTCTGTAAGCTCAGTAATATTTTCGCTTTTAAGAACAAAAGCGGCAGTTGACAAAGCGTCGCAAAGCTCGCCTTTTTTACCTATTACAGTAGCGGATTTAATGTCACTTTCTGCAGGTGAGGCTGTAAAGGGGTTTAAAATATGGTGATACCTTACTCCCTCTTTTTCGAAATATCTTTCGTAGTCACCTGAAGTAGAAACAGTTAAATCCCTTACATTTAAAGTGGCGAAATAGCTATCGGTAAAAGGAGCCTTTATACCGATTTTAAAGTCCTCGCCCTCAGGTTTTGAACCGATAAGCTTTATGTTGCCGCCGAAATTTAAAAGTGCCGAGGTTACGCCGTTATTTATGAGCATTTCAGCGGTTTTGTCTGCAATATATCCTTTTGCAATGGCACCTAAATCAATACTTGAGCCTTGAGGAATTTTAACGGTTTTATTGCTTTCGTTAAGTTCTATATTATAATACCCTATTTTTTCTTTTACTGCAAGAAGCTCATTTTCATCAGGCACTTGGTATTCAGAAGTGGTAAACCCCCAAAGCTTAAGAGCAGGATAAACAGTAATGTCAAAATAGCCTGAAGCCGCCTTTGAAACCTCTTTGGCAGTTTTTATAAGGGTAAAGCATTCATCACTTACAGAAACAAAGGTGCCGCAGTTCAGATTGATTTTATAAACGTCACTGTCTTTGTCGGTTACAGACAAAAGCTTTTCGAGGCGTTTAATTTCAGCTTTTGCTAATTTTAAAGCTTCAGAGTTGTGAGAATAAACCGAAAGTGTAATGAGTGTATCAAGGGCATAAAGCTCCTCTTTTTGAAGAGGAGCTTTAGCTTTACAGCCCGATAAGGGCGAAATTAATAATAGAACAGAAAACAAAAGTGATAATAATTTTTTCATATTAATCTACATAAGGTTTGCCGATATTAAGACCTGTGTCCATACGTGCACAATGCTTTTGAACAAGAGTTGCATCTTTAACGTTGATTTTTGAGTCGGCATTAACATCTGCAAAGGTTGTGCTGAAGGTAAGTGTTTCGATTTTAGCGGCTACTTTCTGAATTGCAGTAGCGTCCTTAATAGTGATTTTGCCGTCAAGGTCAGCATCACCGATTAAGCCGTTTGCAGGATTTTCAACAAGATAACTCTTCCACTGTTCACTTATCCAGGCACTTCTGGAAAGGAGCCAATCTGTCATAAAATCGAACTGGCCTTTAAAGGTAAACTGGTCATACTCGGTGGCAATTTTGTCCTCATTATAAGTAAGGGTTTCAAGGTTAAAATCAGCCTTTTTAAGTGAAGAATGGTCAGAAATCCAGCCGTTGTCAGCTTCTATTTCCCAAATCATATAGTTCATTTCAGCAGAAGAAGCAAGCAAGCTATAATATACATCGGCTGAAAGGATTTCGGTGTCGGTGTTTCCCTGTGAGCTGAAAATTTCAAGAGCAGGCAGGAAATCTTCAAACCAAGCTTTCTTTGCGGTGTCCATAATCTGAGTATTCTTTGAAGAAAGGTAGCTTAAATTGTTAGAGCCTTTCTTATACATACACCACCAGCCTGTGTATTCTGTGTAATCCTTTACGCCAAAGGACTTGAGGTCGGACTCAACGCCGTTTGCATTGCCGATTGAATTATCAAAATCCCACACGGGAGCGGCATAGAATTTATAGTTGCCGTTTTCGTCGGGCACATAAGTAAGGTACCAGCTATGGGTATCCCAGTTTTTGCCAAGCTCCTGAACAAGATAAGCCTTTGCGAAGGACTCGATATCGATAAGCTCGGATAAGTTCGGGGAGTTATTTTTCAGAGCAAGGTACATTTCGTCGAACTTATCTCTTGCATATTTCTTAACTTCGTTTTCATAGAGATTATCGTTGTCCTCAACGTTGGGGCTTTTGATTACAACATCAATACCGGAGTTAGTAGTTGTGTAGAAATCTTCGCCGTAAGGAACTTCAAGAAGCATTGAAAATTCGTCTTTAAGGTTGCCGTTATCATCGATATAATCGTCCTCGTCAACATCAAAAACAAGGTTCTTTTTGCCGGGCTCGATTTTCTGGCACATCTGATACTGACCCTTATATTCGCCGTCTACATAGAAGTCTACAAAGCGAGAGTCAGAGGAATAGCGCATACCTACGGCGTCGCCTAAGTCGTAAAGAATGCGGTTACGGCACATTGCGGCATCTTGGAAGTTTGCAAGAAGGCTGAACTGCTTGGTTTTTTGCATTGTGCCAACTTCAACTGTATCTTCAAAATTAAGGTTAAAAGGCTTTTTGTCAGCATTCCATGTTGTGTTGCCTCTGCCCTTAATCTTTTTAAGGTCGGTGTCTATAAGTGTACCGTCGGCATTTACAACTGCGGCTTTTGCCGAGGTTGAGTTGCTTTTATCTGCACAAAGATAGTCCCAAAGGTTTTCGGTTTCTGAATAATCGTTATTTACGAAAAGGGAAGCTTCACAGTCAGAGTTCATAAAGGTTACCTTAAATGTGTCAGCTCCCTGGGTTTCGTAAACCTCGCCTGACTTATAAGCAACCTTCTTAACCTCACCTGAGGGGATTTCAGTACCGTTTAGCGTAATAGCGTAATTATAAGTGTTTAATACTTCCACTTCTTCCTTAGAGGCAGAAGAAGGCAGGAAGAAATAGTTAACACCGCTTAAAGCTTTGGATTTTATCCAAGCTTCTTTATCCTCAGTGTTATCCAATACAGCGTGAGCATAAATACCGTCTGCTTCAGCGCCTATAAAGGGAAAATCAGCGAACCTTAAGGTAAGGCTTACAGTATCTTTTGCGGCAATTGTGCCGTCTGCAAAGATTGCAGTTACAGTACCTTCAACAGTGGTAAAGTTAAGCTCAGGCACGAAGGTGCAGGTAGATGAAGATTCACCTTTTCTGCTGTCGATAACTATATCGTAGCTATAGGTTACGTCAGCATCAATTGCTTCTTTATATGAAAGGGTTGCAGTGTGCTCCTGACCTTTTTCTCCGTTTTCGGGAGTAACGGTAAGCACTGCTTCGATTTCATAAGGATAGAATTCAGTATTTCTGATATAACCGCTGCCATCTTGCTCGTGGTTATAGTCTGTAATGACAACTGTGTTGTTGCCTTCTAAAAAGTCAGCGTAAGTAAGCTCTACGGAATGATTCCAGAGGTTTTCAGCACTGCCTCGCCAGAATCTTAGGGTGGTCTTGCCTGCATCTTCAGCAGTAACAGTATATTTATAGAGACAATCTTCAATTTTTTCTGTAACCTCTTTGGGGTTAAAACGCTCAGTGTCTTCGCCGATGATTACAGTTTCTTTCTCGCCTGAGTCATATCGGGTGTTAGAGGTAAAGTTTACATAAAGATATGACTCAACCGTGCCCCAGCCCACAACGGCGGAGCCAGTGTGGAAGTCGGGCATTTGGGTATAATCGACATAGATAACATCGCCCTCATTAAAGCCCTGATTTTGTGCAAAGGCGGTAAACGTGCCTAAAACACTTAAAAGCACAAGAACAATTGCCAAAGTTTTCTTGAAAATCATAATTAAACACCTCCGTGTATATTCAAATTAATTATACAACATATAAACAAACTTTACTATTTACAAATATACCAAAACCGCTCAGGCTCTTTTGTATCTTTTATGCAGAAAAAAGCGGCCTGTAAAAGACCGCTTAAAATTATGTATTTCCCCTAAGGGTATTAAAGCAAAGCTCCACTGCTTCAAAGCTGATATTGCAGGAAAGCCTATAGACAGGCACTCTTTGCAAAGTTTCGTCCAAGGCTTCTAAAAGAGCCATCATTTTGTCGGCTTCTGTGCATCTTAAGGTCTGCTCCATAAGTATAGCGGTTGCCTCAATAGGCTTTAGGCGTACAATGGAGTTTTCTTTTGCCTGATTCAAAACGGCAATTCCGCACAGAGGCACCATGGTGTTGGAGTTTATATCGTGCTTTCCTGAAAATGGTGTGCCGCAGACAAAAGCTGTATCGTTTATAATTCTGATAACAGGCTTGTCGTCGTTTATTGCAATTGCACGGCTGCCGAAATATTTACGCCAAAGTGCAGAGTGAGTAGATTTGCCTGCACCGCAGGGACCTGTAAATGCAAAGCCGTAGCCGTCTACTGAAACTGCAGAGGAATGCAGAAAGAAAGCATCTTTGCCTAAAATTTCTGTATAGAATTTAATGCTCATAAGCACATACTCAGCTAAATCTCGGCTGACTTCATAGTTTAAGACGTGCTCGTCGATTTCCTCTTCGGTAACAGATATTGATATTTCGGGAGTAATAGACTGGTCGTGAGCCAAATATTTTTCAGAACGCTTAGTAAGCCTTGGGTATTTAGGCTCATATTCAACATAAAAATCAGCAATAGAGTAAAGCATAATCAACTCTCCTTTTTAAGCTCCCAGGACTTGACGTCTTTGAGCTCATCGTACATCTGCCTGTAGCTTAAGTGCCTTGAAGGCGAAATTTCGCCGTTTTTGACTGCATTTAACACTGCGCAGTCCTTTTCAACGGTATGTGAGCAGGAGGTAAACCTGCAGTTTCCGATATAATCTTCAAATTCGGGGAAGGCATACATAAGCTCTTCTTTATTACTGAGGCTATATCGTATAAGGTCAACAGTTGAAAAACCCGGTGTGTCGGCAATAAAGCCTGACTCAAGCTTAAAAAGCTCAACGGTACGGGTTGTGTGTCTGCCTCTGCCCAATTTATCGCTTATATCGGCAGTTTTAAGACCTAAATCGGGAAGTATATTATTTAAAAGGGTAGATTTACCTACGCCCGAATTGCCGATAAATGCAGAAAGCTTACCCTTTAGAAGCCTCTTTACCTCGTCTACTCCCTCTTTAGTGACGTCGGAATAGACGATTGTGGTAAAGCCTGCTTTTCTGTAAACTTTTATGAGGTCGTCAACAGAAGATATGTCGGTTTTTGAAAAGACAATTACAGGCTCAACATCAATAGCTGAAGCTGCCGCAGTCAGTTTATCAATAACAAGGGTATTTGGCTCAGGCTTTGTAGCTGAAACAACAATAAAAAGCCTGTCTAAATTTGCTAAGGGTGGGCGTGTAAGGTGGTTTTTTCGAGGAAGAACAGAAGAAAGGCTATGGTAGCCGTCTTTTTTGAGCTCTACCTCTACCCTGTCGCCTACAACCGGAGCGTTCCCCTGTTTGCGGAAAACTCCTCTTGCCTTGCACTCTAAAACCTCACCCTGGCAGTCCACGTAGTAAAAACCGCCGGTAACACGGATTAATATACCACTTAGCTTGTTTTTTATTACATCACTCATCACTCAGTAGCCTCAGTCTGAATTTCTGTGGTTGCCTGAGTTTCTACTAAAGCGGGAGCAGTGGTAGTTTCTTCTACCCAGTAATACTCAATAAGCTCAGAGGTTTTCTTTGTGAAATTAACAGAATAAACTGCATAAAGGTTATCGTTAAGCGTTATCTCAACGTTCTTTATTCCGGTTCCCGTAACTGAAACGCTAATCTTTTTTGGTGTGTTGGAGTTAAGGTAGATGGGCTCACTTGCATCATCTTCGCAACGCACAACCATCTTGGTGTTATCCGCAAGGGTTTTTGGAAGCTCAATCGTAAGCTGGACGCTTGTTTGAGGCTCACCGTCGCTTATAGACACCTTGATTACGGATTTAGCATTGAGCTTACCGCTGACGGGAGTTTGCATAATTACAGTATCCTTAGGCTTTTCGCTTTTAACTGTTTTAAACTCAACCTCGAAGCCTGCATCGGTAATCATAGATTCTGCCTCTTCTTTGCTAAAGCCGATTACATAAGGCACGCTTTTACGGGTGTCTGCGGTTTCGCCAACAACATACAGATAAACTGTATCGGTGAAATCTGTAGTAGAATTCATAGCGGGATAAGTGTTTTTTACTATACCGGGAGTCATTGAGTCGTCAATTACCGTACGGATTTCATAGTAAATAAAGTTTGCATCCTTAAGCTTTGAAATGGCGGTATTCTGGTCGTCGCCGTAAACGTAAGGAATTTCGCCCTCGCCTTGCTTGCTGTTTACAGAAAGAGTTATGGTTGCATTCTCCTTAACCTTCTTTTTTGAGCTGGGCAACGGAGTCTGGTCTACAATTTCGTTAATTTCTTTATCTTTATTATAAATATACTCGTATTCGAACTTGAACTTATAATCTGAGTTATTCATAACTTCGTTAACGTTCATACCGATAAAATTAGGAATTTCAACTTCTAAAAGCTCTTCGGTAGACGTTTGCCTTGTAAGACCGATAATAAAGCAAACGGTAAACGCCAGAAACGCCGCAATAACTACACCTAAAATCACCGCAAAAGCAGAGCTGTGGCGGACATTATCGTCATCCTTTGAGCTTTCTTCTGCTTCAGTTCGGTTGCTTCTCACCTTATTTATGGCATCGACATATTTTGTCGGCTGCTTGTCAAAGAAATATTTATACTCAAATCTAACCGAAGGATTAAGGCGGAAACGCTCTATATCCGAGAGCATATCCTGTGCCGACTGATAACGGTCTGAAGGTTGTTTTTGCATAGCCTTTAAGGTAATTTCCTCTAAGCCCTCAGGAATATCTGAGTTAAGCTCACAGGGTGAATCGGGAGTAAGCTGAAGATGCATCAAAGCAACTGAAACCGCGTTGTCGCCGTCGTAAGGAAGCTTGCCGGTAAGCATTTCGTACATCATAACGCCAAGTGAATAGATGTCAGTTCTGCCGTCTGTGATGTCGCCTTTTGCCTGCTCGGGAGCAATATAGTGCACAGAGCCGATTGCCTGCTCGGTCATTGTTCTGGTATTGTTAGAAAAACGTGCAATACCAAAGTCAGTTACCTTAATTGTTCCGTCAGAAAGGAGCATCATATTCTGAGGCTTTATGTCTCTATGAACAACGCCCTTTGAGTGAGCGTGAGAAAGAGCCTGAAGCACCTGACTTATAAGGTGAACAGTTTCCTTCCATGTAAGTACGCCTTGTTGCTGGATATACTCCTTAAGAGTAATGCCGTCAATGTATTCCATAACGATATACTGAATCATATCGCCAAAAGAAACGTCAAAAACCTTAACAATATTTGGGTGCGACAAAACAGCAATTGCCTTGGATTCATTTTTGAAACGTCTGATAAACTCAAGGTTATTGAGGTATTCGTCTTTAAGAATTTTTATAGCAACCTCACGGTCGTCTATTGTATCGTAGCAACGATAAACATTTGCCATACCGCCGATACCGATAAGCTCGCGTATGTCGTAGCGGCCGTCAAGCTTTTTGCCTACATATTTATCCATATAAGCTACTCCTCTCAATAAATAACGGTGACGGTTATATTATCCTGACCGCCGCCTTCTTTGGCTTTTTCTACAAGAGTATTAACTAAGGATTCGCCACGGTTTTCGTGAACCGTTTTTACAATGTCGCCGTTTGTTACACAGTTGGTAAGACCGTCGCTGCAGCTTAAAATAACGTCGCCGTATGTGAAGTTTGCCTCGATATAATCAAGGGTTACGTCGGGACGTATACCAAGTGCACGGGTTATTATGTTTTTATTGGGGTGGTTCTGTGCCTGTTCGGGAGTAAGCTCGCCACGTTTGACCATTTCCTGAACTACAGAGTGGTCTTCGGTAAGCTGTTTGATTTTTCCGCCGCGGATTGAATATGTTCGGCTATCTCCCACATGAACAACATGAACCGTTCTGTCTTTTACAAAAACAAGCTCACAGGTAGTTCCCATACCCTCAAGCTGTGGCTCTGCTATGGAAATGTCAAATAAATGGGAATTTGCCCTGCGGACAATATCAGTAAGCAGAGTAGCAAGCTGGTCTTTTGTTAAGGTTTCGTCGTAAAGCTGCTCAATCTGCTCGGAAATAAGCTCAACCGCCGAAGCTGATGCCACGTTGCCGCCGTTGGCGCCTCCCATTCCGTCACAAACTACAGCCCACGCTGTGCTTGGGGATACAACTGAGAAACGGCAGTCGTCCTGATTCTGGCTTCTTACTAAACCAATGTCACTTTTGCTGAAAACCTCCAAGTTGTATACCTCCTTTTTAAGATTTATTTTTACCTCTAAGCTGACCGCAGGAAGCGTTTATGTCAGCACCTAAGGTACGTCTTACAGTAGAATTTACGTTGTATTTTGAAAGAATATTTCTAAAAGCCACAATCCTTTTATCTTCAGAAGGGTTATAGCCTGTACCTTTAACAGGATTAACAGGAATAAGATTAACGTGACAAAGAGTACCCTTTATAAGATTTCCCAATGAGTGGGCACAAAAAGGTGTGTCGTTAACACCATTAATCATTGCATACTCGTATGTAATACGCCTGCCTGTTTTATCGGCATAATATTTGCATGCTTTTATAGCCTCATCAATAGGAAATTTTCTATTGACCGGCATTGTTTTACTTCGAATTTCATCAGTTGGTGCATGAAGAGATAGAGAAAGAGTAATGCCAAAGCCCTCGTCAGCCAAATCGTAAATCTTTGGTACTAAACCGCAGGTTGAAAGGGTAATGTGGCGGGTTCCGATATTAAGTCCGTTTTCGTTTGACACAAGACGGATAAACTTAACCACATTGGCGTAGTTATCCAAAGGCTCACCCATTCCCATTAAAACAATATTGGAAATGCGGATGTTTAAATCCCTTTGAGCCGCCTCAATCTGAGAAAGCATTTCAGAGGGCAACAGGTTTCGGGTAAAGCCCGACATACCCGTTGCACAGAAGGTACAACCCATTTTGCAACCTACCTGTGTGGAAATACACATTGAGTAGCCGTGCTTGTACTTCATAACTACTGCTTCAACACATTCTTTGTCGGAAAAGGAAAACAGATATTTTACTGTTTCATCATAACTTGACTTAAGCTTTTTTTCAATATTTGCAACAGAAATGTAACATATTGACTTAAGGCTTTCGATAACAGTTTTGGGTAGATTTTTCATTTCGTCAAAGGAAGTTACGCCTTTTGAAAGCCAGTCTGTAATCTGTGTTGCTCTGAATTTAGGTAAATTAAGCTCATCTGTGACAAATTTTATGATTTCATCAGGGAGCATTGATTTTATGTCCGTCATAAGCTCACCTCACCTTTTTAAAGGCGGAAATGAAAAATCCGTCAGTACCGTTTATATGAGGGAACAAGGTAAGCTGGTTTACGGGCTCATCTGTTCCTCTTTTAATGTTTTCGGGAATATTTAAGGCAATGGCTTCAAAATCCTTATGCTCTGATAAAAATTTATCTGCAATCTCGTTGTTTTCTTTAGGATTTAAGGTACAGGTTGAATAAAAAAGCCTGCCGCCTGTTTTTAAGAGTTTTGCGGTGTTTTTAAGGATACTGTACTGAAGCTCAGGCAGTGAATTGATGTCATCAATGGCACGATTTCGGATTTCGGGTTTTCTGCCTATAACCCCCAGGCCGCTACAGGGTGCATCGCAAAGTACAACATCAAACTGACCGATAAGAGAATTATCCTCAGTGAGGGCATCTCGAACAGAGGCGTTAATGCTTGTGATTTTTAAACGTTTTGCAGAGTTTTTAATAAGCTCTACCTTATGAGGATAAAGGTCAAAGGAGCTTATTTTCGCCTTGTCATTAGCTAAAAGTGCCATTGAAAAGCTCTTTGACCCCGGCGCGGCACAAACATCTGCAACCTTCTCGCTTTCTTTCGGAGCAACAAGCTCGCTACAGATTACGGAAGAAATATCCTGTACGTAAAAATCACCTTCTTTGAAAGGCTTTAAACTTTCAAGAGAACCTGTTGAAGAAACCAAAAGAGCATTTTCGCTAAGTGCGGTATTTTCTACCTTTACACCCAAAGCGTTAAGCTCATTTTTAAGGCTTTCTCTGTCTGTTTTTAAGGTGTTTACTCGTAGTGACAGCTCAGGTCTGCCCATAAAGGAGCTCAGCATATTCTCAACCAAATTTTCGGGATATGAAGAAAGCCAAAGCTTTACTATATCTTCGGGGCAGGAATATTTAACTGACAGGTATTTTACTTTGTCGCTTTTTTCGGGCATTTTATAAGAAAGCTCCGCTCTGACAAAGGAGCGTAAAAGTCCGTTAATAAAGCCGGAAGCTTTTTGAAGCTTCAGCTTTTTTGCCAAGTTTACGCTTTCGTTTACTGCGGCACCAGAGTGGACAGAATCCATATAAAGGAGCTGAAAAACACCCATTCTAAGGATTATAAGGGCTTTTGTTTCAATCTTTTTAAGCCTTACCGAGGAATACTGCCTTATAATATAGTCGAGGGTGAGCTGACGCTCAAGAACACCGTAAACCAAAGCTGTGCAAAAAGAGGCGTCTCTGCCCTGTAAGTTATTCTCTTTTTGAACCTTATCAAGAGTAAGGTTAGAGTAGGAAGCATCACTTTCTACTCTGTAAAGCACCTCAAAGGCTGCCTCTCTCGGATTTTTCATAAAATCGACCTTTATCTTCTTCGTTTTGCAATTAATATAATTCTTAAAAGCTGTAAAAGTGCAGTTAATGCGGCGGCTACATAAGTCATAGCGGCGGCAGTAAGGGTTTTTTTGGCACCAACAAGCTCTTCACCCTGTACCATACCTGTGCTTTCGATAATCTTTAAGGCTCGCTTTGAAGCGTTGAATTCAACGGGTAAGGTAATAAGTGTAAATAAAAGTGACGTACTGTAAAGAATAATACCGATTGTAATTAAAGCGTCACCAATAGGTGAATCGTAGGTTGTTGGGGTTGAGTAGTAATAATAGCTGACTCCCGAAAAAGCAAAGCCGATTAAAATTAAAATCCAACCGATTCTTGAGCCTATATTTGAAATAGGCACTAAGACACTGCGGATTTTATTGGGCAGGTACCCTTCAGCGTGCTGGAGAGCGTGACCTGCTTCGTGAGCAGCAATAGCAATTGCCGCAACGGTAGTTTGACCGTAAACGCCGTCTGAAAGCCTTATGGTGTTACTTCTTGGGTCAAAGTGATCTGTAAGCTTTCCGCCTACAGAAGCAATCTGAACATTTGTCACTCCCCCTGCAGAAAGCACTTTTCGTGCGGCTTCGGCACCAGTTATTCCCATTCTGTTAATAACCTTTGAATACTTTGAGTAAGCCGAGCTTACCTTTGACTGTGCTATTAAAGAAATAATAATTGCAGGGAGCATCCATAAAAGATACTCAAAATATCCGTAAAAAAATCCCATATATCCTCCAGAATAATTTTATTCGCCAAAAAGTGTGCCAAGCTCTATATTATGACCCTTTAAGTAGTCGCTTGCAGACATCGCACGCTTGCCCTCAGGCTGAAGAGTTAAAATTTCGACAGAGCCTTCACAGCAGGCAACTGTCAAGGGATTTACTGAAATAACCTTACCAGCTTCACCTTTTTTATCAGAAAGGCGTGTTTCTAAAATTTTAATTCTTTTACCGAAAAGCTTTGTTTGTGCACTTGGCCAAGGTGAAAGACCTCTGACTTTATTATGCACATCTTTTGCCGATTTGCTAAAATCAATTTCGCTTATTTCTTTGCTGAGCATTGAAGCGTAAGTAGCGTCACTATCATTCTGAGAAATTCTTGGAGCTGTGCCCTCTTCTATAGCCTTTATTGTTTTTGAAAGAAGGTTTGCACCGTTTATGCAAAGTCTGTCGAAAAGCTGGCCTGAGGTCTCGTTTTCACCGACCTTTACTTCGTCTGTAAAGATAATGTCGCCGGTGTCAAGACCTTCGTTCATATACATTGTGGTAACACCGCCGTATTCGTCACCTGAAAGAATAGTCCACTGAATAGGTGCGGCACCACGCCATTTAGGAAGGATTGAACCGTGAACGTTTACACAGCCGTATTTAGGAATATCAAGAACACTTTTGGGAAGAAGCTTGCCGTAAGCTACTACCACTATAAGGTCGGGATTAAGAGCCTTGAGACGCTCAACCTCGGCTTCATCTTTAAAGGTAGAAGGCGTGTAAACTGTTAAGTTATTCTCTAAAGCACAGACCTTGACATCACTTGGGGTAAGAATCATTTTTCTACCCTTGGGAGCATCAGCTTTGGTATAAACTGCCTGCACGTTATGGCCGTCTGCAATGATTTGCTGAAGACTTTTAACGGCAAAATCAGGCGTGCCCATAAAAACTATATTCATAATCAGTCCTCGTCAGTTTCAATCTCAGAAGGGTCAATCATTCTTAATGCTACTTGCTTATAGATAATGCCCTCAAGGTGGTCAATTTCGTGGCAGAAAGCCTTTGCCAGAAGGTCTTCACCCTCAATGGTAAACTCTTCGCCGAAACGGTCCTGAGCTTTAACAACAACATATTTGGGACGGCGGGTGATACCGTATTCGCCGGGGCAAGAGAGACAGCCTTCAACTGATTCCTGCTCGCCCTCTGCCTTGATAATCTCAGGGTTTACAAGTTCAATAAGGCCTTCGCCGATATCAATTACAACAACGCGGCGTAAAGTGCCTACCTGATTGCCTGCAAGGCCGACACCGCCTGACTCATACATTGTGTCAGCCATATCGTCTAAAAGGGTGTGAAGTCTTTCGTTAAATTCTGTGACGGGTCTTGCTTTTTTTGCAAGAACGTCGTCGCCTTCTTTTACAATATTTCTGATTGCCATTTTAATATCTCCAAATCAAAATCTAAGTGGGTCTGAATCTGCATACACAGTAACATCTTTAAAATCCTTGTCTTTGCCGAAATCCGAAAGAAGTTCACTGATAACAGCACGAAAAGCAGATGTACTGCGGCATTTGATAATAATTTTATACCTGTATTTATTGCTTACCTTGGAAACTAATGCAGGTGACGGGCCTAAGACTCTTATGGGAAAGTCGGGCAGGCTTTCATCTAGCTTTGCTTTAAGCCTTGCAAAAAAAGCCTTGGCACAGGTCATGGTCTTATTTTTGTCCTCACCTACAAAGCCTAATAGAAGCAAATCGACGAAAGGCGGATAAATCATAGCCTTTCTAAGGGCGATTTCGTCTTTATAAAAGGCGTCGTAGTCCTGCTTTGCGGCTAAATCAATAACAGGGTTTTCTGGGGTAAAGGTCTGCACAATGGCAACGCCTTTTTCCTTTCCCCTGCCGCTTCTGCCTACAACCTGAGTAAGCATTGAAAAAGCACGCTCAAAACTGCGGTAGTCGTCGCTGTAAAGCATTTGGTCGGCATTTAAAACTCCCACTAAGGTTACATTGGGAAAATCAAGTCCCTTTGCAACCATCTGAGTGCCGATTAAAATATCGTATTCGCCTTTACCAAATGCTGTAAGCAGTTTTTCATGAGAATTCTTTGCCATAACAGCATCGGCATCAAGGCGAAGAATTCTGGCGTTGGGCAAAAAATCTGCCAGCACCTGCTCTGCTTTCTGAGTGCCTGTTCCCGATAGACGTAGTCCGCTTGATGAGCATGTAGGACATTTATCGGTAAAGTACACCGAATGGCCGCAATAGTGGCACATAAGGCGATTGTTGGTACTGTGATAGGTCATTGAAATAGAGCAATTCGGGCAGGTTACTGCCTCTTTGCAGGATTTACAGGTTGCAAAGGTATTGTAGCCTCTGCGATTTAATAGTAAAATTGCCTGCTTTCCTTCTTCTAAAGTTTGCTCTAAGCTTTCTAAAAGGTAATCGGAAAAACCTGTGGTGTTTCCTCTTGAAAGCTCGTCGTTCATATCAACTACCTGTACATCGGGCAACACCGCCCCGCCAAAACGCTCAGACAGAGTATGAAGGGTATATCTGCCGCTTTGAGCATAGTAAAAGGAACGGACATCGGGAGTTGCAGAACTTAAAAGCAGAGTGCAATTATTAAAGTTGCAACGAAACTTTGCAAGCTCACGAGCGTGAAACCGAGGCTTATTTTCAGCCTTATAGGTGTGCTCCTGCTCCTCGTCCATTATAATAAGTCCTAAATCCTCAAAGGGAGCAAAAATTGCACTGCGGGTTCCTACGGCGATTTTTGCCAAGCCGTTTTTAACCCTTTTATACTCATCAAGACGTTCTCCTAAGGAAAGTCCGCTGTGGAAAACCGCAACCTGACTGCCAAAGAGAGAGGTGAACTTATTAACAAGCTGAGGTGTCAGGGCGATTTCGGGCACCATCAAGATAACACCCTTGCCCATTTTTACCGTGTGCTTAATAAGGTGCATAAAGACTGAGGTTTTACCTGATCCTGTAACACCGTAAAGAAGACTTACGCCTGCTTTTCCCTTATCGATAAGCTTTGAAATATCGTTAAAAACATTTTCCTGCTCGCTGTTAAGCTTTGGAAAATCAAGCTTTGAAAAATTCTGGGGAACGGTATTTCTGAAAACCTCGGCATCAAAATACTCTGCTATTCCCTTTTTAACCAAAGCATCGCAAACCGCTGAAGTTACGCCTGTATAGTAGCAGATTTCTCTGACACTTGCTTCACCGATTGAAAGAAGAAGCTCAGCAACAGACTCCTGCTTGGCAGTTAAGGACAAAGACTGTAAATCAACATCTTGAGCAAACCTGAGCATTTTAACAGAGGCATCGCCTAATTTACGAAAAGCGTCGTCGCTTTTAAGCAAAACACCTTGTCTGACAAGCTCTTCCAAAGGCTCAATGTCGCTTAAGCCGAAAACCTCAAGGAGCTTTTCACGCTTCTGAGGCTTTTTAGATTTACGGACATACTCGTAAATTCTTGACTGCTCCTCGTCTAAAAAGGTAGTTTCTGCCGTCTCAGATGCTGTATATACTGTTGTGATTTTATAATTAAGCCCCGCAGGAAGCATAGCTTTTACCGCTTCATAATAGGTGCAGAAGTAGTGTTTTCGCATAAATTCTGCCATTTTTAAAAGCTCGTCGCTTAAAACGGGATTTGTGTCAAGCAAAGCTGACACCTCTTTTAAGCCTTCAGCACTGCCTTCGTTAATTGTGGCAATTATGCCCTGTCTTGAACGATTTCCGCCTCCGAAAGGAACACGGACACGGCAACCTATCTTTGCCGACTGAGAAAGCTCTGAGGGCAAAATGTAGCTGAAAAGCTTATCAAAGTGAAAGACTGTGTCCTCCACCCAAACACCAGCAATAAGGGTGTTATTATTCATTTGTATCAGGCTCGATAATGTTGAATTTATGACTCTTGAACTCGTCAATAGCAAGAAGAACAGGTTTTTCGTCTGTGATAATGCCCTGGTCCTCAAAATCCTGAGCAATAGCTCTTGCTCTCTTTGCTACACCGATAACCAGTGCATAACGGCTCTCTTTGCCGCTTAACATATTGTCGATAGATGCTCTAATCATTTTAATACACTCCTAAATTATTTTGTTTCTTTATTCACGATTTCAAGAACGTCTTTAACCGCCTTGTTTAAATCGTCATTGACTACAGTATATTTGTACATTTTGGCGTGGTTCATTTCCACCTTCGCCTGAGCAAGACGCTTGTTTATGGCGTCTTCGGTTTCGGTTGCTCGGTCTCTGAGTCTTCTTTCAAGCTCTTCAACTGAGGGGGGCAGAATAAAAATACTTACGGCATCGGGTCGAAGCTTTAAAATATTCTGTGCACCCTGAAGCTCAATTTCAAGAAAAACGTTATAGCCTTTTTGGAGCATTTCGTCTACGTAAGCCTTGGGTGTGCCGTAGAAATTGTCGCAATACTGAGCGTACTCAAGAAAGCCGTCTTCGTTTATCATCTGTTTAAATTCTTCTTTTGTCACAAAGAAATATTCCCTGCCGTGAACCTCGCCCTCACGAGGTGAGCGGGTTGTGGCAGAAACAGAAAGCTTTATGCTACTGTCGCTTTTCAGAAGCTCTTTCATAATTGTGCCCTTACCGACACCGGAAGCACCGGCATAGACAAAAAGCTTGCCCGGTTTATTGTTTTGCATTTTCACTACTCTCCTCTGCACGGTTTGCGATGGTCTCAGGTGAAACCGCCGAAAGAATTATATGGTCGGTATCTGTAATTATAACCGCCTTACAGCGTCTTCCGTAGGTGGCGTCTACCAAAAGGCCCTTGCTCTTTGCATCCTGCACAATTCGCTTTATAGGAGCTGAATCGGGGCTTACAACTGCAATTAAACGGTTGGAAAAAACTACGTTGCCGAAGCCTATGTTTATAAGTTTCATAATATCACTCTATATTCTGGATTTGCTCGCGGATTTTTTCAAGCTCAGCTTTAATATCAACAACCTTATGAGCAAGCTGAGCATCTGTAACCTTTGAGCCGATTGTGTTTGCTTCACGGTTCATTTCCTGCATTATAAAGTCAAGCTTTCTGCCTACGGCTTCGCTTGATTTCATAATTAAATCCATCTGGTCGAAATGACTTCGAAGCCTTACGGTCTCCTCAGCAACTGCAACCTTATCGGCAAAAATTGCCGCTTCGGTTAAAATTCTCTGCTGGTCGATAGTGGTGCTTTCCAAAAGCTCAGAAATTCTGTCGTAAAGGCGTTTTTCGTATTCCTTAACTGTTTCGGGGGAACGCTCCTCGATAACCTCAACAATGCTGAGAATTGTTTTTGCCCTGCTCATAACATCGTCTGCAAGACGCTTGCCCTCAACCTCGCGCATTGCAATGAATTTGTCAACCGCCTCAGTTACAACAGGAAGTACAAGCTCGTAAATCTCGTTTTCGTCTTCCTGCACCTTATGAACTGTAAGCACATCAGGAATTCTTGCAAGAATTGAAGCACTAAGGTCGTTTTCAACATTATAGATTTCGTTAAGCTCTGCAAAAGCTTTGGTATAAGCTGATGCAAGAGAGTGGTTTACAACAACCTCTACGTCGCTATCCTCAACAGAAGTAATAGAAACGAACATATCAACCTTGCCGCGAGACACTCTTTTGCTGACGTAAGACTTAAGCTTTTCTTCTAAAAAAGCGTAGCCGCGGCTTGTTCTGCAGTTAAACTCGAAATAGCGGTGGTTTACACTTTTAAGCTCAACTGTAATGAGCTTTCCGCCTACAGTGCTTTCGGCCCTGCCGAAGCCTGTCATTGAACGAATCATTCAAAAAATCCTTTCCTTATGAATTTTAAATAACCTGCACTTGCTATGTCTTTGACCTTTCAAGTAGCTTAAATATTATACCACCAATAGACCTTTAAAACAATAGATTTGTAACTCTTTTGTAACCTTATAAAAAACATTTGCATTAATAGTATTAGTATGCTATAATATTTGGGAAATTTTAATAAGGGAATGAATTTTATGTCAGGACATAATAAATGGAGTACCATTAAGCAGAAAAAAGGTAAAAACGACGCCGCAAGGGCCAAGGTTTTTACTAAAATCGGCAGAGAGATTATTGTTGCCGTTAAAGAAGGCGGTAGTGCAGACCCCAGCGTTAACTCTAAGCTTAGAGACTGTATTGCAAAGGCTAAAGCAAACAACGTACCTAACGACAACATTGAAAGAGTTATTAAGAAAGCCGCAGGCGACTCTGACTCATCTAACTACGAGGCTGTTACATACGAAGGCTACGGTCCCAGTGGTGTTGCTGTAATTGTTGAAGCTCTTACTGACAACCGCAACCGTACCGCAGGCGATGTTCGCCATTACTTTGACAAGTACGGCGGAAATATGGGTACTCAGGGCTGTGTTAGCTTTATGTTCGAAAGAAAAGGCGTTTTGGTTATTGAACGTGAAGACCTTGAAAAGACCGAGGACGAGGTTATGGAGGCAGCTTTAGAGGCAGGTGCTTCTGACTTTGAGGCTGACGACGATATCTTCACAATCTACACTGAGCCCTCTGACTTAGGTGCAGTTCGTGACGACTTAGCCGCACAGGGTTATGAGTTTGCTTCTGCTGAGGTTGAGCAGGTACCCAACACCTACACAAAAATTGAGGACAAGGAAACCTGCGATAAGATGCAGAAAATGCTTGATATGTTCGAGGACAACGACGATATCCAGAACGTTTGGCACAACTGGGAAATGACTGAAGAATAATTTTTAAAGGCAGATTTAATTCTGCCTTTTTTATTTTTTGCGATAATATTTCACCATATTAAGATAAATTCACGGCTTTGATGTACTATTTACTCATAGAACTTTTGAGGTATGAGTATGAGAGTAAAGCTTTTATCAGTTATTTTAATGTGTGTTGTTCTGGTGTTTTCGGCTATTTCTGTTTATGCCGAGGAAAACAAGAGTATTTTTCTAACAGACTCTGCGACCGATTTTAGTTATAGGCTTGTCTGCAAAGACGGGTATATGGAAATTTATAAAGATGACCTTTTTATCGCCAACACTTATGTTAAGGATTTTGATGCTTGCTCAATTTGCGGTGGTATTGTCACATTCTATAAAGCAGACAGTCTTAACAAGTCTTTGTTGATTTACACTTGGGAAATTTATGAGGATAGCATATCCTCCTATGCCATTAACACCGATGCTTACTTAAGCGAGAATTGCTTTGCATCAGACGAAGATGGCAACGTTTACTATGTTTTAAATGATAACAACAAAACCCTTGCAGGATTTGAAAAAGATATTAACCTTAATGCACAGATAAAACAGCTTTTATATATTCAAGACGAGGGCTTACTTGCGGTTACTGCGGATTCAACCTATATTTTTAGAAACAGTGAGGCTGAAAAAATCCTAGACTATCCCCTGTCTGTTCCTGTTAGATACATTGGAAACGGCACAGTAAAAGATATAAGCGAAAATTTCTTTAGCTTCAGCGAACCGGAAATCACACTAAGCGAAACCTTAGGAACAAAACCGGAGCTTGAAAGTGACATTTATTTTGCACAATCAGGCACAACCGTAAGCAAAATAAAGAAAGCCTTTGCAAGCTTTGAAATTACAAAGATAGCAAAGGCTGACGGTAAAATTATAGACAGCGGTAAGGTTGGCACGGGCACAACACTTACCTTTGAGTCGGGTGAGGAAGTAACCGTAATAATACTTGGGGAGCTTACAGGAGAAGGCAACATAAATTCAAGAGACTTAAAAGCAATTCTTAATCACCTTAGCGAAAAAGAAATTTTAAACGGTTATGTACTTTTAGCGGCTGACGCTGACTGTGACCAAAAAATAACCACTAAAGATGCCCTGCTGATTGCAAATATGTATTAATACAGCACCTTTTCCATAATCTGATATTTCCCCTTTTTCCAATGAGCATAGCCAATGGTTTTAAAGCCAATGCCCTCGTAAAAAGAGGCACCTGCAAAATTTTCACAAAAGGTATCAAGACGTATTGTTCTGATGCCTTTTTCTTTTGCACTGTTTTCTAAAAACGCCATTGCACTTTTGGCAATGCCCTGACGGTGATATTTTGGATTTACACCAAGGCGGTGAATTACAATAAAGGGTTCATTGGGATATTGCCAGCTACAAGCTTCGTAATCCTCTTCGCATTCTTTATTAACCGCATAGGTTAAAATAATTTCGCCGTCGTTTTCACCTACAATAAGGTCACCGGCAGAAACATCGGCGGCAATGGTAGCAGGATTTGGGTATAGGTTGTCCCACTGATAAATACCATTTGCCTGCATAGATTCAATAACCCTGACATAGTGCTGATAAATTTTAAAAACCTCGTCTGATGTAGCTTTTCTGTATGTTATGTTCATATTTTCACCTTTAATCTCTAATAAGCAACGTTATGCTTTTGTCTGCGGTTTGTTTGGGTCACAAAGCTCAATTCCCACAACACCATATTTATTCTGTTCTTCAACAGAATAATATTGCTCCATATCATAGGGTGTGGCTTTATCAATATTTTCCGATGTGTACCCACATTGTAATAAAGGCAAGGATTTATATAATTCATCGAAAGTATCAAATTGATGCAATTTCTTAACGGTTTTATTAAGTGTTTCTCCTGTTATGTTATCGGTGAAAAGAATCTGGTCGCCAATTTTTATTTTCTGACGCTTTTCATCATACAGACGAAGTTCGATAGTTTTTTCTCCGCTTTTTATCATTTCAAAAGGAGCAGAATTCAGTTGCATTTTGTGAATATCTATTTGCCGACTTAATAATGCTACTGCTTCTACGTGTGCAGTTCTTGGGAACATATCAACGGGAGTAATTTCCTGTGCCTTAAAACCAAGTTCAGCAAAAACGGCTAAATCTCGCGCTAAGGTTGCAGGGTCGCAGGAAACATAGACTACGCGCTTGGGGTTAAAATCAGAAATAGTTTTTATCAAAGATTTGTCACAACCCTTGCGGGGAGGGTCTATAATAATAACATCAGGTGATAAACCTTCTGAGCGTAAAGTTTCGGCGGCTTTTGCGGCATCACCGCAGATAAAACGGGCGTTTTCTATTGAGTTTGCCTTGGCGTTTTTCTTTGCATCTTCTATTGCCTTTGGCACAATTTCAACACCGATAAGGCTTTTTGCCTTGTTAGCCATGGAAAGGCCTATTGTACCTGTGCCGCAGTAAAGGTCAAGCAAAACCTCGTTGCCGCTAAGGTCAGCGTATTCAGAAGCTTTTGAATATAAAAGCTCGGCACCATTACGGTTTACCTGATAGAAAGACTGGGGTGAAATCATAAACTTAAGGGAGCAAAGTATATCGGTAATAAAGCCTTCGCCGAAAAGGGTGCGGCTGTGTTTACCTAAAACAACGTTTGTGTCCTCGCAATTGGTGTTTAAAATTACACTTTTAAGATTAGGTAAAGCGTTTTTGAAAGCATCTATAAGTTCGGCTTCAAAAGGGAGCTCCTTACCGTTTATGACAAGGGTTATCATAAGCTGGTCGGTTTTTTCGGCAAGACGCAGATACAGGTGTCTGAAAAGACCTTTGCCGCTTGCTTCGTTATATACGGTTAAGCTGTGGCTTTCAATAAAGCTTTTGAGGATTTGGGAAGCTTTTAAAAAGCAGTTGGGCTGCAAAGTACAATCATCGTTTTCAATAATACGGTGGCTGTGCTTTGAGTAAAAACCCATTATAACCTTGCCGTTTTTATCAAGTCCTATGGGAATCATCGCTTTGTTGCGGTATCTGCTAAGAGTATTTGTTGAAAGTATAGGATTTATGGGAACACTTAGTTTTGCAATTCGCTCAATGGCGTCTTTTACTCTTTGCTCTTTAGCTTTAAGCTCTGCACTGTATGAAATATGACAATAAACACAACCTCCGCACTGAGTACCAACAGTACAGGTAGGAGTGATACGGTCAGTTGAGGGAGTGATTATTTCTTCCACTTTACCAAAAGCATAGGTCTTTTGCACCTTTACAATGCGCACTAAAAGCTCATCACCTACTGCTGAGTTTGGAACAAAAACAGTAACACCCTCAGAAGTTTTTGAGACACCGCTTCCCTCTGATGAAATTGAAAGTATATTAAGTTTTAAAATATCGTTTTTACTTAACATAATCCACCAAAATTTTAAGAATATATTATATTTTAGCATTTTTAATAAGCTTTTACAACAATAATATTGGCAAAAAAGTGTAACAATACTGTGATAGGTATTTATTTTTTTGAAAAAATGAAATATAATAAGGAAAGGAGTTGATAATTATGAAACATTCTGACATTCTTGATAATGTTAAAAGAATACATTTTGTAGGCATCGGCGGAAGCGGTATGTGCCCTTTGGCTGAAATTCTTTTCAGTGAGGATTTTGAAATCACGGGCTCTGACTGCAACGAGTCCGATACCCTTGAAAGAATCAAAGCTATGGGCATTAAGGTTTTTGACGGACACTTTGCCGAAAATGTAATAGGAAGCGACCTTGTTGTTTATACCGCCGCTGTTAAAAGCGATAATCCTGAGCTTGTGTCGGCTAAAGAGAAGAACATTCCTTGTATCGAAAGAAGCATTATGCTTGGTATTGTTACAAAAAGATACAACCGCTCTGTGGCAGTTGCAGGTACTCATGGAAAAACCTCTACAACGGCTATGATAAGCCAGATTCTTATTGGTGCAGGCTTTGACCCCTCGGCAATTATCGGTGGTAAGCTACCTGCAATTGGCGGCAACAGTTATGTTGGAGAAAGCGACATTATTGTTTGCGAAGCCTGTGAATATGTAGACACCTTTTTGCAGCTTAACCCTTATTTAAGCGTTGTACTTAACATTGATGCCGACCACCTTGACTACTTTAAAAACCTCGACAACATAAAGAATTCTTTTAGTAAATTTGCAAACCAGACTACTCATGCTGTGATTTACTGCGGTGATGATGAAAATTCTATAGACACCTTTAAGGATTTAAATTTAGAAAAAATCACCTTTGGTATAGGCGAAAGTTGCGATTACAGAGCTTTAAACATAGTTTCAAACGGTATGAATCAGAGCTTTGACCTTTACTATAAAAACGAATTTGTAGCAAACATAAAGCTGGTTGTACCGGGAAAACACAATATTATGAACGCTTTGGCGGCGGCGGCTGCTGCTCATCACCTTGGTGCAACAGGAAAAGAAATTGCCGAAAACCTTGAAAAATTCACAGGTGTTCACAGACGCTTTGAGGTGCTTGGTGTTTCCAACGGCATCACAGTTGCCGATGACTTTGCCCACCACCCCACTGAGCTTACTGCTGTACTTACATCTGCTATGAATATGGGATTCAGAAAGGTTTGGGCTGTTTTTCAGCCTCACACCTATTCCCGCACCGCATTACTGCTTGATGACTTTGCAAAGGCCCTTAGTATTCCCGACGAAACTATTATTTCAGAGATTTTAGCAGTAAGAGAAACAAACACCTACAACATTTACTCAACAGATTTAGGTGCAAAAATTAAAGGCAGTCATTGCATTGACACCTTTGAAGAAATTACAGAATTTATCCTTGAAAACGCCAAAGAAGGCGATTTGGTGCTTACTATGGGCGGCGGAAACGTTTATCGCTGTGCAAATATGATTTACTCTGCTTTAGAACATAAGGAATAAAATTAGGGAGATGCATAAGCATCTCCCCTTTTTTAGTTTTGATTTGACCACCAATAGGAAAAGTCATTTATGGGATTGTTACTTTCGAAGAAGTTTTCATTTTCATCCTCAGGCACATATTCCTGAAGAATAAAGCTGATGCTATAGGTTTTTCCTGAGGTGTTTTCAACTCTGAATGTAACCTCTTCCCCTACTGCACAGTCGTTTATAATGTCCTCTACCTCGTCTGAAGCAGTAACTTCGGTACCGTTAACAGAAATTACTCTGTCGCCGCTTTCAAAGCCAGCCATATCAGCATTGGTGTTTTTGTCAACGCTGTAAATATAACAGCCTGTTTTATCAAGGCCGTACATCCAGGCAAGTTGCTCGGAGTCAACGTCTATAAAAGTCATACCAAGGTCAACTCTGCCACGGACATATCCGTATTCAGAAAGGTCACCGATAACGTTTATAACATCATTAATGGGAATTGCAAAGCCCAAGCCCTCTACCTCAGAGCCTGAGGATTTGGCATTTACTATACCCACAAGATTGCCGTTTGAGTCGAAAAGTCCGCCGCCAGAGTTACCTGGGTTAATTGCAGTGTCGGTCTGAAGAAGGCTCATTGTCTGACCGTCGATTACAACATCACGGTTAAGTGCACTGATAATGCCCTCTGTAACAGAACCGCCAAGCTGACCTAATGGGTTTCCTATGGCTACTGTTCGCTGACCTACTTTAAGAGTGTCAGAGTCGCCAAAGGTTGCCGCGGTAAGCTTAACATCAGGCTCAATTTTAATAAGAGCAACGTCAATTTCTTCGTCACTGCCAATAAGTTTAGCATCATAAGAAGTACCGTCACGAAGAGTTACGGATATTTTGGTGGCGCCGTCAATTACATGATGGTTAGTAACAATAAACCCCTCGGCATCAACAATAACGCCTGAGCCTGCACCCGACTTAATAAACTGTTGGGCAAAAACACCTGTGGTTACAGTTTCGGTGGTAATCTCTACAACGCTATCGGCAGCTTTTTCTACGATTTCTACTGTTGAAAGTCCGCCGTCTTTGTAGGCTGTGTTATAATCTTCAGCATCAACCTTATTAATGGTAAGTCCGTTTTTAATCTCACTATTTAATGAATCAACAAAATTATACACCGCAGTACCGGCAAAACCTGCAATAAAAGAAAGACAAAGGCAAATTGCTATACCTGCAAAGAACAATCCCTTTGAAACGCCTTTTCGCTCTCTGGCTATTTTCACAGGTTCTGTGTTATTAGGAGTATAGGGCGGAGCTTCCAAAGGTAAACTTTGAGCAGTTGAGTCGCCGTACCATTCGCAGGAATATGAGGGCAACTCGCTTTCTGGTGTTTCTACAGGCTCCTCTATAGGCTGAACGTTATCCTCGTTTTGAGGTTCAGGCATTTTTGCATCATCGTTAAAATAAGGATTTTCAAATATATCGTCTGTCATAAAAATACCTCCAAACTTTTGACTATATTCTAAAACCTCTCTGTGACAAGAATTTGAAATAACACTGAAAATACACAGAATTCAGCCCAAAGCCAAGCTTCGGGCTGAATTTTTTAAAGGTCAGGGTCTTCAAGGTCGGTAATAATTCCGTCGAATTCATTAAGTCTCTGAGCCATTGCAATCTCGCTTTGTCTCAAATCCTCACTATTTTTATGGTCGGAATCATCGTCTATGTTTTTCTTTTCATTATATTTCTTAATTAGAGCAATAATATCTGAGCTGAAAATAATTAAAATCAAAACAGCAAATGCAACCATTCCATACCAATTGGTAAAGAAATCAAACACAGTACCTGCAAAGGGTATTTTATAATTAACCTTACCTATAACTTGATTGCCGCTGATTTCGGGGTCGTCCACTGCCTCCGGCTTAATACCACGGGTTGTAAAGTAATACACACCGTTTTCCTCATAAGGCTCTTTTGAAATCTGATGAGTTACCAAGCTTCCCTTCATATAACCTTTATCAGCTCTATAGCTGATAACATCGCCAAATTTAAGAGTAGCAGGCTCAACCCTCTTAACAACTACAACTTCACCAACACCAAGCTCAGGCTCCATACTGTCGGTAGAAATTCTTAAAAGGCTATAACCGAAAATATTTGGAGACGAATCTGTGATTCTAATATATCCAATGTAAAAACAGGTTAGCAAAAAGCCAGCCAAAAGAATTATACCGATAATTCGTTTAACCTTTTGAAACATAAGTTTCCCTCCTTAGTGATAAACTATTCTTCACTATCGTTATTTTCAGACTGAATACGCTCGATTATATCGTCGATATTTTTAGATTTTGAACTACTGCCATTACCTGTAATATTTTTCACAAGAACAATAAGTTCATCGATAAAAATTAAAATAATCAGGGCTACTATTGTAAGAAGTCCCCAAGGTGAAAAGAAATAATTATAGAAAACCTTTAAAAACTCAATTTCACAGACAAAAACAGAAACTATTCTGTCTGCATTAATGGGTGAATCGGGAGTTGAGTTGGCAACACCCATAGTCTGAAGCATTATTTCGCCGTCAATTTCTTCAGGAGCTACGATTACCTCATGAGTAATAAGCTTTCCCGAAAGCTCACCGCTGCCTTTATAGGTTACTATGTCGCCTAACTGAATATTCATAGGGTCGTCAACTGATTTTCCTAAAATCACGTCTCCTACTTCAAGGACGGGCGTCATACTTCCTGAAGAAACCCTATAAACTGAATAGCCGAAAACCGACGGAGTAGTTCCCATAAAACGGGATACAATTGAAAGAACCACCGCTAAAACTAAAACGCCGATTACCACCCAGCAAAATATATCAAAAACCTTTTTAATTAATTTTAAAGCCTTTTTCATAGACTACCTTCTTAATATATATTACAGAAAAGACAGCAGTGCAGTGCCTGCTGTCTTAAATCACTGATGATTAATTTACATATTACAATTTGCGGTGTCAGATTCGTCTTTAGATACATTTCGTAATGCAAAAAGCTCTCTTATAAACAATAAAGCTAAAATTCCTAAAACCGCACAAAGTCCCAAGGGAGTAGCAAAAAAGCCATAAACAGCGCTTAGCACGGGGGACGTGCGAAGCATTATTCCTACAATTTGCTCCTCAGAAATCTCAGGGTCTATATAATCGTTGGCGATGCCCATTGTTTTAAAATAAAGCTTTCCGTCTGCTTCATAAGGCTCTGTAATAACTTCATGAGTTATAAGCTTACCGTTATAGCTTCCGTATTCACCGTTATAGGTGATTACGTCGCCCGCTTTAATTGTAGCAGGGTCAACTCGCTTTGAGATGATAATATCCCCTACCTCAAGCTCGGGAGACATACTTGAAGAAGAAATCCTCAAAAGCTGAAAGCCGAAAAGCTGGGGAGTTTTGCCTTGAATTCGTGTAAACACAAGCATAATAACCAACAAAAAGGTTATTATCAGCAAAAACGCCGAGAGAACATTAATTACTTTTTTAAAAACAGCTGAATATTTGGAAATTTTGAACTCTGACATTAGTTATATGCAATAAACATTTTTCCAATATCAAGTGCCGCATCACCTGTATAGGAGGCACTTGGTTTTACAAACCATTCCACCACAACTTCGCCGTTACTCTCTACAAAGATATTATCTTCAAGGCAAAGAGTAGAAATAACATAGTCAGAGCCTGAGGCATCTCCTTGATACTCCTTATATGTCTTTTCGGGGTTTACCAAGCCGATATTGATTATTTGACCCATACCGCTATTATAGGTGAACTCTTTTAGATACAAAGAAACCAAAGCGTCGCCAACATCACCGTTAGTTACGACAGATTTAAAGTAATTAACCTGTCCTGCTTTAACTGAGACCGCACCACTAAGAGCAGTTTCGCTATAGGTAACCTCGCCGTTTTCTAATGTTCCTGAATAGGTTATTACGGAAACATCTTGAGTTTTGTTAACCTTGCCGGTCTGAGTATAGTTTAAAAGTCGGCCTGTCTCATTCGGTCTTGCTGTACGGTCATACCATGAAAATACTGAGAATACAGCCAATGATGCAACCAATATAAGTATTACCGTCAGAGACAAAGCTCTAATAAACAAATATTCTTTCTTCATGGTATCACCGCCTTTTATTTCTATTTAGTCGTTCTATAATTATGGTAAATGCCGTCATATTCAAAAATAAGGTCAATCTTACCGGATGCAAAGTTTGTAACATCAGCACCGTACCAGTTATTACCGTTTTTGAATTTGATACCAGTTATATTATCAGGAACCTCAATAGAGTAACAATAGAATTTCTGAGCTACTCCGCTCCAGTAAGAACTACCTACAGAATAAGAGTTATCTGTAGCGGTAAGTTCGGTAAGGTCAATGGTAGCAGATGTACCATCATCACACCAATAGTAAACCTGAGTAACCGTACTGCGTTCCATAAGATAGTAAACAACACCTACGTCTATGGTATTTATTGGTTTTTCGAATCTTGCATAAAGAGTTGTGTTAGCAGACATTGTAACTGTGTAAGAGGAATTTTCGCTCTTAAGTGTGCCGCCTGTGGCTGATGTATACCAACCCTTGAACTCGTAACCGGTTTTTTCAACAGCCTTGAAGGTTACAGTCTTACCTGTATCAACAGTAAGGGTAGATGATGCACCCGCAGAGGCTGTACCTACCTGTACTGTACCACCGGTACTACTATTGTTTGTACCATTGGTTACAGCGTATGCCTTAGCCGAATAAGTTTTTATAAACTTAGACATATACTCAATAGTAGAACCTGCATGAGCATCGGTTAAGCTTAATGTAAAGGTTGCATTACTGTTTACCTTTGCACCGGTAGAATAATTATACCAACCTTCGAAGCGGTAACCGGAGTTTGCTGGAGCTGTAAACTGAACACTCTTGCCGGGTCTGGTCTTAATTGTGGCACCACCGTTAACCAAACCGCTACCACCGGTTGAGCCGTAGGCTTTTATTGTAATCATATCAGCGGGGTCAAATTCGATAAGGGTGTTATCAGATGTAAAGAGGTATGTGCCGCCAATATTGCCTACAAGACCTTCAACGTCAACACCCGGGAACTGACTGCCGCCATTATTACTTACAATTACATTGAACGTACCTACGTCAGTAGTTGTAAATTCAAATTTATAATAGCCTGTATTAGAATCAAGCGCAGCGGTTGCACCGGGCCAGTTGTTGGTTAATGTAGTTTCAGTACCTGTATAGTGGTGTGTACCATCAGAATACTTACAGTAAGCATAAACTGAATATGTTGAGAAGCCTGAGCGAGGCTCTACATAGATTGTAGTAAGGTTACGCTCCTGGAACTTTGCATAATAAGTAACATCGGTATCGGGAGACTGTGTGGGAAGTGAAAGATTATCTGAAATTAACTCTGTGCAATCAGAGTCTGAATACCAACCAATAAAGTCGTAACTTTCACTATTGGGTACTGCTGTAGCAGTAAAGGAAGTATCATCTTTGTAGAACTCATTTGTATAAGTAGTTGAACCGTACTTAATGGAACCGCCTGTAAAGCCGTTTGAAGTAACCTCAGCACCTGTCTTATCATAAGTAACTGCATTGAAGGTTGCTCTTACATTTTCTGCAACTACAATAAGACTGAGGTTAATGCTAATATCGCAGCCTTGAAGAGCAGTTGTATCAGAACCGCTATCAAGCCATACGGATACTTCAATTATATCCTCATCGCCCTTTTCGTACGAAGCAAGCTTTTTTTGGCTCTGATTAAAGTAGTCTGCAAAAGGAACTGCGGTTAGGGTAGCGTTGGAATATGCATTTGATGTACCTGTAACCACTTGAGATTCTTTGTTTTCGGTTGCTGTGGTAAAGAAATGACTTTCACCACCACATTTAATCATAAATCTTAAAGATGAGGTATCTGAAATAGTAGTGCCGCCCTTTGTAGCTGTTATAGTGGGCACACTATTAAATGCGAGGTAGCATTTCTTAGCGGCGACTACGTCAAAATCATAATTAATGTACTTTGTACCGACATCATTGATGTTAGAATCCCTATAAAAAGCAACGGTACCATCACTATCGCTTACAGGGAAAAGGAAATTTTCGCCATCTGCACTTGCTACAGGTGAAAAATACAAACCTTGATACTGATTTGTATTTTCATCGTAATTAACAAGCGTTAACTGACTGTTTGAAGCTGCGGGGTTTAAAGTGATTTTGCCGCTGTATGTGACAGAATCAGGAACTGAATCAGTTTTTATAGGCTCGTTAACATCGTCAGATTTAATAGTATAGGTAGTACCGCCTTCGATCCAGCTATACGTAATGCCGATAGAAATAGCAAAAACTGCAAGAAGTGCCACTAAAGCAAGCAATAATTTAGGTTTATTTGTTTTTCTGTAATGCATTTATGGCACCTCCTTATCTTGAATTAATAATAAATTACTCTAATTAATGTGGTAAAATAAGACTGTCCTCTTTACCAGTATAAACATAAAAACCGTGTGAGCCATCAGCCTGTAACCAGAAAGCCGCACCGTTGAAGATTTTATTATTCAAATCATCGCCAGTAATATCATAAGGACCTGCAAGTCTTTCGAGAGTTGTATTACCATTAGTGAATCGGTACACTCTACCAAGCTTTCCGCCCTCTGCACCATCACCACTTTGGGGGAATTGTGAACCGTTATTCCAGTTGTTAGCAATTATATAGAAAGCACGACCGTGATTGCTCGCAGATGTTGAAAAATCAACCCAATATTTACCTACAGTATTATTTGAATCATAGGTTGCCTTTGTACCCGCAACAGATGCATCCCACTTACCAAGGGGTTCTTTCTTATTACCATCTGCATCAGTGAAATGAACATAAGCCGCAGTATTTATACCATAGTCAAAACCTTCAAGGTAAACTCTAGTTTCGCCTCCGTTGTTAAACTGAATACCTGCAATATTCTCAGTTTCTTTCAAATCAATGTAATAAAGAACGCCGTTGTCAGTATTCTTTACAAATGTCATTTCAGCTCCAGGCCAGGTACCTGTAGCGGCACAGGCTTTGTCTGATGTATCCCATGCATAGCAATGTAAATTACTGTACGGGGTTTGCATTTCAAAATAAATACGGAAAGTTCCATACCGATCTTTCCAATAACCGTAGCAACCGCTGATTGTAGTTCCTTCATTATCTTCCGGATTACCGCAAATTGCAACAAAGCTACGTTCACCATTAGGGTCAGTTTTAATATCGGTCATAGATGGATTCCACTCGTTCCAATACTTATCGATATCAATAGAATAACGTCTGAAAGAAAAGTCTGCTATATTTTTGGGAATGTATGCAAACCAAGTATGGTCGGTAGAATAATTCTTTGACTTTTCCATTGCATAGTACCTTTGTGATGCATTATCAAAAATGTACATCATGGTTTCATAATCACTACCGCCGTTTTTCATTTTATCAGTTACCCAATACTCAGGATTCGCACCGTCGTAACCATGAGTATTATCAATAAAGTTATACTTTACAAGGTCGTCAACGGTTGTGGTAAAGTCGATATAAATACTTAAATCCGAATTTGCGATAGTGTTGCCATTAAAAGCAGTACCTTCGAGCCAGATAGCAAGAGTAACCTTTTTAGTCTCCCCTTTTTCGATATGGAAAAGCGGAGTGCTGTTACCCTCACCTTTAAAGTAATAGTCGCCATAAGCCTCAGTATTAATAGTGGTTGTAGTTGGCTTACCTGCATCGCTGATACCTATTATGGGATGATAAGGCATATCAACTCCGGGCATCTGATTGGGCTTGAAAATACTGAGGATTTCGCCGTCATTTGTAAAAAAAGCCATTCTTAAAGCTTTAACAACCGCATCGTTACTGCACTGAACAATTGTACCTGCACCAAGGTAAACGTCAGTTGCACTATCACCTGCAATAAGGTCAAAATCAAGGCTTATGTACTTAGTGTTTACGTCTTGCATTGTACCTTCGCGGAAAGTCATATCAGCAGTGGTACTTGAGGTATTATCAGGTGTTGGGAAAAAGAAGTTCTTGCCATTGGCACTGGAAACTTCTTGCAATTTACATGTAGGTAAAATAATAGAGGAAGTATTACTATTACCATACACCATTGTAAGGCTACTGTCGGAATTAATTTGAATTTCATTGCCGTTAACATAGCCTTTATTGCCGCCTTCTACCCAGCTATAGGTAAAACTTACGGCAGTAATCAGCACAAGCATAAGTGCTGCTATAGACATTAAAATTTGTTTTCTGCTCATATTGGATTTTTTCATAACAGCACCTCCTTGCCATTAGAATTAATTAAATACTGAAAGAATCAAATACAAGTGAAACATTGAACTTGCCGTCTACAAGTGCACGGCGCGCCTCGGTGTCGCAACCTTCAATCCAGATTGTGAAAGTAGCCTCACCAACATAATAGTCGCCATCTTTTGTCAGAGTTGTAAGCAAAGTTGTATTATCGCTGGGAACAACTGATACTGTATCGGGTAAAGAAGTAATAGCAGTTGTAAGTCTTACTAACTGCTTATCCTCATCATAGCAATAATGCTCGTAAGAGTTATTCCAGGGATAAGGCTGATCCTCTGCAACGGGACCTGCCTGGTAAAGGTTGGAAGTACTTGTTGCATTGGTTGTCATAGAGTAATCTTTAGTACCAACCGCGTTATTGAGGTGATACTCGGGACGGGGAATCCAGATTTGTCTGTAACCTGCAGAATTTTCAAAAGAAACTCTGAGCGCACCAACAATCAAGTCCTTGGAGAATGCGTTATCCCCTGCACCATATGAGCTGGGGTTGCCGCAATCGGCACCTGTAATTACCTGTGAAGCAGGAGAAGCAGTAGAATCTGAGCTTAAATAAACCTTGAGCTCTTCCTTAGAACGCATTTTAACGGTAAACTGCAGATAGTCAACATTTGCCCGAGCCAAAGACCATTCAGCCTCAGTATTAACCACAGCATAATTTTCTTTCTGTGTAAGCTGAGGACTATAGAAGTTTTCACCATCACCTGTAACTTCAACAAATTTCATTGCATCAAGAACAGGTGTTGATGTACCTTCCTTAATAAGGTCAGCAAGGTTAAGAGTTCCACTCCAAGAGCCATCTTCGCCAGTAAAGGAAAGCTCAAGAGCATCGTCGGATTCAACCTGAATATCATAAGCATCAACTTTATTGTCTACCATTGAGGCAAACCAAGAATAAACAGACACTGTCATCAATGTAGCTATAAGGAACAAGTTGATGATTATGATAAGTTTCTGATTTCTTTTTAAATTAATCTTTTTAAAATTAATCTTCTTCAACTTAATCCCTCCTTACATTGAAGTGAAATGTAATGAAATGTCAAAAATACCGTCTGCAAGAGGAGTTTTTGCTTCTCTGTCGGTACCTTCTACCCATACTCTCATTACAATGTGGGCTGTGTAATAATCTTCTCCCTCAGCTTTGGTAAGAGTGACAATTGGTGTAGATGCACCAACTTTATTTTCAGCACTTCCTTTTGAAGAAGAAGTGAAAAGCTTAGGGGTTGTAGATGCACTTAAATTTTCTACTTGCTGAGTTGTGTTATTATAAAACTGATAGGGCTGATCGTCAGTAGTCAGATTATCTAAAAAGCTATAAGTTGTTCCGGTAAAAACAGTAACAGCTTTATCGGTATCAAGAGTTGAAGCCTCAACACCGAGTACCCTACCTTGATCTACAATTAAATAATAACCATTAGCTTTAATCAGAGGACCGGTAAAACCCTCTTTATATTCAAGGGTAAACTCGGTACCTGTTGGGGTATAAGAAACTTTACCGTTTGCGAGAGTTAAATATGTATTTGAGCTATTATTTCTGAACTTATAGGTTGCATTATAACCGGTACCGCTCTTTTCAGTTGTAAACTGTTCTGCTAAAGTAAGCCCTGCATTTGAAACATTGGTTTTAGCACTATCGGTAAAAGTTACTGCTTTAATATAGCTGTCACTTGAAGAAACAGCAGTTAAGGCTGTAGGGTTAACAAGTGCACAGTTAACGTTGCTTTCAAGAGGATAATATTTAGCAATTACTGTTTCTTCAACCTCTTCGCCGCCGAGAGTAAATGACTGACCACCGGAAGTCTCATAATCCAAAACTGTTACTATATCAGTAGCAGGATTATAGCCAAATTTAATTGTAATGTGCTCTCCCGACTTAATATAGGCGCTGTCAGCATACATCTTATTGGTACATTGGATTGAATTATTATCTAAATTAAATTCACCGTTAACAATGAAAAAATGCTGGTCTACATGAGAGTTTAGTAAACTATCATAGCCTTTAATATTAACGGAGTCCGTTGAAGACAATTCACTCTTATTTCCACTATTATTAATTATGATAGGAATACTTGGATTGTTCTGTTCGTAAGTAGGTATATAAAAACTTAATTCAGTAACAAAAAACTTTATATTTTCGTCATATTCAAACTTACGTTCTTCCAAGTAATTTGAATTCTGAGCCTTTGAATAGCTATCAATTAATTCATCTTTAAAAGTCCACAGATAATAATCTTTGCCGTCATCAACAGCACCGCCGTTAAGAACGCCATCAGAACCACCTGAGGTAGTAATTTCCTCTTCCTCGGTAGTTGTATATTTTTGGTAGCCGGACTCATCTTCAACTAACTTACAATTATCATTTGGCGCCCAAATAAAGCTACAGTTCTTCTTAGTAGAATCAAGAAAAGCAATACGTGAAGCGGAAGCGATGTTATCCTTTGAGAAGTTGCCGTATTCGCTCATACGGTCATTATCAGATTTAGGTGAAACGCGGCTATCTTCTGCAAGATAAACAGTTCTTTGAGTATCACTTCTGAAATATAGGTCAATGTCAATATACTTGCCTTCGGAATTTTCACCATCAACTATATCAACACCGTACCAATTCTTAGTCATATCAGAGCCACTGTATAGAACATTGCCTGTTCTACGGTTGAGATAAGGCTCAAAAAACTGGAGACCATTTCCTGTTACAAGTTTAAGAGGTGCCGGTTGACCCTCAACACCTGAAATATTAAGAGCGGGGCCGACTTTTTCAGCAACAATCTTTTCCGAATCAAGCTCTTGAAGATTGTCGTAGAAATTCTTGCCGTCCCAAGAAACCTGAACGCCATCGCCCTTAGACTTTATTTCAATACCGTTTGCAATAGCAGTTGAGCCTTTTGTAAACCAAGCCCAGATGGAAAGGGAGCAAACTGTAACAAGAACAGTGAGGATTATTAAATTTTTAGCAATAAGTCTGCCTGTTTTTCTGTTTACAGGCTTTTCTGAACTGTTCATATTTGCTCCTTTCCGAAAAATCAGTCTTCTACGTCGGCTAATTCTTCTTCTGTAAAGAGGTTCTTTCTTGCTTTTTTCTTAGCAAGTTTTACTTCGGCACGAGCGTTTTGCTTAATAAGACGCATTTCTTCTTTAAGCTTACGCTTAAGCTCTGCCATTTCTTTGTCGTGAGAAGCTGTAAGTTCTTTAATTTTAGCGTTATAATTCTTCTCAGCATCCTTGCGAGCTGCTTCTACGCGCTTATCAACAGACTTCTGAACCTTACGGATTTCGGAAGCGTGCTTTGCGTTGGCGGCTTCGGTAGCATCGGCATTTGCCTTTTTAACATTGGCAAGGTTTGTTTCAAACTCAGCCTGCTTTTCGGCAAGCTCTTTGAGACGTTTGCTTTCGGCTTTGCTTGACTTTTCAGCAAAGTCAGCGTTAAGCTTAGCAACCTGGGCAGTGTGCTTTGCCTCGGCATTGTCAAGGCTCGCTTCAAGCTTTTTAACCTCTGCTTTATGCTTTTCTTTTGCGGCGAAGGTTTTCTTCTCGAAGTCTTCGTTCATCTTCTGAACGGTTGCACTGTGTTCGGCGTTCATACGCTCAACAGTGTTCTGATGCTCAAGAGTCATTTTCTCTACTGTAGCTTTATGCTCCTGACGCTCGTTGTTCAGAGTATTTGTAAGAGTCTCGTTTTCGTTTGTAAGGTTTTCAATCTGCTGAGTTTTGTCAGCAATCTCAGCGTGACAACGCTGGAGCTCCTCAGTAAGAGCTGTGATTTTTGCAAGCTGTTCTGCAACCTGATTTTCAAGATTGGTGATTTTTTCAGCCTGCTGCTCAATAATAAGCTGCTGTTCTTTAATAAGTGTACGCTGACGAGCGTTTTCTTCTTCAAGAACTGCGATACGCTCTTTGAGAGCGGCAATAATATTGTTAAGCTCATAAATCTTCTGATTGAGCTCTTCAATTGTAGCTTTAAGCTCAGCAATTTCTGCCTTGAGGGCTTCGTTTTCTTCCTTAAGTCTTTCGATTTCTTTTTCGGCTTCGAGAAGCTTAAGCTTGGTTACCTGAAGCTCTGCCTTTAATGCGGCAACCTCATCCTGTAAAGCGGAAACCTGACCCTTTAAGGTTAAGATTTGCTGCTCTTTCTGGTCCAAAGTAACTTTTAAATTTCGTACTTCGTTGGTAAGGTCGAGGATTTTCTTTTCACGCTCACGGATTTCCTTTAAGCGGATTTCCATTTCCTCTTTTCTTACTTCGTCGATTCTTGCCTGAATCTGAGCAGCTTTAAGTTTTTCGGGCTTAGCGTTTTCCTCAGCAATACGCTGGTTTTCTTCCTCGTATTTTTCGTGAAGGATACGTCTTAAACCGGGGTTTGTGGCGATTGTCATCATAAAGTGCTGGAAGTTCATTGAAAGATAAACATCCTGCTTAACTTCATCACTCATTTCGCCTGAGAATTCCTCGCCAACGATTTCAAAGCCGGGACGCTTGTAGGAATCCAGGAAGTTCCAAAGCTCCATAGCCTTTTTGAAGTTGGGGTTCTTCTTTAAAAGGTTAGTCTGGGTAATCGGGGGGTGAACCTCAGGCTCTTTTGCGATTTCTCGCATGAGCTGAGTATTTAAAAACTCATTAAGAGTTGTTCGGATACGTCTGATACGGTCAAAGTCCGAAAGCTCGGAAACATCTAAAACATCAAGGTCATCGGCAAGAGTTTCGTGAGATTCGTTAACATAATTGAATGCAAAGTCAACCTTTTTGTCGTCAAGCTCAGCATGACGGATAACCTTAATATTGTTGTAGCTATCGTTGGGAACGCCCTTCATCTTAGAATACTTATCATCAACAAAGTGCAAAGCACGGCGGATAAGCGTCATAAGCACACGGTTTTCATAAATTGCAAAGGACTCTTCCTGTTCAGTAACAAGAATCTTATTAGGGGTAACCATATCCCCCTCTACCTTAGCAATAAAGTTAGTATGCTGAGAAAGATGCTTAACAGAATCGGGGCCTGTTTTACGGGCAAGCTCGATGCGAACAACGTTTTCAATCTGCTTGATAAAACGGCGCTGTTCGTCAATAGCCTTCTGAATGTAAGGCAGTGCTTCCTCAATGGCTTCAACCCAGTCCATATCAATGACTTTTTCATTGGTCTTACCGGTCAGAGAGTCTTTGCCTTTGTCTCCGTCCTTTAAGCTCGCAGTTATGTAATTGTAAGTAAAGTCATTTTGCAGGAGCTCCTGCATATACATATAAGCTCTGTAATATCTACCAAAGTCAGCCATGAGTACTTACTCCTCACAAATTTTAAATCTGCTTAATATAACCCATTATAAGGGCGAACAAGAGTCCGCCCTTATTAACGCTTAAATTATACAAGCTTCTTGAGCATACGCAGATAACTCTTACACTCGTTCATGTTCTCTTCGCCGAAGAGTTCATCAATATAAGCACATAAACCGTCAATTTCATCACGGATATAAGAAAGGTTAAGGGACTCGAACTTTCTGAACACCTTTCTTGCAAGAACGTAATCAAGACCGTCAATTTCTGTACCGCCGCAACCTACGTAAGCAGGAACAAAATCACGAAGCTGCTTAACAATACGGTTACCGAAAGCTATACGGAAATGCTCGATTACATAGTCATCAAGGAGGTTAATCTTCTTAAGGTTTTCTTCGGAAACAACGTTGTTAGCCTTAGCAACGTCAAGAAGCTGCTCGAAATATTTGTAGTTGATATTAACGGATTCTGTGTAAGGAGCCTCGAAGGGAACGCCCTTAGTATCAATGTTGATGGGCATTGCACGGTCGTAAACTTTATCTGTAATAGCAAATGTAGAGTCGTCGTTGTTAGCTGTACCGATGTACCACATATTGCCGGGAATCTGAATCTGGCCGTTTACAATGTGCTTGGGGTCAGACTTCCATGCGTTGGGTACAACGTCTACTACCCACTCGTCACGTGAAGGCATTTCAAGGATTGAAAGCATTTCTGCAAAGTAGTACTCAACACGTGCGATGTTCATTTCGTCGAGGATTACTGCATAGATGTTTTCGTTATATGAAGCCTCGTACATAGCACGAAGAAGCTCGGTTTCGTTGAATTTCTTTGTAAATTCGTTGAAGTAACCGAAAAGCTCAGAACGGTCACGCCAAGAAGGCTGAACGGATGCGATAATTGCAGGGTTGTTGATAAACTTACCAAAAGCGTAAGGAAGTGAAGTTTTACCTGTACCGGAAATACCCTGTAAGATAATAAGTCTGGTGGAAGCAAAGGAAGCAATAAACAGACGGATAATCTTGATATCGTAGTAAAGACCGAGCTGTGAGCAAGCGAAAAGTCTGAACTGGTCGCAGAACTCGGGAAGTGTGATATTGTTGTTGTATACAGGAGGCTGATAGTTTGCCCAAAGCTCGTCGATTTCGGCAAGCTTGTAGAAACGCTTGTCGCCGAGGTTCTGCTCTTCTTCACCGCTAAGTGTAGCCATTTCGTCGCCTGTAAGCTCTGAGATTTCGTTGGGATTTAAGCCAATCTGAGAAACCTTCATAGAGAGAATCTTGTCCTTCTCAAGGTTTAATCTCATAACCTCTTTATTAAGAGCCTGTACTTCCTTAACAAGGGAGTCGGCATCCTTTCTTCTTCTGTGGCCTTTGATAAACTTTTTTACAGCGACGATTAAAAGCCATACTAAAAGAGCAAGCACAGCAATTAAAAGTACTATGGCAACTATGGCAATAAACCATGCAAGACCGCCGAGCTCGGTTGTGTAAGCATAAATTATTTCAACGTATGCAGGAATGTTGAAAGCACTTCCGATGCCACCGAAAAATCCTGCTATGATTGACCACAATGAGCCAAAAAACTGACCGAGAAACTCAAAGAGAAATTTAAAAATTGTATCCACGGTACTTCGTCTCCTTAAAAAAATCTACCTGTTTTCCACAAAACAGCAAAGTGTAACTGAATATTACTTTCCGCCATGTGACGGAAAGTAATATAACCGTTACTAAATAAGCACCCCTGTGCTTTTAGGGACAAAATTAATTAAATAATAGCTTTATAAGTCAAACCTGGACAAAAACAAAGTGCAGGTGTTTAATACACTTTATTTATTTTCCGAGTCTGAGTTTTGTCCGAGGGAAGCGAGGTATTCCTCGATTGCCCTTTGCTTCTGCTCTTCGGTAAGCTCAGCAGTCTGAACAGCCTCTTTAGCTTCAGCAATAGCCTTTTCTTTATTATAAGCTAAGAGGTTCATAATAACACGGATAGCTTCGTAAACAAAGAAAAGAATCATCGGAAGCAGAACACAGAGGAAAAATCCAAGCTGAGTTCTGATAAAGCCGAAAAAGTTACCTATGCCGGCAATTTTCTTGCCTGTATATTTGGCAACGATTGAAGCAGATGTTTGCATCTCTTCGTCGGCTATAGGATTTGTGTCTTTGTTATCACCCTGAGTTTTGTAGTATGTAATGCCGTCGTCCTCGATAACCTCAACAATACGGTGGGTATTGTAGGTCTGAACACCGTCAATCTCAATGGGGAAAGTTACAATATCGTCTACCTTATATTCATAGCCGATGTCGTTAGTAACCTCACAGAGAATAAGGTCGCCCTTATTAATTGTAGGCTCCATTGAGTAGGAAGCTACGTTCATGGGTGCATAACCGAAAAGGTTGGGGACCCCTGATGATTTAGTTGTAAGAGAAAGTATCACCATAAGTACTGATACTACCAGAATCAATACAACGATTATATCAACTATTGTATTTATTATCTTTTTTGCTTTACTTTTCATAAGGGGTCTCCAAATCAAATCGGGAAATTTAAAATTATAGGATTATGTAGTTATAATTAAGCAACTACTGTGTCACCTGTTACTGTGATCTCAATGTCAGTAACTGTTGCACCAGCGTTAGCATCGTAGCACTGTGCATCCTGACCCTCGAACCAAACGTAGAGGTTGTAGTACTTAGCCTGGTTCTTTGTAAGAGTACCTACGTTGATGGAATAAACATTATCAACGTCGTTAGAATCATCATCATCAGAATTAAGAGCAGCATTAGCAGCATTTCTTGTTATAATAGCCTGAGATGTGCCAGTTGTAGATGTAAGAGCAGAGTATGCCTCATTATCGCTATCAAAGATATAGTCTGCGAAACTAGTACCCTCAGCAATGCCTGCAGTAGGACCGCCAGCAGCAGCAGGAACGATAGCTACACGGAGATAGTTGTTGGGAACAGAAAGAGAAATAGTTACATTCTCAACAGCTGCATCACCAATATTCTGAACGTTAATCTGATCTCTAATTACATAAGAACCAAGATCAGTCTGGGATGCGATTGTGCCTTCCTTGAGTGTGGAAGCTGTTGCTGCAGCAGCATCAGCTGTGAACCAAGATGTACCGTTTGCAGAAGAAACAGGAAGTAAGAGCTTGTTGGAAACGTTGTAGTTTACGAGTGTGCCCCACTGAAGGTCGTTCTTAGAAATCTGAAGCTCAGAAGCCTGAGATGTTCTAACATTAATGCCCTTTGCTGTTGCTACTGTGCTAGCTGTGAACCATGCGTAAGTTGCTGTGCTGAGAGCTACGAGAGCTACTAAAAGCATAGCGAGTGAAGAGATAAGAACTCTTCTTCTTGAATTTGCTTTCATGAGAAATTCCTCCTAAAATAATTTTTTGCCCCTAAAACACCATAGGGATTTTTGTTTTTTATATTAGTGCCGTCGGCACTTAATACCATAAGTAATTAATTAAAGAAACCTGCACCGAAGAGCTTTTCGTCGTCTTCGTCTTCCCTAACCTCGAAGAGCATTCGCATTCTTACGTGACCACCGCGGATATCGTCGATACACTCGGGGTCGTTGCCTTCTGCCCAGATTACGATTGTGTATTTATCAACCTGGTCCACTTCGAAGTTTTCAGATGAGGTTGTCATAACTCTTTTGTCGGTTTCGAACATTGTGCAATCGGTTTCGGCAGTATTTCTGTCGTCATACTTTGCTTTACCGTACATTGCCTGCTCACCGTTTTTATAAACAAGAACTCGTACTGCTTCGTCGGCAGACTTAGCAACACCTGTTACCTCAAGGTAAGCGTCGTAGTCTAAAGCTTCAGAGCCATTATTCTTACAATAGAAAGTGTATGCAACGTAGTTTTTGCCGTTATGAGAGCCGTTTGCGGAAGTATCCAGGTCGGTGGGAAGCCATGTATATGTAATATTGGTTACGTCCTTAACCTGTTTAGCAGAAAGCTTATGGGTATAGGTGTTAAACTCAGGGTCTTCGCTGATGATAATACCCTTTCTGCCTGCGAAGGAGTCAACGCTTATAACAAGGTCACCCCACTGGGTAAGAAACATTGAAATAATCCAAAGAATTAACAGCACAAACACAGTGGCTGAGATAACAATGCTGAGGATTCTCTTTTTCTTCTTATAATTAATAACGTCTATTGAGTCGTTGCGGACATGTAAGTGTTTTATGTCGGAATCGGCAATAGATTTGTCATTAAACTTACTTAACTCCTCGGGAGTTATGGGTTGTTCAGTTTTAGGCTTTTTAGAGAACATTGGTATCAACTCCCTTAGGGTAGTTTAATTAGGAAATGGGGATATTGTCTTCGTCGCAACCGATGAAGCCAAGCTGTACCGCAAGGTGAGCGTCCTGAACATCATCGTCGCACTGGGGGTCTTCGCCGTCAATCCAAAGGCTGATGGTTACCTCGGTAGGCTCCATAGCATTAAGGTGGAAAAGACGGGTGCCGTTGGAATAAACCATTGTACCGGAAGGTAAATCAAAAGTATTCTGACCGTTTACGGGAGTACCTGCATTAGGCTCATAGATAGCACTGTCGCCGTTTTCACAAACAAATCCTACACGGGGGCAGTTAATAACGTCAGCCTGTGCACCTGTTGAGGTTGTGGAAACCCTTGTGCCGTCGTCCATACCGTCGTCAGTGCTTTCGGTGGTAAGATGAACCCACATATCCTCAGTAGCAATAAAGAAGCATTTGAACTGGAGATAGGAGCGGTCGTTAGGCTGACGCTCTGCTCCACGCTGATTTGTAAAAACCCTGCCGTCTGTTGTAGTTACGGGGTCAAGGATAATATCCTCAAGGCTTGTGTTATACTGACCGAGGTAGCCGTCAATCATTTCGTTGGTGATGATTTTTTCGTAAGCTTCAAGGTCGGTGCCGTGGTCTTCCATAGAAACCTTGAGCTGAGCACTTACGCTGATGTGCATATCCAGAGAATCAACACCTGCAAAAGTGTTAATCTTAAACCATGCATAGGTTGATGTAACCATTGAAAGAAGCGTCAATATTGAGACAAAGGCAATTAAAGCCTTACGTTTTCTTCGGGGCACGTTTTCGTTAACCATTTCGTCAACCTTTTTACTAAAAAAGCCCATTGGTAACACTCCTTTAACTAAAATATTTTTACGCTATTAGGCACTATACTTAATTTTACCAATTAAGTATATAACAAAATCCTAAAAAAAGCAATAATTAATAGTGTAAAATCACCAAAAAACTTCACCAAAAAAACAGCTTCAATTTATATCTTTGAAATACTTTTTTAAACTTTTTCGTCTTTTTAAATAAAGTTGTCTTGTCAATTTTGTGCAATTGTCTTATTTTGCGATTTTCGCTTTATTTTTTATACAAATACCGTGCATTGCATTTATACAAAATATAAGAAGTTTGTAACTCTTTGTAAAAAACAAGCTCCCTATTAAAAGGGAGCAAAGTATATCAGAGGCTATTTATATAGGACATAAGGCTATCGAAGCTTCCATTTGGGTATTTGGTAATGTCAACATTATCTTTATTAATAAGACAATCAGTAAGCAAAAATACCTTCATCCCCAATTTTTCGGCCACCATATCATCGCCGACATCATTACCTACCATAAGGCACTCGTCTGCCTTGAGACCTGTGCGCTTTAGTATTTCCTCGTAATATTTAAGGTTAGGCTTTGAGCAGCAGATATTTTCGTAGGTTGTGAAAAGCTCAAAGTCTTTTGGGCTAAGCCCTGCCCAAGCAATACGCTTTTCGGTGGCGATTTTAGGAAAAATGGGATTGGTGGCTAAGATAACACGAAGCCCCTTATCCTTTAAGGCGTATACGGTTTCAGCGGATTTAGGATTTAAAGAGCAGACTGACTTTATATCGTCGAAATTTTCTTCGTAAAACTTGTCAAAATACGGAAGGTCTTTTATATAATTTTCGCCGTAAATACTCTTGAAAGTATTCCAGAAAACAGTTTCGTTGGTGTTTGTGCCGTCGTTTTTAATCATTTCCCCTGTTCCCTGCCATATTACAGACACAAGTTCTTTGGGGTCATAGTCTCTATGGGCAAGTTTTTTTGAAATTGCACCAAAATAGGTTTTGACGAAAACATCTTGGTCCATCGGAAGCAGGGTTCCGTCTAAATCAAATAGCACAGCTTTAAGCGACATAGTATCTCTTCTTTCGCAAAAATATAAAGCTATTTTACAATTTTAATGTTGATTTGTCAACTTTGTTGTGATAAAAAAAGACAGCCTCACAAAGTGAGACTGCCTCTGATAATTTAGTTAGAATATGTGTTGCCGATTACAAGCTCAGCTTCCGATCCTTCAACGCCATTGCCGTTGTTGAACTTAACCATTGTATGAGTGCTGTCTACTGCTACACGGTACTGACCGTCAACATACTCCATCTGTACGCCGGGCCATGTGGTTGTGCCGCCGTCCATATTCCATGTGTGGCAGTATACTGTGCCCCAACCGGCGTTATCTGTAAAGTAAACATAGTCACCGCTGCCTACATTACCGCCTGAGTTGCCGCCGCCATTGTTGCCACCGTTGCCGCCGTCACCTGTGTAAGCTGACCATGAACCTGTAGAAAGGTCATACATCTGACCGTCACCTGCGATTGTCAGATCGCCTGTCTGGTTGCCGTTATTGTCATTGAATACGATACCTGTGAAAGATGCATCAACGTTTGCCTTGTAAACACCGTTGCCGATATTTTCCATGGGGTCGCCGGGCCATGCTGTATTTGTACCGCCGGCTGAGTTCCAACCATGCCAGTAAACGTTACCCCAACCGTTGTTACAATTTACGTAAATTGTAATTGTGCCGCTTGGTGTGGGAGGATTGGGATCGTCATTACCGCCGCCATTGTAGTTGGGGTCGTAAGCTACCCAAGAGCCGTTAGAATACATCTGACCGTCGCCTGCGATATCCGCATTGTCGGTCTTTGCGGAGTCACTGCCCGAACCGTCGTTGAAGATAATACCTGTAAACTCAGTGCTTACCTCAGCAGAATAGATATTACCGCTTACGTTGGTCATGGGGTCGCCGGGCCAAGGTGTGTTTGTGCCGCCTGCATCATTCCATGCATGCCAGTAAACACTGTTCCAGCCGTATGTATTCTCAAAGTAGACTGTGATTGTGTCACCTACGGGATTATCAGGAATATCGGGTTCTGTATACTGGGGTTCTGTGTACTGAGGCTCTGTAACGATGGGCTGAGGCTCAGTAACGATAGGCTGAGGCTCTGTAACAACAGGCTCTACTGTTGTAGATGTCTCTGTGGGCTCTACGTCAGGAGTTGTAGTTACAACAGGAACAACAATAGGAGCATCGGGAGCTGTTGTAGCCTTAGTTGCCTCAGTTGTGGGAACAACGATTTCGCCGCCCTGTAAAGGCTCGCCGATTGCATATTCAACGGGCATCTTTGCAATCCATTTCTGGATATTTGTTGCATCACGGATATTGAGAACTTCGTTAGCATCAACATCAGCTAAAAGCTGAGCATCGTCATTAAGAGTTGTAAGCTTAGCAATATGCTTCTGGATTAAAGTAGCGTCCTTGATATTAACTGTTTCGCTTTCGTCAGCATCACCGAGGATACCTGCAACAGGAACAACGATAGGTGCTGAGGGTTTTGTTGCTGTAGTAGCAACAGGAGTTGAATCTGTGGGGTCGTCAAAATCAAGTGTGGGAACAGGAACAGTTGTGGGATCTACAACTGTTGTAGGTGTTGTTTCTGTAGGCTCAACAACAGGGGGAATTACAATGGGAGTTGAAGGCTTTTCTGTGGGTGTTGTAGCCTGTGTAGAAGGCTCTGTAGGACCAACCTCTGTGGGAGTTGTAGAAGCAGTTGTAGGTGTAACTACAGAATCTGTGGGCTTGGGGGTAGGAGTTATTGTGCCTGAGCCAAGCTTGCCGATACGAGCAAAAGGAGCTGTGATGAAGTCCTCGTCGCTCTTTTCAAAGCTGTTGTTTTCCTGAGAGCCTGCGGCATCATCTTTGTCTGCCTGATCGTTCATAGAAAGGTCATAAGGGAGACAATCCATACCTGATTTGCCCATTGTGGCAACAAGCATAACACCAACACCGTTAGCCTCTACGTCTGATTTTGTAATGCCAAGCTCACTATAAGGTATAGAGAGCTCATAGAAGAAATCTAAAGAATCACTATTATGACCCTTTGTATTAAAGTCAAACCAACCAGCGTTCTCGTCACATATGTCACCGATAGTACGTCCGGTATATAAACCGCCAACTCGTTCGAGACCAAGTCCATAAACATTGTCGCTTAATATACCTTTACCAAAGCCCATTTTAATAGCAGATTTAGGCACTCCATCAAAACCATAAATCTCTTTTGGATTTAAACCTGTGCTGTCACCACCATAAATAAAAGGACCATTGCCACCCTTTGTGTTGATGGAGATGAGCTTATTGAAGCTCTGCTGAATTGTCATACCGGAATTCCAGATTGTGCCGCCTGTTGTGAGGGCAGCATTGTTGCCGATAGCTGTGTCAGCCTTACCAGTGTCTATAGCGATAAAAAATGGCAACTCCTGAGTCTGCCAGAGTGTACCCTGAGAGAGAGGATAGTTGTCTTCAGGAGCAGCTACGTCCTGAACGTTGGTCATTTCCCACATAAGGTAGAGGTTGTTATCATCATATGCACCGTAAAGAGCATAAAGGTCAATAGCAACTTCGTACATTGAGTTAGGACGGTATACACGAGGGTCGTCATTTGCTGTGCCCTGTGCAATAAGCATTGAGCTGTCCCAGTCAGAAAGGGAGCCGTCGATAGAAATTGTTTTGTTTGCGCCAACCTGACCGTTAGGGTTGGTTTTGTAGTAGCTGCTTAAAGTACCTTCGGCAGATGCACTTATAACAGTTGTTGAAATTACTGTTGTTAAAAGCATAAGAACCGAAAGCAAAAGAGCTAAAAGTCGCTTACTTTTTTTCATGTTAATTTCCTCCTGATATTTATTCAATTACATAATATCAGCAAATTTTGAAAATTACAACAATAAAAGGATAATTTTATTACATTAGATAATTTTTAACCATGCACTTAGTAGCTTTTTATTGCGAAAAAGGAAAAGGAGCAGACTAATCTGCCCCTTTTCTTACATTTGCTGCGGTTTTTGTTTTTTTATTCCGTAAATTTTGCGAAGGAAGAAGGATATGAACTTAGGATTTTCAATAAGTACGATTTTCAAACTCTGCGCCTCCTGAAAATTAAGCATATAATTATAATTGTTATGGCGGCAACTACCACCACAAATTCGCAGGGCAAGAGACTTGCAACCAATAGTCCTGATGCAAAAGCAAAAACACAGCATGCACTTTTTCGTTTCATTTCACTCACCCCTATACCTCATACTATACAGTCAAAAAAGTTTTGTTACAAAATTTCAGGAATATATTGACATTTTCGAACAAGCGTTCTATAATACAAACAAAGAACATTTGTTTGGTGGTTTTATGAGATATATACTTCATTCGGATTGTAACGGATTTTTTGCCAGTGTAGAATGCCTGCATAATCCCGAAATAAGGAATAAACCTGTGGCGGTTTGCGGGGACACGGATATGCGTCACGGAATTATTCTGGCTAAAAACGAAATTGCCAAAAAGTTTAACATTAAAACAGGCGAGGCTATATGGCAAGCTAAGGAAAAATGCCCTGAGCTTGTGACAGTTAAGCCGCATTTTGACAGGTATGTGCGGTTTTCAAAAGAGGCAACAAGGATATACAGTGATTATTCTGACCGTATTGAGCCTTTTGGCATTGATGAATCGTGGATTGATTTGACGGGCTGTGTAAAAAGTTTTGAAGAAGCGGAGGCTGTAGCAGAGGAAATCCGCAAACGTATAAAGTACGAGCTTGGCATTACTGTAAGCATTGGGGTAAGCTTCAATAAAATCTTTGCAAAGCTTGGCTCTGACTATAAAAAGCCTGATGCGGTAACTGTTATAACCGATAAAAACTACAAAAGTATTGTCTGGGGACTTCCTGTTGAAGATTTACTCAACGTAGGCAGGTCAACTAAAAAGAAGCTTAACAGTATGGGCGTTTTTACAATAGGTGAGCTTGCTTCATTCCCCTACCCTATGCTTAAAGCTAACTTTGGCAAATGGGGTGATATGCTTTATACTTTTTCGCGGGGACTTGATATGTCACCCGTGAAAGCCTTGGGCTTTGTTAATCTGCCTAAATCCATTGGAAATTCCACCACAACACACCGCGACCTTGTAAATTTTGAGGATGCAAAAATTGTTATGAACGTAATTTCTGACAGTGTTTGCAGGCGAATGCGGGAGCAAAGTCTTTGTGCCGGGTGTGTGACCGTTTATTTAAGAGACACCACCCTTACTACTATTACAAGGCAATGTAAAATCCACTCTACTCACATAAGCTCGGAGATACTTTCTGCGGCTTTGAAGCTGATTAAAAATAATTATAACTTTGAAAAACCTTTAAGAAGCATAGGTATATCCTTAAGCGATTTCAAGCCTGATTATGAGCCTGAGCAGCTCAGTATCCTGAGAGATGAAAAAAGCCGAAAACGCCAAGACAGCCTTGACCAATCTGTGGATATACTGAAAAAACGCTTCGGAAGCTTTTGTGTAAGACCTGCAATTTTGCTTTCGGACAGAAAGCTTGCGGGTTTTTCGCCTAAAGAGGAGCACACGGTGCACCCTGTGGGGTATTTCGGTTAGGAGGGTAATTTATGAAGCAGTATATTTCGGTAACTGCAAAATTTGACGAAGACGGCAACCTTTTGCCCCTTAAAATCCATTGGAATGACGGCAGAAGCTTTGAAATTGACAGAGTTACGGACATAAGATATGCCGCCTCGCTTAAAGCAGGCGGCATGGGATTAAGGTATACGTGCAGGATTATGGGAGTTAAGCGGTATCTTTTTTTAGAAGATAACCGTTGGTTTGTGGATGCTAAAACTTAAGCAATAACACAAGATATAACAAAGTCGCTTGACATTGTAACGTCCACCTCGGTAACAACACCCTGGTCATCAGTTGCTTTGATGGTTGCAGTTTTTATATCGGAGTTGTCGTATCTTAGCTCAACCTCGGTTTGGGACAAAAAGCTATAGGTTCCGCCGTAAGCGTCAGGCTTACTCTGAACAGGCAGACTTATGAAAAATCTGTCGTTTTCAAACTCTACTCTTCCCTTGGCAAAGTTCGAACCGAAAGCAACCATCAAATCCATTTCTTCGCCGTTTTCATCCCTGACGGACTCAAACTTATATTGAGATGCAAAGGTAATCTGAGGCTCTGATTCCTCGGTGGCAGTGGTTTCTGTTTCGGTTGTAGCGGCTGCTGTAGTTTCAACTTTCGCGGTAGTTTCTAAAGCCAACGTAGTTTCTGTTGGGGTTTGGTTATTCTCACGGCTGAGCTGGCCTGTGCAAACTGCAAAAATCAGCACCGCGCAGGAGCCTAAAAAAAGTATCAGGAGCACTGCGGTAAGCATCTTGGCTTTCGGGGTGCTTTTTTGTTTTTGGTTCATATTATTTTTCCTCTCTTTCCTCAAGCTCTTCTAAAATCAAGCTTTTCTTTATCATTTTACCATTATAAAAAACGTATTCTCCTCCGCTTTTCATAAGAGAGTCTTTATCAATATCCGAAAAATCAGGAGTTTTTTTGCTTTCGGTTTCTTCCTGTTCTTCTTTGCGGATAGCCTCGATGTTTGCTTTAGCCTCGCCTGTGATTACGCGTTTCATATCGGGATAAACTGCGGCGGTAACTATAGAAGAAACAACAGAGGGCAAAATCAGAGCAACCAAAAGCACGGCGTAAACAGAAACAAGCACAACGCTTATGGTTTCGCCCCAAAAGTTTGAAAGTATACCAAAAAGCATAAGGGGCAGGCTTAAAACGGCAAGGGAAACTATAATCCCCAAGGTAGCAAAAAGGTTTAGCTTAAGCTCACCAAAGGTCATAAGAAGACTGTTTTTATAAACGTCTTTAAGTTTTAAATCAAAAAATGCACTCATAAGCGTTACGCCGAAAAGCATAAAGAGCAAGAAAAGGGCAAGCACAAGGGATATGAAAAACATTACGTAAAACACGGGACTTGTGCTTGCAAGGTGCTTATAAATCACAATTCCGTGATAACAACCCACAAATGCAATGTAGGCAACTACACCGTGAAGTATGTAAGCTTTGAAATTTTCTTTGACGGCTTTTAAAAATTCACCCAATATGCCAAAGGTGATTTCCCCGAAATAAATGCCCTTAGACACCACCACAACACCTGAATAAAAGGGTGCGGCTAATATAACCCCAAGGGGAAGTATCAGCATTATTGCCTGAGGTGCCAGAAATTTGCAAAGAAAAAAGAAAATAGCAAAGGACAGTGCCAACGGCACAAAGAAAATTAAGTTTAACAAGGTGAATTTGCCAAAATTTGAAAAATAAGAGGACAGGAAGTTTTCTACTCCTGTCTTTTTTCTTTCAGTAGTCATTTTACACATCCTCAAAGAATTTTAGAAAAAGAGCCCTGAGACAAAGCTCCAGAAAAACATATCACATAACGCGCCCACTGCCGAAAGCAAAAGATAATAGGTACATCGGAAAAAGTATTTTTTTAGGTTAAGGGTATTTTCGCTTTTTAAAAGCATAACACGGGCGAAGCTTAGTGACATTTTACTGCATTCGCAACACATAAAAAGCAAAGCAAGAGAAAACACAAATGCCCCTGGAAGCTCAACGGCAAGATAAAAACCTAAACCTTTAAGCCCGTATGTACTCATGAGATAAGCTCCCGAAAGCCCCGTGCCAAAACCTTTAAAGGCTACTATAAAGGGCAGAACCCCTACTCCCCAAGGCGAAAGTCCGCACAAAAAGGCAAGTGAAAAAAATATAAAATTAGAGGCAAAGTGTGCTCCAAATGAGGAAAGTGCCCCAAAGTTTAGACGTGACTGAAGATTGGTTGTAAAAAGAAAATCCATATCGAGAAGAAATTCTTCAGTTGACTTAAGAGAAGTTACCGCACCAAATACCACTCCCACAGTAAAAAACAATGTAAATACTACTAAAGGAAGCTGGCTTTTAAAATTTTTGCGGGTAGCTTTTACTCTGCCTTTGGCAGGAAGTGACAATATTACGCCCTTCATTTTTAAACTCCTTTATCGGGTTGTCCGTTTGATATTAGAGTTTATGCGAAAAAGAGCTTATATATGATAAATTAAGCTTCGCTTGCTAATTCTTCGGCACGCTTGGTGCAAGCTCTCATTGCTTCATCAACGGTCCGGCAGAAACCGTTTTCGTAAAAACGCTCCAAAGCCGCAATTGTTGTGCCGCCCTTTGAGCTTACCTTCTGAATAAGGGTATCGGGATCATCACCTGAGGAGCGAAGCATTTCGGCACTGCCCTCTAAAACTGAGGTGAAAAGCTTCATGGCAACATCTCTGTCAATACCCTGAGCCTCGGCACTGTCGCAGACTGCCTTGGCAAAAAGATAAATATAAGCAGGACTTGAGCCGTTGACGCTTATCACCGCATTCATAAGGCTTTCGGGCAGAATTTCAACCACGCCTGAGGATTCAAACATACCCTTTACTACCTCAAAAACTTCATCAGCAACATTTTCTGAAGGAGAAATTGCAGTAGCACCCTTGCCTAAAAGCAAAGGAGTATTTGGCATAACCCTTACAACAGGCACGTCTTTCTGAAGCTTGCGCCTTACAAACTCAACAGTAATGCCTGCGGCAATTGACACAAAGGTTTTGTTAAAATCAGCGGCTTCACTGATTTCTTCAAGCACCTGCGAATACTGCTGAGGCTTAACTGCCACAACGATAATGTCAGCTTCTTTGGTAAGTTCTTTGGAAGAAGGACTTATGCTTATGCCCGTCTGAGAAAAGGCGTTGAGCTTTTCTTCAAAAAGGTCGTAAACATAAATATCTTTTTTGTTAAAATCGGCACGAACCAAGCCGCCTATAATAGCGGTAGCCATATTGCCAGCACCGATAAATCCGATTTTCATAATATACCTCCGTTTACAGTTTAAAGTTTTTGTCGTTTTTACAGGTAAAGGAATAAGAATAACGATTTTCGTCTCCGTCTCTGACAGAGTCGCCGTAGTAGAAAAGGTCAAGCTCATCAACACGGCGGTACAAAAGTCCGTAAATACAGCCTGAGCCGGCATGATGATATTCAAGAATAACCCGTGTAAACTCTGCCTTATCTATAAGGCTTAAATAAATTTCGCCCTCAACCGTAGGCACACCTAAGGTAACGTAGTCTTTATATACATAGCCCTCGGTGCCGTCGGCGGTTTTAACGTGGTACCAAACACTGTTTACAAGCTTTGTGTCAACAAGTGTAAGGGTGTCAGGGTAGTTTAACCAACCGAGGCTCTCAAATTCTGTGCCTGCACCCTTGCGGAAATTCACCTGAGTGCCGTTTATGTAAGCTGCGTTTTTGTTCGCGGTTTCAGGAGTTTTCTTTTCCTTGGCTTCGAGAATAAGAGCGCGGATTTCGCTATCGCTTCTGAGTCCGTAATAGCCGATATTATATGCAAAAGAAACCAGTGCATCAAACTGTTGCTGATTGTAATTTGCATTGAGAGACTTCAGATAAGAATTGACGTTTGAGCTATAGCCGCCGTTGTTTACCGTATCGTAAAGCTGAGCATAAGCCTCGGTCTTAGTCATATCGTTATAAAAAGAATCACCGGTGTAAACCACCTTGCCATAGCCTAAGGTAGGAAGTCCGTCGGCTAAGCTGTCAAAATAAACGTTGCCAACGTAACCTTCAAACTCTGAAAGCAAAGAAATCAACTCGTCGCTTGCACGGCGGTCTTCTTGAGTTTCTTTTAAGAGGTCTTTTGTCTCTCTGACAAACAAAGTAGTTTTGCCGTCGTCGCAGGTAGTATATTTACTTCCAAGCTTTGAATAAGCAGTAGCATTAAAAGTGCCTGACTGAGACAAAGCAACTGTACCTGACCAGATTATTGTGTTGCCGTCGGTCTTTTTGGAAGTAGCGTTAACAGTTTGAGTGGTGCCGTTTACGTCAATTTTAAACTGCACGTCACTGCGGGTTTTATCAGTAATGGCTACAAGGGTGATTTCTTCGCCCTTTGAGGCTGTGTTGGGATAAGCATAGGTAAAGCGAACAGGAGATGCCGCCTTGACGGTAACAAGGCAGGTTTTCGTACCGCTTTTTGAGCTGGCGGTTATTACTGCCACACCCTCTGATTTAGCCGTAATAAAGCCATTATCTACGTCAGCAATTTTACTGTCGGAGGAAGTCCAGCTTATCTGAGAGGTACTCTCGGCAGAATTGAAAAAGGTTTTGCCGTTGGTAATTTCAATCTGGTCGTACTCTATTGTTAGTCCCGATTGAGCTTTAGTAACAGTAATCAAACAGGTGCCCTTCTTGCCTTCGCAGGAGGCGGTAATTACTGCTTTGCCTTCGCTTAGGGCACTGACAAGTCCGTCTTTTACAGTGGCAACTTTAGTATCACTGCTTGACCAAAGAGAATTTTCATAAGGTGAGGTAAGCATAAAAAGGTTGCCTTTTTCAAGAGTCTTCTCTGAAGCGGAAAGCTCAAAGGTAAGGGGGGCTGTAGTAGGTTCGGTAGGCTGTGTAGGCTCAGGCTCTGTAGGAATGTCTGCCTTGCCAAAAACCTCTACCTTACAGGATTTGGTTTTTCCTCTATAGGTAACGGTGATTTCACAAGTTCCCTCGTTTATACCCAAAACTGTGCCGTTATTACTAACCTTGGCTACAGTTGTGTCTGAGCTTTCAAAGCTTGCTAAGGTATTGACACTGCCACCTAAAATAAGGGCATTTATGTTTTTTTGCTTGCCTGCTTCTATTTTAAGCTGAGTTTCAGACAAAACAAAGCTTCCTACAAGAGGAGTTCTTGAAGGTGTATCGCTTTGAAGCAAAGAGTTTGAGTACCAGTTTGGGGTGTCAACAGGGTCGGCTGAGGGAAGCTGCGGCACAGAAGGTAAAGTCTGAGGTTCTGTCGGTTCGGTAGCTTCTGTAATTTCAGTCGGTTCTGTAGCAGGCTCACTATCCTCAGCAATTGCAAGGGTAAGGCTTAAATCGGTATAGGTGCGGTAAATGTAACCCTCAACACCCTTAACATCTGCTTTTACCCAGTATTCGTTGCTGTTATTCAAAACAGTAAACTCTGTACCCTTATTAAGAAAATCCAAGGAATCATAGTCAGTAGAGGGGCCTTGACGGAAATTAACCTCTTCGTTGGTTACTCCGGCAAATTCTACAGACGAGGCACTTGGCACGTTAAGGTAATCAACCGAGCAGAAGCCTTCCTGACCATTCTGGCGTTTAACATTTGCCCAACCCTGTGAGCTGTCTTTAAGCAAAGTGAGGGTTTCAGAAACGCCTAAGGTTGTAATAAAATTATCATCGTTAATTTCAGGGGTACTGCGAAGCCTTACGGCATCGGTAGTAACCACAGAATTTTCAGAAGTTGCTGAAAAAGAGGCAACTGTAAAAAGAGTCATACAAACAATAAAACAAAGCAGCACTGAAACAAAGCGAAGAAAAGATTTACTTTTCACGTTATTACCTCCTTAAAAAAATAATGGGCGGAAAATTCCGCCCAAAGAATGCAAAACTTCCTTATGTTAATTATAACACAACACATTTTGCTAATCAACAACATATTTCAAAATTTAAATCTGTGCCGCCAGACATTGAGATATGCAACAACAAGCCTTGTGACACATAAGTCATAAACTAAAAAAACAATATTTCCCAGCAAAAGGAACACCAAAGGCAGATTAACGCCGAAAAGGCTGAAGCTTTCAATGGGCACGGATAAAACATAAATACTTATGTAAAACGCCGCTACTGCCATAATGTTAAAATAAATTAGCTTTAGAATAACACTAAGAAAGCGAAGTTTTATACGTTCAAAAAAGCTTTTAAGCACAGGATATATACCTAAAATCAGGGTGTAATAAAGCGCGGCTTCTTTGTCGGTTAACAACAAAAAGGAAAGCAGTGATACGCCGGCATAGACACCAATCGCCCAAGGAACACCAAACTCAATAACAATGGCGGTAAGCAAGATACCTGCAAAGCAAGGAAATGCATAAGTGCCAAAGGGCAAAAAGCCTGTTAAGAGCATAAGCACAAGAGAAAGTGCCGCTACAACACCGCCAAAAGCAATTTTACGAGCTTTCATATTTTCACCTTAGCAACAGCGTATACAGTCGCCACCCATACATTCACAGCAACAGTCGGCACATAAAAGACCTGAGCAAATGTCGCAGGTGGAGCATCCGCCGCCGTGAGTAGTCTGGTACTGGGTGCCTGAATACTGACGCTGACGGTTGCACATATTGAAAGCCTGTCTGAACTCGTTATTCTGAGGCTCCATATCGCAAGCAGTTTTAAAATTATTAAAAGCTCTGTCTGTCCAGCCTCGGCGGTAGTCAATCATGCCTGAGAGGAAGTACCACTCGGCATCTCTTTTTTCGAAAGGTACGCCGTTTAAAATAGTCTGGGCGTCGTCAAGTCTGCCACTCCCAATATAGTTTCTTACATCGGGGTAATTGGTGTGGGTATATCCCCTCTGATTAGAAGTATAAGTATTATAAGCACCGGCGTTTGAGTAGCCTCTGCCCTCACGTCTGAGCTTCTGAATTTCATCATAGGCTTCGTTGACCTCTTTCATTTTTTCTGAGGCAACGTCTGCAAGAGGGCTGTCCTGATAATTATCGGGATGATACTTTTTTGCAAGCTCACGGTATGCTTTTTTAATCTCTGCATCTGTGGCGTTTTCGCTGACACCCAGAACGCTGTAGGGATTTTTATTCATTTAACCTTTCCTTTCGGGATAAAGTGTTTCCTTCTGCTTTTTTGCAAGTCCTTTGTATATTATATTGTCAAGTATATCAATAAACCGATTTTTGTCAATAAGCTCATAGGCTTTGGTTAGCAGATAGTAAGATTGGGATATAACCGCATCGGCTTCAGAACTGTCAACGTTACTGCCGAATTTTAATATAAACGGATTAAAACCGCCGCTTCTAAGGTCGTCAGCAAAATCCTTGAAAGCGTCCATAAGGTAAATCCATCTGCCCAAGTGATAGCCGAACTGGGCAAAGGCTAATTCTTCGCTTTTGTTTTTTGCTTCAAGCTTAAAAACTGTTTCGAGCATCTTTGCCGTAGGCTCTGCCGCCATATCAAGGCAAGGATTTTCGCTTTTTTCAACTTCAAGCTGAGACAGGTACATATTTTTTAAAGCTTCCTCATAAGAAGGAAACTTAGCTTTTGCCTTGTTATGCCAGAGAGCGAAAAAAGGGCGGATAAGGGTACAGCCGATTTTCTTGAAGAAAGAGCTGTCGTCAATATTATCCAAAAGCTTATAGTAAGAGGTAATTACGGTAAGGGCCGCACCCTTTGAAAGTGACTCCTCCTGCCCTACTGTGTAATTGCATTTTTTTGCAGGATTAAAGGGACATCTGCCGCTTTTAAAGCCTTGGCAGGTACTTTGTCGTGATATAGAAACAAGAGAAAGGAAGGTGCAATCGTAATTTAAAATAAAGCGTGCAAAGGGTGAGTATTCCTTGCCCAAAGCTTTGCAAAGACTGCAGTAAACGCCGCGGTAAGCTTCGTAGTCTTTCATTTTAAGCTCAGGCTTGTCTATATATACAAATCCAAACACCGCTTTTTCCCCCTTTCAAGCACTATATTAATATTAAAACGGGCCCAATAAATTAACAAGGTGTAAATTTTCTTGATTAAATCATAATTTCGTATTATTATTGTATTATCAAACCATTGGAGTATAAATATGAATGCCTACGATTTTGACAAAACCATTTACAAAAACGACAGTTCGACGGATTTTTTAATCTTTTGTATTTTCCGCCATCCTAAAGCACTGGGGCGTCTTCCTTCTATTATAGCAGGCTATGTCAAGTACTTTATATTAAAAAGGGGCAGAAAAGAGGATTTTAAGGAAAAAGCTTTCAGCATTGTTAAATTTTGCGACTTAGATAAGGATGTTTCTGATTTCTGGCAGAAAAACAAGAAGAAAATCAAAAGCTTTTACTTAAATCAGAAGCGTGATGATGATGTTATTATATCCGCATCCCCCAGATTTTTGCTTGAGCCTATATGCAAAGAGCTTAACATAAGCCACCTTATCTGCACAGAAGTAAGAGAAACCGACGGCAAATTTTTAAGCCTTAACTGTTGGGGTCAGGAAAAGGTAACCAGATTTCAAAAAGAGTTTAACAAGGCTTGTGTTGAAAAGTTTTACTCTGACAGTTTAAGCGACACACCTATGGCAAAACTTGCAAAAGAAGCATTTTTGGTTAAAGGCGAAAAGCTTTTGCCATGGAAAAATATATAAATGAGGTTTTTGAGATGAAAAGTAGAATTTTAAGTATTATCGCAGTTTTGCTTATGCTTTGCCTGTTTTTTACAGGCTGCGAAAAAGAAAACACAAACCAAACCGACATTGTTTCAACTCCTGCAACAGAAGAAACCCTGCCCAAAGTCGAAACGGACAACCTTTCTTTTGTGCCTTACACAGAATATAATCTTGAGGAAGATGTTGAGGTTAAAAACATTATTCTTATGATTGGCGACGGTATGGGCGAAAACATAATTGAAAACGCTGAAATTATTAAGGGTGACAGCTTGGCAATGCGTGCTATGCCCCACAAATGTTATGTAACCACCGATTCTCTTGACGGCACTACAGACTCAGCGGCAGCGTCAACTGCAATGAGCTGTGGCGTTAAAACCCACAATCAAAGTATCGGCGTCGACGAAAACAACGAAAGAGTAGAAACTATTATCGAGTTTGCAAAAGCAAGAGGTCTTAAGACGGGTCTTGTGGATACTCAGATTATTCCCCACGCTACTCCTGCAGGAATGGTTGCACATACTGATTACCGAGGTATTTTTAACGTTATTTTAAAACACATGATTAACGCTAAGGTTGACGTGCTTTACGGCGGCGGCAGTGAATACACCGATACTGCAAAAATGCAACAGAGAATTGAGAAAAACGGCTACACCTACATTAAAACTGCTGATGAGTTATATGAAAGCCAGCTTGAGACTCCTGTAATCGGCGCCTTCAACTGGGGCGGTATGTATGCAGGAGGACTTCCCTCTTTGACAGATATGACCGCATCGGCACTTGAGCTTTTAGACAATGAAAACGGATTCTTCCTTATGGTTGAAGAAAGTTATATCGATATAACCGAAGCTGACCTTGATATGGACGGCACCATTAAGGAAATGCAGACTTTTGACAAGTGCATCGACTATACCCTCTCTTGGGCAGAAAAGCATCCCGGCACACTTGTAATTGTAACTGCCGACCACGAAACAGGCGGAGTTTTAGTGCCCGAAGTTAAAACTCCTGAAAACGTTACAAACGACCTTTTCACCTCAAACGGTGAGCACACAAGCACCAATGTGCCGCTTTTTGCGGCAGGTGCCAAGGCTGGTGAGCTTTTCTCTGAGGAAATTATTGACAACACAGATATTTCAAAAATTATGCGACAAGCCCTTAACGACACCTACGGCGAAGCCGAGGTAGTGTTCTTAAACGAAAACGGTCAATAAACACAAAAGCTCCCGAAAAGGGAGCTTTTTTCTTAGCTGCAACCGCAAGAATTGCCTTTGTCGAAAATATTGGGCGGGAAAAACTGGTCTTTGGGAAATTCAAGGCGTGAGAATACCTCGCAGGGGTTGTCGGTGGAATTTGTGCATTCTTTTTTGGGAATACAAAAATCGTAGGCTTTTACAAGCATCTGTACATTTCTTTCAATCTGAACAATTGAGAAAAGTCCTAATGTAACCGTTACACACTTAGTGCCCTCTGCCACGGGCTCGCCGCCAACACAGTTGCATACACACTGAGGCACTCTGCAAGGCACACAAGAGCCTGAGTAGCAAGCCCCTATTCGTGCAGAAAGTGCAATTGGCTTTGCTACCTGAACATTAACTCTGGGAAGACTTAAGGTCTGAGCTTCTGAGGGGTCAGAGCCGTACTCGCTGGTAAATACCTTTACAGAGCCGTCGCTTCCGAAAAGAATTACCTTTTTGTTAAATACTGCCACACCCTGAACAGTTATGGGAACTGCACCGGGAGAAGTGTAAAGGTCAAGGGTTATGTCGAAGAAAAAGGTGATGTCAACGGAATAGAAGCCCTTGTTAAAGGGTACGGGCTCAAGGGTAGTGGTTACTGTTACAACGTCAGCATCTTTCAAACGTACGTTTACGGCACTGTCAACCTGAGCCTGTACGGCGTCGGTAAAATAAACGTGCAAATCCGTTAAGCAGTCCTTGTCACTGCAACTGTCATAAACTCGCATTGCATCAATGCAGACAGAATCGCAATTTGAGCTTTCCTGTGTACAGTCGCACATTGAGATATTTTCATTATCTGCCATAAGCTTACCTCCGTATAGTTTTACTCTATACTATGAGTTAGCTTCAATTTTGTGAGTAAATATAAAAGCAGGCAGGTTTAAAAGTAAACCTACCTGCCGTTGGTGAAAGCTATTCTCAATATGTAAAGCGAATTATAACTTCTCCATTTTGCTGAAGTTTGCCATAAGGGTTTTAGTACCCACAGTGTCAAAAGAAATTTCCATCATAGTGTCTTTACCCATAGGCTCTGCTTTAATAACAAGGCCAACTCCGAAAACCTTGTGCTTTACTCTGTCGCCAACCTTATATGTGTTACCTGTGGCGGCGGTAGTTGCGGTCTTTTTCTGAGCAAAGGGATTGTAGGTGCTTTTTGTGTCTGCACCAACCGTTTGTCTGAAACTCATATCGGCAGAGGTGAAGGCTTTGGTAACGCCTGTACGCTCAATATACTTTTCGCTTATTTCCTCGGCAAAACGGCTGAGCTTATTATGCTGGGTAGAACCGAAAAGCATACGGCTTTTTGTACAGGTCATATAAAGCTTTTTCTTGGCTCTCGTTATACCAACGTAAGCAAGGCGGTGCTCCTCGTCAAGCTCTTCACCCGACATCAAAGCGGCAATTGAAGGAAAAATGCCTTCTTCCATACCAATAAGGAAAACCGTGGGAAACTCAAGACCCTTTGAGGAATGTAAAGTCATCATAGTGGCACAGTCGGCAGATGCATCGTAATTGTCAATATCAGTCTGCAGTGAGATTTCCTCTAAAAATGCAGAAAGAGTGGCTTCGTCCTCGTAGTCATTCTCAAAAGTATTGATGTTAGAAAGCAATTCGTCGATATTCTCAATACGTTCGTCGGCATTTTCTTTCTCGGCTTTAAGGTAGTTTTTATAGTCGGTGTGCTCTAAAATAAGGTTATATAATTCTCCAAGAGAAGTATCTTCATCGTTTGCGGCTTCTATCAAACCAGAAATAAGGCTATGAAAAGCCATCAGCTTTGAAGCACCTCTGGAAAGCTCAGGAAAATCCGAGGCGTGACCGATTACCTCAAAAAGGCTTTCGCCGATACCCGCACCGATGTCAAGAGCTCTGCCCACAGTGGTATCACCTATACCACGCTTTGGCTTATTGATAATTCGGCTGAGTCTTAAGCTGTCGTCGGGGTTGTTTATAACCTGCAAGTAAGCGGTCATATCCTTGATTTCTTCTCTGTCATAGAAGCGGTGTCCGCCGATAATTCGGTGAGGAACACCTGCACGGGCTAAAGCCTGCTCAACGGAGTTTGACTGAGCGTTCATTCTGTAAAGAATTGCAAAATCCGAATAATTGGCACCCTTTGCCACCTCGTCCTGAATAATGTCGGCAATAAATCGAGCCTCTTCCCTTTCGTCGTAAGCAGTGTGAATGGTGATTTTTTCGCCTTCTTCGTTTTCTGTCCAAAGGGTTTTGCCTTTACGCTCCTTGTTATTCTTAATAACGTCATTGGCGGCGGCAAGGATATTTTTTGTACTTCTGTAATTTTGCTCAAGTCGGATTACGGAAGAATCCTTAAAGGTGTCTTCAAAAGACAGAATGTTTTCTATGGTGGCACCGCGGAATTTATAGATACTCTGGTCGTCGTCGCCAACTACACAGATGTTGCCGCTTGAGCCTGCAAGCATACTTACGAATTTATACTGAACACGGTTTGTGTCCTGATATTCGTCTACCATTATGTATTTGAACTGACGTCTGTAAAGCTCTAAAACATCTTTATTTTCCTCAAAAAGGACAACTGTGTTTAATAGCATATCGTCAAAATCCATAGCGTTGGCGGCTTTGAGCTTTTGCTGATAAATGCCGTAGGCTTTTGCAATTGTCTGCTGACGGACATCAAAAGCGGCTTCTGCCTTCATTTGCTCTGCTGTTTTCATTTCGTCTTTAGCTCTTGAAATTGCAGTCAGGACAGTTTTATGAGGCAAATATTTTTCGTCAACACTAAGCTCTTTTAAGATGTCTTTCATAAGACGCTTCTGGTCGTCGGTATCGTAAATTGTAAAGTGAGAACCATAGCCTATTCTGTCACCAAAGCGGCGTAAAATCCTTGCACAGGTAGAGTGAAAGGTAAACGCCCATATATCAGCACCGCCCTCGGGCACGGATTTGCAGATACGCTCTTTAAGCTCTGTTGCCGCCTTGTTGGTAAAGGTGATGGCTAAAATCTGCCAAGGCTCACAAAGACCGCACTGCAAGATATAAGCAATTCTATTTACAAGCACTGTGGTTTTGCCTGAGCCTGCACCTGCTAAGATAAGCAGAGGCCCTTCAGTATGAAAAACAGCCTTTTGCTGCATATCGTTCATTTTAGAAAAATGCTTTCTGATTTCCTGTGTATCCATAAATAAAAATCCCTTCGAAAAACTTTTCATATTGTACCACAAATCCTTAACTGTATCAACATAAAAATACCGCCGCTAAGGAAAACGGCGGAATTAATATTATCAGTTAAAAAGAATTTCGTCGCACAAAGAAACGGCTTCGTCATAGCTCTCAGTAACAATAAGGCTTACAAGTACATCCTGTGTACGTACCGAGCATTTTTCGGCAATAGCCAAAAGCTCAGGCGAATAGCTTGCACATAGGTCTTTTTGAGACTGAAGTCTGATTTCAAGCTTTTCGGCAATACGCTTTGCGGCATCAGTGTCAGTAGCTTTGATTAAGATAACCTCGTCGATTTCCGTTGCTGAATTTTTTGCAACCTCGGCGGCAAAATCCTTTACATCAGCGGAGGCAATACTGTAATAAAGCTCAAGCTTTTCTAAAGTATCGATTGCTCTCATATTTTCGCCACCGTCAAAAACCTCAGCGTTGATTTTATCCATAGCCTCAGAAAGAGGTGTGTCGTTTAATGCTTTTTCACCTGTGCATGCAGTAAGCAAAGACATACACATTAAAATTGCAGTAAGTAATGCCAAAATCTTTTTCATAATATTACCTCCGAAAATTTGTAAGGTTATTTTAACACATCAAAACAACTTTGTATAGTGAATTTGAAAAATATTGTCGGAATTTGCAGTTTTTTCACATTGACAAGCTCATATTAATTTTGGTAATATGATTTTATAGGATTTTTAAAGGTTGTGTATAATCAGATGAAATATAGCATCAACAAAGAAGGTAATTTTGCCTATATGCAGATTTATGAGCAGATTAAAAAGGATATTGTAAGCGGAGCCTTAAGCTTTGGCAGTAAATTGCCCTCTAAAAGGCTTTTGTGCGAAGAAACAGGCGTAAGCGTTATTACCGCTCAGCACGCCTACTCTATACTTTGTGACGAAGGTTATATTGAAGCCAAAGAGCGTAGCGGTTACTTTGTTATTTACAAGGAAAGCGACTTTTTAAGCACGGCTGATTTTCACTCTGAACCTTCGCCTGTAGTTTTAAGCGGTGAAAGAGCTGAAAGCGATTTTCCTTTTTCAACTCTTGCTAAAACCGTGAGAAAAGTTTTGAGCGAAAAAGGAGAGGAAGTGCTCAAAAAATCACCAAACCAAGGACTTTCAGAGCTAAGAGCTTCCATTGCAAAATACCTTTTGCGAAGCAGCGGCGTTGATGCAAAAGCTGAGCAAATAGTTATTGGTGCAGGTGCCGAATATCTTTACGGACTTATCCTGCAGCTTTTAGGCAAAGACAGGATTTATGCTTTAGAGGACCCTTCCTATGAAAAAATAAGTCAGGTATATAGTGCAAACGGGGTAAAATTCCAGATGCTTAAAATGGGCAGAAACGGAATTAAAACAACTGAGCTTGAAAAAAGCAACGCCTCGGTTTTGCACATTACACCCTTTAACAGCTTTCCAAGCGGCATTACTGCAAGTGTAAGCAAGCGTCAGGAATATCTTAAATGGGCGCAAAAGCGTGAGGGATTTATTATTGAAGACAACTACTCGGCGGAGCTTACGGTTTCTAAAAAAAACGAGGACACGGTTTTTGCACTTTCAAAAAGCGGCAGAGTAATCTATCTTAACACCTTCTCTCAAACCATTGCTCCCTCTATGAGAATCGGCTATATGGTACTGCCCGAAAGACTTGTTGATGATTTTAAAGAAATACTTGGCTTTTACTCTTGCACAGTGCCTGTTTTAGACCAATATGTTATTACAGAGCTTATTGAAAGCGGCGACTTTGAGAGGCATATTAACAGAGTAAGAAGAAAAAAGCGAAAGCTCAAGTAATCTGGTTATATTATTTTTTGTCAGTTTGGGTATTTTTATATAATCACAAAATGATATAATATGCTCAGTTTAGGAATGGAGTGGTTTAGATGTCATATAAAAAAATACTTACTATTCAGGATATTTCCTGTGTGGGACAATGCTCGCTGACGGTGGCTTTGCCTGTTATTTCTGCTTGCGGAATTGAAACCTGTGTTCTTCCCTCGGCAGTACTTTCTACTCACACTGCAGGCTTTAAAGGCTATACTTTCAGAGATTTAACCGAGGATATGCCCAAAATTAACGAGCACTGGGCAAAGGAAAACATTAAGTTTGATGCTATTTACACAGGTTATCTTGGCAGTACAAAGCAGATTGACTATGTAAAAGACATTTTCAAATCCGCCTTAAAGGATTGCGGCAAAAAGATTGTTGACCCTGCAATGGCAGACGGCGGCAACCTTTACCCCGGCTTTGATCAAGAATTTGTTGAGGCTATGAAAACTCTTTGCACAGAAGCTGATTATATAATCCCCAACATTACAGAAGCCTGTTTCTTGACAGACACCGAATACAAAACCGTATACGACAAAGATTATATTGACGAAATTCTTTCAAAGCTTACTGATATGGGATGTAAGAATATTATTTTTACAGGTATTTCTTACAGAGAAGGATATACAGGAGTAGTTGTTTTTGAAAACAATCAGTACAGCTACTATGAGCACCAGCTGCTTCCCAACAGCTGCCACGGCACAGGTGACATTTACGCCTCTGCATTTGTGGGTGCATTTTTAAGAGGCAAAACTGCCTTTGAGGCTGCAAAAATTGCCGCTGACTATTCCCTTGAATGCATAAAAGCAACCGCCGAGGAAGAAAATCATTGGTACGGTGCCAAATTTGAGCCTGTGCTTTACAAGCTGATTGAAATGGTTAATAATTAATTTAAGCCGACTTTGCTAAATTGCAAGGTCGGCTTTTTCTATAAGGTCAACTGTTATGGAAGTATTTAAAAGCATTGCATCTTTTGGGTAAATTTCCTTGACTTTTTCATTGTAAAACTTGTTTACAAAATATTTTACGGCGGCTTCTTTTGTAGACGTTTTAAGAATTTCTTTGATTTCAAAAGCGGTTTCTACAGCACTTTTATAAGCCTCTTCAAGGTAAGCTTTTGCCTCTTTCTTTTCAATAACGCCATAGTGAGGCACAAGGATTTTTTCTACGTCAAGGCTCTTCACTCGCTTGATTGAGTCAATCACCATTTCATATCCTACCAAATACGAGGGCACAACCACTCCTTCGCCTACATATACGCCCAAAGACTCGGTACTCAAAAGCAGTTTTTCGCTTTCAAGGTAGTAGCCAATAGAGCATTTTGTATGGCCCGTCAGATTAAGAGCAGTAAAGGTCATATCCCCTGCTTTTATTTTGTCACCGTCTTTAAGAGTTATGTGAACTGTAAGGTTATCGGCTAAATCCTCGTATTTTTCAATGCCGTTTTTTAATGCAAACTTACGGTCAAGCTCGCGCATCAAAGCCTTAGCAGAGGATTTTTTAAAGATTTTTTCGGCGTATTCTCCTGCTACCACCTTGGCTTCTTTAAACTTCTCAAGTACATAAGCCGAGCCTAAGGCATGGTCATAGTGTGAGTGGGTCAGGAAGATAAAGTCAAGGTTTCGCCCATTTAGCTCTTTTTTGATATTTTCAGCAACCTTAAAGCCTGTAAAGCCAAAACCGGAGTCATAAAGGATTGCGGTTTTTCCGTCATCAACAAGAAAAGCACTGTCGCCCTTTATTGCTCTTACGTCTGTAATTTTTATGCTCATATCAAAACTCCTTAAGCAACATCATAAATGACGTGAGAATTATAAGAAAGCCGAAATTAAAAAGCGAAAACTCGACGATATATTTCAGAGTTTTGCCGGGAGAAACCCTGTTATACTCGCGAAATGTAATAAGGCTTGCTAAAGATGCTATAAGTGTACCTACTCCGCCGATGTTTACGCCAACAAGTAAATCTGCATAGTTCTCTGTAAACTGCGACAACAGTATGGCTGTGGGAACGTTGCTTATAACCTGACAGGACGTAACACTCACAAGAAGGGTGTTCTTTTCAAGAAGCCACATAAAAAGCTCACGAACCACTTCGATTCGGGACATATTACCTGAGAAAATAAAGAAGAATACGAAGGTAAAAAGAAGTCCGTAGTCAACGGATTTTAAGGCTTTGAAATCAAGAACTCCTATGGCGGCAGGAATAATAAGAAGACCTACCCAATAGGGTATACCTCTGAAAACAATTAATATAGCCAAAGCAAAAAGTGCTAAATAAATGCTTGTTCTGCGTCGGCTAAGGTATATTTTTTTACCCGAAAGGCGAAGTCCCTCAGGCTTTACAAACACAATACAACAAAGAGTAATTAGCAAAACCGAAAGCAAAAACGGCGGCAGCATTATAAGGGTAAATTCGCCTGTGGGAATGTTGAATTTGGAGTATAGGTAAAGATTCTGAGGATTTCCGAAGGGGGTAAGCATTCCGCCTAAATTAGCGGCAATGTTTTGCATAATAAAGGTGAACGCCATATATTCTTCCTTGTGGGTTCTATGCAGTACGAAATAACCCAAGGGAAGAAATGTTAGCAGTGCCATATCGTTGGCAATAAGCATTGAACCGATAAAGGTTATATACACCAGAGCCAGAATTGCAAGACGGGCGGTGCGGAAAAGCTCAACAATTTTGCGGGCAAGCACATAGAAAAAATTTATGTTTTTAAGTGCACATACCACCGCAAGGACACAAAACAGACAGGTCAGGGTTTTGAAATCAAAATAATCTATATATTCCTTATCTATGGGCACAAAAAAGCAGGTAATAAGTGCTGCAAAAAATGAAATTGTAAGGACAGGATTTTTCTTTACAAAAGAAAGGGGTTTAGCTAAAAATTTTTTCATATCAAACACCGTTTATTATTTTATAACTTCCGAAGAATTTCTGCAATAAGCGGATTTTTAGAAATATAAGCCATAAACTTGAAGCTTTCTGTCGATTATGATATAATAGCTTTGTCTTAAAAGGAAACAGGTGAAAATCCTGTACGAGCACGTCGCCGTGAGGTGCTAATAATTTTCTTCTATCTCCTGCCGCAAGGAGTGACAAGCCATTGGGAAACTGAGAAGGCGAAGAAAATGCACCGAGTCGAAATATTTTTAAGATAAAATCCTTACTTAAAGTTGCGAGTGCCGACTGTGAGGAAATTAATTTTATAGGAGAATTTTATGAAGATGACAAAATTTAAGAAGATTTTGCCGTCACTCCTTCTGGTTGTGCTTATTGCGGCTATGGCACTTACTTCAGTTGGTTGCGACGACAATAGTAAAAGCTTTATTGAAGCACCCATATCCGATTCGGCGACAGTGCTGGGTCAGGGCGAAAAGGTCTTTGACTTTACCGTTACAGACTTCGAAGGCAAAACCCAAGCTTTTGAAATTCACACTGACAAGGAAACTGTTGGTGAAGCTTTGATTGAGCTTTCTCTTTTAGAAGGCGACGAGGGAGCCTACGGACTTTACGTTAAATCCGTTAACGGCATTACTGCCGACTATGACAAGGACGGCAAGTACTGGGCGTTTTATATTGACGGCGAGTATGCATCTACAGGCGTTGAGCTCACTCCCATTGAAGAAGGCAAAGCTTACGCCTTTAAAGTTGAGTAATGAAGCTTAACATTAAAGAGATTGCCGTTTTCGGTATGCTGGGAGCAATGATGTTTGCCTCTAAAATGCTTATGGAGGTACTGCCGAATATCCATTTATTGGGTGTGTTCACCATTGCTACCACAGTCGTTTACCGCCAAAAGGCACTTTACCCTATTTACATTTATGTAATCCTCAACGGGCTTTTTTCGGGTTTTAATGTTTGGTGGGTGCCATATATGTATATCTGGACTATACTTTGGGGTGCAACCATGCTTTTACCAAAGAATATGCCAAAAAAGGCAAAGCCCTTTATTTATATGGGGCTTTGCTCTCTGCATGGCTTTTTATTCGGCATACTTTACGCCCCGGCACAGGCAATTTTTTTCGGGCTCAGCTTTAAGGCAACCGTAGCTTGGGTTATTTCGGGACTCCCCTTTGACCTTATTCACGGCGTCAGCAATCTTATTTGCGGAGTGCTTATTTGCCCCATTATCGCAGTGCTCAAAAAATCCGAAAGGTATATTTATTAAAAAAATCCCTCAGGCTGAAAACCTGAGGGATTTTTGGTCGGGGTGACGGGATTCGAACCCACGACTTCTTCGTCCCGAACGAAGCGCGCTACCAAACTGCGCTACACCCCGATATTAAATTGATGTATTAGAAAACCGTTATTTATTTGACGAAGATACCACTTCGTCCCGAAGGTCGCACGCTACCAAACTGCGCTACACCCCGATATTAAATTGATGTATTAGAAAACCGTTGTTTATTTGACGAAGATACCACTTCGTCCCGAAGGTCGCACACTTCCTGTTGCAACTAAGCCTCTGTCTTCGCCAGCTTTGCTCGCTCGCCACAGACTAAGTTGCTGCCACTCCTTTTTCCTCGCTGCATCCGCCACCGGCGGCGCTCGGTAACGTCCCCAAACTGCGCTACACCCCGAAACTTATATAATAAAAAATAAAAACGGCTCCGATTGACTCGGAGCCGATTGGCTGCGGAACTAGGATTCGAACCCAGACAAACAGAGTCAGAGTCTGCTGTGCTACCCTTACACAATTCCGCATTGACAACGCTCTTTATTATACCCCAATTTGTAAAAAAGTCAAGGGGTTTTTGAAAAATTTTCCAAATTTTCTTAAGCCTTTCTTGGGCGGATGTCTTTGCCGTAAAAGTCGAGCTTGTCACAATTACCCATAATGCGACTGACAAAACGCTGGGAATAGGCCTCTTCAAGCTCTTTAATTGTAAGATTTGTGTTTATTATAACAGGTTTTGAGCGTAATATTCTGCTGTTGAAAATATTATAAATCTGGGTGGTTGTATAATTTGTAGAAAACTCTGTGCCTAAATCGTCGATAATCAAAAGGTCGCAGTCAGTCAGAGCCGATATGAGAGACTGCTCTTTATCGTAATCGTAAGAAAAATGTGCACGCTCAAGCTGAAAAAGTATATCAGGAGCTGATACATAGGCCACGGAAAAACCTCTTAATAAAAGCTCATTGGCAATACTCAGTGAAAGATGGGTCTTGCCCAGTCCTGTGGCACCGCGCATAAGAATGCTTTTGCTGGTTTTATTAAAGCTTTGAGCGTATGCTTTGCAGTAGTTTAAAATCTGAGCCATTCTCTTTTTGGGATTTACTCCCTCAGGAGTATCTGTATCGGGATAATAGGAAAGGTCAAAAGCCTCAAAAGTAGAAAGCTCTAGGGGTGAAAGACTGTTAATTTCACTGCAGGCACATTCTCTTAAAAGCTCTTTAAAGCATGAGCAGGTAATGGTTTTATTGTCCTTTTCTATAACTCCCCTGTCGCTGCACAAAACGCAGGTATAAGAAGGCTCCAAGGCGTTTTTATCATACCCCGCATTTAAAAGCAAGGCTTCAAGCTCGGCTTTAAGCTCAGCACTTTTATTTGCAAGAATTTCAAGCTGAGTCTTAACCTCGCCTCCTGCAAAAACTGCTTTTGCCGCCTTTACAGAGAATGAGGAAAGCTCGTTTTCAATTTCCTTTACTCTGGGGATATCGGCGTAAATCTTATTCTTACGTGCCTGTGCTTCATTTTCGGCACGGTTACGCCTGTTGTCAAGTAAATTATATGCTTTTGAATAAACAGCGTCGCTATAAGACACTACTATCACCCTTTAATCAAAAATACTCTTTTTCTCGTAGGCATCAATATCGTAAGACGCCTCGGTCTCTAAAGAGTTTTTAGCCTTTTTAGGCTTTTTGGTTTGTTTAGCCTGAGGGGTATCAACTGAAACCTCTTCGGGATTTTTATATCCTGACTTGTACCATTTGCTTAAAATGGCGTTAATATAGTCCATATTAAGCTGACCCTTGATGTCAACACATTTTTCATAAGCAAGACGAAGCATATCGTCAGAAAAGCTCCATGTTTCTACCCATTGCTCAGCAAAAGCAAGCTGCTTTTTAGTAGGTGAACCTGCATTTTTCAAGCCGAAGGTTGAGGCTACTTTGTTGAAATAGGAATAGTTCTGAGAAACCCTGCGGATTTTTTCCTCGGCAAGGGCAACAGAGTTTATTCCCTCACTGCCCCATTCTATGCCGATTTTTTCAATATAGCGCATTGTACCCTTGCCGCTGTCTGAGCAGTACTGCATAAGCATAATTATAACGTCAACGGGAAGTCCGTCGGTGTCATGAAGCATAACAAGGGTGGCGGCTTCGGAGTTTGAAATAACTCTGCCTAAAATACGCTGAGCCTCGTCCATAAGCATTGAAAGCTCCGAATCTGACCCTAAGCGTTTGATTACATAGCCGGGTTCGGGACGAACCGCACGGGAAACGGGGCGTTTTGCCTTTTTTGTTTCTTCCTGTACAGTTACAACCGAAAGGCTTTCACCCGTTAGCATTGTGTTGGCTTTGGGAGTTACATCATCGCCGTTTATGGAAATAAGCTCACGCTCAACCCAAAAGCTCAGGGCGTCTTTAACGTCCTCGGTGTGCATAGATAGAGCCTCTCCTATTTCTTCATCGGTAAGGCTTGTATTATTGTTTTTTAAAAGATAAAGTAAAACCTTAAGCTGGGCGGCACCTGCAATTTTTATGTGCTTGTCAACAACTGCACCGGGTACTGCAAAAACCGAGCCCCACGCTCCTAAATTTAGATTATAGGACATAATAATTTTCGCTTTCCAAAATATTCTGATTTTATTTTAGCACAAATATATGCATCTGGAAATAGTTTTTTGGAAAAATAAAAAAATTTAAAAAACATCTTGACTATTGTAAACTTTTGTGTTATTATATTGCCTGTTGATGCGGATGTAGCTCATCTGGTAGAGCGCCACCTTGCCAAGGTGGAGGTAGCGAGTTCGAGCCTCGTCATCCGCTCCATTGCCGACCTTGAGTCGGCATTTTTTATTTTAGCGAGGTGCTTTTATGACATACAAATACAAAACCAAAGGCGTTTGCGCAAGCCATATTGAATTAGAGCTTGAAAACGACACTATTAAAAACGTAAGATTTATAGGCGGTTGCTCAGGTAACACTCAGGGCGTTGCCGCACTTGTGAAGGGTATGAAGGTTGAGGAAGCTATCGAAAGGCTTGAGGGCATTCGTTGCGGCTTTAAACCTACCTCCTGTCCTGACCAGCTTGCAAAAGCTTTAAAAGAAGCTCAAAACTAACAAAACCTCCGCTTTTTAGCGGAGGCTTTTTAATTAGAAGATTTTAGTTGTCCATTTGGTGCAGTCGATTACCTCATCGACAACATCAAGGTAAAACTCAGGCTCGTGACAGATAAGCAAGATACTGCCCTTATATTCCTGCAAGGCTCTTTTAAGCTCGTCCTTAGCGTCTACATCAAGGTGGTTTGTAGGCTCGTCTAAAAGCAAAATATTGGTTTCTTGGTTAATTAGCTTGCAAAGCCTCACCTTTGCCTGCTCGCCGCCGCTTAAGACACGCACCTGACTTTCAATGTGCTTTGTGGTAAGACCGCATTTGGCTAATGCGGCACGGACTTCATTCTGCATCAATGAGGGGAACTCTTTCCAGATTTCTTCTATACAGGTCTGAGTCATATCTCCGGTGTACTCCTGCTCAAAGTAACCCACAAGGAGGTTATCGCCAAGCTCAACAGAACCGGAAATAGACGGGATTAAGCCTAAGATACTCTTTAAGAGGGTAGTTTTTCCGATACCATTGGCACCAACTAAAGCAAGCTTTTGTCCCCTTTCCATTGTAAAGTTAAGAGGCTTTGACAAAGGCTCGTGGTAGCCGATTACCAAATCCTTGGTTTCGAAAATAAGCTTAGAGGGAGTTCTGCCCACCTTAAAATTAAACTCAGGCTTTGGTTTTTCCTGCGAAAGCTCGATTACGTCCATTTTATCAAGAAGCTTCTGACGAGACATAGCCATATTTCGTGTAGAAACACGGGCTTTGTTTCTTGCAACAAAGTCCTTAAGCTCACTGATTTCCTGTTGCTGACGCTTATAGGCGGCTTCAAGCTGAGCTTTTTTGACGGCATAAACCTCTTGAAAGTGGTTATAGTCGCCCACATATCTGTTAAGCTCGCAGTTTTCCATGTGATAGATTATATTGATAACCTCATTGAGAAAAGGAATGTCGTGAGAAATAAGGATAAAGGCATTTTCGTAGTCAAGAAGATACCTTTTAAGCCAAGCGATATGCTCTTCATCAAGGTAATTTGTAGGCTCATCTAAAAGCAAAATGTCGGGCTTCTCTAAAAGGAGCTTTGCCAAAAGCACCTTTGTACGCTGACCTCCGCTTAAGTCTGTAACATCTCTGGAAAGGCCTATATCTGCAAGGCCAAGTGCTCTGGCAACCTCCTCAACCTTTGCATCAATAACGTAAAAGTCGTGGGAGTCGAGTGTGTCTTGAATTGTGCCAAGCTCCTCAAGCATTTCGGTCATTTCTTCTTCAGAAGCTTCACCTAAAGCGTCGCAGATTTCGTTCATACGCTTTTCTAAATCAAAAAGGAATGAAAAAGCAGACTTTAAAACGTCCTCTATTGTCATACCGGCAGAAAGCACTGTGTGCTGGTCAAGATAGCCAACACGGACATTTTTAGACCACTCAACCTTGCCCTCATCGGGCATTAATTTGCCTGTAACAATATTCATAAAAGTTGACTTGCCCTCGCCGTTGGCTCCGATAAGACCAATGTGCTCGCCCTTTAAAAGACGGAAGGATACGTCGTCAAAAATTGCTCTGTCGCCAAAGCCGTGAGTCAGGTGCTCTACATTTAAAATACTCATAGCTACTCCTAAAGTGAAATTATGATGTTATTCTATCATATCTGACCCTCTGTTGTAAAGTAAACAAAAGCAACCTTCGGCATAAACTGAAGGTTGCTTTCATTTTTATATTTTTGACAGCAAGTAAAGAAGAGTCACCAACAAACAGGCTGCCGCGATAAACCCAAGCACCACAAGCATTGGTTTTATCATCATTTTTACCGCCGAAAAGTAGGTACACCAGATATCTTTAAAGCTTGAGGTAGTACCCTTTTTAAGCCACTGGCGTCTTGGCGGCAGGTTTGACATATCGGCAATAGTTCTGCCGTCGTCAATATAAATAATTTTTTCTTTTTTAGGTTTCTTACTGCTCATAGCTTAACCTAACAAATGGCAGGCGGCACAGTGGCCGTTGCCGTAGTCTTTATATTCGGGAATTTCCTCCTTGCAGATATCCATAGCTTTAGGACATCTTGTATGGAAACGACAGCCCTTAGGGGGATTTGCAGGAGAGGGAATGTCGCCCTTTAAGATAATGCGGTTCATCTTAACATCAGGGTCAGGCTGAGGAATAGCCGAGAAAAGCGCCTGTGTATAAGGATGCAAGGGGTTTGAGAAAATATCCTCTTTTGTACCGAACTCTACCATTGACCCCAAATACATAACACCGATTTTGTCAGAGATAAACTTAACAACTGACAAATCGTGAGAAATAAACACATAAGTAAGGTTCATTTCCTGCTGAAGTTTTTTAAGAAGATTTATAATCTGAGCCTGAATTGAAACGTCAAGAGCACTTACAGGCTCGTCGCAGATAACAAGCTCAGGATTAACAGAAAGCGCACGGGCAATGCAGATTCTTTGTCTTTGTCCGCCTGAAAACTCGTGAGGGTATCTTTCGTAGTAATAATCCCTAAGTCCGCATTTTTCCATTAAATCCAGAACGTAGGACTTAATCTCACTTTTGGGGACAATGTTATGAACCTCAACAGGCTCGGAAAGGATTCCGCCGACGGTGCTTCTTGGAGGCAGTGAGGAGTAAGGGTCCTGAAAGATAATCTGCATTTTTTTGCGGATTTCTCGCATATCCTTTGACTTAAGGTTTGTTATATCCTTACCGTCAAAAATAATCTGACCGCCGTTTGATTTATGAAGCTTTAAAATCGTTCTGCCTAAGGTTGTTTTACCGCAACCCGACTCACCTACAATGCCTAAAGTTTCGCCTCTTTTAAGGGTAAAAGAAACGTCATCAACCGCTACAAGCTCTTGTGTAACCTTGCCTGTAAGGGTCTTTTTCAAAGGAAAGCTTTTTTTAAGATTGCGAACCTCTAAAATAGCATCAGTATCAAATTGTTCTAAGTTTTTTTCAAGTGCCATTTTATTACTCCTCATCGTACAAGTGACAGGCAACAAAATGTGTGGGGCTTACCTGAATCATTTCAGGATACTCGCCTGAGCATTTTTTTGTGCACTTGGAACATCTTTCCTTAAAATAACAATATGCAGGCATATTTATGGGGTTGGGAACGTTGCCGGGGATATTGAACAACGTTTCGCTGTCAGAGTTAAGGGTAGGCTTTGACTTCTGAAGGCCTATTGTATAAGGGTGCAAAGGATTGTGGAAAATCTCGTCTACTGTTCCCTTTTCAATAACTCTGCCGGCATACATAACAATAACGTAATCAGCCATTTCTGCAATAATACCCAAATCGTGGGTAATAAGCATAATAGAGCCGTCGATTTTGGTTTTAAGGTCACGAAGCAAATCAAGAATCTGAGCCTGAATGGTAACGTCAAGAGCCGTTGTGGGTTCGTCGGCAATAATCAGGCGTGGATTAGAAGCCAGCGCCATAGAAATCATAACACGCTGGCGCATACCGCCGGAAAGCTCATGCGGGAAAGCGTTGTAAACACGTTCGGGCATTGCAATGCCAACAAGGTTTAACATTTCAATAGACTTTGCCTTTGCATCTTCCTTGCTTGCTTCGGGATTGTGGATAAAGGTAACCTCGTCAAGCTGCTGACCAATGGTAAACACAGGGTTTAAGGAGGTCATAGGCTCTTGGAAAATCATTGCAATCTGATTGCCGCGGATTTTGTGAATGTCAGCCATAGGCATTTTTGCAATGTCGAAAACCTTTTCTGTTCCGTCTTTATCCTTAGACTTAAAGCGGATTTCACCACTGTAAATCTGACCTGTAGGGCCTTGCAGAAGCCTCATAACCGACATACTTGTTACACTTTTGCCGCAACCGGACTCACCAACAACACCAACGGTTTTATTCTGAGGAACATCAAAAGAAACGCCGTTAACAGCCTTTACTACACCCTGCTCTGTAAAGAAGTAGGTGTGAAGCTCATCAATTTCAAGAATATTGGAGCTCTCTTTCATTTCTGTAATATACTCAGACTCGTCGCACTTGCGGTACTTCTGAGCTTCAAGGCGTTTCATCACCTTTTTGTTTTCCTTGGCGATGGCGCGTATTTCTTTACCTGAAAGATAATTATTACTCATAACTTACCGCCTCGCTTTCGGGTCAAGTGCATCTCTGAGACCGTCACCGATAAAGTTAAAGCCCAATACGGCAATAACTATACAGATACCCGCAGGCACCCATACGTTGAGGTGATTCTGCAATACATCCTGATTTGTTGAAATAATGTTTATCATAGTACCCCAAGCGGCATAAGGAGCTTTTACACCTAAGTTAAGGTACGAAAGTGTTGCTTCGTAAAGAATCATACTGCCAAGGCTTAAGCTCATCTGAACAATAAGCTGAGGCATAACGTTGGGTACTAAGTGCTTGAAGATTTTTCGTGAAGTTGAAAAACCCATTGCTTCTGCCGCTACCATATATTCCTGCTCTCTTAAGGATAAAATCTGACCGCGGACAAGTCGTGCTGTGCCCGGCCAAGAGATAAAGGTAAGATAAATCATAAGCAGGTAAATGCGGTATTTGGCGTCTATTCCTGAGGCGTCTAAGATTGTGCTTATAATAAGCAAAATCGGGATACCGGGAAGGCAGATAAGCACGTCGCAAAGTCGCATTATAGCGTTATCGATTGCACCGCCGAAATAGCCTGCGATACCGCCTAAAATAACACCTAAGATTGTAATGAGGAATACAGCAATAAAGCTTACAATAAGCGAAATTCTGCCGCCGTACATAAGACGAACAAACACATCATAACCCTCGTTATCTGTGCCTAAGATATGCTCGGCACTGGGAGGAGCTAAGAAATTATCTTTAAGATACTTTTCTGTAGTTTGTCTTACTGTGTACTCCTGTCCGTTTACTTCATAAGTAGTGCTTGAAACAGAATATTCTGTTTTGCCGCTTTCATCAAGCTCTATTTCCCCCCACTGGGTATAGAAAACGGGGCCTAAAAAGCTAAATATAAAGAGGCCGATAACCATTACAAGACCTACAACGCTTAATTTAGAACGGAAAAATCTGCGGACAACCATTCTTGTTGGCGACATAAGTCTTACGGTTTTGTCGTGAGGTACTTCGTTTTGCAAAGCTTCGTCCAAAGCTTCATTATTTATGTTTTCGCTCATAATGTACCTCCTTACTCAAGCTTTACTCTTGGGTCAACAATACCGTACATAAGGTCGGCAAGCAACACGCCGATTACGCTTAAAAGTGCAAGGAACATATTGTAGCCCATAATAAAGGGAATGTCGCCGCGGTTCATAGCGTCAAGTGCTATGTTACCGATACCGGGAAGGTCGAAAACCTGCTCGGTAATAATAGCACCTGAGAAAAGCGAAGGTAAAAGACCTGCCAGAGATGTAACAAGAGGAATGAGGGTGTTTCTGAAAGCGTGCTTGTTGATAACAACGCTTTCCTTAAGGCCCTTTGCTCTTGCAGTACGGATATAGTCGGAATTCATAACCTCAAGCATATTGGTTCTTGTCATTCGCATACGAGGGCCAATGCTTAAGATTACAATAGTTAAAATAGGCAGGAACATGTGCCTTATATAGTCGCCTAAAAGTGAAAGACCTGTATAAGATGCGGTAGCATCAACCAAGCCTGACGCCGGGAACCACCCCAGCTTTAAGGCGAAAATATCCTTGAGCATCTGTCCAAAGAAGAAGCTTGGAAGAGAAATGCCTATCATAACAAGTACAGTTACCAGATAGTCACGGAAGCTATACTGGTGAGTTGCCGCAGTAATACCAAGAGGTATTGCGATTAAAAACTCAAAAATTGTGGCAATCAAAGCAATTGCAAAGGAAACGCCCATGTGCTCGAAAATAACGTCGGCAACAGGGATGCCGTATACAAAGCTTGTGCCCAAATCAAATCTTGCAAGAGCAGAAAGCCAGCTGAAATAGCCCTTGAGAATACCAAGAAAGCTATTGTCGCCAAGTCCGTACATTTCATACATAGCGTTTACGGTTTCTTCGCTTACGGTGGCACCGCCCTGATTGATGGCGTTGATTTTATCCTGGATAAAATCAACGGGCATCAATCGGATAAGGAAGTAAATAATCATTGAAACGCCTAAAAGTATGAACACGGACATTACTAATCTTTTTAAAATATATTTAAACATTAGTTACTCCGTTTTACGTTTTACGTCTATTATGCGAATTCAACTTCCCAGATTCTGTCAAGAGGTGAAGAATAGGGATTCATCTCAGCCTCGGAAGGAAGGCTTGAGGGGTTGATTACCTTTGAATTAAATGCATAGAGCACGCTTCTCTGGTAAACGGGGAGCTCAATTGCAAGGTCAAGGATTTCTTCCATTGCCTCTTTATAAAGCTCAGAACGCTCTTGCTGGTCGTTGGTTTCTCTTGCTTCGTCGATTAAGTCGCTTAAATCGTCAAGAATGTTCATTTCTTCTGCTGTACCGCTTGTCTTAAGGTAAGGATAACCCCAAGCAAGTGTGCTTGTAGCAGTAGAGTCCTTGTGGTAAACCTGATAGAGGTCGGGGTCTAAAGCACTTGACCATGCTGCTGCCCAAACTTCGAGAGAACCTGTGTTAATCTTTGTAAGAGCCTGAGTATCGCAAACAACCTCTACGTCCCAGCCTAAATCATTAAGGAGTGTAGCTGCATCACGGAACACCTTGTATGTGGGGTGGTCCTGAAGGCTTGAGCCTGCAATTGTAAACTTAACCTTAAGCTCACTGTCGCCGGCAGAAACGCCTGCCTGCTGCATATATTTTTCAACGTTATTTCTTGCGATTTCATCACTCCAAACGCCAAGAGGAGGATAGTCAAAGCCGTTGTCGTCGGCATCACTTCCGTCGGGATATGCCCAGCTAACCTTAGACATAGGCCAGTAAATCTGCTCGGCAGTACCTGCACGGTAGTAGTCAAGAGCAAGAGATGTGTTCATAGCACACATAATTGCCTTTCTTAAGTTGATGTCGTTAACCTTAGCAGCATTGATACCGATGTAACCGTAGCCCAACTGGTCCTCGGTAAGAGTAACCATACCCTTAGAAGCAAGGTCTTCAAGTTTTTCGTAGTTATCGGTTGTAAGAGAAGGTGAAACGTAGTGAACGTTGCCGTCCTGTAATGCGGCAATGGCGTTAGAAGAGCTTACTACCTGATAGCGGATTTTCTCAATCTTGGCGTTTTCAATACCCTCGCCTACTGTTGAGAAATGCTCGTTAGCCTTGAAATATACAACGTTATTGATGTAGAAATCGCTCTCGGAAGGATTGTCCTCGTTCTTTGTGTTGGTTGCCTTATAAGCACCGGCACCCATGGGAAGCTTGATGTTACGTGTTGACTGAACAACGTCTGTCATAAAGTCAAAGCTTGCAAACTCAACGCCGAAGAGGTTGTTTTCAATATCAACGCCAACCTTACTGCCCTCACCGTAATAGTGCTGAGGTGCAACGGGAATTGCAAAGTTCCAGATAGCCTTGGGGTCAACGCCGTCAATGGTAATTGAAAGAACGTCGTATTCACCCTCATTTGCTACTGTGCCGTCATCGTTATGACCTGATGCAACCTTGTAATCTGTACCGTTAACTGTAATTGTAGAGCCTGCCTTATCGGTATGGCCTAAAGAAACAATACCTGAAATTGAGGGAACTGCAAGAGTGCTGTCGTCAGTAACGTTTTCGTGAAGAATAACTTCCTTAGCCTTTGCTGTGTACTCTGTTGTAAGAGTTGAGGCTGTGCCCCAGTAAAGAAGGATAATGTCAAGCTCGCGTGCGATTTTATCGTTGAAGATGTAATCGATTGCGGCTTCTTTTGTAGTTATTGAAGAGGGATATGAGGGTGTGAGAGTTTTAATGTTGGTACGGTCAATTTTGCCGTCTTCGCCCTCTGCATACTCTACCTCAACGTAGCCTTCTGTGTACATAAAGCAGAAGATTTCGTCTTTGAATTCCTCATAAGACTTATAAGGCTCGTCTATGTAAGACTCCTGAGCACCGAGGTAGTCGTTCTCAAGCTCTTCTTTAAAAAGCTTAAGTGCATAATCGTAATCTTCAAGAAGGTTTTCGTTAGTAACGGAGTCAGCATCGTTAGAGATTGCAGACTTGTAGCCGTTGCTTACATTATAGGAAGTGATAGCCTCCTTCATTGCATCGTAGCCAACTTCCTTAGTGGAAGAAGCCTTGATTTCGGAGTTGAAAAGATTTACAAGCTCCATAATTCTTGCATTTGCACGGGAGGTTGCCTGTGAAGTAATAAGGTCATCACTATCATTTGAGGAAGAGCCCACTGTCTGGGTTCTATACTCGGAAAGGCCTAAAATATCGGTAGAATAAAGAGTTGAAGAACCTGTGTAAACTGGGTCAAGGTAAACATAGTAGTTAAAAAGCACGTCTTCCATTGTGAGGGGCTGACCGTCGGAATACTTGATGCCGTTTTTAAGAACAAAGTTATAGGTTACGGTGTCATCATCGTTTTCAACGATGTCGTAATCCTTAACTACAACAGCCTCATTGTCGCCGTAGGCAACCTGCACCTCACCGTCAACATACTTAGACGAAAGCATACCAATCTGGGTCATACTTACGATTGTGCCGTCGTTTGCTGATGTTGAAAAGAAGGGGTTAAAAAGTCCGTCAAGCTGCTCTGTCATAATAACAAAAGCATCTTTTGTGCTGCCGCTACAGCCAGAAAAAGCTGTGGCAACGCCTATGCACAAAGCTATGCACAGGATTAATGAAAGAATACGTTTTTTCATTTTGTGACTCTCCTTTATATAAAATTAAAATTAATCACCTGAAAATTCAAGGGTAACATCATTACCGTTTGTGCTTATCTTAATGCTGTCGCTGTTGTCCCCTACTGCCTTGCAAGTGATGTCAGCTTTTTCAAATACGTCTGCATTTCCCATACCAACGGCAAGACCGATTGAGTAATCATCAACGCCGAAATAGCAGGAGGAGTCAATAAGAAGCTGACTCTTCAAAATGCTTACGTTTTTAATTTCAGCCTGAGCTGAAAGCGTACCTGCAAAAAGACCGTAGCTTGTGCCCACAACACGGGTACCTGACTTAACGGTAAAGGTTATGTTTTCTAAGGTTAAATCGGTAATTGAGGCGGTTTCGGTAAGATTTCCGAAAAGACCCGCATTAACCTTTGAGTTGTTTGTCTGAGTAAGCTCGACATTTTTAATTGTGTGGCCGTTACCCTTGATAGTACCTGTAAAGTTGCCGTACATAAAGGAGGTTGGCCAGATTTCATCTGAAAAATCTAGGTCGCTGAAAATTTCATAGTTGCCGTTAAGGCTTGCACTTTCGGCAAACTGCTGAGCGGTATAAATTCTGTACCATTCGCCTTCGGTGTAGTCAACATAAAGCTTCATTACAGAATTTTCGCCGCTGCCTGATGTATAGTCAACAGAGCCTGTATGCATAAAGCTTTCGCCTGTTAAGGGCTCTCTTCCCTCTGAGTCAAGGAAAGCTCTTTCATAAGTATAGCCCTCTCGCTTGGGAAAGTCGTTCATTTCTATGGAGCCTGTTTCCTCATCCCAGTAAGGAAGCTTAAATTCGGTTTTAACTGTGGGGTCAAACTTAAGCTCGTCTACAAGCTCGCCGCTTTGTTTGTCGTAAAACTCAATTTCAAACATAGGCACCCAAGCGGCATAGAGAGTAAGCACAGGCTCTTCTGAGCTATAATCGGCATTTGCATCAACTTTTAGCAAATCCTTTTCGAAGTCCCATTTACCTTCGTAGCTATCGCCGTTATTTTTTTGATACCAGCCTGCAAGAAAATATCCGCTTTTTACCGCCGTAAAGGCATCGGTGCCTCTTTGAGAGCTATCGGGCGAAAGCAGAGCAATCTCAGCTTCGCCAACAGAGTTTGTGTTTACCTCCTTAAGGTTATAGGAGTCAACTATAACCGAGGTATTGGTGGTAAAGATACCTCCGTTAGCATCGTACTTGACGCTAACGGTGTAGTTATCTTTGTTGTTGGTTTCATAGGGTGTAGGCTCAGCCATACAGCCCGAAAGCATAAGAAGGGCCAAAAAGCACAACAAAATGGGTATAAGATATTTTAATTTATTCTTCATCTTGCTCTTCGTCCTCCTCGTCTTCGTCTTTTTTAAATTTGCTAAGCTTATCCTTAAGCTTTTCTGCCACAGGCTTTACAACAGGAGCAAGCTTTGCTCTGAATACAAATGCCAAAGCACAAAGAGCACCTAAAAGCACCACGATAGAAAGAATTACTACAAGTGCTACAGGGAAGGATTTTTCTTCCTTATCTTCTTGCTCTGCTTCTTTATTTTCTGCATTTGCAGGGTCAAGTGCTTTGATACGCTGTTCAGCAGAAACAAGGTCGGCATAATTTATTACCAATGCCTGCTGGAGGGTAGTTGCTACCTTTGAATATGCATCTCTGGCGGCTTCTACCAAAGCCTTGTCTTCGTAGACAACTCTTTCAGGAATAGCTTTAATAGCGTTTATGGCATCAACTGCAACATCGTCAGGAGCAGCAGGGCCGTCGATTGTAAGGTCAAAGTACTGTGAGCAAATGAAGGAGTCATATCCAACGCCGTTTACAGGACGAACCATGGTAAGCTTTTGGTCAACATTGCCTACGTAATCTACAAAGGTTGCACCGTAGAACACATTTGAATACATATCGGCAGTAGCGTTCCACATATAGTAAGGAATAAGTCCTGTACCGTTAATCTGAACCTCGTTGCCGTCATAGTCGGTGTAGGTGCCGTAGTCGCCTGTGCCGGGGATATTTTCAAAGCTCTGATAATATGCGGGGTCAAACTCTTCTTCAAACTGAGGAGCGTTAAAGCTTCCGAACATTACCATCTCAAGGTTATCACAGCCATAAAACGCCTTGTGGCCTATAGCGGTGGTGTTAAAGGGCATCTTTACCCTTACTACATCACTGCCAGCAAAGGCATAAGCGGTAATACGGGTAGTATCCTCGGCAATACTTACATCTGTATCATTTGTACCTGCATAGGTTACAAGCTCTAAGCCGCCTTCACCCAAACAGTAAAGTGAACCGTCTATAACGAAAACTGTGTCGCTGAGTTCATAGTTATAAATATCTTCCTCGTCCTCAGTTGCGGCAAAGGGTTCAACCTTACACATTGCAAAGGGATTATCGGCTATTTTTTCAATATCGTCGCCTAAGGTTACTTTTATGGGAGTAAGTTCTTCTTTCAAGAATATGTTACTGCCCAAAACTTCAGCACCGCTTATGTCTATATCTGTTAAAGCAGTGTATGCAAAAGCGTAATCGTCCATACTCTTTACGCCCTTAAGGTTAACAACCTCGTCTAAAGGCTCGCAGTAAGAGAATGCCGCCTCGCCTATTTCCTCGGTTTCTTCACTTAAGGTAACCTTTGCAAGGTTATGGTTGGAAACGAAAGCGTACTGACCGACAGATTCTGCCCCAGACATAGAAACATTATCAAATCCGCACTCCATAAAGGCGTATTCGCCAATGGTTTTAACATTATCAAGATTTATGTTTTTAAGGGAATCACAGCCTGCGAAAGCGTACCTGGGAATTTCTTCAATTTCTTCGCCAAGGTTAACGTCCTTAAGAACTCGGCAGTAAGAGAACACATACTCGCCGATGCTTTCGGCTGAGGAAATATCGACACTTTCAATCTGAGGGCCGTGATAGGTGTACCTGTAGAAGCCGTCAGAGGTAACGTCGGCAATCGTCATATTTTCGTCAAGGCACATATAGTAAACGTCGCCCGAAATTGCATAGTCGCCTAAAGATTTAGCCTTTGAAAGGTCGATATACTTAAGGCTTGACATATTATAAAATGCCATTTTGCCGATTTCAGCATTTGCACCTAAAGTAACCTTTTCTGCCTTTGATGCATTCGAGAAAGCGTTTTCGCCGATTACGGCATTGTCGCCGATTGTAATATTTTTAAGGGAAGAAACAAATTTATAACCGAAAAGTTTCTTACCGTCAATCTCATGCTTTTCAACCTTAAAGGCAACGTCCTTGTTAAGGCTGAAGGCGTAATCGCCGATTTCTACATCGTTGCCGATAACAACTGTTTCAAGGTCTAAGCATTCGCTGAAGGTGCCTTCCTCAAGCTTTGCTTTGTCGGGAATTTCCACGGACTTAAGCTTTGTAAAGGAGAAGGCATATTTGCCGATATCGCACTTTTCTGAAACTTCAGGCATTTTTGTAATAGCTGATTCAAAGAAGGCGTACTCGCCTATCTCTTTAAGCTCACCCAAAGTAACTTTAGCAAGACCTGTGTTGGAAGCAAGACCGTAGTCCCCTACCTTAACTGAATTCTCAAGCACAACAGAAGTCAACTTCTGGTTATGAGAGAAGGCACCCTTGCTGATTTCGGTAATCTCAGCGTTGCCGGCATTTTTCTCGGTAAACTCACCGCTAAGCTCAGGCGAAACTGCAATAAGAGACTTGCCTGATGCAGACAAAATATAGTCGGCGGTGCCTGTTTTGTAGGTTTTATTGTCCTTGGAAATTTCAAATTCCTTTACACCTGTATCTCTGAACGCAAAAACGCCGATATCGTTAACATCGGGGCCGATGCTTACTTTTTCGAGGTCTTTACATTCATAGAACATACCCTCAGGAAGAACTGAGGAGTTAACGTAAAACTCCTTTAGCTCTTTACAGCCTGTAAAGGCATAGGGACCATACTTAAGCTTAGAAGAATTAATCTCAACTTCAGAAAGCTTTTTACAACCTGCAAAAGCGTAAGAGCCTACTGTGTAAAGGGTATCTGCAAACTTAATGCCCTTAAGCTTCTGGTTGCCTGCAAAGGCATAGTCGGAAATAACACAGATAGAGTTAAGCTCAAGTGTATTTCTAAGGTCGCAGTTTTCAAAAGCGTTCTGGTTAATAATCTTAAGGTTATCATCACCGCTGAAGGTAATCTTCTGTAAAGCGGTACAACCATAGAAAGCACCGTAGTCGATATGCTCTAAGGTTGAGGGGAAAACTACTTCTTCAAGAGAAGTAAGGTTTGCAAAAGCATAGGAGCAGATTTTTTCAACGCCTTCGGGGATTATAACCTTTGTAATTGTACTGTCACCGATGTACCAAGCCTTTGAGGTTTCGGCGTCGTCAAAGGCAAGCTCTTCTTCGGTTTTGGGAATATACTCAAAGTTAGAAAATGCAAACTGACCGATTTCTTTAAGAGAAAGGTCTTCGGGAATGTCTACAAGGCCGCCGTTACCATAGTAGTGAGTAAGGCTTGCACCAGTGGTAATATAGGGGTCTTTAACCTCAACGGAAACAGTTTCTGAATAGTAGGTACTGCTTTCGTCCATAAGCACCTTTACAGTAACAGAGGCAAAACCCTCAGCATTGGCGGTAACTACGCCTGAGGCATCTACCTTTACAATATTTTCGTCGCTGCTTTCAAACACTACCTCTGTATCTTTTGGGAAATACGAGTCAAGAGAATAGTTAAGCACAACGCTTTCTGAGGGGTACATTTCAAGGTTGAAATTGCCCTCAAAGAAATTGGTAGAACCGGCATCACCAATCTTTTTATCTTTGTTTTCAACAATATAATAAGCTCTTGAGGTATAGTAGCCGTCAAGGGTGAATACGTCAGCAACAGGCTTGTCAAAACGACGGTATCCTTCGTCCTCCTCACCCAAAACGGTAACCTCAAAGGAAGACGTAATATTATTGGTGGGGTCTTGTGCCTTAATTATTGCACTACCCTTCGCAGCTGCAACAAGCTTATTGTTAACTACTCTTACTACGCTGGGTTTAGAGGAGGAATACTCAATAAGCTCTGCCCACTGGCTTGAAGGAGTGACTGTAGGCTCTAAAGTATAAACCTCGTTTAAGTTAAGGGTGAGTCCTTCCTCAACACCTTCAAAGGTAAAGTTTTCGAAATTATCGGGAAGCTCAACCTCAAAGGTAACGTAGTTAAGAGCAAAGTCGTAAACATTAAGAGCAAAACAGTTTTCATTTACCGCATTGTTTTTAATATCGTAAATATAATCAGTAAGCTCTAAGGTAACCTTTGTGGTACTGTTAAACTCTGAGTAAACAGGGGTCATATACTGCTCGAAAGCCTTCATAGCCGGAGCAAGGTTGCCCTCTTCGTCCTCTTCTTCGGTAATGTAACCAAGCTGAGCTGCCATTGCATAGTGGTTGTCGTAGATGTAAGCGTCAGCATAGAGACGGTTTTTCTTTAAGGTTTTATCGTATTCCCAGCGGTACTCAACATCGGTAACTGTGGGAGCCTCAAAGTCAGAATATAAGGGGAATTCGAAAACATTATTCTTGTTAGTGTCTGCTCCGCCTTCTTCGTAATCAACAAAACCTTCGAGTCTTACGGTGTATTTGGTGTTATTTTCTAAGTCGTACTCAAGGGTATCAAACTCAATCTCTACGTTTGCAGGATAAATGGAGGCACCGCCGTCGCTGTAGGATTTACGGATATCGGTTTCTTCTTTCTCAAAAATAACCTCGCCTGTGGCATCATCGGTAATAGTTATGAGAATTTTTGAAGCATTTCTCAGTAAGCCTGCCCAAACGAAACGCAGTGAGTGGATTGTACCCTCCTGATTTGAAAGTGCAACAAAGTTTTCATTGGCGGCAATTACCATATCATCGGGGTCCTGCAGGAAGTAATAAGAGCCTAAAAAGCTTACATAGTCCTCACTTATTCCGCCGACAGGGCGTGAAGCGTAAGCATCAGCCATAACCTTATCTTCTACGTCAATACCGTCGTCAAGCTCGTCAGCGTTAGTGTCATAATATGTAAGGTCAAAAAGCGGTGCAACTGTCCAGTCACCGTAATATGCAAGGTAAGGCACGTTAAGGTCTACGTCTGTGCCCGACTTTGCCTTAAGGGTAATAAAGCCCTCAACATACATACCATTTTCAAAGGACTTGTTAAGGTAAGCCTTGTCGTCATCGCTTAAGGTAATTTTAACAGTTACCTTTGCTTCTTCGCCTTTCTTAACCTTAACCTTGTTGCCGTTTAGCTTGCCGTTTTCAACAGACAGAACTTCAAAGGTTGCACCCTCTAAGGGGTAAGCCTCCTCAGTGATGGTGGTTTCGCCTGCATTGGTTTTGGTGTCGCTTACGCCTTCTGTAAGCACATAGGCACCCAGCTCGTAAGAAACAGCCTTTTTAGAGAAGTTTGTAACGGCAAAGGTCATTTCATAAACGCCTGTTTTTTCTTTGTCGTCACCAAGCTCAAGCTTAGGCTTGTCCATAGCCTCGCCGTCAGCGTTATATGTAGTGATATATGCAGGGGTTTCAATTGATGCACCAAGATTTGCAAGACCGGCACCCTGCTTTCTTACTGCATAAGGAAGTCCATTTGTGTTAAGTGCAATATCGGCAGTAGACATAAGCAGAGAGTTAACCATTGCATTAACCTTTAAATTATCTTCTGCTATGTCGGGGAAGTTTTCTACAACATATTGCCTTAAAAGTACAACAACGCCTGCAAGGTTGGGGCAAGCCATTGAAGTACCCGAAAGTCTGTCGTAAGAGCCGCCTGTAATGGAAGAAAGAATGCTTCCGCCGTGAGCGGTGATTTCGGGCTTGATTCTAAGGTCAGGAGTAGGACCCCAAGATGAGAAGTCTGAGATAAATGGACCAGAGGTCTGGTTGCGGCTTATTTTTAGAGTACCGCTTTCCTTAGAGGCAAGCATTTCGCCGTCGTCCTGAGAAATAGAGCAAACTGCCAAGGTAGCGTCGCCTACGTTCATTTTGATGTCACCGGAAACATTATTATAGATAATGATACCTGCGGCACCCTGCTCCTGAGCAATAATTGCCTTTTCCTCGAAGGTGTTGGAGCCTCGGCGAACCAAAGCGATTTTGCCCTTAACATCGATGCCTGTATAGTCGGCACTTCTGCCTACACCGGGAATTACAACATATTCAAGGTTAACTGAATCTTTTTCACCTAAAAGTGTGTCGCAGAACTTATTTTCCTCTGCGGCAGAGTTAGTGGATTCGGTAAAATAGATAATTGTATTATTATACTTGATATAGGGAGTTTCTACGCCTGCAATTGAAGCAACAGACATAACGCCCTCATAGGTAGAGGGAGAACCTACTGTGCCTGTGTCGGGGTTAGAGGTAAGGGCTAAGTTACCGTTTGCCTCAGAACCGTAAGCGGAGCTGTAGCTGTTTGAAGCGGCAACTATCATACTGATGCCCGACTCACGGATTTTTTCGTAAATGCCGTCTACCTTTTCCTCGTCACTTTCACGGCTAAATCCGCAGGCTGTACCGATTGACATATTGATAACATCAACACCCAACACAACACAATCCTCTAAAGCCGAAAGAATCCAAGCTGTACGGGCGGTATCCATTACGTCGGAGAAAATCTTCATAGATACAACCTGAGCGTTGGGAGCTACACCGCGGATTGTATCGTCATTACCTACAATAACACCGGAAACGTGAGTGCCGTGATTATTGTGGGTTGAGTAGCAGTCGGGGTCAGAGTCTGCATAGTCAAAGCCGTAAGGAACTTTTTCGTTGATGTAAACATCATCAACGGTAAGACCCTCTAAAAGCTCAGATGCGGCAGTTTTGTCAATTACGCTTTTAACATCGTCATAGGTAAGACCTAATTTTTCGGAGGTGAAGTTATCAACCGAAAATGCCGAGTGGTTAGAGTCTAAGCCTGTATCAAGTACAGCCACAACCATACCTGAGCCATCATAGCCTGAGGAGGAGCTATCGAAAATACCTGTATCAAAAACATTAACTTCGTTTTCAACGAGCTGTGTTTCGCAAGTTTTATACTCTTCGCCGACAATGATGCTCATATCTTTATCAAGAGCCTTGCAGGTCTTTTCAAAATCTCCTGCTTTAATAACAAGCTCAAAGCCGCTTAAAAGAGTGTTGTACTCCTCGCCTACTTCATAATTAATCTTGCCATCTTCAAGTTTTTCAAGAAGCTGAGACTTTTTATCTGCAAGAATTTTGTTGGCGTTTTTGGCGTATTCGCTTTCAGCAGAATATTTGGAAATGCTCATAGTCTTATCGCTACCCTGATAAGCGTCCATAACGCTTACATTATCTAAGGTCACGATTACTGAGATTTCGTCACAGTCTTTTACATTATCGGGCAGCTTAAAAGCAACAGAGCTGTCAAAGTGCTTGGTAAAGTCATAGTCAAGCCCTTCTATCCTGTTAACGTGAGGGGCGGATAAAACCTCCTCTGCCTCTGCCGAAGCTGACATTGGCAACGAGCAAAATGCCACCGCAGACGCTAATACTGACACAAATACCCTTTTGCTAATGTTTTTTACACTGTGTTTTTTCATTATGTAAAACTCCCTTTACATTAAATCGTATATAAATACTTCAAGACATAGATATACGTCTACATTTTACCTCATTTCACATCAATTAACAAGTAATTTTTAATAATTTTTATAAATTTTGCACATTTTTTTGAAATTTATCGGATTTACTTTTCTATTTACAGATGTTATAATGAATTATAAACCTTTTTGGGGGTGTAGTATGAAAGAAAAACATTTAAATATTCTGTGGCTATGCTTTAAAATTATCCTCAGCCTCTCTATTATCTGTGCAGGACTTTGCCTGATTTACGGTGTGTTGTGCATTTATTTTATTGAAGGCGAATACTCGCGGCAAATTGTGGCAGATACATTTAAAAGCATCGCCGTGCCTGTTTATATAGGTGCAGGGCTTTCGGCTATAAGCCTGTTTTTGCCCTTAGTAAATGAAAAAAGCAAAACTAAAATCAGCCCTAAATTCAAGCTTGAGCTTTTAAACCAAAGGAAAGACTTAAGTGCTTTGACGGAAAACAACAAGGTTTTTTTGAAAAAGCAACAGAAAAACCGAAAGCTCATACAAATTCTTGAGGCTTTAGTAATTGCTGTTTCCATTGTGGCGTTTCTTATTTACGGGTTAAACGGCAATAACTACACCAAAGACATAAATGCTTCTGTAATAAATGCAATGTATGTGCTTTTGCCCTGTCTTCTGGCTGTATTCATAACTACAGATATTTGCGAAAGCTTCAAAGATAAAAGCTATAAAGCAGAAACAGATATCCTCATAAAGCTTCCCTCTTTAAAAACAGAACCTTTAAAGGCAGACAAAAAGCTTTTGGTTATCAGATGCATAATTTTTTTGGCGGCAATATTAATGCTTGTTTTAGGCTTGGCAACAGGCGGAGTTTACGATGTACTGACAAAAGCCGTAAACATCTGCACCGAATGCATAGGTTTGGGATAGAGGTGCTATTATGAAAAAGTTTTTTAAGAAATTAGCCGCCTTAAAACCCAGTAAGAGAAAACTTGTTCAGCTTTATGCGGCACTGCTTTTTAATGCCAACATAAAGGGGTTTGTAACCGGCAACATTTATCAAGGTCAGACCAAGGCTATGTGTGTGCCCGGACTTAACTGTTACTCCTGCCCCGGCGCAGTGGGAGCGTGCCCTTTAGGGTCGCTTCAAGGAAGCTTTAGTGCAGGCAAAAGCACAATCTTTTACGTTTGCGGTATTTTGGCACTTTTCGGTATACTTTTAGGAAGAACAATCTGTGGTTGGCTTTGCCCCTTCGGACTTATTCAGGAGCTTTTGTATAAGATAAAAACGCCAAAGGTTAAAAAGAGCGTTTTCACAAGGATTTTATCGTTCTTCAAGTATGTTGTGCTTGTTTTCTTTGTGTTGATTGTTCCAATTACCTACGCTTTTCGTGACACTCCTCTACCTGCTTTTTGCAAGTACATCTGCCCCGCCGGAACCCTTGAAGGCGGTTTAGGACTTCTTTCAAATAAGGTAAACGAAAGCTATTTTTCGATGCTTGGGCCGCTTTTCACTTGGAAATTCTTGTTGCTTGTAACAATCGTAGTGGCGTCAATCTTTATTTTCAGAATGTTTTGCAGGTTTATTTGTCCCTTAGGTGCTTTATACGGGTTATTCAATAAAATCTCATTTTTCGGAATTAAGCTTGATACACAGAAATGCATTGGTTGTAACAAATGCATAAGCAAATGTAAGATGGACATAAAAAAGGTTGGAGACGCTGAATGTATAAGCTGTGGCGAATGTGCAGGAGTTTGCCCCACAGGAGCCATAAGCTTTAAGGGCACAAAAAAAATCCCTGCTGATGACCTTAAGGGCAACATCAAAGCAAGGAAAATAACAAGAATTATTTCGGCAGTTGTGCTTTTGGGTATTCTTGTTGGTGCGATAATTTACTACTGGAATATTCCCGATGCTTCACAGCAGTTACCAATGCAGGAAACCTCCTACGGCAATCAGGTTGGCGACAAATGTTTTGGCGAAGACCTTAACATTGCAACGGGTGAAGAAATAACCCAAAACACCATAAATCCCATTGAAACAGGCAAAATCACCGTTATTAATTTCTGGGGTACTTGGTGTACACCCTGTGTAAATGAGCTTCCTTATTTTGAGCAGATTGCAAATGAATACAAGGAAAACGTAGCGGTTATTGCAATACACTCTGAAATGTTAAAGGAAACTGCTCCTGCTTATATTAAGGAGCATTACCCCAACAGCGACCTTATATTTGCCTGTGACACGGAAAATGCAGGATACTACACAACTTTAGGTGGCAGAGGCACTTACCCCTACACCGTAGTTTTAGACCATGAAGGCGTTATAACGGAAATCTTCTTCAGTTCTCTTGAATATGAGGATTTAAAAGAAGCAATTGAAAACATCAAAAACTAAAAGAAGGCACTGAGCAAAAGCTCAGTGCCTTTAAGTTTTATTCAGAAATCTTTTTTCTTGTGAAAACAATCACAGCGGCTGATGCAATCATAAGAGCAGCAGCAACATAAACTGCAACAAAGCTTCTGCCTGTGGGAACCGTTGAGGGATTGCCGGGAGCAATGGGTGCCTCAGGAATGATTAAGCCACCGGATGTAACACCTTCTTCATAGAAGCAAGCGAACATCCAAGCGTCATCTTCAGTACCGCCTACCCAGCCGGTACGGCCGTACCAATCGTTGGCAGCACCAACTACCTGATACATCTCAATAAGGTCGGCAGTTAAAGGATAGAAGTAGAAAACATCTTCGCCGTCTACAATCTGGTCAGCATTGTTAATATACTCAAGCACGGCATTTGTAAAGTTAATTTTCTCAACAACGTTGCCGTCTTCGTCATAAAATACTGCAGCGAGCTTGCCGTTATCTACGATACTTACAAAGGACATTGTCTTACTGTTAAGGTTAACATAAAGGATTTCGCCCTGCTCGCTATTGAGGTGATAATAGCCGTCTTTGCCAAGCACTGCTGAGTTAACCTCTTTGTCATAAATCATGACGTTCTTAAGGTTTTTGATGTTAACATCAGTTTCGATTGCAGTAACCTGAACCTTATTTTCGTATTCTGTCCAAGGGTCTTCTTCTTTGATAACCACATCTCCTGCCTTTTCAACTGTGAGTGTGCAGGAGCTTGTGCCGCCTACGACAACAATAATATCCATACCTGAGGTAAACTCAATGGTAAACTCGTTTGATGTGCCTGCGGCAGTAGCAGGAATGTAGTTAACTGTACCTACATAAGCACCAACTAAAGCATTGGGGTCAGAGGAAGTGAATTTATACTTTGCAAACTCTTCGGGAGTAAACTCAAAAAGTGTATAGGGATAAACCTGGCTGACTGTAATCTGATTTTCGCCAAGTGCCAAAGTTTGTGAGCTTAAGCAGTATTCTTCGGTAATATCTGCAAACATACCGTCTTCATCGCCCAAAGGAGCAGTTGTAACTTCAGAGGGTTCTGTAATTGCGGAAGTTTCAGAAGGTTCGGGCTCGGTAACTGTTGTTGTAATTACTTCGGGGTTAGTTGAAGTAGTTATAATCTCTTCAGGCTCTGTGGTAGCTGTTGTAATCTCTTCGGGGTCAGTTGTAGCTGTGGTGATTTCCTCAGGGTCTGTTGCAGCTGTGGTGATTATCTCAGGCTCAGTAGCAACTGTGGTAATTTCTTCAGGCTCTGAAGCGGTGGTTTCCTCTTCTGTTTTAAGAGTTGCAACAAAGGAAACTGTGCCTGCGCCGAATTCCTCAGTAGCCACCCAAAGGGAAATTTCGTCGCCCTTTGCTACAGGATACTCAACAGGATTTACAAAAGGTTTGTCGGAGGCACTGCGGTAAGCAGACTCAGCTTCGCCGCCGGAAATTGAGCAAACCCAGTTGCTGTCAGTCTTAACGTCAACAGAAAGAGTACCGTCTTCTGTTGCGGTATATGCATAGTAATAGCATATTGAAGAAATGTTAGCGGTTGTGAGGCTATCGAGCACTAAGGTTGCAGGGTCATCTAAAGTACCCTTTGTGTTGGTATTAGCGGCAGTTTTGAGAGAATATGTATATCCGCCTGCAACAGTACCGGTGTTTTTAATTGAGAACATAATGTAGCCGGAGGCTGCAAAGGGCGTAATTGTGTTAACACCTGCAGAACCATTGGCTGAGTTTACGGTAGCCTTATTGTTTTCAACATACAAATCAAAGGTTGCCTTTGTGCTTGAACCGTTAACCTTAAGGTCGTACTTAAGGGTCTTATCGGCAGCTAAAAGGAAGTAAACAGTCTCACCCTTAGCCATTGCAGGAAGTGTCTTAACCTTGTCGTCTACAATATAGGGGTCGGAATTTGTACCTGAGCCCTGAAGACCGGAGTCAGATGTAGCGGCATAATAAGCAAAAAATGTTACTGTACCTGATTTTTCAGAGCATGTCATAACAGAAATTTCATACTTGTCGCCGCCGTCAACGCTATATGCCACGCTATCCTTAGAGCTAAAGCCACCTGCGGGATAGTATTTAAAAGTGATGCCCTTGTCGGAACTGTCGCTTTTATTTACAACAGAAACCAAAGTATCCTTGCAAGCGGTATCAGGCTCAAAAGTGAGTATACCGTCGGCATCGGGGGTCCAAGTATAAACATAAGCGTCATCAGCTGCTTTGGCGGCACTTGTGCGGACAAAGTCAACAGAATACCACATTGTGCTGATGGGGTCGAAAACTTTTTCTTCGGCGGTGGAAGCACTTACAACTATAGGCATTGCAAGCAGAGCAACACACAGAAGAAGGCTTAAAGCCGCAAATATTGATTTCTTCATAATATCCTCCTTGATTTAGAAATAATATAACAAATTAATTATACTTTACTTTACTATATATTGCAACAAAATAATTATAATTTTTGCTAATTTTTTATAAAAAAAGAACACCGTGTATTAAACACGGTGTCCGAAATAACTAAATGTTTTTAAATCAAATGAGCAAGCTTCTTCTGGATTGTTGTTGCATCCTGAATGCTTATCTTGCCGTCACCATTGTAGTCAGCAAGTCCGAGCTGCTTTTCGTCAAGTGTCTCAAGCTTTGCAAGGTGCTTCTGGATAAGTGTAGCATCCTGAATGCTGAGCTTACCGTCACGGTTTACGTCGCCAAGCTCAAACTCGTCGTCTGTTGCAGGCTGGTCGTCTGTTGCAGGCTGATCATCTGTTGCAGGCTGATCGTCTGTTGCAGGCTGATCGTCTGTAGCAGGCTGGTCGTCTGTAGCGGGCTGATCATCTGTTGCAGGCTGATCGTCTGTTGCAGGCTGGTCGTCTGTTGCAGGCTGATCGTCTGTTGCAGGCTCTTCAGGCTCATCGGGATCATCAACGGGAGGAAGCTCGGGAGCATATACGCCCTCAATAATAGCCTTTTCACCGTCAAAGCTAAGAACAACAGTAGAACCGTCAACCTCAACTGTTACAACAGCGTTACCTGCGCTGTTTGCATTACCCTCAAGGTTAAAGTCGGGGTTGCCCCATGCGCCGTCTTCAACAACCTTAAACTCGTGGTTGCCTGCAGGAACATTATCAAATGTGATGCCCCATGTGCCGTCGCCAAAGTACATCATCTGGTTCTGAGAAGGATCCCAGTTAACGCCGCAGAGTGCCTCTACACCTGCTACAAAGTATGTGTGCTCAGGACCAACAGGCTCATCAGGAATAATGGGCTCGTCGCCGGATGCATCATCTGTAACTAAAGTAGCTGTGAAGTAAAGGTCACCAGCACCCCAGTTTGAGTTAGCAACCCAAACTGTAATTTCTTCGCCTGCTTTTACAGGATAAGTTACAGGGTTGGGAGCGTTCTCTTCAGTTGTGTCAGCGTAAACAGCCTCTGCCTCGCCGCCGGAAATTGAGCAAACATAGTCAAGAAGAATCTGGAAGTTAACAGAAAGTGTGCCGTCCTCAGTTGCAGTATATGTATAGTAATATACGCTTGTAATGGGAGCAGTTGTTAATGTATCAAGAACTAATGTATCGGGGTCCTCAGCAGTACCGAGTGTGCTTGCCTCGTTAGCAATTAACTCGAATGTGTAGGGGCCGCCCTCGCCGAGAGCTGTGTTAGTAATAGAGAAAACAATCTTCTGTGTTGCAGTGTAGGGAGCAATGTTTTCAACAGCTGCCTGACCCATCATAGAGCTAACAGTAGCATCGTTGTTAATAACATAGAGGTCGAAAGAATCCATCATAAAACCGCCGCGAACGGAAAGGTTGTATGTTGTGATGGGGTCTGCAGAAATAACATAGTAATTTGTTTCGCCCATTGCAATAGCAGGAAGCTCTGTAACTGTGCTATCGATAACGTAGGGGTTCTCGTATGTGCCGGCACCCTCAAGTGCAGAGTCAGAAGAACCCTCTTCAAAGAATGCCCAGAAAGCAACTTCGCCTGATTCCTCAGACCATGTCATTACAGAAATGGTGTAGGGTACGCCTGCTGTAACTTCTACAGAAGTACTTGTCATTTCGGGCTCAAGGGCTGTGCTTGCAGACATGTCGATATTAGAACCAACAACAACCCATGCGTCGTCACAGCTGTCGTCATTCTCAAGAATGAGAGTGCCGTCTGCTGCAGGAGTCCACTCGTAAACGTATGCATCGTCCCAGCAGCTCATAGAGCCGTCTGCACGTACATAGTCTACTGTGTAGTACATTGTAGTAGTGGGATCAAACACTGCTTCGTCAGCGGTTGATGCACTTACTGATACAGGAATTGCGAATACGGATGCAACCATCAATATGCACAAAACCATAGATAAGATTTTTTTCATTGGTATCCTCTCCTTTTTAAATTTTAACGGCACTTAGCCGAATAATAAATTATTGTAATTATACTGTACTTTTTTACGAATTGCAACAAAAATTACAAAAAAATTTTAAAAAATGTAATTTTTTTATAAATTAGTTGGCATAAACGCCATACCACTGTACAGTTACTGCGGGGTAATAGGCACCCATGGGATACGCTGAAACGGCAATGGTAACGGTTTCACCCTTTAATACCTCTACCTCAATGTAGTTGCCGTTTGAATCTGACTTAACGTTGTCGTTAAATGTGCTCTGCACAGGAATAAGCATACCGTCGGAGTTCATATTGCGGGTAGCTGAGAATAAGAATTCGTCAAGACTGTTCTTTACATAAAAGCGGAGTGTACCTGTCTTTTCGGCAGTATACTTATATGTATAGCCTGTATCGTCGCCGTCATAAAGCTGAGTTGTAAACCACTTATCGCCCATTTTATCGATGATTTCGGGATTATCGTAGGTACCGTACAAATCAAAGAAGCAGATTTCAAAGCTCTTTGCAGTTGTGCCTGCGTTACCAATCTGGAAGCTTACTGCATCACTTGCAAGAGCTGAGCCTACTACAAACTCAACACTGCCGCCGCTGGATTCATAACGGTTGCCGTCATAAATAACGTAAGCATCGTCATCGTAAATTGCAAGGTACTTGCCGCCTACACGGTAAATGTCATAATAAAGAGCCTTGCCCGCAGGAACCTTTACGGTTGTAACGGTCATATTGGCACTGGGAGTTTCGAGATAAGGCTGAGACTTACTGCCTGCACCGAAGATTTCTTCGCCTTCGGGATTAATTGCTACGGGAGCATCTGTAACAGCGCCACCCTGTGAACCGCCGTCTGCTGACTCAGTTGCTTTTGTTGTAGGAGCAGTTGAAGAGCTGGGAGCAGTTGAGGAAGATGCCTCTGTAGCAGTTGTCTGAGCGGAAGTTGTGTTTGCCAAAGTTGTGGCTACTGTGCTTTCGTCAGCAGTGCTGCCGCCCTCGTTATTATTACATGCGGCAAGTGAAAGAATCATAAAGCTTGCAAGAACTAAAGATATAATGGAAAACACTTTTTTATTTATCATCGTTAAGACCTCCTATTAAACGAAATCAAGAGACACAGTATACTCTGTAACACCGTCAACAAGGTGCATTTCAGGCTCACCGTTATATACATAACCCTCAGGACAGCTTAAAACAGAAAGCTTATGCTCGCCTGTGGGCTCGATGTTAAACTTAGCAATACCGTTTTCGTCAGTTACCATAGGAATGCAAGTATCTTTGCAAATCTGGAGCATAACGCCTGATACGGGATTTTCTTTTTCATCAATTACCTTAACTTCTACAAAAGCAGCAGCCTCAGTAGTTTCGGCAGTTGTTGCAGGAGCAGTTGTTTCGGTAGGCTCTGTGCTGACATTGTTTTCGCCGTCATTGCATGCAACAAGGCAGAAAACAAGACAAAGAGCAGTAAATAATACTAATAATTTCTTCATTGGAACCACCTTCTAAAAATTACTTTATATCGCTGATATTTTTTACTACTGTGGGAGTATAGTCCTCAGAAATAAAAAACTCAAAAATATCCATAAACGTTTCGGTTGAATCAATATAGCCTGTGTGCATAAAAGAAATTGTGCCTGTACGGTCAATTACTACTGTTGTGGGGAAGCCTTGAATATAGAAAGCGTTGTTCCACTCAAGGTCTCCGACAGCAACAGGAAAAGTAAGACCCATTTCCTCTGAAAAAGCTTTTATGTCTTCTTCGCTCTCCCCTGTGGGATTAATGGCAAGAATCTCGATGTCAGCCTTAAGGCTTTCATAAGCTTCGTTCATATAAGGAAACTCAATTCTGCAGGGTCCGCAGTTAATAAACCAGAAGTTAAGAACGATTGCTTTTTTCTCGGCTAATATTTCAGAAAAGTTATGGGACACACCGTTTACGTCGGTAATTGTGTAATCCCCCATTTTATCGCCTAAAGTGTAGCGGCTTTCGCTTAACACAGGGTCAGGTGTAAGAGCCAAAGCTTCTTCTGAATTATTACTACAGCCGGCACAAAAAGCTAAAAGTAAAAGTGAAAGCAAAACTGCAATTTTTTTCATACTTATCACTCAATATAACAGCACATTAAAAGCCAGGCAATCTCGGTATTGATTTCTTCCATATTGTTTCCGTCCATATCCTGGAAGCGGAAGTTGGAGCTTTCGAAATCCCACCACTGAGCGTATTCGCCACGCTGCTGAATAATGTACTTAAGGTCTTCTGTTAAGGGATAAACACCGGCTTTTTCGTCGGCGTTATCGATATACTCTAAAAGACATTCGGAGTAGCTTTCTTTCTTGATAAAATCGTCGTTTTCATCAAAGAAGTATTTTACCACGCCTGAGCGGTCAAGCATAGTCTTAAAGCAAGCAATGTACTGACAATCCTCAGCAAGACGAACAAGCACCAAAGGGCCGTCTTTTGAATCAAGATGATAAAAGCCGTCAGTTTCATTGAGAACAAGATTATATTTTGATGTAGGTGCAGTTAAGTCAAACTCCTTTATCTTGGCACCATTTTGCAAAGAGTAAGGGCTTAATTCCACGGTTTTTTCGTAAACTGTCCAAGGCTCGTCGGCAAGGGTTTTCTCAGGGTCGCCCGTTCTGTTTACTGCAAGAATGCAACTGCCTTCATCGCCCTTTAATAAATCAACGCCGATTACAAGTACCGAAGTACCTCCCTGACCTGTGCCAATCATATCAGCAGTAACCGAAACTGTGAATTTATTATCCACAACCTCTGCGGCAGAGGTTTCCTGTACAAAATGGGTTGAGCCGTAGTAGCCTATTTGTGTATCCTCGTTATTAGCAACGGAAAACTCATAGTTACCTGCCTTTGTGGGAACAAACAAGAAGTAGTTGCGGTGCTTACCCGAAAGCTCGGTATAATAGCTGCCGTCGTTAATTGTGTAAGCGTCAAACTGCTCGCCGCCTGCAAAGATAACCTCAGGTTCTGAGGTTATCTTATAAGCAACGGTTACATCAATTTCGTTATCTTTAGCAGTTACCTGCAAGCCTTCGTCGTAGTAGCACTCAAGCTCATCGTCGGCAAATTTCAGAGCAATACCGTATTTGCCGCCTTCAAGTTTCTTTGCGGCAACGCCATTTTCGTCAACAGTCTGCATAGCCACCTGCTCGCCGTTTTTAATAAACTGAACGATAACGCCTGTGGTATAGGGATTGCCTGCGGCATCTTTTACTGTTACCTTGTAGTTTACTTCTCCTGTCGAGCAGGCAGAGAGAGTTAAAACCGAAAGAGTAAGAGTCATAAGAAGCACAAGAGAAAGAATTCTTTTAATGTTTTTCATAAGCTTTTACCTTCTTAATAATCAATCGTTTGCACCGAGGTAGTCGTAGTAATAGCAAACCTTAAGCCATGAATTTTCTACGTCTTCGAAGGTGTATTTGTTCATAAGAAGTTCTAAAATCTCAACCAATCCTTCGTCAACAGGCACACAGCCGTTACGCTCGGTATTGGAGGAATTATCAATCTTAGAAACATACGCGCGCATTTTTTCGGTGTAGTCTTCGCCGTCGCCGTGGTACTTGCCCTCAAAGATATCATCTATCTGATACTCTTCAGAGTAAGCGTCGAAGTCTTCACCCCAAAGCTCTTCAAGATACTCAACGGTTTTGTCAACGTCGCCGCCGTTGTTCTTTAAGTAAGCAAGAATCTCATGGTCGCTTTCAGACTTGCTGAAATCGAAGCTGCCCATATCAATCATATTAACGAGAGTATTGCCAAAGATATTTGTAACGCCCTCGAAATCGGCATAAATCAGGCTGCCGTCGTCAGCGTCGTAATAATAACCGTCATCCTTAAGCTCGGGAGTAATGCCGCCGTCGATAACGTCATACATAGCACTGCCCGTAGCATCTGTATCATAAGTAAAGAAGCCGGGAGAAGCAAGACGGAAAAGATTCATAGAGGGTGCAACATATTCAACGTCATAGTTGATTGTGCCTGTTGCATAAACGTCCCAGAATGCCATATTAAGGTAATAGGTCTTGCCTGCTTCCATATAATAAACGACAGAGCAGTTGTTGCGGTCATCGTACATTCTTTCATCGTGAGCGTAGGTATATATAAGCTGACAGTTTTCGTCAAAAAGCCAAGCCTCAATACCCTCCTCGTAGTCGCTCTTGGAGGTAAAGCGGTATACACCTGACTGAGTGGGAGTGAATTCTGAGAAAAGACCTCTGGGAATTATGGGTCTGTCATAATAGAAGCTGTTGGTCTCAACGTCTGTGCCAACAGTTGTTTTGAAGGCATTGAAGCCTGCAAGGCCCTTGATGGGGTCTTCAAGCTGAGTAGCATCGGGGCCGTAAGCCTGGTAATACTTACAGATTTTGAGCCACTCGTTTTCATCATCTTCAAAGCCTGCAACCTCTGCAACCTGCTTAAGCATTTCGGCAAGCTCCTTGGTTACGGTACAAACACCGCTTAAGCTTGAGTTAGATGCATAAGAGAAGTAGGTTACCATACCGAGGCCGCCGTCTTCTACCTTGTCGTAAAGGCTTACGCCGTCTTTGTCGGCATCACCTGCATAAACGATATCGTGAAGGGTCTCTTCTTCGTTAAACTGTGTGTAGTTAATAAGGTCTGCAAGAAGCAAAGGACCGTCAGCAGAGCCTACGTGATAGTAGCTGTCCTGCTCGTTATATACTAAATCAACATAGCTGTAGGAATCGCCGTCTTTAACTGCTGCCTGACGGGGCAGATATGTAGCAACGTCAATTTCAGACTCGTTAACAACACGCACGTTATCAATGTAAACCGTGTCGTCACCCTCTGCGCCATCTGAATCCTTAAGGAAACAGAATGCAACTTCATAGGTGCCGTCTTTGTCAGCTACACAGGGATAACAGGACTGCCACTCTTCCTTTTCGGAAACACCGGAAATCTGGAACACGTCCTCGTCATCTACAATAACGTACATAACATCGCAAAGTCTTTCGGAGGAAATAAGATAATCAAATCCAAGTGCCTGACCCTTTTTAAGGGTAACGTCGGCATACATAATGGCATAGGAATCATCAATACCCTTGTTAGAAGCATAAACACAAGACTCGCCAAGCTTTTCGCCTGCAATAAAGGGCCAGATGTACTCAGCGTTTGCATCTTCGGTTTCAGGGCGGTATGTTACATTAATATTGCCCTTGTTAATTAAAGCACCGATTGCCTCGGAGGTATCCATTGTATATGTAGGTTTAATCTGAGTAACAAGGTCGCCAATGCCGTTTTGGCAAAGTGTCTGCTTGTAATCATCAGCGGTGAAATGCTCAAAGGCACTTACAAAGGGACGCTTGCTGGTAATAGCACCTGCCTCAACAACACAGATTACACCGTAGCGGTCAATGAAAACAGATGTGGGATAGCCTGTTATACCGAAAGTATTTGACCAAGATGTAGGACAGGAAGCCATGGGAAAATCGTATCCGTACTGGTTAGCAAACGCTTCAACTGCCTTAGCGTCATCCATTGGGTCAAGAGCAACGATTGCAACGTCGTCTGCATAATCCTTATAAACCTCGTTCATAACAGGAAACTCTTCAAGACACCAGCTACAGGTTGTGTACCAGAAGTTAAGCACAACAAGCTTCTTTTCCTTTAATACTTCGGATAGAGTAAACTTTTCGCCCTTGGAGGTTGTAACTGTAAAATCATACATTACGTCGCCAAGACCTAAGGTTGCTGAAGAAATGTCTTCGTCTGTAATTAATGAAGAGCTAAGCACAATGTCGGCTTTCTCGCCGTCGAACTTGTAGCTTTCAGAAACTTCATAACCTTTGGGTACGCCTGAAAGCACAATTGCATAATCTTCGCTTTTATCAAGGTTAAAGGAGGCTGTGCCGTCTTCCTTGGTTTTTTTGTAATCGAGCATATCTTCAAGGTCTGAGTCAGTATAAACATATACATCAATGTCAGCCAAGGCTCTGTCACCCTGAGTTTTTACGCTTACGTTATATGCTGTGTTACCGCCTGAAGCACCGCCTTCAACGCCTTCGTTACCTGAGCCTGAAAACATAGCGGGCAAGGCAAAAATCAGAGTAGTGCCGATAATTGCAACAACCAAAACTGCCGCAATTATTATAAAGAGAACCTTCTTACGTAAGATAAGTCCCTTTATCTTTTTCAGTAGATTTTTTAGTTTTTCCATAAGTCCTCCTACAAAGCGTATTGATGTACATATATAGAGAATATAACTGTACAGAATAATTATATCAAATCGAAAATTAACAGTCAATACAAAGCTCGCCCTCAATCCCCTAAAATTTTACAAATATCACAAAAAAGAAAAACGACACCTTTCAAAAGAAAGATGTCGTAATTTTGGTGGAGATAAGCGGGATCGAACCGCTGACCTCTTGAATGCCATTCAAGCGCTCTCCCAGCTGAGCTATACCCCCAAGGAACATTACATATATTACATCAAAACTTTTCTTTTGTCAACACAAAATTTACAGTGTCTTAATTGACAATTCTTCTGAAAAGCCGTATGCTTAAATCAAGAGGTTGATATTATGGATAAAAAGAAAGACAAGCAGGTTTTTGAATACGTAAATCCTCAGGCGCTTAAGTGGGTTAAGGAACATTCAAGCAATATGACTAACCTTATGGCTTACTACAAATGTGCCATAATGGAGGTTGAAACAAAGCTAAATGTGCTTAACGAGGAGTTTTCTCTTCAGCACGACAGAAACCCTATCAACACTATAAAATCAAGGCTTAAAAGTATCTTAAGCATTACCGAAAAGTTAGAAAGAAACGGTCTTGAGCTGACAGTTGAAAACATTGAGGAATTCTTAAGCGATGTGGCAGGCATCAGGGTTATTTGCTCATTTACCGATGACGTTTACATAATTGCCAATGCTCTTTTAAGTCAGGACGACATCACCCTTATACGTAAAAAGGATTACATCGCCCACCCGAAGGAAAACGGTTACCGAAGCTTGCATCTGCTTGTAAACGTGCCGATTTTTTTAGCAAATGAAAAGAAGATTATGAAGGTTGAAATTCAGCTTCGAACCATTGCAATGGACGTCTGGGCAAGCTTGGAGCATCAGTTAAGATATAAAAAGAGCTTTGAGTTTTCCGAGGAAATGGCACAGGAGCTTAAAAAGTGTGCAGATTTAAGTGCCGAGCTTGACTACAGAATGGAAAGGCTCAGGCGTCAGGTAATAGATTAAAAGGAAAGCCTCACCCTAATTTAAGGGTGAGGTCTTTTTGCTTTTTACTGTTATTAAATAGAAAGTAAATGACATTACGGTTGCCACCGCCCAGCCGATTGGCCAGGAAAGCCAGATTCCCGTATCAGCTAAATAGCGGCTGAGCACAAAGGAAAGTCCCACACGGAGGACTAAGTCTGTAAAGGTTGCCGCCATAAAAAAGCCCATTTTTGAAAGCCCTCTGAGCACGCCGTCTGCTGTAAGCTTTACTGCTGCCATGGCGTAGAAAGGCGACACTATCCTCAAAAACATTTTTGCAGTGTCAAGCGCCTCATAAGTAGGAGCTTTCATAAAGACCTCTGAAAGGTTTTGTCCAAAGAAAAAGTAGAGGAGTGCAAAAGGTATTGCTATCATCGAGACAATTGAAAGTCCTGCACCAAAGCCTTTTTTAACCCGATGAAGCTTTTTGGCACCTAAGTTTTGGGCGGTGTAGTTAGAAATTCCGTTGCCTACGGTTATCATCGAGGTAATGACAAGGTTATTAAGCTTTACTGCGGCTGAGTAACCTGCCACAACGGAAGTACCAAAGCCATTGATTATGCCCTGAATTACAATATTGCCCACAGAAATAAAGCTTTGCTGGAGTATACTGGGTATGGCAATTACCGAAATACGTCTGAGCATATTGAAAGAAAACACCGTTACTCTACCCTGTGTTTCAATGGTTTTAAGCCTTTTAAGTACAAAGATTACTGCTAAAATACAGCTTATGCCCTGACATATAAATGTAGCAAGGGCAACGGTAGCCGTGCCTAAGTTTGGGAAAAGAATTACAAACACAATATCAAGAATAATGTTTGCAACCGATGAGCAAGCAAGAAAGGCAAAGGGTGTTTTGCTGTCCCCCAGTGCTGAAAAAATTCCGGTAGAAACATTATAAAAGAAAACGAAAGGCAAACTCGCAATATAAATATTGAGATAAACCTGAGAATCAAAAAGTATACTTTCGGGAGTGTTTATAAGCAGAAGCAACGGCTTGGTAAAAATTTCGCCCAATATCGTCAAAACAGTGCACAGCACACCCGTTGAAATAAAAGTGGTAAAAACGGCGGTTTTTAGGTCGTTAAACTTTTTTGCACCGAAAAGCTGAGATACTATAACCGAGCAGCCTATGTTAAGCCCGAAGGCAAACGCCATAAATATCAGGGTTACCTCGTAGCCGTTGCCAACTGCCGCCAGCATATCTTCGCCTAAAAACCTGCCGGCTACAAAACTATCGGCAAGGTTATAAAGCTGCTGAAACACTACGCTTGCAAAAAGAGGAATACAAAAGCTCAGCAGTACTTTATAAGGGTTGCCTGTTGTTAAATCTTTATTTTTCATTATCTCACCCACTATAGAATTATATTCTACCCTGTTTTTTTGTCAACTGAAAAATTTTTGAAAAGCTATTGACAAATCAAGGAGTAGACTGTATTATTGTATTAGTACAGTAGTACAGTACATTTTAAGGAGGTATGTGAATGAGCTGGAAGCTTGATAAAACAAGGCCGATTTGCCCACAAATGTGCGAACAAATTTGCGTTAAAATCGCATCCGGCGAATTTGAGCCAAACCAGCGCCTTATGTCGGTACGAGAAGTTGCCGTTGCGGCAGGGGTTAATCCCAACACCGTGCAGAAGTCCTTTGAGCAATTAGAAGCAAAGGGCATAATTTACTCTGTGCGAGGCTCAGGCTGGTATGTGTCAGCTCAGACAGAAACCGCAAAGGACGCTGTAGAAAAGCTTATAAAAAGCAAAACTGCAGACTTTTTCGGTCAGATGAATGCCCTTGGTCTTGATGATGGGCAAATCAAAAATTATGTGAAGGAGTGGAAAGAATGAGTGAGCTTTTGAAATGCGATAACCTCACAAAATCCTACGGAAGAATAACCGCCCTTAACGATGTATCTTTGGTTATTCCCCGTGGTAAAATCATAGGATTACTTGGCCCTAACGGTTCGGGCAAAACAACACTTATCAAGATTTTAAACGGTCTTTTGACCCCTACAAGCGGCTCTCTTACAATTGACGGTGATACCCCCGGTGCCACAACAAAGAGCAAGGTTTCATATTTACCCGATTCAAGCTACCTGAACTCTTGGATGAGAGTTGAGCAGATTGTAAAGATGTTCGTGGATTTTTATCCCGATTTCAGAGAAGACCTTGCATACAAAATGCTTAAAAATCTTGATATCGACCCATCTATGAAGCTTAAAACTCTTTCAAAGGGTAACAAGGAAAAGGTTTGCCTTATCCTGGTAATGAGCAGAAATGCTCAGCTTTATGTTCTTGACGAGCCTATTGCAGGCGTTGACCCTGCAACAAGAGACTACATTATCTCAACCATAATCAATAACTATAATCCTGAGGCATCGGTGCTTTTGTCTACTCATCTTATTTCTGACATTGAGCAGGTATTAGACGAGGTTATCTTTATTGATAAGGGTGTTATTAAGCTGCACAAGACCGTTGACGAAATCAGAGAAGAAAACGGTATGAGTGTTGATGAGCTTTTCAGGGAGGTATTCAGATGGTAAAGAAGCTATTTAAACACGAGTTTATGGCACTCTCAAGAATGCTTGTGCCAATGTATATTATCCTTTTAGGACTTGCACTTATTACAAGAGTTATTGTTTTTTTTGAAAACGACTCCATTATCTATAGCATTGTAAGCGGCTCCTCAATCCTTATACTTTGCTTGGGACTTGTGGTAGGTTTAGTTTACACAGCGGTATCCTGTATTATAAGATTTTACAGAAACCTGTTTTCTAAGGAAGGTTACCTTACCTTTACGCTTCCTGTGTCCGTTGAGGCACATCTTGCAACCAAGCTTTTAAGCTCTGCCGTTGCTTATATTGCATCTCTATTTGTTGTTTTTGCGGCTTTCTGCATTGCAACAAGCGGCGAGCTTTTGGTAGAAATTTTTAAAGCGGCAGGTTACCTCTTTAACACTGCGGCAACAGACATAGGCGTTGACTTCGGTTTTTACATTGCAGAGTTTATTCTGCTTATGTTTGTTGCAATTCTTGTTGGTATTCTGCTTTTTTATGCATGTATGTGCATTGGTCAGCTTGCAAAAAGAAGCCGTGTGCTTCTGGCGCTTGGTGTATATTTTGGCTACTACTATATAACTCAGATTATTGTTACTGTAGGCATTGTATTTATGACAATCTTTGAGGACACTCCCCTTTTCGAAACAATTTTAGAGCTTATCGAGGCTAATCCCAAGGAGTTTGTTCATATTGCACTTTTGAGTGCTTTGGCCATTGAGCTTATTTTAGGCGGAGTTTACTACCTTGTGGCACACACAATTATGAAGAAAAAGCTCAACCTTGAGTAAGGAGGCACCTATGAAAAGAACTATTAAAATTGTTGCTTTGTGCCTCTGTATTCTTTCGTTGACTGCACTTTTTGCAGGTTGTAACGCTTTGGACGAAATGAGAGCAACTCACGCTCTTTTAAGCAAAGATAAGCAGACTATTACTTTTCGAGGTGAAACTTACAAGGCTTTGCCTGAAAGCACAAACATATATGCCAGCGACGGTTATGTCTACACACGTATTGACGTTACCGACGAGGAAGTACCTGTGCTTGTGAAGGAAATGTTCTGCTATATTTCAGACTACTATGAAGCAAGCGATTTGTTCAGCGTTTGGCATGACTCAAATTATTCCGATAACAGAGACAGCGACTTTAACTATGAAGTTTTTTACTGCAATGAAAAAGATTACGACAAGTACATCAAGGCAATTAGCGAAAACAAGCTTGAAAGAATTGGCTTTGAGTATGAATCTATTAACGAATATCACCAATACCATTATATTCTTGATGTAATGAACGAAGCGGTAAGTAAGGAAATTTTAGGCCATATTCAAAACCCTGCGGCAATGGAAAACAGCCTTTACAAAGAAGTTCTTGAAAGCAATATGAGCTACTGCTTGCAGTGTAATTTTCACAAATGCGACAGCGAAGGCATTTTAGCCGAAGGTATGTACGATTATGATATTTACAAAACCGAAGAAGGCAAATGCTATCTTACAAACCATTCTACAGAGGAAGCCGTTGAGCTTTCTAAAACCGTAAGCGGTGTGCTTGACGACAAATACTTCTTTGGCGAATATCCTGACTATGACTACGATTTCTACTACACTGATGAAAATTCGGCAGGTATCATCGGCAGTGCCGACGGCGAAGAAGTTATAATCGGCTTCTGACAAAGAGGAGGTTAGTTTATGAAAAAAGCTATTAAAATCCTCACGGCGGTTGCACTAATCGGAATCCTTTCAATGTTTTTTACAGGCTGTGATATGCTTGATGCATTAAAAGAAAAACAGGCGATTTTAAGTGAAGATGCAAAAAGCGTAGAGTATCAGGGCAAAACCTTTAAAAGGCTACCTGACGGTGTTCCCTACTTTTGCAACGACGTTTACTCAAACAGATGTAACGTAACAGACGAAGACGTGCCTGTGCTTTTAAGTGAAGAGCTCGGAATCAGAGGTTATCACGACAGTCTTAAAGGAATTTTAAAGGTAAACCTGCTTGGATATACAACCTCTGCCGACACATATTCATTAAGCGTTTCGTACCCTGAGGTTGTGGCGTATATGTACTTTTGCGAGGAAGAATATTACGACAAATATTCACAGCTTACCATTGATGACGCTGACAGAATTGGTATTAGCCACGCTGATTATGACTATGAAACCTTGGTGTTTTCACAGAGCGTAAGCGATGAGATTTATAAAATAATTACCGATAACAAGTGGGACACGGAAAGCTATGAATATGTCATTGATAATTCAAGAGCCTGTATAAGCCAGCTTTACCGTTGTGACAAGGCTGTAGACCTTTTAGGCACATTAAACGGATATGAACTTTACATTATGCAAAGCCGTGAGATGTATCTTGCAAACTATTACGTCGGCGGTGCAGTTAAGCTAAGTGATACCGCCACAGAGTATATCTTGGAAAGATATTATGATTTATAATTGGGAATTTGGAAGTTAAATATAAGAAACACCACTAAGATTTGGGTCTTAGTGGTGTTTTGTTATATAGATATTATATTTCGACCCGCCGTTGATGAAAGGCTATCTCTAATATAACCTATCCAAAGGCGAATTGCCTTGTGGGTAGCTGACCCACTTAGCGTTCTTCTCTGAAATAGGAAAGTCCCAAGCTTTGAGGGGGCTGATGTTCACGCTTTTTACGCATGCTGGTAAACACGAGAACAATGATTGTAACAATATAAGGAAGCATTTTGAAAAGCTCCTGTGTTTCGGTACCAAGACCCTGAATATAGTTGTTTGCATTGCAAAGAGCACCGAAAAGGAAAGAACCTGCAATGGCAAGGCTTGGATTCCAGAGTGCAAAAATTACAAGGGCAATTGCCATCCAGCCTCTGTCGCCGAAGGCGTTATTTGACCACACGCCATTTGCATAAGCGAATACATACTGAAGTCCGCCAAGACCTGCAACAGCAGAGCCAATCATAGTTGCAATGTACTTGTAGCGTGTAACGTTGATACCTGCGGCATCGGCTGTGGCAGGGTTTTCGCCTACTGCACGAAGGTTAAGACCAACTCTTGTACGCTTTAAAACAATTGTTGCAATTATTGCAATTGCTATTGCAAGGTATGTTAAGAAATCGTGAGAGAACAAAAGCTCACCAACCCAGCCTAAATCGTCGGCAAAAGGCAATTTGGTTGTAAAAAAGCTACTGGTTTTTGTAAGTGCAATAGAGGGCATTTCGCTATCTACAAGCTTAATAAGAGAGCCGCCGAAGAAGTTACCAAGACCGATACCAAAAGTAGTAAGTGCAAGACCGGTAACGTTCTGATTTGCTCTGAGTGTTACTGTAAAAAAGCTATAAATAAGACCCATAAGCACTGAACCGATAATTGAGCACAGCAAGGGAATACAAACCGAAAGGAAGGGGTTCATTGCGGCGATGTCGTTCTGGCAGGCGTTTTCGTACATAAAAGAGCCGATAACGCCGCTTATGGCACCAACGTACATAACACCGGGGATACCAAGGTTTAAGTGGCCTGATTTTTCGGTGATAATTTCACCCACAGAACCAAAAAGAAGAGGCACACCTAAAAGGATAGCACGGCAAATAAAAGAAATAATCATGCTTTTACCTCCTTTTTGCTGTGTTTGAACTTAACGGAATAGCGAATAAAGAATTCGCATCCAACTACAAAAAGAATTACTATACCTACTGCAATATCTGCAAAAGATGCATTAAGTGCACAGGTATCAGCAACCTTGCCCGAACCCATTCTAAGGAACACAATAAGGGCAGACATAAGCACCATAATAAAGGGATTAAACTGACCAAGCCAAGAAACCATAATCGCAGTAAAACCCTGACCGCCAACGGTATTGGTGTTAATGGAATGGTCGGTACCTGCAACTAAGAGCATACCGGTAATACCGCAGATTGCACCGGAAATAATCATGGTGCGGATAATAACCTTTTTAACGTTGATACCAACGTATCTGGCGGTGTTCTGGCTTTCACCTACTACAGAAATTTCATAACCCTGCTTGCTGTATTTAAGATAAATAAATACTGCAATGGTAAGTACTGCAACTATAAGAACATTTAAAAGATAACGGTTACCGCCGATTATGGGCAGGTTACCTGTGTCTACAGGCTGAATTGTATTAGAACCGCCGCCCTCGATATATACGTAATACTTGATAATCTGAGTGGCAACGTAGTTCATCATAAGGGTAAATAGAGTTTCGTTGGTGTTGTAATTTGCTTTAAAAACAGCAGGAATTACGCCCCATAAAGCACCTGCAAGCATACTTGTAATAAAGATTACTCCTAAAAGCACAGGATAAGGCAATTTGTCGCCAAGCTCTATCATACAAATCATAGAAGCAAGACCACCCATGAGAGCCTGTCCTTCGGCACCGCAGTTCCAGAACTTCATTTTAAAAGCAGGGGTTACTGCAAGGGAAAGGCAAAGTAAAATTGCGGTTTCCTGCAAAAACTTCCAAAGCATTGTGGTTGAGCCGCCTTCAAAAAGACGTCCGAAAACACCTTTTATCATAATGTCGTAAATTTCAAAGAAGCTACCCTTGGTGAGAAACATTGAAATTACGCCAACCAGTAAAACTGCAATGACAATGGCAGAAATTCGGATAAGCCACGCCTGCCACCATAAAAGATCGTCACGTTTGACGATGTGCACAAAGGGCTCTCGGTGCTGCTTTACTGTTTTTTCATTATTCATTACCGTCACCCTCGCCTTCTTTAGTGGATTTGGTCATTAAAAGACCGATTTCTTCTTTAGTGGTGTTTCTGGCATCGACTGTGCCTGTGATTTTACCTGAGCCGATAACCATAATGCGGTCAGAAAGCTCAATAAGGGCGTCTAAATCCTCGCCGACAAAAATCACAGCGGCACCCTTTTCTTTCTGCTCGTTAAGAAGATTAAAGATTGTGTAAGATGAATTGATGTCAAGACCTCTTACAGGGTAAGCAACCATTAAAACTGTAGGCGAAGAGGCAATTTCTCTGCCCACCAGAACCTTTTGAACGTTACCGCCTGAGAGACGGCGAACAGGAGTAGAAACGCTGGGAGTTACTACCTGAAGACGCTCGACAATTTCATTGGCAAGGTTTTTAGGCTTTTGTCGTCTCAAGAACATTCCTTTTCCGCGTCTGTAGCTTCGAAGCATCATATTATCGACAATATCCATATTGCCCACAAGTCCCATACCAAGCCTGTCCTCAGGAACAAAGGAAAGTCGAACACCTAAGTTTCTAATCTGCATAGGAGTTTTATCTCTGAGATTTTCTTCTTTGCCTGTTTTGGGGTTATGATAAATAATCTCACCGCTATTAAGCTTCTGTAAACCTGCAATAGACTCCAGAAGCTCACGCTGACCGCTTCCTGCAATACCTGCAACGCCTAATATTTCGCCTGCCTTTGCGGTAAAGGTAACGTCATCAAGAAGCTTTACACCCTCACGGCTAAAGCAGGAAATGCCCCTTACAACAAGTCGGTCAGCAACGTTTTTAGGCTCTGTGCGGTTGATGTTTAGCTCAATTTTATCGCCTACCATAAGCTCTGTCAGTGCCTGCGGGTCAACGTCTGAGGTATTTACAACGCCAACATTTTCGCCCTTTCTAAGCACCGCAACACGGTCTGAAATTTCCATAACCTCGTTAAGCTTATGAGTGATGATAATTATAGATTTGCCGTGCTTTTTCATATTACGCAGAATATCGAAAAGCATTTTTGTTTCCTGAGGTGTAAGCACCGCAGTAGGCTCGTCAAGTATAAGAAGCTCTGCCCCGCGGTAAAGCACCTTTATAATCTCAACGGTCTGCTTTTCTGAAACAGACATGGTGTAAATCTTTTTGTCAAGGTCAAGATTAAAGCCGTATTTTTCGCAGATTTCTTTAATTTTTTCCTTGCTTTTCTTAAGGTTGTATCTGCCGTCATTAACGCCTAAAACGATATTTTCGGCGGCGGTGAAAACATCAACAAGCTTAAAATGCTGATGAATCATACCGATACCGTAATCAAAGGCATCTTTTGGCGAGGAAATAACAGCCTCTTTTCCGTTTACAAAAATCTGACCCTCATCGGGAAAATAAATACCCGAAATCATATTCATCAGCGTGGTTTTACCCGAACCGTTTTCGCCGAGAATAGAAAGAATTTCACCCTTATAGGCAGTAAGATTAACATCCTTATTGGCAATAACCTTCTGGCCAAAGGTTTTTGTAATGTTTTTTAGCTCAATTGCCACTTGCCTTTCCAATGAAAACTCCCCCTTCGATTTAATTTTCAAAAGAAAGCCCGCTTTACGGACACTCTGTTGAAAATTAAATAGTAATAAGGCGGAGCGAAATGCTCCGCCTGCATATTACATTAAGTTAAATTAGTATGCCTCGTCAAGGAGGTTGATACCGTCGATTCTAAGGTCAAAGTAAGGAGCTGAGCGGAACTTGGACTCGTAGAATACGCCGCCCTCGATTACCTCTGTATCCTTCTCGTAAGCTGTGTCGAAGTCAACGTCTGCCATATAGCTTGTGAGAGTTTCGCCGCCTACTGTAAAGTTAGCTGTATCGAATACGTTTACGGAGCCGTCAAGAAGCTTTGCCTTTACTTCCTCAATCTTAGCTGCTGTGCCCTCTGCTGCTGCAGTCTCGTTAACCTCTGTAAGAACAACGGACTCTGTGTCGATTGTACCTGTCCAGTCAGCCTCGATTGCCTTACCGTTCTGAACACACTCAATCATGTGCTTGTAGTAAGGAGCCCAGTTGATTCTGGAAGAAACGATAAATGTGTTGGGGCAAGCTGCAAGAGTAGAACCGTTGTAAGAAACGTTGGGAACACCTGCTGTTTCGCAAGCTGTGGGAGCACCCATGGAGTCAGCGTGCTGGCTGATAAGAACACAACCGCCCTTAATAAGAGCCTGAGCTGCCTCTTTCTCTAACTGCTCGTCATACCAAGAACCAGTGAACTTAACGTCCATTGTTACTGTGGGGCATATGCTCTTTGCGCCGAGGTAGAAGGATGTGTAGCCGGAGATAACCTCTGCATAAGTAAATGCACCAACGTAACCCATCTTAGCCTCAGAAGCAGTGATTGTGCCGGACTCAATCATCTCGTTGAGCTTCATACCTGCAGCGACACCTGCAAGGTATCTGCCCTGATAGATAGAAGCGAAAGCATTGTGGAAATTGTCAAGACCTGCTGTGTGAGCCTGTGTACCTGTAGCGTGGCAGAACTCTACATCAGGATAGTCCTTTGCAGCGTCCATAAGGAATGCCTCATGACCGAAGCTGTCTGCAAAAATTACGTTACAGCCGTCAACCTCGATAAGCTCAACTGCTGCATCGTAGCACTTGTTGGACTCAGGAATCTGAGTTTTCTGAGCGTACTCAACGCCCATTTCCTCGCAAGCTAATTTAGCTGCATCCATAAAGTTTTTGTCATAAGTGGAGTTCTCGTCGTGAAGGAAGATAAAGCCAACCTTAACGTCTGCCTTATCGCCGTTTGTTGTGGTTTCGCCGCAACCTGCAAATGCCATACATGTGCCTAAGCAGAGCACGAGAACCAAGAGAATTGAGAGTGCCTTTTTCATTGTTTTTCCTCCTCGCCTTTCGGCAAAATTTATGTAATTTAAAATTACTACAAATTTATTAATTTTAATTATATCACCCATAAATTTTAGTGTCAATTAAGATTTTACATTTTATGCTCATTAATCGTCAATAATTGACTTTAAATTCTCAAAAGGCGAAAGACTGCGTTTTAAAATTTTGTGAACGTGGGCAATAAGCACACCGTAATTAACGATTGGAATGCCCTGTGCTTTGGCAAAATTAATGCGGTAAGCCATTTCACGGTTATTAAGCATACAGCCGCCGCAATGGACAATCAAGGAAAACTCAGACAAGTCCTCAGGGAAATCGCCGCCGCTTGTAAAGCAGAACTCAAGATTTTTGCCTGTAAAATCTCTTATCCAATTCGGAATTTTTACAGTGCCGATGTCGCCGCATTGGCGGTGGTGGGTACAGCCTTCGCTTATAAGCACTTTGTCACCGTCTTTAAGATTTTTTAAAGCCGCCGCACCCTTTACAAGAACCTCTAAATCCCCTTTATATCTTGCAAACAAAATTGAAAACGATGTTAAAGGTATTTCTTTCGGGGTGTCCTTTGAAACTCTTTCGAAAACCTGTGAGTCGGTAATTACAAGGCTTGGCCTTAAACTTTCGAGGGTAGCTTTAAGCTCTTCAGGCTGGCAAACTAAGGCTATACAGTGCAAATCAAGAAGCTCTCTGAGGGTCTGTTGCTGAGGCAGAATCAACCTGCCTTTAGGTGCTGACTCATCAATAGGAGTTACAAGCACCGCCATATCTCCTGCCTTGACTAAGTCCGCAAGGATAAATTTTTCCTGCTTTTCGCTTAAAAGTGTACCTAAAAGCTCTTTTAGCTCATTAATATTTTTGCCTTTTTGGGCACTGACAAGAATCTCATTCTTTTCTTTTACTTCTACTAAAGCTAAGTCAGCTTTATTGTATGCGATTACATAAGGAATATTACGCTCCTTAAAAAGCCCAATAAGCGTGTTATCGTCAGCACTTATTCCCTTTGAAGCGTCAACCACCAAAACCGCTATATCAACTGTTGCCAGAACCTTGCGGGTTTTTTCTACACGCTTTTCTCCTAAATAGCCTGTGTCGTCAAAGCCGGGGGTATCAATAATTAGCACCGCACCTAAGGGCAAAAGCTCCATAGCTTTTTTAACAGGGTCGGTGGTGGTGCCGAGCACTTCGGAAACCACAGAAAGCTCCTGTCCTGTTACGGCGTTGACCAGACTGCTTTTGCCGGCATTGCGAAGTCCGAAAAAGCCGATATGAATTCTTTCTGCATTCGGGGTATTGGTAAGGCTCATAATAATCACCCTTAAAATCTGAAATCTCTTCTGTTTGAATTTTTAATGTTCTCTATATTGTCCTTAGCGATTGCAAGAACTTTGGAATTTGTAATTTTATTGAGCTCGTCTTCAATCATCTTGTAGCCGATTTCTTTGGTTTCATCGCTTGCATAGTCAACAAGGAATTCGGTCAATGTCATCAATGCATTGGGGTGACAGCAATTTACAATCTGTCCGCTTTTGCAAAGGCTCATAAAACGGTCGCCTGTTCTGCCCTCTCGGTAGCAGGCAGTACAAAAGCTTGGAATATGGCCGTTTTCCATAAGCCAACGAACAACCTCGTCAAGGGTACGCTGGTCGGAAACGTCAAACTGCTCGGTATCGTGGGGACGCTCTTCTTCAGTATATCCGCCGACAGAAGTTCGGGAAGCACCGCTTACCTGAGAAACACCGCAATTTAAAAGACGTGAACGAACTTCCTGAGACTCACGGGTAGAGATGATAATACCTGTATAAGGCACCGCAAGGCGGATACATGCGGTAATTTTTGCAAAGGTGTCGTCGTCGATTCCATTGTCAAAGGTGTCAGGGTCGATATCGTCAGCGCGTTTAAGTCTGGGTACGCTTATGGTATGAGGGCCTACGCCGTGAACTGCCTCAAGATGCTCGGCGTGCATTAATAGTCCTGCAAACTCGTATTTATAAAGCTCAAGTCCGAAAAGAACGCCTAAGCCTACGTCGTCAATACCGCCCTCCATGGCTCTGTCCATTGCCTCAGTATGATATGCATAGTCGTGCTTTGGGCCTGTGGGGTGAAGCTCTAAATAGCTTTCTTTGTGATAAGTTTCCTGAAAAAGAATGTATGTACCGATACCTGCATCTCTCAGTTTACGATAATTTTCTACGGTTGTAGCGGCGATATTAACGTTAACTCGGCGGATTGCACCATTCTTATGATTTACAGAGTAAATAGTGTTGATGCACTCCAATATATACTCAATCGGATTATTAACAGGGTCCTCGCCTGCTTCAATGGCAAGTCGCTTGTGACCCATATCCTGTAAGGCGATGACCTCAGCCTTAACCTCTTCTTGAGTTAATTTGCGGCGGGCTATGTGCTTGTTTTTAAGGTGATAAGGACAGTACACACAGCCGTTTACACAGTAATTTGAAAGGTAAAGAGGGGCAAACATAACAATTCTGTTGCCGTAAAATTTTAGCTTGATATCCTCGGCGATTTTGAAAATTTCCTGAACTTTTTCGGGAATTTCACAGGCAAGCAAAACGGAAGCTTCTCTGTGAGTAAGACCCTTGCAAACGTAGCCTGTTGCGGTTTTTTGGGGCTTTGCTTTTTCTAAAATCGAGTCAATAAGCTCGATATTATTTTTATTAGCTTCGGCGTATTTAAGAGTTTCGCGGATTTCTTCGTCGCTAATAAACTCCTCTGCCTTCATTGATTTCACGTTATAATTGCTCATATATATCTTCCTTTCTGATATCACCACGGCCGATTTCTATTTCATAGCCGATTTCATCTAAATTTTTGCGCAGTGCCTCCAGTCCGTTTGCAGACTCAGCACCTGTAGAAAGCTTGTTGTTATAAAGCTCGTATTTTTTTCGGGTATCCTCAGGCGAAAGATTAGGCATTACTACATTTGCCCCTGACAAAATGCCCATTTCTCTGCCCTTGTCCATTAAAGTGCCCAAAGCCGTAGTAGCCGGCAAAAGCACCCTTGGGTGAATAAGGCGGATAACAGACAACAGATAGCAGGTTAATGAAACACTGCCTGAGGAAAAGTCCTTAAAGGGTGTGTCTTTGTGAGGAATAAAGGGACCTATTCCGCACATATCAGGCTTGAAGTTTTCAATAAACTTAAGGTCCTTTGCAATGTGCTCACCAGTCTGATAGGGTGAGCCTACCATAAAGCCACAACCTACCTGAAAGCCGATTTTCCGTAAATCTTTCAAGCACTGCATTCGGTTTTCGAGGGTAAGGCTTTCGGGGTGAAGCTTTGCATAATGCTCACAGTCGGCGGTTTCGTGGCGAAGCAGATACCTGTCGGCACCTGAGTCAAAAAGCTTTTGGTAGCTTTCTTTAGAACGCTCTCCCAATGAAAGGGTAACGGCACAATCGGGATATTTTTCTTTGATTGATTTTACGATGTCGCACATAATCTCATCGGTAAAATAAGGGTCTTCCCCGCCTTGCATAACAAAGGTTCGAAAGCCTAAGCTATAGCCCTTATCGCAGGAGCTTAGGATATCTTCTTTATTAAGGCGGAAGCGGTCAACATTTTTGTTTGAACAACGAATGCCGCAATAATAGCAATCATTTTTGCAAATATTGCTGATTTCAATTAACCCTCGGATAAATACCGAATTTGAGTAAATTTCCTTACGCCTTTTTACTGCTAAAGTTGCGGCGTAACGGGCATTGCTTTTATCATAATTCTCGACAAGAAATTTATACTCATCTAAGGAAAGGCTTTTATTTTCGAAAAGCTTATCTAAAAGCGTAATGCTATTCACTTGAAATCACCCCTGAATAGGCGGTTTTTATGCTTACGCCGTTGAGTTTTCCTATTTTGCCGCTAAGGGCTGAAATCTCATTTTGAGGTGCATCAACCGCAACACTTATTATACTGATGTTCTTATCTCTGTAGGGTATGCCCATTCTGCCGATTACATAGGGACTAAAGGTATGTAAAAGGGCGTTTAAAGCCTCCACAGAATCAGGATTTTCAACGATTATACTCATTACTGCAACTCTTGTTTCCATAATTACCTCCAATAAAAAAACCGTGTTCCCATTTAAGAGAACACGGTGTAAAACAGCATATTAAAGCCATATAAATATGGCCATTTTTATTTGCCGTTACCTTTCCGTCAGAGCGTTCTTCTTGTCAGGTTACAAGAAGATTATAACATATCCGAAGGAAAATAGCAACTGTAAATTACAGGCTCGCCTTTGTCTCGCAGTAGATACAACGATAAACGTTTTCGTCTCTGTCTGTAAGCTTGAAAATGTGCTCAAGCTCCTGCTCAACTGAGGTAATGCACCTTGGATTTTTACAGAATATGACATTAGTAAGGGTTTCGGGCATTGGGATAGTGAGCTTTTCGCAAAGCTTAGAATCCTTGATAATATTAACAGTAACCTTAGGGTCGGCATAGCCTATTACCTCAAGGTTAAGGGGCACGTTGCCGTCTACCTTGATTATATCCTTTTTGCCCATTTTCTTACTGCCTGCATTCATAATAATAGCAACGGGGCAATCGATTTTGTCAAGCTCTAAAAGCTCGTAGATGCGCATTCCTCTGCCTGCGGTAATATGGTCAATGACAAAACCGTCTTTTATGGAGTCAATGTTCATATTGTACCTGCCTCCTTTAAGAGCTTTAAGATAAGTGCCATACGGATATATTTGCCGTAAAGAGCCTGTCTGAAATAGCAGGCACGCTTGTCCTCGTCAACCTTTACGCTTATTTCATTTACTCTGGGAAGAGGATGCATAATAATTAAGTCCTCTTTTGCGTTTGTAAGCTTTTCCGGCACAAGTATATATCTGTCTTTAAGCCTTAAATATTCCTCTTCGTTAAAGAAGCGCTCACGCTGAACGCGGGTCATATAGAGAATGTCAAGCTCGGGCATAACCTCGTCTAAGCTCTGGGTTTCTATATACTCGATGTTCTTTTTATCAAGAACATCTTTTTTAACGTAATCGGGAAGTTTTAATTCTGTAGGAGAAACAAGATAGACTTTATTGCCCTCATATCTGCTCATTGCATTTATAAGAGAATGAACTGTTCTGCCGAATTTAAGGTCACCGCAAAAGCCGATTTTAAGGTTATCAAAGCGGCCCTTTTCCCTATTGATTGTAAGCAAATCAGTAAGGGTCTGTGTGGGGTGGTTATGACCGCCGTCGCCTGCATTAATAACAGGAATTGAAGCGTTCATAGCGGCAACAAGAGGAGCACCCTCTTTCGGGTGTCGCATTGCGATAATATCTGCATAGCAACTAATCATCTTAGCTGTATCGGCAACACTCTCGCCCTTTGCAGAGGAAGAGGAAGCTGCCTCGGAAAAGCCAAGAACATTGCCGCCAAGCTCGTACATAGCGGCTTCAAAGCTAAGCCTTGTTCTTGTTGAAGGCTCGAAGAAAAGTGTGGCAAGCTTTTTGCCCTTACACATCTCGCTGTACTTTTTAGGGTCAGCGATAATGTCGTTTGCAACTACAAGAAGCTCGTCGATTTCTTCTACTGTAAAATCTAAAATATCAATAAGACTTTTCATAGCTTATGCCTTAGCTGTAATCCAGCTTTCGTCTGAGGGGTTGTTTCTGAATGCGATAAGACGGGCAATATCCTCGTCCTTGATGTAGCCTTCCTCAGCGGCAACCTCGGCAATTACGTCGAAGTTTGTGAGAGAAATATTCTTAACGTTAGCGGCGGCGAGACGGTCGAGACCCTTCTGCATACCATAGGTAAAGATAGAAACAATACCTAAAACCTCAGCACCTGCCTCACGAAGAACGTCAACAACCTCGATAACACTTCCGCCTGTAGAGATAAGGTCCTCAACAACTACAACTTTCTGGCCTTTCTCAAGCTTACCTTCAATCTGGTTCTGTCTGCCGTGGTCTTTTGCACCGCTTCTTACATAACCCATGGGCATATCAAGAAGATGTGCAGTAATTGCGGCGTGAGCAATACCTGCTGTTGAAGTACCCATAAGCACCTCAGCTTCAGGGTAATTTTCTTTAATAAGCTTTGCTAAACCTTCCTCAACGTCTGTTCTTACCTTAGGAGCAGTAAGAGTGAGGCGGTTGTCACAATATACGGGGCTTTTGATTCCGCTTGCCCAGGTGAAAGGCTCTTCGGGACGGAAGAAAACTGCTTTAATGGAAAGTAAATCCTTTGCTATAAGCTTCTGCATAATATATATCTCCTTTATTAAAAATCAGTCACAAAATTCTGCTACACAACGGTTATATGCGGCTACGGGGTCTTCAGCGGCAGTTACGGGACGACCTACTACGATATAGTCAGAGCCGATTTCCTTAGCCTGTAAAGGCGTCATAACTCGTTTCTGGTCACCGATATCACCGTCTGCAAAACGAACACCGGGAGTGATAGTTAAGAACTTCTCACCGCAGTTAGCGTGCACTTTGCCGGCTTCAAGAGGTGAGCAAACTACACCGTCAAGACCTGCTTTAGCTGCATTCTTTGCGTAGTGAATAACAACCTCGTCAATAGGCTCTTTAATAAGAAGGTCGTCCTCCATAGCCTGCTGGTCTGTAGAAGTAAGCTGAGTAACAGCGATAAGTAAGGGGCGTGTGCCGTCTTCTCTCATAAGACCCTCTAAAGCGGCTTCCATCATACGTGTTGTACCGCCGGCGTGAAGGTTGGTGATGTCAACATCAAGGTTTGAGAGCACACTCATAGCCTTTTTAACTGTGTTTGGAATGTCGTGAAGCTTAAGGTCAAGGAAAATCTTATGACCACGCTTTTTAATCTCGCGAACAATCTGGGGACCTTCGGCATAGAAAAGCTCCATACCGATTTTTACAAATGGCTTTCTCTCTGTGAATTTGTCAAGAAAGTCAAACACCTGCTGTGCACTTGAAAAGTCACAAGCTACAATAACGTCCTTACCCATTATAATGCGCCTCCTATAATATCTGAAAGTTTATTAATGCCGTATTTGTCCATAACCTCAGGTAGCTTGTCGATAATGTCAGAGCAAGCACAGGGGTCAATAAGGTTTGCAGCGCCTACCTGAACGGCTGTTGCACCTGCAAGCATCATTTCGATTACGTCTTCTGCCCTGCTTACACCGCCAAGACCCACAACGGGAATTTTAACGTTTGAGGCTACCTGATAAACCATTCTCAAAGCCACAGGGAAAACCGCAGGGCCTGAGAAACCGCCCATTTTGTTGGCAATGATGGGCTTTTTTGTTTTTAAGTTAATTCTCATACCCAAAAGAGTATTTATTAAGCTGATGCCATCGGCACCGCTATCTTCGCAAGCCTTTGCTATTGAAACAATGTCGGTAACATTGGGGCTTAATTTGATAATTACAGGCTTATCTGTAACTTTGCGAACTGCAGAAGTTACTGCCGCCGCCATTTTAGGGTCGGCACCCATTGCCATACCGCCGCCGTGAACATTAGGACAGCTTATGTTAATTTCAAGCCAGCCTACCTGCTCGCACTGAGCGATTTTTTCGGCAACATAAGCGTATTCTTCAACAGAAAAACCGCCGATGTTAGCCATAACTTTTTTATTGAAAACTTTTGCAAGTTTGGGTAACTCCTCGCTGATAACCTTGTCAACACCGGGGTTTTGAAGACCTACTGAGTTAATGATACCTGCTGTGCACTCGGCGGCTCTGGGAGTGGGGTTACCAAAACGAGGGTCTTTAGTAGTACCCTTAAAAGAAAATGTACCAAGCTTATTTATGTCGTAGATATCTGCAAATTCATAGCCGAAGCCAAAGGTACCGCTGGCGGGGATTATGGGGTTATCAATGTCGATACCGCAAAGGTTAACCTTTAAGCGTTCCATATAATCTCCTCCTTCTTCATAACGGGGCCTTCCTTGCAGATTCGCTTGTAGCCTGTAACGGTTTTGCAAGAGCAGCACATACAAGCACCGAAGCCGCAACCCATTCTTTCTTCAAAGCTTAATTCGCCGCTTGATTTGCAGGTATTAAACACCGCTTTCAGCATAGGCTCAGGGCCGCAAGTGTAGTAGTAAGAATAGTCGACATTCTCAAAAAGATTTGTAACAAAGCCTTTTGTGCCATAACTGCCGTCAACGGTTGCAACTCTTACATCTGCACCCAATGCTTTAAACTCGTTTTCATAGAAAACTTCATTTTTTGTGTTAAAGCCAAGGCAAACTGTAACCTTTTTGCCTGCCTCGATAAGCTTCTTAGCAAGCATATAAAGAGGAGGAACACCTACGCCGCCGCCAAGCAGCAGAGCTGTGTCGCCTGAGGCATTTACGCCGAAGCCGTTGCCAAGGCCTATGAGCACGTCAAGCTCGGCACCCTCTTTAAGAGTTGCCATATACTCTGTGCCCTCGCCTACTACCTTGTAGATTATAGTAAGGGTGTCGTCTACCTTATCGCAGACCGATATGGGTCTGCGAAGGTAGAAACCGTCTAATTTAATATTTATGAACTGACCGGGGGTTTTAACCTCACTAACATCACCCTGAAGCACCATTTTATAAACATTTGAGGTAAGCGGAATATTTTCAGTTACCTTTAAAATTTTCTGATTCATACTAACTCCTTAAGCGTCGATAGTTGAAATAGCCAAAGTAGTCTCCTCAAGAACGTCAAGCAATACCTTAACTGTGTCGAGGTTAGTGAAAAGCGACACGTTGTTTTCGGTTGCAAAATGTCGAATCATATGGCCGTCAGAAGCAGAGCCTACAGAGCCAACCTCGCGGGTATTGATAATATATGCAATATGGCCCTGACGGATAGCTTCGGGGATTTCCTCGCTGCCTTCGCTGATTTTCTGAAGAACGTGAGTACGGATGCCGTTTTCAATTAAGAATTTTGCTGTACCCTCTGTAGCCTGAATATTAAAACCTAAGTTATAGAAACGGCTGATCAAGGGCAACGCCTCGTCCTTGTCAGAATCTGCAATTGTAGCAAATACTGTGCCGTAGTTCTGCAGGTGCATACCGCTTGCCTGCAAGGCCTTAAAGAGTGCACGGTTAAGCTTGTCGTCGTAACCGATTGCTTCACCTGTAGACTTCATTTCGGGAGAAAGGTAAGCATCTAAACCGCGGATTTTATTGAATGAGAATACAGGAACCTTAACATACCAACGCTTTTTCTCTTCGGGGTAAATGTCAAAAATGCCCTGCTCCTTAAGACTCTTGCCCATAATTACCTCGGTGGCAATATCGGCAAGGCTGTAACCTGTAGCCTTAGAAAGGAAAGGTACTGTACGTGAAGAACGGGGGTTAACCTCGATAATGAAGACGTTGTCGTTGTTGTCAACAATGAACTGAATATTGTAAAGACCAACGATACCAATGCCAAGACCTAACTGCTTTGCATACTGCAGAATTGTACCCTTAACCTTGTCAGAAATGCTGAATGTGGGATAAACGCTTATAGAGTCGCCTGAGTGAACACCTGTTCTCTCAACAAGTTCCATAATACCGGGAACAAATACATCTCTGCCGTCGCAGATTGCGTCAATCTCAACTTCTTTACCCTGAATATACTTGTCAACAAGTACGGGCTTATCTTCGTCAATTTCAACGGCTGTCTTAAGGTAAGTTCTGAGCTGTTCTTCTGTTGTAACAATCTGCATTGCTCGACCGCCTAAAACGAAAGAGGGACGAACAAGAACAGGATAGCCGATTTTCTCAGCGGCGGCTACGCCGTCTTCGATATTTGTAACTGCCTTACCCTGAGGCTGAGGAATACCTAAATCTGTAAGGATTTTCTCAAAGCTGTCGCGGTTTTCTGCCTTGTCGATAGCTTCGCAGTCTGTGCCGATAATCTTAACGCCACGCTTCATAAGAGGCTCAGCAAGGTTAATTGCAGTCTGACCGCCTAAAGAAGCAATAACACCCTCAGGTTTTTCAAACTCAATGATATTCATAACATCTTCGGGAGTAAGAGGCTCAAAGTAAAGCTTGTCGGCAGTTGTATAGTCTGTGGAAACGGTTTCGGGATTGTTGTTGATGATAATAGCCTCGTAACCGGAATTTTTGATTGTTGTTACGGCGTGAACTGTGGAGTAGTCAAACTCAACGCCCTGACCGATACGAATTGGTCCTGCACCAAGAACAACAATTTTCTTTTTATCTGTAAGCTTAGATGCATTTTCGCCTGTGTAGGAGGAGTAGAAGTAAGGAATATAAGCGTTTGTGTGGCAGGTGTCAACCATTCTGTAAATGGGGAACATTGCCTTTTCCTTACGGAAGTTGTAAACGTCAATTTCGGGCATATTCCAGAGCTTAGCAATAAACTTATCACCAAAGCCCATAACCTTAGCTTCTTTAAGAGTTGCCTCGTCCATAACGTTTGCCTTGAGTCTTTCTTCCATTTCAATAATCTTAACAAGGGACTCTAAGAAGTAAGCTGTAATCTTAGTAACCTCGTGAAGCTTCTCAACAGTTTCGCCGCGTCTTAAAAGCTCGGTTACACAGAAAATTGTGTCGTCCTTGAAAAGGTCGAGGTATGCATAGAGCTCATCTGTAGACATATTGTCAAACTTAGGAAGCCAGAAGTGGTAAGCACCTGTCTCAAGGGAACGGATAGACTTGAGTAAGCATTCCTCAAGTGAAGATCCGATACCCATAACCTCGCCTGTTGCTTTCATCTGAGTACCCAAAACGTTTGAAGCGTTTGCAAATTTATCAAAGGGGAAACGAGGAACCTTAGCAACCACATAGTCAAGGCTTGGCTCGAAAGCTGCAGTTGTGTTGGCAATTTCAATATCCTCTAAGGCCATACCTACGGCAATTTTTGCGGTTACTCTTGCAATGGGATAACCGCTTGCCTTTGAAGCAAGGGCACTTGAGCGAGAAACTCTGGGGTTAACCTCAATAAGGAAGTACTCAGAGCTTTCGGGATTAAGTGCAAACTGAACGTTACAGCCGCCCTCGATTTTAAGCTCCTTAATAATCTTAATAGCACTGTCGTTAAGCATCTTAAGGTCGTGGTCGTTAAGAGTAAGGATAGGAGCAACTACCAAGGAGTCGCCTGTATGAACGCCTACAGGGTCGATGTTTTCCATACCGCAGATTGTGATAGCGTGGTCATTTGAGTCGCGCATAACCTCAAACTCAATTTCCTTGTAGCCCTTAACGCTCTTTTCAATAAGAACCTGATGCACAGGAGAAAGCTTGAAGGCGTTGATACCGATGTCTACAAGCTCCTGCTCGTTGTTTGCAAAGCCGCCGCCTGTGCCGCCCAGTGTAAATGCAGGGCGAAGTACAACAGGATAGCCGATATGTTTTGCGGCTTCTTTTGCTTCTTCTAAGCTGTAGGTAATTTCAGAGGGGATTGTAGGCTCACCGATACTTTCGCAAAGCTCTTTAAAAAGCTCTCTGTCCTCAGCTCTTTCAATGGACTTACTGCTTGTGCCTAAAAGCTCAACGCCGCACTCTTTTAAAACACCCTTCTTCTCAAGCTGCATTGCAAGGTTAAGGCCTGTCTGACCGCCGATACCGGGAACGATAGCGTCGGGACGCTCGTAACGTAAGATGCGGGCAATATACTCTAAGGTAAGGGGCTCCATATATACCTTATCGGCAATGGAAGTATCTGTCATAATTGTAGCAGGATTAGAGTTAACTAAGACTACCTCGTAGCCTTCCTCTTTAAGTGCAAGACAAGCCTGTGTGCCTGCATAGTCAAACTCAGCCGCCTGACCGATAACGATAGGGCCTGAGCCGATAATCATAATCTTCTTAATATCTGTTCTTTTAGCCATTTTACATTCCTCCATAACATTAGGCTTTATATGAAACCTTACCGTCACAGACAGTAAGCATACATTTACCGAATAATTTTTCGCCTTCAAAGGGGGTTGCTGTTCCCTTTGACAGGAAGAAGTTCTTGTTAACAACAACCTCTTCCTCTAAATCCCAGATTGTGAAGTCGCCCTTAAAGGGAATTTCAAATCTTTCTCTGGGGTTTATACACAAAAGCTCTATGAGCCTCTCAAAACTAAGTATGCCCGTTTTAACTAAGTTTGTGTAAAGAAGAGGAAACGCCGTTTCGATTCCCGTTATGCCAAAGGGGCTTAAGGCAAGACCTCTGCCCTTTTCCTCCTCACCGTGAGGGGCGTGGTCTGTGGCGATTATGTCAATTGTGCCGTCAAGCACACCCTCAAGCAAAGCTTCTCTATCGGACTTACTTCTCAGCGGCGGGTTCATTTTAAACCTGCCGTGCTCCTGTAAGTTACTATCATCTAAAACAAGGTAGTGCGGGCCTGTTTCGCAGGTTATATCCACGCCCTGAGCCTTAGCTTTGCGGATTAAATCAACACTTTCTTTAGTTGAAATGTGGCAGACGTGATATTTACAGCCTGTTTCCTTTGAAAGCTTAATGTCACGCTCAATCTGCCTCCATTCGCTCTCACTACAGATGCCTTTATGATTATTCTCTTTAGCATAATCACCGTCGTGGATATATCCGCCAAAGAGCAGGTCGTTAACCTCGCAGTGGGCTACAATCATTTTACCTAAAGACTTTGCTTTAAGCATAGCTTTTCGCATCATTTCCTCACTCTGCACTCCCCTGCCGTCGTCGGAAAATGCAATGCATTTTGAGGAAAGAGCTTTCATATCAACAAGCTCCTCCCCTATTTCGCCAACTGTAATTGAGGCGTAAGGGTGAACTTTAATGACTGCATCCTTATCGATTATGTCCTGCTGAACCTTTATGTGCTCAACTGAGTCAGGCACGGGATTTAAGTTAGGCATTGTGCATACGTCGGTATATCCGCCGTGAGCTGAAGCTTGTGAGCCCGTTTTAATGGTTTCTTTATAAGAAAAACCCGGCTCACGAAAATGCACATGCACATCGCAAAAACCGGGAAAAATAGCAAAACGGGGATTATCAAAAACACCGAGAGCGGGGTTCTCAGCGAAGAAATCAGAAATAAAGGCACTAAGCTCAGGATACTTTTCTATACCGAACAATTTTGCTTTCATAACTTCTCCTTTCCAAGAGGGCAAAACAAAAGCCTTGCCGAAAACGACAAGGCGAATATAGCAAAATATTGGCGTAAAACTACACCGAAAGCTAAAATATTTCGCAATCTTGCCGATCTCTCTGTATCGTCTTAAAGATTTGCTGAAAATATTTTATCACCACAAGGGCAGTTTGTCAAGCAAAACAAAGTGAATTTAAACAAATTTTTTGTTAAATTTTTGTGTATTTCTCTGAGAGAAAATTAAACTCAAAATGCCCAGTTGCCGTCGATAAAGAGGGCTGTTTCTTTTCCGTTTTTGTCAACACCAATAACAGATAAATCCTCTGCACCTATCATAAAGTCAACGTGGATAATAGAGTCGTTGCAACCCATTTCAACGCACTCTTCAAAGGAAAGCTTTTCAAAGTCGGGCAAACACTCACTGTAGCCGGCACCCAGTGCCAGATGGCAGGAAGCGTTTTCGTCAAACAAAGTGTTATAGAAAAGAATACCCGAATTATTAATAGGAGAGTCAAAGGGCACTAAGGCACACTCGCCAAGGTAGCCTGCGTTTTCGTCCATTGAAAGGAGTTTTGCAAGAAGTGCTTCGTTCTTTTCGGCAGAAAACTCAACCGCCTTGCCGTCTTTGAAAGTTATTGAGAAGTTTTCGATAAGCTGGGATTGATACGAAAGAGGCATTGTAGAAACCACCTTGCCCTCTGCTACGCCCTTTTTAGGAGTAATGAAAACTTCCTCGGAGGGAATGTTGGCGTTAAACATAACGCCCTTTGTGGTGCCGCCTGCACCGCCAACAAACTTAGCTCCCTCAATAAGCCCCACGGTAAAATCGGTGCCGTTTGAAGACTTATATTTTAAGGAAACGAGGTTAAGATTATTTAGATACTCGCACCTTTTTGCAATGTTTTCGTTATGCTCTTGCCACTGCTTCATAGGGTCAATGTCGGCACGGCTTGCTGAAAGGATAGCCTGCCAGAGCTTTTCGACCGCAACACTCTTTCTGTCATTTGGAAAAAGCTTTTTAGCCCACTTAACGCCGGGCACAGCGGCAATACACCACTGATACTTATTTTCCATTCTGTCTCTGAAAGGCTTAAACGCTCTGCTTCTTGCCTGAGAAGCCTTGCTGAGCTTATCCTGATTAACGCCTTTCAGTCCGTCAGGGTCGTCGGAAAGAATGACGATTTTTGCAGGAAGGGTTTCTTCCTCGTGCTTCATACGCTCAAGTTCCCAATCTTCAACGATAGAAAGATTTTTCAAAGTTTTGTGTCGTACGTTGAGCTTTGTTATAGGCTGATGAGACCATTTAACCTCAACTATTGAAGCACCTGCTTTGTAGCACTCGTCAACAAGAATTTCTATAAATTCAGGTTGGTCAAGCTCAGCCTGAATAACAACCGGCTGATTTTTCTGGATATTTACACCTTTTTGGGCAATTAATTTCGCATAGGCACGAAGTTTAGATTTTTGCATAATAAAACCTCCAATAAAATATATTTATATTTTACCACAGTAATATAAAATACTCAACAGAGAAAAAAGAAAAAGCACCGATAAAACCGATGCTTTTGGCGTCCCCGACGGGATTCGAACCCATGGCCTTTCGCTTAGGAGGCGAACGCTCTATCCAGCTGAGCTACGGAGACATATTTAATACTTCAAAATTTTACCGCAGAGTCCCTGTTTTGTCAAGTCGGGTTTTGGCGTAAAAACAAAAGTCAGCCCCGCTTTCGCGGAGCTGACTGATAAAAGGAAATTATCTTTCGATGAATGTGCCAACCTTAGTATCCTCGGGAAGGAGCTTAGCTACATACTTCTGAATCTGAGTAGCATCGCCGATATCGAGGTAAGAGTTGTCATTTACAAGAGAAGCGTCTGCATCATAGGTGAGACCTGTGAATCTTGCGAGAACCTTCTGAATAAGGGTTGCATCCTTAACGTTGATAACCTCGTTGGAGTCTGCATCGCCGAGGTAGTAGCCGTCAACCTCAATGGGTTCTGAAGAAGTTGTGGGCTGTGATTCATCGGGAGAGGAAACAGGCTCTGTTTCTACAGTTGTAGGCTGAGTCTCTGCTGTTGTGGGCTGGGTCTCTGCTGTTGTAGGCTGAGTCTCTGCTGTTGTGGGCTGAGTCTCTACTGTTGTGGGTTCTGTTGTGGGATCTGTAGGATCATCGATAATGGGATCTGTGGGGTCGTTGTTTGAAGGTAATTCATAGAAATTGGGATTCCATGTACCCATATCATACTTACCATCAGCATTCTTTGCATCCATCCAGTAACCACCGTTACCTGTAATGGGCAGGTCAATTGTCTGGTCTGTGCCGTTAGTTACAATAAAGTTTTCGTACTCAACAGGAATGTAAGCAACGTACTGATTCTGACCGTAATCGTTTACAAGTGCAAACTTCATGGGAGTGCCGGGCCAACCTACAAGCTCGCCGAGGCCGTCTGTCCATACATAAATGTTTACTGTAGACCATGCCATATTATCGGAATAAACGATTGTGTTGTAGCCTTCCTGTGTGGGATAGTTACCGCCGGAAACGTCTACATCCCAGATATCAACAGGACGCTCATTGAAAACAGGCTCTGTATCCTCTGCATAGTAGATACAAGCAATACCTGTGGAGCCGATAGAACCTGTGAGCTGGCCCTCTACAACTTCAAACTCGTTGCCTGTGATAGAATCCTTATATGTACCATCAGCAAGAGTATAAGACTTAAGGTTAACGTTCTTTGTAGTGCCCTGAAGGTTAACAAGAGTTGCGCCTAAGCCGCCACGCTCAATCATAACAACCTTACTCTGGTTGGAGTTGTACTCGGAAGCATCACCGAAGTAGTTGTCAAACTGGTTAACAGCCTTAACCTCGGGAGCAGTCCATGATGTAAGGTTAGCATCACCGAGAGTGATGTTTGCACAGATAGCTTCGATAGCTGCACGGTTTGCACCTGTTCTATCATCGGGACGTGCAAAGTAAATACCTGTAATTGTCTGACGAGCAGCTGTAAGAGCCCAGATTTTGTTTCTCTGCTGAACTGTTAAAGCAGATGTACCGCCGTCGATGTATGTATCGTGGGACTCGTTCCACTGGATAACATTTTCCTTTGTGAAGTTAACTGTTGTGGGGTCACAACCCTCAGCCTCTGACTGATAGTAAGGAATGGGGTTACCGCCGCCGTTTACAACAGCATCTTTAATACCCCAGTAAGAGGAAGAGTCTGTAACGTCCATAAGCTCTGTATACTCGTAGAAAGGACGGCCGTCGCCGCACTTGTTGAGGATTTCGCCGTATGCGTAAAGCTCTTTTTCAGGATAGTTAGCTCTGAGCTTGAGGAGTGTGTCGCTCCAGAAGTCGGAAGCAAAGAATGTATCATGCTCGGTTTCGATATGCTTTGCAGCGTCAAAACGGAAGCCGTCAGCACCTGCTTCAACAAGCTCTACAAAGTAATCGTAGATAGCGTCCTGAACAACCTGTGTCTCTGTGGCAAGGTCAGGAAGACCGGATGTACAATGCTGAGTTAAGTCTTCTTCGATGTCATAATCAGAGTAACCATCCCAGTAGTTCTCTTTATAAGTCATATTAACCCAAGGGTCATGAAGAGCCTTTGCATCAAGAATCTCAGTCTCGAACTCCCAAGCTCTGGAGTTAACATGAGTAATGGGGTCTGTAGAGTCGTTATCATATACGCCTACGTGGTCGTCATCTGTACCGAAGTGGTTGATAACTGCGTCAACGATAACCTTAAGGCCTAACTCGTGAGCCTTGTCGCACATCTCAACAAACTCGGACTTAACGCCTAATGCGTTGTCGGTAGACTCGTTAAGCTGGAAGCCAGCAGGCTGATAGAACATCCACCAACCGTTGGGAGCAATACCGTCGATAGCAGGCTCGCAAACCTTAACGCCCTTTGTAGGCATTTTAATCTCGTTGGGGGGAGAAACCTGGATTGTTGTAAAGCCCTGCTCTGCAAGTGTTTCCAGATTAGCAATGATGTTTGCGTAAGACCAGTTCCAAGCCTGGATAATCTTACCTTCGTTAACTGTGTCCTCAAGACCGTAGTTGTTTTCGGGCTTGATGGATTCAAGCATTTTCTCATACTCGTTGTATTCGCTTGCGGCACCTGCATTAAAAAAACCAATGCATGCACAGGAAGCTACTACTGCGAGAGCAAGAATAACGCTTAAAAGTTTCTTCGCTTTCATAGAATTTCCTCCATAAAAAATAAAAATCCGTACCGTGTCTAAGGAACTCAGACACACCAACACAAGGGTTGGCTTTATACAGACTAATATTAGCACATATTATGTATATTTTCTACCCCTTTTTTATACTTTTTTAATATTTTGCACAAAATAAAAAAATTAAAAGATAATAAGAGGCAATGGAATTGCTTTTTATTGAGCTTGAAAAATTTGCACAAATATGGTATAATTAATTTTTGGAGGCGATTAATATGAAAAAATGCCAGTACTGTGCAAAGGAAATAGATTATAGCCAGATGTACTGCTCGGCTGAGTGCGAACAAAAGGCTAACGCTTACTATAGAAACAGGCACAAATTCAGAATTCCTTTAAACATTATTTACATAGCAGGTACTGCAATTTTTGCTTTGGGCGTTTTCTTTTCACCTATTTTTACCTTTTGGGGTCTTTTAGGTGTTGCTGTGGGTGCAATTTCAACAGGAGTTATAACTATACTTCAGCCCTATCCCACTGAGGAAATGATTAAAAAACACAAAATGGAAAAAGCTCAGAGGATTTTTAAAATCTGCGGTATTATTATCACCGCCGTTGGTGTTGCGGCACTAATAATGGCAATTGTTAAGCTCTGCATTTAATGCAGGGCTTTTTTGCATAATTCACTTTCTTTTGCAGATAATAGCATTGACATTAAAAAGGAGGTTAATTTATGCTTGATAAAATTGCATTGGCAATACTCATAATCGGCGGTATCAACTGGGGCGGCGTCGGACTTTTCCAGTTTGACCTTGTTGCCTGGATTTTCGGCGGTCAGGGTGCTATTGTGAGCAGAATTATATACACACTTGTTGCATTATCTGCGCTTTGGTGTATTACACTGCTTTTCAGAGAAAGAGACTCTGTTGACACAACCGAATACTCAGAAACAACAGCATAATTTTAAATAAAAAAACCGCCCAAGCTGAAACTTGAGCGGTTTTTTATGTAATTATTTAGATTCTACAAGTGCTTTTGTGTCTCTTGCAATAACGAGCTCTTCGTTGGTTGCAATTACATAAGCAGGAACAGATGAGTCATCTGAAGAAATCTTGAAGTTTGCACCGCGGGCGTTGTTTCTCTCGTCGCAAACCTTAACGCCTAAGCACTCAAGATACTCGCAAACCTTCTTACGGAGTACAGGCTGATTTTCACCTAAACCTGCTGTAAAGCAGATGCCGTCACAGCCGCCCATTGCTACCCAGAAAGAACCGATATACTTAGCAATCTGGTAGTAGAGGATTTCGTGAGCTAAAGCCGCACGGGCGTTGCCCTCCTGCTCTGCTTTAGTAACGTCTCTGTCATCTGTAGAAACGCCTGAAATGCCCAAGAGACCGCTCTTTTTGTTAAGAAGGTCGCTCATTTCAGAGGGAGAAAGGTTTTCCTTCTCCATAATAAATGTTACAACAGAGGGGTCAAGAGCACCTGAACGTGAGCCCATCATAAAGCCGTCAAGGGGAGTAAGACCCATTGTTGTGTCAACAACCTTGCCGTTTTTAACAGCTGTAATGGAAGAACCGTTGCCGATGTGGCAGGTAATAAGCTTAAGGTCTTTAATATCCTTGCCGATGTTTTTTGCAAGCTCAGCGGATACATATCTGTGGGAAGTACCGTGGAAGCCGTAGCGTCTTACCTTGTACTTCTCGTAAAATTCATAAGGAACAGGATAAATAAATGCTTTCTCAGGCATTGTGGAGTGAAAAGCTGTGTCAAAAACAACTACCTCAGGCACCTTGTCGCCGAAAACCTGCTGACAGCCTCTGATAGCCTGAACGTGGCCTTTGTTATGTAAGGGTGCAAGAGGAATAAGGCTCTCTATTCCCTTAACAACTTCCTCGTCAACAATAACAGACTCAGAGAAAAGAGCACCGCCCTGAACTATACGGTGACCGATAGCACTTACCTCATCAAGGTTATTGATAACACCGAACTCAGCGTCCATAAGAGCATCTTTAACAAAGTTGAATGCTGCTGTATGGTCGGGCATAAAGCCTTCTTTGGTCATTTCTCTGCCGTCAGCAGTTTTGTGACCGATAAAAGAACCCTCGCCGCCGATACGCTCGCAGTTACCTTTACAGAGCATCTGCTCATTATCCATATCAAAAAGCTGATATTTAAGAGAAGAGCTGCCTGCATTAATAACAAGAATTTTCATTATTCTTCCTCCAATTGAATTGAAATACTTTTAAACATATAATATAATAGTACAGTAAACGAAAAGTTTCAAGCCTTTTTTTCAGAAGGAGTGAGGAATTTTGAAGACTTGTGGAGTAATTTGCGAATTCAACCCCTTTCATAACGGACATAAATATCTGCTCAGCGAAATAAGAAAGCAAGGCTTTGACACAATAATTTGTGTTATGAGCGGAAGCTTTACCCAAAGGGGTGACGTTGCAATTATAGATAAATTTGCAAGAACCCGTTGTGCTATCCAAAACGGTGCCGACCTTGTGATTGAGCTTCCTACCCCTTTTGCTGTGGCAAGCGCTCAGCGTTTTGCAAAAGGTGCAGTTGAAATTTTAAACGCCACGGGAATAGTTGGCTCCCTTTACTTTGGAAGTGAATCGGGAGACATTGAGCTTTTAAGAAAAGCCGCCTGTGCTACAGAAAACTCTGATGTTAAAGCCATACTTCAGCAAAAAATGGGCCAAGGCGAATACTATCCCCTTGCATTAGAAAGTGCGGTAAAAGAAGTTTTTTCAAAGGAAACTTCAGACATATTAGCATCGCCAAACAATATTCTGGCGGTGGAATATATAAAAGAGCTTGAAAAGTTCGGCATAAATGCAGGTACAATCAAGCGAAAAGCGGTAGAACATGACAGCAGTGAAGCAAAGGGCAATTTTGCCAGCGCATCGCTTATTAGAGAAATGATTTTTTCAGGCAGAGATGTCTCAAAACTTGCACCCTGTTGCGATTACTCAAACCCCGCAAAGCTTGAGTTTGGCGAGCGGGCAATTCTTTTAAAGCTTAAAACTATGAGTATAGAAGAAATTTCAGAGCTTGCTGATGTAAGCGAGGGACTTGAAAACAGAATTTACAGTGCCAGCAGAAGCAGTAATTCTTTAGAAGAATTATTATTTCAGATAAAAACCAAACGCTACACCTTGGCAAGGTTAAGGCGAATAATCGCCTCGGCACTTTTGGGAATTACCAAGGAGTTACAAAATTCGCCTCTGCCCTACTTAAGAATTTTAGGAATGAACGACATAGGCAAAGAGGCACTTTCACAGATTGCTAAAAAATCCCCTTTGCCTGTTGTTACAAGCGTAGCCTCTGCACTTAAAATCCTTGACACCAATGCACAGAAAATGCTTCTTTGCGATATCAACGCCACCGACATAAGAACGATTTTTGAGAATAAAATCACCCATAGCGGCAAAGATTTTACGGAGGCTATTGTAAAATGAAAACCCTCTTTCTTTCGGATTTAGACGGTACACTTTTAAGAAACGACGAAACTGTCTCCGACTTTACCGCTGAAGTAATAAACAGCTTAAGTGAGCAGAACATCCCCTTTTCATTTGCCACTGCCCGCTCCCTTAACACAACACAGAAAGTAACCTCAGCCATAAAAAACCGACTGCCTGTTATTGTTTATAACGGTGCTTTTATTATGGATAACTTAAGCGGTGAAATTCTTTATTCCAATTACTTCAAGGAAAGTATTAATGAGCTTTTTAATGACATTGAAAAGCAAAGGGTTTTTCCTGTGGTTTACTCGTTTGTCGATAAAGCTGAAAAGCTTTCCTTTGTAGAAGGCAAAAGCTCACAGGGACAGAAGCTTTACCTTGAAAGCCGAAAAGGCGACAAGCGAATTAACCCTGTAAAAAGCTTTAATGATTTGCTTAAGGGCGAAAAGTTTTACATCACCTGCATTGACGACAAAGAAAAGCTTTTGCCCCTATACGAAAAATACAAGGATAAATTCTGTTGCCTTTATCAGAAAGACTACTATTCAGAATATTACTGGCTTGAGATTATGCCGAAAAACACCACAAAAGCCGTTGCTGCTTTAAAGCTTAAAGAAATGCTTAAATGTGATGAGCTTGTAGTTTTCGGCGATGAGATTAACGATATCGAGCTTTTTAAAATAGCTGACAAAGCCGTAGCTGTAGCAAATGCAAAGCCTGAGCTTATTCCATTCGCCACAGATTTTACTGACTCTAACGAAAATGACGGAGTCGCGAAGTATATTATTAAAAACAGTCGCTGAGAAACCTCGGCGACTGTTTTCTTTTAGTCTGCTAATTCAATTTTAATATTACCGCTGGTGGTTTTTGCATTTAAAACACCCTCTGCACCTTCATCAAATTCAGGTGTTTTTTCGGAACCGCTGGTAGCTTTTACGTTATAAAGCTTAGGTGAAAGAATCTGAGCTTTGATGCTTCCGCTTGTTGTGTGCAAATCGTAATTTTCAGCGTCAACGGATTCAAGATTTATACTGCCGCTTGTTGCCTCTAAGGTCATATCGCCTGTGCAAACTGTGTCTGTTAAGCGAATTCCTCCGCTTATATTATCGACTTTAAGAGTTTCGGCTCTTAGGCTTTCTACCTTAATCTTACCGCTTGTATTCTTTATATCGGCATTAATACATGTAAGCTCATTAACATCAATGCTGCCGCTTGTGTTGTCGGCAATTACATCTCCCTTTACGTTACCGCTTAATGTAAGCTTACCGCTTGTAGCGCTTACAACTGCACACTCTGCCTCAGTATCAGAATTAAGCTTAACACCGCCGCTGGTAGAAGTTGCGGTTAAATCGCCCACATTGCCGCCAACCTCGATAAAACCGCTGTGAGTTTTAAGGTTTGTCAAAAGCGAGTTTACACTTTTAGCTTCAATGTCACCGCTTGTACACTTAACGTTAAGCTCATTTAAAGTTTTTTCGGGAACCTCGATAATCAAATCCGGCTCACTTAACTTGCCAAAAACAACTATGTAGTCGTACCAATGTCTGAAGTCGTCATACTCAACATAAAGTGTGTCGTCTATCTGCTTAAGGTAGTAAGAGAATTTGTCGCTTACTCCGTAGGTAACTTTAACCTGATTATCCTCAGATTTAATGATTTTAACGTCATTTGAAACATCCTTGACGTTAATAATATTTACTTCGTCAAAGGTAGCCGACATAATCTTTACGTCAGTTTTTACGTTATTCTTAAAGAACATCTCTGTACCTCCGAAAGCTAAAGATAAACACATACACAAAATTCCAAAACCAACCAAACCTGAGGCAATAAACAACGGTATTTTAACTGATTTTCTCATAACACACCCTCCTTACTTTCTTTTAAAAAAGAACTTAAAAATTCCTTTGGCTGTCTTCGCCGTAACCTTAGCCATACCCTTTGCAAAAAAGTTACATACTATAAGCCACATAATGGCAAGACCGGAAAGGAAAGCACCTGCACCGAAAACAACTAAGAAATACGGTACACCGCCTTCAAACAATACAAAAAAGCTTGCCATTGTCAATGCAAAACCGCAAACCGCCAACGCCGCAAACACTGCATAAAAACAAACAACCAACGCCCAGATAACTATGTAGAAAGAAAGCAAAATACAAAGCAGTGCAACTACAAGTGAAATCCACAAAGGTGAACCTATAATCAGCATTACTATGTGCCAGCCTCTGAGGCGTACACCTTTTTTGGGCTCTTTCTTTGCGGGAGCATATTCAGACAAAAGCTCGTCAAGATTGCCTAAAGCCTCAATTGCCTCGGCTTCAGTCATTCCATCCTCCATACGCTCAGAAATCATCTCGTAGTAATATCTTAAAATTTCCCGTCTTTCGCTTTTTGGAAGATGGTTAATTTTTTGCTTAAGCTCACGTGTAAATTCATTTTTGGTCAATTTCTTCTACCTCCCCTGTTATAAATCTGTAGATGTTCATTATTTCATTCCACTCTGATGAAAACGACTTTAACCTAAACCGCCCTGCATCTGTAATTTTATAGTATTTCCTGAGCCTTCCGTTATGTGCCACAGAGTAAACCGTAAGGTGGTTTGCTTCTTCAAGGCGTCTCAATATGGGATAAAGGGTGGATTCTGAAATAGAAATGTACGGCTCAATATCCTTGATAATCTGATAGCCGTAAGAATCGCCGCTTTTTAAAGCGGCAAGTACACAAACCTCTAACAGACCTCTTTTAATTTGTACATCCACAGTAACACCTCCTTACATATAATACTATACTTCACATAGTATTATATGTCAAGAGGTATAATAAAAAAACTTCGCTTTTATAGCGAAGTCTTTTTTGAAAATATGCAACCGCAAAAGTTTTGGCGGTATAAATTGTATTCTTTTGAAAGCTCAATGGAGCGTAGATATCCGCCCTTTTTCTTAAAGTCGGTACAAAGATACGGAGTGTCAATTTCTTTTGAAATACTCTCACCTATCTTGTTAATTGCATCGGCATTTTTAAGGGGGCTGAGCGTAAGGGTTGTGGCAAAAAAGTCTGCACCATGCTCTTTGGCAATTTTCGCAGTGTATAAGAGCCTTTCTTCGTAACACCTAAGACAGCGTGAGCCACGCTCAGGGGCAGTTTCAAGACCTTTTGCAAGGTCAAAAAACTTTTGCGGGTCATATTCGCCTTCAATAAGCTTAACGGGATTTTTAAAGGGCATTTGACTTATGAGCCGTTTTTCTTCCGAAAGGCGGTAATCGTACTCGGTTTTTTCAGTAATATTAGGGTTATAAAACACAACCGTAATCTTAAAAAAACGACTTAAATATTCCAAAGCATAGCTTGAACAAGGAGCACAACAAGCGTGTAGAAAAAGCGTTGGAACTTTGCTTTCTTTTTCATTTTTGCTGATTAAAGTGTCAAGCTCTTTTTGATAATTTCTTTTAATATCAGACATAGTTTAAAATCTCTTTCGGGGTATTAACTAATATTTCTGCACCTGCATTTTTAAGTGTGCTGACACTGCGGTATCCCCAAGTAACCGCCACAAGCTCAACATTTGCATTAAGAGCAGTTTTTACGTCTACCTCGCTGTCGCCTATATAAAGGCAATCTTCCTTTTTTATATTAAGCTCATCGAGCATCAATTCAAGACCCTGAGGGTCAGGCTTACGCTTTAGACCTTGTCTTTGACCATAGTACAAAGTAAAACTATGTTCAGGAAAGCATTTGTTTAGTATTTCGCCAACAAACTGATGGGCTTTGTTGGTAAACACGGCGGTTTTTATATTTTTCTCTGAAAGGGACTTCAAAACCTCGGAAACGCCATCATAGGGAACCGTATTGTCATTAGAGTGCACATTATAGTACTTATCAAAGACCTTACGTACTTTACTGTAAAGAATATCGTCGCCGCCTTTATCCCCTAAGCTTTTGCGAACCAAATCTTCCATACCGTTACCTACAAAGCCGTAGTAGTCGCTTATAGGGTGCAAAGGCAAATTATATTCTTTTAAAGCAAAATTAACAGCATTACCAAGGTCACAAATAGAGTCAACCAAGGTACCGTCAAGGTCAAACACAACAAGTTTTTTCATCAATCAAATTCCTTTTTCCTGCTCCATTAGAACTGCACGACAAGGGGAAGCTTCGGCACCGCTTACTTTAACAGGAAAGGCACATAGGGTATATTCGCCGTCTCTAATTCCTGTAAGGTCAAGGCCTTCAAGCACCGCAACGTTTGCCCTTGCCAGCTCCAAATGGGTACGATATTCGTCAAAGCCTGTTGAAACCGAAATCCCGTCGGTACCGATTAAACAGATATCACTGTCTGCAAGAACAACTGCCGCACTATAAGAAAGACAGGCTTCGCCGTCGCCGTGAAGAATAAGACGACGCTTGCAGTAAGGCAGAAGTCTTTCCATATCCTCGCCTGTAAGAATACCCTTAATGGTAACAACTGTGCATTTTCCGTAGAAAACCGAGAGCTTCATATCTTCTATTTTTTTGCCGTCACTATCAAAGTGGTATGGCGAATCAATATGAGTGCCTGTGTGCATACACGTTTTAAGCACCGACAGATTATAGTCATCCCCATTATCACAGCTTTTTATGTACTCAAGGTTGGGAGTTGGGTCTCCGTCATAAACCTTCGCAGTTAAAACATCTGTAGAAATGTCATATAAAAGCATAATGTTCACTCCTTATAAAGCTATTATACCACGAAATATGAAAAGAGCAATAAAAAAAGAAGCTGACCCGAAGGCCAGCCTCTTTAATTAATTTAATCAGGGATAAGTAACAGTAAGCTGTGATGCTGAAAGATCAAACTCAAATACATATGTACCTGCGTTCTTTGTTGTAAGCTTAGTATTACCTGCTACACTGGAGCTGAATGTAAGACCTGTAGCACTGTCTGTAATAGAAAGTGTTTCTTTACAGCTTGTCCATGTACCCTCACGAACAATCTTGAACTCGTATGTAGTGTTAGCAGAAAGCTCCATCTCTACACGACCGATTGTGCCGTCAGCAGATAAGAATTCGTTAGCTGTTGTGCTCCAACCGTTAAAGGAACCTACAAGGTATCTGTCTGTAGAAGATGCAGAAACCGCGGGAACATCGTCAAGAGACTTGTACCACTTGCCGCCCTTAACGTCGAAGTACTGACCTGCCTGGAAAGTAAGGTCAGCAGTCTGGGCACCCTTGTTGTTATTGTTGAAGATAATGTTCTGGGGTGCTACTTCGAATGTGTACTCGTAAACATCGAAGCCGTTAACAGTTTCGCCTGTCTTTGTCATTGCATTACCGGGCCATGTAACGGAAGCACCGCCCCAGTAGTATGCACATACTGCATCCCACTTAGCAGAGTTAATGCAATAAACCTTGATAGCTTCGGGCTCTGTTTCCTGAGGAGCTGTTGTTGTTTCCTCGGGAGCAGTTGTAGTCTCAGTCTCCTGAGCTACTGTTGTTGTCTCCTCGGGAGCAGTAGTAGTCTCTGTCTCCTGAGCTACTGTTGTTGTCTCCTCGGGAGCAGTAGTAGTCTCTGTCTCCTGAGCTGCTGTTGTAGTCTCAGTTTCCTGTGCTACTGTTGTAGCCTCTTCGGTAACTGTTGTAGCCTCTGTATCAGCTGCAGAAGATTCCTCTTCTGTATCCTCGGCATACTCGTATGTCTCATAGGGCCAATACTTATCTCCCTTATCGAGGAGGTAGAAACCTACGTTGTCACCGAGAAGCTCGTTACCGATGTTGTCTGTACGGTTGTTTTCTGCTGTACCGTCAGAGAACTTGATGTTGTCAATATCTGCAGGAACGTCAATCTTGTAGATATCCTGACCGTACTGGTTCTCTCTTACGAAAGTCATCTCAGTACCGGGATAATCG
>JAFQVY010000019.1 GCA_017407755.1 Clostridia bacterium | reverse complement strand
TTATACTCCGCTTTATAATAAATACCGCGCATTATTTTTAAAACAATTTTTTCTTTTTCAAGACGGCTTAGCGAAACGCTTGCGGTTTTTTTATCTGTAATCAAAGCAAAATCAATCGGCACAAAAACAGTACCGATTTTTGCATTCTGAATTTCTTTTTTAATTTCTGATAAAATTGAAGGTCGTTCCATATAAGTTCACCTCGTTGAAAATAGTATACAATTTTTTCAACGGATTATCAAGTGCTTTTATTACAAATTTTGTTATTTCAAAAAGTAAAAAATCTCGGCTAAAATGTTATGGTTTCATATTTTAGCCGAGATTTTATGTTGCGATTATAAATATTCCTTAGGATAAAAAATAACAGCACGGCGGTGTGCCGTGCTGAAAAGCCTTTGTTTATGCGGTTTTGCGGGGTTTATGCTACCAGCCACACAAACCGTTCGTTATTGTTACTTCTGTATGAACAGTTGATTTGCTTATGCCGAATTTACAGGCAGTTGCTCTTACGGTGGCGTTTTCTTTTACGATGTATTCTCCTAAGCGAGCGGCTCTTTCTTCAACGATTTCTTTCATACAGAAACCTCCAACTTTTATTCCTTAAATAATATGAAGATAAAAACCTCGATATAACAGTAATTTGAACCGTTGACAGCGGCAAAAATTAAAAATATACTGAAACTATAAATTTTTTGAAAGGATTTTCCTTTTTGATTCGTGTTAGAAGTAAAAGGAGTTGTTATTATGAAAAAAATGCTGGTAATTATTTTAATGGCTGCACTGTTAATTTTGGCAGGCACAGTGGGAACGGTTGCTGTTTGTGCAAATTTTGCCGATGAAAATTCAAACGGAATTTGTGATAACCGCGAAACCGGCGAAGCTGTGAATGCCGAGGAAAATTACGTAAGCTGCGGCAAGAGTGAAAGAGGAAGAAACTTTGTTGACGAGGATCAAAACGGAGTTTGCGATAATCGGGAAGCGTTAGGCGGGTTTACGGACCGTAACGGAGACGGAATATGCGATAATCAAAATGCAGACAGAGCGAAAGAAAAAGGTTGCCACGGCAATGGTGATAGTAATTTTCATAGCAGAGGTGTCTGCAGAAGAGGAAGATAAGAGTAGTTTTAAAGACAGAGGTAAAAAAGGTGCGTAGTGAGCAAGAAGTTATTAGTGCTATTGACAAATATGCAGACACAGTACAGCGTATTTGCATATTGCATTTAAAAAATTATGCGGACACCGAGGACATATTTCAGACGGTGTTTATTAAGTACGCCCTAAAAAGCCCCGAATTTATTAGCGACGACCATGAAAAAGCGTGGATTATCAGAGTTACAATCAACGCCTGTAAAGACTTACTTAAGAGCTTTTTTAAAAGTCATACAACATCCTTTGAAGAGGTAGTGGAAGAACCTGTCTGTGAGCAAGAGGATTATAGTGACGTGCTTAGTGCTGTGCAGTCTTTGCCTGAAAAATACAGAATTGTTGTGTATCTGTATTATTATGAAGGTTACACGGCTTTGGAAATCGGTAAGCTTTTAGGCAAAAACGTAAACACAATTTATACCCGTCTTAACCGTTCTAAACAAATTATGAAAGAAAAGCTCAGAGGTGACGGATATGAAAAATAAAATACGGATTGCTTTTGACAGTATAAAAGCAGATAAAAATTTGGCTGAAAAAACAAAGCAAAATGTACTTAAAGCAGTAAGCGGATATAAACCCAAAGCTATGAATGCTTTGCGTTTCGGGGTGTCTTGTGCGGCGTGTTTGCTGATTTTAGCGGCTACAGGATCATGGCTGTTTTTTGTGCCTACGGTATGTATAAGTATTGACATTAACCCTTCTTTTGAGCTTTCTGTTAACCGCTTTGACAAGGTTGTTTCTGTAGAAAGTTACAATGAAGATGGCAAGGCATTGATAGAGGCACTGGATATAAAATATTTAAGCTGTTATGACGCCATTGATAAAATTGTAAAAAGCGAAGAAATCGCCGTATTTTTGGAGGATAACGACACTCTTGAAATAGGCGTTTTTGGCAGTGACAACGCCCAGACAGAAAGACTTTTGTCGCAGATAAATTCCTGCACGGGTAAATGTGATAATACCTATTGTTATTTCGACGAAGATACAAAATCAGAGGTTGCTCATAAGCTAGGGTTATCTAAGGGCAAATACAGGGCCTATGAAAAGCTCACAGAGCTGGGTATAGATGTGGATGTAATGCAAATTCGGGATATGAGTATGCGGGAAATAAGAGAGTTGATAGCTGAGTTTGATGATGCCGATAATAAAAACGACTGTCCCGAAAATACTTTGCCTGCTTGCAAAGAAAGCGGCACAGGAAAACGCCACAATTATGGTAAACATAATGAAGAATAAATATAGCAATGAATAAAGGCAGAAACCTTAAAAGGTTTCTGCCTTTATTTTGTAAAAAAGGTTTACATATACGCCCGAATGTGTTAGTATTAATGTGTATATTTGTATTTATTTATAAGTATTATTTTTAAAAGAAAAGGCGGCACAAGTATGGCAAATACAAACAAGGCTGTTAAAAATAAATCGATATATAGCGTAGTAAAACGGATTTTTGATATTGGGCTTTCGTTTTTGGCTCTGCTGATATTACTTCCTGTATTTATCATAATTTCATTGCTTATTTTTATTTGGGACAAAGGAAATCCGTTTTTTGTTCAGAAAAGAGTAGGCAAGGACAAAAAGCATTTTAATATTATCAAATTCCGCACTATGAGCACAGATACCGATGCTAATATCCCCACACATCTTCTTGAAGACCCTGAGCAGTTTCTGACTCCTATAGGCAAGCTTTTAAGAAAAGCAAGCCTTGATGAGCTTCCTCAGCTTGTTAATATTTTCTTGGGTCAAATGTCATTTATCGGCCCTCGCCCTGCTTTGTGGAATCAGTTTGATTTAATAGAGGAGCGTGACAAATATAACGCCAACAGTGTACGCCCCGGTCTTTCGGGTTGGGCACAGATTAACGGCAGAGACGAACTGCCTATTGCCATTAAGGCAAGACTTGACGGCGAATATGTAAAGAATTTAAGCTTCTGGTTTGATGTTAAATGCTTTTTCGGTACCTTTACCTCTGTGCTTACCGCAAGCGGTGTGCAGGAGGGAAATTCGAGCGACAACGAAAACCGCCCCATAAGAATTTGCATGGTAGCTACTATTGCCAAATTTTTTGATTGGTTTATTTCTGACAGCGCCAGAAACCTTGCAGAAAAAGGCTTTGAGGTTACCGTGGTTTGTGCGGATATGAGTGAGGAGTTTAAAGAAAGGCACAGGAAATTTGCCAATGTTGTTGAGGTTCCTCTTGAGCGCGGCATAAATGTTTCTTCACTTTTAAGAAGCACAAAGGCAATGAAAAAGATTTTTAAAGAAGGCAGGTTTGATGCAATTCAGTATTCTTCGCCTAATGCCGCAATTTGCTGTACCCTTGCAAAGGGTTTTAAGAAAATACCTGTAAGAGTTTACGGGCAGTGGGGCATAAGATACGTTGGCTTTGAAGGATTAAAAAGAAAGTTTTTCAAAGCTCTTGAAAAATACATCTGTAACGGTGCCACTAAGATTTATGCCGTAAGCAACAAGAATCTGGAGCTTGCCGTAAGCGAAAAGCTTTGTAAAAAAGAGAAAATCGAGGTAATCGGCAAGGGCGGTACCATCGGCGTTGATTTTAAGGTCTACAATATAAATAAAAGAGAAGAATACAGAGCTGAAATCAGAAAAAGCTACGATATCTCAAAAGACACCTTTGTTTTTGGATATGTGGGCAGGCTTAATAAAGACAAAGGCGTGGGGGAGCTTTTGAGTGCTTACCGTGCACTTACATATAAAAACAGCAATACAAGGCTATTTTTGGTTGGTATGGAGGACACCATAAATTCCCCTGATAAAGAGCTTATGGAGTGGGCAAAAGGCTCAAGTAATGTAATAATCACAGGAAACGTAGCACCTAAAGAGGTAGCAAAGTATATGGCTGCCTGCGATTTACTGGTGCACCCAAGCTATCGCGAAGGCTTTTCAATGGTGCTTCAGGAGGCTATGGCGATGAAGCTTCCCATTATTACAACGGATATTCCCGGCCCCAGCGAGGTTATTGAAAACTTAGTCAGCGGTGTTTTAGTGCCTTCTCACAGCGACAAGGCGCTGCTTGATAAAATGGTTGAGCTTATGAATAACAGTGAGCTCAGAGAGTATTATGGCGAAAACGGCAGAAAAAGGGTTGAAAAATATTTTGCACGCCCTGTTATGCTTCAGAATATTTACGAATTTTACTGCAGGCTTTTAGCGGTTAACAAAAATAAAATCAAGCTTATGTATCTTACTGCTGACCCTGAGGCTGCTAAGACTGCCCAGACTGCAGGTGTTGACAGAATTTTTCTTGATTTGGAGATAATCGGAAAATATGAGCGTCAGGGGCATCTTGATACGGTTGTTTCCCATTCAAGCCTTGATGATGTAAAAAGGCTCAGAGATGTAGTAAATAAATCTCAGCTTCTTGTAAGATGTAATCCTGTTCACGAAGGTCTCAAGGCAGAAATCGACAGAATAGTAGATGACGGTGCCGACGTTATTATGCTGCCTTACTTTAAAACTGTAGAAGAGGTAAAAACTTTTCTTGACTATGTTGACGGCAGAGTACCTACGGTGTTGCTTTTTGAAACGGCTGAGGCAGTTGAAAAGGTTGATGAAATCTTAGCTCTTGACGGTATATCCGAGGTTTACATAGGTCTTAACGATTTGCATTTAAGTTATAATATGAGCTTTATGTTTGAACTTCTTGCCGACGGAACCGTTGAAAGACTTTGCAAAAAATTCAAGGCAAAGGGTGTTCCTTACGGCTTTGGCGGTATTGCAAAAATCGGTGAAGGTCAGCTTAAGAGTGAGTATGTAATCGGCGAGCATAAGCGTTTAGGTTCTACCTGTGCAATACTTTCCCGTACCTTCCGCCACGAAGTAAGCGGCAGCCGCCCTGTGGAAAATATGACAAGAGAAATATCGGCTTTGCGCAGACGTGAAAGCGAAACAAGCACCTGGACCGCAGAGCAGTTTGAAGAAAACAGAAAAACCGTTATTGAATGTGTTTCTCAGATAGTTAGCAACAGCGAGAAAACAGTATCTTAAGGTGAATTAAATGTCAGAGATAAAAAAGCCTTTGCCAAAGGTTTTATCAGTAAACATAAATGTTTGGCGTGACGACAGTGCAATACGTACGTTGCCTGAGATTTTTGCATGCTGGGAAAAGGACAGACTTGCTCAGATATATACCAGAGCAGGTGTGCCCTGTACACCTGTTTGCGACGAGTTTTTGCGGATTAACGAGAATGCAATAATCAAAAGCATTTATAAGCGCCAAACTAAAACCGCACAGCCTGTTTTTAATAGCAAAAACCTTGACACAAATGAAGACAAGGAGCTTAAAAAAGAACAGCAGAGATACAAAAAAGCAAGAAAACGCCATAGCTGGTTTATGACCCTTTGCAGAGATTTGGTGTGGGCAATGGGCAAGTGGAAAACAAAAGAGCTTGATGAGTTTTTAGACAAAGTCTCTCCGGATGTTTTGTTTATGCCCATATACCCTGTGGTTTACATGGCGAGGCTTCAGAATTATATTGCAAAATACACCAAAAAGCCGGTGGTGTGTTATCTTGCAGACGATAATTTTTCCTACAAAATCTGCGGTAAAAATCTTTTTGCTTACATACACCGCTTTTGGCTGAGAACTAAAACAATTGATATGATAAAATCCTGCCAAAAGCTTTTCGTAATTGCACCCAAAACCAAAGAAGAGTGCAAATCCCTTTTTGGAAAAGACACTGAGTATCTTACAAGAGCCATAGATTTTTCAAACCTTGAGTTTAAAGAGCCTGAGGTAAATACTCCTTTGAAAATGGTTTATGCAGGTAAGCTTATTATCGGCAGAGACAAGGCGCTTATGAAAATTGCTCAGGCAGTTTCCAAAATAAACCGGCAGGATGTAAAGATAAGCTTTGAGGTTTATGCACCCCAAAGTCCTAATAAGGATTTTCTTAAGGCGATGAGTCAGAAGGGCTGTTCTTTTATGGGAAGTGTAGATAAAGCAGAGCTTGAGAAAATTCAGGAAAATGCTGATGTGCTGGTTTTTGCCGAGTCCCTTGACAAAAAGCACTATAACGCCGCAAGACTTTCTTTTTCTACAAAGATTACCGACTATTTTAAAAGCGGAAAATGTATTTTTGCACTTGGAAGCAAGGAAATTGCGCCTATGGATTACCTTATTAAAGAGGATGCGGCAATAACTGTTACCGATTATAAAGACATAGAGGCAAGCCTGATAAGGCTTTGTGATAATCCTGAGCTAATTAAGCAATATGGTAAAAAAGCCTTTGACTTAGCAGTAAGAAACCACGACGCCAAGGCTATTTTAGACAACTTTAAAAAGACCCTTTGTGATTTGGCTGAGCAGGGAGTATAAAATGAAAGTTTTACAGATAAATTCGGTTTATCCTATAAAAAGCACCGGCAGAATTGTAAAGCAGCTTGCGGATATACAAAGAGAAAACGGCATAGACCCCTATATTGCCTGCGGTGAAAGCGAAGAGCAGGGCGAAAATATCTTTGTTATGAGCTCAAAGCTTTATATGAAAGCAAATATTCTTTTAACAAGGCTTTTCGGCAAGCATGGTTTTTACAATAAAACGGCAACCAAAAGGCTGCTTAAGTGGATTGATAGGGTTGAACCGGATATTATACATCTGCATAATATTCACGGTCATTATATAAATATAAAGCTTTTGTTTGAATACATTAAAAAGCACGATATACCCGTGGTGTGGACACTGCACGATTGTTGGGCTTTTACAGGCCATTGTGCACATTTCGATATAGCGGGCTGTGAAAAATGGAAAACAGGCTGCTACAAGTGTCAGCTTAAGAAGAAATATCCCATATCTTTGTTTTTTGACAGGTCAAAAGAAAACTACAAGGCAAAAAGAGAGCTTTTTAACGGAGTTTCCCGTTTACATATTGTTACTCCTTCAAACTGGCTCAGAGACCTTACAAAAAAGTCGTTTTTAGGTGCCTACCCAGTTACTGCTTTGCACAACGGTATTGATACAGAAGTCTTTTCACCTGTTGTATCCGACATACGAAAAGAACTGGGTATAGATAATAAATTTGTTATTTTAGGAATAGTTAGTAATTTTAAAAGCTACAAAGGCGGAGAGGCTTTTTTAAAGCTTTCAGAAATGCTTTCAGAAGACGAGGTTATTGTTTTACTAAGCCTTGAAGAAAATCCCGAAAACATACCGTCTAATATAATCCCCTTGAAAAGGACATCAGACGATAAAAAGCTTGCGAAGATTTATTCAATGGCAGATGTTTTTGTTAATCCTACTTTGCAGGATAATTTCCCTACGGTTAATATAGAGGCTATCTCTTGCGCCACACCTGTAGTTACCTATATTTCAGGCGGTTCTGCAGAAGCTCAAAGCGAAAAAAGCGGTTATCAGGTGAAAAAGGGAGATGTAGAGGGGCTTTATGAAGCTGTTTTGAAAGTAAAGAAGGGCACAATCAACAAGGAAGACTGCAGAGCACAGGCGTTGAAATTTAAAGCTCTTAGTTGTTTTGAAAAATATCTGGATATATATAAAGGGTTATAGTAAGAATTTAAGGAGTTTTTATGTTAGTTTGGCTTTTAATGCTGGGAAGCATTATTGCAATATGGTTTATATTGCCTGATGCTTTAGGCGAAAAAAAGAAAAAACTAATATTTTTAGGTTTAGCCTTCGGCATACTTGTTTTTGTTTTAGGCAGCAGAAGTGACTTAAGTGCCTCAAGCGGCGACATTGTCGGTTATGTTAAATGGTATAGAAGGGCTATTGCTTTGCCGTTAGATGAGCTTCTGGATACCCATTCAATGGAGCACGGCTACTTAATATTAAACGATATTTTAGCGTGGCTTGTGCCATGGGACAGATTTATTTTATATTTTCAGGCGGCTTTTTGTAACGGAGTGATTCTTTGGTATCTGTACAGAAATGTGGACAATATCTTTTTTGCGGTAGTTGTTTATATTTGTGTTGGCCCTTGGCAATTTTTCCTGACCGCCTTCAGACAGGCATTTGCTATTTGTATTTGTCTTGTTGCTTTGGAGCTTTTGAAAAAACGAAGTTTTTTGTATGATATCATGGGCTTGATTGCTATAGCTTTGGCGGCAACCATTCATACCACCGCATGGGTGTTTGTAGTTGTATTTATTATAAGACAGTTTAGGGTCGGCAAAGGTTTTTTCATTTTCTGTTTAATGTCAGTACTGGTTATATTGCTGTTTATTGACGATATTGTTGATTTTGGAAATGACGTTATGGGCAGAGTGTATGAGGCAGGACAATTCCGAGGAAACGCTTTTGGAGGGTTAATTCCCATTCTTATATACATTGCCACGCTTATTCTTTGCTATATTGTGTGGAGATATGATAAATCCTTTGTAGAGGAGTATTCCTTTGAAATCAAGCTCCTTACATTTGGGCTTTGTTTGTATGCTTTAAGGTACAACACAACGGTTGTGGAGCGTATCAGCTTTTATTTTTCATCTGTAATTGCGGTATTGCTGCCTGCAGTTTTGGGCAGACAAAAGCTGATGTCAGAGCGGAAAATTGCTACGGCAATTTCAGTGGGACTTTGCATCGCTTTGTTTTGCTACAGGGTTACTCAGCAATACGGTACTTATGAATTTTATTGGAATTAAAATAAACGGTAAACGGGGGTGACTGCTTTGACGGTTGTAATGGTGTCAAATTTTCTTAACCATCATCAGCTTATGCTTTGTAATGAATTAAAGGAAAATTGTGATGAGTTTTATTTTATTGCAACAAGACCCATACCAAGTGATAGATTAAGCCTTGGTTATGCCGATATGAACTGTCAGTATGACTTTGTAATAAGAACATACGACAAAAGTACCCCATCAAAAAAAATAAGAGAAATACTTATAAATGCCGATGCGGTGATTTTCGGAGCATGTCCTGATAAATATATTGAGCTTAGAATGAAGGAAGGCAAGCTTTCGTTTTTGGCTTCTGAAAGATTTTTTAAAAAGGGTGCTTGGCGCAGATTTTATCCTCCTCTTGCAAAAAAAATCAGAAACCGCACAACCCGTTATGCAAAGGACAACTACTATATCCTTTGTTTAGGTGCCTTTCTTTCCCGCGATGTGTCGCTTTTAGGATTTCCCTTGGATAAGTGCTACAAATGGGGATATTTTCCTGAAGTGGATTTTTCTGACGGTTATGAAAGTCGGGATAATAACAGGCTTAAAATTTTATGGACAGGCAGAATGTTAGACTGGAAACGTGCTGATACCGCCTTAAAGGCGTGCCGTTTTCTTAATAAGGTCGGGGTGGATTTTCAGCTTGATTTTATAGGCGAAGGTGAAGAATCTGACAAGCTGAAAGCCTTAAGTGAAAAATATCGCTTACGCGATAAGGTTAACTTTTTAGGCTCTATGCCCCCTGAGTCGGTAAGAAAAGCTATGAGCAAAAGCGACGTTTTCCTTTTTACAAGCAATTTCTATGAGGGTTGGGGAGCAGTGCTTAATGAGGCAATGAGCTCAGGCTGTGCCGTGCTTGCAAGCAGTGCCATAGGCTCGGTGCCTTATCTTGTTGAAGACGGCAAAAACGGCATAGTATATAAATACGGCTCTCAAAAGGATTTTAACGAAAAGCTCTTAATGCTTGCAAAAGACGGTAATCTGCGAAAAGCTTTGGGAGAAAATGCCATAAAAACCATCAAAGACGACTATTGCCCAAAGCTTGCCGCTCAGAGGTTTATGGAGTTTGTAAAAAGCGAAAACAAGAGTAGCGTTAAATTTGAAAGCGGCCCTATGTCAAGGGCAGAAATTATTAAGAACAAGTGGTATAAGAAATGAATAAGCTTTTTCTTTGCGGGCATACAGGCAGCGATAACAGAGGCTGCGAAGCAATAGTCCGTTCTACTATAGGAATTTTTAATAAAGCAGGGTTTGAAGACAAAGCTATGCTGGCTACCTTTGCTCCAGTGCAGGATAAAGCAAGAGGTATTGATAAAATAGCAGAGCTGTTGCCCTATGGCGAATACAAAAATAAAGCTCAGCGAGCTATTTCTGCGGCGGTGCGGAAAGTATTCAAAAGCAAGCTTGCAGGTCAGAATATAATACAAAAAACGCTTTGGAGTAAAATCTCGCAAGAAGCTCTTGTTTTGAATATCGGCGGAGATATATATTGCTACTCTACCCCCACGGTAAGTATGGCACTCAATAAGTATTGCGAAAAAAAGGGTGCATATTCTGTGTTGTGGGGGTGCACGGTAGAAGCCGACAGATTTGGCAAGGATGTAATCAGAGACCTTTTGAGATATGATGTTATTGTTGCAAGAGAAAGTATGACAGTAAATGCACTTAAAAAGGTTGGCGTTAATGAAAGCAGAATCCTTTGCTGTTGTGACCCTGCATTTACTCTTGAAACAGAAAAAACCTCACTGCCACAAGGATTTGTTGAAGGCAACACTGTGGGAATAAATGTCAGCTGCTATGTGAGCAGTCAGAAAACCTTAGAAGCTGTATGCTACCTTGTTGAAAAAATCATTAACGAAACGGATATGAATGTTTGCTTTATTCCTCATGTTTATAATGTGCAGAAGTGCTCAGGGGACTTGGCTTTACATAAAAAGCTTTTGAAAAAGCTTTCTTTTTACAAAGACAGAATATGTGCTGTTGAGGCTGATTTGTCTTGCACAGAGCTTAAATACATAATTTCAAAATGTCGGTTTTTTGTAGGCGCAAGGACTCATTCGATTATTGCGGCATATTCAAGCGAAGTGCCCGCGTTGGCGTTAGGGTATTCAATGAAGTCGGTTGGAATAGCTGCTGATATTTTTAGAAATGCCCAGGATTATGTTTTGTCTTACAAAGATATTGAAAATAAAGCTGATATTTACAATAAATTTTCTGTAATTATGAAGAACGAAGAAAAAATTAAGGCTCATTATAAAAGCTTTATGCCTGACTATGTAAAAACGGTTGAGAAGCAGGCAGGTGTGCTTATGGAAAGGTATTTGAAATAAGGTATGCAAAAATCTCAGAGAAAAATAGGAATGATACTTTCCTATGCAAATAGTCTTTTGCTTGTTGCTGTTAACATATTTTTAACGCCTTTTCTTATCAAAAGTTTAGGTGACAGCGAATACGGCGTTTATCAGATGATGTCGTCTTTTGCAGGATATTTGGTGCTGATAAACTTCGGTACAGGCACCGTTATGACTCGTTACGTGTCTATTGCACTTGCCAATAAAGATAAAAAAAGCGAAAAAAATTATATCGCTACCTGTCTTGTGATTACTGCGACATTGGGGCTGATAATACTAATTGCGGCAATGGTGCTTTATGCTTTTATAGAAAGCATCTATTCAAACAGTATGACAACTGAGCAAATCGAAAAAGCAAAGGTACTTTATCTTTTTGTTGCAGGAAACGTGTTTGTTACACTTATAGCCCAAACCTTTCAGGGTGTTATCAATGCCTATGAGAAATTTGCAGTAAACAATCTTTGGCAGATATTAAGAACTTTTTTAAAGGCTTTTCTTATTGTTTTGCTGTTTTCCTTTAAAACCGACAGCGTTATTATTGTTGGTGTTGACCTTGTGTTGTCGGTGGCATTGCTTATATTTAATGTTTGTTATTTGGTTTTCCCCTTAAAGGTAAGGTGGAAGCTTTACTCGTTTGATAAAGAGATATTTACCTCGTCATTATTATTTGCACTTGCGGTTTTTTTGCAATCTATTGTCAATCAGGTAAATACCAAGGTCGATATAACTGTTTTGGGTATAATGATAGGCCCTGAAAGTACAACACGCTACTCAGTGGCAATGCAGGTTTTTTCGGTATTTTCGTCAGTTTCTACGGCGGCAATGGCGGTGTTTTTACCAAAATTCAGCCGAATGTTTGCTTCAAAAAAGCCCGATGGAGAAGCTATAACCAAAGCGATGATTGCTCCCTCAAGGGTTCAAACTCTTGCCAGCGGTGCAGTTTTATGCGGTTTTTTGCTTTGCGGCAGAGACTTTATAAATGTTTGGGTCGGTGAAGAATACGCTTTTTCGTGGATTATTGCTATAATTGTAATGATACCCTACTTTTTAGTTTATTTTAACGGAGTAATCGTTTCTGTGCTTGACGCTATGAACAAGCGCCTGGTACGCTCTGTGGTGCTTGCAGGTGTTGCGGTGTTTAATGTCGGACTTACTGTTTTGTTGGTGCATTTATTCGGTGAAATCGGTGCACCTGTAGGCACAGCTATAGCTACGCTTGCGGGCTCCGTTATAGTTATGAACATATACTATGTTAAGACTCTGGGAATAAAGTTTAAGCTTTTATGTTCTCAGGTGTTAAAGGGCATTTTGCCCTCATTGCTATTGGCTTCTGCGGTAAGTTTACCTTTTGCTTTGACTTTGGATACAAATCTTAAAGGACTTTTGATAAAGGGTTCGGTGTTTACTGTTTCCCTTCTGGTGTGTCTTTTCTGGTTTGGTTTTAACAAAGAGGAAAAATCATTTATATCAGGTATTATAAAAAGGAGAAAGTGATAATGGAGCTGCCAAAGAGTAGTTTATGTACAGGCTGTGGTGCTTGTGTAAGCGCTTGTGTTACAGGTGCTCTTGTATTAACAAGAGATACCTGCGGCTTTCTGCACCCTGTTGTAAACAGTTCTTTGTGTTCTGATTGTCAAAGATGCGAAAAGGTTTGTCCGCTTTGTACTTTTGCAGAAACAACCGGGGTTTTTAAGCTATATGCCGCAAAAGCGGCAGACAAAGCTATTGTAGAAGCAAGCTCCTCTGGCGGTGCATTTTCTGTTTTGTCAGAATATGTGCTTCAGAACGGAGGAGTGGTCTTTGGTGCAGGTTTTGATGAAGGCTTCAATGTTTGCCATATAAAAATTGACAAAAAGGAAGACTTAAAGCTTATTCGCGGTTCAAAATATGTGCAAAGTCAGTTCTTATTAGCGGCTCAAAAGGCGGCAGATGAGCTTAAAAACGGCAAAATAGTTTTGTTTTCGGGTACTCCTTGCCAGATTGCGGCTTTAAAAAACATTACCGATAATATAAATACAGGTACTCTTTACACAGTTGATTTCATTTGTCACGGGGTATCGTCTCCGTTGCTGTTTGAAAAGTACAGAGATTTTATTTCGAAAGGAAGGAAGTTTAAAAGCATTTCCTTCAGAGACAAAACAGAGGGCTGGCACGTGTATAGTCTGAAAGCTGAGTTTACTGACGGTACAAGCTACAGAAAGAATATTACAGAAGATCCCTATTTGCTTAGCTTTGTTACCAATATTTCGCTTAGAAGCAGCTGTAATAACTGTGCTTTTACAGGGCTTAAGCGAGTCAGCGACATAACCTTGGGGGATGCATGGAATGATTCTCCAAGCAAAAAAGAGCTCTGTGACGGCAGGGGGTTAAGCCTTGTGCTTATAAACACAGAAAAGGGCAACGTTCTTTATTCAAATGTAAAGGATAAGTTAATAAGCGAAGCCTTGAGTCCGGAGGTTCTAAAAAGAAACAAGCCGTTAAATGTGCCTACAAAGGTTAATCCGCTAAAGGACAGGTTTTATAAAGATATGTATAGGCTTGAATTTGACAGGCTTATATCAAAATATTGCGGTTTGTCTTTAGCGGCAAAAATAAGACGCGTTAGTGCAAATAAACTGTATAGGTGGAAAAAACATTGAACAATACCGAAAAATTGCTGATTGAAATTCTTTCAGCCTTTATTAACGGGCGTGAGCCTGAGATTACAACTGAATATGATGCTTCGTTGCTTTATGAGATTTCAAAAAAGCAGTCTGTGTCCGGTATTGTAGGTCATATTCTGCAAAAATACGGCAAAAACGACATTATAAGTGCCGAGGACAGGTTTGCACTTATTTTTGACAAAACCATTACTCAGCTTGTGCGTAAAGAAGTATATGCACAAAAGCTTTTTGAAAGGCTCTCTCAAGAGAAAATTCCCCATATAGTCATCAAAGGCTTGGTGGTTAAAGAGTTTTATCCTGTTCCGGAGCTTAGAACATACGGTGACATAGACATAATTATTCCAAAGAATTTAAGGGAAAAAAGCCACAACCTGATGTGCAGTTTAGGATATAAGTGGGAGCTTATGGACGGCGGCGAGGTGTACGCTTATAAAAAGGACCTTGAGCGATATGAGTTCCATACCACTCTCAATTCCGAAAAAACACAGGGCTCAGAGTATATGAATAATTTCTGGGAGCACACAAAGCCCTTGAGCGGACTGACTTATGAATTCGAAGACGAGCTTCATCTTTGCTATCTTATAAGCCACATTGAAAAGCACGTCTACACTGCCGGTGCAGGTGTAAGAATGTATATGGACATTGCCCTTTTGCTTAATAAACTTGGGGATAGTCTTGATTTTGACAAAGTAAGAGAAATTCTCAGAGAGTGTGAGCTTGAAAGGTTTTTTGACTCGGTGCTTTTCCTTTGCTCAAGGTGGTTTGGCTGTAAAATCAAGCCTTTGGAGCCTATGAGCGAAGAAGTGTATGAAGAGTTTTGCAGATTCACCTTCAGAGGCGGAGTGTTCGGCAAGCAGGCAAAGGAAGATACCGTAAATGCTGAGGTAAGACAGTCTATTGATGAAAAGGGTAAGGCAGGAAAATTTTCTGTAATTTTAAGCCACATTTTCCCTCCTTACAGAGAAATTAGGCGTATATACCCCTTCTTTAACGGAAAGCCTTATTTACTGCCTGTCGGCTGGTGTGTGCATATTTTTAAAGCGGGCAAACGCTCAGGGCTTAGAAACCTTAAACAAATTGCAACTGCCGACGTTTCAAAAGCACAAAACGAAAAAGATTTCTTAGAGCAGATTGGCTCTAAAAGATAAGAAAAAGCCGTTCCTGTGGGAACGGCTTTTATGCGCTCATTTTAATTCGTAATGAGGCAAGAATTTTTTTCTCTTTTCGACTTATCTGCACCTGTGTGGTGTTCAGGATTTTTGCAGTTTCAGACTGGGTTTTGTTTTTGAAATATCTAAGATTAATAAGCAAACGGTCGTTTTCTTCAAGCTCTGAAAGTGCCTTTTCAAGAGTAAGTTTTTCGGTAAGAGACTCTTCAACAGAGCTTACGGGGATTATAAGCTCCTGCTCCTCATTGTCATCGTTATGATAGCTTAAGGACAAGGGAAGTCTTGAAGAAGAAAGTGCCTCGGCGATTTCTTCATGGCTTACATTAAGCTTAAGGCTTAGCTCGCTTATGGTAAGCTCTCTCCCCATTTCTTTAAGGTTCTGCTCGTTAAGGCGAGCAGCTTTTAAGGAAAGCTCTTTGATTTTTCTGCTTACCTTTACACTGCCGCCGTCACGCCAGATTCGTTTGATTTCGCCTAAAATGGCAGGCACGGCATAGGTAGAAAGCTTAAAGCCTTTGGTTTCGTCGAAGTTGTCAATCGCCTTAATAAGTCCGATACAGCCTGCGGCGACAATGTCTTCGTAGTCAATCCCCTTGCCCAAGAATTTTTTGGCAACCGAGTGCACTAAGCCTAAGTTTTCTTCAATCCTTTTGTGTTTTTCTTTAAGGGTCATTTTTAGTAATTCTCTTTTTAAGGGTTACGGTTGTGCCTTTGCCTATTTTTGAGGTAACCTTTATACTGTCCATAAAGCTTTGCATTACCGCAAAGCCAAGGCCTGCACGCTCGTCGCCGCCAGTGGTGAAAAGAGGCTCCATTGCTTTTTCGATATCTTCAATACCGCAGCCCTTGTCGCGGATTTTTATAGAAACAATGTTTTCTTCGAAGATTTTTACGGTTATGTAAATCTCTCCGCCTTTGCCCAAATAGCCGTGAACAATGGAGTTTGTTACTGCCTCGGAGACTGAGGTTTTTATATCTGAAAGCTCGCTTATGGTGGGGTCAAGCTGCATTATAAAGGCGGATACGGCACCTCGTGCGAAGGCTTCGTTGCTGCTTTTGGCAGGGAATTTAAACTTTACTTCATTAATACATTTCATTTCATCACCCCCAGAGTATCAATTCCCGAAAGGGAAAACATCCGCTTTAAATGAGGCGGCACGTTGGTAACCTCTACATTGCCGCCTATAAGTGACATCTGGCGGTATCTGCCCATTATAAGCCCTATGCCCGAAGAGTCCATAAACTGAACATCTTTATAATCAAGCTTAAGGGTTTTAGGCTTTAAAGCTTCGGTTTTTGAGTCGATTTTTTTGCGGATTACCGCCGCCGAGTGGTGGTCAAGCTCCCCCGAAAGGTGAGCTGTAAGCACCGAGTTGTTAAATTCGAGCTCCAGCATTTTTACACATCCTTAAAATAATATATGCCCATACCTATTTTATTAAGTATGGGCATATTTTTTTAAGTTATTCTGTTGTCGGAAAATTTATTTTTTTAAAATATAGGGTCTTAGTTCACCTGCAAGGTAAAGTGAGCCGCAGATAAAAAGGGCGGCATCTTCGTTTTTGGCTTTTTCTAAGCCTTCAAGGGGAGTTTGGCAGACTTCGACGTTTTCTATATAATTCTTAACTATAGCCGCTATATCCTCGCTGCTTCTGCTTCTTGGATTTGATACAGGCACGGTGAAAACCTTGTCAAAAAGCCCCTCAATATACTTGCAGGAAGTAAGGGAGTCTTTGTCTGAAAGCATTCCCATAAGAAGCACACGCCTTTTGTTGGGGGTGTATTTTTTAACTGCCTTTGAAAACGCCAGCATACCGTCTGAGTTATGAGCACCGTCTAAAATAATAAGAGGTTCCTTTGAAAGCACCTCAAAACGTGCCGGATTCACAGCGTTTTTAAAGCCTTCTTTTATGGCTTGTTTGCTGATTTTTATGTTTGCATCTTTAGTAAGCACCGCTAAAGCTGACAAAGCAGTACGGGCGTTTTGCACCTGATGCTCGCCGATAAGGCTAAGCTCTAAAGTGGTACCGTTAAAGTCAAGGGTGGTGCCGTCTATACTTTCCTTTGTGGGAGTTAATTTAATGTCGGTGGAAAAAAGCAGGGGTGAGTTGTGGCGTATGGCAGAGTTTTTAATGACTCTTGCGGCATTTTCGTTTTGCTCACTGGAAATTACAGGACAGTTGTCTTTGATAATTCCGCATTTCTGCTCTGCGATTTCTTCCAGAGTTTCGCCTAAAATATCGGTGTGGTCAAGGCTTATGCTTGTAATCACAGAGCACAGGTTTTCGTTTATAACGTTGGTGCAGTCAAGTAATCCTCCAAGTCCTGTTTCAAGAACGGCAAGGTCAACTTTTTCTCGTTTGAAGTATTCAAAGCAAAGGGCAGTTACAAACTCAAATTCAGTAATTATGATGTCCTCTTTATTAAGCTTTTCTACAAATGAAAACACATATTTCGTAAGCTTTGCAAGGTCAGTATGAGGAATGGGAGCGGAGTTTATCTGAATTCTTTCGCTAAAATCGGTGATAAAAGGGGAAATAAAAAGACCTGTTTTATATCCTGCGCTTTTAAGCACAGAAGAAAGAATTGCACACACAGAGCCTTTGCCGTTGGTGCCTGCAACGTGGATAAACTTTGTGCTATCCTGAGGATTTCCCATGTCTGAGAGCAAGCGCTTAACTCTGTCAAGTCCGGGGCGAGAGCCGAATTTATTTAAAGAATGTATTTTTTCCAGTGCTTCCTGATAAGTCATTTTGTAAGCTCCCTGTAAATTTCGTTTTTCTTAAGCCCGCTTTTAAGAGCGGCTTTTTTTGCGGCGTCTGAAGATTTGTCGCCCTCTGATATAAATTTATCTGCAAGCAAGACGGCTTCTTCTAAGGTCATCTGTGCTTTTTCTTCTTTAGCTTTACCCTCCAAAACAAGAACAATTTCGCCTTTAAGGGGATTTTCGTCAATAGTTTCTGCGGCGGTTTTTGTGTCTGTGCGGATAACCTCCTCGTGGATTTTGGTAATCTCACGGACAATAGTAAGTTTTCTTTCGCCAAAATACGCGTAAAAGTCTTTGAGGGTATTTGAAAGCTTATGAGGTGCTTCGTAAAAAATCATAGTACGATTTTCGTTTAAAAGAGACTCAAGGTGTTCTTTTCGGCTCTTTTTATTTACTGAAACAAAGCCTTCAAAGGTAAAGCGGCCTGTTGAAAGCCCCGACACACAAAGGGCAGAAATAAGTGCCGATGGGCCGGGAACAACTACGGTTTTTATGCCTAAATTACCGCATTCTCTTACTAAATCTTCACCGGGGTCAGAAATACAGGGCATACCTGCATCGGAAACAACAGCACAGCTTTCGCCGTTTATAATGCGACGACAGATTTCGGCAGTTTTCATTGCTTTGTTGTGTTCAAAGTAGCTTACCAGTGGTTTTTTGATGCCTAAGTGATTTAAAAGCTTTAAGGTTACACGGGTATCCTCAGCGGCAATAAAGTCAACCTCTGATAAGATTTCAGCGGCTCTTGGGGATAAATCACCCAAGTTGCCGATAGGTGTGCCTACAACATATAGGGTTTTAGCTTCAACCATTTTTCTGCCTCCCTTTGTTTTGCTGGTAACAGCCATAAATTTCGTTCATTTCATCAGTAAAGGTGCCGTCGATGTTTTCGATAATCAGTGTTGGTAAAACCTCAAGATAACCCTCTTTGCCGCCTTTTTTGCCCTTTAAAAGGAAAAGCTTGGGCTTTTTGTCTGCCTTGCCTTGAACCAAGCGAAGCTCTTTAGGCTCCAGGTCGTATTTTCTCATTAGTGTAAGGGCGTCCGTAAGCCTTTCGGGGCGTTGGCACATACTGAAAGTGCCCGAAAACTGCAAAAGCTTTGAGGCGGTTTTAACTACATCTTCCATTGTGCAGGTGCTTTCGTGACGTGCCAAAAGCTTGCCCTCTTCAAAGTTGGTAATACCGCCGCCTGCAATTTTGTAAGGGGGATTGCAGGTAACAACGTCAAAGTAGCCAAAGGGAATTTTTCCCTTAAGGTCTCTTAAATCTGCCAAAAGGGGAGTTAAGCTTTCTGAAAGCTTGTTGTGCTCAACACTTCTTTTAATCATATCAGCGCCGTCTTCTTGAATTTCTACGGCGGTGATGCTTAAGTTTTTGTCAAAACGAGACCACAAAAGAGGAATTGTACCGCAGCCTGAGCCTAAGTCAACACATTTTGCATTCTTTTTGGGATTTGCAAAGTGAGCCAGCAGTATGGTGTCTGTGGTAAAGTGATGGGTAGGAGAAACGATAACCTCGATGCCGTTTCCCAAAGGCTCAAAATGTTCGTTGGATTTTAGCACGCTTAATCCTCCTTTAAGCTTATAATAAAAGAAAGCCACACTCTTTTAGGAGTGCGGCATCTTGTAAGTAATTTGGAAATTACTCCGCTGTGGGAGCACCAACAGGGCATGCGTCAGCACAAGCACCGCAATCAGCACAAGCGTCAGCGTCGATTACATACTTGCCGTCGCCCTCGGAGATAGCACCGCAAGGACACTCGTCAACGCAAGCGCCGCAAGAGATGCAGTCATCATTGATAATGTATGCCATGAGAGAACCTCCTTAATTAGTATCGCTTATATTGTAGCATAATTTTCTGAAAATGCAATTGTTTTTACGTTTTTCCCTAAATTATTCAAGATTTTTAAGGTCTTCGGCTTCTTCTTTACTGATTTTTTTAGTAAAACCGTCTTTAAGAAGCTTGACTTCTTTAACCTTAAATACCTGAGGAGCGGCTTCTTCGGGGGTGTTGTCCATGTGAACCTTAAGTGTGCCTGTAACAAGGCTTACTTCCACAACCCTGCCCTTGCCTAAAGGAGTTTTAACAATTGCACCGTATTTAGGAGTATTCTTGATAAGGTCAAGATATGCCTCTTCTTCGTACTTTAAGCAGCACATAAGTCTGCCGCAGGTGCCTGAAATTTTAACGGGAGAAAGAGAAAGCCCTTGGTCTTTTGCCATTTTGATGGAAACAGGCTGGAAGTCTCCTAAAAAGCTTGAGCAACAGAAGGGTCTGCCGCAAACGCCTAAACCGCCAAGCATTTTTGCTTCGTCTCTTACGCCAATCTGCCTTAGCTCAATTCGGGTCTTGAAAACAGAGGCAAGGTCTTTTACCAAAGCTCTGAAGTCCACTCTGCCGTCGGCGGTAAAGTAGAAAAGAAGCTTTGAATTGTCAAAGGTGTATTCAACGTTTACAAGCTTCATATCAAGATTGTGCTCTAAAACTTTTTTCTCGCAGATTTCCAGAGCTTTCTTTTCAAGTTCACGGTTTGCCTCAAGACGTTTTATGTCTGCCTTTGTGGCTTTTCGGATAATCTTTTTTAAGGGATGAACGATTTCTTCGTCAGCAACATCGTGATTTGTTGAGGCAATCTGACCGCATTCTACACCGCGGGCAGTTTCAACGATAACCATTTCATCCTGTTCGAATTTAATATCTGTGGGGTCAAAATAATATATTTTACCAACTTCTTTGAAGCGTACACCTACTACTTCTGCCATGTTATCCTCCTGAATTCGCCGCAAATCCACGTGCTCATAAGGCTTAAGTTTACGTTGCGGCTTATAGTATATATTGCATAATTTACAGTCTCAATAAGACCGATTAATTTCTTTTTGGTAAGCTTTGTGCTTAAGGTTTCCGAGTATTCTTTTGAAAGCAAGGTTTCGTCACTTACCGTAAGGGACAAAGCGTCGCTTAAAATCGCCCTCATTGCAGGCAAAAGCTCCAAGGCTTTTGATTTGTCGTTAAGTACAGAGGTGCTTTTTAAAAGACTTATTTCGTTAAGCTCTGTTATGTTTAAAAGTATTTGCTTTGCTTTTTCTAAAGTTTCTTCAGAAAAGCCTGAGCTTTGCTCTAAATTAAGCACCGTACACCGAGAAAGCACCGTTTCGGGAAGTACGCCTGCATCTTCGGTAGTAAGCAAAAATAAAATCGCCTGAGGGGGTTCCTCCAATGTTTTTAAAAAGGCGTTTAAAGCCTCAACTCCCATTCGCTTGTCAGCGTCTTTTATGACAAAAACCTTTGTGTCGGCTTCGTTTGCAATAATTGAACAGGCACGGGTGATGTTGCGGATTTCCTCAACTGCTATTACATCGGTTTTACCTGAACCTTTTGCAAAATAAATGTCAGGGTGCACGCCTTTTTCTGCCTTTTGGCAGGGGATACACTCAGAGCAAGGCTTGTCCTCGTTTTTGCAGACCGCCCATTTTGAGAGAAGAATTGAAAGGCTTTCTCTGCTTTCGTTGTTTCCGCCGTTTATTATAAGAGCGTGAGGAAACCGACGGCTTTTTTCAAGAGCGTTAAGCTCGGCTTTGACGTTTTCGTTTTTTTCAAAGTTTTCAAAGTTCAAATTTCCTCACCCTTTCTATTTTATCATAAGAAAACGAAATTTTCTACAGTATATTATTTACAGTTTAAAATGGCTTGCGACAATGCCTTTTTCGGTTACGTCTATATAGGCATAGCTTGCATTGTATCCGTGGCAGGAGCCGGGATTTACAATATAAAGACCGTCGTCATAGTCTTTTAGGGGGTTATGTGTATGGCCAAAAAGCAGTAAATCGGCATTTGCCTCTCTTGCGGCACAAACGAGATTGAAAAGCCCGTATTTGGCGTTATAAAGATGGCCGTGAGTAATAAAAATTTTTTTGCCCTCTAAGGTTATGGTTTCGATATTAGAGGCATCAGAGCAAAAGTCGCAGTTGCCTTTTACGCCGATAAAATGCTTGTGAGGATAAAGGGGCTTTATGCTTTCAAACTCAGAGTTGCCGTCGCCGCAGTGAATAATAACCTCGGCTTCATTTCTTGCCTTTATTGCTTCTTTAAGTGAAAACACGTCGCCGTGTGTGTCGGATAAAACAAGGAGTTTCATAAATTCACCAAGTCATAATATAAACTGTGTAATCATAAATTTAATTGAGGTGTTATATATGGCAAACGATAAACAAATGGAAAATATCGCAAAAATGCTTTCGGGGAAAATGGGCAAAAGCAGTGACGAGGTATTGAAAAGCATGAAAACAGGAGACGTAAACTCGGTGCTTAATTCTTTAAACCAAGACCAGCGTTCAAAGGTAAATTCAATTCTCTCAAATCCTGAACTTACAAAAAAATTGATGGAAGATAAGTCGGTACAGGAAATTTTAAGAAAGCTTGACCTTTAATGGCAGGGCTTGAAGATAAGCTTTCGGGGATACTTTCTGACCCTGAGGCTGTAATGAAGCTTAAGTCCTTAGGCTCTGCCTTAGGGCTTGATACGGGCAATACGCCGCCTAAAAGTATGCCTTTTATAAATCAGAGCGATGATATGACAAGCACGCTTATGCGACTTGCCCCTCTTTTGGCAGATATGAGCAAAGACGACGAGGTCAGTTGCCTTTTAAATGCATTAAGACCCTTTTTAAGTGAGCCAAGACGCGAAAGACTTGAGCAAGCAGGCAAGATGCTTAAGGTTATGAAGCTTTTGCCGCTTTTAAGGGGGTGGGGCATTGGATAAAATAGCAGAGGAGGCACGCCGCAGGGTAAGCCAGATGCAGTCGGTAGCCAAACCTGAAAAAAACGAACCTGCAGAGCCTGCTGAACCTAAGCCCCAAGACCCTTTGGCAGGCCTTTTTAAAGACAAGGAAAAGCTTCTTGTACTTCTGTTGATTATGCTTTTGTCCCAAGAAAGCTCCAACACCGAATTGGTGCTGGCACTTCTTTACATCATAATATGAGGTCAGCGAACCTGACCATTGCCTTTGATAATAAACTTCATGCTCGTAAGCTCATTGATACCCATAGGGCCGCGGGCATGGAGTTTTTGTGTTGAAATGCCGATTTCAGCACCTAAGCCGAATTCGCCGCCGTCGGTAAAACGGGTGGAAGCGTTAACGTAAACTGCCGCCGCATCAACAGTATTTAAGAACTTTTCAGCATTTGTATAGTTTTCGGTTACAATGCATTCACTGTGGCCTGAGGAGTACTTTGAAATGTGCTCAAGGGCACAGTTTATGCAGTTTACAACCTTTACGGCTAAGATGTAATCGAGGTATTCGGTGGCGTAGTCTTCGTCGGTTGCAGGTTTAACGCTACTGCCTAAAATTTCCATAGTTTTTTCGCAGCCTCTCAGCTCTACGTTTTTTTCGTCGAGCTTAGCCTTAATAAGGGGCAGCGCTTTTTCGGCAACGTTTTTATGAACAAGGATTGTTTCAATGGCGTTGCAAACAGAGGGACGGGAGGTTTTTGCATTATAAATAATCTCAGCCGCCATGTCGAGGTCGGCATATTCGTCAACATAAACGTGGCAGTTGCCAACGCCTGTCTCAATAACAGGCACTTTGGCGTTTTCTACAGTTGCTTTAATAAGACCTCTGCCACCACGGGGAATAAGCACGTCAAGGTAATCGGAAAGGCCCATAAGCTCAATAGAGCTCTGGCGGCTTGTGTCCTCAATAAGCTGAACTGAGTCTGCAGGAAGACCTGCAAGCTCAATTGCCTTTCGCATAACGGTTGCTACGGCTTTGTTGGAGTTAATTGCCTCTTTGCCGCCGCGAAGAATTACGGCGTTGCCCGATTTAAGGCAGAGCACAGCGGAGTCTGCTGTAACATTGGGGCGAGCTTCGTAGATAATTCCGATTACGCCTAAAGGAACAGTTACCTTTGTAACCTCAAGTCCGTTTTTAAGTTTGCCGCCGGAAATAATTTTGCCGCAAGGGTCAGCAAGGCTTGCTACCTGACGGGCACCCTCTGCCATACCCTTGATACGCTCAGAGGAAAGAGCGAGGCGGTCTAAAAGAGCATTTGTAAGGCCTGCCTGTTTTCCTGCCTCTAAGTCCTTTTTGTTCTCTTCCAAAATATAGTCAGTATTTTCTATAAGGGCGTCGGCAATAGATAAAAGCGCCTTGTCTTTTAAAGCACCTGCGGTGGCAAGAACTCTTGCAACCTCTTTTGCTTTTTTGCCCATCATTTCTAAAGTTGTCATAATCAATTCTCCTTTGCCTTAAAGAGTGTACCGATTTTTTCGCCCTCTAAAAGGTCATAAATTCTTTTAGGCTCGTCGCCGCCTATTACAGAGCAGTTGATGCCTGCTTCAGTTACATATTTAGCCGCTTGAATTTTGGTAGCCATGCCGCCTGTGCCGCGATTAGAGCCTGAGCCGCCGGCGTGCTCAACTATTTCCTCAGAAATTTCTTCAACTACATCAATCTTTATGGCGTCTTTAAACTTTCTGGGGTCTTTGTCGTAAAGTCCGTCAATATCGGTAAGAATAATAAGCAAGTCTGCACCCACAAGCTTCGCAACAATGGCTGAAAGCATATCGTTGTCGCCGAAGTTGTTACCCTGAAGCTCATCAATAGCCACGGTGTCGTTTTCGTTGACTATGGGGATAATATTCATCTGAAGCAAGGTGTTGAAGGTGTTTAAGACATTTTCCTTTTTATGCTCTGAGTCTACGGCATCTCTTGTTAAAAGCACCTGTGCTACCATGTGGTTGTATTCGCCGAAAAGCTTGTCGTACATATACATAAGCTCACACTGGCCAAGAGCGGCTAAAGCCTGCTTTTCTCTTGTGGTGTCGGGACGAGCGGGAAGACCTAACTTGCCCATACCTACACCGATAGCACCTGAGGAAACAAGGATTATGTCTCTGCCCTGATTTTGTAAATCAGAAAGCACCTTGCAAAGTGCCTCAATACGGCGGTAGTTGATTTTTCCGTTTGAGTATGTAAGGGTGGAAGTGCCTACCTTAATAACTATTCTTTTTGCCCTCATAAAATCACATCTTTTCCCATTTTACAATTATGTTTAGTATAGCACACTTTGGTATGTTATGGCAAGTTTTTTTATTTATAATAAGAAAGCCCCACAGGACGCTTTCCTTCCTGTGAGGCTTTTATGCTTCACTCCCGTAGGAGTTTATGCTATTTTTGCAAGCTTTTTCTGTATTGCTGTGGCATCTTTTATGTTTCGCTCACCGTCTCGGTTATAGTCGGAAATGAAACGTGCAGGGGGATTTTCTTCATACAGAAAAACTATGATTTCGTCGTCTTTTCTGAATTCTTCAATACCTGCCAAGCATTTCTGCAAGTAAGTGGCGTCCTTTATGGTAAGTTTCTTGTCTGAGTCACAGTCTCCCATAAGGGCGTTATAGTAAACATAGCCTAAAGCTTTTTCGATTCCTTCAATTTCAAGCTCAAAAGCGTGAATAAGGTCATAAATTTCCCCTGTTTTAGGAACATAAACGCCGTAGTCATAGGTAAAGGGAATACCTCCCATATCGCCGTAAAAGACGCAGTCGCCAACTAAATCTGCTACAGGCATTGAATAAAACAGCGGCGCAGGCAGGTAGATAAGTACATACTCAGGCTCACCTTTATTATTGTAGTGTTCGTAAAGCTCTTTGTAGCCTTTTATATCGGCAAAGGGGTCGGAAATTTCTTCCTTTAGTTTAGGAACAATAATTTCTTCGTACTTATAAATATTTTCAGGGTCGAATAAAGAATAATAGGTGCCGCCTGCAACTTCTGCAAGGGCTTCGTCGGTAACAAGGTTTTGATTAAAAGCTTCAAGTGCCGAAATAACCTCACCCTCAGGTGTAAGGACATAAAGTCCTGTAGGGTTATCTTTAGGGCCGATTATGTAGCCGTGCATAAATTTATAGTTGCCGATAATTTGCTCTGAACAGATGCAGGGATATGCACACTCTGTGTCTATAATCCGAGCACGAAAAACTGCATATTCGCCGATTTCACCTAAGACTGTGCACTGGATATAAGTAGTGGCAGAGGGGGTGTAGTTTTTGTACTGTGCAAAGGCCGAGGTGCATTTTTCTGTAAGGTTTTCAGAGCCGTTAGCGGAAACTGCCAAGGTGCCTGAGGAAAAAATCAGCACCACAAGCAAAATAGCAATTAATTTTTTCATATTGACACCTCCTTTATGCTTTCACTTATTAGACGTAAGTTTTAAGAAAAACTCACACCATTTTTTAAAATTTTTTTACTTTTTTCAGAAAGCCGTATTTTGCATTAAAATGTTTACAAAATCGGGCGTTTAGGGTATAATTAATTATATATTGTTATTTTTCGGAGGGTTATATGGAGCTTATAAGCACCGAGGAAAAAATCACAAGGGCACTGCTTGTCAGTGTAGATACGGGCGACTTTGACGCCGAAAGCTCTCTTTCGGAGCTTTTTGAGCTTGCAGAAAGCTCAGGGGCTGAGGCGGTGGCAAGTATTAGCCAGAAGCTTCAAAAGCCAGACACTGCCACCTGTGTAGGCAGCGGCAAGCTTGAGGAAATCAAGGAATACTGTCAGAATAACGACATTGATTTGATAATTTTTGATATGGAGTTAAGCCCTACTCAGATAAGAAATATTGAGCGTGAAACCGACGTAAGAGTTATTGACCGCACAATGCTTATTCTTGATATTTTTGCTATTCGTGCAAGAAGCAGGGAGGGTAAGTTGCAGGTTGAGCTTGCTCAGCTTCAGTATATGCTGCCCCGCCTTACAGGTAAAGGCATTGAGCTCTCTCGTCTTGGCGGCGGTATCGGCACGCGAGGACCCGGTGAAACTAAATTAGAGACTGACAGGCGTCACATCAGGCGTAAAATGGAAACTCTTAAGGACCAGCTTAAGGACGTTGAGCATCACAGAGAACAGCTCAGAAAAAGAAGAGACAAAGACGGAGTCATTACCGTTGCAATTGTTGGCTATACAAATGCAGGAAAGTCTACTTTGATGAACTATCTTACCGAGGCAGGAGTTTTGGCCGAGGATAAGCTTTTTGCAACCCTTGACCCAACGTCGCGAGCTTTAAAGCTTCCAAACGGCGTTTCGGTTATGCTTATTGACACTGTTGGCTTTGTACGGAGACTGCCTCATCATCTTGTTGAGGCATTTAAGTCTACTTTGGAGGAAGCCGCACAGGCGGATATTATCCTTAACGTTTGCGATGCAAGCTCTCTTGAGGCAAGGCTTCACCTTGAGGTTACAAAGGATTTGCTCACAGAGCTTGGTTGCGGAGATACCCCCATTATTTCGGTGCTTAATAAGTGCGATATCGACGACACCGTGGGACTTCACGGCGAAAGCAAGGAATATGTCCGCATCAGTGCCAAAACAGGCGAGGGTATAGAAAAGCTTCTTTCGGCGATTGAAGATAATTTGCCCGTAAGGGTTAAGAGGGTTAAGCTTCTTTTGCCCTTTGACAAAGGCGGTTTAGCTTCGGATATCCGCAAAAACTGCACCTTGATTTCTGAGGAGTATACAGCAGAGGGTATTGAGGTAGAGGCAATTGTTGACGAGCAGTTCTGGTTTAAGGTAAGGGACTTTGCACTGGAGGAGTAGTATGGACATTAAAGTTGGCGATACGTTAGAGATGAAAAAGCCTCACCCTTGCGGAAGCAATTTGTTTGAAGTGACAAGAATCGGTGCGGACTTTAAAATCCTTTGCAAGGGTTGTAGCCACGAGGTTTATCTGCCCAGAGTAAAGGTTGAGAAAAATATTAAGAAAATCATAAAATAAGGTGATTTTTTGTTTGAAAGAATAAGTGTTTTTGAAAAAAGAGCAGAGGAGCTAAACGCGGAGCTTTGTATGCCTGAGGTTGCAGCAGACGGCGACAAGCTTAAAAAAATAATGATGGAGCTTAAGTCTATAGAGCCCATTGTCGAAGCCTACAAAAAGCTTAAGGCGGCAAGAGAAAGCGAAAAAGATGCTCTTGAAATTTTAGATACAGCAGGAGTTGATGCTGAGCTTAAGGAGCTTGCACAGGCAGAGCTTAGTGAAAGCAAAACTCAGGCAGAGGCTTTGGAAAACGAGCTTAAAATTTTGCTTCTTCCCAAAGACCACAACGACGACAAAAATGTTATTGTTGAAATCCGAGCAGGAGCAGGCGGTGAGGAGGCGGCACTTTTTGCCGGCGTTCTTTACAGAATGTACTCTATGTACGGCGAAAGTATGGGGTACAGCCACGATATTATCTACGAAAATGCCACGGAGCTTGGCGGATATAAGGAAATTTCCTTTATGATAGAGGGCTTGGGTGCTTTTTCACGTTTAAAATACGAGCGGGGCGTGCACAGGGTTCAGCGTGTGCCCGAAACCGAGTCTGGGGGCAGAATTCACACCTCTACAGTTACGGTGGCGGTGCTTCCCGAAGCTGACGACGTTGAGCTTGAAATTAATCCCAATGATTTGAAGATTGACACATTCAGAAGCTCAGGTGCTGGCGGTCAGCATATTAACAAAACCTCAAGTGCTATACGAATAACTCACATTCCGACAGGTACAGTGGTTGAGTGTCAGGACGAGAGAAGCCAGTACAAAAACAAAGATAAGGCTCTCAAAGTTTTAAAAAGCCGCCTTTTGCAGGAAGAGCAGGAAAAACAGGCAGGCTCTATTGCGGCTGAGAGAAAAAGTCAGGTTGGTACAGGCGACAGAAGCGAGCGAATCCGCACTTATAATTACCATGAAAACAGAGTAACTGACCACAGGATAGGGCTTACTATTTATAAGCTTTCTGAGGTTCTCAGCGGAAATCTTTCTCAGCTTATAGACCCTCTTGTTGCCGCTGACAGAGCAGAAAAGTTAAAGGAAAGTATGGAAAAAAATTAAGATGGATACACTTTTACTGAAAACAAGTGCAGAGGATATAGAGCTTGCCGCTTCTTTTATAAAAGAGGGCGGTGTAGTTGGTATGCCCACAGAAACGGTTTACGGCTTGGCGGCAAATGCCCTTGACGAAGAAGCGGTTAAAAGAATTTTTGAGGCAAAGGGCAGACCATCAGATAATCCTCTTATTGTACATATAGCGGACTTTGACGACATAGAAAAATTCTCACTTGTAAGCAAGGTGCCTTCTGTTGCAAGGCTTTTGGCAGAAAAATTCTGGCCTGCCCCTCTTACGATTATTATGCCAAAATCAGAAAATGTGCCTTCAATTACCACAGGAGGACTTTCTACCGTTGCCGTAAGGCTTCCTGCGGATATTAATGCAAGACGGCTTATTAAGGCATCGGGTTGCCCTTTAGCCGCTCCTTCTGCCAACATTTCGGGCAGTCCCAGTCCAACAACTGCTATGCACGTTTATAATGATATGAAGGGAAAAATTCCTGCCATTGTTGACGGCGGTGAGTGCAAGGTTGGCTTGGAAAGCACGGTTGTAAGCATAGAAGACGAGGTTGTTACTGTTCTTCGCCCCGGCGGAGTAACGGTTGAGGATTTAAAAGCCGTTTACGATAAGGTTGAGGTTGCCGATGCGGTGCTCAATAAATTGAAAGAGGGCGAAACCGCTTTAAGCCCGGGTATGAAGTATAAGCATTATTCGCCTAAGGCAAGGGTTTGTCTTGTGCGGGGAAGCGACAAAGCTTTCCGGGATTTTGTAAACAAGCAGAATGCAGAAGCTACCGTAGCACTTTGCTACAAAGAGGACGAGGCTTTTATAAATATTCCTAAAATTTCTATGGGAAGCAAGGCGGATTTAGAGGCTCAGGCACATAACCTTTTTGCTTCTTTGCGAATGGTTGATGAGCTTGAGGGCATTAAAACTGCTTTTGTACGCTGCCCGTCACAAGAGGGCTTGGGTATGGCGGTTTTAAACAGGCTTATCCGTGCCGCAGGTTTTGAGGTGATTGACCTTGACTGATAAAAATTTTAAAATAATCGGACTTACGGGTCAGTCCGGTGCAGGCAAAAGCACGGTGTCGAAGGCTTTTGAAAGCTTTGGCGTTTCGGTTATAAATGCCGACGAGCTTGCCCACAAGGCACTTAAAACTGACGAGTGCAAGAAAAGCCTTGCTGAAGCTTTCGGAAAAGGTATTTTCGATGAAGACGGCGAGGTTATAAGAAAGGCATTGGCAAAGGCGGCGTTTTCTTCAAAAGAAAACACCCAAAAGCTAAACAAAGCTACTCACCCTGTTATTGCAAAGCTTGCACAAGAAGAGTTTGAAACTTTAAAAAAGCAGGGGGCAGAAGCAGTTGTGTTTGATGCACCTACCCTGATTGAAAGCGGACTTGACGCTATGTGCTCGCTCATTGTGTCTGTAATTGCAGATAAAAGCGTGAGGGTACAAAGGATAATGAAAAGAGATGGCTTAAATCTTGAGGAAGCTATGCTCAGGCTCAACGCTCAGCAGTCGGACGAGTTTTACACCGCAAAATCTGATTTTATAATAGAAAACAACGAAACCGAGGCGAAGCTCAGAAAGACAGCCGAAAAACTCTCGAAGGAGCTTTTTGATGAGTAAAAAACGAAAAAAGAAAAAGTCGGGCTGTGTTGGCTTTGCGGTGATTGCACTTTTGATTATTCTTTGTGCGGCGGTTTTTATTTATAGCGATATGTTTTCGAAAATCCGCCTTGGCATTGAGCACAGTTTATACCCCTTAAAATATGAGCAGGAAATTTTAGATGCAGGCGAAAAATACAATCTTGAGCCTGAGCTGATTTCGTCGGTAATTTATGCCGAAAGCAGATTTGACGAAAGAGCAACCTCCTCGGTAGGGGCACGGGGCCTTATGCAGATTATGCCCGAAACCTATAGCTGGCTTTGCGAAAAGCGCGGCGAAGAATATAATATTGACGACCTTTATGACCCTTTTATAAATATTGATTACGGGGCATACTACCTAAGTTGGCTTTACTCACATTTTGGCGATATTTATACTGCTTGTGCGGCGTATAATGCAGGTATCGGTGCAGTTGAAGGCTGGCTTGAAAACGATATGTACAGCTTAGACGGGGTTACACTTTATAATATTCCTTACGGTGAAACCTCTAATTACGTAGCGAAAATTGAGGGTGCTTTAGTAAAGTATCAGGAGCTTTATTTTACTGAGAATGAATATTGAAAATCACGGTGTGCTGTGATAATATATAATAAACGGAGGTAAAAAATTATGTGTGATAAAGAAACTTCAAAAACAAAAGAATTAAAGGAAAAATTGCTTTTAGGCACAAAAATCGGCATCAAAAAGCTTTCCTGTGACGAAATTGCAAAGGCTGATGCTTGGTGCGAGGATTACAAGGTTTTCCTTGATAACTCAAAGACAGAGCGTGATGCAGTTGAATATTCCATTAAGCTTTTAGAGGCTAACGGCTTTACCGAATATGAGTGCGGCAAAAAATATAGTGCAGGCGATAAGGTTTATATGAACAACCGCGGCAAGGCACTCATTGCGGCTGTTATGGGTAAAAAGGGTGTTTCTGAGGGCACAAGACTTGCTATTGCTCACATCGACTCCCCAAGAATTGACTTAAAGCCCAATCCTCTTTATGAGGCAAATGACCTTGCACTTTTTAAAACTCACTACTACGGCGGTATCAGAAAATACCAATGGCTTGCTATGCCTTTGGCTCTTCACGGTGTGGTTTCTCTTGTTGACGGCACAAACGTTAAGGTTAACTTCGGCGAAGACGAGTCTGACCCTGTGCTTTGCATTTCCGACCTTTTGCCTCACCTTGCTTACGAGCAGGTAACAAAGCCTCTTAATAAGGCTTTTGACGGTGAAGACCTTAACGTGCTTGTAGGCTCACGTCCCTATAGCGACGAGGACGAGGGCGAGCTTGTTAAGCTTAACGTAATGAGCATTTTAAATGAGAAGTACGGCATTACAGAAAGCGATTTCCTTTCTGCTGAGCTTTGCCTTGTGCCCACTTATAAAACAAAAGACGTAGGCTTTGACAGAAGTCTTATCGGCGGCTACGGTCACGACGATAAATGCTGTGCTTATCCTGCAATTATGGCGGCTATTGATACAAAAGAGCCTGAGTACACCGCAATTACCGTTCTTTGCGACAAAGAGGAAACAGGTTCTGACGGCAACACAGGTATGCAGAGCGATTTCTTAAGATACTTTATTTACGACCTTGCAAAGGCTGAGGGCGTTGAGGGTTATCATGCATTGACTCTCAGCAAGTGCCTTTCTGCTGATGTTAATGCGGCTTTTGACCCCACTTATGCAAGTGCTTTTGAGGGCAGAAACTCAAGCTATCTCAACCGCGGTGTTGTAATTTCCAAGTACACAGGCCACGGCGGCAAGGGCGGCACAAGCGACGCTTCTGCCGAATATATGGGCGAAATCAGAGCTATGCTTGAGAAAAACGACATTCTCTGGCAGGTTGGCGAGCTTGGTCGAGTTGACCTTGGCGGCGGCGGTACTATTGCAAAGTACATTGCAAATATGAATGTTGACACAGTTGACCTCGGTGTGCCTGTGCTTTCTATGCATGCACCCTTTGAAATTATCTCAAAAGTTGACATTTATATGGCTTATCGTGCATTTTTCTCATTTTTTGAGTAATTATTTTTAAGATTTAGGCATATTTACACTTGCATTTTCAAAATGGATGTGTTAATATATTTAGCGGTCGATAAAACCGCTTATGCGCTGCTAGCTCAGTTGGATAGAGTAACTGGCTACGAACCAGTAGGTCGAGGGTTCGAGTCCCCCGCAGCGCGCCAAAAAAAGCACTTGCTACGGCAAGTGCTTTTTTCATAGAAATGCAGTTAACAGAGGTGAACTCTTATGAAAATAATAGACTTTCACAATCATATATATCCCGAAAAGATTGCCCGAAAGGCGACGGACGCCGTAGGGGAATTTTACGACTTTCAGGTTATGGAGCGTACAGGCACTCTTGATGAGCTTTTAGCCTCTCATAAAGAAGCAGGTATTGACACCTGTGTTATCCACGCTGTGGCTACAACCCCTCATCAGGTTGAGATCGTTAACGATTATGTTGCTAAAATGGCATTGGAAAACAAGGGCAGTATCTATGCTTTCGGCTCTTTGCATCAGGATTATGATAATAAAATAGAGGAAATCGACAGGTGCATTTCAATGGGGCTTAAGGGTATTAAACTTCATCCTGATACCCAGCAGTTTAACGTTGATGACGAAAGGCTTTTAGAAGCTTACGACTATATGCAGGGAAAACTTCCTTTGCTTTTGCATGCAGGGGACTACCGCTATGACTATTCTCACCCCAGAAGAATAAGGAGGATTTGCCGAATGTTTCCGAACCTTTTGGTAATAGGTGCTCATTTCGGCGGTTGGTCTGTTTATGACGAGGGTGTTGAGTTTCTTTTGGGGGAGGAAAACTGCATGGTGGACACCTCCTCTACATCGGGTTTTACAACGCCTGAAAAGTTTGAGGAGCTTATTCATACCTTTGGCTCGGACAGGCTTCTTTTCGGCACGGATTTTCCAATGTGGGACACAAAGGGCGAGCTTGAGCGTTTTATGGCGGTGAAGCTAACTGATGCTGAGCGTGAGAAAATCCTTTATGAAAACGCCGCAAAAATATTAAAAATCAAATAACCCTTGCTTTAAGCGATTTTGTGTTGTATAATCTATTTATCATATTTTGAGGTGACATTTATGAAAAGATTTTTTAGCTTAGCACTTGTTTTATGCCTTATGTTCTCCGTGTGTGCTCTTTCGGCTTGCAACGATGAAAACAAACCTGTAGAAAACATTTATGCGGATTTAGAGGAATTTGATTCCTTCGTTCCCTCAGGTTCTGATATTATCGGCATTTGGAAGATGGTTTCACCCACAACCGATATGGAGTGGCAGTTCTTTGCAAACACTACATTGCATCAGACTAAAATTCAGGGCGATGTAAGAACTTCTACCGTTTGTACATACAACTACGACGGCGAAGGTAATCTTAAGGTTTATGTGTTTAACGACAAGGCTGAATACGCCTACACAGTTGTAATCGACGGCAAAGACCTTGTTGCGACCGACAAGGACGGCGTAAAGTATACTTTTGAAAAAGCTTAAAAAGAAATCGCAGTGAGTTTGCTCACTGCGATTTTTTATGTTTGTAACCTGAGGACGGAAAACATAAAGGCGTGAAATAAATCAAACGAAACTTATAACATAAATACTTAAACACTTACACAAAAGCTTCCTAAAAAACTTCCGCTTTTACGCTTTCCGTCCGTATATCATGCGGTTTAAAGCCTTCGCTTTTCTCACCGCAATAGTATTATGGACTTTTGGGTTTTATATATGAATGGAAATTTATGTTAGTTTTCTGAGCTTACAATATTCATTCTGCCTTCGTGGTCGGTTTGGTAAGTGCCTTTTGGCACAAGCTCTGAAATCGGTACTAATTCATACCCCTGAGCTTTTATGCCTTCTATAATTGAAGGCAGGGCCTCAGGGGTGTTTTTTGCACCATTGTGAAGAAGGACTATGGAACCGTTTTGGAGTTTGCTTGTAACTCTTTGGGTTATGTCTGCGGCGGATAAATCTTTCCAATCAAGACTGTCCACATCCCACTGAATACAGTACATATCAAGGTCTTTGACGGTACCTACAACGTCGTTGTTGTAGTCTCCGTAAGGCGGGCGGAAAAGAGTAGGGCACTTACCTGTAAGTGCTCTTATTTTTTCGTTGCAGTTTACAATTTCAGTTTTCATACCTTCCAGTGAAAGCTCCGGCAAATGGGCGTGGGTGTCTGAGTGGTTTTCTACATCGTGGCCTTTGGCTGCGATTTCCTTTACCGAGTCGGGGTAATTGTCTACCCACTGGCCCACAAGAAAGAAGGTTGCTTTTACGTTATATTGTTCAAGTATATCAAGAAGCTCGCTTGTCTGCTCGTTTCCCCAAGCGGCATCAAAGGAAATTGCCACCTTTTTTTCTTCTGTTTCTACAGAGTAGATAGGAATGTCTCTCACAGTTGAGGCGGCGGTGACTGCTTTGTTAACGGTGGCACCGCCTACTGAAAGTGCCGCACCTGCAATGAGAAATGCACCCATTGCGGCTAAGATTTCTTTTTTGGTAAGTGAAAAAATTTTCATTTGTAAACACCTCAGCAATTTATATGAGGGCTATTTAGGAAAAATCCCCTTGTTTTTTTGCAAAAAAATAAAAATTTTTGATAAGGTACAGAAAATTGCATGTTTTTATGCAATTTTTTCTTTTTTTAGGGGTATAGGTGAAACAGAAAGGAGGAGTCAGATGAAAAAGAAAGGTCTTTCATCAAAGGAAAAAGAATTTTGCAGGCTCTATTTAAGCCTTGCTGATTCTGCCGCATCGGCAGAAAAGGCGGGTTTTACAGGGGATTTTGCAAAGCTTGGAAACGAGCTTTTATCAAGAGCAGACATTGCCGACGAAATTGGCAGGCTTTGCTCTTTGCAGAGAAAAGCTATGTCAAAAATGGCGGCGGTGGGATATCAGAGGCTTGCATTTGGCAGTATTGCCGACGCGGTTTCCTTGCTTTATATGGAAAATCCTACCCCCGAACATCTGAGGAAAATGGACCTATACTCGGTGTCAGAGATTAAAAGACCCAAAGACGGCTCTATGGAGATAAAATTCTTTGACCGCATGAAGGCTCTTGAAAAACTCAGCGAGGGCATTGAGGCAGACGGGGCGGCTTCGCTTTATGAGGCTATTTGCCACAGTGCACGAATGCTTGAAGAAAAAGAGCAGGAAAAAAGATGAGTATTGAAGCATTGTCAGAAAAACAGCTCAAGGTAATGAGCTGGTGGTGTGAGGACTCGAAGGAAAAGAGTCGTGATGCAGTTATATGCGACGGAGCAGTCAGGTCGGGCAAAACCTTTGCGATGGGAATTTCATTTATTGCATGGGCGTTTTACCGATTTTCTGATGCTGCTTTTGCTATATGCTCAAAGACGATACGCTCAGCAAGGCGAAATGTTGTGAGTCCTATACTATCGGTACTGAAAGGTCTGGGTTTTGAGGTGGAGCAGAAGATTTCCTCAAATCTTTTGCTGATTTCTTACGGCACAAGGGTTAACCGCTTTTACCTTTTCGGCGGTAAGGATGAAGCCTCCGCTTCACTTATTCAGGGTATGACCCTAAGCGGGGTGTTGCTTGATGAGGTTGCCCTGATGCCGCGGTCATTTGTTGAGCAGGCTCTGGCAAGGTGCTCGGTTTCCGGCTCCAAATTCTGGTTCAATTGCAACCCCGAATACCCTGCCCACTGGTTTTATCAGGAGTGGATTAAAAAGTGTGAGCAAAAAAACGCTTTGTACCTGCATTTTACTATGAAGGACAATCCCTCTCTGAGCAAAGAAACCGTTGAGAGGTACAAGCGTCTTTATACGGGCACCTTTTACAGGCGGTTCATTAAAGGCGAATGGGTAGAGCTTGAAGGTGCAGTTTATCCCTTTATGGCAAGTGAGGATGCCTTTTGGGATAAACCTCAGCCTCCTTTTGAGGATTACTGTGTCAGCTGTGACTATGGCACGGTTAATCCTGCTTCCTTCGGGCTTTGGGGCAAAAAGGAGGGGGTGTGGTATAGAATTGACGAGTATTATTACAGTTCACGCCTTGAGGGTGCTCAGCGTACAGACGAGGAGCACTACGAGGCACTTAAAAAGCTCATAGGCGCAAGACGGGTAAAGTGTGTGGTAGTTGACCCGTCGGCGGCAAGCTTTATTGAGCTTATTAAGAGAAAAGGTGAGTATTCTGTAATTCCTGCCAAAAACTCGGTTACTGACGGAGTAAGGCAGGTGTCCTCAGCACTTAAAGAAGGCAGGGTAAGAATATGTAAAAACTGCGAAAATTCGGTAAGGGAGTTTTCGCTTTACCGCTGGGCTTTAAGCGGTGATGACGTACCCGTTAAGGAAAACGACCACGCTATGGACGACATAAGATATTTTGTCACAACTATTTTAAATAGCGGCGGCGACTCGTTTGTTGCACTTGCCGCTGACAGGAGGACAGGCTGTGAGATTATTTTCTAAGAAAAATAAGGCACAGTATGCCGCGGTGCAAACAGCACAAAGCGGCAGCTATACGGCACATCCTTTCTCGGTTTTAAACAGGCAGACTGCCTTTGCCGAAAGAGAAATGTACAGAGCTTTAAGGGAAGCAGTGCCCATTATAGATGCGGCAATTAACAAGATTGTCCGTCTTGTGGGCGAGTTTGAGCTTAGCTCTGCTGACCCTGAGTGCGAAAAGGTGTTGAGGGATTTTTCAGAAAACGTTAAGGTGGGCGCAACAGCTTTTGGACTTAAAAATTTTGTGTGGACTTATCTTGAGGATTTGCTGACCTTTGGCGAGGCTGTAGGTGAAATGATACCCTATGCCGACGCTAAAGGCGTTTACGCTCTTTATAATGCAAACGTTGAAGACATTGAGCTTAAAGAGGGCGACTCCCCTTTGGAGGTTAAGGTGTTTAAAAAGAGCGTTGGAGAAAATATTGAGCTTCCTTTTCAGCAGCTTCTTTCGGTTACCTTGCTTTCTCCTGAGGCAGGCTCGCTTCAGGGTACGCCCATTTTAAGAGGACTGCCTTTTGTAAGCTCAATTTTGCTTAAGATTTTAGGTTCTATCGGCAAAAACTTTGACCGTATCGGCAATATCCGTTATGCAGTTACCTATAAGCCTTCTGAGGGGGACATTGCTAACCCTCAGGAGCGTGCAAAAGCCATAGCTGCTGAATGGAGCAAGGCTATGCGCGACAAAAGCGGAGTTTACGATTTTGTTTGTGTGGGTGATGTGGGAATTAAGGTTATAGGTGCTGATAATCAGGAGCTGGAGTGCGATATTCCCATTAAGCACATCTTAGAGCAGATTGTGTCAAAACTCTCGATTCCGCCCTTTTTGCTGGGACTTTCCTGGTCAAGCACAGAGCGAATGAGCAGCGTGCAGGCAGATATTTTAACAAGCGAGCTTGAATATTTCAGAAGTGTTCTGACACCTGTTATTAAAAGGATTTGTTCTATGCATTTAAGGCTTATGGGAATTCTTTCGCCCTTTGAGGTTAACTGGAGCAACATAAGCCTTATGGACGAGGTGGAGCTTGCTAATGCGAGAAAGATTAACGCCGAGGCGATGTGCCTTGAAAAAGAACTGGAGGCGAAAAATTGACAGAAGATACTAAAATTTCCAATTCAAAGCCGACTGCAGAAGAGCTTGAGCTTATAAACAAATATACAAGACGCCCTTTTACTGCCGATGAGGTTTATGTTTTTTCTCTTACCCTTTGCGACAACGACGTTGACAGGGACTTTGAGCGTTTTACGGTGGAATCTCTGTTTGAGCTTGAAAAGCTTTTTGTAGGTAAAACAGGTATTGTTGACCACGAAAGCAAAAGCAAAAACCAGACCGCGCGAATTTTTATGTGTAAGGTAGAGGCGGTTGAGGGTAAGAAAACCCTGACGGGGGATGACTATTTCAGGCTTACTGCAAAAGCCTATATTCCCAATACCGAGGGAAACAGAGAGACTATTATTTCTATTGACAGCGGTATAAGAAAAGAGGTAAGCGTAGGCTGTGCCGTTTCTGAGAGCGTTTGCTCAGTGTGCGGTAAGGCTTACTCGGATGTTGGTTGCAATCACACAAAGGGCAAAATCTATGGCGACAAGCTTTGCTATGCAGAGCTTATGAGCCCTTATGATGCTTACGAATGGAGCTTTGTGGCGGTACCTGCTCAGCGTGAGGCAGGGGTTACAAAGTCTTTTAAAAAGCTTGACAAAAGGAATGAAAAAACTGTGGAAGGTATAATGAAAAGCCTTGAAAAAAGAAGCGAGGTTGCTTTTACAAAGGCTGAATGTGCGAAGCTTTTTGACTATATCAAGGAGCTTGAGAAAAATGCCAAGGCCGGCAGAGAATACAGATTAAGCTTAGAAGCCGAGTTTACAAGACTTATGGCACTTACTGAGCCTATGATTTCAGAAAGCACAGTAAAGGCGGCTATGTCTTCACTTGACACAGCTCAGCTTAAGGAGTTTATTTCGGCCTATGCAAAAAAGGCTGAGGGCGTGCTCCCTTTAAAGCCTCAGCTTTACAGCGGCAAAAAAGAAAGAAGCAAGGCTTCTAAAAACAATGAATTTACAATTTAACGGAGGTAATTATGAACATCGGATTTAACGGATTTTGTGAAAATACAGTGACCTTTGAAGCAGACTCTACTGTTGAAAAGGGCACACTTGTAAAGCTTATTGACGACAACACCGTCGGTGCCTGTACTGAGGGCGACAAGGTTGTTGGCGTTTGTGTAAACGTGCGAGAGGGTTATGCGGCAGTGCAGATTAAGGGCTATGCCGAAATCCCTGTTGAGGGTGCAGTTAACGTAGGCTACCAGACTTTTTCTGCGGCTTCTGACAAAAGCGTTCAGTTTGATGCTCAGGGCAGGGAATGCCTTGTAGTGTCAACAGATACCGATTCAATCGGCGTTATTCTTTAATTTTGGAGGTATATGAATATGGCATTTTATGAAAATATTTCTTTAGAAAAGGGTATGTACTCAAACCTTGGCAAAAGTATGACTGAGGTTTTAGAGGAGCTGGACCCTTCTGTAAATTACGTCGGCACAGAGCTTGAGGGCTTAGATGCTTTTTCACGTCAGCTTAAGCGTTTTGATATTAAGGTAAGCGGTGCGGCTTCCGATAAGGTTGAAAAATTCTTCCAGACAACTGACTCTGCCGCACTTTTCCCTGAGTATGTAAGCAGAGCTGTACGTCAGGGTATTGCCGAGGCAGACGTGCTCTCAAGCATTATTGCCGCAAAAACAAAGATTTCAGGTATGGATTACAGAAGCATCACTTCCACTCCTTCTGAACAGGACAAGAGCCTTCTCGTGGTAAACGAGGGCTCATATATCCCCGAAACCAAGGTAAGTACTCAGGAAAACCTTGTAAAGCTTAAGAAACGCGGCAGAATGCTTGTTTCTTCCTACGAGGCATTACGTTTTCAGCGTCTTGACCTTTTTACGGTAACCTTAAAGCAGATTGGTGCTTACATTGCCCGTGCTCAGCTTAAGGATGCTGTTGACGTGCTTTTAAACGGCGACGGCAACAATAATCCTTGTGAGGGTATTGTATCTGCACAAGCCGGTAAGCTTACCTACAGTGACCTTGTGTCTCTTTGGGCAGGTCTTACTCCTTACGAGCTTAATACAATTTTAGCTCCCACAGGTGCAATGCAGAAGCTTTTGGAAGCTAATGAGCTTAAGGATGCTAATGCAGGTCAGACTTTCCACGGCACAGGCAAAATGGTTACACCCTTAGGTGCAAATCTTATTCACACACAGGCAATTGACTCAGACCTTATTATCGGTATGGACAAGAACTGTGCACTTGAAATGGTGGTTGCAGGCGACGTAGTAACAGATTACGACAAGCTTATTGACCGTCAGCTTGAGCGTGCCGCAATTACATCTGTTGCAGGTTTTGCAAAGATTTATAAGGACGCCGCAAAGAAGCTTACATACTAAGAGGTGACAGAGCTTGAGTTTTTACGATTGTTTAAGACGCTTTAAGCTTTTAAGTGAGCTTGACGGCGAAGACTTAAGCCGTTACGGGGAACTTTGCAAAGAGGCTATTGAGGATATAAGAGCTAAGCTGAAGGTGACTGAAAACACCTTGAGCGAAGACAGGCGTCTAAGGCTTTCATACGCAGCAGCTGCTTTGGCGTTTTATAAGTATTGCCTTTACACATCTGTTTGTGAGGCTGAGAGTTTTCAGGCAGGCGAAGTTAAATTTACTGCAAATGACAAAAAGCTTGAAGCAGCCAAAAGACTTTTTGAGGCTGAATGTGCGGCTCTTTCTGATGTGCTTAAGGATTCTTCCTTTTATTTTGGGAGGGTAAAGGCTTGAGCATTTACAGAAATGTTTCTAACGAGCTTAAAAGGTACGGTGAAAGTATAACCGTTAACGCTTTGAAGGGAAGGTTTTTTGTTAAGGGCATTATAGAGCCTTTGCTTTATAAAAATAAACTCTACTTAGGCGGAAAACAACTGCCCGACGGATTTTTTGACGGAGGTCATTATCTGCTTATTTGCCCCCCTGAAATAAACCTTCCGGTTCTTGGCGACGCTTTTATTGAAGGCGGAGGTAAAAGGTATATTTTAAAACGCAGTGAAACTGTAAGTATAAAATCAAAGGCACTTTACACTTGGGCGGTGCTTACGCCCTATAATGAACCTTCAGAGGAGGATTTTTATGAAGCCTGATATTGTTATGAAAGACATAGCCGCTGCGGTTAAGTCTAAGGCTGAGCTTTCGTCAGTTGTATGTATATATTCAAATAAACGCGAAATATCCCAGAACCCTGTCTGCTCCTTTACTTTATCCATAGGTTTGGGTAAATCAAAATATCTTAAAAATTATGAAGGCTCTGAGCCTGAAATAAGCACAGAGTTTAAGCTTTGCCTTCTTGCCCCTTTTGGGGCAGGGGGCAAGCGGGTTTCTGAGGTAGCGTTGTGGATTTCAGAGGCAATCAGAGAAAACCTGAGTGTCAGCAGTATTGAGATACAGGAGCCTCAGTACAACGAAACAAACGCTTCTCTTTTTTGCGATATTAAGGTTACGGTCGAAGATATAAGCGTAGCGGATACGGCGTGCAGTGTTTATATAGATGACGCTTTAGTTAAGAATGTTGTTTCATTTGAAATAGAAAGCGAAGAGCTTTTAGAGAAATGCCCTTCGCTTTTAAACGGATATTCTTATGAAAATACAGGGAAAAATGGATTTTTCATAAAGCTTCAGACACGTACCGCTTTAAAGCTTTCGGACACATTTACCCTTAAGCTTTGCTTTGAAAATTCAAAAGAAATTTACAAAGAGTGCAAAGTAAGCCACGTAACGCGTGAATTGAGCAAATGGGGAAATCTCAGGTTTTCTTATGAAATAAAAGCGAAAGAGGTATGTTATGAATAACGAAATTTTGGAAGAAACCTTTGCGGAAAATCTTAGTCTGGAGCTTCAGCGTGACAGCAGGCGGTACTCGGCAGATTTTGAAAATTAAGGAGTGGTAGTATGAAGCTTGCTTTAATGAGATACAAGGGTTTTACTTTTTGGTGCAATCCTCTTTCTATTGAGGTTTTAAGCCAGCAGAATACCGTTAACTATATCTTGCCTTATAGCGGTGAAAAGCTTGAAAGTCTGGGCAAGAAATGCAGAATTATCAAAGGTAAGGGAGAAATAAAAGGCAAAGACTGCTTAGAGCAGTATGCAAAGCTTTATGCTTTGCAGTCACAAGGCGGCAAGGGGATACTTTCGTTGCCTGAGATAAAGCCTATGGAGGCTTTTTTTACCTCTTTGTCAGTTCTTGCGGATGTAACACCTGACAAAATATGCTACAGCTTTACATTTGTTGAGGCAGACTCTAAAGCGGCAAAAGCTTTTGTAAAAACCCACAAGGTATCAAAGGGTGAAACTCTTTTTGATATTGCCTATGCATACGGTGTAAAAGTTGAAAATTTAGTAGACTTAAATCCCTTTGTTCGCCGCACAGATGAGCTTGAAGCGGGTTGGGAGATCAGAATATGCTGACTATAAATGCAATTGACATAAAGGGTGAAAAACTGCATCTGGGAATACCCCTGAGCCTTACTTTAAAAGCAGAAGAAGATGCACCGGCGGATAGCGTGGAGCTTACGCTTTCGGGCACAGGGTTTCCTCTTTTGAAGCAGATTGAGGTTTTAAAAGGTGAAAGCCTTGTTTTTGAGGCTGAGGTTGACGAGCAGATAGAAAGCTTTGGAAAAAGCTTTGTTACTCAGCTTGTGGCACGCAGCTCTGCTTCGCTTCTTATAGACAGCGAAGCATATCCAATGAGCTTTCTCAACCCTTCGGCACAGGATGTTTTTAATCGCTATGCAAAGCCCTTTGGTTTTGAGCTTAGAGGCGAAAACAAAGAGTTTAACGGACGCTTTACCGTTGGCAAGGGTGTGTCCTGCTTTTCTGTTATAAAAAGGTTTGCAGAAAAAGTTTATGGTGCCTTTCCAAGATGTGAGGGCAAAGCGCTTTATATTAGCGGTAAAGAGAATACAGATAAGCTTATTTTAGGCGGCGAGGGTATTCTTTTGGAAAGCCTTAAAACCTATAATTTAAGACATTCAAGGGTATCAAGGGTGTATCTGAAGCTTAAAGAAGGCGAAGGATACATAAGCTTTATTGCCGATAATGATGCCGAAAATGAGGGTATAAACAAAATAAGATATCTGAATGCAAGCTCAACGAGCTCGTCTTCAGTGGAAGATGCCGACAAAATTTTATCTCAGGCAAAGGCAAAAAGCTTTTATGCCGAGGCGGTTTGCAGAGGCTGTTTAGGCGATGCTTTAGGCAAAACGGCAAAGGTAGAAAGTATTGAAGAAGAGCTTTATGTTTCGGCTTTAAAATACTATTTTGGCAAAGACGGCGAGTATACAAAGCTTACACTTAAGCGAAAGGAGAAATAGTTTTGTGGCTAACATCATTTTTAAATAAAGAAAAGTCGGTAAGTCCTGCTACCAAGGGCAGTATTACGGCGTCAAGCGTAAAAAGCGTACAGGTGGATGCCTCGACCCAGCACAGAGACGTGGCGGTGGTGGCACCTTACGGCATAGCCTACGTGCCTCCTGTAGGCGAGGGTGCGGTTATTGTGCCCTTTGACGGCGGAGAGGCTTGTGTAGGTGTGGTGTCACAGGTGCCTTTAAAGCTTAGCCGCGGCGAGCTTATGCTTTACTCTCAGGGTGGTGCCAGCATTGTGCTTAAAAATGACGGCTCGGTGCTTATTAACGGAAAGCAGGTGAGCCTTTGACGGATATTTTGATTTCAGACGGAGATATAGCCGTTGCTGAAAACGGTAATTATATTTTCGCAAAGGGTATTGATGCACTGCTTGCCCGCACGGTGCTTTGTGCAAAAATCAAAAAGGGCAGTTTTATATATAACAAGGATTTGGGTACAGAGCTTTACTTGGCAGATAACGAAAAAACCGCTACTATGCTTATCAGAGAAACCCTTGCGGATACAGAAGACTTTGATGCCGAGGTTGAAAAAATTGAAAAAGTCGCTGGAGGAAAGCTGCTTGTGTGGCTTTTACTCAGGGGCATTAATGAAACAAGAAGGGCGCAGGTGACTATAAATGCAGAGCTATGATGACATTTTACAAAGTATGACAGATAAATATACGGAGCTTTCAGGTATAACTCCCTTTGAAAACTCTGACATCGGCATAAGACTAAGGGTTGTTGCCGGTGAAATTTACTCAAGTGCAGTGAATCTGATGTGGCTTAAAAGACAGATGTTTGTCTCTACTGCACAGGGGGAATATCTTGATATGCACGCTAAAGAGCGAGGACTCTTAAGGCGTGAGGCAACGCCTGCTTTTGGCGAGGTTACTTTCTCGGTAAGTGAAGCACTTTCAGAAAACGTAAGTATCCCCAAGGGCACTATTGTGGCTACATTCGGCTCGCTGTTAAGATTTGAAACTACTAAGGATGCTGTGCTTTTTGCAGGTGAGCTTTCGGTTACCGTAAGTGCAAAAAGCATTGGCACAGGCAGAGAATACAACGTGCTTAAGGGGAAAATCTCGGTGATGATAACTCCCCCCGCAGGTATTGACTTGGTTGAAAACAGCGAAGCATTTACAGGCGGATGTGATGCTGAAAGCGACGAAAGTCTGAGAGAAAGAATTCAGAACAGCATAAGATTTCCTGCCAATTCAACTAACTGTGCCTATTATGAAGCATTAGCTGAGGGAGTAAACGGAGTAAGTTCTGCATCTGCAGTCGCTCTTGGCAGAGGCAGTGGCACCGTAGACGTTTACATAGCAGGGGATGGCAGTGTTGTTTCCGACGAAACTCTTACCTCGGTGCAGAGCTTGCTTTCCAAAGAGCGAGAGGTTAATGTTGACGTCCTTGTAAAAAAGGCACAGCCTTCTCCTGTTGATTTGTACCTTGAAGTTATTCTGCAAGAGGGATACGGTTTTGACGATGTTAAAGACAGATGCCGAAAAAACATTTCGGATTTTATTGCGCACCGAGGTGTAGGTGCAGGGGTACGCTTGTGTCAGGTGTCTGAAATTGTGTACCATACGCCGGGTGTTAAAGCCTTTAATTTTGTGGCAGGGCTTAACGGGGATTTTGAAGCTGAGAAAACATTGTTTCCGGTACCCGGAACCATTTCTATTATAAGAGGTAGCGAATGAGAAGCCTTGAATCAATGATAAATAAGCTCAGTCCCTTAGGAGTTTATAATCTTAATAAGGGCAGTATTGTTTACGCTGAGCTGGCAGCTTTTGCAGTGGGGCTTGACAGTTTAAGAGACACGCTTGACACCCTTCTGAAAGAAGCCTTTATAGAAACCGCAGAGGATTTCGGCATTGAAAACACAGAGCGATTAGTTGGCAATGTGCGAGAGGATTTGCCACTTGAAAAGCGACGTGAGATGCTTACTGAAAGACTAAGCTTTGGTGCAGGCGACTTTACCCTCAAAGGCTTTGAGAGGCTTATGAAGCTTATGGGCGTTGAGGGTAGAGTTGAGGAATACCCCAAGGAGCAAAGGCTTGTGCTTAATCTTACAGAGGACGTTTACTCATTGCCTGAGCGTGAGTGGATTTTGTCACAGGCTAAGGTGCTTTTGCCTGCTCACCTGAATTGGGACGTGGTTTTTTGGGGCTTTGACTGGTCTGAGTCCGATGCACATAACAACACCTTTTTAAGTATCGACAGCAAAGGCTATACTTGGGAAAAAATAGATTATCTTGTGTGAAAGGAGTAAACTATGCCATCAACAAATAAAACGACTAATTTAAAACTTAATCAGTGGGTAGAAACCGACCGACCCATGAGAAATGATTTTAACAGCGATAATTTAGCTATAGATACGGCTATTGGAAATCACGTCAATAACTCGGCTATCCACGTTACGGCCGAGGAAAAGAGATACCTTAAGGATTTGCTTATGACCTATATTTACACGGGTACGGGCGAAGCGTCAAAAACCGTTACTCTTACCGAAAGCTTTCGCTATATTGCGGTTTTTGCAAGCGGTAAGGTGCTTTCAGGCGGATATTCAGCTATGGGCTATGTAGGGCTTGGTGCCAGCGTAGGGCTCAGCGTTTCGGCTTCGGGGAAAGGCTTTACCGTAAGCGGCAGTCTTAACGAAAACGGCGTGCAGTATAAGGTTGTTATGATAAAATAGCGAAAAGGCGGTTTCGTTTGAAGCCGCCTTTTGTCTGTGAAATTGAACAAAACAAATTTAAGTTTTTTGGGTATTTATACGAATTGTTTGAATTTCTAAAAAAATGGTATAATTTTGGTGTGAGAAAAGTAAAGCTTTCACGTCTAATAAGTACAAAGGTCTTGAAAGGAGAATTTGTATGAAAAAAGTTTTATCTTTTATTTTAGCGTTAACGCTTTTAACGGGAATGTCGGCACTTTTTGTAAACGCCGAAGAAAGCACAGATTACTTTTTTATCCCTTCCAAAGATGGAGAGCCGGGTGTTGAAACCTACGGCTTTAAAAATACGGAGTATTGGGATAATGTTTATGTGTATGCTACAGGAGGCAGGTCGGAGGATTATGAAGACAGTATGACCTACCCCGGTGTAAAGCTTAATAGAGAATACGTAGACGGCTACGGTTACATCTACACCTTTTCTTTTGCCGTAGGTTACTACGGTACCTTGGTTTTTAACGACGGCACCAAAAACGATTATAAAGCAGAGCTTAAGGAAGATTTTTACGACTACTGTGTTCAAAAGCTTGGAAAGCCTTCCTATAATGCTCAGGTAATGATTGAAAAAACGGATAAGTACCACGACGGCACGGTGTTGTTTGCCGCCACAAGCTGGGAAGAACCCCTTAATATGTCTTGTAACGTGATTATCGACAATTACTGCTACCACAGAAGTGCTACTTTTTCGCCCTATGATTTAGGCATTTATGTAAGCACAAACGATGAGATTTATACCCTTGAAGAAGCTTTGAATGAAGATTTGATAATGGGCGTTTCTCTTAGCCACGGTATAAGTAATTTTGAATATCACAGAATTAATGAGGACGTAGATTTATCCCTTATGCACAAGTGCCTTTACGCCTTTGGCGACAGATACGGCTATAATCCTCAGGAGGGCGAAAGTATTTACTGTGAGCCTTTAGGAAGTGTCGGGGATTATGAGATTTTCCACGCTTATTTCAGCCACTATATGTATCCTGCAATAATAGCTCAGGAGCAAATTGGCGATTACTATTTTACAAGCGGTGCTCCCTACGGAATTGGCGAAAACAACTCGGTAGCTATTTATGCTTTAAGTCCTGAGGGCAAGGTTTACACTCTTTACGAAGCATATACTCAGGGGCTTATAACCGAACTTGATGAGGTTGTAAAGCTTACCGGCGGAACTTCCATTTACGGTCAGTGGGGCAAGAGGATTTTAGAGCTTCTTGATATTGACATTATGGGTGAAAGCTGGCAGCATTTATACAGACAAATCAGTCCTTCAATTCGTCATACTAACGAAGCAACCCCTGATTTTGTAATGGTGCTTGCGGCAGAAAGCACCATTGACGAGACACCTTGTGTAAAGCGAATTGGTAATTACGCTGTAGCAAACGAGAAAACCTATGCACCCTACGACCTTGGCTATTTTGTATACGCCACAAGCGAGGATAAGGTTTATAATTTGGAAGATGCCTTTGAGGCTTATCCCGACAACATTGAAAGATTTTTAGAAATGATTGACTACCCCACAACAGGACATTATCTCCTTATCGGCAATGTGGACTATGACAACAAAATCACCATAAAAGATGCAACGAGAATTCAGAAGCGACTGGCAGGCTATGAGATGAGCGAGCACAGTATACCTGAGCTTGAACTTGAAGCTTCTGACTTTAACGGTGACGGTAAGGTAAACATAAGAGATGCCACGGCAATTCAGAAATTTATTGCAGGACTTGAATATTAAAAAGAAACTCCCGAAGTTTTAACTTCGGGAGTAGTTTTTATCAGAAGCCGTCGTTGTAATCGTCGGGATTATAGGTGCGGCGGTTTGGTTGCTGAGGGCGTGTGTTTCTTTGCTGCTTCTGAGGTTGGGCGTATCTTGCGCCTGCCTTAGCGGGGGCTTTTTTCTTTTTGTAAGGGTTATAAATGAATACAAAAGTAAAGCCTGCAATAGAAAGGAAAATAAGAATTATACCTGCAATAAGGAAGCCTGCGATACTGTCGTTGCCTCTTGAGTTGTTCTTCTGAATACCTTCAAAGCTTTGCTTGCCTGCTACGGGGTCAGCTTTAAGGTCGAGCTTGATTTCCTGCCAGTCGTTTTCCTGAAAATCCTGGTCAGCAGGAGTATAAACAGGGTCGGGACTTACATAGTCAGAGTAAGTGGAGTTTTCGTCAGGCTCGGTTGGTGCAGGGGGATTTGTGTGAACCTCTGTAACAGGGGCAGTGGTTTCTTCAGGGAAAGTTGTTTCGCCTGTTGCAGGCTCGGTGTAATCTGTGGGAGTAGTGTCAACAACTCCGGTATCAATAGGGTCAGTGGGATAGTAGGGGTCTGTGTAAGCGCCTGTGTCTATGGGCACTTCTGTGTAAAAAGGATCTTCAGTTGCTATAACGTCCTCAGTGGGAGTGATGTCTTCCATTGGAAATGTTTCTGCAAAAGCCGTTAAAGGCAAGGCACAGAAAATAAGCAGTAAAAGAACAGAAATAATCAGCCTTTTTTTCATATTATTACCTCCCTGAAAAATTAAAGGTTTTCAAACATAGCGGGGTTGTATTTTTCGATAATTTTTTCGTTAACGTCAACCTCTACGCTTTCGGTTATGTCGTTAAGGTAGTTGCCGAAGTCCTCAGATTTAAGTGCCTGAAGAATTGTGTGGCGGTTGCCGTCTTTACTTAAGTAGTCGTTTGCTTCGCTTTCGATATCAAACTTTGAAATAAAGTACATAACCGAAGTGTCGCCGCTTCCTACCTTAAGGTAGGTTGCATTGCCCTCTTTAAGGGTGTTAAGTGCATCTAAAACATCTTCACCTAAAGAGGAGGCTTCAAGGTTTTCGATATTTTTAACACTGGGGTCATCTGACAGGTTGTGTGCCTTCATATATCTGTACATAACCTCAGAGTAAGGTGTGCCTGAGTTAATAAGCTTTGCATAGGACTCAAGGTCATTTTCGGTTTCTTTTATAAGTTCGTCAGAATACGGATGGTAAACCTGCTGGTTTGTTTCGCTGTCGATTGAAGTTTCATAAAGGTTAACCACAAAGTAAGCATAGCTTGTGTAATTGTCGGTGAAATATTCTGTGATTGCCTCGTCGCTTACTTCCTCTTCGCCGCCCTTGCCGTAAAGGTGGTCAAAAATAGCACTTTGCTTTACGCTTGCCAGGTAAGATGAGGTGAAGAAGCTGTCAAAGGAAACGCCGTAGGGGGAAAGCATATCCTCATAAGAGGTCGCTTCATATCCTGAGGCAACGTAGTATTCATAGTAAGGACCTAAGTACCAGTCCTCTTTTGCAAGCTCGCGGGCACTTTCAACCTGAGTTTTGTCAAGGGTAATGCCATACTCGGCAATCTTTTCATCTATAGCTGCAAGGTTTTTTGTAATAATGTCAGCCTGACTTTTAATCCAATCTTCACAAAGCACTTCTTCGCCTGTTTCATCAAAGGTAGAGGCGATGTCAAGAATAGTGGAAGTAGAATCGAATTTGTCGCCTAACTTTGACTGGAGGATGCTGTAAGCTTCATTATAAGCTGAGAAAAGCGAGTAAATATATACACCCTCGGCGTAGCTTGCAGTGTCGGTTTTATAGCTCCAGCTTGGTTTTCTGCTACAGGCAGAAAGCCCCATAACCATAATCAGTGCCAACAGTAAAGCACATATTCTTTTAAAGTTATTCATCGGGAAAACCCCTTTCGTTACTTTTAAAATAAATCACACTAAATTATACACAAACCGACAGAAAAATTCAATATAAATAAGAAAATAAACAGAATTTTCAGCAAACCGTCAGAAAAGTCCGGTTTTAAAAACGCCTCTGAGAGCACTTAAGGGGTCGGTTTTGCTTTTAAGCTTAACCGCAACATAGGGCTTAGACCCTGCACTTAAGAGGGCGTTTCCTTTTTGCTCGCAGATAAGATTTATAATTTCGGGACTTTTTATGTCTTTTACATAAAGCAGTACGCTTGTGTCGTTTTGCTTAATTTCATAAATGCCCATATCGGCGGCTTTGTTTCTGATTAAAGCAATTTCAATAAGACCCATAACCGACTTTGGAACATCGCCGAAGCGGTCAATAAGCTCGTCGATAACGTCCGTCGCATCTTCTTTGGTGTTTATGTCGGCAATAAGCTTATACACGTCAAGGCGCAGAGTAAGGCTTTCGATGTAGCTTTCGGGAATATGCGCCGCAAGGGAAATATCCACAAGGCAGTCCTTGTCCTCGCGGGTTGTGGGAAGCTCGCCTTTTTCTTCTTTAACTGCATCGCCTAAAAGCTTTAGGTACATATCATATCCTACGTCTTCCATGTGGCCGTGTTGCTGAGCTCCCAATATGTTGCCTGCACCTCTTAATTCCAAGTCTCGCATAGCAATCTTAAAGCCTGAGCCGAACTCCGTAAATTCACGGATAGCAGTAAGACGCTTCTGAGAAATTTCTGAGAGCACCTTGGCTTTTGTAAATGTAAGGTAGGCATAGGCACGCCTGTTAGACCTGCCGATTCGCCCTCTCAGCTGATGAAGCTGAGAAAGTCCGAAACGGTCGGCGTTTTCAATAATCAAGGTGTTGGCGTTAGAAATGTCAACGCCTGTTTCAATAATAGTGGTGCAGACTAAAACGTCGATTTTCTGCTCCAGCATATCTCCCCATACTTTGGAAAGCTGTTGCTCGCTCATTTTGCCGTGACCTACGCCGATTGAAGCTTCGGGAATCTGGGAAGAAAGCCGTGCGGCTTTTGCCTCAATTGACTCAACATTGTTGTGAAGGTAAAACACCTGACCGCCGCGGCGAAGCTCTCGGCGGATAGCCTCGTTTATAATTGCCTGCTCGTGCTCCAAAACATAGGTCTGAACAGGGTAGCGGTTTTGGGGAGCTTCTTCTAAAACCGACATATCGCGGATACCGCTCATTGCCATATTAAGTGTGCGGGGGATAGGAGTTGCAGAAAGAGTAAGGACGTCAACATTTGGATAAGCCTCTTTAAGCCTTTCTTTTTGTGCAACACCAAAGCGTTGCTCCTCGTCTATAATTACAAGTCCTAAGTCTCGGAATTCAACGTCCTTTTGCACAAGGCGGTGAGTGCCTACAACAAGGTCGATTTCGCCACGCTTAAGCTGTTTTAAAATTTCTGTTTGTTGCTCTTTGCTTCTAAAACGCGAAAGAAGCTGTATTCTTATGGGGTAACCCTCAAAACGCTTTGAGATAGTCTGAAAATGCTGCCACGCAAGTATTGTTGTCGGGCAAAGAAGTGCACATTGCTTAGAGTCAGAAACACACTTGAAAGCGGCACGAAGGGCAACCTCGGTTTTGCCAAAGCCAACGTCACCGCAAAGAAGTCTGTCCATGGGGGCGGTTCTTTCCATATCGCCCTTGATTTCATCACTGCATCTTAACTGGTCGGGGGTTTCTTCATATTCAAATCGAGCCTCAAAATCCCTTTGCCACTCGGTGTCGCTTGAAAAAGCGTGACCCTGTGCCTGCATTCTTTTTGTGTAAAGGGCAATGAGCTCTTTTGCCATATCCTTTACTGCCTTTTTTACTCTTGCTTTGGTTTTTTGGAAATCTCCTGAGCCTAAGCGGTTAAGCTTAACGGCAGAGTTTTCCTTGGGACCGATGTATTTTGCCACTAAGTCAAGCTGAGTAACAGGCACATAAAGCACGTCACCCTTTGCATAAGAAATTTTTATGTAATCCTTGACAATCCCGTGGGAGTCAAGCTTAGTAATGCCGCCGAAAATGCCTACACCGTGGATTGTATGTACCACGTAATCGCCTACAGAAAGCTCCGAGAGGCTGTAAATCGCCTGACCGTCTTTGGGAAGCTTGTGCTTTTTTTGAAGCTTAACCTGAGTGGTGCTCTGAGTAAAGAGCATAAAGCTTTCCTCACTAATTTCAAAGCCTCCCGAAAGTATGCCTTCGCTAACGTGAATATAGCCTTTGGTCAAGGTGTCGCCCATTGTCCAGAGGATTGCTTTTTTGCCCTGCTCTTTTAAAAGCTCGGTAATGTTTTCGGCAGCTTTTTTGGTACTGCATAAAAGCACGGTGGCATAATTTTCGCTGCCGCTTGATTCAAGGTCAGACACCAAGGTTGCAACCTGTCCGCTAAATGGCGGCAGAAGTCTTAAACTGAAGTTTTCCAAAGCTTTTAAAGGAAGCTCGTAAGAGCCGTGGGGGAAGTTGTCAAGATAAACCGTGGTGCTTTCCTTTAATTTTTCTATAGAGTCCTGCCAGCTTATAAAGTAACTGTCGAAGCCGCGGCAGAGAGTACCTTCGGCAAAATATTCGGGCATATCCTCAGAAAAGCGGAACTCTGTACCTGCAACTCTGTCTTTAACGGCAGTGTGCTCTGAAATAAAGCTTATGAATGAGTCGTCTATATAATCAAAAAGTGTTGCAGTTTTCTCGTAAACCAAGTGGATAAACTTGTCTTTGTTTGAAAGATAAAGTCCCTGCCTTAAGGCATCTGCTTCAAGGTAAAGAACCTCTTTTGCTTTTTTAGAGGATTCGGCTCTTAAATATGAGGCTTTCTTTTCGATTTTTTTCGCAAGCTCCTCTCTGTCGCTTATGATAACCTCAGAAGAAGGACAAAGGGTAACGTGCTCTACTGACTCTGTTCTTCGCTGAGTTATGATGTCAAAGTAACTTAATGAGTCGATTTCGTCGCCCCAGAATTCTGCTCGCACAGGATTTTCAAAGCCCGGCGGAAAGAAGTCTAAAATTCCGCCTCTGAGTGCAAACTGACCCTCGCCCTCTAAAGCATCGCATCTTTCGTAGCCTAAAAGGGTAAGTGCCTTTGTGCAGGCGTCTGTAGAAATAGCTTTGCCCACACGAATGTTAAGGGTGGCGTCTGCCAAAGCACAGGGAGGAATTGTATACTGAGCGGCGGCGTCAGGACAGGTAATGACACCGTCGCATTCCTCTGAGAGTAAGCTCATAAGTACACCGAGGCGTTTTCTTTCGTCGTCGTGGGAAACACCGCTTACGTTCTGAAAGGTAAAATCGCGGTAAGGATAAAAAAGCACCTTCATACCCATAGCGTTAAGGTCGTCGCAAAGGGTATTTGCCTCACGCTCATCGGCACATATACAAAAAGCCTTCAAGCTTTTTTCTTTGCAAAGGCTAAAAATCACGCTTGCCTTGTGCACGCCCGAAAGCCCCGTTGCACCAACTGCACAGGGGGTGTTAAGAGCAGAGCTTAAAGCTTTGTAGGGCTTTAAATTTTTGAATAAATCGAAGATGAAATTCATATTTCCTCCAAAGGGTAACGGCTCGCAGTACCCTTTGAGGGGGTATTTGCGAGCTTAAAATTATTTATTGAAAGCATCAGTTAAATTTCTGCATAGCCAAATCGGTTTTGCCTTCTACAATTAATGCGGCGGACTCGGCGGCATTGTCAAAAACCTGGTTTAAGGTTTTCATATCATCTTTTGAAAAACGTGAGAGCACCCAGTCTTTAAGGTCGTAGTCGGGGTGAGGCTTTTTGCCGATACCGATTTTAACTCTGGGGAATTTGTCGCTTCCGCTTAAATAGATAATATTTTTCATACCGTTCTGACCGCCGTCAGAGCCGCTTCGTCTGATTCGGATTCTGCCTACGTCAAGAGATATGTCGTCAAACATTATAACTACATTTTCAGGGGGAATTTTGTAGAAATTCATAGCCTCCACTACTGCCTGACCCGAAAGATTCATAAATGTTGAAGGTTTCATCAGAAGACAGCGATGACCCGAAATAGTACACTCGCCTGTGGTGGATTTAAAGCGGATTTTGTTTATTTTGCAGTTTTCTTTTTCTGCAAGGCGGTCAAGTGCCATAAAACCGCAGTTGTGACGGGTATTTTCGTATTGCTTGCCGGGGTTTCCCAAACCTACAATAATATATTCGATTGAAGAGGAAAACTTGGATTTTAAGAACATAAAAATCCCCTTTCAAGGAAAATAAAGGCGGCAAAGACCAAAGTCCGAGCCGCCGTTGATTTTGGTTTTAAATTAAGCAAAGAGGGGAGAAACAGGCTTGTCAGCGAAAATTCTCTCAATAGCTTCTGCGAATACAGGAGCAACAGGAAGAACAGTGTACTTGTCAAGCATATTTTCCTCAGGAACGGGAACAGTGTCAAGAAGGATAAGCTCCTTGATAACAGAGTTCTTGATTCTCTCTGTGGCGGGGCCTGAAAGAACAGCGTGTGTAGCACAAGCGTAAACCTCAAGAGCACCGTTGTCGATAACTGCCTGAGCAGCGTTGCAAAGTGTACCTGCTGTGTCAATCATATCGTCAACAAGGATTACCTTCTTGCCCTCAATGTCACCGATGATGTTCATAACCTCGGAAACGTTAGCCTTAGGTCTGCGCTTGTCGATAATTGCAAGGGGGCAACCGATTTTTGCGGCGAAGTTTCTTGAACGTGTAACTGAACCAAGGTCAGGAGATACAACAACAAAGCCCTCAGGGTCTTTGCCGATTTTCTTCTTCATGTGGTTTGCAAGCATAGGAGCACCGAAAAGGTGGTCAACGGGAATGTTGAAGAAGCCCTGAATCTGGTTAGCGTGAAGGTCCATTGTAAGAACTCTGTCAGCACCTGCGGCAGTAATAAGGTCAGCACAAAGCTTTGCTGAAATCGGATCTCTTGCCTTAGCTTTTCTATCCTGACGGGCATAGCCGAAGTAGGGCATAACAGCGGTAATGCTTGCGGCAGATGCACGCTTTAAAGCGTCAATCATAATAAGCATTTCCATAAGGTTGTCGTTTACAGGTGTGCAGGTAGACTGAACTACAAAGCACTCACTGCCACGAACAGATTCGTGAAGAGAAACGGAAATCTCACCGTCGCTGAATTTAGTGCAGCTGCTTTTGCCCAGAGGAATACCAAGGCAGCCTGCAATACCCTGAGCAACGCTGGGGTTTGAGTTACCTGCGAAAATCTTAATGTCCTTACCGTGAAAATTCATACGTTTAAGTCCCCTTTATATAGAATAATAGAGTTTGCTGATTTTATACGCCGTAGCCCTTGGCTTTGGCGATTTCTTCAAGTCCCTTCAACTGCTCAGGGTCATTAGCACCCAAAACAGTGTCGGGATTTTCTGCAACGTAAACGGAAACACGCTTGCCGTCAGCAATAAGAAGCTTCAAAGCATCGGGCAGGTAGTATTCCTTGGCGTTGTTATCTGATGTAATTCTGTCAAGCACAGAAAGTAAGCCTTCTGTATCAAACCAATATCCGCCGGAGTTGATTTCTTTTATCTGGAGTGTTTCTTCATCGGCGTCCTTTTGCTCAACTATTGCTTTAAGCGAGCCGTCTGCTTCTCTTGTAATTCTGCCATACCCCTGAGGGTCGTCAATCAGGGCAGAAATAACAGTTGCCTGAGCATCGGTTTTAAGGTGTTCGTCGTAAGCGTTTTTGATAGTGTCGGCGTCCATAAAAGGAGCGTCACCGCCTAAGATTACAACAGAGCCCTTGTTTTCCTTTAAAAAGTCCTTAGCCATCATAACGGCGTGACCTGTTCCCAGACGTTCTGCCTGATAAGCTGTCTCAACAGGATATGACAGGGTTTTGAGGTATTCGTCTATGTACTCTTTGGCAAAGCCTTTGATAACACAAATTTTATCAATACCTGCACCTTTGACTGCATCAATAACCCACTGAAGCATAGGTTTTGAGAGAACCTCACAAAGGGTTTTTGGCTTAAGGCTTTTCATTCTTTTGCCTTCGCCGCCTGCAAGGATAAGTGCACATTTGCTCATAAACACAGCTCCTCGTCTTAATATATTAAAGGAAAACGCTTCGCACAAGCTGAGCGTAATAACAGATATTAACATTATCGCATAAAAATCAGATTTTTCAAGGTGCTTTGCCCACTTTTTTTGATTTTTGTTATAGATAAACAAATTGTTACGATTAATTTTCAAATATTGGTTACATTTTTTGTCAAAATAGTTTCAAAAAAATGTGGCATTTTTAAACTTTATTTGTTATAATAACTTTTAGGCATGGTTAGGCGGGGAAGTTCCGCCGTAAATGCGAGGCAGTTTTAACTTCTGCTGCCTATTATTACACATATTATTTAATTGGAGGTTTTTCAAATGAGCCACAAGTATGTTTACCTCTTCTCAGAGGGTAACGCAACAATGCGTGAAATTCTTGGCGGTAAGGGTGCTAACCTTGCAGAGATGACATCTCTCGGTCTTCCCGTTCCCCAGGGTTTCACAATTTCCACAGAGGCTTGCACACAGTACTACGAGGACGGTCGCAAGATTAACGACGAAATTCAGGCACAGATCATGGAGTACATCGTAAAGATGGAAGAGATCACAGGCAAGAAGTTCGGCGATCTTGAGAATCCCCTTCTCGTTTCCGTACGTTCCGGTGCTCGTGCATCTATGCCCGGTATGATGGACACAATCCTTAACCTCGGTCTTAACGAGGATGTTGTTAACGTTATGGCTACTAAGTCCGGCAACGCTCGTTGGGCTTGGGACTGCTACAGAAGATTTATCCAGATGTACTCCGACGTTGTTATGGAGGTTGGTAAGAAGTACTTCGAGGAGCTTATCGACGAAATGAAGGAAGCTAAGGGTGTAACTCAGGATATCGAGCTTACAGCTGAGGACCTTCAGACTCTTGCAGGCCAGTTCAAGGCTGAGTACAAGAATAAGATTGGTAAAGAGTTCCCCACAGACCCCAAGGAGCAGCTTATGGGTGCTGTTGAGGCTGTATTCCGTTCATGGGACAACCCCCGTGCAAACGTTTACCGTCGTGACAACGATAT
>JAFQVY010000018.1 GCA_017407755.1 Clostridia bacterium | reverse complement strand
CACACAATGAATTATTCTCATGAAGTACAGAAAATGTGCGTAGTTGCAAAGGGACCCCACCATGGTCCTGCACCTATTCCCGAAGAGGGCAAATGGGTAAAATCTTATCAGATCAGTGATATTTCCGGTCTTTCTCACGGTATCGGCTGGTGTGCACCTCAGCAGGGCACATGTAAGCTCACACTCAACGTTAAGGACGGTATTGTTGAAGAGGCTCTCGTTGAGACTCTCGGATGCTCCGGTATGACTCACTCCGCAGCTATGGCTGCTGAGATTCTTCCCGGCAAAACTCTTTTAGAGTGCCTTAACACAGACCTTGTTTGTGACGCTATCAACACCGCTATGAGAAACATCTTTGAGCAGCTTGCTTACGGCAGAACTCAGACAGCTTTCTCCGAGGACGGTCTTCCCATCGGCGCAGGTCTTGAGGACCTCGGCAAGGGTTTACGTTCTCAGGTTGGTACAATGTTCTCTACAAAGGACAAGGGCGTTCGTTACATGGAAATGGCAGAAGGCTATGTTCTTAAGACAGCTTTAGACGAGAACAACGAGGTTATCGGCTATCAGTTCGTAAAACTCGGCAAGATGATGGAGGATATCCGTCACGGTATGAGCCCCGACGAGGCTTATAAAAATAACATCGGTCAGTACGGTCGTTTTGACGGCGCCGCTAAGTACATTGACCCCCGTGAAGAATAAGCAAGGAGGATTTTAGAAATGGCAGTAACATTTGAAAGTATGGACAGAAGAATGCCTAAAATCAACAAATGCCTTGCTGAGTACGGTATTGCAGATTTAGAGGCAGCACGTCAGCTTTGTCTTGATAACGGCTTTGACCCCGACGAAATCGTTAAGGGTGTTCAGCCTATCGCATTTGAGAACGCTTCCTGGGCATATACTCTTGGTTGCGCAGTTGCTCTTAAGAAGGGCACAAAAACAGCCGCAGAGGCTGCTGAGGCTATCGGTATCGGCCTTGAGGCTTTCTGTATCCCCGGCTCTGTAGCAGAGCAGAGAAACGTTGGTCTTGGCCACGGTAACTTAGGTGCAATGCTTCTCAGAGACGAGACAAAGTGCTTTGCATTCCTCGCAGGTCACGAGTCCTTCGCAGCTGCTGAAGGTGCTATCGGTATCGCAAGAAATGCTAACAAGGCAAGAAAGGAACCCCTCAGAGTTATCCTTAACGGTCTTGGTAAAGATGCCGCTTACATTATCTCCAGAATCAACGGCTTTACTTATGTAAAGACAGAGTTTGACTACTTCACAGGCGAGCTCAAGATTGTTGAGGAGAGAGCATTCTCAGACGGCGAGAGAGCAGCAGTTCGTTGCTACGGCGCAGACGACGTTCGTGAGGGCGTTGCAATCATGCAGTTTGAAAACGTAGGCGTTTCCATCACAGGTAACTCCACTAACCCCACACGTTTCCAGCACCCCGTTGCAGGTACTTACAAGAAGTGGGCTATTGAAAACGGCGTTAAGTACTTCTCAGTAGCAAGCGGCGGCGGCACAGGCCGTACACTTCACCCCGATAATATGGCTGCAGGCCCTGCTTCCTATGGTCTTACAGACACAATGGGCAGAATGCACGGCGACGCTCAGTTTGCAGGTTCTTCTTCTGTTCCTGCTCACGTTGAGATGATGGGTCTTATCGGTATGGGTAACAACCCCATGGTTGGTGCTACAGTTGCTTGCGCAGTTGCAGTATATAATGCAATGAATAAATAATCACCCATAGGTGTATAAAAAGAGTTCCGATTTTTCGGAACTCTTTTATTTTGTGTTAAAATAAGGTGTAACATTTTTTACACTGAGTTGTTATATGAATGGAAGTACTTCAAAAAGGAAAGGGGGAGTAAAATGGACGGTAAGCTTTTGAAAAAGCTTTATGACACTTATCACAAGGAGCTTTATCTTTACATTTACTCCCTTTGCCGTAATCGGGAAATTACCGAGGATTTGGTGCAGGAAACCTTTTTAAAGGCCATTCTTTCACTTCCTCAAAGCCACACAAATATGCGGGCGTGGCTTTATATGGTGGCGAGGAATCTTTACCTTAATTTTGTCAAAAAAGAAAAACCCAAGGTAGATATTGATAAGTTAAGAGAAACTCCTTCGCAGGAGCCGCCTCCCATAGAGCATATTATTGCAAACGAACGGAGAAGACTTTGCTTTGAGGCTTTGCAAAGCCTAAGAGGGTCTAAAAAGGAAGTTCTTATTTTGCAGTATTTCGGCGGTCTTTCGCAAAAAGAGATTGCCGCGGTTTTGCACCTTACCCCTGAAAATGTAAGGGTATTAAGCTTTAGAGGTAAGAAAGAACTAAAAAAATATTTGGAGGTACACGGCTATGACATATAAAGAGCTTTTGAATTTATACAAAAACGGTCAGCTTTCTGACGAGCAGAAAAAGGCAGTTAAGGCTGACATTGAAAAGCAGGAAGCCATAAGCGAATTTTTATTCGAAAATGACGAAATTCCTGAGCTTGAGGACTCCTGCCTTAAAGCAGAAATCGCACAGAGCGACAACGACTTTGACGAAAAGCGTTTTCAGAAAATGATTAAAAAATCTATCCGCAAAGCATTTTTAAAGCTTGGCGTAGGGGTTGGTGTAATCGTCCTTGCCCTTGTAATTGTGGCAAGCACAGTTATGCCCAACATTGTTGATGCAATGTACTATGACCCAACAAAAATCGTGGGCACAACCGAAGAAGGCAATAACACAAGCCGGCTGTCTGTTGACACTATGGTTTACACCGAGCTTTTCACCCCCGGATATTACCGCAACAAAGCCTATGCAAGCCACAAAGGCTACGGCAAATACGACGTTGAAATTTTTCAGAGTTTCACCATAAACGGACAGATTAACAACGTTTACGGCAGAATAGATAAAAACACCCTTACTCTTTTCAGCGACTCGGTTTTTAAGCTCCCTGCTCAGAATGTGTTTACGCCTGATAATATCAGCGGAGTTATGGGGCACGGCGGTGCAGGCGCCGCAGGCAATCAGGAATCCGCCCTGAGAAAACTGAGTGAGCTTGACGAAACCGACTACTACGTTGCATATATAACCTTTGATAAAGTTATGAACTACGACGAATTTGTAGCCTGGAGCAAGGATAACGACATCTACCCTCACTGGGGTGCCGTATGCCGAAAGCAGGACGAAAAAACCTATATTGCCGATGGGGTTCTTGGCTTCAATTACTTTGCCTTCGGTGGCGCTCAGGCTTATGACCGCGAAAAATACCCCTACCTTGACTACGGCGACGTAATAAAATCTGTTGACAGCGACGGATTAAAGCTTGCATCGTCAGACGTTATTCAAAAGCACGTTACAAGTATGCTGAGCTATGCTATAGATAATGACACTTTCTTTGAAATGGCAGGCTGTCCCATTTCTGAAAGCGAGCTTATGATGTATATTGAAAGCATTGAGGATTACGGGCTTTTCACCTACGGCTTTGCCATGGTGGCTCAGAAGGACGAAATACTAAAAACCAGCAAAAACGAAAATGTAAGCTACATCTGCACAGCACCCCTAAACTAATCCCCTGTCCCCTGCCTTTAGAGCAGGGGATTTTTGTGTTGAAAAAAGCTATAAGATGTGCTAAAATAAATTATTAAAGATTTATCTACTTGAAAGGGGAGCTTAGTTTGGCTCTTGTTACCAAAAAGCTCAGGGGCACCGAGGACGTACTGCCCGCTGAGAGCTACCGTTGGCAGTTTTTAGAAGAAATTATGAGAGAACAGGCTCGTGTTTACGGTTTTTCGGAAATCCGCACTCCTGTTTTTGAAAATACACAGCTTTTTAAGCGTTCGGTAGGCGAAACCACCGACGTTGTGCAGAAGGAAATGTATACCTTCGACACCAAGGGCGGTGAGTCCGTAACCCTTCGCCCCGAAGGTACCGCAGGTGCGGCACGTGCACTTTTGGAGCACGGCGTATACAACGACGGCCTGCCTGTTAAGGCAAGCTACTTTGTGTCCTGCTACCGCTACGAAAAACCTCAGGCAGGCAGATTAAGAGAATTTCACCAGTTCGGCTTAGAGGTTTACGGCACATCAAAACCTGTGGCTGACGCTGAACTTATCTGTGCCGCCGCCTCAATTTTTGAAAGACTCGGCATTGACGACTTAAGCCTTGAGATTAACTCCATAGGCTGTCCTGAGTGTCGCAAAAAGTACCACGCGGCACTTAAGGAATATTTTGCATCTCACGAAGCTGAGCTTTGCGACACCTGCAAAGGAAGACTTGAAAGAAACCCCATGAGAATTCTTGACTGCAAAAGCAAAATCTGCTCAGGTATCGCCAAAGATGCACCTGTAATTTTAGATTACCTCTGCGAAGAGTGCGAGGAACACTTTAAGGGCGTTAAGGCTTGCCTTGACAGTGCCGGCATGAAATACACAGTTAACCCCAGAATAGTTCGCGGTCTCGATTACTATACTAAGACCGTGTTTGAATTTGTAAGCGGCAGTATCGGCTCTCAGTCTACAGTTTGCGGCGGCGGCAGATACGACGGTCTTATTGAGGAATTAGGCGGTCAGCCTTTGCCCTCTTTAGGCTTTGCTTTGGGTATGGAAAGACTTCTTTTGCTTTTAGACAGCAAAGGTATTGAAATTCCCAAACCCGAAGCCTGCGCACTTTACGTTGCAGCTTTGGGCGAAAGTGCCGAGGCTAAAGCTTTCACTTTAGTTAAGGACTTAAGAGATGCATCCTTGCACGCCCAGTACGACATTGTAGGCAGAGGCTTGAAGGCTCAGATGAAGTATGCAAACAAAATCGGTGCTTTATACTCACTTGTTATCGGCGACAACGAAATCGAGGAGAATAAGGCAAACCTTAAAAATATGACCACAGGCGAGCAGGTAGAAGTTACACTTGGCGAAGATTTTGTATCACAGTTTACCGCAATTTATCTTGACGGCAAAACAGGCTCACCTGTTTAAGGAGGAAAAGTTATGGCAGAATTTATGACAGGACTTAAAAGAACACACTACTGCGGAACTCTTCGCAGCTCTGATATCGGCAAGGTAGTTACTCTTTGCGGTTGGGTTCAGCGTCAGCGTGACTTGGGCTCACTTATTTTCATTGATTTAAGAGACCGCACAGGTATTACTCAGCTTGCTTTTGACGACAACACAGACAGAGCTGTTTTCGACAAGGCTTTCGGTTGTCGAAGCGAATACGTGCTTTGTGCAGTGGGCGAGGTAAGAGAAAGAAGCTCAAAAAACCCCGATATTCCCACAGGCGACATCGAGGTTGCGGTTACTGACCTTAGGGTTTTAAGTGCCGCTCACACACCTCCCTTCGAGATTGTTGATAACCTGAATACAAACGAAGAGCTTCGCCTTAAGTACCGCTATCTTGATTTACGCCGCAAGCCTTTACAGGATAACATTATGATGAGGTCTACCCTTGCAAAATCTGCAAGAGATTACTTCTATGAAAACGGCTTTATCGAGATTGAAACTCCTATGATGATTAAGTCTACACCTGAAGGTGCTCGTGATTATCTTGTGCCTTCACGTATTCATCAGGGCAAGTTCTATGCGCTTCCCCAGTCCCCTCAGATTTACAAGCAGCTTTTAATGCTTTCGGGCTTTGACCGCTACATTCAGCTTGCACGTTGTTTCAGAGACGAAGATTTACGTGCTGACCGTCAGCCTGAGTTTACTCAGATTGATATGGAGCTTTCCTTCGTTGACGTTGAGGATATTTTAGAGCTTAACGAAGGTCTTATGAAGCGTGTTTTCAAGGACGTCTTAGGCAAAGATCTTGAGACTCCCTTTGAGCGAATGACCTACAAAGAGGCTATGGAGCGTTTCGGCTCAGATAAACCCGACATTCGCTTCGGTATGGAAATTCAGGACGTTTCCGATTTGGTTAAAGACTCTGACTTCGGCGTGTTCGCCTCGGCTATTGAAAACGGCGGTTCTGTAAGAGCAATTGTTGCCAAAAACTCTGCTAATAGCTTAACAAGAAAAGAAATCGACAAGCTTACCGAGTTTGTTCGCGGTATCGGTGCAAAGGGCCTTGCCTTTGTTCGCTGGCTCGATGATGCTCCTGCCTGCTCCTTCGCAAAATTTATGAAAGAGGGCGAGCTTGAAGCTATCCTCAATAAAGTTGGTGCCGAAAAGGGCGACGTTGTGCTCTTTGTTGCTGATAAGAACAGCACTGTGCTTTCTACCTTGGGTGCACTCAGACTTACAGTTGCTAAAAAGCTTGACATTATCCCAGATGTTTTTAAGTTCCTGTGGATTGTTGATTTCCCCTTCTTCGAAAAGGATGAAGAAAACGGAGAATGGGTTGCTATGCACCACCCCTTTACCATGCCCAAGGAAGAGTGCCTTGAATTCCTCGATACTGACCCCTCAAAGGTAATTGCAAAGGCTTATGACCTTACACTTAACGGCACAGAGCTTTCATCGGGCTCTATCCGTATTACAGATTACGAGCTTCAGCAGAAAATGTTCAGAGCACTAAAACTTACCGACGAAGAAATTGAGGCTAAGTTTGGTTTCCTTGTTGAAGCTTACAAATACGGTGCTCCCCCTCACGGCGGTATGGGTATAGGTCTTGACCGCTTGGCAATGATTCTTTCAGGTGCCGAGTCACTTCGCGACGTAACCGCCTTCCCCAAGGTGCAAAACGCCTCAGAGCTTATGAGCCAGTGCCCCTCACCGGTAGACGCCGAAAGCTTAGAAGCCTTAGGCATTGCCGTAGTAGCAAAAACAGAAGATTAAAAATTAACCCCTTTCCGAAAAATGGAAAGGGGCTTTCTTTTGCAAAAATATACCGCCACCCAAATCTCAGGTGGCGGTATTATCAGTCTTTATCTGGTTGAATTAAACTGTCACAGACTTAAAGCTTACTCAGCCTTAATACCTGCATACATAAAGTACTTGTAGCCGAGGGGGCTTGCGAAGAAGCCGTCGATGCTATCAGAGCACATATAGAGGTCTGTGTAGTAGTAGATGGGGCAAATTGCACCGGTGGACATAATCATATCCTCTGCCTGGTGCATAAGGTTAAATCTTACCTCGGGGTCATTGCTTGCCTTGATGTCAGCAATGAGCTTGTCGTAAGACTCTTCCCATGTAAGGCCGTCCTGACCATTGTAGGAGTATGCAGCATAAGTTGCATGACCGTCCTTACCGAACTGACAGTCGTTGTTACCTGAACCGGAAATCCACATATCAAGGAAGGAGATGGGATCGTTGTAGTCAGAAAGCCAACCGTTACGTGCGAAGGAATAGTCGCCGGACTTACGTGTATCAAGGAATGTATTCCACTCCTGAACCTCAATCTGCATTGTGATGCCGTACTTAGCATATACACCCTGCATATAAGTTGCAAGAGCCTCGTGGTTTGTACCCTCGTTTGTGATGTATGTCATTGTGGGGAAGCCTGTAACCTTACCGTCAGCAACTGTGAACTTACCGCTGGACTTAGCAACGTCTTCTAAGAGCTTAATTGCCTCGTCGCAGTTTGCGGTGTAGTCGTCCTTGTTAACGCTGAAGTAACCCTTACCGTCGCGGTTAACGCCGTTTGTTGCAACGAACTCTGTTGCGCCGTCAGCGTCTGTCATATCGATGGGAACAAAAGAGTTAGCGGGCTGCTCGCCAGCCTTGCTGATGTCAGTACAGATGTAGTTTCTCTCAAGTAAGAGACCTAAAGCCTTACGGATAGAAATCTGCTCTTCCTGTGTAAAGTCAGCAAGTGCAGGGTCGTTCATGTTGAAAGATACATAGTATGTACCTAACTGACCCATTACGTGATACTCTGTGGGATAATCAGCTTCGATTGTCTTAATCTGGTCGTTGGGAACGTTATCAATGAAGAGGTAAGAGCCGTTCTTGTAGTTAGCAAGAAGTGAGCTGTCGTCTTCGTTGAAGGGCCATACGAGCTTATCTGTTACGATAGCGTCAGCGTTGTGGTAATACTCGTTCTTTTCCATAACCATCTGGCTCTGTGTGAACTCTGTTACCTTGTAGGGGCCGTTGCCGAGGTAAGACTCAGCCTTTGTAGCCCACTCGTCGTTACCGTCAACAACATCCTTCTTAACGGGCATATATGTGGGGAATGCACAAAGCTCTAAGAAGTAGGGAACGTCGCTGTTAAGAACAACTGTAAGAGACTTGCCGTCTTCAGAAGCAACTGCATTAAGCTTAGCATCTGCAACGCCATTTTCGATATCAGCAAAGCCCTCGATTACGTCGAACATATAGTAATAGTCAGAACCTAATACAGGGTTAGCTGCTCTGTTCCAAGCCCAAACGAAGTCCTCAGCTGTAAGAGCAGAACCGTCAGACCACTTAAGGTCGTCCTTGAGCTCGAATGTGTAAGAAACCTTACCGCCGTCAAGCTTAACTGCCTCAGGAATTTCCTTAGCACAGTCAGCAACGAGCTTTAAGGAACCGTCCTCTGCCTGCTCGTAGCCAATGAGACCTGCGAAAGCGTGGATAATGTAAGTAGCACCGTCAACTGCAGAGTTGAGGGCGGGGTCGATTGTGTCGGGATAAGGGCCAACACAAACTGTCATGGAAGATGCATCTGTTGTGCCGTTGTCACAGCCTGCAAGACCGAGACAAAGAATCATAACAACTGCAAGGATAAGTGCAAGAGACTTTTTCATAGAGTTTTCCTCCTGTCAAATTTTGTGTGTCTTTCTGCAACCAGACGCAGAGACTGAATATAAATCAAATCCTATTGATTTAATTACAAATTAAAGATTCCAGCATGCAACGAAATGCTCAGGTGCAATCTCCTTGAGCTCAGGTGTTTCCTCTGCACATTTTGCTGTTGCTCTGGGGCAGCGTGTGCGGAAAGGACAACCTGAAGGCATATTTAAGGGAGAAGGAACGTCTCCCTCAAGAACGATACGCTTGTGGTTCTTTGCATAATCGGGGTCAGGAATGGGAACCGCAGAAAGCAGTGAAATTGAGTAAGGGTGTGTGGGATTATTATAAATCTCGTTAGCGGGGCCCATCTCAACAATGTGACCTAAATACATAACTGCAATTCTGTCGGAAATATGCTTAACAACCAACAGGTCGTGGGCAATGAAGAGGTAAGTAAGACCCAAGGTCTCCTGTAATTCTTCAAACATATTGATAATCTGTGCCTGAATTGAAACGTCAAGTGCCGAAACAGGCTCGTCACAGATAATACAGTCGGGATTAACAGCAAGAGCACGGGCAATACCGATACGCTGACGCTGACCGCCTGAGAATTCGTGAGCATAACGTGTGCCGTGCTCAGGATTTAAGCCAACAATCCTTAAAAGCTCCTGAATTCTTGCTTCACGCTCAGCTTTAGTCTTGCAGAGCTTGTGAATATCCAAAGGCTCGCCGATAATGTCGGCAACTGTCATACGTGGGTCAAGAGAAGAATAAGGGTCCTGGAAAACCATCTGAACCTTTTTTCTCATTTCATTAACGTCTTTTTTGGTTTTAATAACCTTGCCGTCGTAGATAACCTCGCCGCTTGTAGGCTGATAAAGGTGAAGAATGCTTCTGCCGACTGTGGTTTTACCACAGCCACTTTCACCAACAAGGCCTAAGGTTTCGCCCTTTTTAATGGCGAATGTTACGCCGTCAACAGCCTTGAGCTTTTTGCTACCGAAGAGGCCGTTGGGGATATTAAAGTGCTGCTTTAAGTCTTTGACTTCAAGCAAATACTTTTCATTGCTCATTATTTGCCTCCTCGTTGTAGAGAGCTTCAATTTCCTCAGCGGTAAATTTGCCCTCTTCTATATTTTTCTTAACGTGGTTCCAGCATCGAGCATAGTGAGTACCGCCCTCGCAAACAAGCTTGGGGTTAACCTCAAGGCAAACCTTCATAGCGGCGTCGCACCTTGGAGCGAAGGGACAGCCGGGAGGAAGATTTAAAAGGTCAACGGCATTACCGCCGATAGGCTGGAGTTTAGTTTTCTCGTCGCTTACTGTGGGAATTGAGCGCATAAGACCAAGAGTGTACTCGTGCTTGGGATTATAAAAAATCTCCTCAGCAGTGCCTCTTTCGCAAATCTGGCCTGCATACATAACAATAACCTCGTCGCACATCTCGGCAACAACACCAAGGTCGTGAGTAATGAGGATAATCGCCATGCCAAGCTTTTTCTGCAAGTCTTTCATAAGGTCAAGAATCTGTGCCTGAATTGTAACGTCAAGAGCAGTTGTAGGCTCGTCAGCAATAAGAATGTCAGGCTCACAGGCAAGCGCCATAGCAATCATAACACGCTGGCGCATACCGCCCGAAAACTCGTGGGGATACTGCTTGATACGCTTATTCGGTTCGTTAACGCCAACAAGCTTGAGCATCTCAACTGCACGCTCTTTAGCTTCTTTTCGGTTACGGTTTGTGTGAAGCATAATGGCTTCCATAAGCTGGTCGCCGATGGTGAAAACAGGGTTTAAGCTTGTCATAGGGTCCTGAAAGATTATGGAAATCTTGTTGCCTCTGATTTTTGCCATGCCCTTTTCTTTAATACCTACAAGCTCCTCGCCTTCAAGCTCAATACTGCCGCCCACAATTTTGCCGGGGTTTGCAAGAATCTGAAGAACACTGTAGGCTGAAACCGACTTACCTGAGCCGCTTTCACCAACAATACCTAAAACCTTGCCCTTTTCTACCTCGTAAGAAATACCGTTAACGGCTTTTACTTCGCCTGAGGGAGTAAAGAAGGAGGTTTTGAGGTTTTTTACTGATAATAAACTCATTTTAAAATAACCTCCTTACTTTTTCTGTTTGGGGTCAAAGGCGTCTCTGAGGCCGTCGCCCAAAAGGTTAAGGGAAAGAACGATAACACAAATTGTAATTGCAGGAACCAGGAGTCTGTAAACATCAGAATAGATGTAAGAAAGGTTTTCTGCGGCAAGAGAGCCTAAAGAAGGCATAGGAATAGAAACGCCCAAGCCTAAGAATGAAAGGAAGCTCTCTGTAAAAATAGCATTGGGAATCTGCAAAGCGGTGGAAATAACCATAACGCTGATGCAGTTGGGGATAAGGTGCTTGCGGATAATTCTTGCAGGGGATGCACCAAGTGCTTTTGCAGTAAGCACGAACTCCTGCTGCTTAATGGAAAGAATCTGACCGCGGATAAGACGAGCCATAGAAACCCAGTAAAGAAGTGCAAATACAAGGAAAATCGAAATCATACCTGTACCAATCTTCTCTAAGAAGGTGCCCTCAATCAGCGGAGCCAGTGTCTGCTTAAATACAACCGAGAACAGAATAACCATAAGCATATCGGGCAGAGAGTAGATAATATCAACCACTCTCATCATAATAAGGTCAACCTTACCGCCTGCATAGCCTGCGATTGAACCGTAAAGTGTACCGATAATAAGAACAATTACAGAAGCAAAAAGACCAACTGCAAGAGAAATTCTTGTACCGTAAACCACACGGATAAAGTAGTCACGGCCCAAATGGTCTGTACCTAAAATGTGAGGGAATACGCTTTCGCCTGCCTCAATACGCTCAAGCTCGGTTGAGCCGTACTCAAAGGGCTTTAAGTTATTGTAGCTTGGATCGGGCAAATCACCCTGTAAGCTCAGCTGAATATCGTAGGAATAGGGATAAACCATAGGAACAATGATTACTGCAAGAATAATCAGAACAAGCAAAATACCGCAGGTAACGGCAACCTTGTTTTTAAAGAGGCGGCGCATACCGTCTTTAAAGAAAGTAACGCTTTCTCTTTCAACAATCTGCTGCTCTTTGTCAGCAGAAGATGCCTTCTCCCATTTTTTAAGGTCAAGCTGAAAGCTTAAGGGGTTTTTCTTAGGGAGCTTGTTTACGTCATAATTATTCATTTACGCTACCTCCTTAAGAAAGATCTACTCTGGGGTCAACCAGCTTGTAAAGAACATCTGACAAAAGCATCATTATAATAACGATAACTGCAAGGAAAATGGTTGTACCCATAATCATTGTGTAGTCACGGTTGATAATAGAGGATACAAAGTATTTACCAAGTCCGGGAACGGCAAAAATCTGCTCAACAACCAGTGAACCTGTCAAAATAAAGGCAACCATAGGGCCTGCATAGGTAATAACAGGTGTAACTGCATTTTTAAGCGAATGCTTGAAAAGCACCTTTGAGGGAGCAACGCCCTTTGCACGGGCAGTACGGATATAGTCCTGACTTAATACATCCAGCATACTTGAACGTGTAAGACGGATAATATAAGACATCGGATAAAGCATAAGCGAAATAATAGGAAGCACCAAGCCTGCCGCGGTTTGTCCGTTTGCGGGGAATACGTTCATTTCAATACAGAACAGCCACAAAAGAAGCGTAGCCACAATGAAAGATGGCATTGCAACAAAGGCGGTAGACACAACCATTATTATACGGTCAACAAGCTTATTGTGGAAAACTGCTGCCAAAGAGCCGAAAACAAGGCCAAGCACAATGGCGCCCGCCGCCGCAATAAGACCAAGCTTTGCAGAAGATGCAAAGCCTTCCATAATAACGTCCATAACGTTTCTGCCGTCCATTTTCATAGAGGGACCGAAGTCAAAACGCACCGCACCCTTAAGGTAGTTGAGATACTGCTCAAAAAGGGGCTTGTCCAGACCAAATTTAGCGTTTAATGCCGCCAAGGTCTCTTCGGTGACTGATTTTTCGCTCATAAACGGGCCGCCGGGGATAAAGTTCATTATAAAGAAAGTGATTGTAATTACCAGGAAAATGGTAACTACAGCAAGAATAAGTCTTTTCAATATGTAGAAAAGAAATTTTTTGTCCATAGTTTTCTCGTTCCTTACAAAAGTTTTATTTCTTAATAATAGCACAATGCTATAAGAATTTCAATACAATATATAGCAATTTATATATTTTGCTAAGTTATTTATTGCCAAATTCTCTTCTTGACACCATAATGGCACAGCCCAAAGAGGGAACAACAAGCTTGCCGCCCTCAACACGGGTACCCATAACAGGTTTGCCAAAGCCCGATGTAAAGCAGGCAGGGATATCAATAACGATATCAGAAAAGCCTGAATTAAAGGCACAGAAAAGACCTTCGTCGGCAGTTGTTCTTAAGTAAGAGAGGAGTCTTCCCTGAGAATAAACGTTAACAAAGTTGCTGTCCCAAAGGGTTTCGCAGCTTCGTCTTAACTCACCAAGCTCCTTGTGCCACTCTATAAGCTCTTTATTCTCTTTGCCCCAAGGGTAGCAAGCACGGTTAAAGGGGTCGCGATAGCCCTCCATACCCGCCTCGTCGCCATAGTAAACACAGGGAAATCCCGGTAAAGTATACTGAATGGCAGAAGCCATTTTCATAAGCTTAATGCCCCTGCTTCTCTGCTCAGGGGTAAGCTTCTGATTAGCCTGCCACCAGCGGTCTCTGCCGTTTAAAGGCTCGCCCGCCATAACCGTAAGGGCACGCTCTGTGTCATGGGTTGAAAGCAGATTCATAAGCACTCTGAGCACAGGTCTGGGGTAGTTTTCAACTACCGACATAATCTGGTCCATAACGTACTTAGCGTCCACCCCTCGTACAAAATCAAGAATGGCATTTCTGAACACGTAGTTCATAACAGAGTCAAGCTGTTCACCTAAAAGGAAACGGCGTCTTGCTCCGTAGCTTTCTTTGTTGGAAGCGTCCTCCCATACCTCGCCGATAACTATGCCCTCAGGGTCCTGAGCCTTAACTGCTTTTCTGAGATTTTCAAGAAATTCATCAGGCAATTCATCGGCAACGTCAAGTCTCCAGCCTGAATTACCGCGTCTCATATAATTTCTTACAACGCCCTTTTCGCCGTTGATGTATTCATTATATGCAGGGTCGTTTTCATTAACCTCAGGAAGAGTATAAAATCCCCACCAAGAATTGTAGTGGTCGGGCCACTGGTGGAAGTTATACCAGCTTGAGTAAGGAGATTTTTGGTCTCTGTAAGCACCGCCCTCGCCATATCTGCCTGAGCGGTTAAAATATATGCTGTCTGCACCTGTATGAGAAAAAACGCCGTCGTTAATAACTCTTATATCTAACTTCTTTGCCTCAGCGCAAAGCTCCTCAAAATCTTCCATATTGCCAAGCATAGGGTCAACTGCATCGTAGTTACCTGTGTCGTAGCGGTGGTTTGAGTAAGCCTCGCAAATAGGATTAAGATAAATACAGCTTACGCCTAAATCCTTTAAATAAGGAAGCTTCTGGGTAATACCCTTAAGGTCACCCTTAAAGAAGTCGGTATTTGTAATCTCACCGTATTCATTAGGCATCCAGTCAGGGCACTGATACCAGTCCTGCTGAATTTTTAAATCGGTACGCTTTATATTTTTTTCCTCACCGCTGAAATTAAAGCGGTCGGGGAAAATCTGATACATAACTCCGCCAACAGGCCAGTCGGGGGTTTTGAAGCCTTTTTTATAAGCGGTAATCTGCCAGCTTCTGCCGGGAGAACGCTCAATAGAGCTTTTGCGGTCAACGTCAGCAGGCACAACAAAACGGGTGCCTTCGGCGGTCTGAAGTCTGAAGCTATACCAATAAAGACCCATTTCCGCGGGGGTAAAATCGCACTCCCAGATACCTGTGTCGTTGTCAAAAGAGCCTGTCCAGAACATTTTTACAAAAACCCAGTCGTAGCTGTAGTCATATTTAACTGCAAGCTCCGCCTGACTGCACCTTAAATCACGGGGCAGAAGAATGCGGAAATGCACAGTGGTGCCTTCTTCAACTGCACCAAAAGGGGATTTGTAAAAAGCATTTCGGGAATCGAATTGGGGAAACATTAAATCACTCCAATAGAAATTGTAAACATAGAGAATAATATTATATAAAAAAATCCTGCCTCTGTCAACAAAGGCAGGTGTTTTGTAAATTTTTTGAAAGGATTGGGGCTACGTTTTTCGCGCACAAACTATCACGCTTTGCTCACCTACGCTGTCTTAAAATAAGCGCACAAAATAAAAACAGCCTCCCCTTTCTGGGAAGACCATATCAAAAAACTTTTGCGGTAAATTGCCAACATTTTACAGACCAAGGAAATGGTGCCGGTGACCGGACTTGAACCGGTACGGTATTGCTACCGAGGGATTTTAAGTCCCTTGTGTCTGCCATTCCACCACACCGGCAGAAAAAAGTGGTGACCCGGACGAGAATCGAACTCGTGTTACCGCCGTGAAAGGGCGGTGTCTTAACCTCTTGACCACCGGGCCGTATGGTAGCGGAAATAGGACTTGAACCTACGACACTTCGGGTATGAACCGAATGCTCTAGCCAACTGAGCTATTCCGCCATTTATATAACTACCGCAAAAGTAGCATAAGTGATTATATTACATAAACTTTGTTTTGTCAAGGCTTTTTGCGAAGTTTTTAAAAAATAAAACGCCCTTGCAAAAAGCAAAGGCGTTTTTTTTTAATTCTCAGCCAAAGAAAGCTCAAACCAGAAGGTACTGCCTTCGCCCACCTTGCTGTGTACTCCGAAATGAGCACCGTGCAAATCAAGAATTTCCTTTACAATGGAAAGTCCCAGACCTGTACCCACAACTGCACGCCGGTGGTTTTTGTCGGCTCTGTAGTATCTGTCCCAAATATTTTTAAGCTTTTCAGGCTCAATGCCTTTACCGCTGTCGCTTACTTCAATGCGGACAGTGTCAGATAAAACAACCTGTCTTACCTTTACCTCTTTTTTGTCGCCCGAATAGTTTACGGCATTTGAAATAAGGTTATAAAGCACCTGCTCAATCCTTGCTCTGTCGGCAAAAACCAAAGCGTCTCTCTGACTTTCAAAGCTTAAGCTATATTGTTGCTGTGAAAGATTTTCAAACCTGCTTAAAATTTCAGAGGTGCAATCTGTAAGAGAAAACACCTTTTTCTCTATGGGCACCGCACCGCTCTGAAGCTTAGAAATATCCAAAAGGTCGCTTACTAAATTTGAAAGCCTTGTGCTTTCGTCAACAATCGCCTGGAGGTTTTCTTCGTTCATTTCACCGGGAATATCCCTCATAACCTCGGCGTAACCCTTTATCATAGTAAGGGGTGTACGTAAATCGTGCGAAACATTGGCAATAAGCTCTTTTCTCAGGTTTGAAGCAAGACCCAACTCCTCTGCCGCAAAGTTAAGGGTAGAGTTAAGCTCCTCAATTTCCCGATAGCCGAAGCTGTCAAAGGAAGGGGAGTAGTCCTCTTTTGCAAGGCGTTTTGCCTTTTCGTTGGTGTCGTTAAGGGGCTTTGAAAATTTCCACGAAAGCACCAGTGACATCGTAACCGACAAAAGCAGCAATATTCCCGATATAAAAATGAGTATAAACCTAAGGGTGGTAACGGTGCTTTCTATGGGCGTAATAGCCGAGCGAAGCATCAGCATAAGCTCTCGCCCTGAGCTTTCAAAAACACGTACACAAGTAAGGTTTATGGCATTTTCGTGCTCGGTTTTCGGAAGCTGAGGAATATTTTCTTTGTCCCACTGCTCTGAAAAAAGTCCTTCGCCCCCTGCCTTTTTTGCCTGACTGTAATAAGAATAAAGCTGGTGAGGATAATAGTTAAGCCCCAAATCCCCCTGCTCGCGGGAAGAATAAAGCAGGTAAAAGGTCTTGCCTGAGGTGGTGTCGTAAACCTCAATTCGCATATCGTTCTGCAAATGCATTTCGTCAAGAACCTTTACAATATTCTCGTCCTCAATATGCTCGCTTATAAAATCGGCACTTCTCTCTATACCTACGGTTTTAATTATGCGGTACATATCGTCAAGAAAAACCGTTTGCATAAACCACAAAAGTGCCAACACAATGCCTGAAAAACCCAAAAAGTAAGCCAAAAGCTTGTGTCTCAGTCTTTTTGAGGGCTTTCGGGGGTTATTCTGCTTCAAAACGATAACCCACTCCTCTCAACGTAACAACACAGTAGCTGTATTCCCCCAAGGATTTTCTTAAAAGCTTAATGTGGGTGTCAAGGGTACGGTCGTCGCCGAAAAAGTCATATCCCCAGACCTTGCTTATAAGGGTTTCTCTGGTAAGGGCAAGACCGCGGTTTTTCACCATATAGAAAAACAGGTCATACTCTTTTGGCGTCATATTTACACGCTCACCGTCAATGGTTACAATTCGTGCGGAAAAATCCACCACCAAGCCTTTGTAGCTGAAAACGTCAGACTCTTCTCTGGTGCCCTGAACTCTTTTAATAACGGCGCTTACCCTCATCATAAGCTCACGGGGAGAAAAAGGCTTTACCACATAGTCGTCAACTCCAAGCTCAAAGCCGTGGATACGGTCGTACTCCTCGCCGCGGGCAGAAAGCATAATAATAGGGGTTTTCTTGTGCTTTCTTATTTCCTTGCAGGCGGAAAAACCGTCAAGCTCAGGCATCATAACGTCCATAACAATAAGGTCAAAGTCCTCCGAAAGCGCCATATCAATTGCCTTCATACCGTCTTCTGCCTCTTTAACCTCATAACCCTCAAAGCTTGCATATTTCTTTATTATTTCTCTGATACCGAATTCGTCATCAACTACTAAAATCCTGCTCATTTTTATACCTCCCGTTTTTATACTATAAATAGTATAGTTTTGTGACAGCTTTTTGATTAATTTATGTATGTCTTCAAAAGATTTTTGGTTTTTGACCAAATAACCGCGTCCTCAAAGTTTTGGCACATATCAGAAAAGCTTATTTCCTCGTCCTTTACAAGCTCAACGCAAAGTGCAGGGCGCTTATATCTGCACCGAAACCAGTTTTCAAAGCCTCCTGAGTAGTCCTCAGCTTTTTTGGTAGACGAAATAAGCTCAAAGCCGCACTCTTTTTCAAAGCGTTTTGCAAGCTCAAAATCCCCCAAAATCTCTTTGTTTCCCTCATCTCGCCAAAAAATGCAGTTGCCTCTGGCATGAAGAGCCAGGGCCGATGAGAACCTTTCTTTCTCGCAAAGCCTTATAAGTGCCTTTGTCTCAGGCTCTGAGGCGGCAAATCCTCCGCCCTGTCTTGATTTGGGAACTTTTTCAAAAAAGAAGGGGAAATTTGCATTTAAATTCACGTTGTTTGCATTGTTTTTAAAAAGCTCCGAGCCCTTTAAAAGAGCGGTTTCAACTCCGTCGGGATTAAGCATGGGCACAACGTAAAGGGAAGCGTGAGATATTTCTGCTTCTGAAAGCAACTCACCGACACTTCGCATTAAAAAGGCGGCGCTTACAAATTCTCTGCCGTGAACAGCTCCCACCATAAGGAGCTTTCTCTTGCCCTTGCCTGATTTTATCAAAGGCAGAAGTCTGCCTTTGACGGATTTTCCTATTATTTCTACACTTACCTTTTCGCTATATAATGCCGTTAATTTGAGCACGTCTTCCAAAAGCTCAGTATAACCGTAGGGTTTCAAGCGATTACCTCCTGCAATAAAATATGCAGGAAAAACCCTTTTATTTCAGCTCTGAAATAATTTTTTCAGCTGCCTCTGCGGCAAGGTACACAAGGTCTGCGCAAGGGCGTTTTTTGTAATACTCATCAGTCCTCGCCTGAGGGTTTTCGTCGTCTCCTCTTCTGGCAACGCCCAGCATATCGGCACAAACAATAGTGCCTGTTTCCTTCTCAAAAATTTCTACCACTTTGCGGATTTCCCTGTAAACACGGGTTTTGGCATCGGGATTGTTAAGGTCAAAGCTACCCATAGCAAGAGACACCGCAAGAGTAGCACCCGTTACGGCACCGCAGGTTTCTCTCAGCCTTCCGATACCTCCGCCAAGACCTGCCGAAAGGGTCATGGCAACGTTTATGTCAAGTCCAAAGTCCTCTGCAAAGGCACCAAAGGTCGCCTGTGCGCAGTTATATCCCTTTAAAAAGAGCTCTTTGGCTTTGTCAGCTTTTGTCATTTTTATCACTCCTGTTATACTATCAAATAGTGCTCTACGGCACTCGGTATACAAAACGAAAAACAGACGCATCAATGGCGTCTGTTTGAAGAGCTATTTAAAATTACTTGAGAATATTTCTCCAGTCAAGGTCGCCACGCTCAAGACCGTGGATAAGCACCTCTGCGGTGGCGATGTTGGTTGCCACGGGAATGTTGTGCATATCGCACTGCCTTAAAAGATTTATGTCGTTAGGCTCCGAAGGTTTGGGGGTAAGGGGGTCGCGGAAGAAGAGAAGCATATCAATTTCATTGCAAGCAATACAAGCGGCAATCTGCTGTCCGCCGCCCTGTGCACCTGAAAGAAAAGTTTTTATCTCAAGACCTGTTGTCTCAGAAACCATTTTTCCTGTTGTACCTGTGGCACAGAGATTATGTCTGCTTAAAATTCCGCAATAAGCGATACAAAACTGTACCATAAGCTCTTTTTTCTCATCGTGTGCTATAAGTGCAATATTCATAGGTTTACCTCCGTTTTCCTCATATTTTGGGAAATTGCATTATGAAAATCGGACTAATCCGAACAATATATTATTTTATGCCTAAAACCTTTTTGGCAACGGGCACATTTTCGCCCTCAAGCCTTAAGGCAAGATTTTTAAAGGTTACGGCAGACTTAGGCTGAGTCTTCTGAGCCTCACCGCGCTGAGCTATAGAGGCAATCTGCATATCCTCAGGAACAACTGCAATAAGCTGAGTCTGGCAGGCATCGATTACAGCGTCCAAGTCCTTGTAAACACCAAGCTCTTTGAAACGCTTTAATGAAAAGCGGTTAATAACAAGGCGGGCGTTTTCTTTATTAAGCTTATGAAGCTTTAGCCTGATGTTAAGTGCGCCTCGTACACTTGTAGGCTCCGGATTAACAACAATAATCGCCATATCAGCAGCAGCCGCTGCCGCATCAAAGCCTGAGCCTGTGCCTGCGGGGGAGTCGATAAGCACGTAATCGTAGTTGTTCTTAACCGAGTTTATTAGCTCCTTCATAACCGAGGGACTAACCTCGTCCTCAGCCGAAAGGGGAGCAGGCATAAGGTAAAGACCGTACATACTCTGGGCACTGTAAATTGCCGCCTCGGTGTCGCAACCGCCGCTGGCGGCATCAGACACATCATAGACAAGCTCGTTTTCAACGCCAAGCATAAGGTCAAGTCCACGCATACCGCTGTCGCAGTCTACAAGCAAAACCCTTTTATTAAGTTTTACAAGCTGCACCGCCAAACCCACTGTTACCGTAGATTTGCCTGTGCCTCCCTTGCCCGAAGCAAGGACTATAACTTTACTCATAAACACATACCTCTTATACATTTTACCACAAGTTTTTTTAGTCTACAATTAGCTTGCTTGTAAAAAATATGGGTTAATCTTTGTGTAAAATTTATAAAAAACAGGACAAAAAAGCAATTTTTGACTCATTCTATGGCTATAGTTGTCTCAGAAACTTCTTGGGGGAAGAAGTAGGCGTTAAGCAAATCCTTGGCAACGTCCATAGCGTAAACGCCCTTGGCGCCGTGCTCCAAAAGCACCGCAACCGCCACCTCAGGCTTATCAAAGGGGGCGTAGCAAATGAAAACACAATGGTCAGAACCCGAATTCTCGGCAGTACCTGTTTTGGCACCGATTTCAACGGGGAAATCAAGGAAAGAATAATAAGCGGTACCGTAATCGCTTGAAGCAACGTTTCGCATTGCATTTTGCACAACACTCAGGTTGTAGCTGTCAACGTCAAGCTTATCCACAACCTCAGGCTTTTTGGGGTCGTTAAATAAAACAACCTCGCTTCTGTCGTAGGTTGTGATTTTATTTATCATGTGGGTGCGATACCTTACGCCATCGTTTGCAATGGTTGCACAGTAGGTTGCAAGCTGCATAGGAGTAAAGTTGTTATCACTCTGACCGATAGCCGCCTGAACAGTGTTACCTGCTGTCCAGGAGTAGCTGTCTCTGCCTGCAAGAGTACCTCTTGACTCACCTACCTCAACGCCCGTATATTCGCCTAAGCCTACCTTTTCAAAGTAAAGGTACATAGTCTCAATACCCAGACGTCTGCCGACATCTGCAAAATAGTAGTTACAGGACTGAGTAATGGCGCTTGTCATATCCACATCGCCGTGATAAAACATACAGTTTACCACATTGGAGGGATAATAGTCGTAGGTTCTGGAGCAATAAATAGGAGTATATTCAGAAACCACTCCTTCTTCAAGGGCGGCTAAGGCAACAATAGGCTTTACAACCGAACCCGGCGCAAAGGCACCCGAAAGTGCACGGTCATAAAGGGGCAGAGCTTTGTCATTTAAAAGGGTAGAATAGTAGTCGCCGTCGGAATATTTTGTAAGGTCAAAGGTGGGGTAAGATGCACAGGCAAGAACGGAAAAATCTTTAACCGAAAGCATAACCGCCGCACCTGCGGTGCAGTCCTCGCCGTTTAATTTATCCCCCTGCAACAGACAGGTGTCAATGCCGTTTTGCCTTGCGGCAACAACGTTTTCTGCAAGGCTCTGGTTCGCCACTCTCTGAAGCCTGTTGTCAATAGTAAGATACACGGTGTTACCGGGCTTTGCAGGCTCAATATCCACCACGCTCACCACGGTGCCGTCAGAGGTTTTTGAAACGGTTTTGGTGCCCGAATGGCCCTTTAAATACTCCTCGGCGGCAAGCTCAATGCCGTATTTGCCGATAATATCGTTATAGGCGTAGCCTTTGTCGGAGTTTTCTTCATATTCCTCAGCAGTAAGAGGACCTGTGTTTCCCAAAATATGAGGCATCAATGTGCCGTCTACACAAACTCTGTCGTAGGTTGTGACAATGTCCAAATAGGGCTTATTCTGAGAAATCTCGGAAATAATCGCCACGGTGTCCTCGTCAAGATGCTCTGCAAAGGTATAGGGGGTTGTTGAGGAAAAACCCTCTACCTCCATATTATATCTTACGGAAATAATATTTCGCTGCAAGGTTTTGTCCTCAATATCTTCAACGTCATAACGCTCTGAAAAAGCATTTATATATTCTTCGGCAGTAGAGTAAACGCCTAAGTCAAGAAAATCTCCGGAGCGAAGACCTTCAAGCTCATATTCGCTGCCCTCTGTAAAATCATAGCCTCCGGCATGCATAACAATAGGAAGGGTGTCAATCCACTTCACGTCTCTATGAGAAAGCAGGTCAAACATCTCCACAATTACGTCGTTAATGGGAGTTTCCGAATTTATATAAAGCTTGTCTAAAACAACGGTGTAGTTTGTGGTGTTGGCGGCAATAACCTCGCCGTTTACGTCAACAATTTCGCCGCGGGTGGCATCGCTTGTAAGCACATAATTTGCACGGGTAGAAACCTCGTCGCGGTAATAGTCGCCCTCTATAAGCTGCCAGTCTACAAGCCTTATGATAAACATTGTAAAGAAAACAAGCACAACCAAAAGGCAGATAAAGGGTCTTGTGTACTTTTTAAAAAAGCCGTTTTTATTCACTTGTGCCTGCCTCCTTTATTACTGGTTTTTAAGAGATACACAGAAAAGCCTGCTTAAAAAATAAAGCGGTACAAAAAATGCGCCTGTATAAAGAATACGCGAAAGGTAATGTTTTACAAAATGTGCCCCTGCGTTAGGAATATCAGCAAGAGAAACATTAAGCCAGAAATGTATTAATATCAGCAAAGTTATTGAAGCAATGCCGATAATACTTGCATTTAATAGATTTGTAACAAAAAAGTTTCTTGCACAGTAGCCGACAGCAAAGCAAAGAAGCGTCAGCACCACCGTGTAAAAACCGATTTTGCCCGAAAAGCCTATGTCCGTAAGCAAGCCGCAGACAAAGCCGAAAGACATTGCCGCCGTTTCGCTTTCAAAAACCGCAATGCTAAGGGCAACAGGAAGCAAAAGACAAGGCTTGCTTCCGAAAATTTCGGGCAGTAAAAAGGGAGTGCTCTGAAGCACATATAAAATTATTATTTCAAGACTGTAGGCAAAAAACCTCAGAAAGGTGTGGCGTTTTTCCATTACTGAGCACCTTCCTCTGTAGCCGCGGTCTCAGTGGTCTGAGTCTGAGTTGGCAAGGTGATGTCCTCAATTCCGTTTTGAGAAATTTCACCCTGACCTTCAAAGGAGGTAATAACCACTACGTCAATAACCGTGCGAATATCCTCAAAGGGTGAAATCACCGCATACATAGAGGTGTCGTATTTATCAAAGGCAATTTCCTTAACCTCGCCCACAATAAGACCTGCAGGGTAAATTCCGCTGATACCCGTGGTGGTGACAATATCGCCCTCTTTTAGGTTATTAAGTGCCGAAATGCGGGTCATTGTGGTAAGATTTTCGTCGGCATAAAGCACGTTACCGCTTACAACGCCGCTGTCTCTTGTAACGGTGTCAATAACGCCCACCTTAGCATCAGGCGAAAGTATGGTTTTTACCTTTGCGGTGTAAGCGTCAACCTCATATACCCAGCCGATAATGCCGTTTTCCGTAACAACAGGGTCGCCAACGGCTACGTCGCTCATTTTACCCTTGTTAAGAGTAAAGGAGTAAAAGTCGTCGTTGGGGTCGCGTCTTACAACTGTTGCAGGCAAAATGTCATACTGGGGATTTTCCGCCTTAAGGTCATAGTATCTCCAGAGTCTCTCGTTTTCCTGTTTAACGTTATAATAATCCGCAAGCTCAGTTCTAAGCTCTGCCATTTCCTCTTTAAGCTCATAATTTTCCTTTTCAAGCTCGTCGTAAGAAGGCTTTGCCGCTTCTTTAGAGGCGGCGGCAGAAACCTCTGACATAGGCAAAGTAATACCGTTTACAATTGAGGAAATAAGGTTATTTTCCGTAAGTCCGCCGATAATCAAAAGCACAACCAGAATTCCTATAAGACATATTAACTTTTTAAAGCTTTTAGAAGTTACAAGGTCTTTCATATACGTTCACCGTAAATTACAGGGACCGACTTGCCCGACGGTCCCTGAATATTTAAAAATTATTACTTTCTTCTGGACTTGTAATACTCGTGGGGCATAGTAAGCTCAAGACGCTTGCCTGCACCGTCAACTACACAGTCAAGAGGTCTTTCTGCAATGTGAACAGGCATACCTGTCTGCTGCATAATAAGCATATCCAGGCCTCTCATCAATGCACCGCCGCCTGTAAGCATAATGCCGTGGTCAATAATATCGGCAGAAAGCTCAGGGGGAGTTTTCTCAAGGGTATTTATAATTGCATCGATAATTGTTGAAAGGGGATCGGCTAAAGCATCTCTTACCTCTGCGGCTGTAATGGTAATGTTCTTGGGAAGACCGTCCATAAGGTTTCTGCCCTTAATACACATTTCGCCCTCGTCCTCATAAGGGTAAGCAGAACCGATGTTGATTTTTATATCCTCGGCAGTTCTTTCACCGATTAAAAGGTTATATTTCTTCTTGATGTAAGACATAATTGCTTCGTCAAACTTGTCGCCTGCAACTCTTACTGAGCAGGAGGTAACAATGTCGCCTAAAGAAATAATGGCAACCTCACTCGTTCCGCCGCCGATGTCAACAACCATTGAACCTGTAGGCTCGGCAACAGGAAGACCTGCGCCGATTGCAGCTGCCATTGGCTCTTCAATAAGCTCAACGTCCTTGCCGCCTGCTTCTCTTGCGGCGTCTTCAACAGCGTTTTTCTCAACCTCGGTAATACCTGAGGGAACACAGATTACAATTCTTGGGCGAGAGAAAAAGTTTGAGCGAACGGTTTTGCGGATAAAATGCTTAAGCATTGAGGCAGTAATCTGGAAGTCGGCAATAACACCGTCTTTTAAAGGTCTTACTGCAACGATTGAACCGGGAGTACGGCCTATCATTTCCTTAGCCTGAGAACCTACTGCGAGGACTGTGTCGGTGCGGATATCAACCGCAACAACAGAGGGCTCTCGAAGGACAATGCCCTTGCCCTTCATAAACACAAGAGTGTTTGCAGTACCAAGGTCAATACCGATATCTTTGGAAAAAGAAAAAGAAAACATATTAAGTTTCTCCTTTCGAAACGTCTTAACTTATATATTATATCCTTTTTGATTGGGATTTTCAACCATTAGTTTGAAATTTACTTCTTACCCGTAGAACCAAATCCGCCACTTCCGCGAGATGTATCCGAAAGCTCAGAGACTTCTTCAATCTCCATAACGGCAACGGGAGCAATAACCATCTGCGCAACTCTTTCCAAGGGCTCAATTGTATATGCCTTATCGGAAACGTTGCAAAGTCCTACACAAACCTCACCGCGGTAATCGGAATCCACCACGCCCACACCGTTTGAAAGGCAGATGCCGTGCTTTACCCCAAGTCCGCTTCTGGCGTGGATAAAGGCGGCAAGGGAAGAATCCTCAAGCTCTATGGCAATTCCCGTAGGAATCATCAGAAGCTTTCCCGGCTCTAAGGTAACTGCCTTGTCAATACAAGCGTAAAGGTCCATACCTGCGGCACCATTTGTTGCATATTTGGGTATTACGGCGTTTTCTCTTAATTTTTTAATTTTAAGGGTTTTGTTCATTTTATGCCTCGTTCCTGCAAAATCCACGCCTTTCCTGCAAAAGGCAAATTTTGCCAATATAATAAATTTGTTGACAAAAGGGGAAAATTTCCCCCGCGGAATATTAGCAAATCGGTTAAATTTCTGTAAAATAATTCTTACAAAACATAAACCTATTGTTAATTATTTAACACCCCTCAAGTACAATCCGTGGGTAATTTTTGAAAAATTATGATTTTTGCTTGAAAAACTCCGTATGTTTTCCACTTTTTCCACAGAGTTTTCCACAGTAAAGCGAAATGTGAAAAAGTCGATACCGCAAAAAATGTCAATTTGATTACAAAGGGTCAAATAATGGGAATTAAGCACCTCGGTGCAGTTTCCGTCACATTTTAAAATGAAATTTTCACCCAGTCTATCCTGCATTTTGGTGTTTTTCTGACAGGTGCTGCATTTGGTGTCCGAATTAAGATTAGGGCAGGCTCGCAAAAGCATAAGGGGCAGATATCCTGCACCGATAATTCCCCTTGGAATACTGCCGCCTATTTCGCTTATTTGGCTTTCTTTAAGCTCAAAGCTGAGCTCGGCACTTTTAAGCCCCATTTTCTCATAGGCGCAAAGGCTTTCGGTGTTGGTTATGTTAAGTCCAAAACCGCCGTGCACCTCAAACCCCATTTTATTTGCCAGAAAAAGTGCACCGATATTTGAAGCAAGCACACCGCCAACGCCCAAGCTTTTAAGCTCTGAAAGCCTTAGCTTAATCTGGTTTTCAATGCCAAACATTCCCCTTGGGATTTCGGCACACACATTAAAGTTATTTTCAATAAGCTTTTTGTATTCGTCAACAGGAGCAAAAAGCGGCAGGTAAATCCGCTGTGCCTTTTTAAATTCTTCGGGCACCTCGGTGTCAGAAAACCTGGCAACAAAATTCTTTGGCATTTTACCCTTTTGTGTACCTGTTTTTTCAAGCTCCACAGGTAAAATTTCAACCTCTTCTTTTTTTGCCCTTATAAGGCTCAGCTTTTCCAAAGCTTCTCTGCGCATGGCATTTATTGCCGAGGCAGAGAGGGTGGCTTTTTTATCGCTTTCAAATTTTAAATTACTGAGAAAATACGGCGTGCCTCCTGTTTTTGACAGGCTTTTCTCTGCACTTTCAAAAGACAAGGGCGAAGATTTGGCAATTTCCGCCGCCGCTTCGGAATATACTGTAACTGTGTTTTTTCTGTCCGAAACCCGAAGCCTTGCCTTTTCCCCGGCATCTATAGAGAATTCCATATCAAGAGAAACCTTTTTAGGCTCGTCCTTGTATAAAGCTCTGATTTGAGCAAGGAGCTTTTCAGATGCCGCGGTTACGTCCTCTTTTTGTCTGTAGCCGAAAAGATTTTTGTCTCTTTTTCCTTTATAATAGCCGTCGGTAAAGCCTGTGCGAGAGAAAACGCCTCTTAAAAGCTCGGCGGTTTTTTCGCTTACTTTGCCTTTGTCCAAGCTTTCACGGCTTGCCATAACCGCCGCCGCAACATATTCGGGGCGTTTCATTCTGCCTTCGATTTTTGCACTTTTAACCCCTAATTCTTCAAGGTCTCTCAGGTATTCTATAAGGCTTGAATCCTTAAGGCTTAAGGCGTAACCGTTGCCTCCTTTGAGCTTAAAGGGAAGTCGGCAGGGCTGAGCACAGCGGCCTCGGTTGCCCGATCGTGAGCCCAGCATCGCCGAAAAGTAGCACTGCCCCGAAACACTCATACAAAGTGCTCCGTGAACAAAAACCTCAAGCTCAATATCAACGCTTTGGGCAATCTCCTTAATCTCACCGCGGCTGAGCTCTCTGGCTAAAACCACCCTTTTAAAGCCAAGCTCCTTAAGAGCCTGTGCCCCTGAGGGGGTGTGCACGCTCATCTGAGTAGACCCGTGAAGCGCAAGCCGGGGCATACTCTTTTTTATAAGCAAAGCAAGACCTAAGTCCTGCACAATAACCGCATCAATGCCTGCTTTGTAAGCTTTTTGGCAAAGGGAAAGCGCCTCTTTCATTTCGCTGTCGAAAATCAGAGTGTTAAGAGTAAGGTACACCTTGACGCCTCGCTCTTTGCAGTAAGCGGTTACCTTTTCTATTTCGTCGGTTGTAAAATTTTCTGCACTTGCACGTGCCGAAAATTCCTTTGCGCCGATATAAATTGCATCTGCTCCGCTTTTTACGGCGGCTAAAACGCTTTCCATACTCCCTGCGGGAGCAAGCACCTCACATCTGCCCATTACTTTACTTTATGTCCTTGTCAAAAATGCTGAACTGGTGGTAATTTCCATCGGCAGGCTTTTCGTTTTTTACCTCTTTTGTGTTTGAAAAGCTCTGAACGCCGTAGCGGTTCTGAGGCTTTGCATAGGGCACGCCCTTGTTTTGCTGAGGCTTCTGAGAAGGCTGTTGAACCGCTTTCTTTTCTCTTAAAGCTCTGAGCTCCTCCTTAAGTTTTTCTACCTCGGTTTTAAGAGATGCATTTTCGCTTCTGAGCTTTTCGCCGTCAGCAAGGTAATCCTTTACCTGGTCACGTAGTACATCAACACGGGTAGAGAGCTTTCGCATATCGTCGCAATAATCCAGAGCCGCAAGAATAGCACAGGCGTCCCTGTTAAGTCTGGGGTTGTCGTTTTGAATACCCTTGATTCTGAGGTCAACCTGCTCGCCTGTAGATATAACGTACTCCTCACTGTCTTTGGTGCGGATTGAAAACCTCTGACCCGCAACGTAAATAATCACATTTTTGCTATCCACTTTAAAGCATCTCCTTGTCTCATTTTTATCCACGTTAATTATAATACAAAATTTTCCCATAGTATATAAAAATATATAAATTGTAACCTTTTAAATTAATTTTACTTGGTTGCATAAACTTAATTAATATTGTATAATAAACAAAATTATCTGAAAAAGGTGCATTTATGAAAAAGCTTACTGTAAAAGAAATGGTAGAAAAAATCAACGAAAAGCTTGAAAGTGTGTTTCACGTAACGGCCGACGAAGCCACCGACGAGCATTACTATAAGGCGGTTGCCCTTATTTGCCGCGACCTTATGAGCGAAAATTACACCGACTTTACCGCCAAGGCAACCAAAGGAGAAAACAAAACCGTTTACTACCTTTGTATGGAATTTTTAATGGGCCGCTCCCTTAAAAATAACCTTTCAAACCTTAATTTAGAGGGTGTTGTAAAATCCGCACTTGCAAAATTCGGCGTATCTATGGACAAGGTTTACGATATGGAGCCTGATGCAGGACTTGGCAACGGCGGCTTAGGTCGACTTGCCGCTTGCTTTTTAGACGGACTTGCCTCTCAGGGCTATCCTGCAATGGGTTATTCTCTTAGATATGAATACGGCATTTTTAACCAGAAGCTTGTTGACGGCTGGCAGACCGAGCTGCCCGATTTCTGGCTTCCCGGAGGCAGCGTGTGGCTTCATGCCCACCCCGAAAAAGCTGTGGAAATCAGCTTTAACGGCAATATGATTGAAGACTGGATTGACGGCAACCACAAGGTTGAAATTGTAAACGACACCAAGGTGCTGGCTGTGCCTTATGATATGCTGGTTGCAGGCAATGACGGCAAGGGCGTTTCAAGGCTTCGCCTATGGGCGGCTGACTCAAAGGACTTTAATATGCAGCTTTTTAACGACGGCGAGTACCTTCGTGCAGTTGAGCAAAAAGCTATGGCCGAAAGCATTACAAAGGTCCTTTACCCCGGCGATAATCACACCGAGGGCAAATCTTTAAGGCTTAATCAGCAGTATTTCCTCGTGTCTGCTACAATTCAGGACATTATCAAACGCCATTTAAGAGTATACAAAACCCTTGATAACCTGTCCGAAAAGGTTGCAATCCACTTAAACGACACTCACCCTGTTCTGGCAGTTCCTGAGCTTATGCGAATTCTACTTGACGAATGCGGTTACCGCTGGGACGACGCTTGGAATATAGTAAACAAAACCGTTGCCTACACAAACCACACCGTTATGAAAGAGGCGCTTGAGTGCTGGAGCGAGGAAATGTTCAGAACAAAGCTTCCCCGAATTTATCAGATTGTCTGCGAAATTAACCGCAGATACTGTGAGGAGCTTATAAACAAGGGCGTTTCCATAGAGCAGGTAGAGCGTATGTCAATAATTTTTGACGGCTATGTTCGTATGGCAAACCTTGCTGTTATGGCAAGCTACAAGGTAAACGGCGTTTCAGCCCTTCACAGCGAAATTTTAAAAGACACCGTTTTTGCCGATTTCTATAAGGATACACCCCATAAATTTACAAACGTAACAAACGGTATTGCCCACAGACGCTGGCTTTGTCAGTCAAACGAGGGCCTTTCAAGATTTATCAGCGAGAGAATCGGCGAGGGCTTCAAGGCTGACGCTTCTGAGCTTAAAAAGCTTGAAAAATTCTTAAATGACCGAGCTTCTTTAGATGCCCTTGCAGACATCAAGCGTCAGAACAAAATGAGAATGAGCGAAATTATCCGCAAGTCTTCAAGCGTTACCGTTGACCCCGACTCTATTTTTGACGTTCAGGTCAAGAGGCTTCACGAGTATAAGCGTCAGCTTATGAACGCTTTGCATATTTTGGCTACCTATCAGTACCTTTGCGACAACCCTTCTGCTGATTTTACCCCCCGAACCTATATTTTCGGTGCAAAAGCCGCTCCCGGCTACTACTTTGCAAAGCAGATTATCCAATTTATCTGCAAGCTTGCAGACATCGTCAACAACGACAACAGAGTAAACGGCAAGCTTAAGGTGGTTTACCTCGAAAATTACCGCGTTACCGTTGCCGAGCAGCTTATTCCCGCTGCCGAAATCAGCGAGCAGATTTCACTTGCAGGCACCGAGGCTTCGGGCACAAGCAATATGAAGTTTATGATTAACGGTGCCGTTACCTTAGGTACCCTTGACGGTGCAAACGTTGAGATTTTCGACGCTGTGGGCAAAGACAATATGGTGCTTTTCGGTATGACCACACCTGAGGTAAACAGCCTCAAGCAAAGCGGCTACAACCCCCGCTATTTCTACGACACCGATCCTGTAATCAGACGTGCCATTGACTGGCTTTTAAATTCTGATTTCAAGGCAATCGGCGAAAACCTTATCCACTCTGACCCCTATATGGTTCTTGCAGACTTTGCCTCTTACGCTCAGGCTCAGGCACAGAGCGCAAGACTTTACAAAGACCGCACCCTCTGGAATCAGATGTCCCTTACAAACATTGCAAATGCAGGTGTTTTTGCAGCAGACCGCTCAATTAACGATTACGCCAAGGGCATCTGGAACATTACTCAGGTAAAATAAACTTTCAGCCGCTTTCTAAAAAGAAGGCGGCTTTTTCTATGTCCGAAAGCCAAAGGTGCTTTATTTTTACCTTTATGGCTTTGGCGTTTCCGATTTTAATTTTAAGATTGCACCGACCCGATTTTTGCTGAAAAACGCTTTGGGTAATTTCAAATGCCCTTATATCCTCAAGGCGGAAAACACTTCGGGTAAAATTCATACCCGTAAAATATTTCACCTGACAAAAACCTTGCCAAAAGCTTAAAGAGGAGCCAAAAAGGGCAAAAAAGCGAAACAAAAACCAGACAAAAAACACAAAAAGCAGTATAGACCCCAAGATTTTTACAAAGAAATTGTGAGAAAATAAAATCAGCAAAAGGCTGTCGCCGCCAAGAAAAATAAAAGGCAGATAGGTGTATCCCCACAAAGCCGATTTTGGCGGATAAAAGGACACCACTTTGCCTTTCTTGTGATAAAAAAGAGCCTGCTCAAACCTATGACACCGACTTGCATCGGCACCGGAAAGTACATAGATTTTCCTGTAAGGCAGAATATTAAGCCTTACCTCGGCACTGTATAGTCCGCTTAAAAACATAAGAAGACTTTGCCTGAAAACCAGCGAGCGGACTGAGCTTTGAGGAAACACTGCGTCTGTTTTTGTAATGAGACCCTTGCTTACCTTTAAAAACGTGGGATAAATACAGAGCTTAAGACCGTATTCGCGGAAAAATTCCGTAGAAAAACCTACAACCCAGCACAAAAAAAGTATTGCCGAAATACGGCTTAAGACAGGGGGCAGACTTTGAAACCTTAAAATCCCCTCAAGGGTTGCTCCCTCTAAAAGCAGTGCCGTCTGCCTTGCTCCCAAAACCGACGCCGCCTTGCGGATTATAGGTGCCGCCGCCAAAAGTCCCGTTAAGGCATTTGAAAATGAAATTGACATTAAAAGACTTCTCAAAATTCCCGAAAAATAGCGGCAGTTTTCGTTTTCGTCAATAAGGGTTTCTAAAATTTCCTCGGCGTCCTTGCTTTTTAGGTATGCACTGCTGTAGGCAGAGCCCGAAAAAACCCTTAATCTTCCGCCTTTAAAAAACCTGAGAAAAAGCCCTTTGGTAAGGGTTACACTCCCTTTAAAAGAAAGCAACGAACTTTCTTCGGTTTTAAAAATTCTTCCTTTATAAAGAGTAAGGCTTTTGTTATTTATTACAAGGCTTGAGTTCTTGCACCTTATGACGGCAACACAAAACAGAAAAAACGCCACCAATAAATCGGCAGAATAAAGGGTAAAAAGCTTGAGTGCACCTTGGTTTGCAAACAAAAGCCCCTGCAAAAACGGTACAAAAAGCAAAAATCCAAAGCGGTACATAAAAGAGAAAATATATGTTTTTGAAAATTTATAACGCTTCATTTTCTCACCTCTGACAAAATTTAATCTGTGCAGTAAAATTATCTTTATCCGACAATATCCCAAAATTAAGAGAAAGGGTGTTCTTAAAATTTATCTTATATACTTATTTTGTTTATAAATATTTTTACTTTTCTAATATAATGTTATAAAATTATGTTACCAAATAATAGGAGGACATATATGAAGACATTAAATTTAAAGAAATTTTTGGCTTGCTTAATGGCTACACTTTTACTTTTAACAAGTTTTTCCATAAGCATTGCTACCGCAGAAACCGAAGGCGACTTCGAGTATGAAATCGAAATCGAGTACGATGAAAGCTTCAATGCAATTGAATCTGTTGCTATCACAGGTTACAACGGAACTGCATCAGAATTAGTTATTCCCGAAGAAATCGCAGGACTTCCCGTTACAGTAATCGAGGATAATGCCTTCGCAGAAAACACTGCAATCACCTCTGTTACTATTCCCGAAACAGTAGTTAAAATCGGCAGTTGGGCTTTTGAAGAGTGCGAAAATCTCTCTGAAATAAAGCTTCCTTCAAACCTTGAAGAAATCGGCGGTGCTATTTTATCAAATACCGCTTATGAACAGGACGCCAACAACTGGGACGGCGAGCTCCTTTACATTGACAATTACCTTATAAACAGTACTGACCAGGCTGCAGGCGATGTTAAAATTAAGGACGGCACAAAAATTATTGCTGCCTTTACCTTTAGCTATAACGAAAACATCACCTCCGTTACAATTCCCTCAAGCGTAAAATCCATTGGCATTTACGCTTTCTCAGAATGCTTTAACCTTTCATCTGTTACACTTAACGAGGGTCTTGAAAATATCGATTCAGGTGTCTTTGAATATACTGCAATAGAGGAAATTACAATTCCTGAGTCTGTAAAATCCATTAACAGCTGGGCTTTTTCCGACACTAAAATTGAAAGCTTCTTCGTTCCCGCAAAGGTTGAGTTTATAAACGACTCTGCTTTTGCAGGTTGCAGCTTGCTTAAAGAAATTGCCGTTGACAGCAATAACAGTAAATATTATAGTGCTGACGGCATTCTCTTTGAGAAATCCGAATATGACTTTATGGGCGACACTTTAGTGGTTTATCCCTCTGCTAAAGAAGGCAAAAGCTACACCGCACCCGATAACATTCAGTATTTAGGCTACAGTGCTTTTGAAGACCTTGTTTATCTTAAGGAGCTTAATCTCCCCGCAAGCATCGGCTACTTAACTTTATCTGTTACATCTAACCTTGAAAAAGTTAATTTTGCCGAAGAAAATGAGGATTTCAAATCTGTTGACGGTGTGGTTCTCTCCAAGGACGGCTCTGTTCTGCTCTTTTACCCCAACGGTGCCACAGCCGAAAAATACGAGGTTTTAGGCTCTGTTAAAGAAACCGATTTCTACGCGGTTGCATACAATTCTTTCATTAAAGAAATCACCTTCCCCGAAGGCTTTGAAAAGATTGATATGTACACCATCTACGCCTGCGAAAACCTTGAAACCGTTAACCTTCCCTCTACAGTAACAGAGCTTGGCGACAGCTTTATTAAAAACTGCCCTAACCTTACCGCAATAAACTACAACGGTACTACTGCTCAGTGGAATGCATTTAATGCTGAGCTTTCTACAGAAAACACAAAGGGTCTTTACGTTTACTGCACCGACGGTGAAATTGAGATTGTTTCTGCCGATGATTCTACCGAGCCTACCGAAACAGCTCCTTCAACTGTCGTTGATAACACAGAACCCTCAGAAACCACTCCTCAGGAAAGCACAGCAACCGAGCCCTCTGAAAATGACAACACAGGCGCAACCCTTCCCAATGAGGAATTCGAGCTTGGCGATGTAAATATGGACAAAAAGCTCAACATCAGAGACGCTACTGCAATCCAGAAGCATCTTGCAAAAATCTCTGCTCTTTCTGAAGAAGCTCTCGCCTTTGCCGACTTTACTCAGGACGGCAAGGTAAACATCAAAGACGCTACAAACATTCAGAAAAAAATCGCAGGACTTATCTGACAAAAGCTTAGCCTTCCTTACTAAAAGGAAGGCTATTTGTTTTCCCTTGACTTTAAAAAAATGTTTTCGGCGTCGCTATATCTTAACAAAGGCAGAAAGCACACACTGCCCTCGAAAACAAGCAGTAAATTTGAAAGTCCCAAAAACCTCATAAGGGGCGTTGTTATTACCTTTGCCGACAGGGCGTATTTTAAATTTACATGGTTTTTCCGCTTTATAAAAAAGCCTTTTTTCACTAAAAGACTGCCCTTTGAAAGCACCGCAGAAAAAGTTTTAAAGTAAGAAGCTGACAGGTAAAAAAGGGTTAGGAACAAGGCTATGGATATTAAAATTACAAAAGGCATAAATTTTTTGAGAAAAATAAAAAGCAAAATGTAGCTTACGCTGCTTACTGCTGCCGAATAAAAAACCGCAAGGAAAAAACCTTTAAGGGGGATTTTCAAAGCCTCACCTCATTTATCTATATCTATTTTATCTTAAAGCCTTTGCATTTATCACATTTCGTGTTAAAATACATATTAAAGGAGGAATATTTATGAACAGAAACCGATTGTTAACCTGCCTTTTGGCAATTTCTTTACTTTTGACAAGCTTTTCTGCAGGCTTTGTGTCAGCTTGTCCTGAAATTAACATTCTAACCTACAACGGCTTTGAATACGAAGTAGAAACGGATTACGACGACGATTATAATGTGTATCAATATATCTGTATAATTAATTACACCGGTAACGACAAAAACGTCGAAATCCCCTCAGAAATTGACGGATTGCCTGTTAAAGCTGTGGGCAGTATGGCATTTATAGACAACAAAAATATTACCTCTGTAACCGTTCCTGCTTCTGTTGCGACAGTAGACAGCAACGCCTTTGAGGGCTGCACAAATTTATCAGAAATCAACCTGCCCTCAACCCTTACATTTATTGGTTGGGACATTCTGCTTGATACTGCTTATGCTGCTGAAAATTACGAAGACGGCGTGCTTTATGCGGGTCAGTACCTTATTAGTTCGGACAGTAGCACCATAGGCGAAAGCGTAACCGTAAAAGAGGGCACAACCCTCATTGCTACAGGTGCATTTTTCAACAGCACCGTAAAATCTTTAACGCTGCCCGACTCCCTAAAAATTATTAACAGCAACGCTTTTTCTACCTGTTGCAGTCTTACCTCTGTAACTATTCCCGAAGGTGTTGAGAATATTGAATACGGTGCATTTTACTCTTGCTCAAGCCTTAAGGAAGTTTCTCTGCCATCTACCCTTAAAACTATAGGCTCAAACTGCTTTGCTGACTGCACAAGCCTTACTTCTCTTGACGTTCCCGAAAGTGTTACCGATTTACCTGACGGAATGCTTTTTGGCTGCAGTGCCGTAACAGCTTTTGAAATCAAAGACACCGTTACGTCTATAGGCTCCTCTGTATTTGACGGCACAGGCATTAAAAGTCTTCATATACCTGCCTCTGTTAACTATATAATGTCCATTTATAATTGTCCTGAGCTTGAAACAATTACCGTAGACAGCAATAATAAATGGTACTTTGCTGAAAACAACGTTCTTTTCGAAAAATCCTTTATTGACGGCTCAATAGGGATAATAAGAATCCCCTGCAACAAAGACTTGGAAAGCTACGTTGTTCCTGATAATGTTAAAACCATCAGCTACGGTGCCCTTACGGGAAATACAACCCTTAAGAACCTGACTCTGGGCAAAAACATTTCTGCGGTTTACGATTTTGATGCACCCTGTCTTGAAAATATATACGTTCACCCCGAAAACACAACATATTCATCTGCAGACGGTGTGCTTTTAAGTAATAACGGCACCACCCTTGAGTTTTACCCCATGGGAAAAACCTGTGCACAGTATACTGTTCCCTCTGATGTAAAAGCCCTTAACAGCCTGTGCTTTATTGATAACCCTTATCTAACCGAGCTTACAATCCCCGACACCGTAAAAGAGCTTAATCATACGGTGGTTGAAGCTTGCGAAAATCTTACCACAATAAATATGAGTCCCTGCGAGGCTTCTTTCTTCTGGCCTTTCCTGTTCTGCGAAAAGCTGACAACAGTTAATTTTTCGGGTACAGTTGAAGAACTTAAGCAAATGAACATAGAGCTCTACCACGAAGAAAACAAGGAAGGAATTTATGCTTATTGTTCTGACGGAATCGTTGAACTGGAAGCCCCTGATTATGAGTATGAATATGAGCTTGGGGACGTTAATATGGACCAAAAGCTTAACATAAGAGACGCTACCGCAATTCAGAAGCACCTTGCAAAAATCTCTGCTCTTTCTGAAGAAGCTTTCTTCTTTGCCGATTATAATATGGACGGCAAAGTAAGCATTCAGGACGCCACCGATATTCAAAAATGGCTTGCATGGCTTTAATAAACAGAAAACCTTCCCAAAAACGGGAAGGTTTTTTTGTTGATTATTTTTGTACTTTTTCTATTGAAAATACATTTTCTTTCATATATATTTAAATTAATAAATGTAGAGGTGTTTTTATGAAAAAAATATTATTAATCTGTTTGTCTGCTGTTTTTATTCTTTCATTTTTCGGATGCGATACTATCCAAAAAAATAATATCACCAAGCCTCAGCAAACCGACTCACCTACTGCAACTACTGTTGCAACCGAAGCACACGCAGAAACATCAACTTCTTCTGTTAACGCAGGCACATTAAATCCTGCTAAACCTGAAGATGCAGTAAAAATATATCAACAGAATTATTCCTTTTGGCAGATTGACCCTGATAGTATTCGCATGAGTATGGATGGATATTATTATCTATTCTTAGACCTTGATTTTGACGGAATTTTGGAACTTATAGCAACAGAATTTCATGGTTCAGGTAGATATAGTAAAAACAACTTTTATAGAATCAGCGATGACAAAACTACAGTTGAGCTTATTCCTTTTGATGAGTCTGTAGACGAAAACAATCAATGTGACCTGTTTTTTGAAGACTCTCCTGTACTCTATAAAAATAATACTACAGGCAATTATGAGTATATTTTCTGCGATTATATCCGCGCAGGTGGCGGAATGGATTATTTCCGTGAGGAAGAGTATTCATATAAAGACGGCAAAATTTGTGCAACTCCTCTATTTGCCTACGAAGTAATCCAGGCTGAGGTTTCAGAGTCTGGAGAAAAAGAAGAGTATTTTACTCTATTTAACCTTGATGAAACAAGCGAAGTGGACAAAGAAACCTACGACAATGCTATTAAAAATTTTGAGTCACAGCGTACCAACCTTGATTTAGATATAGAAACTATAGATGGTAATGATTATCACCAAGCAACAGAGATACAAAAATACGCTATGCTTTTGGAAGCTTACGAAGATTTTGAATTTGATGGCTTTAAATTTGAAGATTGATATTTTTACAGCAAAAAAACTCCCGATTTTAAATAATCGGGAGCTTTCTTATTTATAAAAATTATTCTTCTGTTTCTGCTTCAGCCTCTGAGGTGTCTGCATCACTGGTGTCGGGGACTTCGGTAATAACCTCGGCGCTGTCTTCGTGAGGAGCACTTACTACCGCAACTACCTTGTTGCCCTCTTTAATTCTCATTACGGTAACGCCCTTAGAAGGCCTTGCGCAAACGCGTACGCTTTCTGCGGCAATACGGATAATTACGCCGTCGGCATTTACCATAATAATGTCTTCTGAAAGGTCAATTGTCTTAACTGCGGCAACGTCGCCGTATTTTTCGGTGTGATAGTTGGTAATACCCTTACCGCCTCTGGACTGGAGTCGGTAATTGTCAGCAGGTGAAATTCTGCCGAAGCCGGTTTCTGAAACTGTAAGAACCAAAGCGTCCTCACCAACTACTGTAAGGCTTACAACCTCGTCTGCTTCTTTAAGCTTAAGAGCCTTAACACCGCGAGCCTGTCTGCCCATAGGACGAACGTCGTTCTCGTCAAAGCGGATTGACATACCCTTCTTTGTGGCAATCATAAGCTGTTTTGTACCATCGGTAACCTGAACGCCAACAAGAGAGTCGCCCTCGTTAAGCTCAAGAGCTATAAGTCCGCCCTTGCGGTTTGTATCGTAAGCACTGAGTAAAATTCGCTTGATAATACCCCTCTTTGTAACCATATTGAGATAAAGGTCCTCAGCAAATTCGGGGATACGTACCATAGCGGTAATTTTCTCATCACCGCCAATGGGAAGCAGGTTTGCAATGTTGATACCCTTTGACTGGCGGCTTCCCTCAGGAATTTCGTAGCATTTAAGCCTGTAAACCCTGCCCATATCCGAGAAGAAGAGGATATAGTCGTGGCTGCCTGTGGTAAACATTTCGGAAGCAAAATCTTCCTCACGGCGTGTCATACCGCTTACACCTCTGCCGCCGCGGTTCTGAAGCTTATAAGTGTCAACCGTCTGGCGCTTGATATAGCCGTATCTTGTATAAGTAACAACACACTCTTCCTTAGGAATAAGGTCCTCAATATCAACCTCGCCGCTGATTGCACAAATCTCTGTACGTCTGGGGTCGTCATATTTATTGCGGATAGCAATAGCCTCGTCCTTAACAATCTGAAGACGTCTCTGCTCACTACCTAAAATGTCAATAAAGTCGGCAATCTTAATTCTCAGCTCGGCAATTTCGTTTTCAATCTTCTCACGCTCCAAGCCTGTAAGCTGACGAAGACGCATCTGCACAATAGCCTGAGCCTGAACATCGGTTAAGCCGTACTTTTCCATAAGATTTTTAACAGCATCGGCAGTATCCTTGCTTGCTTTAATTGTAGCAATGATGTCGTCGATGTTGTCAAGGGCAATCTTTAAGCCCTCTAAAATATGCATTCTTTCCTGAGCTTTATTAAGGTCAAACTGAGTTCTTCTTGTAATAACCTCAACCTGGAAATCAATGTAATGCTGTAAAATTTCTTTTAAAGTAAGGGTTTTAGGCTCGCCACCAACAATAGCAAGCATAATTGCACCGAAGGTAGACTGCAATGCCGTATAGGTGAAAAGCTGATTTAAAACAACCTGAGGAGAAGCGTCACGCTTAACGTCAATTTCGATGTGCATACCGTTTCTGTCGGAGTGGTCTTCGATATTGGAAATACCCTCAATCCTCTTGTCGTTTACAAGGTCAGCAATATTTGAAATAAGCCTTGCCTTATTAACCTGATAAGGAAGCTCGGTTACAATAATCTTGAATCTGCCGTTTTTAGCCTCAACAATTTCTGTTTTAGCACGAACAACAATCTTGCCCTTACCTGTGGCATAAGCGGCACGAATACCGCTTCTGCCCATAATAATACCGCCTGTGGGAAAATCAGGGCCGGGCAAAACTTCCATAAGCTCAGCAACCTCTGCCTCAGGATTATCAATAAGCAGACACATTGCATCAATGGTTTCGCCAAGATTATGAGGGGGAATGTTGGTTGTCATACCAACGGCAATACCGCCGGAACCGTTTACCAAAAGGTTAGGAAAACGTGAAGGTAAAACAGTGGGTTCTTCCAAGCGGTCGTCAAAGTTTGGCATAAAATCAACGGTGTCCTTGTCGATATCAGCAAGCATTTCCGTTGAAATTTTGCTCATTCTTGACTCGGTGTATCGGTAAGCAGCAGGAGGGTCGCCGTCAACAGAACCGAAGTTACCGTGGCCGTCAACAAGCATATATCTCATTGAAAAATCCTGTGCAAGTCTTACCATTGCATCGTAAACAGAGGCGTCACCGTGGGGGTGGTAAGAACCCAGCACCGAACCGACAGTATCCGCACATTTACGGTAAGCCTTCTCAGGGGCCAAGCCCTTTTCATACATTGTGTAAAGAATACGTCTGTGAACAGGCTTTAAGCCGTCGCGAACATCGGGAAGAGCACGGGAAACAATAACAGACATAGAGTAGTCAAGGAAGGACTGCCTCATTTCTCTGTTAACGTCTACGTTTATAAGTCTGCCGCCTGAAGCTGTTTCTTCAACAGTAGGCTCAATATTCATCATATTTTCATTATCCATCTTAAGTCACACTCCATTCAATTAAACGTCAAGGTTCTGAACAAACTTAGCGTTTGTCTCGATAAATTCACGTCTTGGCTCAACCTTTTCGCCCATAAGCACAGAGAAGGTCTCGTCAGCCTCGGCGTTGTCGTGAAGCTCAATTCGAAGCATTGTTCTGGTTTCGGGATTCATTGTGGTTTCCCAAAGCTGGTCAGAGTCCATCTCACCAAGACCTTTATAACGCTGAACGTCAGATTTACCCTCAATTGTAGCTAAAATCTGGTCTCTTTCCATATCAGAGTAGGCATATTTGTGCTCTTTTCCCTTTGTAATTCTGTAAAGAGGAGGCTGAGCAATATAAACGTGGCCCTCTTCAATAAGAGGCCTCATATATCTGTAGAAGAAGGTAAGAAGAAGTGTGCGGATATGCTGGCCGTCGACGTCAGCATCCGCCATAATAATAACCTTGCCGTATCTGAGCTTAGAAATATCAAATTCGTCGCCTATACCGCAGCCTAAAGCTGTAATAACAGGCTGAAGCTTATCGTTGCCGTAAACCTTGTCAATTCTTGACTTTTCTACGTTAAGCATTTTACCCCACAAGGGAAGAATTGCCTGATAACGTCTGTCTCTGCCGCCCTTGGCAGAACCGCCCGCAGAGTCACCCTCTACGATGTAAATTTCGGTTTCGGTTGTATCTTTAGACTGACAGTCTGCAAGTTTACCGGGAAGCTTTGCACCTTCAAGTGCACTTTTTCTACGAACGCTTTCTCTTGCTTTTCTTGCAGCTTCTCTTGCTCTTGCAGAAGCTAAAGCTTTTTCAAAAATAGATTTTGCTACAGCGGGATTTTCCTCAAGGAAGGTCATAAGCTTGTCGTTTAAGAGCTTTTCAACCATAGAGCGAACCTCGGTATTACCGAGCTTTGCTTTGGTCTGACCTTCAAACTGAGCTTCCTTAACCTTAACGCTTATAATTGCGGTTAAGCCCTCGCGGATATCCTCGCCTGCTAAATTTGCATCATTTTCCTTAAGCTTATTAAACTTACGGGCGTATTCATTCATTACCCTTGTTAAGCCGCGCTTAAAGCCGTCTTCGTGGGTACCGCCGTCAGTGGTGTGAATGTTATTTGCAAAGGATAAAAGAAGCTCGTTGTAGCTGTCGTTATACTGCATTGCAATTTCTACGGAAGCTGTGTCCTCAGCATTAGCGGCAGAAAAATACATAATATCGGGGTGGATTGCCTCAACAGCCTTTTTCTTGTTGAGGTACTCAACGTAGCTTTTGATACCGCCCTCATATTTAAAGTTTTTTGTTTTAATTTCGTCGGGATTTCTCTCGTCAGTAAGCTCAATATGAATACCGCCGTTAAGAAACGCCTGCTCGCGAAGTCTGGTTTCAAGCACCTTGAATTCGTACTCGGTAGTTTCCTGAAAGATTTCAGCATCAGCTTTAAAGATAACTTCGGTACCTGTTTTTGTGGTTGCCTCGCCTTTTTTAAGCTTGCAGATTTCGTGGCCACGCTCAAAACGCTGGTAGTACTCGTTTTCGCCGTTAAATACTCTAACCTCAAGCCACTCTGAAAGAGCATTAACGACAGAAGCACCTACGCCGTGAAGACCGCCGCTTACCTTGTAGCTGCCGCCGCCGAACTTACCGCCTGCATGAAGCACGGTAAATACAACAGTAACCGCAGGAATACCTGTTTTTGCATTAATACCAACAGGAATACCTCGTCCGTTATCTCTTACTCTTATAATATCACCGGGCAGAATTGCTACTTCAATTTTTGAGCAGTATCCTGCCAAGGCTTCGTCAATAGAGTTATCAACAATTTCATACACAAGGTGGTGAAGTCCACGAGGGCCTGTAGAGCCGATATACATACCCGGTCTTTTACGAACTGCTTCAAGTCCTTCTAAAACCTGTATTTCGTCAGCGGTATATTCTTTTTCTACTTTTGTGTTGTCAATTCCTGTCTTTTCGATATCCATATCTCGTTAATCCTCCGTATCAATTATGCAATTAAAACTTCCTGTTTGCCGAATAGTTTTTATCCATAGCTTTATCTATGTTTTTAGCCTCAGCCTGAAGCTCACGCTTTTTTTGCTCTTGTTCTCTCAAAAGCTTAACTCTGTAAAGCTCCTGTGGCTCGTTTGAAATTTTTACTTCCTGAGGCTTTACTCTTTCTACTTTTTTAAGAGGGGCATCAATTCCTGCCGAAGCAGATTTTACATAGCTTTCAGGGTCAATTTCCGTTAAAGCTTCTTTTAAATTAAAGCTTCGTGTATCGCTTACTTTATTTGAACTGCTTGAAATTTCCTCAAAATCAAAATCGTCCTCAACTTTTGAAACTCCAACCTTCGGAAGCACCTTGGTTGAGCCTGTTGCAGGTATATCGCTTTTTACGGGAGGTAAAAATTCCTCGTCAAGGTCAAGCTTATCTGCAGTTGAGTAGGCGTATTTTTTCTGCATCTGATAGTTTATGAATAAGGGGGAAACAAACAAAAATACCAAATAAGGTAAAATCTCCCAAAATATCCACTTAAAGGTTTTGAATTTACCGAAAAACATTGCCACCAAAAAGGCGTAGCTTCCGTTTTCGTTGTAATCATGCTGAGCCGCATTTGCAAATATCAAATAAAAAAACAGCACCAGCAAAGATAAAATAATTGAGCCGGCAAACAAAAGCCATATATTTTTATTCTGTACAATGTCAGAAGGCTTTTTGCAGGATTTGCAGTAATGCTCACCTTCGCCTCTTTCCATAAACCTTACGGCGTATGTAATTTTTCTGCCGCAATACGGACATTTTGCTTTCATATAATCCCTTCTTTTGAGTCTAAATATTGGTTGCTTTCAGCTCTCTTTGTAAGAGTTGAGCTTGAAAGCTGGCTTATATATACAGTGGTTTTACCACCGTTTTCTACAATTACAAAGGACTTTGGAAGCTCCATAGAAACGTTCACAACCTGTCCTTTCTGAGTGGCAGTTTTTAAAAAATCTCTTGTTTTATGTGAAACAGTCGAAGTATCAAGGTCGCAAATTGCCACAATATCCTTGGTGTTTACCACCGTGTCCTGCCCTAAATGAAGAAGCATCAACTTACCACTCCTTCGCATACTTCAAAAAGCTTTGCATTTTTAAGCCGCTCTGAGCTTAAAGGTTCGCAACAGGTTATGAAAACCTGATTTTCTTCGGTATTTTCAAGTAAAAAATCCTGCCTTTTCTGGTCAAGCTCGCTCATAACGTCATCTAAAAGCACCACGGGAGGCTCTTCAAAAGCCTCTTTCATAAGTCTTGCCTCAGAAAGCTTAAGAGAAAGCACAATGCTCCTTTGCTGACCCTGTGAGCCAAACCGCCTTGCGCTTTTTGAATTTATAAAAAACTCAAGGTCATCTCGGTGAGGGCCTGCATTGGTAACTCCAAGGTAAATATCCTCACGCCTGAGTCTTTTAAACTCTTTTCTTAAAAGGCACTCAATATCACATTTACTTAAGTTTTCTTCATTTTTTATAGCACTTGAAATATATTTAATATCCAAATCCTCTTTACCTGAGGAAATACCCTTGTGAAGCTCTTTTGCACTTATTTTTAAGTTTTCTAAAAATTCAAGCCTTTTTAAAATAATCTCGGTACCTAATTCAATAAGCACTTCGTCCCAGATTTCTAAGGTGTCCTTAAGCTCCTTGTGCTTTAAAATTTCTTTTAAAAGTGCATTTCTCTGCTGTAAGGTCTGATTATATTTATTAAGCCTGACCGCATATCGCAAATCTTGCTGGCAAATAGAGCCGTCAATAAATTTTCGCCTTAATGAGGGGCCGTTTTTTATTAAAGTAAGGTGCTCCGGGGAAAACACAACAGACGAAAAATGCTGAGAAAGAAATGCCGCAGAGCTTTTCTTAACGCCGTTTATTATAACCTCTTTTTTACTGCCCTGATAAATAATCTCAGCCTTCTGGTCACGATTGCCTGCAAAAAAGCTCATAAAAAGCCTTGCATTATTTTTTGAAAAATTAATAAACTCGCTGTCCTTTGAACCTCTGAAGGAATGCCCTCCCGAAAAGAGCCAAACGGCTTCAAGTAAATTTGTCTTGCCCTGTGCATTCAAGCCGTAAATTACATTTACCTTTTCTGCAGGTTCTATTCTGTTGTCTGAAAGATTTCTGTAATTTACAAATTCAAGGGCATTTACCTTCAAAGAGTGTCCACCTCAATTAAAAAATCCTCAATCTGTGCTTTGTCGCCTTTACGCATTTTTTTACCGCGCATAGTGCAAACCTCGCCGTTTACCAAAACTTGACCGTCCTGTATAAGAAACTTTGCCGCGCCGCCTGTATCTACACAGCCTGCATATTTCAAAAGATTGTCAAGTCTTATAAACTCGGTGTCAATTGTTATTTTTTCAGTTCTCATCGTTAATCCTCATAGGCACAACAAGGAATGTAAAGCTATCACCCTCAACAGGACTTACAATCATAGGAGTAAGACTGCCGTTTAAAATAAGCATAACCTCGTCGCACTCACTATTTTTAAGTGCATCTAAAAGATAACGGTTGTTAAAGCCGATTTCAACTTCACTGCCAACTGTGCCAACCTGTAAAGAATCGGAAGCTCTGCCTACAGAAGTTTTGCAGGTAAGTTTAATTTCGTCTTTTCCTATTGAACATTTAACAGGAGACTGAATTCTCTCACTTGTTAAGAGACTCATTCTTTCAACAGAGCTTATAAGCTTTCTTGTGTTTATTCTTACCTCTGTATTTTTATCTTTGGGGATTGTTGTGGCATAATCAAGGAAAGTGCCCTCAATAAGACGGGAAATAACTGAATATGTGCCGACAGTAAAGAGAACGTGACGCTGACCTACAATAATATTTATCTTTTCCTCGTCAGAGTCAATAAGCTTTAAAATTTCCATCTGGATTTTGCCGGGAACAATAAACTGGGTGTTACGCTCTGCAACAATATTTTCTTTTCTTATTGCCATTCTGTAGCCGTCAATAGCAACAATTCTTAAAATATTATCCTTGATTTCGTATAAAGAGCCTGTATAAATGGGCTTCGCCATATTGTCAGAAACCGCATAAATTGTCTGGCGAATCATATTTTTTAATACGCCTGCTTCAAGAGAAATTTCGTCGGTGCTTTCAAAAGTAGGAATGTCGGGATATTCAATTGATGACATACCGATAATCTGATAATCGGCGTTACCTGAATTAATGTAGAAAATATAACGCTCGTCGCTTTCAAAGCTTGCAATTTCTTCGGGTAATTTTCTTACAATATCAGAAAAAAGCTTTGCACCTACAACAATTTCGCCCTGCTCAGAAATAGTAGCGTCAATTGTGGTGGTAATACCTATTTCAAGGTCGTAGCCTGTTAGTGTAAGCTTATTGTCATAAGCTTTAATAAGAATACCCTCAAGAGCAGGCAAGGTTGCTTTGGTTGAAACAGCTCTCTGTACATTTTGAAGAGCTTCGGAAAGCTCAGAACGGATACATGTAAATTTCATCTGAAATGTCCTTTCTATAAAAGAATTGAAATGATATGATTATATTAAAATAGTAGTAGTATTAGGCAGCAAGGAATTGTTTAAAACCTTATTTTTCTCAGGTTTTATGTGGGTTTTAATATCCTTACTCTATTGTTAAAAACAAGAGACTTTCCAACATATTTATTTTGCCAGTTTATGGTATTTATGAAATGTTGAAATCTGTGATGTTAATGAGTGTGAAAAAGTTAAAAACCAACCCGCCGTTAATGAAAGATTTTTTCTATATGAACCTGTCCAAAGGCGAATTGCCTACCGTGGCTAACGGTTAACGGTCACCGCGGATATTTTTCATAATATCCTGAACTGTCTCTTTAAGCTTTGAGTCGGTCTGCATTTTCTTTTCCATCTGCTGAACTGTATAAACAATGGTTGAATAATGCTTGCCGCCGAATTTTTCACCTATCTGCTCCATTGTAAGCGTTGTAAGCTCACGGGAAATATAAATAGCAATGTGTCTTGGGTGGTTGATTGAAGCCTTCCTGCTCTTCTGAGATGTTATATCATCAGGAGTAACACCAAAGGTTCTGGCAACTTCCTCTACAATCTTCTCAATTGTATGTTCAGGGGAAACGTTGTTGTTTAAAATATCGCTTATAACCTCAGAAACAATTAAAATTGTAGGTTTTTCGTTATTAAGCATAAAGCGTGCCTTAAGCTTTTTGACGGTACCCTCTAACTGGCGGATATTATTTTTAAGTTTCTGGGCAATAAATTCAGCAACTTCGTTTGAAAGAGGTAAGTCAAGGTGTTCAGCCTTACGCTTGATAATTGCAATTCGTGTTTCCATATCGGGAGGCTGAACGTCGGCTAAAAGTCCCCACTCAAAGCGTGAGCGAAGTCTTTCCTCTAAAACGTTGATGTCCTTTGGAGGACGGTCAGAGGTGAGGACAATCTGCTTTTTGCCTTCAAAAAGTGTGTTGAAGGTGTGGAAGAATTCCTCCTGAGTAGCTTCTCTGCCGCCGATAAACTGAACGTCGTCCACCAAAAGCACGTCAGCCTGTCTGTATTTATGACGAAATTCCATTGTAGTATTCTGGCGGATAGCTTCGATAAGCTCGTTGGTAAAATCGTCGCCCTTTACATAGATAATTTTCATATCGGGGTTAGCTTTTTTAATATCGTTGCCGATAGCATAAAGCAGGTGAGTTTTGCCAAGACCTGAGTTGCCGTATAAAAACAGAGGGTTATATGCTCCTGCAGGGTTTGCCGCAACTGCCAAAGATGCGGCGTGGGCAAATTTATTTGAAGAGCCTACGATAAAGTTTTCAAAGGTGTATTCATAATCGGAATTAATAACCTCAACGCCTGTTTCTTCCTCTTCTTTTTTCTGCTCCTCCTCTGTTACAAAGCAAAATTCAAAGGTAGAGCTGAAAATAGCCTCAAAAGCTTCATTTAAAAGGGGAATGTAGTTTCTAAGCAAAGTCTGACGGTGAAAATCATTGGGCACCAAAAGATACACCTTGCCGTTTTCATAATCAAGAGAAATAGGTTTAATTCTGGCAATCCAGGTTTTATATGCTATATCAGTAATTTTTGTTCTGCAATATTCGCTTACAATAAGCCAAGCGTCTTTAAAAGAATCCATATTTTTTCGTCCTCCTTTATAAAATTTAAGTATTTTTTCTCGAAATCAGCCTACTACGGCATAATAAAAATTACTCTTTAATTTTAGCAAATTTTAAAAGTTAAATCAATAGTTTTTTTGCATTATTATGTAAATATAACAATAATATTTATATATATATAAAAGCCCTATTCATTTTTAAAATAATTTATGGTAAAACAGTTACAAATTGTGGCACTTAAGGAATAAAGATACAACATATTGTATTGTGTAAAAACTTAGTTCTGATGCCGAAAATTTTTGTTGACTTTAAGGCAGGTTTTAGATATAATGTTACATTGCAAGGTTATGTTGTGAAAGGAGGATTAATATGCTGAGAACATATCAACCCAAAAAGCTTCACAGAAAGAAGGAGCACGGCTTCAGAAAGAGAATGGCTGATAAAAACGGTCGTAAGGTTCTTGCTCGCAGAAGAGCAAAGGGCAGAAAGAGACTTTCTTACTAATCTGAAAGGCCACCGTCAAGCTGTGGTCTTTCTTTAGTTTAATTACGTAACTACCACTACTGCTTCTAATGATACGTATAATGTATTTTCAAGGTGGTTAATATGAGTGAGATAATCACTTTATGTGATGCTTGGGCCTTCAGACGTGCTTACCAAAGGGGTAAGAGCTTCGTCTCGCCCGAGCTTGTCACCTATATAATTAAAAATAAACAAAATAACCTTCGTATCGGTATAACCACCGGCAAGAAAATCGGCAAGGCTTATATGCGAAGCCGAGCCAGACGGGTCATAAGGGCAGCTTTCAGAGAAGTTTTTGCTGACGCTGAGCTTTTAAAGTCAGGTTTTGACGTTGTTTTTGTGGCAAGGGGCAAAACACCCTTTGTAAAAAGCACCTATTTAAGCAAAGTAATGCGAAAGCAGCTTAAAGAAAGCGGTCTTATAAAGTAATGAAAAAGCTTTTTATTAAAATGATTCGTTTTTACCAGACGCATATTTCGGTTCACACACCGCCTATGTGTAAATATTATCCTACCTGCTCTCAATATGCTTTGGAAGCTATTGAGAATTTTGGCGCGTTTAAAGGATTTTTTATGGCGTTGTGGAGGTTTTTGCGGTGTAATCCCTTCTCTAAGGGCGGGTACGACCCGGTTCCGCAAAAGAAAAAGTGATTAGTTTTTAAGGAAGGTTTGTCAATGACTGGTCTTTTCGGATTTTTAGGCGGTATTTTCGGCTGGGTACTGTATGGTGCTTATTTATTGGTACATAATTACGGTCTTGCAATTTTAATTTTCACCGTATTTACAAAGCTTATTTTCTTCCCAACAACTATTAAGCAGCAGAAAAGTATGGCAAGCAACGCCCGACTTTCGGGTCAGATGCAGGCACTTCGCGAAAAATACGGCAACAACCGTGAAAAATTAAATGAAGAAACCCAGAAACTTTACGAAAAAGAAGGCGTCAGCCCTTATAGCGGTTGTCTTACTTCATTACTTCCTATGTTTCTTTTGCTGGGTGTTTTCTATGCGGTAGCCTATCCTCTTACAAATACTTTGCATATTGATGCAGCAATGGTTCAAAATGCAAGTCAGGCTCTTACTGCTATTCCCGGTCTTAACCTCTCTGCTTCTCAGCAGTACGGCGGCCAGATTGACGTTTTGATGTATTTTAATGCCTTCCCAAGTGTACAAAACTGTTTTTCCCCCGAAATGGTTGAGAAAATCAGCGAATTCAGTAATTCCTTCAATCTTTGCGGCTTAAATCTTTTAGAAAGCCCCTCAAAGTTAGGCTTTTCTGTTTATCTGCTCATTCCTTTCCTGTGCTTTGCAACTTCTGTTGCTTCTCAGATTGTTATGCAAAAAATGAACGGCACAGCTCAGGCTCAGCAGGGTTGTATGAAGCTGATGATTTACGGTCTTCCTCTTTTCTCTGCCTATATCGCATACACTGTTCCCGCAGCGGTTGGTTTTTATTGGATTTGTTCCACCGCTATTAGCTTTGTTCAGTCAATTGTTGTACACAAGTATTTCGGCCCCGATATGATGATTGCAAGGGGCGAAGCCGCCAGAGTGGCTCTGCTTGAACAGCAGGAAAATCTGGTTAAATAAAATTAGAAAACAAGCGGTATACTTTGATATACTTTAAGGAGAAAAAATGATTAAAGAAGCTATCGGCGTAGGTGATACCGAGGTACTGGCACTTGAAGATGCCTGCAAACAGCTCGGTGTAGAAACCTACGAGGTTGAATTTGAAACTTTACAGCGTGCCGAAAAGGGCTTTTTAGGTATTTTCGGCAAAAGTCAGGCAAAGGTAAGAGCTTTTATTAAGTCAAGCCCTGCTGACACAGCTATGCAGTTTGTTAAAGATGTTTTAAATGCAATGGATATTAATTCTGTTGAAGTTAAGGTTACTGAAGAAGCCGAGGGTGCAGTAATTGACCTTGAAGGCGAAGAAGTAGGCTCAATTATCGGCAGACGCGGCGAAACCTTGGACGCTTTGCAGTACCTTACAGGTTTGGTTGCAAATCACGTTGACAATTCTTACTACAAGATTACAATCAACACAGGCAACTACCGTGAAAAGAGAGAAAAAACTCTTGAAATTTTAGGCAGAAAGCTTGCTTTCAAGGCTGTTAAAACAGGAATGAAAACATCTCTTGAGCCTATGAATCCCTATGAGAGACGTATTATTCATACTGCTGTTCAGAAGGTAAACGGTGCAACTTCCTGGAGCGAGGGCGAAAACCTTCAGCGTCACGTTGTAATCGGTCCTGACGGCAATGTAAAGCCCAGAAACGACAAATATCGCTCTAAGGGCAACCGCTCAGGCAGAGGTAAATACAACTCTAAGCCTAAGTTTACTGCTGAAAAGTCTGACCGTGCTCCTATTAACGAGGGCGAAGGCTTAGGTCTTTACGGCAGAATCGATAAGTAAATAACGACGAGTATTAACCCGTCGAATTAAGAGGCGGCACTTTGCCGCCTTTTGTTTTTAGGGTGAGATTATGAGAGAATCAACAATTGCCGCAATAAGCACTGCTCAGGGTGCAGGCGGTATAGGTATAATCAGAATATCAGGCGATGATGCAATAAGTATTGCCGACAAGGTTTTTGTGTCTTTTTCGGGCAATAAGCTCAGCACTTTGGAAGGTTACAGAGCTGCTTACGGTAACATTGTGTTTGAAGGCGAAACATTAGACGAATGTGTTGCCCTTGTTTTTCGTGCCCCTAAAAGTTTTACAGGCGAAAACGTTGTGGAGCTTTGCTGTCACGGCGGCAATTTAGTTACAAAGCTTGTTTTGCGTGCCGTTTTAAAAAGCGGTGCCGAGGCGGCACAGGCAGGCGAGTTTACCCGCAGAGCTTTCTTAAACGGCAAAATGGATTTAAGCGAAGCCGAAAGTATTATGAACCTTATTTCCGCAGAGAGTAAAAGTGCTTTAAAAGCCGCAACAGAAGTAAGACAGGGCAGTGTAAGCAAGAAAATTTACGCTCTTTGCGAAAAACTTGAAAACACAGCCGCTCACCTTAGTGCATGGGCAGATTTTCCTGAGGAGGATATTCCCGAAATCAGCGAGGAAAACCTGAGAAACACCCTTAACGAAAGCCTTTGTGAGCTTGATTTGCTTATTAAAAACTACGATGCAGGCAAGGCAATAACTCAGGGAGTGCCTACGGCAATTTTAGGAAAGCCAAACGTTGGCAAGTCTACGCTTATGAATCTGCTTTCTGGCTTTGATAAAAGTATTGTCACAGATATCCCCGGTACAACCCGTGACGTTGTAGAAGAAACCGTTGTGCTTGGAGATGTTATTTTACGTCTTTCAGATACCGCAGGCATAAGAGAAACCGACAACGTGGTTGAAAAAATCGGCGTTGACAGGGCAAAGGAAAAGATTTCTCAAAGCCAGCTTTTGCTTGTGGTTTTTGACTCAAGCATTCCCCTTGATGACGAGGACAGGCTGATTATTGACGAAATCGGCACCACGCCGGCTGTTGCTGTTATTAATAAAAGCGACTTAATAAGTAAAATTGACATTGGCTTTATTAAAAGCAAGTTTGAAAATATCGTTTACATAAGTGCCAAAGAGGGAACCGGTAAAGATGAGCTCATTAAAGCCGTTTCAAAGGCTACAGGTACCAATGAGTTTTCTGCTTCTGCCGTGCTTTTAGCAGGCGAAAGGCAGAGAAGTGCCGCCGAAAGTGCGAGAGAAAACCTTGCATCTGCAATTGAGGCTATGAATATGGGGTTTTCTCTTGATGCGGTTACCATTGATTTGGAAAATGCTCTTACAAAGCTTTATGAATTAGTAGGCAAAAACGTAAGTGAAGAAATTGTTGATAAGGTTTTCCACAACTTCTGTGTAGGAAAATAAGTTAGGACTGATATTATGAACTATATCGCAGGTAAATACGACGTTGCAATAATCGGTGCAGGCCATGCGGGCATTGAAGCCGCACTTGCAAGTGCCCGTCTTGGGGTAAAAACCGTGATTTTTACAGTTAATATGGACGCCGTGGGCAACTGCCCCTGTAATCCCTCTATCGGCGGCACTGCAAAGGGTCATCTTGTAAGAGAGATTGATGCTTTAGGCGGCGAAATGGGTAAAACCGCCGACAAAGCACTTCTTCAGATGCGAATGCTTAATTTAGGCAAGGGCCCTGCGGTGCATTCCCTTCGTGCGCAGATTGACAGGCGTAAATATCAGGACATTATGAAGCACAAGCTTGAGCTTACAAAAAACCTTGAGCTCCGTCAGGCTGAGATTGTAAAGATAGAAAAAGACGGCGACGGTTTTATGCTTGAAAGCCGTACCCACGCCCAGTATTTAGCAAAAAAGGTTATTATTGCCACAGGTACATATTTGGGCGGAAGAATTTTTATAGGCGATGTTTCCTACGAGGGCGGCCCTGACGGAATGTTTGCCGCTACAGAGCTTACAAAAAGCCTCGTTAAAATGGGACTTCCCTTAAGACGCTTCAAAACAGGCACACCTGCCAGAGTTCTTAGAAGCAGCATAGATTTTTCTGAGCTTGAAGCACAGTGTGGCGACGAGCCGCCTCAGCATTTTTCCTTTGAAACCGAGGAAGAACTTCAAAACAAAGTCGTGTGCCACATAAGCTGGACAAACGAGAATACAAAAAAGGTTATCCTTGATAACATTCACCTCAGCCCCCTTTATTCGGGTATGATTGAGGGTGTCGGCCCAAGGTACTGCCCAAGCTTAGAGGATAAAATTGTCCGCTTTAAGGATAAAGAGCGTCATCAGCTTTTTATTGAGCCTTGCGGACTTGACACCGAAGAAATGTATTTGCAGGGTATGTCTTCGTCTTTGCCCGAAGGGGTGCAGAGTGCCTTTTATAAAACCATAAAAGGACTTGAAAACGCCGTGATAATGCGACCTGCCTATGCAATCGAGTATGACTGTGTTGACCCTACAAGTATGGAGCCTACCCTTGAATTTAAAGAAATTAAAGGTCTTTACGGTGCAGGTCAGTTTAACGGTTCCTCAGGCTATGAAGAGGCAGGTGCCCAAGGCTTGGTGGCAGGAATTAACGCCGCCAGAGCTGTTAAGGGCGAAAGCAAGTTTGTTTTAGACCGCTCAGGCTCTTATATAGGCACTCTTATTGACGACCTTGTAACAAAGGGCAGTAACGAGCCTTACAGAATGATGACAAGCCGCAGTGAGTACCGACTTTTACTTCGTCAGGACAATGCCGACGAGCGTCTAACCCCCACAGGCTATGAAATCGGACTTATTTCTGAAGAAAGATGGCAGAAATATTTGCTTAAAACCGAAAAGAAGCAACAGGAGCTTAAACGCCTCAAAACCACAACCCTTTCCCCCACGGCTGAGCTTAACGAAATACTTGTTTCACGTGAAACATCTGCGGTTTCCTCAGGTGTAACACTTTACGACCTTTTAAAGCGTCCTCAGCTAAGCTACGTTGACTTGGCACCTGTTGACAAAGAAAGGCCCGACCTTGAGCCTATTATTATTGAACAGCTTCAGACCGAGATAAAATACGAGGGCTACATTTCTAAGCAAAAAGACCGCATAGAGCAGGTTCGCAGAATGAGCGAAAAAGCACTGCCCAACGATATAGATTACCGCGAAATTCAGGGGCTTCGCCTTGAAGCACAGGAGAAGCTCAATAAAATCAAGCCTCTAAACGTTGCACAGGCAAGCAGAATTTCAGGCGTTTCCCCTGCCGACATAAGCGTGCTTATTATCTGGCTCAGTAGCCGAAAAAAGGAGAAAAACAAATGACAAAATCCGACTTTATATCCGCCTTACTTAAAAAAGCCGAAAGTTTCGGTGTTCCTCTAAGTGAGGAACAGGGCGAAAAGCTTTACATTTACTTTGAGGAGCTTGTAAGAGTCAACGAATATATGAACCTCACCGCCATAACCGAGCCTGAGGAAGTAATCGTCAAGCATTTTTGCGATTGTCTTGCACTTCTTAAATACAGCTTTATTAAGGAAAACGCCAGCGTTGTAGACGTGGGCACCGGTGCAGGCTTTCCCGGTGTGGTTATAAAAATCGTCAGAGATGACATTAAGCTCACCTTAATGGATGCCGCAGGTAAAAGAATTAACTTTCTCACCGAGCTTTGCGAAAAGCTTGGCGTTGACGTAGAGTGTGTGCACATAAGAGCCGAGCAGGCAGGGGTTGACACCGACTTCCGCGAGGAGTTTGACGTTGCAGTAAGCCGTGCCGTTGCAGAGCTGAGGGTGCTAAACGAATATTGCCTGCCCTTAGTAAAGGTAAACGGCAAGTTTGTAGCCCTTAAAGGCAAGAACGGGTGCGACGAGGTTAACCTTGCAAAATCCTCAATCGCCGTGTTAGGCGGTAAACTTGCAAAAGTAGAGGAATATTCCCTTTTTGATGCAGGTGAACGTACAGTAGTTGAGATTAAAAAGGTTAAGAAAACCTCCTCAAAATATCCGCGACACAACTCTCAGATTAAATCAAAACCCCTTTAATTATCACTCCCTTTCGAAATGAAAGGGAGTTTTTTCGCCTTTATTCAAAGAAACCTCCCTATATATACCCCGAATTCTCAAAATAATTGCACAAAAATATGCAATTTTTTTAGTTTGCCCGTGATAAAATTTATTTACAGCAAGTCCAAGGGGCAAAATGGAGGCAGGCAGATGATTTTTTCAAAGCTTAAAAGCGAAAACAAGGTTCTTGAAATTCCCATTATCCGTATCCGCCCCAATAAAACACAGCCCCGAAAAAACTTCGACGAGGACGAGCTCGTGAGCTTAGCACGCTCTATTTCGGCAAACGGCATTCTGCAACCCCTTACGGTCAGAAAGCTTAACGACACAGAGTACGAGCTTGTGGCAGGCGAAAGACGGTTAAGAGCCGCAATTATTGCAGGGCTTTCAGCTGTTCCCTGTGTGCTTATAAAATGCAGTGATAAAGAGTCGGCGGTTTTCGCGTTAATCGAAAACCTTCAGCGTGCTGACCTTAATATGTTCGAAGAAGCCAGAGGTATCAGCAGGCTTATCAGGAAATTTGACATTACTCAGGAAGAAGCCGCCGTTAAGCTTGGCAAAAAGCAAAGCACTATTGCCAATAAGCTGAGACTCTTAAAACTTACCTTAGAAGAGCAGGACTGGATTTCTCAGGCAGGACTTTCCGAAAGACACGCCAGAGCCTTGCTTCGGATTGAAGATGAGGAGCTGAGAAAAAAGCTCTTGAGCCAGATTATAAGCCAAACCCTAAACGCTAATGAAAGCGAAGCTCTTATATCGGATTTTCTTCACCGAAACACCCTTTCAGACAAAAAGCAGGACAGAAAGCTTATTGTCAAGGATTTGAGGATTTTCGTCAACACCATAAACAAAGCGGTGGATACAATGAGGCTTTCGGGCATAAACGCCATTGCAAAGCGTACAGAAAGCGACGAATTTATCGAGTACACCGTGAAAATTCCAAAAGCTGAAGCAATTCAAGGTAAAACCGCATAAGCGTTTTACATATAAATTTTATGAAAGGAAGTTGAGAAAAAGCTTTCCCCCCGAATGCGAAAGCATTCGCCACTCATACCCATTTCCTTATCTGAACCCCTTTGTCAAAAGCCTCGCAGCCTTGCCACCGCTGCGGGGTTTTTGGCTTTAGTGTGTGCTGAGCCAATGAAGCCAAATGTGAAACCGCAGAAATTATGCCTTGCCGCTTTCTGCTTTTCCTCCGAGTTTTCCTCACACTCCTGCAATTTACCTACGTGAAACTGCAATGCAGTTCACGTTGTTCGGCGATTTGCGGCGTCGTGTTTTTATTTTAAGGCTTCGGCGGCTTGTCACACTATTAATGTTTCACGTGAAACATTGTAAAAATTTTAATAAATTGCGGTTTTCCTCTTTAATTTTGACTTTATATGTGATAAAATAATCGAAAACGGAAATTTTGGATTATTTTGAAAGGTGATAAAGCTTTGGCAAAGGTAATTGCAGTATCAAACCAGAAGGGCGGCGTGGGCAAAACCACAACCGCTGTAAACCTTGCCGCGGTATTCGGTGCTTTGGGCAAGAGAGTGCTCCTTGTAGACACCGACCCTCAGGGCAATGCTACAAGCGGCGTAGGCATCGACAGGCGAAAAACCGCAGGCTCTTCTTACAATATAATAGTAGACGGCAAAGCTGCCGCAGAGTGTATAATAAAAACAGAGTTTAAAAATCTTCACGTTATTCCCTCAAGCCTTGACCTTGCGGCGGCTGAGCTTGAAATCGTGGACAGAAACCATAGAGAAAGCCTTTTAAAAGCGGCACTTGCTCCCATAAAAGGCGATTACGACTACGTTTTAATCGATTGTCCCCCCTCACTGGGGCTTATTACAACCAACGCGCTTTGTGCCGCAGACACCGTGCTTTTGCCAATTCAGTGCGAGTATTATGCTTTGGAGGGTCTTTCTCAGCTTATGAACTCCGTAAGGCGTATCAAGCGTATGTATAATCCCCGTCTGGACATTGAGGGCGTTGTGCTTACAATGTATGACGGCAGGCTTAACCTTACTCAGCAGGTTGTTTCTGAGGTTAAAAAGTATTTCCCCAAAAAGGTTTACTCAACTCCTATTCCCAGAGGTGTTAGGGTGTCGGAAGCTCCCAGCTACGGTATGCCCGTGATTTATTACGACAAAGGCTGTAAGGGTAGCGAAGCCTACACCGCCTTGGGAAAAGAAATTCTCAAAAAGGAGAAGTAATATGGCAAAGAAAAAATCAGGTCTTGGCAAGGGCATAGACGCCATTTTTATGGAAAACGAAACCGAAAGCCGTGACTCGGTGGTAGTTTTGGGTATTGACGAAATCACCCCTAACCGCTCTCAGCCAAGAACAGAGTTTGATGCAGAGGCTCTTTCAGAGCTTACGGAAAGCATTCGTGTTCATGGCGTGTTGCAGCCTATATTGGTTCGTCCTCTTATTGCAGGCGGATACCAGATTGTTGCAGGTGAAAGGCGTTACCGTGCATCGCTTCAGGCGGGTCTTTCAGAAATTCCTGCCATTATCCGCGAGCTTGATGATAAGGAAACAATGGAAATTGCCCTTATTGAAAATTTGCAGAGAAAAGACCTTACTCCTGTCGAAGAAGCTCTTGGCTACGATTCGCTTATGAAAAACCACGGCTTTACTCAGGAGCAGGTGGCTGAGTCTGTGGGCAAATCCCGCTCGGCAGTAGCAAACGCCCTAAGGCTTTTAAACCTTCCCAAGGCTGTGCTTGATTTAATGACAGAGGGTCGCTTAAGTGCCGGCCACGCCAGAGCTCTGGTGGGTATTGAAAGCGAAGAGGCGGTTATAAAATTAGCCAACGAAATTGTGGACAACGGCCTTTCTGTAAGAGCGGTTGAGTCTTTGGCAAAAAATGCCGCAAAGAAAAAGGAAGTTAAAAAAACCGACGGCAGAAAAGCCAAAAAACCTACCTATTTTGCCGAGGTTGAAATGGCGCTTTCTGAAAATATGGGCAGGCGCGTTGTAATAACCCCTGCTAAAAACGGAGCCGGCGGCACAATTTCAATAGATTTCTATTCTGATGACGAGCTTAAAATGCTTGCAAACCGAATTGCAGAGGCAGAATAATTATAAACATATAATATTTGCTATAAGTTAGCAGGAGGACTAAAAATGATTGACATTAAATTTTTAAGAGAAAACCCTGAAGCGGTCAAGGAAAATATCCGCAAAAAGTTTCAGGATAATAAACTTCCTTTGGTTGACGAGGTAATTGAGCTTGATAAAGAGAGCAGAGCTGCAAAAGGTGAGGCAGATGCCTTAAGAGCCGAGAGGAACAAGTACTCAAAGCAGATTGGTGCTTTAATGGGTCAGGGCAAAAGAGACGAGGCAGAGGCTATGAAAAAGCTTGTTACCGAAAAAGGCGACGAGCTTGCGGCTTTAGAGAAAAAGGAAGCAGAGCTTTCTGAAAGAGTTAAGACAATAATGATGACAATTCCAAACATCATTGACCCCTCTGTTCCCATTGGCAAGGACGACTCTGAAAACGTTGAGGTAAAACGCTACGGCGAGCCCGTGACCCCCGACTTTGAGGTGCCTTATCACACCGAAATTATGGAGCGTTTTAACGGCATTGACCTTGACGCCGCAAGAAAGGTAGCAGGCAACGGCTTTTACTACCTTATGGGCGATATTGCACGCCTTCACTCAGCGGTTATTTCTTATGCAAGAGATTTTATGATTGACAGAGGCTTTACCTACTGTGTGCCTCCCTTTATGATTCGTGCCGAGGTTGTAACAGGTGTTATGAGCTTTGCCGAAATGGACGCTATGATGTATAAAATCGAGGGCGAAGACCTTTATCTTATCGGTACTTCTGAACATTCTATGATTGGTAAGTTTATCGACACAATCACCCCCGAAAAGGAGCTTCCCTATACATTAACAAGCTACTCCCCCTGCTTTAGAAAAGAAAAGGGTGCCCACGGTATTGAGGAGCGCGGTGTTTACCGTATCCACCAGTTTGAAAAGCAGGAAATGATTGTTGTTTGTAAGCCTGAGGACAGTCCCAAATATTTTGATGTTTTGTGGCAGAACACAGTTGACCTTTTCAGAAGCCTTGATATTCCCGTTCGTACTCTTGAGTGTTGCTCAGGAGACCTTGCAGACCTTAAAGTTAAGTCCGTTGACGTTGAGGCTTGGTCTCCCAGACAGCAGAAGTACTTCGAGGTTGGCTCCTGCTCAAACCTTGGCGACGCTCAGGCAAGACGCCTTAAGATTCGTGTAAACGGCGAAGACGGCAACAAGTACTTTGCCCACACACTTAATAATACAGTAGTTGCTCCTCCCAGAATGCTTATCGCTTTCTTAGAGAACAACTTAAACGCTGACGGTTCTGTTAATATTCCCACTGCACTCAGACCCTATATGGGCGGTAAGGAAATCCTTACACCTGTTAAATAATTAAAAGGAGAAATTAAAATGAAAGCAATGAAAAAAGTTCTTGCAGCTGTACTTTGCCTTTTAATGGTTCTTTCCATGGGCGTTTTTGCTACATCTGCAGCAGACACAGACAACCAGGTTATCTACTTTGAGGTTCCCACAGGCGAAGGTATGCTTAACTGGGAGGGCAAGAAAATTTCTTGTCATATCTGGGCATACGGCGGCGACTCTTTTGCACAGTGGCAGAGCAAGAAAGAAGCTTGCACAAAGACTGACACAGAGGGCGTTTGGATGTACGACATTACAGCCAAGGGCTTTGAGATGGAAGAGGGCGTAACCTACGCTGTTATCTTCTCTGAGGGTGGCAACCAGACCTACGACACACTTTTCGATACAACCTGCCTCGGCGATACACTTTACTGCAAGGGCGAGGAGTCCATTATCGAAAACCCCTCCGACAGCTCCAAGCAGGCTATTGCAGCTTACTGGAAAAACGCTGACCCCACAGTTTATGGCCCCCTTCGTCAGCTTACAAGTATCGGTAACGTAGTTGGCGAGTGCTTCGCACCCGGTGCAGATGCAGAAAGTGTTTACGTTGAGTTTATCACAACCAAGCTCGAAACTACTCTTCAATATGTTACAATGACTCAGGAAGAGCTTCTTGCTCACGCTTCCTCAGAGCTCGGCATTTCTGCCCAGAGGGCTTACGAATTAGAGCTTGAAGCAGGTCTTCATGCTCCTATTACACCCGACGAGCTTCCCCTTCCCTCTGACCCCTCTTCAGGCGATCAGGCAACAGTTGACGAGTATGACCTTGGCGACGTAAACAAGGACGGCAAGCTCAATATCCGCGATGCAACGCTTATTCAGAAGGCAATTGCAAAGATGGAAACTCTTGACGAAAGCCAGAATGCTCTTGCAGATTTCGACCAGAATGGTAAGGTAAACGTTAAGGACGCAACAGCAATTCAGAAGAAAATCGCAGGTCTTTTGTAAAAATTTCGGCTCCCTTTTGGGAGCCGTTTTTTGTTGACATCGATATTTCCGGGTGATAGTATAATATTAAATATAAGGAGGTTTGTTATGAAAAAGCTGATATCCCTTATTTTAATAGTGACCGTGATTTGTTCGGTTATAGGCGTTTCGGTAATTTCCTTTGGTGCAAAGGTTGAGGAAACTGCCTTGTTAGGTGCTATTGAAACTTACAATTTAAAGGTTGGCGACACAAAATACATCTTCCTTAATGAATCTGACAAAGCAGTGCAAAGTGCAGTCTGGAAAAGCAACGCCCCCTTTGACGTTGAAATTGTTTCACAGGACAGCGTAAGCTGTCAGGTAAAGGTCAACAATTTCATCAGTACAACGGCAATTATCACCTGTGAATATTATTATCAGCAATTAAACTCCCTTACAGGGCAAATCTGGCTTATTAAGGGAGCAAAGTCCTTTTACGTAAAGGTTAGCGAAGGCTCAGGCACACAGCCACCCGTAACGCCGGAAAACCCTGTTGTACCCGATAAACCCAAAGGACCCTTTGAAATGAACGAGTTCACCGCAGGAATATATACCTACATTGTTAAATCCGACGGTAGTGCAGAGATAACGGATTATGAACCAAAGCTTGAAACAACAATCAAAATTCCAAAATGGATGGACGATTACGACACAACGTCTATCGGTAGTTTTGCTTTTGAATACTGCAAAAAGCTTGAGAAAATAACTTTCCCCGAAAATGTTACCTCAATCGGTACAAAAGCCTTTTACGATTGCGAAAATCTGCACACGGTTGTCCTTCCCCAAGGGCTTACCAAAATAGGCGCAGGTGCCTTTATGTATTGCTTAAACCTTGATGAAATCACTATTCCGCAGGGAGTTACGGTAATTGAAAAAGAAACTTTCAGCGTTTGCACTTCCCTTAAGAATATAACTATACCTGAGGGTGTGACAGATATAAAAGCAGAGGCATTTGCTTCTTGCGCTGACCTTGAAAAAGTAATTCTTCCCGAAAGTATAAAGGCGATTGACACAACCGCTTTTGATGAATGCCGCAAAGAAACCCTTACACTTTACGGTTATAAAGAAACTCTGTCGGAAAGCTTTGCAAAGGAAAACGGCTATAACTTTGTTTGTATCAACAAGCTTATGGATGCTCAGAGCGGCATTTCTGTTGGAGTTATAGGTGACGCTGAGGCAGAGCTTAAAGTAAAGGAAATTACACAGGCAAGCAGTGTCGACGAGGTAAACAGTGCTCTTGAAAACGAAGTTGCAATAAAAATATATGATATTTCTTTGAAAGAAGCTGAGCAAAACGAGGTTGTTTCGATAAAAATTGATACCGATAATGAGGCGGTAAAGGTTTATAAAGTCGAATCCGACCGAACCCTCACCAAGGTAAACACAAGGCTTTCAGAAGGCTTTATTGTGTTTAACACAAACGCCTTAGGCAAGTTTGTGCTGGCGGTTGACGGTTCTCCTGTTATTCCTGCGGAATCCACAATTTCTACTGAGCCTACAGAGACTCTGACTATGCCGGCTTCTGCTTCTACAGAGCCTACAGAAACTCTGACTGTGCCAACGCAGGCTTCTTCCAAACCCACAGAAACAACGGCAAAAATAACCGAGAGCACATCAACTTTGCCTTCACAAATTATAGCTCCCGAATATGACCTTGGCGACGTAAACAAGGACGGCAAGCTCAATATCCGCGATGCAACACTTATTCAGAAGGCAATTGCAAAGATGGAAACCCTTGACGAAAGCCAGAATGCTCTTGCAGATTTCGACAAGAATGGTAAGGTAAACGTTAAGGATGCAACAGCAATTCAGAAGAAAATCGCAGGTCTTCTGTAAAATAAAAAATCCCTGAGCCTGAGCTCAGGGATTTCTTTGTATTAAGCTTTATTTGTCTTTGGTAAGAGTAATTACTTCGCCTTCGTAGGTAAGTGAAAGAGAATCGCCATCAATTGCATAATCGTACACTTCGGTATCGCCGTCGGTTGCATTGACTGTAAGCGTTGAACCTTCAATAGTGTAGGTAAACTCTTCAGAAGCTAAACCGCCTAAAACAGACATTACACCTGTGCCGTCCTTTGCAAAGGACATTGTTACCGCAACACCCTGAGAAGTTCCCGACCAAGAGCCGACAATGCTGTTAGAGCCTGCGCAAGCACAGAGGGAAACCGCAAGAAGCATAACTGCCAAGATAATACATAAAGTTTTTTTCATAAAAATCCGCCCTTTCCTCTTTTTCTTTATTATACTACGGAAAAAAACTCAGTTCAATTCGAAATATAAACAAAAAACATAAGAGCAAATTATATATTATAACCTTAAAAACCTCAGCCTTTGGGGCATTTAAGCTCAATAAGGTGGGCAACCGAGGGAATAGTCTGCCCCTGTGTGCCTGAGGTTGAGCTTAAAAGAGCACCTGTTGCCATATAAAGCACCTTTTTGTACTCACTCTTTGAAAGCTTGGGCAGAATATGAGCGCTGAGTGTACAGGCACCGCAACCGCAACCTGAGCCTCCGGCGTGAACGTCTTGAGAGTTCATATCGTAAATCATAAGACCGCAGTCTTTGTGGTTGTTTCTGATGTCGTACCCTGCACTGCCCAAAAGCTCGTAAAGAAGGTCGCTTCCGACTTCCCCTAAATCTCCTGTAAAAATCATATCGTAGTCGCTTGGCAGTTTTCCTGTGTCGTCGAAAAAGGTCTTCAGGGTGTCTGCCGCCGCAGGTGCCATTGCCGCACCCATATTATTGGCGTCTTTAACTCCCAGGTCTACAATTTTGCCGGCAGTTGCCGCAGAGATTTTTGGGCAAAGCAAGGGACTTTTACTGCTTTTTGCAGGATTTTCGGCACTTTCTACCATAAACGCCGCCGCGCCTGTAACGGTTTTTTGGGCAGTAGGAGTTCGCACGCCGCCGTATTCCAAAGGAAAGCGAAACTGCCTTTCTGCCGAGCAAAAATGGGACGAGGTTACCGTCGCCGCCGTCTTTGCTGCCTTGCTTTCGACAAAAATCGCCGCCACAATCAGGTTTTGTGCCGAGGTTGAGCAAGCTCCGTATTGCCCCAGATAAGGAATGTTAAAGCCCTTTAAGCCAAAGCTTGAAGCGGTGCATTGGTTCAAAAGGTCTCCTGCAAAAACAAAGTCAATGTCCTCGGCTTTGCCTCCCCATTTCGAAAGTGCAAGGGATAATGCTTCCTGCTGAAGATAACTTTCCGCCTCTTCAAAGGTGTTTTTTGAGGCGTGGCTGTCGTAGATGATTTTATCAAAGCCTTCTTTTAAGGGCCCCTCGCTTTCAAGTTTTCCAACAACCGAGGCAAAGCTTGAGATAAGCGGCTCGTCTAAAAATTTCACCGTATATTTTCCAATTCTTTTTATCATTTCAATACTCCCTTTCTTCCCTATGTTTTGCATAAGGACTTGGTTTTATGTCAAAGATATTTACATAAACTTTTGGAGGAAATTATGATAAAAGGAATTAACCACAAGGTTATTGAAGTAACCGACACAGACAATATTTATTACGGCAAGGCGTATCTTTTGGTACGCCCCGAATACGAAGAGGTAGAGGAAGCGGTGCTTCGCAAAGAAGCCAAGAAGCTTCTTTCTCAGGTAGGCACTCCCTCAAGCATAAAGGGCAAGCGTACCGTCTGGTACTGGTTTTTAAGGCTGACGCCGGCTGTGCTTTCGGGCGCTTTGGCAGGGGTTTTGTTTGGACTGTTTATTTAAATATCATTAATTTTTTACTCCCCGAATATATTTTATTAATTTTATTCGGGGGGATTTTTATGTCTGAAAAGCTTTTTAAAAGACTGGAAATTGCAGGTGCTTTCGTAGTATTTTTACTTGCAACGCTTTTGCATTTTCTCTATTATTTATACCCTTCTGTGCTTACGTCCCTTTTTGCGGCAGTTAACGAAAGTATATGGGAGCACATCAAAATTTTTACCATAGCCTATCTTTTTTACGCTTTCATAGAGCTTTTGTGGGCAAAGCCTTTGCTTAAGCGGTTTGTTGTCTCAAAAACCATGGGTGCTTTGGTGCAGGGAGGGTTCATTCCGATTGCTTACTATTCATATACGTTTTTTGTAAAAAAGCCTGCGCTCGTTGTGGATTTGCTGATTGGATTTTTGGCGTCGGTTTTGGGCTTTTTAGTGTCTTATGGTATATATAAGTCAGAGAAAAATTTTGAAAAGTATTTCTTAACAAGCGTTATGTTTTTGTTTCTTATTCTGATGATGCTTTTGTGCTTTACCTATTATCCGCCTGAGGTTGAGCTTTTCCGCGATGTTATTACAGGCGGCTTTGGCGTTACACCAAAAAATATTGATATGGGAGCTTTTGCCATAGATGCCTTAAAAAATATAGATATTTTTTAAAAATACCTGTTTTCAAAATCTATTTTATATGGTATGATTACTATGTATAATAATGTCGATTGGAAAGGGAATATAAATGGAAAATGCAAAAAACGAAAGGGACGACATAATCTTTGGCAGAAACCCTGTTTCTGAAGCCATACGTTCAGGCAGGACAATTGATTCTGTGCTGGTGGCGAAGGGCAGTCAAAGCGGAGCAATAAAAGGCATACTTGCAAAGGCAAGAGAGCGAAAAATCCGCATAAAAGAGGTTGACCCCAAAAAGCTTGATTATATGTGTGCTCACGGTACTCATCAGGGCATTGCGGCAATTGCGGCAGTATGTGAATACAAAGAGCTTGAAGATATTTTTGCCCTTGCAGCTGAGCGTGGCGAGGAGCCTTTTATAATTGTTCTTGACGAAATTGAAGACCCGCACAACTTAGGTGCAATTATCCGTACAGCCGAATGCTCAGGCGCTCACGGTGTAATTATTCCAAGCAGGCGCAGTGCTTCCCTTACTTTTACCGTTGGCAAGGTAAGTGCAGGTGCAGTTGAATATGTGCCCGTGGTGCGCGTTGCGAATATTCCCTCTACCCTTGACACCTTAAAGGAAAAAGGCGTTTGGGTGTTTGGTGCCGATATGAACGGCGAAGATTTCAGAAAATGCGACCTTTCCGGCGCTGTTGCCCTTGTTATCGGAAACGAGGGCAAAGGAATAGGCAGACTTGTTCGTGAAAAATGCGACGTTATCGTGTCTTTGCCTATGAAGGGCAAGCTTAATTCCCTTAACGCCTCAGTTGCCGCAGGAGTGCTTATGTATGCCGTTGCAGGCAACAGATAAAGTTTTAAAGGAAGTGAAAATATGAGCGACGAAATTAAGGATATTCAGAGTAAAGATAATATGATAGACTCCATTATCGAAGAAACCCGCTATCTGTCTGAGAAAGAAAAGATGGAGATGGAGGCTTTAAAGCTTAACAAGGTTAAGCGTCACAGGGCTACCGCAGGTGCCGAGGAAATTTACTCAAACAAAAGCAAGGAAGTAAGATATACAAATCAGAACCCTCTTGATATTGAAGACGACGAAGAGACTCAGCCACAGGTTAAGGAAGAAGAGCCTCAGGAAAAGACAGAGGAAGAAAAAGAGCCTGAGGTGGCAGTAACCCTTACTCCCGAATATGAGGAGGGCACAAAGATTTCCGAGGACATAGTAGAAAACGTAGAAAACTTTGACATCAAGCCTGTTAACATACAGGATATTGACACCATTGACATAGATTTGGACAGTGAAGAAAAGCCTGCACAGTCTGAGCCTCAGGCTGAGGCAGAGGCAGAGCAAGAAGAAGCCTCTGAGCCTAAAAAAGAAACCGAAAGCGAATTTGAAAAGCTTTTTGGCAAGGCAAAGCCGGTGTCTTCTGCTCAGACCGTTGTTTCGCGTGTGCCTGTTTATCAGCACGAAAGCAAGGTTGAAAAGGTTCACGTAAGGGCAGGCAAGTTTTCGGCAGTAGTTGAAAACGAGTATAAAAAGTACATAGCCTCCCCTAATCCTGTTATTTCCCAGCGTCTTACTCCCGAAGAGGAAAGGGAGCCTTTAGAGGAAGAAGAGAAAACTCCCCGCACCGTTGCTTCGGGCATTTTAGGCAAAATCACAGGCTTTTTCAGCAACGGCGAAGAAGATACCGACGATTTCCGCGAGAAAACCGTGCAGATTGAGGATTACAAAAGCCGTCAGGATACCTCTTCAATTATGCAGGAAATCAACCTTAACATCCGCAAAATGTTCATAAATTCTGTGTTTATGGGCGTTATTACCCTTTTGCTTTTTGCACTTTCCATTGTTACTGCGGTTGTGGGCAAGAATTTTAACGATGCAGTTTCAATTGTAATGGCACTTATAAGCACCTTGCTTCTTGCATCGGGTTGCTTTATTTGCCGAGTTGCTATATTAAACGGTCTTACTCCTCTTAAAAAGTTCAAGGGCAATTCCGACACAGGCGTTGCCATTGCCGCTGTTGCAGGTATCATTCAGGGCGGAATTTCCATTTTCACCTCCACAAGCTTTTCAAAGGGCAGTATGCACCTTTACGCCGTGGTGGTTGCGCTTCTGCTTTTGGCAAATTCTTTGGGCAAGCTTTTCATGGTGCTCAGAGTTAAGGATAATTTCAAATTTGTTACACAAAAAGCTCCCACATATTCGGGCAAGATATATGTAAACGAGGATATCGCCAAAAAGCTTATGAGCGGTACCGTGGGCAAGCCTATTGTGGCTTTTCAGGTAGAAAGCGATTTTCTTTCGGATTATCTTAAAATTTCCTACGCTCCCGACCCTTCGGAGGATATGTCGGGAAAAATTGCACCGGTGGCAATTCTTTGTTCTCTTTTTGTGGCGGTTCTTTACGGAATTCTTTCAGGCGGCGACGTTTTAGGCGCTTTCTCAGCTCTTGCGGTTATGTGTGCCGTAAGCGTGCCTGCGGCAAACCTTTTGTCGGTAAATATTCCTATGCGAAAGCTTTGCAGTGAGGTGCTCAGAAAAAATGCAATGATTGCAGGCTACCCCTCGGTTCGCCAGTTCTGCGACACTAAAGCCGTTATGTGCGAGGCATCTGACCTTTATCCTGCAGGAAGCATTACCTTAAACGGCGTAAAGGCATTTGACAACAATAAAATCGAAGAAGGCTTTCTTGCCTGTGCCGCAGTGCTCAGAGAAGCAAAAAGCCCCCTTGCCTCTGTGTTTGACAACGTTGTGGACAACCACGGCGGAAATCTTCCTAAGGTTGAAAGCGTTATGTATGAGGACAAGCTGGGTTTAGTTGGCTGGGTCAAGGGCGAAAGGCTTTTGGTAGGCAGTGCCGAGCTTTTGGAAAAATTCGGTGTTACCGCACCCTCTCTTTCGGGCGAAGAGCAGTATATGAAAGAGGGCAGACAGAAAACCTACTTTGCAAAAGGCTCAAGAGCAGTTGCTATGTTTGTTACAACCTACAGCTCAACCTTAAGAATTGCCGAGGAGCTTCAGCGTGCTGAGGCAAACGGAATTAATCTACTGGTTCGTACCTCTGACCCCAATATTACTTCCGAAAAAATCGCCGAAGATTTTGGTATTTTCTTTAGAAGCGTCAAGGTGCTTTCTACAGGTCTTGGCAATGTCTGTGAGGAGGTTTCTTCTCAGAAAGAGGATACTTCCCGTGCATATCTTGCTACCCGCGGTTCCTTCTTGCCTTTCTTAAGAGCACTTTCGGGCTGTGTAAGAATAAAATCCAACATTTCCCTTGCCGTGGTTATTGAGCTTATCGGCGTTGTTTTGGGTGTGCTTGTAACAGCCGCCATTACCCTTTGGGCAGGAGTAGGCTCTCTGGGTGCAATAAAAATTTTGCTTTATGTGCTTTTCTGGAGCGTTTCGGCTATTGTTGCTCCGCTTATTCAAAAATCATAAGGAGGTAATTTTATGTTAATAGCTCCCTCGCTTCTTTCCTGCGATTTTTCACGCTTTGGCGAAGAAATTGCAAGAATGGACAAAGCAGGTGCCGATATGATGCACCTTGATATTATGGACGCTCATTTTGTGCCAAACCTTACCTTTGGCGCACCTGTTATTAAGTTTGTAAGAAAGTACAGTGACAAGCCTTTTGACGTTCACCTTATGATTTCAGAGCCTTTAAAGTATATCGAAGACTTTGCCAAGGCAGGTGCCGATATTATTACTTTCCACGTTGAAAGCGACTCAGATATAAAAGAAACCATAGATAAAATCAAGTCCTTTGGCACTAAGGCAGGCCTTGTAATAAAGCCAAATACCCCTGTTGAGGAGGTTTTCCCTTACCTTGCTGACCTTTATATGGTGCTTGTAATGACCGTTGAGCCCGGCTTTGGGGGACAAAGCTTTATGGCAGATATGATGCCTAAGGTTGAGGCACTAAAGGCAAAAAGAGAAGAGCTTTCCCTTGACTTTTTAATTGAAGCAGACGGCGGAATTTCCGACGAGACCATAGCAACTGCCGCAAAAGCAGGAGTTGACGTTGCCGTTGCGGGCACTGCGGTTTTCAAGGCAGAGGATGCCGCCAAAAAAATAAGCGAGCTAAAGGCGCTTTGTGAAATTTAAGGGGCAGGAGATTTACTGTGAGAAAGATGTTTGAAAAGGCTGACCGTTATGTACTCAATAAGGTTACAGCCCTGCATTCGAGAACAAATAATATAATAGTCCACCTTATTACAATGCTTGGCAATGCAGGTGTTTTTTGGTGGATACTTTCAGTGCCCTTTTTCATAAGCAAGGGAAGCCGTTTTATTGGACTTAACATACTTATGTCTATGTTTTTCGGTCTTATGGTTGGCGAGGTTTTAATCAAAAATATCGTTGGCAGAACAAGACCATCTGAGCTTTTAAGTCAGGACGAGCTTATTATCCGCTCCCCAAAGCACTCCTCTTTCCCTTCGGGTCATACCTCTACAAGTATTTCCGTTGCGGTGGGGCTCATATTTAACTGTACCGCCATTATATGGCTGCCTGCACTTATTGTTGCAAGCCTTATTTCCTTTTCGAGAATTTACCTGAGAGTTCACTATTTCTCAGACGTTTGCGGCGGTGTTGTGGTAGGCGTAGCCTGCGGTGTTCTTTCAAAAATAGTCACAGATTTTACGAAGCTTATTCCTTTTTTACAGGAATTTTTAGGGTAAAACTAAAGCCTCTCCTTTTGGGAGAGGCTTTTCTGTTACATATTAAAATTTGAATTCCTCGGCAGATTCTTCGTCTACTGAATTTATGGTGTCTTCAATTCTTTTTAGTATATCGTCAACGTTTTCAAGCACCTGCTCGTCGGCGTTGATTTCCTCTTTGGCTTTTTCAGGCGCAGTCTTGGAAAGCTTGTCCTGAGCCTTGATTTTAAGGTCGGCGGCTTTGTCCTTAGCCTTAATGGTAAGGTCTTCTGCCTTTGCGGTAAGGTCTTCAGAGGCGTCCTTGATTTTTACTTTAATATCCTTTGCCTTGTCCCCTACGTTCTGGCGAACACTTTCTACCGTGTCCAAAAGCTTTTCTTCAAAAGCACGGGTGCATTCGTCAACAGAAGCGGCGTTTTTAAGCATCTCATAGCGAACCTCGGCACGTAAAATCCTTGCCTCAATCTTTTTTGTGCAGCTTACAAGCTCTTCGCGAGCCTTGCTGTCGCCGCCTAAAACGTCAATTCTGCCGATTTTGGCGTAAAGGGACTCCAACTCGTTTTTATCAATGCGGATAATTTCCTTGATTCTGTTTTGCTGAGCCTTGATGCGGGCTTTCTGAATGCCTTCTTCAGCGGCTTCACACATTAAAAAGAACATATCCTTGCAAGTATTAAGCATAGCTAAACTCCTTTTTGTTTTTCTTACTTTTATATTATCTCACTATTTTACATTAAAATCAATAAAAATTTTGTCAGCCTATTGGTTTGACAGGATTTTTGTGTTATAATTAAGATGCATACATAGTTTTTCTAAGGAGTATATGAATATGGCAAATGTAGTTGTCAAAAAAATTGCCTGCCCCAAGTGCAGTGAAACCACAGATGCAAAGCTTTTTATGAGCATTAACGCCACCAACGAGCCTACCCTCAGAGGCGATATTTTAGACGAAAAGCTTTTGAAATGGCGTTGTTCTGCCTGCGGATATGAGGCAAGGCTTACCTATCCTCTTTTATATAACGATATGAAAAACCGCTTTATGGTTTACCTTATTCCCGAAGCAGACCGCTTTCAGCTTGAAGACGTTGAGCTTGAGCAGAAATACGAACGCCTTAAGGGTATAAGAAAGCGACTTGCGCCCGACTTTAACGTTTTCAAGGAAAAGGTTTTTATCTTTGAGTCGGGTTTAGATGATATGGCGGTGGAAATCACAAAGCTTGTTATAAGCGAGATTGTGGCTAAAAAATACGGCTTAAGCCGTGTTGAAGAAGGATATCTTTCTATGTACGACAGAGAGCAGAACACCATGGGCTTTACCTTTTTTGTGGGTAAAGAGCGTGAGCCTTACGTTCAGTCTGCACGCCTTGAAATTTACGGCAAATCTGTGGGCATTGTGTCTGAGCTTGCTATAAAGGACAAGAAAATCAGCGGATTTATTAAAATTGACCGCGAATGGGCAGAAAACGTGCTTTACCGCTACAAGCGAATGAAACAGCTTGGCAAAAATTCTGAGGAAGATTAATATGACAGAAAAAGAAAAAATGCTCGAAGGCCTTCCCTATGTCGGTTTTGACGAGGAGCTTGAGGCCGAAAAAGCAAGAGTCAGAGAGCTTGTGTATGACTTTAATAACTCAAGACCCTCTGAGCGTGAAAAGCGGGATAAGCTTATTACTGAAATATTCGGTTCCCGTAAAGAAAACGCTTATATGGAGCCGCCTTTTCATTGCGATTACGGCTATAACATTCACGTTGGCGAAAATTTTTATGCAAACTTTAATCTGACAATTTTAGATTGCAACAAGGTTGAAATCGGCGACAACGTACTTATTGCACCTAACGTGACCATTTCTGCCGCAGGCCACCCTGTCCACCCTCAAATGAGGACAGTCGCTGAATATGCAATGCCGGTTAAAATCGGCAATGATGTCTGGCTTGGCGCAGGGGTAATAGTTAACCCCGGTGTTACTATCGGCTCAGGCTCGGTAATCGGTTCGGGCAGTGTTGTTACAAAGGATATTCCACCGATGGTGGTGGCTGCAGGTAACCCTTGCAGAGTGCTCAGAGAAATCACCGAGGAAGATAAAAAGTATTATTTTAAGAAAATGAAATTTTAAAAAATAACCGCCTCAAGCTTGAGGCGGTTATATTTATTCTTCGATATTATGTTTTTCAATAGTTACCCAAAGAATTCGTCTTTCTTCGATTTTGTCAATTTTGAAAGTAACGTTATTAACGGTAACTTCGGGGGTTTCGCTGTCGTCGGGAATTCTGCCCAAATTTTCGAGAATAAAGCCTGCTACTGTATCGCAGTCGGTTTCGGGAATGTCAAGGTCAAGCTCCTTGGCTATATCTTCAATTGAGGCACTGCCCTCAACTGTAAAGCGGTTGTCAGAAAGCTTTTTAACCTCGTCTTCTTCGTTGTCGTACTCATCGCGTATGTTGCCTAAAATATCCTCAATAAGGTCCTCAAGGGTAATAAGTCCTTCGGTGCCGCCGTATTCGTCCACAACAATTGCCATCTGAATTCTTTTTTTGGTCATTTCAGTAAAAAGCTCAGAGCAATTTTTGGTTTTGGGCACAAACATAACGTCACGGATGATTTTGGAAAGCTCAAAGCCCTCTACCTTTGCGCCTACGAAGGGGAGCAAATCCTTAACGTAAAGAACGCCTTTTATGGTGTCGATATCGCCCTTATAAACGGGAATTCTCGAATATCCGCTTTCAATGGCGGTGTCAACAATTTCAGAAAGCTTTGCTGTGTCTTCAATAGCGGTCATTTCCGTGCGGTGGCGCATAATTTCAGAGGCAACGGTGTCGTCGAAGTCAAAGACGTTTTCGATAATGTTTTTTGTGGAGTCGCCTATAACGCCCTTTTCCTGACCTTCTTCAACCAAGGAAAGAATTTCCTCCTCAGCCTCCTGCACGATTTCCTCGTGGCTTTTACTTGAGAAAAATCTGCCGAATAAACCTTCGCGTTTTTTATTTTCTTTAAGCTTACTACCTGAATCGTCAGGCATTTTGGTCAACCCTTTCGGTTTAAAATTGTGAGTGAGTAACATAATTTTTTGCTCACCTCCATAAGTTTACATAAAAACCAATAAAAAGTCAATGGTAAAGGCTTTTTACCCTTTACAAAAGGCGAAGAAAGTGTTATTATGTTAGTTGGTACAAAAGGCGTACCCGAAAAAATTTTAAAGTATGTGATTTTTTTCACATTTATCTTAAAAAGGAGGACTATTCCAATGGCAAGAAAAAGAAAGACCATGGACGGTAACAACGCTGCGGCTCATGTTTCCTATGCGTTTACAGAAGTAGCAGGTATCTATCCTATTACTCCCTCAAGCCCCATGGCAGACTATGTTGACCAGTGGTCAGCACAGGGACTCAAGAACATCTTCGGCACAACTGTAAAGGTTGAGGAGATGCAGTCCGAGGCAGGTGCAGCCGGTACAGTTCACGGCTCTCTTAACGCAGGTGCTCTTACCACAACATTCACAGCATCTCAGGGTCTTCTTCTGATGATCCCCAACATGTACAAAATCGCAGGTGAGCTTTTACCCGCAGTTTTCCATGTTTCTGCAAGAACAGTTGCTTCTCACGCTCT
>JAFQVY010000017.1 GCA_017407755.1 Clostridia bacterium | reverse complement strand
TGCTCAGATTATCTGAGAAAGTGTCATAGTGGGTTACACGCTTTAAAAAGATGTGTAACAAAAAACGGCATAGCAAACAGCTACACCGCTCAAACGCATATCAATTATTTAATTTTGATACAAGATCCACACCTTGAGGCACCTTCCTTACGGAGGGTGCCTCAAGGGAGGACTTTTTATTAAAGGTCGTAATACTGTGAAAACTCTGCGGGGTGAGGAATCTGGTTAATCTTAGAAGCCTCAGCACGCTTATTTTTAATCCAGAGCTTAAGAAGTCTTTCGGGGAATACGCCGCCTGCTGTAAGGTACTCGTAGTCTGCCTCAAGAGCATCTAAAGCCTCGTCCAAAGTCTTGGGAAGACCCTGAAGCTTTGCCTTTTCCTCGTCAGAGAGGTTATAAAGGTTGTAGTCGTAGGGACCCCAGCCGTTCTTTTCGGGGTCAATCTTATTCTTAATACCGTCAAGACCTGCCATAAGAATTGCAGCATAAGCGTAGTAGGGGTTGCAGGTTGCGTCGGGGTTTCTAAGCTCAAAACGCTTTGTCTCAGGGCTCTTTGCATAAGCAGGAATACGGATAACCGCGCTTCTGTTAGATGTAGCGTAGCCGATAGTAACAGGAGCCTCGTAACCGGGAACAAGACGCTTGTAAGAGTTTGTGGAGGGGTTAGTAATAGCACAAAGAGATGCGGCGTGCTTTAAGAGGCCGCCCATAAACCAGTGAGCTGTTTCGGAAAGACCTGAGTAACCTTTTTCGTCAAAGAATAAAGGCTTGCCGTCTTTGAAGAGGAGCATGTGAACGTGCATACCGTTGCCTGCCTCGCCGAAAATGGGCTTGGGCATAAATGTAGCGGTTTTGCCATTCTTAACAGCTTCGTTCTTAACAACATACTTGATAATCATGGTCTTGTCAGCCATTTCCAGCATATCGCCAAGCTCAACCTCGATTTCAACCTGACCTGAACCGCCAACCTCGTGGTGGTGGTACTTAACCTTAACGCCCCACTCCTCTAAGAGTAAGCACATCTTGCTTCTGAGGTCGTATGTAATATCCTGAGGAGCAGCAATGTGGTAACCGCCGTGCTGGGGAACCTGATAGCCGAAGTTCTGAACCTCGTTCTCGCCTGTGTTCCACTGAGCCTGATCTGTGTCTACCTCATAAGCTACCTTGTTTGACTTGCACTCGTAGCTAACGTGGTCAAGAAGATGGAACTCGAACTCAGGGCCGATAATCATCTCATCAGCAATGCCTGTTTCCTTCATATACTCCTGTGCACGGATAGCAACGTTTCTGGGGTACTGGTCGAAGGGGCGGTTAGGCTCACCTACGTTACCGATGATGCAAACGTCACCTGTCATTGTAAGTGTGTCTTCAACGAAGGGGTCAACCTTTGCAGATGCAAGGTTAGGAATGAACACCATATCGCTCTTCTCAACTGCAGCAAAGCCGTAGTTAGAGCCGTCAAAGCCGATACCGTAAGTCATGGTATCCTCGGTAAGACGTGCTGTAGGGATAGTGATGTGTCTCCAACGGCCGTTGATGTCGATCATTTTGAAGTCGATCATCTTGATGCCGTTGTCTTTACAGAAAGCCTGAACCTCTGCTACTGTTTTAAACATATATATTCCTCCTAAATTAATTGGGGTTACAAGACGAATATATCACAAAATGCAATACTTCGTCAATAAAAATCTTAAATCTCAGAAACCTGCTCCTGAGTAATGCACTTGATACCCTCGTTAAGAAGGAGCTCAGCAACCTTATCATTGTCGTCAACACGAAGCACAACGTAAGCGTGGTGAGGGGTAGCACCATTAAAAGCGTACATATACTCCACATTAATACCGCCTTCTGAAAGCACTCTGATTACCGAAGCCAGTGCACCGGGCTCGTTTCTCAGCCTTGCACCTACAACTGCTGTTTCGGTAACAATGCAGTTTTTGCTTCTCAAGACGGCAAGTGCCTTGTCGGTATCAGAAACAATAAGGCGTAAAATGCCGAAATCCTGGGTGTCGGCAATTGACATAGCGCGAAGGTCAATATTTTCTTTTGCAAGGGTGTCTGTAATTTCAACTAAAGAACCCTTTTTATTTTCTACGAAAACTGAAATCTGGCGGATAGACATTATTTCTTACCCCCTAATAATTTTCTTTTATCTTCAACTCTCACTGCCTTGCCCATACTTCTTTCGATAGAATTAGGGGCAACCAGCTTAACATTGGCGGAAATACCAAGGAGGGAACGAAGCTCAGCTTCAAGCTTTTCTTCGTTTGCCTTAATAACGCCGATTGTGTCAGAGAACATATCCTCGTTCATCTCAACGTGAACGTCAAGAGTGTCGGTATTATTAACTCTGTCAACGTAAATCTTGTAGTTGGGAGAGTAACCCATTTTAAGTAAAACTGTCTCAATCTGAGAGGGGAACACGTTAACGCCGCGGATAATGAGCATATCGTCTGATCTTCCCATAGGCTTAGACATTCTTACAAAGGTTCTGCCGCAGGCACAGGGCTCGGTGTTAACTACGCCGATATCTCTTGTGCGGTAACGGATAAAGGGACAGCACTCTTTTGTAATACAGGTGAATACAAGCTCGCCCACTTCGCCGTTGGGAATAACCTCGCCTGTGTCGGGGTTAATGGTTTCAATAATAAAGTGGTCCTCGTTTACATGCATACCTGCCTGCTGACTGCATTCGTAAGAAACACAGGGACCCATAATCTCGGTAAGGCCGTAAACATCGTAAGCCTTGATATCTAAAAGCTCCTCTATCTGCTGGCGCATTTCCTCTGTCCAAGGCTCAGCACCGAAGATACCTGCTTTAAGAGAAAGAGTTTTGGGGTCAACACCCTTTTTCTTGAGTGTTTCGCCGATATACATTGCATAAGAGGGTGTGCAACAAAGAACCGTTGAGCCGAAGTCCTGAAGAATTGTTACCTGTCTGTCGGTGTTACCCGAAGAAACGGGAATCGCTGTTGCACCAAGCTTTGTGGCACCGCCGTGAAGTCCGAAGCCGCCTGTGAAAAGGCCATAACCGTAGGAAACGTGAACGAAGTCGTTTTCATCTGCACCAACTGCACAAAGCTGACGGGCGGCGATGTCGTCCCATACGTCAAGGTCGTTTTGAGTGTAGCCTACTACAATCTGCTTGCCTGTAGTACCACTTGAAGCGTGAAGTCTTACAACGTCTTTAGTAGGAACCGCAAAAAGTCCGTAGGGATAGTAGTCTCTCAAATCCTGCTTTACGGTAAAGGGAAGCTTATATAAATCTTCAACACCCTGAATGTCGTCCGGTGTAAGACCTGCTTCTTCCATTCTTTTTCTGTAAGGCTCAACATTTTCGAAAACGTGCTTAACTGTTTTCTTAAGACGTTCACTCTGAATTGCCTTGATTTCCTCCCGCGAGGCGGTTTCAATCTCCTTTTGCCAATACTTTTCTGCCATTTTAAAGCACCTTCTTTATTAATAGTTATATCCTAACTCAAAAGCCTTTTTGTTAAGCTCCACAAATCTCTCTGCAACTGTGGTTTCGATTGCACTAATCCACTTGTCGTAGGAAATGTCAAAATACTTTGCAAGTCTGCCCATAAGCACAATGTTAACAGCCTTAGCAGAGCCTGCCTCGGTGGCTAAAGAAAGAGCATCAAGAGCATCTACCTTAACCTTAGAGCTTAACTCGTCAAGGATATTTTCGGGATACTCTGCAGCACCTGTAATAACGGGCATAGGGTCAATCTGCTGGGTGTTTGTAATAATTACGCCGTCTTTTTTAAGATACTCTATCCATCTTGCAGCCTCTAATTTTTCAAAAGAAACAATGCAGTCTGCACCGCCCTTGTCAATAACGGGAGAGTAAACCTTCTGACCGCATCTTACGTAAGTAACAACCGAGCCGCCGCGCTGGCTCATACCGTGAACTTCGCTAACCTTAACGTCTAAGCCTTCGCTTAAAAGCAGCTTACCTAAAAGCTTACTTGCCAAAAGCGAGCCCTGTCCGCCAACGCCCACAATCATAATACTTTTATTCATTAAAGGGCACCTCCCTCAAGAATCGCATCAAATTTGCAAAGCTGCTCACAAACGCCGCAACCAACACAAAGAGTTTTGTCAATCTCAGCCTTGCCGCCGTGCATACTGATTGCAGGACAACCAAGCTTCATACACATTTTGCAGGATTTGCACTTGTCCCTATCCACTTTCACGGGGGGATTAAGCTTAACGCTCTTTAAAAGAACACAGGGTCTGCGGGAAATAATAACAGAAGGCTCATCTACGCTAAGCTCCTCTTTAACTGCCGCTTCACATTCTGCTAAATTATAGGGGTCAACAACCCTAACTCTGTTAATACCAACTGCCTTACAAAGGGTTTCAAGGTCAATCTTTGCAGCAGGGTCACCCTTGATATTGTAGCCTGTTGTGGGGTTCTGCTGATGGCCTGTCATACCCGTAATGGAATTATCAAGGATAATAACGGTGGAATTTGAACCGTTATATGCGATATTAATAAGACCTGTAACACCTGAGTGCATAAAGGTAGAGTCGCCGATTACACAAACGCTTTTGCCTTCGGTTTCCTTACCGCCTGCCTTGTTAAAGCCGTGAAGACCTGAAACGGAGGCACCCATACAAAGTGTGGAGTCCAAAGCACTTAAAGGAGCCTGAGCGCCAAGTGTATAACAGCCGATGTCGCCCAGCACTGTAATCTTATTTTTAGAAAGCACATAGTACATTCCTCTGTGAGGACAACCTGCACACATAACCGGAGGACGCATAGGAACGGCAGTTTCGATAGAATCAAAAGCAGGAATCTCTTTACCGAAAGCCTCTGCCACAATGCTCTGAGAAAACTCGCCGATATTAGAGAACATCTCTTTGCCCTCAACCTGAAGACCTAAGTTCTTAACGTGAGCCTCAATAATTCCGTCAAGCTCCTCAACAATATAAAGCTTCTTTACCTTACTTGCAAAATTCTTGATTCTCTCTACAGGAAGGGGATTAATCATACCAAGCTTTAAAACGCTTGCCTCGTTGCCAAAAACTTCCTTAACATACTGATATGATGTGGAGCTTGTGATAATACCAATTTCACCTGTGCCCCACTCCTCGCGGTTAAGGTCGCTTGTTTCTGCCAAAGCAGTGAGCTTCTGTGTACGCTCCTCAACAAAGGGGTGACGCTTCTTTGCCATTGCAGGCATCATTATGTACTTCTGCATATTCTTTTCGTAGGGCTTCATTTCGGGAACAACACGCTCTGAAAGCTCTACAACGCTCTGGGAATGGGCAACACGGGTGCACATTTTGATAATAACGGGAGTATCATACTCCTCTGAAAGCTCAAAAGCCTTCTTTGTAAACTCAAGAGCTTCTTTAGAGTCAGAAGGCTCAAGCATAGGAACCTTTGCCGCAATTGCATAGTGGCGGGAGTCCTGCTCGTTCTGAGAGGAGTGCATACCGGGGTCGTCTGCAACGCAGATTACAAGTCCTCCTGTAACGCCTGTATACGAAAGTGTAAACAATGGGTCAGCGGCTACGTTTAAACCAACGTGCTTCATTGCACAGCAAGCTCTTTTGCCTCTTAAAGATGCACCAAAGGCAACCTCCATAGCAACCTTTTCGTTAGGTGCCCACTCGCAGTAAATATCGTCAAATTTTGCGGCAAGCTCAGTAATTTCTGTGCTGGGAGTGCCGGGATATGAGGACACAATTTCGCAACCTGCCTCATAAAGGCCTCTGGCAATAGCACCGTTGCCGATAAGTAATTCTTTCATTTTAAATTCTCCTTTTAATCTTCAAGGCTGGTTTTAGCCGAAACCGTAACCTTTTTATCGTAGCAGGCAAACTTTGCATTGACTGCATCTTCATCAGGCTTCTTAGTAAAAAGGCTAATAATAATTACAAGCACAATTCCCATAATCATTGCTATAACACCTACGTTTGAAGAAGCCTGTAAAAGCTTGGGCAAAACAGAAATGTTGCCTGAAAGCTTGAAAACCATAAATGTAACATTAAAGAGTACGCTGAAAACAAAGCTTGCCCACACAGCAGGCTTTGTGGCACGCCTGAAGTAAAGGCCAAGCATAAAGGGGCCTAAAAAAGCACCGCTCATTGTTCCCCAAGAAATACCCATAAGGTCGGTAATAAATGCAACCTTTGAGTTTGCCTGCACAATTGCAATCAAAGCAGAAACAACAATAAAGAAAATAATAAACAAACGCATAAAACGCATTTTGCTTTCTTCCTTCATTTTGCCGCCGCGAATGGGATTTAAAAAGTCAAGAGTAAGGGTGGAGCTTGATGTAAGCACCAAAGAAGAAAGTGTTGACATAGAAGCCGCAAGCACAAGCATAATTACAAGGGCAATTACTACGTCGCCTAATTGAGAAAGCATTGAAGGAACAATTGAGTCAAAGCCGCCTTCTGCAACTTCTTCGGGTGTCATAAAAATTCTGCCAAATCCGCCTAAGAAGTAACAACCGCCTGCAACGATAACTGCAAATACTGTAGAAACGATTGTGCCTGTCTTAATGGCTTTTTCGTCTTTAATGGCGTAAAACTTACCAATCATCTGAGGAAGTCCCCACGTACCCAAGGAAGTAAGCAGCACAACGCCTATAAGTGCCACGGGGTCAGGTCCGAAGAAGGAGGTAAATCCGCCTTGAGATACGGTGTCTGTAGTAACCTCAGAAAGAAGTCTTACGCTTTCCTTAAAGCCGCCGTTTACATTAAGTACAGAGAAAACAACTACAACTATGCCCACAAGCATTATAACGCCCTGCACCGCACTGTTTAAGGCTGTGCCCATATAGCCCGAAAGCACAACATACATTGCCGTAACCAACGCCATAACCACAACACAAACCCAGTAAGGAACGTTAAAGCTCATTTCAAAAAGCCTTGAAAGTCCATTGTAAAGAGAGGCAGTGTAAGGTATCATAAAAATAAACACAATAGCCGAGGCAACAATTTTAAGAGCCTTTGAGTCATAGCGCTTTTCAAAAAAGTCGGGCATTGTAGCACTTCCTAAGTGCTGAGTCATAACCCTTGTACGTCTTCCTAAAACCTTCCAAGCAAGATAGGAGCCGATAAGGGCATTACCAAGACCTATCCAAGTAGAGGCAAGACCGAAGTTCCAGCCAAACTGACCTGCATAGCCTACAAAAATAACGGCAGAAAAGTAAGATGTACCGAAAGAAAACGCCGTAAGCCAAGGGCCTACTGCTCTGCCGCCTAAAACAAATCCGTTTACATCAGTTGCTTTTTTTCGGCTATATATACCGATTCCGATGGTAAGCACCAAAAAAAGCAGGATAAAAAGGATTTTAACAAACATAAATATCCTCTTCTTTCAAAAATGATATTATATTATACCAAAAACGCCAATTAAGCACAAGTATTTTCGTCATATTTCAGACATAAATTTGCAAAAAATCCCTGCCAACGCTTTACATAAATAAAAAAGTTGACACAGACAGGTTATTGCATTATAATTAGTTTAATTTAGGCAGGAGGCATTTTTATGAAAAGTTTATATTTAAACTACAATATGATGATGTGCACCTGTGCCTTCAAAAACTGATAATCTTCGGATTAGGCTGTTTTTTGAGGGCAGATACCCATTTGGGTTTCTGCCTTTTCTTATTTTAAACTAAGGAGGATACTTATGAGTAACTTCAGTATCGACACCAAATGCGTTCAGGGCGGTTATACACCTGAAAGCGGCGAACCCCGCCAGATTCCAATTGTGCAGAGCACAACCTTTAAATATGCAACGAGCGAAGCAATGGGCAAGCTTTTCGACTTAGAGGCAGAGGGTTATTTTTATACAAGGCTCCAAAACCCCACCAACGACTTGGTTGCAAAGAAGATTTGCGAGCTTGAGGGCGGAAGTGCCGCAATGCTTACTTCCTCCGGTCAGGCTGCAAGCTTTTTCAGCATTTTTAATATTGCAAGTGCAGGAGACCACATTGTTGCTTCCTCTGCAATTTACGGCGGCACATATAACCTTTTTGCCGTTACCATGAAAAGAATGGGTATCGACTTTACTTTTGTTGCTCCCGACTGCTCTGAAGGTGAGCTTAACGCCGCATTCAAGCCTAACACAAAGGCACTTTTCGGCGAAACTATTGCAAACCCTGCTTTAGTTGTCCTTGATATCGAGAAGTTTGCCAATGCTGCTCACAGCCACGGCGTTCCCCTTATTATTGACAACACCTTTGCTACTCCCGTTAACTGCCGTCCTATTGAATGGGGTGCTGATATTGTTATTCACTCCACCACAAAGTATATCGACGGCCACGGCGTTTCCGTTGGCGGTTGTATTGTTGACTCAGGAAAATTTGACTGGACAAAATACCCCGACAAATTCCCCGGTCTTTGCACTCCCGACGAAAGCTATCACGGCGTGACATACACAGAAAGATTTGGCTTAGAGGGTGCTTACATCACAAAGGCAACTGCTCAGCTTATGAGAGACTTTGGCTGTATCCAGTCGCCTCAGCACGCTTTTTACATCAATATGGGCTTAGAGAGCCTGCACGTAAGAATGCGCCAGCACTGCCAAAACGGTCTTGCAGTTGCAACATATCTTAAAAACCACCCCAAGGTTGCTTGGGTACGCTTCCCCCATTTAGAGGGCGACGAGTCTTTTGAACTTGCCAAAAAATATATGCCTAATGGCGGTTGCGGCGTAGTATCTTTCGGCGTTAAAGGCGGAAGAGCCGCTGCCGAAACATTTATGAAGAACCTTAAAATTGCCGCTATTGAAACCCACGTTGCAGATGCACGTACCTGCTGTTTGCACCCTGCAAGTGCTACCCACAGACAGATGAACGACGAAGAGCTTGCCGCCGCAGGCATTTCTCCCGATTTGGTTCGTTTTTCCTGCGGTATTGAGGGTGCAGAAGACCTTATTGCTGATATTGAAAACGCATTAGCACAAATCTGATTTCAAGAGGTGGTTTCGTGCCAATTAAAATTCCTAACGAGCTTCCTGCTACTAAAACTTTATATGAGGAAAACATCTTTGCCATTACCGAAACAAGGGCTCTTACTCAGGATATCCGCCCTTTGCAGATTGTTATTCTCAACTTGATGCCCACAAAGATTGAAACCGAAACTCAGCTTGCAAGGCTTTTGGGAAATACCCCCTTGCAGGTGGACGTTGAGCTTATTCACACCGCTACTCACAAGTCAAAAAACGTTGACTACGAGCACCTTTTAAGCTTTTACAAAACCTTTGACGAAATAAAGCACAGAAAGTTTGACGGTATGATAATCACGGGTGCTCCTGTTGAGCATCTTGAGTTTGAAGAGGTTGAGTATTGGGACGAGCTTTGCGAAATTATGGAATGGACAAAGACAAACGTTACCTCCACATTTCATATTTGCTGGGGTGCACAGGCGGGACTTTACTACCATTACGGCATTAAAAAGTACCCCCTTCCCAAGAAGCTTTTCGGTATATTCAAGCATACCCTCGACTATAAGCGCTCAATGCTTTTCAGGGGCTCCGACGACGAATTCTGGGTGCCTCAGTCACGCCACACCACAGTAAGACGGGAAGATATTGAGAAAATCCCCCAGCTTAAAATCCTTTCATCTTCCGAAGAAACAGGCGTTTATGCCATTTCTACCAAAAAGGGCAGACAGATTTTCATTACAGGTCACTCCGAATATGACCGCGATACCCTTAAAAAGGAGTATCTGAGAGACAAAAATTCAGGCAAGGAAATTGAGCTTCCTAAAAACTACTTTCCCAATGACGACGAAACCAAAGACCCCGTTATCAAGTGGCGAAGCCATTCAAGCCTGCTTTACTCAAACTGGCTTAACTACTTTGTTTACCAGACAACTCCCTACAATATCGACGAAATCGAGTCTATAAAATAAGCAAACGCCTTCCTTTTGGAAGGCGTTTATTTATTTTAGTAGGAATCGGCCTAACTCCTCGCGGTTGGAAACATCTAATTTTTCGTAAATTATTGAGAGGTGATGCTTTACCATTCGGGGAGAAATACCCATGTGAGAAGAAATCTCTTTAACCGACCAATTGCGGTTGAAAAGCATTGCAATGGCAAATTCGGTGGTGGTAAGGTACACTGTAACCGAGCTTTCGGTAAGCTCGTTGTGGATTGTTCGCCAACCTTTGCTGAAATCCTTAACCATCTGGACAATTTCCTTATAAGCCTCAGCGTGGCTTTTTTTGATTTCAGCCTCAACTATACCCTGCAAAAGTCCGTGATGCTCTACAAAGGGCTGGTAAAACTTTTCACTGAGAGCAAGGCGGTTTATCTGATTAAATGCCTCTTTTGCACCTTGAGAATCCTTAAGATTCATAAGGCAAACACATTTCATAAGCTTTAAATACAAGGACGGCACAGGGTAATCGGAGTCCTTTATAGCAAGCACTCCGTCTGCAATTCCTACTCCGCGGCCAAATTCCTTATTAAGGTAGGCGTTGTGTACCATAATATATGCCGCAAAAACCTTAAGACCCTTTGGCAGGTCAGAAACTACGCTTTCAATATCCGGCAAATCCTGCACGTTCTGATGCAACAAAGTAGAAACCGAACAACCTATTAAAACCGCATAGGCTCTAAGCTTTTTGTCACTTTCATTTTTAAGGGTTCTGTTAACCAGCCTACTGATGTTTTCAAGACCTAACCGTGCAAGTTGGGATTTGCCTGAATTAAGATTTGCAAAGGAATATATAAAATTCGCCGAAAGCGAAAGGGCAATGTCAGAGTGATTAAGGTAAAGCTCGGCAACCTCAATGGCACTTTGAGGTCTGCCTTTATAGTAATTATATTCGGCAACGGCAATAGCTCTGTCGTCGCTGTCTTCAATGCTTTCGATAAGCTCTTTACAGTAACCCGGTACAAAGCTTAATGTAAGCAAGGGCATAAGCTGATGAGCAGTCGGTTTTTCTTCTATTGGCTTATCAGAGGGAAAAGCATTTAAAGGAATAAGCCATTCCCTGCCTAACCTGTAGGCACCCTTAAGTCTGCCCTCATTTGCCCATTTTTGCACCGCACGAACAGTAACACCTAAACGCTGGGCGGCTTGTTTTGCGGATTCATACTCCACGAAAAGGACTCCTTTGAATTCTTAAGATAACTCAATTATAAGCCTGCTAATTTTAAATTTCAATATTTTCATAGAAAAAACGCCTCCTTAAAAAGGAAGCGTTTTGTGTTTATTCAGCAGTTTTTAATACAACCGAAGCTCTGGGAGGAAGCACCAGCTTGCCGTTTGCAATATAAGCAAATTCGGGAAGCTCCTCATCAGCGACAGGCTGAGTTTCACCTCTTACGGCAGGAGTACTGCTTATCTGGTCAACACCTGCATAAAGGTCGCCCACAATCCGGGCATTTTTAAGCATTTCGTCGGTAATTTCAAGCTCGCTTGCCTTTGTACCGTTTACGTTGTGCACAACAATTACGGCACTGTCCTCGGTTTCAATCTTAAAGGCACAGACGCCGATATCGTCTTCTGCCTCGTAAACCTCAGTAATTCTGCCACGGGCAATTTCGGGGTTCTGGCTCTTGATTCTTATGGCTCTCTTATAGAAGTTAAGAAGGGAATTTTCGTCCTCAGACTGCTGTTTAACTCCGCCGAAATCAAGGTCGCAGAAAGCATCGGCTGTGCACCAGATGTCGGGCTCAACGTCACTGTCCCAAATCATGGGTGAGCGGTAATAAGCGTCGTTCTGATGATAGTTGCCGGGGGTTTTCATACCGATTTCTTCGCCGTAATAGGTAAAGGAGTTGCCCGGTGTAAGAATATAAAGTGCGGCGGCGTTTTTCATAACGTTAAGTCCCTTGCTAAAGTACGAGCCGCTTCTTACCTGGTCGTGGTTTGAAAGGAACATTGCATTGATTACATTGGGATTTGCCTCAGCAGAACCCTTGTCAAACTTATAAAGCTGAGAAGCAAGACTGTCGCCGTCGCCTGAATTTGCGGCAATGATAAACTGGCCTGTAGAGCCTGCAAAGGAGAATGCAAACTGACTGTCTATACCCGACTCGTAAATATCATAAAGGTAAGAGTTAGACTGCCAGTTTTCGCCTACCATATAAACATCGGGGTTGTATTTCTGAGCAGTTTCATAGAACCACTTAAGGAATTCAGCACCGTCGGTAGTTTCGTCTGTCATATACTTAACTGCATCAAGTCTGAAGCCTGCAACGCCACGCTCAAGCCAGAACTTCGCAATTTCTTCAAAATATGTTCTTGTGCCTTCATATTCAAGGTTCCACTCAGGCATTTCGGTGGAAAACTGTCCTTCGTACCAAACTCCCGATGCACCTATAACCTGACGCCAGCCTTCGCCGGGGCTATTAAAGCCTGCGGCTTTAAAGCGGTAATACTTTGCATAGCCGTCAAGGTTGCCGTCTTTTGCTTCTTTGAGGGCATTCTGATAAAACTCGTGACCTGTGCCGCAGTGATTTAACACCAAGTCAAGAATTACGTCAATACCACGCTTGTCGCATTCTTCAATAAGCTTGTCAAAGGTTTCGAGGTCGCCGAATTCAGGGTCGATATCCATATAATCGTCAACATCGTATTTATGATAAGAATCCGACGGCATTATGGGAGACAGCCAGATGCCTGTCATACCAAGGTCTGTGTCGGTTTCGGGGTTTCCGTCGTTAATGTAGTCAAGGTTATCTATAATACCCTGCAAGTCACCTGTTTCGTCACCGTTGCTGTCAGCAAAGGCACATACCCAGATGTGGTAATAGTTGCGGTATTTGTCGTCTGTGTCGGCAATTTGTCTTGCTTTTACAGGGTCAACGTATTCAGCAGGAGTTTCCTCGGACTTTTCGCAGCCTGCAAGGAAAACACAGCCTACCCCAAGGGTAAGCACAAGGAATAAAGCGATGATTTTTTTCATATTTATTTCTCCTTGGATTTACTTTAAAAAGGGCGGCTGTCAAAACGGCAGCCGCCCAAATAATAGGAGTTATTAGCCCTTTACGCCGCCGGCGGTTACGCCTTCAACGTAGTACTTCTGCATATAGAGGAAGAGAGCTGTAATGGGGATTGAAACAACAACGGCACCGGACAGGAAGTATCTGAAATATCCGTTTGCCACGTATTCCTGCTCTGTCCACATCCAGAGACCTCTTGAAACGGTGTAGTTATCAACGTTGTCCTGCATAATAAGACGAACAAGAATAAAGTCACACCAGGGGCCGATGAAAGATGTAAGAATCTGATAAATAATCATGGGCTTTGCCATGGGAAGGATAATCTTGTAGAATACCTGGAACTGGTTAGCACCGTCGATAGTAGCCGCCTCATCAAGAGCATGAGGAATTGTATCGAGGTAACCCTTCATAACAAGGTAACCAAGACCTGAACCTGCACTGTAGCAAAGGATAAGACCGAGAAGAGTCTGGTCTAAGCCCATCATCTTTAAGATGTAGTAAAGAGCGATCATTGTCATAAAGCCGGGGAACATACCCATAATCATACCAACATTGATAAGAGGCTTTCTTGACTTAAATCTTAAGCGGCTGAATGCATAAGCAACAACCAATACTGAAAGAGTAGAAATGATACAGCAAATAACAGCAATAAAGAATGTGTTGCCGAACCATCTTAAGAACATTGTGTCCTTGAAAAGACCAACGTAGTTGTCAAAACCTAATTCCTCTAATGTGGGGAAAAGGTGGTCAACTGCTGCTGCAGGAACGCCGCCTGCAGGGTCAACTCTGAAAGAGTGAAGAACAAGCCATACAAGGGGGAAAATCCATATAAGGCCCAATACTGCCAACAAGATGTAAATAAAGGTGTTGGCAAGGCCTCTTCTCAATTTATAACTTTTTATCATGAGAACGCCTCCTCATCCTTAGCAGACTTGGTCATATTAAATGTAATGAGCGAAAGTGTAGCACAAACGATAAATACAAGAATACCGATTGCCGCACCTAAGCCGTACTTCTGCTGGTCAACAGACAGCTTATAGAGAAGTGTAATAAGGAGGTCTGTCTTACCTGCACCGTACTTGTAGTCGTTTGTTTTGGGACCGCCGCCTGTAAGCAGGTAAATAACGTTAAAGTTATTTACGTTACCGATAAAGGTTGTAATCAGGTGGGGTGTTGTAACGAAGAGCATGTAAGGTAATGTAATCTTAGTAAAGCTCTTAACAGGACCTGCGCCGTCGATACGGGCACTTTCGTAAAGGTCCTCAGGAATGTTCATAAGGATACCTGTTGTCATAAGGATTGTGTAAGGAATACCAATCCAGATGTTAATAATAATAACAACGGCTCTTGCAATCCAGCCATCATAGAGAGGCGTCTGAACGTCAAACTGTGAGGGTGCACCTGTGAACATTGATATAATCAGATTGAGAGGGCTATCGGGAGATGAGCCTATCATCTGAGAAACAAGAAGAAGTGTAACGAACTGGGGAACAGCAATTGTCATAACGAAAAGTGTTCTCCACAACTTCTTAAGCTTAATTCCTTTTTTATTAATCATAAGGGCTACAACCATACCTAAGATATAGTTAGAGAATGTAGCTGCAATTGCCCAGATGAGTGTCCAAAGCACGATGTTACCAAAGGTGTAACCCATGGAAGCACCGCCTGTTGTGCTGCCGCTGAAGATTTCAGCGAAGTTAGCAAATCCTACCCATTGGAAGGAGAAGTAGTTCTTGTCATCGTAGTTTGTAAATGCCATCAAAATCATAAAGATAAGAGGCAAGAGAACAAACACACAAATAAGAATAACAGGAACTGAAAGTAATGTAATGTGGAACTTGGAATCAAGGAGCTCCTTGATTTCTTCGATGAATGTTGCAGGTTTTTTGCCTGCTTTCTTAATTTCTTCGCACTTTCTTGCAGACTTTGTGCTTGCAAGATAAACTGCTACAAAAGCAATTGTAGCCATAATTGCCAGAATACCGTAAATGAGAATCTGGTTACTGTAAGTGTCATAAACGAGCTTCTGTGATGCGCCACCACGGCCGCCGCTTATGGTTTCATAGTGAGTAGCTGCCTCAAGAGTAAAGAACTGGCTTAAATATGCACCGCCGAAGAATACCATAAAGGCTATGTATGCAACTTCGATAGTAAAGAATATAATGCCCTTAATAACCTGTCCTCTTGTTGCATTGCCAAGACCCATAATGAAATATGAAAGCTTGGTAATGATATCACCCTGAGCAAAACCCACTGCAAAATCCTTTACGCCCTTTGCAAATTTAAGCGCAAAGTTTTTGATAGCTTTACCGACAGCACAGAAGAAAGCCTTAAGGGTTGCAGGTAAGTTCTTGAAAAATTCCTTGAACTTATACCAAAAACGCTCTAAGGGGTTCAACTGCATATAATCGATATATTTCACTCTTGTTCACTCCCCTTTATCCTACGTTTGCAGAATAAAAAATCCTTTTGCGTAATAAAATGTACACAGCCCGAAGCCCTGCCTCGGGCTGTGTAAAAATCAGACTAAGTTAATTTCAAAAATCCAACTTTCCCGACTTTAAAAATTAAAGGTCAAGGATGTTGTTGATGCACTTCTCAACCTCAGCCTTAATAGCTGCCTCAGAGAAGTCGTTGTTTGTCTCGCCAACATAGCCGCCGAGAGCTGCACAAGGATCCCAGAATGTACCAACGATGATTGTCTGGGGAACAGAGTTAGCTGCCTGTGCGAGAATAGCGGACATAGACTCGTTGTTCTTAACGAAATCGCTGTTTGCTACGTTGATGTTGGAGGGACCCCACTCGAGCTGCTCTGCTCTCTCCTGCTGGCACTCCTCGTTAGAGAGGTAGTAAGCAAGAGCCTGAGCTGTGTAGGGGAACTTAGACTGGCTGTTAACACCGATGAACTTGTAACCGAACATGTTCTTGATAGGTGTATCAACGCCATTGATGTTGATTGTGGGAAGAATTGCGAAACCAGCATTGTCGCCGAGAGCTGCCTTAGCGGAAGCTACGTCCCAAGAGCCGATAACACCAGCTGCTGTTGTGCCGTTCTTGAAACCGTCAACAACTGCGCTTGTCTTGTTGGACTCGAAGTAGTTAGCGTTTGCCTTGAAGAGGTCAGCAAATGCCTTTACGGAAGCTGTAACCTGATCAATGTCATAATCGTTGAACTTCTGTGTCTCGCCGTCGTCCTCAAGACCGTTTGTCTCAAGACCGCCGGTGAAGAGGAACATACATGCGAAGTAACCGTCGCCGTTGTTCATGATGAATCTCTTGTTAGCTGCCTTACAAGCCTCGAATACGCCCTCAAGGGTCTTAGCCTGGTCAGCTGTAACTGCTGTCTTATCATAGCAGAGGAAGTAAGAGTTGTCGCCAACCTCGGGGTAAGCACAAAGCTTGCCGTCATAAGTTGCTGCATTGATAGAAAGCTCGTCGTTCATAGACTTAACTTCGTTGGGGAACATAACCTCAGCAACAGCACCGGGCTTTGCAAGCTTCATGATCTGGTCACTTGCGAAACCGAATACGTCAGCGGCTGTGTTGGGGTCAGAAAGTACGTTAGCAGCTGCATCGCCTTCGCCCTGGATTGCAACTTCGATTTCGATATCTGCATAATCCTTGAAGATCTCGATGAAGTCAGCTACCTGAGCCTTGAATACGTCCTGAGCTGCCTCAGGCTGCCATACTTTAAGTGTAACCTTGTTGCCTGCGGCTTCTTTCTGAATGTTTGCGCCGAGGTCAGCAATATCTTCTGCAGACCAAGGAACGAATGCTGTCTGACCGCCTGTTGCGCCCTGTGTGCCAGCGGGGTCAGTAGTTGCGGGTGTGTTGCTGTTGTCACAAGCTGCGAGGCAACCTGCTAACATGAGAACAGCAAACAACATAGCAAGAATTCTCTTTGCTTTCATGTTCGGATAACTCCTTTTTATAAAAATTTTTCTTGTGAAGTACCCATAAGAGGGCACTGTTTCACTGTAGTAATAATAGCATAAATTAGACCACAATTTCAACTACCTTTGTACTTTTTATCTAAAATAATAAATCCGAGGCTTAAATTTGGTCATTTTAACGACCGCTTTTTAAACAATTCAACACTTTGTACAAATGTCCTGCTATTGTTTTGTATCTTATGTCAAAAGCATTTTTGTGCACCTTGCCAACCTCGGCATACCAAATAACGGCAATTTGACATATACCTTCCATCTGACCCGTCTGTTTTTGCTTTTTTGAAGGGTTTTTTCGTCAAAATTACTTTCTGTAGTGTACATTTGACAAAATCCCCCTTTTTCACCACAAAATAGAGGATTTTCTCTGCACAAATTCATTGACAACCTGCCAAAAAAGTTGTACCTTTAGAATATGAAATTAATCTTTCCATTATAATATATACGGAGGTGCTTTTGCTTATGAAACTTAAAGACATACTTTCTTCCCTTTCCTACACTCTTATTAAAGGAAGCACAGACACAGACATAAGCGATATTATCTACGACTCTCGAAAGGTGGTTAAGGGCACCGCCTTTGTGTGCCTTAAAGGTTTTAACACCGACGGACATAAATATGCACAGGATGCCATAGAAAAAGGAGCTTCGGCTCTTATTGTCAGCGACGACGTAGAGACTGACTCTGACATTACAATTATAAAAGTAGAAAATACCCGTGCCGCTTTGGCGGTTATGAGCACCGAATTTTTCCAAAATCCTTCAAAGGGGCTTACCACAATTGCCATTACAGGCACCAAGGGCAAAACCACAACCGTTGCAATGATTCGCTCAATTCTTGAGTGTGCAGGAATAAAAACGGGTACAATCGGCACCCTTGGCATTGTTATCGGCGATAAAATCTACAAAACCGCCAACACCACTCCCGAAAGTTACGAAATCCAGCAGGCTATGCGAAAAATGGTAACAAAGGGTTGCAAGGCTATGGTTATTGAAGCTTCTTCCCTTGGTCTTAAGCACCACCGCACCGACTGCATTACCTTTGATTACGGCATTTTCACAAACTTTTCAAACGACCATATCGGCGAAAGCGAACACAAAGACATGCAGGATTACTTAGAGAGCAAGGCTATCCTCTTTAAAAACTGCAAAAAAGCCATTATTAATATCGACGACGAGGCTCACACAGCACTTTTAAAAGACAGCCTTTGCGAAAAAATCACCTACGGCTTTGAAAACAGCGCCGACTACACCGCTTTTGGCGACAAGCTTTTGGCGCGTCAGGGCTTTATCGGCGTCCACTTTGAAGTAAAGGGCAAAAAAGAGCTTTCCTCAGACGTTGCAATTCCCGGCAGATTCAGCGTTTACAACGCTTTGGCGGCAATTGCACTTTGCTCTGATATGGGAATTGCCGACGAGCATATCCTCAAAGGTCTTGAAACCGTTAAGGTTAAGGGCAGGGTTGAGGTTTATCCCGTTAAGAGCAATTACACCTTGCTTATCGACTACGCTCACAATGCCGTTTCTATGGAAAACGTGCTGAAAACCCTCAGAGAATATAAGCCGCACAGACTTATTACAATGTTCGGCGCCGGCGGCAACCGTCCTAAAGCACGCCGTTATGAAATGGGCGAGGTTTCGGGAAGGCTTTCTGACCTTTCGGTTATTACCGAGGATAACTCCCGCTTTGAGGACGTAAATGACATTATCGCTGACATCAAGGTGGGCATTGACAAAACCGACGGCAAATACGTTATCGTTCCCAACCGCGTAGATGCAATACGCTACTGCATTGAAAACGCTCAGGCAGGCGATATTATCGTTTTAGCCGGTAAGGGTCATGAGGATTATCAGGAAATCAAGGGTGTTAAATACCACCTTGACGAAAGAGAAGTTATTGCGGATATATTAAATCCTCGTACAGAAGAAGACACTTTGCCAATAGAGGATTAACCTCTCTATATTATCCATACAAAAACGCCTGACGGCTAACCGTCAGGCGTTAAGTTTTATTCTGCTACCTCTAAGGGTGCGGCGAGGATTTTTTCCTCTTCTTTTGATACTTTCTTCTTAACCGCAAAGGCAATTCCTTTTTCAACCAAGTTAATAACCAGAATAAGGAGAGATACCATAGCAGTACCCTCGATAAAGGACTGGGACTCAAGCTGAGGAATAAGAAGTGACAGGGGCATTGTTCTGAAGTTCATAAGGAAGGATACAGCAGAAATTGTAATCATAGCATTTACAAAGAAATAGCTGTACATCTCAACGATTGTTGCCCTTGTGCTGGGAATATATACCGAGAAAAGAAGCTTCATTCGGCTTATACCCAAGGTGTCTGCCACGTCTTCAAGGTTGGGGTTAAACTTTGAAAGCGAGTTATACGCCAAGAGGTAGGGAGAGGAGAAGAAGTGGGCAATATTTACAACCACAAGAATGAAAATTGTGCCGTAAATGGGAACGTTTTTAAATGTAAGAACATAGGAAAGACCCAAAACGATACCGGGCACCGCAAGGGAAAGCATACTGATAAAGTGCAGAGCTCCGTTTGAGATTGCCTTCTGGCTTCTGGAGGTAATGTATGCCGAAAAATATGAAAGGCATGTACCCACCAGAGAGGATAAAAGTGCAATTGCAACAGAGTTTATAAAATACTGACCGATGCCGCTACTAAGAAGCTTCTTGGCGGTCTCTAAGCTAAAGGACATATCTATAGGATACTGCTTAACAAAGCTTAAAAGCACGAAAGCTACAATAGGCAGGCACAAAAGAAAGATTACAATTGCAAATACAACGTAAACAATTATATCTCTTACCTTGTTGTCTTCAATAAGATAAGCCTTTGTAACGGTACTGCCAGAAGCATTTATGCCGCTGTTTTTAAGGTCCATAATAAATGCAACCATAGCAGGCAAAAGGAGCACAACGCCAACAACCGCACCGCCTGAGAAGTTCATCATACCGATAACTTCGCGGTACATATATACGGGCAGGGTCATATCTGTGCCGCCTGTCATAAGAGAAACACCGTAGTCGGTGAAAATCATTGTAAATACTGCAAGAACCGCAGAAACAATGGTGCGTCTCATAGAGGGCAGTGTAATTGAGAGAAACTGTCTTGTTTTGCTCATACCAAGTACGCTTGCAGCCTCGTAGATTGTAAAGTCCTCGTACTGGAAGGAGTCGTTGAACATCAAGAAGGAAACAGGGAAAGAATAAAGCACAGAGCCCATAACAATACCCTTATAACCGTAAAGACCGATGTTAAGACCCAAAAGGTTAGTTACAATGCCGTTGTCGCCAAAAAGGAACACAAGACCCATACCGTGGGAAATACTGGGAATAAGCATAGGAATTGTGAAAAGCACAACGAAAAACGCTTTGAACTTTATGTTGGAACGGTTAAGCATATATGCAAGGAAAAAGGAAAGCACAATGGAAATAACCGTTGCAATAACTGTTGTTATAACAGAATTTTTGAGCATCGGCAAAAACTGAGCCGAAGTGACAACGTCGCTTATATGCTGGCCTCTGATACTGCTGAACAGATAGATTATAGGAAGCACAACAGAAATCAAAAGGTATATAAGCAATAAATACTTTAAGCCGAAATAGCCTTTGTTTTTATTAATCTTCATATTTACCTCGTCCTGTATAGCGGGAAAGATCCTGATACTTTTTATCAAGCTGTTCTACAACGAATTCTTTGATATAATCGCTGGCGGGATTTGTGTAAAGCTCCTTGGGGGTAGCCATCTGCTCAATGTTACCTTCGCTCATAACCATAATTCTGTCAGAAAGGAAGAAGGCTTCTTCCTGGTCGTGGGTAATAAAAAGCATTGTTGCATTGAACTTTTTCTGTAAAGACTTAAGCTCTGCCTTCATAATCTCGCGGTTTGTAACGTCAAGAGCAGAAATAGGCTCGTCAAGTAAGATTACGTCGGGGTTCATAGCAAGAGTTCTTGCAATGGCAACTCTCTGCTGCTGACCGCCTGAAAGCTGGTGAGGACGCTTGTGCATCTGGTCAGTAAGACCAACCTGCTCTAAAGTTTTAGTTGCAATTTCCTTAGCCTGCTTTTTGGTGTCCTTGCGAAGTGTCAGAGCATACATAACGTTCTGAAGCACTGTCATATTTGGGAAAAGTGCATAGTTCTGGAAAACAATACCCATGCCTCTGTCAAAGCTTGCAAGGTTTGAAATATCCTTGCCGCCTTTGATAATTTCGCCGCTGTCGGCTTTCTCAAGACCGATAAGAATTCTAAGAAGTGTAGTCTTACCGCAGCCTGAGGGGCCTAAGATTGAAAGGAACTCGCCCTCCATAAGGTCAAAGCTTACGTTATTTAAAACTGTTTTTCCACCATAAGTTTTTGTAATGTTTTTTACGGATAATTTTGTGTTTAATACTTCCATATTGACAGCAGCCTCTCTTTCTGAGCATAATCCTGAATACCTGTCATATCTGCATAAGGTATATCAGTGGGATAATTTTCAATGTAATTCTTCTGACCCTCATAAACTGTTTCGGGGCAGAAATACTCTTTGTCGTACTTAAGGAAAACGTTTGCGATGTAGTCGAACACTTCGTCTACACCTTTTTTGTTTTCGTGACCCTTAACAATGGCAGAGCCTGTAAGGGAGTAGGGTGAGCCCTCAGGCGGGAAAATAACCTCAAAGGGCTGACCGTCGTTTTTCTCGGTAATGCCCTGGAAGGTAAGCGCAAGACCAACGGCAATTTCGCCCTGCTTTAAAAGCTTAATGGGGCCTGAGCCGGACTCTGTAAACTGCTTTAAGTTGGGATAAAGCTTGTCAACATACTCCAAAGCACCCTCTTCGCCCCAGAGGTTAACCCAGTTTTTGTAGAAGAAGTAGCCTGTACCTGAGGATTTTGGGTCGGGCATAGCAACAAGACCCTGATATTCCGGCTTAAGTAAATCATCATAGGTTTTGGGAGCTTCTAAGCCGTGCTTCTCTAAAATCTCGGTGTTTACAATAATACCGCCTGCCTGCTTTTCCCAAGTAACCCAGAGGTTGCCGTTGTCGGCGGGAGTAAGACCCTCTAAATAAGGAATTCGGCTTTTGCCCTCGATATTTGCAAGCTCATTTTTAATCTTATTCATATAGCCTGTCTCAAGGCCTACGAGAATGTCAACCTCGGTACCCTCGCCCTCGGCGTAAATCTTAGCGGCAGATTTACCTGTGGACATATAGGTAACAACTACATTATAATTCGGGAATTCTTCTGAAAGCTGTGCCTGCAGCTCGTCGTTACGAAACTGCTCGCTTGATGCACAGACAACGATTGTTTCCTTTGAGCCGAAATCAGCAAAAAAGGTAAACACAAGCGTAACCAGAAGCAACACAATAAGTCCTTTTTTCATAACATACCTCTTAAATATAAGTGTGGTCTAAGTTTTTCAGGTCGTTGTAGGTATCAATTTCGATAATATCCTCAAAGCTGCAGGGTCTTACCTCAACCTGATAGTTCTTTATACAGTATTCAAGGGAAACCTGGTCCCAATACCTTTCTTTGCCGCCGGGAAGCTTAAACACCTTTTCGATGTCGCTTTCGAGCTTTTTGCCGTCCTCGGCATTCCAGTAAGAAATACCAAACATGTGGTAGCAATCAGTGCCGCCGATACAAAGCTTGGTGATAACGTGGTTTTTAACCTCGAAGCACCAGTCATCGGTTTTGGGAGTAGGAACACCCAAGTAGTTTGATGTGTACTGATACTTTGTAATAAGATTGGGGTTATAAAGCACCAGGTCCGCCTCAAAAACATAAGCGTTCTGCAAAAGCTCTCTGGCGATATAAGCAGAAGAAATGTTGTTTGCCTCGTTGTAAATGGGATTTTCAATAAACTTGATGTTGGGATATTTATAAAGAAGCTGGTCAAACTGCTCGCCCAGATAACCTCTTACAATATAAATTTCCTCAATGCCTGCATTAACAACTGCATCAAGCAAGGTGTCAATCATTCTTGTGCCGTTAACACGAACAAGAGGCTTGGGAGTGTTAAGGGTAATGGGAACAAGTCGTGAACCAAAGCCTGCGGCAATAAAAACCGCTCGCTTTACTCTGTAAGGCTCTAAAACTTCGTAGCCTTTTTTAGTAACAACTGTGCCGTCAATAAGACCTTCGTTTCTTAAAGCCTCAAGGTGGCGGCTGACAGAACCAAGAGAAAAGCCTGTTTCCTCAGAAATTTCACGTTGGCTTTTTTTGGCGTTTATTCGTTCCAGATATGTAAGCAGAGCAAACTGCTTGCGACTCAGCTCGAATGTACTCATTTTCATTTCCTTTCCTAAAAAACCTTTAATGAAATAAAAACGCCCTGTATTTTATGGATAAAAACAGGGCTTTGCGTTCATTTTTTAAAATATTACAACATTTTTGGAACATTGTCAATAGATTTCGTCAAAAAAATATAGTTCCACACCCAAAACTTACGTTTCAGATGTGGAACAGTAATTTATTGTTTGGCTTTATGACAGGCATCCTTCATTGCACAGCCTGAGCATCCGCAAGAGCAAGAAGTCTTGCCTTTTTTCTTGTTAATAAGCGAAACTACCACAATTGCCGCAAAAATCACAGCAATTATGCCTAAAACCAACCATGTCTGCCAATTCATCAGAAAGCCTCCTTATTTTTAAATTTTGATTTCTTTAAATTTATTGGGGCGAACCACCATAAACACAAGAAATGCAAGTGCCGCAACGGCAAAGATAAGTCCCGCTACGTTTATGTTTCCCGTAAAGAGAAGTCCGAACTGATAAATAATAAGCGAAATCATATAAGCAAATACACACATATAACCGATTGCAAAAGCAGTCCACTTCCAGTTGTTCATCTCTCTCTTAATGGCACCCATTGCGGCAAAGCAAGGAGCACAAAGAAGGTTAAACACAAGGAAGCTAAATCCCGCCAAGGCAGAACCGCCAAAGATTGCATCGGCAACGGTTGCACCTTCGCCGCTCATTGTAGCAAGCTCTTCAAGAACGCTTACAACCTCTTCCTTAGCCATTAGTCCCATAATGGTAGCAACGGCTGACTGCCAGTTGCCAAAGCCCAAAGGAATGAAGAGCCATGAAATAGCGTTTCCGATTAATTCAAGAATAGAAGCACCGCCTGTTTCATCGGTTATATAATGAAAACCGCCGTCAAAGCTAAGGGAATTAAGCACCCAGATAATCACACTTGCGGCAAAAATAACCGTACCTGCACGCTTGATAAAGGACCAGCCTCTTTCCCAGGTTGCTCTGAGAAAATTTTTGGGAACAGGAGCGTGGTAAGAGGGAAGCTCCATAACAAAGGGAGCGGGATTTCCTGCAAAAGCCTTAAGCTTTTTAAGAATAACGCCCGAAACCACAACTGCACCGATGCCTATAAAATAAGCCGCCGTTGCAATCCATGCACTGCCGCCAAAAAGGGCACCTGCAATAAGTCCCACAATAGGCATCTTTGCGCCGCAGGGAATAAAACCTGTGGTCATAACCGTAATTTTTCTATCCCTCTCGCTTTCAATGGTACGGCTTGCCATAATTCCCGGCACACCGCAGCCTGAAGCAACAAGCATAGGAATAAAGGACTTGCCCGAAAGACCGAAGCGTCTGAAAACTCTGTCCATAATAAAGGCAACTCGTGCCATATAGCCGCAATCTTCAAGAAGAGATAAAAGCAGGAAAAGAATAAGCATCTGAGGCACAAAGCCTAAAATTGCACCAACACCTGCAACGATACCCTCCTGCACAAGGCTGTAAAGCCAAGGAGCAATTATGGGACTGCCGCTTGCATCAAGCAAAAGTGTGTCCAGAAATTCGGGAACGCTTACCCAAGAACCCATAAAGGAGGGCAAGTCCCCTGCCGCAACACATTCAGAAAAAGAGCCGAAAAGGCCGTCGTTCATAAACAGAACTGTCCAGTTACCTACTGTGCCGATTGAAATTGCATAAACCAAAAGCATTGCAAGAATAAAAATCGGGATTGCAAGTATACGGTTGGTGACGATTCTGTCGATTTTATCAGAAAGAGTAAGCCTGCCTATACTTTTCTTTATGTAACAACCCTTAAGTATTTTGTCAATATACAGGTAACGCTCGTTAATAATAATTGCCTCGGCATCGTCATCAAGCTCAATTTCAACTGCTTTGATGTCGTTTTCCATGTGCTTGACGATTTTTTCGTCAAGCTTTAATTTGCAAAGCACATGGCGGTCACGCTCAAAAAGCTTTATGGCAAAGAACCTCTGCTGTTCTTCGGGCATATTGTGAATTGCCGCTTCTTCAATATGAGCTATGGCGTGTTCAACTGTGCCCGAAAAAATATGCTTAGGCATAGGATTGCCGTTTTTCGCGTATGTAATAGCAAGCTCGGCGGCTTCTTCTATGCCCTCGCTTTTAAGTGCGGAAATTTCCACCACAGGGCACTTAAGCCTTTTGCCTAAAAGCTCGGTGTCGATTTTGTCCCCTTGTTTTCTTACAACGTCCATCATATTGATGGCAACCACCACGGGAATGCCGATTTCCATAAGCTGAGTTGTAAGGTAAAGGTTACGCTCTAAATTTGTGCCGTCTACAATATTGAGTATTACATCGGGACGCTCCTCAATAAGATAGTTTCTTGCAACCACCTCTTCCAGAGTATAAGGCGAAAGGCTGTAAATACCGGGAAGGTCGGTAACTACTATGTCCTCGTGCTTCTTTAATTTGCCCTCTTTTTTCTCAACAGTAACTCCCGGCCAGTTGCCAACATACTGATTTGAGCCTGTCAGGGTATTAAACAGGGTGGTTTTGCCCGAATTGGGATTGCCCGCAAGGGCAATTTTTATCTGCATACAGTACCTCTTTTCTTTAATTAGCCTATGCTAACTAAGCCTTATTAAGCAAGGGGACCAAGTCCCCCGAAAAATCACTCTACCTCTATCATTTCAGCATCAGCCTTTCTCAGCGAAAGTGCATAGCCTCTGACATTAAGCTCCATAGGGTCGCCCAAGGGTGCTACTTTTCTTACGTAAATCTCAACGCCTTTGGTAATACCCATATCCATAATCCGGCGCTTTACAGGGCCTTCCCCGTGAAGCTTAACCACCCTTGCGGTGTGGCCGATTTTTGTATCTTTTAATGTATTCATTACAACTCTCCTATCAGTTAGCCTTTGCTAACTACATCATATAATAATGCAAATAAAGGTAATTGTCAAGGGCTTTCAGCCAAAATTTTACATTTTTTGTAATTAAAGCCACACATATAAAAGTCCGTCATTTACAAATTGTGCAGATTGTGGTATACTCAATATATCTCCATACACTATATTTATGGGAGGAAGAATTTATGCATTTGCAGGAATCGGGCGAAATGTACCTTGAGACCATTTACATACTTTCTAAAAAAGGCAAGGCGGTACGCTCTATTGACGTAGGCGAATATATGGGGTATTCAAAACCCAGTGTCAGCCGTGCAGTAGGACTTTTAAAGCAAGGCGGATATGTAATGTCTGACAATGACGGCTTTCTCTCTCTTACCGATGAGGGTAAAAGAGTTGCCGAAAAAATGTACGAGCGCCACACCTTGCTTACTCGGTTTTTTGTAAACTTAGGTGTTGACGAAGAAACCGCCACTGAGGACGCCTGCAAAATCGAGCACGACATCTCAGACAAAAGCTTTGAGGCTATTAAAAACTTTGTCAATAAGTAAAATCGGGAAGCTTCGGCTTCCCTTTTTTGTTGATTTAAACAAACAACCGCCCCAAAATTTGTTCACTTACCCAAATATTCAAAGTTTTCCAAAAAGCTTATAATTTAAGTGTGAGGATTTTTAAAAAATTACGTCTAATAGGTGAAAGGCAAAACCCGAAAGGAGAATTAATATGAAAAAACTGTTATCAACTATTCTTATACTTACATTAATACTTTCAATTCCCCTTGGCACCACGGTTTCGGCTTACACATATCCCACCCTTGAAGAAGAAACCGCTCACCTTAATGACGATGACGGCTCCTATTACACCATACATATAAGCTCAGAGGAGTATCCCGACATCTACAACTACCCCTCTTGGGTAAAGGTAAACAACCTTTTGCCTGACGTTTCAAAATACTCGGCAAGTGTTGACGAAGCACTTTTTGCCCAGTATAAAGAATACGTTTACGCTCAGCACCAAAAGGTGCAGGATATAAGCAACGCTTTCTTTAATGAAAACTTTACATCAAAGAAAGACCACCTTATTTTCTCAGCAATCGACAGAGGATATATAATTATTTACGCCACCAAAGCCGAGGCATTAAAGGCAGACGCCCTTGAAAACGCTTGGGTTAATTACCACGGCAACAACTGGTCGCAGGTAGAGTGGCGTATTAAAGAAGAGGGCAGTCCCTACTTTAATATTGAAAACTACACCCCTGAGCCCTATGAACTCGTGTACGCCCTGCATTTTTATGAAGACTATGAGCCCGCACTTATTTCACGGTGGGACGACTACTATTATATGTACCATAATCTTTACTCCCATAACACAGAAGCCTCAGCTACACCGGACTTCGTACTGATTTTTGCAGGCGAAACAATGTGCTCACCTGCTCTTTCTGCAGGGGAGTTTGGCGACTACCTTTTGCAGGTATCAAACATCTACTACCCCTACATCTACGGCTACCACATTATTACCACCAAGGATATGAAGGTGCACACCTTAACAGAAGCCTACAATGCAAAGCTTGACGGCATTATGGACGTTTTTACCGAATACGGCTTGGGCACTTTAAGAGGCGACTCTAACTTTGACGGCAAAATCACCATAAGAGACGTTACAAAAATTCAGAAGTGCCTTGCCACAATCGAAAACTTTACCGACAGAGAATATGCCTCAGGCTTTCACGAGGGCGGCGGTTCTGACTTTTCTGAAAGAGTTTCTGACTTTAACTGTGACGGCGTTGTAAACATCAGAGATGCTACGGATATTCAGAAACACCTTGCAAAGGTTGACAGAGACGACCCCGACTTTAAAGATTTTGAAGCTGAGCTTCCCGATGTTCCCGTAAGATACGCCAACATCACTTTTGAAGGCGAAACCTATAAATTCCTGCCCGGTGACAAATTCAGAATCACCACCGAGCTTTCCTGCAGCGAAACCATTGGAAGCATCAACCTGAGATTTGACCACGATTCTTTAATTAATGTTTCCAAAAAACCCGCCGATGATGTCAATGCATTTATCGCCGAGATGTGCCCCAACCTTATACCCTCGGTTACTCTTTACGGCTGGGACGACTATCACTACGACGGAGGCTATGTTCAGGTACAGACTCACGACTACAACGGCTACAATTTTAAGGAGAACAAGGTACTTGCTACCTTTGAGTTTGAGGTACTCCGACACGGCGACGGCGAAATAAACCTTAGAAACTTGTCCATTGCAGGAGTTTATCCTGAGCAAAAGCCGCTTTATGAATACGGCGAAGAAAAAAACGGTGCCGAGGTTGAAATTTTCAGCTACTTAACCGTTTTAGAAACCGCAGTTAAATAAATCGGAAGGGGTATGAATATGAAAAAACTGTTAGCACTGGCGCTGACGCTTTCTCTGCTTTTTTCTGCAATCAGCATTATTTCCGTCAGTGCTGAATATGACCCTTCTGACAACCTTGTGTCGGGAGATTATAAATACGAAATTCTTGAAGACGGCACCGCCGCCTTTAATGGCTACATTGGTATTCACGAGAAATTTACAGTACCCGAAGAAATCGAAGGCTTAAAGGTAACCAAAATCCACCGCCTCGCCTTTGCTGAAAAGAAAAACCTTAAAAGCGTTACCATACCTGAGGGTGTTACCTACATAGGCTTTGATGCTTTTGCAGGCTGTACAAACCTCGAAGAAATCAACCTGCCCGACTCTTTGCAGAATATGCACTATATGTATATTGACCAGAGTGCATACTACAGAAATCCCGACAACTGGGAAAATGGAGTGCTTTATGTAAGCAACCACCTCGTAGACACCGACCCTAAAAAGATTTCGGGCACATTTGAAGTAAAGGAAGGCACTGTTTCTATTACTATGCTTGCCTTTGACGGTTGCAAAGATTTAACCGAGGTAGTCCTTCCCGACTCTTTAAAATATATCGGCGGCTCCGCTTTCAGAGATTGCGACACCCTTACCAAAATAAATCTTCACGATAATATTACACTTATCGACAGATATGCATTTTCAAATTGTCCTTTAACAGAAATCCATATTCCCAATGGAATTACAACCATTGAGGGTGGTGCTTTCCGCGGTACACTGATTACAGAAATCACCATTCCGACAAGCGTTGAGCGCATCGGCGATTCGGTTTTTCAGAACTGTGACGGTCTGACAGAAATTACCATTCCCGAAACTGTTAAAGTTATTGATGACTATGCATTTCTTAACTGCGAAAATTTAGCTTCCGTAACTCTTCCTGAAAGCCTTGATAACTTAGGTTACGCTGTATTCAGCGGCACCGCCTATGCAAATGATGAAAACAATTGGGAAGACGGTCTTCTTTACTACAAAGATATGCTGCTTGACAGCAAAGGCGAAATTTCAGGTAATGTAAATATAAAAGACGGCACACGGATTATTGCCGCAAACGCTTTTGGGGACAACGATAATATTGATTCAGTAAATATTTCACAAAGCGTTGAAATTATAGGCAGAGGCTGTTTTTCTGCCTGCGAAAACCTTAAGAGCGTAAAGCTCAGCAATAATATTACCGAAATCCCCTCAAGGCTTTTCAGCGGATGCTTAGGGCTTGAAAACTTTACTATTCCCGAAAATGTAAAAGCCATCGGCGACAATGCATTTTTTAATTGCTTGAACCTTAAATATATTGTAATTCCCGAATCTGTAGAAAACTTCGGCACAGATTCCGTTGGCTACTACAACCCTTACTACGGCGATGGGTCCGCGATTCCGTTAGAATACAGCAAGGTTGAAGACCTTGTGATTGCAGGCTATAAGGGCACTGCCGCCGAAAAATACGCAAAAGAGCACGGCTTTACCTTTGAAGATTTATCTGCTCCTACGGTTTATAAATACAAAGACAGGGTACTTGAACTCTTAGAAATTTCCGAAAACGAAAACGACAGTATCCATCTTGCTCATTACAATGAAGAATATGAAAACGAGGACTTTGCACTCATAAAAGTATACAGCAATATGTTTTTAGAAGCAGATTTCACTTATTATTTCGGTGACTATACAATGTACGAAGAAAACACCTCTGCTCCTGCACGATTTGGCTATGTGGTTTATATTCCAAAAGAAAATAAACTTTACTCCCTTGTTGAGGCTTACGAGCAAAATGTTCAAGGTCTTGACGCTGTTTTTAAAGCAGGAATTTTAGGTAACCTTACAGGCGACGTTAACTTTGACTTAAAGCTAAATGTTCGCGATGCTACCTTACTGCAAAAGCATATTGCAGGCTTAGAAAGCTACTATGAAAACTACAACATTGCCAAAAAAGATTTAAACACCACCCACGCCGACAAAATTGCCGACTTTAACAAAGACGGCAAAGTAAATGTCCGTGATGCCACAGCAATTCAGAAAAGGATTGCAGGCTACAAGGAGGCCCAGTAACTATGAAAAAAATTATATCACTAAGCTTAACTTTGGCTTTACTTTTAAGCATAGCTTTTGTTTTGCCTGTAAGTGCCGAGAGGGACCCCATTGACGGCATACAGTCGGGAGATTATAAATACGAAATTCTTGAAGACGGCACCGCTTCAATTGTTGCCTATGAGGGAACCAAAGCCCACCTGACCTTCCCCACAGAAATTGACGGCTTCAAGGTAACGGAAATATATAACCCTTTCTACCAAAATGAAACCATTAAAAGTGTAACCGTTCCTGAGAGTATCAAAAAAGCTTACATCTTCGGTGCGAATAATATGGAAAAGCTTTCTTTACCCGAAAGCCTTGAGGAATTCGATGCCTACTGTATCTGGCAAACCGAATTTTACAAAAACCCCAAAAACTGGGAAAACGGCGCTCTTTACCTTGGCAACCGCTTGCTTGACACCGACACAACCAAAGTTTCGGGCGCTTTTAAGGTAAAAGACGGCACAAAGTACATCTCACGCGGTGCTTTAGCTGACAACGAAAAACTTACCGAGGTAATTTTGCCCGATTCCCTTGTAAGAATTGAAAGCGGTGCTTTTGTTAGCTCTACTGCTTTAAATAAAGTAACCTTCGGGAAAGGTCTTGAATATATCGGTGATTATGCTTTCGAGGGTTGCAAAGGCCTTAAGGAAATCGCCCTGCCTGAGGGACTTGCCAAAATCGGGTACGGCACTTTTTCTGAATGCGGACTTGAAAAAATATCGTTTCCCTCTACCCTTAAAGTTATTGAAAACGAAGCATTCAGCTCCTGCGAAAACCTTAAAAGCATAACAATCCCCCCAAGTGTTACCCACTTAGGCAGTGCATTTTCCTTCTGTGAAAATTTAAGCGAAGTAAATCTTCCCGATACTCTTGAGTTTATCGGCAGAGACGCTTTTCACGCCACAGCTTATGCCAACAACCCCAAAAACTATGAGGACGATTTGCTTTACTACGGCAAGTATCTTTTAGATTATTCCGAGGATTTTGGCGGCACCTGCAAAATTAAAGAAGGCACCAAGATAATTGCCGACAGATTTTTTGCAAGCTGCGACACAGTTACATCGGTAATTTTCCCTGACGACATTGAGGGTATCGGCGACAACTTCTTCTCATGGTGTGACAACCTTGAAACCGTAAGGCTTCCTAAAAACTTAACCGTAATCGGCAAATATGCTTTCGGTGGTTGCACCAAGCTTTCAAACGTCAATATCCCCGACGGCACAACAGAAATTGCTGAAAATGCATTTTTAGATTGCGATGCTCTTTCCTACATCAGCATTCCTGCATCGGTAGTAAAAATCGCCCCCTACTCTATCGGTTATGAAAAAGATTTTGATATTCCCTCAGGGTTTAAAAAGGCTGAATCTGCCGCAAACCTTACCATTGCAGGATTTACAGGCACAAAAGCAGAAAAATACGCCTTTGAAAACGACCTAAGCTTTAAAAACCTTTCCACCTCTGAAGAGTACAAGTATAAAGACAAGGTTATAAAGCTTTTAGAAAACCCCGAAATCAGCATTTACCACGAAAGCTATGAGTATTATTCAAGCCCCAAAGAGGCTATTCCCGACTTCGTGCTGATTACTGCTTTTGGCGGTGAACCTGCCGATATGGAAATTACCAAAATTTTTGGCGACTACGTGCTTTATTCCCCTGACCTTAAATACCCCGACGGGGAATTCGGCTATTACATTTACCTGCCAAATAAAAACGAAATCTACACCTTGACTAAGGCTTTTGAAAAAGGCATTGAGGGCGTTTACAACGTATTTACTGAAGGCTATATCGGCGAGCTTTTAGGCGACGTTAACTACGACAACAAGCTTAACATCCGCGACGCCACTATGATTCAGCACCACTTGGCAGGCTACGACGATATGAATATAGAGTCTGTGCACGGCGGCTATACCTTGCCTGTTGCCGACTTTAACTGTGACGGCAAGCTTAATATCCGCGATGCTACTGCAATTCAGAAACGCCTTGCTAAGCTTGACAAAAAGTCGCTTGAATACACAGTCCTTGACACAAGCGAAGTTTTTACATCGGCAGATTTTAAAGAGGTGAAAAACATCGCAAAAACCAAGGCTCAGTTTGAAACTATGACCTCACAAATCATAGAGCCCGACTACACCCTTGACACAAAATTTACCGATGAATATTTCGAGCAAAACTCTGTTATCATCATTGCCGACAAAACAGCTCAACCTCAGGTGGTTGATAACGTAAGCCTTATTGGCCCAACTGTTACAGTTCACCGCTATGTGGACACTCACGAAGAGGCAACCTTTTATCAATGTCTGCTTATTGAGGTTGACAAGGAAAGCGTAGACTTTGCCTTAGAAATTAAGGCAGAAGACACCTATGCACTAATCTGCTATTAACTTACCTTATAGTCATAAGGCTTTTTCATAAAAAGGGCGGTGACTCTCCTACCCCTTGGAGTCACCGCCCAAAACTTATTTTATAAGCTCTTTTATTTTTTCTATATTTTCAGTGCCTGCTTTATAGCCTTGCTCAAAGGCAAAGTCAAGCTCCTTAAAGGTGTACTGCGACATATTGCCAAGCTCAGGAGCAATTAGCAAATCGGGGGTATCCTCCTTTGTTTTTGCTTTGGTGTAGTTTCTGTCCATAATATCAATTGCACGGCTGAGAACACTTAAAGCGTTGGGGTATTCGGTAATTTCACCGCTTTCGGCAAAAACGTCAACGGCTACCACCACATCGGGCTCAAAACGCCTTATGGCTTCAATGGGAAGACGTAAGGTTACTCCGCCGTCAATATACTGCACGCCGCCTATTACCTCAGGCTCAAAAAGTGCAGGAATACAGGAGCTTGCCACAATTGAGGGCACCACAAAGCTTCTGCCTGTAAAGGTTTTGCTTTCGCCCTTTGCAAGGTTTGTGGCAACACAGCAAAATTCTATATCAAGGTCAGAGATACGCTTTCTTTTGAAAAAGGAGTTCAGCTTTCTGTGAATTCCGCGGGTAGAAAAAAGTCCGCTTCGGCTGAAATTAGGCACACCGTAAAGCACCTCATTTACCTTAAGACTTTTGATTCCGCTCATAATTTCGTCGGCAGTTAAGCCCATTGCCAAAGAGGCACCCACAATTGAGCCTGCAGAGCTGCCCGAAATGCACTGAGGTTTTATGTCGGCTTCTTCTAAAGCCTTTATAAAACCAACGTGGGCAACACCTCTGGCACCGCCTGAGCCTAACACCAAACCTAATTTTTTGCTCATAATATCACCCTTTGCAAAGAAAGCCGCCCGAAGGCGGCTTTTTATTAGTAATTTACTGTTGCAGTTTCAATTTGTTCGTCGTTTTTAGAGGTTGCCTCCGTTGCCTCTGTATTAATGGGAGCAGTTGTCACCTCTACAGGGTCTGAAGGCAGAGTCTCTACAGGTTTTGTCGCCTCAGGCTTTGTCTGAGGAGCCTGTGTTGCCTTGGGCTTAGTCTCTTTAGGCTTAGTTTCCTTAGGCTTTGCGGCAGGCTTAGTTGCTTTGGGCTTTGTGGTTTCGGGTTCGTCCTTTTCGGGGTAATCGTACCAGGAATTAGGCAAATCCTCTCTGCCTACTTCCTCGTCGTCAAGGTAATAAACCCTTTGTGCAGAAGCACGATAGCCTTCGTCGGTAGCACTATGCACATAGCTTTCAATTTCGATATAGTCAAATGAAGGGTCGTCCCAACCGTAGATGTTTACGGTAAGCTGAGTGCCTTCCATATAGCACTGCATATACATAGGATAGTCGGTGGGATTTGAAAGCTTTAAGTCAAGGCCGGGATAGTCGATAGTAGCGTCTCTGCCTGCAGGAACATAAGAAGACTGGAACTGGTGGCAGTATCTTTCTTCGATTTCCATATTAGCTAAAATTGCGGCATTGTAAATGGTTGAGCTTGACTGACAAAGTCCGCCGCCGATACCCTCTTCAAACTTGCCGTTAACGATAACGGTTGCAGGAAGATAACCCAAAGAAGTAAGGTTTGAGTTACCTGTGCACTCGTTAAAAGACCACACCTCGCCGGGATTAATTATAGAACCGTTACAAGCCTCAAGGGCAACTCTCATATTGTTGTTGCCGTTTTCGGTATTTGTAGACCAGGTGGAATATGTAGAAATCAGCTTAATTTCGCCGTTTAAGCTTTCAAATTTATATTTTGGTGCAACTTCGTTTACAATTGCTTTAACTGTAGCAGTCTTTTTGCTTCCTGTAGCAAGCTCGGGAAGAGCCTCTTTGATTTCCTCTGTAAGATACTCCTTGTCAAGCTGTCTGCCTGCTTTTTCCCTTGAAACATTTACAGTGTCGCCGTCAACGGAAAAAGTAGAGTCAACTGCCGCAATATCAACCTCTTTTGCAATACCGTCAACTACTGATTCTACTGAATCCGCTTTTACGTCAACGCTTATGTCTGCACTGTAAAGTGTAGTGTTGCCTGTGGAGGTGTCTTCTTTATAATCCTCGCTTTTTAAGAAATCCACCGCACTCTCAAGGGCTTCTTCTATACCGAGACTCCACTGAAAATCGGATTTCTTATATTCAAACTCTTTTTCCTCAGCAGTAACCTTAAGCGTAAAATCGCTTACTGCCATAGCATTGCTTTCTTCAATAACTTTATAAGCTTCGCTATAGCTCATACCGCTTATGTCGGTGTTGCCTATAACAATACCTTCAGGGAAAACGTAATCCTGAATACTTGTTGCCACGCTGTCAGCCGTAGCACCGCCTTCGTTTTTATCCTTATCACAGGCACTGAGCACAAGTGACAAAAGAACAACTAATGCAAGCGTTAAAGCAACCGTACGCTTTATGCCGTTTTCCTTGTTAAAAAATTTCATATATCCTCACCTAAAAATAAAAATACAAAGTGAAACAAGGATATAATACAATATTAATTTAAAAAAATAAAGTGGTAAACCTAACAAATTAAACACTATTTATGCCCAAGTTATAAGTAAAAACACCGCAAAACTCTGTTTTCACATAAATTTCATTGAAATAGCGGCATTTTTAGATTATAATAAAGCCATAACTTTATGGAGGTCTTTTATGAAATTAACAAAAGCTTTAGCCTGCTTACTGCTTTTTGCTTTGTGCCTGAGCCTTTGCTCCTGCGGCAAAAAAAGCGAAAGCCTTACTCACGAATATACACGCTCTGATGCTGTTGCTCAATATGACTTTTTTTCAGAAGAAGCCGTTACCCCCGAAAACTACGAAGAATTCTCAAAAGCTTATATGGATTTCGCGGCAAATATGCTTAAAGATGCAAGTGCGGACGAAAGCGTGGTGCTTTCTCCCCTTTCGCTTTACACTGCCCTTTCTATGACAGCAAACGGTGCAAGCGGCAAAACCCTTAAAGAGCTTGAAAAAGCACTTGGGGGTGATTTGAGCATTTCTGAAATCGACACCTTTATTCATTACCTTAACGAAAGAGTAAAGGCACTTAACAACGACGAGGGCTTTGTAAACTCTGCAAACTCTTTATGGCTGAGAGACGATTTTTCCGTTAAGGCTCAATTTTTGCAAACAACCGTAAACTACTTTGATGCCGAGGTTTTCAGAACTGACCTCAGTGCTGATAAAATCAACAACTGGATAAGCGACAAAACCGACGGCGAAATAACCGATATGCTCTCAGACCTTGATAAAGATACCGCACTGGTTTTGGTAAACGCCCTGCTTTTTGACGATGAGTGGGTAACACCCTACAACGAAAATGACGTTTACCAAGGCAGCTTCAAGGGCACAAATGGCGAAGAATCGGCAGACTTTATGGTATCAAACGAGATGCTGATTGAGTCCAAAGACGCCAAAGGCTTTGTAAAGAGCTACAAAAACACTCCCTGTAAATTTGTGGCAATTCTTCCAAACGAAAACGTAAGCCTTGATGAATATGTGAATTCCCTTTCAGGCTCAAAACTTGATACACTTTTTCAGTCTTTAAGCGGAGTAAAACGCTGTGTGGCCCATATTCCTCAATTTGAGCTTCGCAAAAGCTTAAGCCTTAATGACACCGCAAAGAAAATGGGTATGGAGCTTATGTTTACAGAAAAAGCAAACTTTGACTCCCTTTCAATGAGCGACGGACTGTATGTTTCTGACGTTGTGCAGGAAAGCTTTATTGAAGTAACCACAAAGGGCACCAAAGCAGGGTCGTCGTCTGCTGTTGTTATGGAAGACTCCGCCCCTGATACTCAAAGCTTTGAAGAGGTTAAATTAGACCGACCCTTTGTATTTATGATAGTCGAAAATGAGTCTAACCTGCCCTTGTTTATAGGCACAGTAAAAAGTATCGGCTAAGCCGCACTTAAATCTATAATATTAATCGCAATCGCCGTAATGTCGTCGTCATAGCCGTCATTGCGGCGTTTTATTGCTTCATTTATAACCAAAGAAGCAAAATCTTTGGCACTTGCCTCATTCCAACTTTTAAGCATATCGCAAAGCCAAGCGTCGTCGGCAAAAAGTGCACCGTCGGAAACCATAAGCACTCTGTCGCCGTGGTGAAGATTAAGGCTATCTTTGGCAAACTTTATGTCGTTTAAAATTCCCGCAGGTAAAGAGGCGTTTTCACGCTTTAAAATTCTTCCGCCCCGCTTTACAAAGGTAAGGGGGGCACCTGCTTTGAAAAATGTGGTTTTTCCGCTGAAAAGGTTGATGTTTACAACGTCAAGGGTAGCCAAGGACTCGTCTTCGGATTTAACCATTAAGGAAGAATTAATAACCGACAGGGCACTGTCAAAGGAAAGTCCTGCCTGAGTGAGCTTTTTGAGGATACTCACCGCCATATTGGAGTCCACTGCCGCCCTGCCGCCTGTGCCCATTCCGTCGCTTATAACGGCTATCATTTCACCTGTTCCTGAGGAAAAATAATTTGCACAGTCGCCGCAAAGTCCCTTGCCCCCTGCAATATGCTGAGAGGAGGCTATGTCTGCATCAAAGCGGGCAAGCTCGGAAAAAACAAGGCGAAGGCTTTCCTCGGTTTCGCTTATACAGGGTGTGTCAAAAACTCTGCCACAGCAAGCTCCTACAATCCGCCTTAATTCGCTTTTATTAATCTCTTTTTTACTGCTCAATTTTATCTGAAGCTCAACGCTCATACCCTTGCCCTGCTCAAACTTACAGGCACAGTCAAGGACTATGAACCCCTCACGCCTGAGCCTTTCGCTTAACCTGTCGGCGGCGGCTGAATCGTAACGCTCAAAGGTGTCAAACTCGTCACAAAGGTCCGAAAGCAGCCGTGACACTCCCATAAGCTGACCTGCAGTGGCACTTCGCACCTGAGTAATCCGCCTGTCGGCTTCTAATGCCGAAAGATAGTCCCTGTACGCCTCGTTGATGCTTTTTGCGATTTCACGGCTTTTACAGCATTTTTTTGTAAATTTATCGTCAACGGTTTTGTCTGTAACAAAGCCTTCTTCCTTCAAAACCTCCCCCAAGCGATAAAAATCGTCTTTGGTGACACCACTCTGATTTTGCCAGCAGTAGCTTTTTAGTCCGCAGCTTTTGCAGGTAGTGTCTATGGCAGAAACATAGACGGAGTCAAAGCCGTCACCGCTTCTTTCCTTAAGCCTTTGGGCAACATTTTGCACACAGTCTTTTACTCCGTCAAGTGCCTTTGAGGCAAAGGAAAGCCTTGCTATAACGTTTTCTTTAACGGCATCGCTTCCAATGTGTTCGTCCTTTGGCTCAAACGCCGCCTTAAGATGCAAACCCGCTTCTTTGGGAATAAGCATAAAAACACCCACCGCAAAGGCACTTTCGGCAAAAAGCCTGAGCACAAGCTGAGGGTTTTCGCCGGCAAAAGAAAGCACCGTATTGCACACTGTAAAGGCTATTGCCACGGCGATTTTGCCTACGGAAGCGAAAAGTCCGCCCATAAGTCCGCCAAAGGCATAGCCTGCTCCCAAAAACGCCATATCTGTTGACGCAAGAGAAAACATAACACCTGTTGCCGTACCGAAAATACTGCCGCCCGAAACTCCCCCAAAGCGTGCCGCAAGCAAAATTATAAGCACTGCAAAAATTCTGCCCACCGATACACCGAAAATTGAAACGCTTCCTAAGGAAAGCACCAATATGCACCCCGAAAAGGAAAGCACCGCCAGCTCTTGCTTTGAAAAAGAACCCAAAGCACGAAAGGAGGTCATAAGGTTTGCACTTCGGCATAAAAAATATGCGCCTGCACCCGATGCGACCGCTTCCATTAAGCTCATTGAAAAATCCGTTATCTTGCTTGTGCTGACAAAAAGCAGAGTGACTCCTGTTGCGAGCATTGGCACAAAGGCAACCAAGGGGGCAAAAAGGACACTTGAGGAAAGCTTTTTAATGTCATTTAAAAGCCAGCGAAGGGCGGCAATAGAGGCAACCACCGCCACGTAGCGAAAGGTGTCATTGGAGCCTAAAAGTATGTATCCCAAGCCTGCCCCAAGGCTTGCCGCAGGCACATAAGAAAAAGGAACTGCCGCCGCAAACGCCGCCCCAAAGGGGGAAAGCGTGCCCAGCACAGCTCCTTTTGAAACCAGAAGCCCCAAGAGAAAATACACCCCTTGCACTGCTGCAAGGCGAAAAACATCTTTTACGCTCAGGTCCTGAGATTTTTTCTTTTTTATTTCTTTAGCTGACTGCATAATTTAAACTTCCTCTCTGAGAGTTATGCATAAATTATAAGTCCTCTGCAGTGTTCCCTTTTGTCGGGCTTTGGCAAAAATTTTTGAAGAATTTTAGATAACATAAAACAAAATACAGATGAAGTGGCAAAAACTGCCCAGCACACAGAAGATGTGAAAGATAGAGTGAAAGAACTTTCGCTTTTTGCCAATGGCGTAAAGTCCTGCCCCTACGGTATAGGCAACACCGCCTAATAAAAGCCACATCAAACCCTCAAAGGGAATTGCCTCTAAGGCTACCTTGCCTGCAATTACAATACACCAGCCCATTCCGATATAGCAGGCCATAGAAAGCTTTGAGTACTTTTTAAGGTCAATAGCGGTAAAAACCGTGGCAAGCGATGCAAATCCCCATACTATACCAAAAAGCGTCCACGCCCAAGGAGCTGACACCTTACGGATTGAGCACAAAAGTATAGGGGTATAGGTGCCGCCTATAAGAAAATAGATTGTGCAATGGTCCATAATTTGCATAACCTTTTTGCCCATATTCACGGGCAAGCCGTGATAAACGCTTGACATTGTATAAAGGAGCACCAAAGACGCTCCGTAAATTGAGCTTCCCACCACAGCCCACGGGTCAGCTTTTAGTGCCGAATAAACCACACATATCACCAATGCCGCCACGCCGAAAACAGCTCCTGCAATGTGCGAAACCATATTAAAGATTTCTTCAGCCTTGGTGTAATTGGGCAAAACCCTGTCACAAAGTTTTGTTCTTTTTACTGTTTTTGTCATAATTATACCTCCCTACATATCTCTGACATCGCTGTCACCTACAAAATAAAGCGCCAATGCACCGGGGCCTATATGAGCACCTGTTACCGGCTCGTGTTTTTCTATGATAAATTTATGGGGCTTTACTTTGCTTTCTATAAGCGATTTAAGCAAAAGTGCATCTTCCTTGCAGTCTGCATAAGTTATGCCGATTATTTTAGTGTCCTTTATTAGATTTATGCATTTATCGGCTAAAGCAGAAATCGCTTGCTTTCGGCCGCGGATTTTTGCGGTAGCCACAATTTTCCCTTCGCGGCTGCCTTTGAGCAACGGCTTTATTCCCAAGACACAGCCCACCGCCGCACCTACATTAGACAGTCTGCCTGTTCTTTTAAGGTGCATAAGGTCATCGACAATAAACACCTGATACATTCTGTCTCTTATGTCGCTGACTTTTTCGAAAGTTTCCTCAACCGACAGGCCTTTTTTGCGGTAATGATTGGCAAAATATACACAAAGTCCTATGCCCAAAGCAGCACCGAGACTGTCTATAAGCAATATTTTTCGGTTAGGATATTTTTCTTCAAGTTCAGATTTTGCTATCTGTGCACTTTTAAATGAACCGCTGACTCCTGAGGAAAGTCCGATAAAAATCAAATCCTTGCCCGCCTTAAGCTCACACTCAAAAACATCTTCTATTTGCTGAGGATTAATCTGCGAAGTGTTAACGAGGGTTCCCTGTCGAATTTTTCCGTAGTAATCTGAGTCATCAAAGCTTTCAAGCTCTGTACAGGTATACTCCTTGCCATTTATAAAATAGGGCATCTCAATAACTTTTATTCCGTTAAGGCTTAAAAAGCTTTTTTTAAGATTGGCGGTGCTGTCTGTAATGACTGCAAAACTCATATTGCTGACCTCCTGAAAAAATTACAAGAGCAATTATAAGACCGTAATTTTTTGTCGGCAACCTACCCCTGCCTTTTTATATCTACCTGAAAGCACTCCCCTGTCTACCGCCAAAATTTTTGTCTCTACCCACAGTAGAAATCCCCATAAACACTAAGACCGTGAGCCTTAAGCTCACGGTCTTTCTTTTAAATTGATATATAAATAATAAATCTATATACACCCTCCGTCAATAAACAAAGACGGAAAAAATGCACCTTAAAAATTGGCACATTTTACTATAACAAAAAGGCTCCCCCCAAGGGAAGCCTTTAAACTTAAAATTTAGTTTGTCTGGCCTGCTGTTTTAAGGGTTACGTCGTGATAACCGCCCTCAACAATAGAAGTAGAGGAAACAACAGTAAGCTTTGCATTTTTCTGTAAATCGGGGATATTGATAACACCGCAGTTGCACATTGTGGACTTAACCTTGTAAAGGCTCTTTGCAACGTTGTCCTTTAAGGGACCTGCATAAGTTACATAAGAGTCAACGCCCTCTTCAAAGCTTAATTTTGTCTTGCCGCCGAGGTCGTATCTCTGCCAGTTTCTTGCTCTGTTTGAGCCTTCGCCCCAATACTCCTTAACGTACTGGCCGTTGATGATGAGCTTGTTTGTGGGAGACTCGTCAAAACGAGCAAAATATCTGCCAAGCATCATAAAGTCAGCACCCATAGCAAGAGCTAAAGTCATGTGGTAATCGTGAACGATACCGCCGTCAGAACAAATGGGAATATAGATACCTGTTTTCTCGAAGTACTCGTCTCTTGCTGCTGCAACCTCAATAAGAGCTGTAGCCTGACCTCTGCCGATACCCTTTGTCTCACGAGTGATACAAATGGAACCGCCGCCGATACCAACCTTGATAAAGTCAGCACCAGCCTCAGCGAGGAACATAAAGCCTTCTCTGTCAACTACGTTACCTGCACCAACCTTAACAGAGTCGCCGTAGTTATCTCTGATAAACTTAAGAGTCTTTGCCTGCCAGCATGTGTAACCCTCGGAAGAGTCGATGCAAAGCACGTCGGCACCAGCCTCGATAAGAGCAGGAACTCTCTTTTCATAGTCAAGAGTATTGATACCTGCACCTACAACATAACGCTTGTTGGCGTCTAAAACCTCGTGGGGATTCTCCTTATGCTGAGAGTAGTCCTTACGGAATACAAGGTACATAAGTCTGCCGTCTTTATCAACAATGGGAAGTGAGTTTAACTTATGCTCCCAGATAATGTCGTTAGCTTCTTTAAGAGTTGTTGTCTCAGGTGCAACGATAAGCTTCTCTAAAGGAGTCATAAATTCAGAAACCTTAAGGTCAGCCTCCATACGGCTTACTCTGTAGTCTCTGCCTGTAACGATACCCAAAAGCTTGCCGTTTGCTGTGCCGTCTTCGGTAACAGCCATTGTGTTGTGACCTGAAAGCTCATAAAGGTTAAGAACATCTGCAAGTGTGTCGTCGGGCTTTAAGTTAGAGTCACTTACAACAAAGCCGGCCTTATAATTCTTAACACGAGCTACCATAGCAGCCTCGTCCTCAATGGACTGAGAGCCGTAAATAAAGGAAATACCGCCTTCCTTAGCAAGAGCAATTGCCATAGTGTCGTTAGAAACGGACTGCATAATTGCAGACACCATAGGAATGTTCAGCTTAATAGCACTCTCTTCGCCTTTTTTAAACTTTACAAGGGGTGTGCTGAGGTTAACATTTGCAGGGATACACTCCTCCGAAGTATAACCGGGAATAAGCAGGTACTCGCTGAATGTTCTTGAGGGCTCCTGATAATAAAAAGCCATATTTCTCTCTCCTTTAACTAAATTTGAATATTTGAATTATGATACGATAAATTTATCGAAAAGTCAAGTCATTTAAAAGTAAAAAAACTCGGATTTTAAAAGGAAAAACTGTCCTCTTTGCATAATATTTATCGGTAACTTACGTCGTGGCGGTCCACAATTTCCCAGTTTTCAAAATCACGCCCGTCGCCTTCTATGCGGTATTCGATGCTTTCGTCATATTCTTCGCGCAGAAGCCTTTGCAAAGAATATGTGCGAACTACATTTTCGCCTTCTTTAATATCGCTATAGGCTTTGCCGTAGTCGGCGTAATTTTCCATTTTTGCATCTTTAAGCACCGAAGGAAGAAAATTAGCGTGGCAAAGCTGTGCCGAAGATTCCGTCATAGGTGTACCGAAAGAACCTCTTTCTTTTACCAAAAGACCTGTAATTTTGGGTGAGTCAAGCTCTGCGGAATCTGAAAGTCCGTCGGCGTGGTCGCCTGTAATTATAATGGTAGCATCTTCATAAACGCCTTTAGCCTTAAGGTCTGCAATATACTCTTTAATAAATTTAAACACACCTCTTGACTGCTTAAGCGAGGTGGAGTTGCCTCCTCCTATATTTTTGCAGTTTTCGTCAAGATTAAAAGGATTATGGCAGCCTCTTAAGTGAATAAAGGTAAAATTGTTGTCTTCTTTAAGAGTTACCCCTTCGGCTTTTTGCCACATTTTGTAAAGCCTTGCATCATTTACCGAATAGGAAATATTGTTAGTGGCACTTGATGCAAAATTAGAAGATGATATGTCGATTTTTTTCTTAAATATGTCGGGAGAATATGCATATAAGGAGTATCTGACAATGTGCTTGTAAAAAATCTTAGGCTGTGACATTTTAACGTCGCCGTCAAACTCAACAACATTGTCAACATAATCCTTTAAAACGCTTGCATCAGAGCAGGCATAGTAGTCGTCCATATAAAGGTTTATGTCATAGCCTGCTTCCTTTAAGCTTGGCAAAGCGGTTGTGTTTGTATAGGCTTGTCTGAAATATTCCTCTCTGCCGTTTTCATAATCCTGCTCAATGCCTGTAAGCATATAAGCAATAGACGGATATGTTTTTGCATACATAGATATATGGTCGGTATATGCGGTAAAACCGTCTAATTCTGCAAAAAAGTCAGGGTCATAGTCCTTTAGCTCGTAATAATATTTAATATCAAATTTATCAAGCAAAAAAACGATTACGTTATGATTTTTTGAAGCCTCGAAAATATTATCATAGGAAAGCACGTCTTTGTGTTTTGATTCTTCAGGTGCGGTGATTACTGCCTCTAACACGCCTGCGCCCTGCATTACAAACACCAGAACCAGCAGATAAACCACAACCATTTTTGCAATCTCTGCAACCTTTTTAAGCTTGCCGAAATTAAGCTGAGGCATAATAACAATAATAACGCCCAAAGAAATCCACAAAATAAGATTAGGAATACCTCCTGCGGGAATTTCTACGCCGCCGTTGCCGTCTGCAATAAGACCGCCTGTCCAGCTGTTGAGGAAAAGAATCTGCAAATATCCGCAAACAAGAAGCCACGCTATAACACTTATTGCCAGGGTGTGCAGTCTTCGGGGCAATATAATTAGCCCTATAAAACCAACAACAAAAACCACCGCCGCCGCGAAAACAACGTAGGGTACAAAAATATGGTCGTAAAGGTTACTTGCCTCGAAAAAAGCTCGGTTAGACTCCGAAAAATAAAAAGTAAGAGGTGCAAAAATAAAGAAACTAAAGGAAAACGCCAAGCTTGCCAAAGCTGAAATTATGAGCTTGGATTTTGTTATATACTTGCTTTTTTTCTTTTCTGTGTTCATAAATTTTTGTCCTTATTTATAAATGTTTTCTATGAGATGACGCTCCTTGATTTTCCAGTTAGAGAAATCTCTTGCGCTTCCTGTAATTTCGTACTCGACGATTTCGTCAAGGTCATCTTTTACATCTTTCTCAAAAAGATACTTACGGGTAATAATTTCGTTTTCATCAACCTCAGAGTAAGCCTTGCCGTAATTTACGGAAGGAGTAACACCTGAGAACTTGATGATTGTAGGAATGAAGTTAGCCTGGCAAACAGGTGCCTCTGAAATCTTAAGAGGTGTGCCAAAGCTTCCTTTTTCTTTTACAAGCAATGAAGTAATTCTTGCAGAAGGTACATCCTCTACATCAGAAAGTGCAGAAGCATGGTCGCCTGTGATAATAATAGTTGCATCCTCATAAACGCCCTTAGCCTTAAGCTCTGCAATATATTCCTTTATAAACTTAAAGACGCCTCTGCTCTGCTGTAAAGAGGTTGAGTTGCCGTCTCCCACATAAGCACAGTTTTCGTCAACATTAAAGGGGTAATGGCAGCCTCTTAAATGCAGGAAGGTAAAGTTATTGTCAGCCTTACTTTTAAGACCCTGCTTAGTAAAGTCAGAATAAACCTTAGCATCGTCAATTACATACATTGCCTCTTCGCTATCCTGAGAAGCAAAGCCGGTAAAGGTACGGGTAGAAACACCGATAGCATACTTTAAAACATCGGGGCAGTAATTGTAGGTAGAGTAGCTTATCATAGCGCTTAAAAGACCCATGGGATTATCAAGCTTTGCTGTGTCACCTGCATCTACTGCATTTTGGATTTCGCCCATTTCATTGGCGTCAGAGTAAACATACCAGTTAGAGCTGTAAATATTTACGTCATAACCGCCTGCAACCATATCCTTAATAAAGGTAGAGGAGCCGTAGGCTTTCTCAAAATATTCTTCGCGGGTACCCGAAAAATCGTTTTCCATGCCTGTAAGCATAGAGGTAACGGCAGGGTATGTTCTTGCATAAAGGGAAATGTTGTCTACATAAGAGGTGAAGCCGTCGAAATCGGCAAAGAAATCGGGGTCATAAGCCAAAAGCTCTTTATAGTAAGACTGGTCAAATCTGTCTACAACAAAAACAATTACGTTATCGTTTGAAGAAATGTCAAACATATTTTCAGAAGACAAAAATGCAGAGCTTTCTTTTTCCTCAGGCGCACTTAAAACTACCTCAAGCAAGCCTGCGCCCTGCATAGCAAGCACAAGCACCAAAAGGTATACTGTAACCATTTTAGCAATACCTGCAATTTTAGAAAGCTTGCCCTTTGAAAGCAAGGGTGCTCCGATAATAATAACGCCTAAAGCAATCCACAAAAGAAGGTTAGGTATGCCAAAAGCGGGCATCTGAGTGCCTGCATTGCCGTCGCCGATAAGTCCGCCTGTCCAGCCGTTGAAGAAAAGGGTCTGCAAATATCCGCAAACCAAGAGCCACGTAATTATACTTATCATAACCGTATGGGTTTTGCCTGTGGCAAGCAGAAGTATTGCAGAAAGTATAACAAAAAATACTGCCGCCGCAATTACCATAACGGGAATAAGCATGTGGGCGTAAATGTTGTTGTCTTCAAAAAAACCACGGTTAGACTCTGAAAAGAAGAAGCCTAAAGGACCTGCGATAAAGAAGCTGAAAGAAAAAGCAAAGCTTGCCAGAAGCGAAATAATAATCTGCGACTTTGACATAGTGCTTTTCTTAGCTTCAGTTTTTGCCTTAGTTTTAGCCATAGTTACATCTCTCTTTCGTATGAAATATACCTTCGGGAACATTTTCCCATATTAATTTTTATAATAGCATATATAAAGAAAAAAGTAAACAAAAAAGCCTTCTGAAAGTAATAATCTTTCAAAAGGCTTTTAAGGCTTCGGTGGCTTATGGCACTATTAATCACGCCTCGTTGGACTTCGCACCTCCTTCGAGTTTACTACATACTCCGCAAATTTTCAGAGAGCAAACAAAGTTTGTTCTCTGAAAATTCGTCGCTCGTATTTGTAAATCGAAGGGCTCCGTCCCTCGGCGCACTAAATTATCGTACTCTTTCGTCGCCCCAGAAGAAGAGGGCAACTGTGCCGGGGCCTGTATGTGAACCGATGGTGGTGCCTATATCGTAAATCTCAACCTTGCCTGTAAGCTTGGGGAACGCCTCCTCAACAAGCTCTGCAACCATTTTAGCATCTTCAAGGCAGGCTGAATTGCAGATATAGCATCTGTCATTGTACTCAAGACCGCCCTGTGCATGCTCCTTCATCATCTCAACAATGCGGGGAATAACACGCTTTTTGCCGCGGATTTTTTCTCTGGCGATAAGCTTACCCTCGTCGTTTACGTTAAGTAAGGGGCAAATGCCAAGAACGCCGCCGATAAATCCGGAAGCCTTGGAAACTCTGCCGCCCTTTACAAAATAGGTAAGGTCGGTTGTAAAGAACCAGTGATGAAGCTTGTTTTTATTATCCTCTGCCCACTTGTAAAGCTCCTCAATACTCATACCCTGTGCCTTAAGCTCGGAAAGCTTTGCCATAAAAAGGCCGTAGCCTGAGGAAGCCGCAAGTGAGTCAACGTGGTAAATCTTTCTGTCGGGAAACTCCTGTCTCATTTCTTCAATGGCAAGGCGTGCTGAGTTATAGGTGCCCGAAATGCCCGAAGAAAGGCTGAGGTGCAAAAGGTCTTTGCCGCTTTTAAGAAGCTCGCGGAAATAATCCTTGAATTCGTCCTGATTAATCTGGCTTGTAGAGGTATCGGCACCGTCTGCCATTGCCTTATAAAATTCTTTGTAAGTAATTGTTTTTCCTAAGTCATCGGGGTAGGTTGTGCCGTTGAGTCTGAAGGTTGTGCAAATATAGCTTACGCCGATTTCTTCAAATTTCTGTGCACTAAGGTCTGCTGTAGAGCAGCAGCTTAAAATAAAGTCACTCATAATGTCCTCCGAATTAGTTATTCTTAATTGTCCAGCTTATACTATACATTTTACCCCTCGAATTCTCAACCTACTGTCAATTTTTAGATTCTCTCAAAAATTTTGGCGGGTAGAATTTGGTTTTTTGCACTCTACCCACAGTAGAAGTCCTGTTTTTATCGGCGTTTCGAGACTGATTTAATGTATTGAAATATGTCGACTGTTATGATATTATTAGTATATTAAAAATATCGGAGAATAATATGAAAGCTAAAGCCAAAGCTCCAAAGCTCTGGAGCAAGAATTTCACCATACTTACCTTAGGCTCCTTTGTATCTATGCTGGGCAATTCGGTGTCGGGGTATATCATAAGCCTTATGATTTTTGATATGACAGGCTCGGTGTTTCTTTTTTCGGTTTTCACCGTATCCTTTTACCTGCCTAAAATGCTTTTTTCTATGTTTGCAGGCGCGTATATGGACAGGTTTTCCCGAAAAAGGGTAATATATACTCTGGACTTTACCTCTGCTTTTCTTTACGGCATTATATTTTTAATTCTTCTGTTTGGGCTTAATTATTACTGGCTTTTTCTCATTCTTGTGCTTATTGTGGGAAGTATCAACGGTATTTACGAGGTTGCTTTTAATTCGCTTTTCCCCAATACTGTTTCAAAGGAAGTTTATTCCCGCGCCTATGCCGTTTCGTCTATGATTCAGCCTTTGGCACTTTGTATGATTCCCGTTGCCTCTCTTATTTACTACAATGCAGGCTCGGCGGCACCTCTTTTTATTTTCAATGTAATTGCTTTTCTTACTGCCGCGATTTTTGAAACCCAAATCGACGCCGCTGAAAGCCACATCAATACAGAAGAAAAAGCCCTGACCCTTGCCTCTTATAAAGAGGACATCAAAGAGGGCTTTCGCTACACCTCCAAGGATAGAGGACTCTTGGCAATTACGCTTTATTTTTGTATAATGAACTTTGCTTCCGGTGCTTACGGAACCCTTGCACTGCCCTTTTTTAAATCAAGTCCTGAGCATTTCGCAAACGCGCAAAGTCAGTTTCCGCTGATTTTTTCTGCTTGTGAAAATCTGGGGGCTTTCGGCTCTTGGATTCAGGGGATTTTTGAATATCTTTGTTCAGACACCGCCACCCTTTATACCTTTGTGCTTGGCTTTGGCGTGGCAGGCAGGCTTTTGGGCGGAATTTTCCAATACCGCCTTAAGTACAGTCATAAAATGCGCTTTGCCCTTTGTGTTGTCTGTTGTGTGCTTATAGGTCTTCTGGATATGATTATGCTTTACCTTCCTGCAAGGTTTATTATGCTTTGCTGTCTTTTAACGGGACTATTGTCAATTGCCGTTTATAATATTCGCCTGTCGACCACCCAGGCTTACGTACCAGACGCTAAGCGTGCAAGATTTGTTAGCTTTTTTGAGATGATGTTTGCAGGAGGAAATATTTTAGGACAGATATTTTCGGGCATTTTAGGAGAATTTATTCACGGCAGATATATTATTTCTGCCTTTAACGTTATAAATATCATTGCTTTATTCCTGATTATCGTGGGAAATTCTAAATCGGTCAAAAAGATTTATAATATCGAAATCAAGGAAAACGAAAGCTCCCCTGCAAAGCAAGGGAGCTGAAAGTTATCTTAAAATAAGGGGCTTGATTTTTCTGAAATCTCCGTCCATTACGGTAAAGTCGCTTAAAAGCTCGCCTGTAATGGGAGAGGAAATTTCCTGATGAATGTAAAGACTGCGTATGCCAAAGTTATATGCGCCGCCGATATCGGAACGGAAGTCGTTGCCAATCATAATCGACTCAATTTTCTTAAGCTTGTATTTTTTGAAGAGTGCATCAAAAAAGTCAAAATCAGGCTTTGAAACACGCTCATCTGAGCTTATGAGAATTCCGTCGAAATAGTCGTAAAGACCCATCATCTTAAGTTCGGGCACGGTAAAGCTTCTCTGTGCATTTGAAAGCAGGTAAATCTTTTTGCCCTTCTTTTTAAGAGAGTCAAGAAAATCGATAACACCGTCGTAAAGCTTGATAAACTTGGTTGAAATACAGCGGAACACCCTTGCGGTAAACTCAACCTCTTCGTCGCTTGGTGTGTAACCCTTATACTCGTAAAGCTCTCTAAACACCTTGGTTAAATCAATGTCAACATTAACTCTGGCAGGAAATTCAGCTTTTACCTTGCTTTTTTCTTTGGAGCAAAGCTCTTTATACATTCTGCGGATTTCAAAAATAGAATATTCACAGTTTCTGTACCCGTAAATCATCACCATTTTTTGCCACAAGGTTTCGCTGTCTTCATCGGTTCTTATATCAATAAGCGTGCCGTACAAATCAAAAATATAATTTTTGAACATAAAATAACCCCTTAGATTTTATTCAACAGTAGTATAGCACAGAGATAATATAAAATATAGTGGTTATTTTCTATTTTTATGTGCCTTTTTTATCTTATTTCAAAGGAAGATAATATATGACAACAAAGAAAATCGCTCTTGAAGCTATTGAAGCTTTGAAAATTAAATATCCCGAGGCTATCTGCTCGCTGACCTACTCCGACCCTTTTGAGCTTTTGGTTGCAACCCGCCTTTCGGCACAGTGCACCGATGCAAGGGTAAATATGGTTACTCCTGCACTTTTTGAGCGCTTCAAAGGAATCGATGCCTTCGCCGAGGCAGACGTGGAAGAAGTGGGTCAGTACATCAAAAGCTGCGGACTTTATAAAACCAAGGCAAAAGACCTCGTTAAAATGGCTCAGCAGCTAAGAGAAAACTTTAATTCAACTGTGCCCGACACAATCGAAGCCCTCACGACCCTTAGCGGTGTCGGCAGAAAAACTGCCAACCTTATTGTGGGCGACGTTTTCGGCAAACCCGCGGTGGTTGTGGACACACATTGTATCCGCATTACAAGAAGACTGGGACTTCACAGTGAAAAAGATGCAGGCAAAATCGAAAAAATCCTCAAAGGACTTCTGCCCCCTGAGGAAAGCAACGATTTTTGCCACCGTTTAGTCCTTTTCGGCAGAGAAATCTGTACCGCAAGAAATCCAAAATGCGACGCCTGCCCTCTGAATAGCTTCTGTTTGAAAAAAGCCTGAGCAAACGCTCAGGCTTTTTTGATTATTAAGATTTTACTGCTCTTTCTTTTTCTTTAAGCTAAGTGTAAGAACTGTGCCAACAAGAAGTAGAGACATAAGTGATATTATAACAAAGCTTGTGGGGTCTGATGTAGCAACAACGTCCTTGTCAACAGAAGTGCTTTCGTCTTTAGATTTCAAGATATATTCATAGCCCTTTGAAATTTCGAACTCGTGATATACCTCACCCTCAACAGGCTGGTTGCTATGCTCTGATACTCTGCCGTTTTCATCTTTTACAAAGAGAATTACCTTGTCATACTCTGTAAAACCAAGCTTATCAAGATAAAGAGTGAGGGTTGTGCCTTCGGGAATGTGGCTGTTTTCGATAAACTCTATAAAAGTTTCTTTATCTTTAATATCATAGCTTTTATTAATGGTTACATCGCTGAAGGTTTTAATCTGACTGCCGTCAAAGGTTACCTGATAAAGAATATCCTCGCCGTCTTTCATCTCAACTGTGAGAGTAATGTTGTTTTCCTTAAGGTGCTTAAGAGCGTCAGCGGAAATTACAACAGGCTCGTTTACGCTTAAGAGATAGGAATTCTCATCAATGACCTGATACTTTTTAAGAAGCTCTCTGTCAATAGAAGAAGTCATCATAACAGAAGTCTTAGGCATAGGAGCATCAAAGGTTCTGTTTGAGTTTTTCTTAATGGTACATTTAGCGTCAAATCTAACGTGCTGGCCTGTGCCGTCGGGTACAATCTCGGTAACATCAATATACTCAAGGTCCCAGTCAGCAGAAGCTGCTCCGCCACTGCTTTCTACGTATATTTTCTCGATTTCGCCGATACCGCCTTCAGGCATCTTAAATGTAATTCTGCCCTTGTCGTGGTTGTTCTTTTCAAAATTGTCTCCGGGTGTATAGCTGTCGATAAAAGGCTCAACGTTTACAAGGTTTGTTTCGCCATTTTCGCCGATAAGCTTTATCTTAATGGTAGCATCGGTACCTGCACCGGACTTATTCTGAGTTTTGATGTCAAATTCAAAGGTACCGGACTTGCCTGTTTCTCTGCCAAAGGACATTGTAACGCCGTTGGGGTCCCACTGGTTTACTGTAATGTTGAATTTATCGCCTGTATTTTTGCCAGAAACCTGCTCTGCACCAAGGCTTTCAATCTTCCAATCAGCAGCTGCAGTACCGTTTGCATCAGTATTAATATTGATATACTCAAGCTTTTCGAAGTTTTCGGGAGCATACATATAAAGGCTCATATTGTCGCCTTTTTCAAAAGCATCGCTCTCAGGGTGAACGTCAGAAGCGTTAATTGTATCGGAAGTGTTGCCCTTTTCGTCTACAAGCTGAACATAAACAGCTGCATCTGTGCCAGCGTTATCATCGTTTTCTGTTTTAATATCAACCCTAAACACGTTGTCCTCGGGTGTAAGAGTTATGGTCTCGCTGTTATCAAGCCATCTTCCGCCGTAGAAGGTCTGATTAATCTGACTGCAGTCAGAGGTTACCTTTACATATTCAGGGTACCAGCCGTTGCTTCCGTCAATTTTAACGTCAATTCTTGTAATCTCTGAACCGATGAAAGTGTCAGTGAAAACAAATGTGTATTCGCCTTTGTCGTCGCCGCATTTTTGTGTCACCCAGTTTGTAGACACTTCTTTGCCGCCAACTGTGCCGTAAAGCTTGAAGGAAATATTGTCGCTTGTAACACCATCACTGCCAGCTGTAGAGGTTGTGATAGTAAAGCTGTCTTTGTTAAATGTGCCGTTGCTCTTTTTGATATCTTTATCAATTCTTCCGTTACCGGTTGTTACCTTGCTGTTTTCGATAGAACCTGTAAGATATTTTGAGGTTGATTCTGTATGAATACCGTTGTTATAGTGCTTTGCATTACTGATATATGTTACGCCGCCGATATCCATAGAGTAGCAATTAGATGTACCCTTAGGAGTACAACCGTTTGCGGTTACGTCACTGTTATTTTTAATTGTAATTGTTCCGTAATTATTGTAAGTGCTTTTAATCATAGGTCTTGAATAGGTGTATGTAAAGCTTGCACCAATACCTGCACCAACATCATATACCTTCATAGTATCGCTCAAATACTGATTAACGACATAGTCCATAATGTAGGTCTTTTCACAATATGAACCGTTTGCAATAATTGTTGCATTGTCAATTACAAGGTCGCCCCATGTGCAGATACCTGCACCGCCTGAGCTTCCGTTGAATGTAGCTGTAGCGCCTGTAAGAGTTACGCTTGCATTATCGTTAATAAGCATACCGTGTGCTGCACCAACAGGGTTGTTGTTATAGTCGTTTTCAGGGTATCCGTATTCGTCTATATACTTTCCGTTGCCTGTAAATGTATTGTTGTTTTTAAAGTTGATTTTTGCATTATAAGCGTTGACAACAATTGCACTTTCAAGAGTCGGTGCCTTAACGTTTACGTTATCAAGAGTTACCTGCTCGTCTGTACATACAAGAATCTGAGAATCCTTCAATGTAACCTCAGGGTTGCCGATAACAGTTGCCTCTCCTGAAATTATAATTTTACAACCGCTTACATCATTATTAAGCTTAGAATAGTTAAGAGTTTCGCCATCTTTAAGTACAATAGTAGAAGGCATTTTTTCCTCATAAGCTACTGTAAGGGTATTATTCTTATCAAAAGTAAGGTCGTTTGCAATACACTTGTAGATAACGATGCACTTTTTATCTTTTGCACTGCCGTCTTTTAAATCTTCTGTAGTGTACGAGTTTGTAGCTGTGACAATTTCGCCATTTTCTTTTTCATTTATATCTAAAAAGTTAACCTTCCAGCCTGCAACATCACATCTGTCAAGTAAATCCCAATCGTCATAGTATTCTCCGCTAAACAGAGCTATTGAATTTACATCTTTTGAAAATGCGTTGTATGCATAACCGTCTTCGTCGGTTTTGTTGATTACGTAATTTAAGTTTCCTATGGGATTTCCCTGTAAAAACTCAATATTCTCAACTGAAGAAATCATCTGGAATTCACCGTTATCGGTGTACTCTGAATCAATAATTCCTGTAGGTCTGTATACGTCTATACCCATGGGATTTCTCCACTTGGTTACAAGGTCTGATGCTTTGACTGCATCTTCTAAAATCAAATAGTACTCTAAATCAGCGTTATCGCGAACAATGTAGCAAGGATACTCTTTGCCGTTGATTTTTACAGAGGTATGGAACTCATAGGGGATTTCGAAGCCTTCAACATCAGAAACATCTTCTGTTGTCATTAATGTATTAATACCGGAATTAATAATCTGATTATTAAGATTTTCTTCTAACTTTTCTGTTTCTTTAGCAAAAAAGTCCTGAGGAATTTCATCGTCTGTACTGTTCATATAAGTATAGGTTGCATATTCCTTGTGGATAAGATACATACGGGTCTGAATAACCTCGCAGTACTCATAAGCTGAATACATCTGCTCTGTAATCTGGTGCTCACAAGGGTAGTATAATCTGAGCATCTTTTCAAGTGCAGGAAGGAACTGGGAAAGAGGGTCAGGATCTTCGCCGCAAATCAAATTATTGATGTTATCCATATCTGTGTTATAATACACCTCAGAATAAGGGAGGTCCTGTCCTCCTAAGAATGCCAGCCTGTACTCATTTAAAAACTTCTGGTGAGCCTCTTTAGCCTTGGCGTCGTAGCTATCGCCTAATTCATCATTGCCGTTAGCTCTTGCTTCGTCTGCTAAAGAAAGGTATTCAAGCATATCCTCATAACAATACCAAACTGTCTGATATCCGTGGGTACCGGGTTCATCAATAGCATATTTATCAAGGTTTTGCTTAATAAGCATATACTTGATTTCTGCATTACCCTGATTTACTGCAGCTTCAATTTTGTCCAATTCCTTCATCATATCATCCAAGGTATTCTGGATTTCAGTAACCGAAGAAAGGATTGCACTAATCTTTGCTGAATTTTGAATAGAAGACCTTGTTCCGGGGTCGCAAAGTAAATAATAAAATGCTCCGCCGAGATAAGGAACCTGGTTGCTTATACAGTAAGAAGTAAACTCACTGAAAGCACGTCCGCCTATTACGGAAATCATATTTGTTAATGTACCCTCTGCCGAAACAGAAGTAATGCCTACTGTTGCCATTGAAGCAATCATTATAACTGCCAATGTCAATGATAATAATTTTTTCAAGAGTTTTTTCATAATATTTGCCTCCTTGAATTTCTGTGTCATTATAATATCACAGTAAAATCACAAATTCAAGAAACAGGGATAAACTCACATATTTAGGGATAAAGGAAAATCTTTCGACAAATTACAGCAAAAGCCTAAGCATTTGCTCAGGCTTTTTGATTAGTACATTGTGATATTTTCGTTTGCAGTCATCTTTGCATATACATACGCTTCGTCATCAAAGCTTATTTCGATGTCAACTGATTTTTTAGTGCCGTCTTTGTACTCAACGGTAATAGTAATAATATCGCCGAAATATTTGTTGTAATCTTCGCCGGTCTGTAAAATCTCACACTGCTTTTTGAAAGTTGGGGCATCGGCGTCAATCCTGTCAAAACCCGGTAGCCAGAAAAGGTAAGTTTCGTCACTGTCAACAGGCAAGTTGTATAACTCACTTCCGCACACAAAGTAATCAAAAACTCTGCCGCCCGCGTTTACATTTTCAGCACCAAGACGGTGTAATTCATCTCTGAAATGCAAGGTTCCATACTGAGCTTTAACATCATAGCCCGCTACATCTTCACCTGTAAGTTCAAGGGCGATGTGGTCTACCGACAAAGCTTTTACCTTTTCCATATCTTTATTAATCAAGGGGTGTTCTTTGCAGATTTTTGTGTTTTCTTCGCTAAGTGTCGCAATATCTTTTTCAGTTCCTTCTGCGTGGGCATTAACAATAAAACCGAAGTCCTCAATCTTATCCTTAGGCACAAAATCTTTACCAAAGCCTGCAATAAACGCCACAGCACACACAAGCACCAAAGCGGCACAGGCAAGAGACATAAATATTTTAGTTTTTGTTTTCATAGTATTTTCCTCCAGTGAAGCCTCAAATTCGTATGGCGGGGTAACGCTGCAATAGTCCTTCATTAAATTTTCAAAGGAATTTTTATTCATCACCAAGCCTCCTTTTAATAATACTTGTTGCGGTATGCAGCCGTGACTTTACTGTGCCTTCAGGAATTTTCAGCATATCTGCAATTTCCTTTATGCTGTAATCCTTAAAATATTTCAGCACAACAACCACCCTCAGCTTTTTGGGCAAATCATAAATAATTTTCTTTAGCTCAACATACGCCTCAGGGGTCAGGGTGCTGTTGTCGGGTAAAGAATTTATAAAATGCTCTTTTTCTTCAAAACTCGTAAAATCAAGCTTGTTTCTGTTGTAGCTGAGCTTCAAGGTGTTTTTATATGTATTGACACAAATCGCAAAAAGCCATTTGTCAAAGGGATAACCGCTCCTATACTGATAATAGCTTTTCATTGCCTTGTGCCATGTGTCTTGAAACAAATCCTCAGCGTCCTGAGTGTTACAGCAAAGGGACAGGCAAAGACGGGATAAATCCTTGCCGTAAAGCTCCACATACCGTGTAAATATTTCTTTCATTCTCAACCCCTCCCGAAAGCTTTCACTATATATACAACTGAGAAAACAAAAAAGTTCAAAAAAACAAAAAACCTCAGAGCATAAACTCTGAGGTTAAATTACTATTGGGTGTATACACCCTGAAAACTGAATAAAGGTTAGCTAAAAAGCGTTAATTGAGATTGGGTAAGACCAAGAGATAACTTAGAAAGTTATGTGGTCAAGCCCTCGACCTATTAGTACTGCCAAGCTGAACATATCACTATGCTTACACACGCAGCCTATCAACCTCGTAGTCTACAAGGGGTCTTACTCGCATAAAGCGATGGGATATCTAATCTTGGAGACGGTTTCACGCTTAGATGCTTTCAGCGTTTATCCGATTGTACATAGCTGCCCAGCTGTGCCACTGGCGTGACAACTGGTGCACCAGAGGTACATCCATCCCGGTCCTCTCGTACTAAGGACAGAGCTCCTCAAATATCCTGCGCCCACGACATATAGGGACCGAACTGTCTCGCTACGTTCTGAACCCAGCTCGCGTACCACTTTAATCGGCGAACAGCCGAACCCTTGGGACCGAATTCAGCCCCAGGATGTGATGAGCCGACCTCGAGGTGCCAAACCTCCCCGTCGATGTGAACTCTTGGGGGAGATAAGCCTGTTATCCCCGAGGTAACTTTTATCCGTTAAGCGACGGCAATTCCATTCTCTACCGCCGGATCACTAAGCCCTGCTTTCGCATCTGTTCGAGCTGTCACTCTCACAGTTAAGCTCCCTTTTGCCTTTACACTCGCCGAATGATTTCCAACCATTCTGAGGGAACCTTTGGGCGCCTCCGTTACATTTTGGGAGGCGACCGCCCCAGTCAAACTGCCCACCTGACACTGTCCGTATACCAGATCATGGCTATCCGTTAGAACCCCAGCAATGGAAGAGTGGTATCCCAAGGTTGACTCCGCAAGAGCTGACGCCCTTGTTTCCTAGTCTCCCACCTATCCTGTACATCCGTTGCCGTGATTCAATATCAAGCTACAGTAAAGCTCTACGGGGTCTTTCCGTCCAGTCGCGGGTTAATACGCATCTTCACGTATACTACAATTTCGCCGGGCTCCCTGTTGAGACAGTATCCAAATCATTACGCCATTCGTGCGGGTCGGAAC
>JAFQVY010000016.1 GCA_017407755.1 Clostridia bacterium | reverse complement strand
GTCACGCTAGAGGTCGTGGGTTCGAGCCCCATTCGGGTCGCCAATTGTGTGCCTCTGTAGCTCAGTCGGTAGAGCAGGGGACTGAAAATCCCCGTGTCGATGGTTCGATTCCGTCCGGAGGCACCAATATGCGGATGTAGCTCATCTGGTAGAGCGCCACCTTGCCAAGGTGGAGGTAGCGAGTTCGAGCCTCGTCATCCGCTCCAGAAAACAAAAGGCACTTAATGTAAATTAAGTGCTTTTTGCAAATAAGGCGTCATAGCCAAGTGGTAAGGCACGAGTCTGCAAAACTCTGATTCCCCGGTTCAAATCCGGGTGACGCCTCCAATTCCCCAAGGACTTTGTTCTTGGGGATTTTTCTTGTGTTCAGCGTGCTTTTGTGTTACTATATCCGTAAAGGAGTGATTGTTGTGAAATTTTCCTTTAATGTAAATTTGTCGGATAGTGACTATTTTGAATATAACAAATTCTGGCTTATTCGTTCTCCCTACGGCAAAAAGCAGATTACCCTCATAAGGGTTTTGGTAAGTTTGATTACAGCAGTATTATTTTTTATTTCCCTGTTTGGCGGTGGCTTTACCTTAGATGCTTTGATGGGAACTATTCCTTTGCTGATTTTTCTGCTTCTTTTTCAGGTGTTTCTTAACACTTTTGTGGCTTTGCTTATAAAATTGCAAATGAAGCTTCTTAAGAAAAAGGGCAAAATGGGCTATTCGCCTTCCTCTGTAATTGAATTTTATGAAGATTGCTTCGTAGAAACCACACCGGAAAATAAGACGGAGCAGAAGTATTCTGCTGTTGAGCGTATAAGCATTGTGGGTAATAAGATGTATATTCACGTCAACAACGTAATGTGCTACATACTGCCTTTTACTTGCTTTGAAACCAAGGGAAATTTCGAGGATTTTTTAAGCTTTATTAAAACCAAATGCAACAAAACTCAATTATATTAATAAGAAAAGCACACCCGAAGGTGTGCTTTTTTATGTGTTTTCAAACTCTTTTACCGTCTGAGCGGCGGTCATATATATGCAGGATTTAAGCTCTTCTAAAAATTCGTCGTAGGGCAGAAGGTTAGGGTCTAAAAGCCAGCGTGCTATGGTGAAAATAAAGGCATCGGTATAAAAATTAAGCTGAAATTTTGTGACCTCGTTACCTTTCATTGTTTCCTCAAGCCGAAGCTTTATAAGGGGTTTAATGATAGCTTTAAGGTGGTTTGTAAAGGAATTATGCTCATTTACTTTAATAGCTTTTTTGTAAAAGCATTTGTTAAGGTAAAGGTAGCGGCATAGCTCTTCAATACCTTCCCATTTGTTTGAGTAGCTTTTGATAGCGGCAACAGACAAAAACTCAGTATCAAAAATCCAGTTAACAAGGTCGTATTTGTCTTCAAAATGATAGTAAAAGCTTTTGCGGTTAAGGCCGCATTTTTCGCAAATTTCACCTATGCTGATTTTTTCAAGAGGTTCGCTTTTCATAAGCTCTTTAAGGGAATCTGCCAATGCTTTCTTTGTTGTCATAGAATCTGCCATAAATAACACTCCTTATAATTTTTTTGGCAGATAATAAAAAAGACGGGACCTTATCTGCCTGTACAGATAAGTCTCGCCATTTAAGACAATGCCAGGTAAAAACCGCGTTTGTTGACATTGTCACACGTAGTGTTGACTACTCCCTTATTTATTTTTATTATATCATGATTTTGTAAAAAAATCAAGATTTTAAATTAATTATTTTTGACATTTGGAATTTTTGTCCAATGACTTATTATAATAATTATGGTATACTGTGTTTCGTATTTAAAATCGGGAGGAAAATATATGACTTTTCATAACAGGTCCGCTGAAGAAGTTTTAAAAGAGCTTTCTGCAGATGCAAAAAAAGGTCTGAGCAGTGAAGTACTTTCAAAGCTTCAGGCTGAGTTCGGGCCTAACAAGCTTAAGGAAAAGAAAAAGAAAACAATGCTCCAGCGTTTCTTTGACCAGTTTAAGGATGTAATGATTCTTATTCTTATTGTTGCCGCGGTGATTTCCTTTGTTATTGCCTGTGTTGAGGGGAATTCAAAGGAGTTTTTTGAGCCGGCACTTATTCTTCTGATCGTTATTCTTAACGCTGTTATGGGAGTTTTGCAGGAAAGTAAAGCCGAAAAAGCCCTTGATGCTTTAAAAAATATGTCTGCACCCCATGCAAGAGTAATCAGAAAGGGCGAGGAAAAAATTATTGACGCTTCAAAACTTGTACCGGGGGATATTATTAAGCTTGAAGCAGGCGACTTTGTCCCTGCCGATGCACGGCTTATTCACTCTGTAAGCTTAAAAAGCGAAGAATCGGCTTTAACGGGCGAGTCTGTGCCTACCGAAAAAGATGCTTCGGTTGTAGTTGATGAAAAATCCCCCTTAGGCGACAGAAGCAATATGGTTTTCTCAGGTTGCAGTATTACCTACGGTACAGCTTTGGCAGTTGTAACTGCTACAGGTATGAATACAGAAATGGGCAAGATTGCAAATCTGCTTGACAGTGAGGGTGAGAGCCAGACCCCCTTACAGCAAAAGCTTGCTCAGCTTGGCAAATACTTGGGCTTTGTAGCTCTTGGTGCCTGTGCAGTGATTTTTGTGGTAGGTCTATTAAATAAAATTCCTGTTCTTGAAATTTTTATGACCGCTGTTTCTCTGGCGGTTTCGGCAATTCCGGAGGGTTTGCCCGCTATTGTTACAATCGTGCTTTCTATCGGCGTTCAGCGAATGGTTAAGCGCGGTGCCCTTATCCGCCGCCTTCCTGCTGTCGAAACTCTGGGCAGTGCTTCTATTATCTGTTCTGATAAAACAGGTACCCTTACCCAAAACAGAATGACCCTCAAAAAGGCTTATCTTGACAGTGGTGTTTGCGAAGATGTAAACGACAGTAATACTTCAGAAATTAAAGAGCTTCTTAAATATTCCGCCCTTTGTTGTGACGGTACTGTTTCTTTTGAAAACGGCAAAGAAAAGCATATCGGTGACCCTACCGAAACCGCTATTGTTCTTGCCGCTCATAAAAACGGTATGCCTAAGGATGAGCTGAACAAAGCTTATCCCAGACTTTTTGAACTTCCCTTTGACTCAGACAGAAAGCTGATGAGCACAATTAACTTGATTGACGGCAAAAACGTTGTTATCGTTAAAGGTGCTTTTGATATGATGATGTCCCGATGCATAAAGGGCGATTTGGAAAAAGCAAAAGCTATGGTAAACGAAATGAGCGAAAACGCTCTTAGAGTTCTTGCGGTAGCTTATAAATATGTAGACGAAGTGCCTAAAGAAGCAAGCAGCGAAGACCTTGAGCAGGGCTTGACCTTTATGGGACTTGTGGGTATGATTGACCCTCCTCGTCCTGAGGCAAAAGAAGCTGTTAAGGTTTGCCGTGAAGCAGGAATTAAGCCTATTATGATTACAGGTGATCACGTTGTGACTGCTTCTGCAATTGCAAAAGAGCTTGGCATTCTTCTTGAGGGTGACAAGGCAATCACAGGTGCTCAGCTTGATGCTATGAGCGACGAGGAACTTGACAGAGAGGTTGAGGGGATTTCGGTTTATGCCCGAGTTTCTCCTGAAAATAAAATCAGAATTGTCAAGGCTTGGCAGAAAAAGGGTCAGGTTGTATCTATGACGGGCGACGGCGTAAACGATGCCCCTGCACTTAAAGCCGCCGATATCGGTTGCGCTATGGGAATCACAGGCACAGATGTTGCCAAAGGCTCTGCGGATATGACTCTTACCGACGACAACTTTGCAACAATCGTTGAAGCAGTCCGAGAGGGCAGAGGCATCTATGCCAACATAAAAAAGGTGGTAGGTTTTCTTTTAGGTACAAATATCGGTGAGGTTATCGCTGTGTTTGTTTCTATGCTTTTCTTCCATGTTTCGCCTTTCCTCTCTATGCAACTTTTGTGGATTAATCTTGTTACAGATTCACTTCCTGCAATTGCTCTTGGTATGGAGCCTGTTGAAAAAGATGTTATGAAAAAGCCGCCCAAGCCAAAAGACGAAGGCATTTTTGCAAACGGTTTAGGCGTAAGAGTTGTGCTTCAGGGTGTGATGTTTGCCGCACTGTCGCTTTTAGGTTTTGTAATCGGCGGCGGACTAAATCCTGCAACCCTTCCTCAGGGCAGAACCATGGCGTTTATGGTTCTTGCATTTTCTCAGGTTTTACAGTCCTTTAATATGAGAAGTGACCTTTCGCTTTTCAAAATCGGCCCCTTTACAAACCGAAACCTCAATTTAGCCGCTCTGGCCTCACTTATAATGGTTGCCTTTGTGCTTTTTGTGCCCGGTGTAAACTCCGCTTTTGGTTTAGTTAGTTTAGAGCCTGTGCAGTATCTTATAGCTTTAGGGCTTATTCTTGTGCCTTTGGTGGTTATGGAAATTTCCAAAGCACTCGGTTTAATCAAACGCAAACATTAAAAATCAAGCTCCCTTTTAAAGGGAGCTTTTTTCTTGCCATTCGTGCCTCAGGATGGAGTAAACGGCAATGTCTAAAAATTCGCCGCAGGTGCTTTTGAAAAATTCACGCCTAACTCCCTCTAAAGTAAGTCCGCAATGCTTGGCAACTTTTCCGGAAGCGGGGTTTTTAGTAGCGTGGGTAATTGTAACTCGGTGCACGTTTACTTTTTCAAACAAAAAGTCGATAACCGCCTTTGCCGCTTCGCTCATAATACCCTTGCCCCAAAAGTCAAAGCCTATGCAGTATCCGATTTCAACACGCTCTGAGTTTTCGTCAATTTCCGTGACACTTATGCTTCCGATGATTTTACCCTCAAGCTCAATAGCCCAGTTGTAATTGTCAGCCTTTTCGTAATCCTTTATCCACAAGCTCACAATGCTTTCGGTTACCTCTAAAGTGCCATGGGGAAGCCAGGTTAAGAACTTTGTAACCCTCTTATCATTTGCCCAGGTGTCAAACATTGGCTTTGCATCCTCAATAGTAAATCTTCTTAAAGTTAGTCTTTCTGTTTTAATCTCTTGTGTTCCGATATGTGTCAGCATTTATTGGTCATTCCTTTCTGAAAATATCGAGTGTGTGGTTGGAGTATCCCAGCATATCCTGTCTGTGGCAAGTTGCAAGGTGGTATTTTAAAAATAAGCTGTAGGTTTCGTCATCCATATCTTCAAGCTTTTCGCGTATATGGTTGGCGTATCCGTCGGTAGCGATTAAATGCAGATGCTCTACGTTAAGCTTTTTTCTTAAAGCCTCGATATCTTCTTTGCGGTGAAGCTCAAAAATATCAAAGGGCTCAGAAAACGTGTCGAAGGTATCAACGTTAATTTTACATTTGCTGATGAGGTTATGTATTTCGTTTTTTTGAAAGCCGTATAAAAGAATTGCCGAGTCGCCCATACAGTAAGCCGCAAAAATTACACCGCCTTTTTTGGTGACTCGTACAGCTTCTTTTAAAGCTTTAAGCTTATCTTCTTCTGTGAAAAGATGATAAAGAGGACCTAACAAAAGAGTGATGTCATAGGTGTTACAATCAAAAGCAGACAAATCCATCGCGTTGCCTTGAGTAATAGTTATATCTTCGCCTTGGGTAGTGTTCTGTTTGAAAATTTCGATATTGTGCTCTAAAAGCTCCACCGCATCCACTTTGTAGCCTTTTCGTGCAAGAGTATGGCTGTATCTTCCTGTGGCGGCACCGATTTCAAGAACTCGCATGCCGGGTTTAAGGTACATATCAATATATTTCATTGTGGTTAAGTATTCCACATAACCGTATCGGCTTAAAAGACGATTGTCTTCATCGTAATTTTCGTAAAAGTTCTTTAATATTTCATTGGTGTTCATAATAGCTCCTCCTTAATTTTACAAATAGAATTAAAAAACAGTGTAAGCACTGATATTTGCTTACACTGTTATAACCTGATAAATAAATTAAGTTTATTTTATTTTCGGTATGACAATGTAAGCCCCGACTGCCAGTAGTTAGCAGGGACGTTCTTCATACCGTTATCCATTGCAAATGTAAACTTAAGCATTGTCACACCTCCGTTAAAAATTTTTCACAGTATACGCCTTTAAAATATTTTTGTCAATACTTTTTTAAAATAAGTTGACTGCAAAATTTCATTGGCTTATAATTTCCTTATAAAATAGTAAAGGGTTTTAATATGCTACCTTACATAAATTTTTTTGGACTTGAAATCCAGACCTATTCCATAATGGCGGCAATAGGCTTTGCGCTAACGGCAATTATTTCTGTAAAATTGGGCAAAAATCGAAATATCCCTTCAGAAAAAAGTCTGCTGGCGTTGCTTGTTTCTTTAGTTGGCATTTTTGCAGGGGGCCATTTTCTGTTTGCTCTTACCAACATGAAAGAAATATCTTCATTGGTAAGCAAAGGCGAGTTTAGTTTATCATCTGTAATGCCTTATGTCAGCGGAATGGTTTTTTACGGTGGGCTTGTTGGTGCGACGCTTGCTTTGTGGATATATACAAAACTTGAACCCTCAGTATCAAAAACAGATTTCTTTGACGTGTTTGCGGTGTCTGTCCCGCTGTTTCACACTTTCGGAAGAGTAGGCTGTTTCTTTGCAGGTTGTTGCTACGGCGTTGAAAGCGACTTCGGATTTTCGTCAGCGTTTAATACTTCCGCACTTCATTACGGCGTAAGCCGCTTCCCTGTAGCTTTGGTTGAAGCTTTTGCAAACCTGCTTGTTTTTATGTTGCTTTTAACTCTCTATAAAAAAGATAAATTCAGAGACAGGCTTTTCTTTATATATTTATCTTTGTATGCACCAATTCGCTTTGTGCTTGAATTTTTCAGAGGCGACGAGGTAAGAGGTTTTGTCTTTGGTTTATCAACCTCCCAGTTTATAAGCCTTGTGATTATTATAGGACTGCTGATTTACACCTTTATAAAATTTCTAAGAAGAAGTTCTAAATCAAAATAACTTTCATATACATTAATTGAATAACTAAAAACACCTTCGTTAATAATACCAACGGAGGTGTTTTTCTTTGAAAAGATATAGTTATAAAAGTAAACGTAATAAAGAACGAAGTGAACGAGTGGGTTTTGTTACGGCACTTTCTGTATGTGTAATTGCAATCGGTTTGGCAATCGGTTCGACATACGCGAGCATAGGTGGCTTGGAAGGAAATCTTTCAGGGGGGAGCGGTTCGTCTTATACCGCTACCGCAGGAGCAGGCTCTCAGGAGGTTGATAATCAGGTTGAGGGCATAATGGCTGAGGGAAGGTCTTCTGAAGAAACTTCGGCAACAGCCACAGAAGAACCTGCAACCGATGCAGAAAGCGTAACCGGCAGTGGTGAAACCGCCCTTCCTGAGCCTGATGTTCCTGACACAAAAGAGGAAAAACTGCAAACCATTTTACAGGTGCCCTCAAGTCTTCTGTATCCCGTTTCTTCTCAGCGTGTAATAAAGGAATATTCCGAGCAAGCAGTATACAGCGAAACCCTTAAGGATTATCGTCCTCATACAGGAGCGGATTTTAAAGCCAACAAAGGCGAAGCCGTGTTTTCTACCTGTGACGGAATAGTTGATAGCATATACTACGACGATATGTATGGTAACGTAATAAAGGTTACCAACGGAGTCTATAGCGTATATTATTGCGGCGTTATAGATGATGCCGTAGTAGAAGAAGGCGAAGCAGTTAGCGCGGGACAGGTGCTTGCTCAGTTGGGAGACATTCCGTGCGAAAGCGAGGAAGAGTCGCATGTTCACATGGAAGTGCGGGTTTCGGGCAACTCCATTGACCCTATGACGGTAATTTCAAATGATGAGTAAAATTAGTTTGCTCGGTACACTAACAAATCATGCCTCGTCGCACTAACTTGCCCTCGTTCGTTTAGGGGCAAAAAATCAAAAGCAGCCGTCTCAAACCTTAAGACGGCTGCTATTTACTTATAATATCATCTTTCACTGATATGCCACGGCTCATCGCTGAAAATCATATCATCAATATCCCCGCCTGCAGTGGGCTTGTTTTCGTAATCCATATTGCACCTCCTGACATAACTTATATATTATATTCTGATAGAATAAAAATATTACATATTTTGTTGTTACTATGGATTTTATATGCTAATATTTAATTGTGAGGTGCTTAATATGAGTAAAAAATATGTATTCATAACTGATAAGGCTTGGTTTGAAGGTTGAGTATATATTCGTTGATAGTATGGACAACAGCGGCAACCTGAAGAATTGTAGCATTGAAGGTATAGAGATTTTTGACGAATTGGCTGCTCTCAAACACTTGAAGCTTGAATTTAATGATTGTAGCATTGATTATTAAAACGAACTGCCCCCAACAATTTTGTTGGAGGCAGTTTTTTTATAGATAAAGATTATTCCTGATTTTTAATTTTTAGATATTCAACAATAAGATTAACGGCTTGATCTGTAGACATTTTAGAGCTATCAATGCAAAGGTCATAATTCTGAGCAAATCCCCATTTCTGACCTGAGTAGAAGCTATAGTAATTGGCTCTTACCTTATCGGTTTTATTAATAACCTGCTCGGCTCTTGCTTTGTCAACGCCGCGTACGTTAATTGCTCTTTGCTTTCTGTAGTCCATATTAGCGTGGATAAAGATGTTAACAGTGTCTTTTCTTTCTTTAAGAACATAGTCGGCACATCTTCCTACAATTACACATGGACCCTGCTCAGCAAGCTTTTTAATAATCTTGTGCTGTAAAATATAAAGTCTGTCATTAACAGGCAAGTCGCCCATGGCCGAAAAACTGTTTCCGTATGAATAAAGACCCATTGAAAGGGAATAAAGCAAACTGTTTGTAGCTTTCTCGTCTACATTTTCAAACACATCGCTGTCAATTCCGCTTTCTTTAGCAGCCATTGAAATCAGTTCCTTATCGTAAAAAGGAATACCTAAAGCCTTAGAAAGCTTTTCGCCGATTTCACGTCCGCCGCTGCCGAATTGCCTTGCGATAGTGATAATATATTTGTTATCCATATATGTCCCTCCGTGGATTAAGTTTCTATTTAAATAATAATAACATATTAATAATAAAAAATCACTATTTTTTAGGCGGTAAAATTTAACTTTGTAAAAAATAAATAAAAGAACACCCTTTCAATTATACAATATAATAGGTAGCAGAGATGATTTTACACCATTTAACCCTAAAAATCCTCATCAAATCGTGGCTTTTAAAAAAATCAAAAAAATTTTGAAATTTTTTGAAAAAAAGGCTTGACTTTTTCGCTATGTTGTTGTAGAATAACTCTTGCCGCTGACGAAGGGAAACAAAACAGTTACGAACAGTAACAGCAATGTAACTCTTTGAAAAACGGCAAGGACCTTGAAAATTAAACAACAAAGAAAAGAGAACCCGTAATGAATTTGAGTAGATTAGTACTCAACTAATTACAGTGAGAAAAACACTACAAATCCGGATGTCTAAGGACATTTGAAAAGAAACACGCAAGTGTTTAGTATGAGCAGACACAAAGCTCTGAAATTGATGTTAACAGCTTAGGCTGTTAAGATACAGATTTTAGAGAGTTTGATCCTGGCTCAGGACGAACGCTG
>JAFQVY010000002.1 GCA_017407755.1 Clostridia bacterium | reverse complement strand
CGTTATGAACGAGGGTCAGTTCAAATGCTACAACATTTCCTTTGAGGAGGCAAAGCATCTTCTCGAAATGCACGACGAAGACGAGTTTATCAAATGTTTTTCAAACCCCGACATTGAGACTGTAATTTTTAATTACTTAGGTGTTACAAAGCGTAATTTCGAGTATAAGAAAATCAGAAATATGCGTCCTTCTCAGAATGCGATTGTTTTCAAGCTTTACACAACGCCCTCTGAGACCCAGCCCGTAATTCAGGCTGACGACGGAGTAGAGGCTAAGAAAATTCAAAACGTTTACGTTTATTGCCAATACCTTGTAAGGGTTGAATAAAAACCTCAGGCTGTGCTTTGCACAGCCTTTATTTTTTTGCCTTGTAACTAAATTTATACACCTTTCCTTATTATTAACAATATTATAAAACCGTAGGCACCAAAAATCAATATTTGTCAGAATTTGCATTATTGTAAAATTTATATAATGGTGTATAATGGGGTTAGATTTTTTATGAGGTTAAGTGTATGAAAAAACTAAAGCTTTTTAATTTGGCGTGGCCTATATTTGTAGAGACCCTGCTCTTTATGCTTTTAGGCTTTGTTGACGTTTTTGTTTTAAGTAAATATGATGACCTTGCGGCTTCCTCTGTAAACACTGCCAATCAGGCGATTTCCATAACCACCATTGTGTTTACGGTTATTTCTACCGCCAGTGCGGTGCTTATTTCCCAGTATTTAGGTGCAAAGAAAAGAGAAAACGCCTCTCGCATTGCGGCACTTTCCATAACCTTTCACCTTGTTTTCGGCGTAATTATAAGTTCGGTATTTTTGCTTTTCAATAAGCCTATCCTTTCATTTATCGGCGCCAAGGGTCAGGTTTTGGATTTTGCCTCTCAGTATTTGTCGGTGGTAGGCGGATTTATATTTTTGCAGGCGCTGCTTTCTTCAATGTCTGTAATTATCCGAAACCACGGAATGACCCAGATTTCTATGTACGTTACTTTGGGTATGAATATTATGAACACCGCCTTAGACGTTGTGTTCGTACTGGGACTTTTCGGTTTTCCAAAAATGGGCGTTTTGGGCGTTGCGGTTGCAACTACCTTTTCCCGTATTGTGGGCACAGTTGTGCTTGCGGTGGTGCTTTTCAAAAAGGTTGAAAAGCCTTCAATATTCAAGCTCCTGAAGCCTTTTCCAAAAGAAGACGTTAAAAATATTGTAAAAATCGGTGTACCTTCCGCCTTTGAGACCTTCCTCTATAACGTTTCTCAGGTGGTTATTACCTCCATTGTGCTTAATTGCCTGACAGATGCTGAGCTTATTACAAGGACTTATGTGCAGAACATAACCATGTTCTTCTACATATTCACCGTCGCAATTTCTCAGGCAAGCCAGATTATTACGGGCCATTTGGTAGGTGCCAAGGAGCTTGACGAGGTTAAGAAAAGGGCGTACAGATATTATCTTTACGCGCTGTCCATTACAATGACCATAAGCGTTCTGGGTATAATTTTCGGTAAAAATCTTGTGAGCATTTTCACCGACGACACTCAGGTTATTGCCATGGGTGCAAATCTGTTTATTATAAACATTTTCCTTGAAATGGGTCGAACCACAAACCTTGTAATTATCGGCTGCCTAAGAGGTGCAGGTGACGTATACTTCCCAACAATATGTGCAGTTTTCTCTATGATTCTTGTAAGCACATTAGGCTCATATATTTTTGCCGTTGTCTTTGATATGGGTATTTACGGCTTGTGGATTGCAATAGCCGCCGACGAGGTCTTAAGAGGAATTTTGATGCTTTTTCGTTGGCGAAGCGGCAAATGGCGTACAAAAGGTATTAATAAATAAAAAAACCGCTCCGAACAATCGGAGCGGTTCTTTTATATCTCAAAGGATTTATAAATTTCACCTTCTAAGGTTTTCCACAAAAAGGTTTTGCCGTCAAAGGTCATATAGCTATGAGGGGAATTTTCCTTAGGAATAGAAACCGAGCCGGGGTTTAAGTAGGTGAAAGTAGCGTGCTTTTCGGCTGCAGGCACGTGAGTGTGGCCGTGAAGCAGAATATCGCCTTTGCTCAGAGGCGGCAGATTGGCACTGTTAAAGTTATGACCGTGGGTAATGTAAATAAGGGTTTTGCCCGCGGTAATTATAGCATAGTCTGCTAAAATAGGAAACTCAAGCACCATCTGGTCAACTTCACAGTCGCAATTGCCCCGTACTGCAAGAATTTTATCTTTAAGGGGATTAAGCATAGCAATAACTGCCTTGGGGTTGTATTCTTTGGGCAAATCGTTTCTTGGCCCGTGGTAAAGAATATCCCCAAGCAAAATGATTTTGTCGGCATTTTCTTTTTGGTAGGCTTCTAAAAGCTTTTGGGAGTAGTACGCTGAGCCGTGAATGTCGCTTGCAATTAAAAATTTCATAGCTTTATCAGGTAAATGCATTGAAATCAACGTCGGGAACTGTGTTTACAACGCCGCCGTTATCAAGCTTGTCTTCGGGGGTGTCTGTGCTGGCAACCACAAGCTCATCGTTAACAAAAGCTGTGATTTTGATTATGGGAGTTTCGTATTTACTCATTTGTGTCAGCTCCTTTGACATTTTCGTTTGTGTTTTCTTCTGTAGTAAGATCTTCTGAAGATTCTTCAATCTCAGGTGCAGGTTTTTCTTTAACTTTAACGTCAGCCTTAAAGAAAGTGGTCGCCATAGCCTTAACCCGGTTTTCTTTCATATATTTTGAAGTAACAAACCAAGCAGCGGCTAACATAAGAAGACCAATACCAAAGGCGGTTACGCCGATAATAAAGCCATCGGGTATAAATTTAAGAGTAATCTCGTGCACGCCCTCTGTAATGGGGAAAGCCACCATAGCGTTTGCAATGGGAGTAACCTCAACCTCAACGCCGTCTACGTAAGCCTTCCAGCCTTTTTCATAGGGGATAGAGGTGAAGAACAAGCCGTCTCTGTCAGCATTAACTGTACCCTGGATTTTTGTGTCACTGCTTTTTGTGGTGGTAATACCGCCCTTAGAAAGAATCTCAAGACCTTTCTTGAAGACCTCGTCGTTAAGTCGATAGCAGTAAATAGTAATGGAAGTGGACTTGCCTTTTTCAAAATCGGTGTAAACAGAAACCTTGTCGCCGGCGTTTACAACACCAGCAACGCCGATGTTGGGGCGGCTCAGTGTACGGGTGCCGTTGTCCTGGTCGTTAATAAGAATCTTTACCTTTTTATCCTTGGTGTTGTCAGCCTTGAAGTAGAAAAGGATTGTGCCGCCTTCTTCGGGATAGTAGTTGAACTTGGTGTGAATGTCGGCGGTTTTGTCAATAACCTTTGTGGTGTAATGACCTGTTGAGGTTCTGCCAACTTCCAGAATTGATGAAGAGGTGTGGCCTTGGTCTTTAACAATCAGCTCAGTGTAAAGAGGCTCTTCAATGCCTGTGGCAAGCTGCCAGAACTCAATCTGCTCAAGGAAAGGATTGTCGTTTTTGCCGTTAGAGCCTGATGCGCTGAATTCTTCGTCGCCCCAGTTTGAAAGCTCCTCGTTTGCCACGTAGCCAATAGGCAGATAAGCGGTGTTTTCAAGGAGTGTGGTGTTGCCTGTTTTATTAAGCACAGTTGTGTAGTCTGAGTTATAGAACTTGCCGTCGCGGGAAATAAGATACTTAAGGTTAAGCAAGGTGTTTGTAACAGGTGAGCTTTCGTAGTAGGTATAGCGGTTACCTGCCTGCCATGCACCGACGCCGATACGCTCAAGATATTTGGTGATGTTAACGTTTGCCATAGAGTTGAACATGGAAACGCCGTTGTAGGTGTTAAGGGCACTGTCATTAAGAGTCTGGGTTGAAAGCACTTCTGTGCGGTAAATATCAGGCTCTCCTGTTGCTTCAATAGCTTCAATATGCTCAAGCAAAGTGTCCATATTCTTTTCGTCTCTGGGATAGCCCGACATAGAGGTGGTTGTTACGGTTCTTACACCCATAATTGAGGTTGCAACCATTTCGCCGAAAACAACAAAACAAAGAATAAGGGTCAGTGTACGTAAGTTAAGAAGCTTGAAGTTGTAAAGCAGGAGTAAAATAACGTAAACGCCTGCAACAATAGATGAAGCAATAAGAGGAGCGTAGGATTCGGCATCTCTTGTAAAGTAAGTGAGCACCAAAAGAACAAATACAAGTACAGAAACCACAACGTCAAGGTAGTGGCTGTGCTCAATAAAGGTATATGCCCTGAAAGCCATATAAATCAGCAGGAAGCTGAAAAGGAAGCTGAAGCGTGAAGGAAGCATATTGGGATAGTGGAAGCCGTGCCAGATAAAGTCAAGGTGGCGGATAAAGAAGCTTGCAACAAGGAAGAGTAAAGTAGTAGAGCAGAAAATCTTTTCGCCAAGCCTTATCTTTTTGGAGCAAAGGAACACAACTGCAAGTATAATGCAGAGCACACCGCAGGCAATGTTGGGAAGACCTTCCTTGTCAGAAGGACTTATAAAAGAGAACATATTTGAGAAAATCTCAGAAATAGCGGTTAATACCTCATTGGCATCGGGGTTTGTAATGGTGGTGTTTGAGCCTGTGGCTGACACTACGTTAATTACAAAGCTTTTGGGCATACCCATTGTCTGTTTGTAGGTGTTCTGAAGTCCCAAATAGGTGGGAATGGTAACAGGAGCCGTCATCAAAAGTGCCGATACCGTAAAGAAGGCGGTACGGGCAAGGTCTTTGAAGGCTTTTCTGAAACCGCCCCAGCGGGAGCATTCGTAGCCTATACAGGTGAAAAGCACGCCTACACATATAAAAAGACCGATGAAGTAGTTACAAACAACAGCTAAAGCAAGCGAAATGGTAAAGAGCTTAAACTTGCCGTCGCGAAGAAGTGCAACAGTACCGCCAACACAAAGAGGAAGCAGTGCCACAGAATCAAGCCAGATAACACACCAGTAATAGCCCATATTAAAGGCACAGAAAGAGAACATCATTGAAAATACAACCAATGACAAATCGTCCCGCTTGGTGATTATTCTGAAGGCAATTGCAGTAAAGCCGCCCATACAGGCAATCTTTATTACTGTTATAAGGGCAAGGTACTCAACAAGCCAAGCTTCAGGCACAATTACCGACAGGAAGTTAAGGGGGCTTAAAAGGTAGTAGGACATAACTAAAATAAAGTTAGAGCCCATACCGATTACCCACGAGTGAAGCAGACTGCCACCTGACTGAAGCTTTTCGTGAAGCTCAACAAGGAAGGGGTAGTATTGATGCCAAAGGTCAATAACCAGCATCTGCTTGTCTCCCCAAGGGTTAGACCAATCGGGCTTAGGGGTAGTAATGCCCCAAGAGGGGAAAATCTGCGAAAGACCGTGGGCAACCGAGTCTACCATAGTCTTGAAAATTCCGAAGGGGGCAATGTCGTAACAGGCAAAGCCTACTGCCATAATTACAAAGGGAACTATAAATGACAGAAGTATAAATCTGTTATTATAGAAAAATCCCTGTTTCTCTGCTTTGGGGGTAAGTTTTTTGCCCGAAGCAGATTTTGAAAATTTCTTTGCGATAGTCATAATATCTCCTTTTTCAGCTGAGATTTTTACATACATATTAATAATAACACTTTTCACATTTAGAGTAAATATGTTTTTCGAAAATATATCAAATAAAAACCATAGACTTTTTCTGTAGACTTTGCTATAATATAATCTATTGAGGTGATGAAAAATGAAAACTGTTGATTTGGTTGTACCTTGCTACAACGAAGAAGAGGTTTTGCCCACCTTTGTGGAAGAGACAAACAAGGTAATTGCTACACTCCCCGATTATAAATTCAGATATATTTTAGTTAACGACGGAAGCAGAGATAACACGCTGCTTGTTATGATGGAGCTTGCCGAAAAGTTTGATAACGTTAAGTACATATCTTTTTCCCGTAATTTCGGCAAAGAAAGCGCAATGTATGCAGGTTTAGAGCACACAGATGCCGACCTTGTAATTGTTATGGACGCTGATTTGCAGCACCCCCCTGCAATGTTTCCTAAAATGCTTGCAGAAATCGAAAAGGGTCATGACTGCTGTGCTTTATACAGAGAAAAACAGAAGGGCGAAAGCTTTATAAGACAGGCAGTTTCCAAGATGTTTTTCTCGTTGCAGAATGCAACCTCTAAAGTAAAAATGCCCAATGGTGCAGTTGACTTCAGAGTTATGAAGCGTGAAATGGTTGACTCAATCCTTAAAATGGGCGAGGTTCAGCGTTTTTCAAAGGGCATTTTCTGCTGGGTAGGCTTTGATACAAAGTGGCTTCCTTACGAAAATGTTGAGCGTACAATCGGCACATCAAGCTGGAGCTTCTGGGGACTTTTCAAATACGCCTTTGACGGCTTTACCGCTTTTTCGGTTACTCCTTTAAAGCTTCTTTATGTTTTGGGAATACTTATGCTTTTAGGCGGCGTGGGCACCTCGGTTGCTATGATTGTTATGGCAATTGCTCAGGGTTTTGCAGGTTACTTCCTGCCAATTCTTACTGCTATCCTGTTTGTAGGCGGTTTGTTGGAAATTTCGCTGGGAATTATCGGCGAATACTTAGGCAGAGTTTACTTTGAGGTTAAGAGCAGACCGATTTACATTGCAAAAGTGAAGAACATCGAAAAACCTGAGAGGTAAAAAATGGCTGAGAATAATAAGGATGTAAAGTCCGAAAAAAAGCAGGGCTTTATAAAAAGGATGTTTATAAAGCACAAGGAAATTATAATGTACCTTGTGTTTGGCGTGCTTACAACGGTTGTAAGCTGGGGAAGCTACGCGGTTTTTGAAAGTGTTTTTAAAAAAGCCATTGTTGACGTTAACGTTTTGGTAGCGGTGGCAAACGTGCTTTCTTGGGTTACTGCGGTGCTTTTCGCATACATTACAAACAAGCTCTTTGTTTTCGAAAGCAAAAGCTTTAAACCCACAACCCTCTTTAAGGAATTAGGCCTTTTTGTAGGCTCACGCCTTATATCAGGTGCCGTTGAGTGGGTGGGAGTTCCTTTGCTTGTGTGGCTTGGTCTTAACCAGACCATCTTCGGAGTAGAGGGAATGGTTGCAAAAGTGCTTGTAAGCGTTATTGTGGTTATACTTAACTACATTTTAAGCAAGCTCATTGTATTTAAAAAAGAAAAATCTAAAAAATAAACGACAAAAGCTCCTTCGGTTTTACCGAGGGAGCTTTCGCCTTAAGGGGGTCAAATTATATCACACATCTCTAAAAAGGAACTATCAAAATTAATTTAGTTTTGTACCCGATGGTACCTGTTCTGGTCGATAACAAGCTTATTAACGCCCTCAAGTAAATCCTTGTCAATTTCGAGAGCTACGTTAAATACACCCATGTCGTCAGTTACTGCACCGCCTGCAGGGTGTACCTCGCGGTACTTAACGTAAAGGGTGTCGCCCTCTCTGTAAACTCCGTCAATAAAGCCCTTTACCATACCTGAGTAGTAGGTGCGGAAAATATGAACCACGGCATTTTCTTCGAAAAACTCTTCGGTATAGTCTTTCGCTGTGTTGTTAGGATAGGAGTTCCACTGATTAATATTTGTAATCAATCTGTCAGAGTAAGCCAAATCCGCGAAGCCATAGCCCATATTGACCTCAGTGTACTCTACACTGTCACAAGATGCAGGAACTTTGTCGTAAACTGTGGAAGTAAGAAGCTTTGCAAGCTGCTTTTGAATCATAGTAGCGTCTTTAACATTTATGATGCGGTCAGCATTTACGTCGCAAACTTTCTTGAAAAGCTGTGGGTTTGCATTTACATAAGGGTTGGAGTTTCCGCATTCAATAAGATGGGCAAGATGTTTTTGCAGATAGGTGGCGTCTTGGATAGTTACCTCCATATTGCCGTCAACGTCGCCGATTTTACCCAAAGCAAGGCAATAAATCTGAGCGAAGGCTTCTTCTAAACCTTCAATGCGGTTATAGTAGGCTTCTTTTAGAGTGTAAACTATGTCTTCCTTAGGAAGATATATGAAGCATTTGTCGCCAAGCTCACTGCTGTCGTAAATGTATTCGCCGAAGCTATATCGGTAAGCAAAGGGAGGAGAGTTGTAATAATATGTGGTGTCCACCAAAACAAAATCAGGAGTAGCACCCTCATTACCCGAATAATACCTGAAAAGCTCCTCGTAATAGAAGTGATCGGGCAAAGCGAAATCCTCGTATTTTTGGGTCATCTCTTCTCTGTACTGGCCTAATTTCTGCCAAAAGTATTCTTCGTAGCTCTGAGGTTTTGTTTCAGCTGCCGAAGCAGGCAAAACTGCCGAAAGCGAAAGAATAATTACAAGAGACAAAGCGAAAATCGAAATAAAGGTTTTTTTCATAATTTACACCTCCTAAGTGTAGAGATTATTTTTTATTGCAGATTAAAACAACGTTGCTATTTCCTTTTGATATGCTGCAACTTAATCCTGAGAGGGTATAGCCATCTGGTACAGAATATACCTTTATGGTGGCGGGAGCACGGAATTTTGATATATAGAAATATCCGTTACTGTCTGTGGTACGAGTGCCGTCAACTTCTCCGTCATAATACACTTTTACAACTGCACCTTTTACGGGGTTGCCGTATTGGTCAAGTACCTTGCCCTCTACTCTGTTAACCTCTACTGAGGTAAGCGGTATGTCGGGAGTAACACCTTCGGTTGGAGGCACAGGAGACTCCGTAGGCTCAGTAGGTTCTTCTAAATCAGGTACCTCGTCGGGTCTGCCGGGGTAGCCGGGCTCGTTTTCTGTAGGTACTTGTGTAGAGTCGGGTACTGCGTCTGAACCGGCATGGTCAGAACCTGCGGTTGTTGGCACAGGGGAGTATGACGGTACCCACGTAATGTCTGTTGCGGGTTCGTTTTCGCTTGTAGCATCTGTTGCTTCAGGCTCTACAGGGTCTGTAGGCAATACTACAGGCGGCTTAGGTTTGGGGTAGTCACCGCTTGTAGGGGGAACATCGGGTGCTACCGACGGGAAAGACGGCAGGTTAGGCCCTATGGGAAGCGTAGGAAGTAAAGGTATGGTAGGTTTAATCGCAGGTATTGTGGGTTTGACTGTAGGGTTATCGGGCTTTTCCTGAGGGTCTGTTGCAACTACACTTGCCTGAGGATTTTTAGTGCCTTCGGGTGTAGTTACACTATTGCCCGAAACAGCCTCGGTGTTTTCTGTTGTTTTGCCCTCGCTTGCGGCGTTGCCGCTGAGACTCTGCATTGTTACGTCGGTAGTCTCAGTAAAGCTGTGGGGCTTGGTGCCTATTACATTGGGGTCAGGCTCCAAAATGCCTGTTTTCCATATACCGAATGCGCCTAAAACCGCCAAACAAACGGCGCATAGGGAAAGGCTCGCGTTTAGCGCGACTTTCTTTTTTCGTCTGACTTCGGCAACGTATTCGTCTCGTCGGCGAAATACAGCCTCTGCCATATCTTTATAATTTTTCATATTCAAAGCCTTCCTTGTTAAGTTCTGATTTCAACGACTGTTTTGCTCGATACAAAAGTGTTTCTATGTTTCTGACTGATTTTTTCATAACCGTTGCGGCTTCTCTGTTGCTGAAATTTTCAAAATACACAAGCCAGAGAACCTGCTTGTACTGGGGATTTAGCTTTTCCATAGCGTGGTGCAGAGTAATGTTTTCTTCCTTTTTTATGTACTCTTGCTCAAGACTAAGCACTTCCTCTTTAATTTCAGGAAGCTCATCAAAGGAAATTTCCTTTGCTTTTGTCCGTCTTAAGTAGTCTAAAGCTACGTTTCTGCCAATGGCATAAAGCCATGTTTTAAATGAAGATTTACCGGAAAACCGTGGTTTTTTGGTAACTATCTTGACAAAGGTGTCCTCTGCCAAATCCTCCGCAGTAAATATGTTTTCAGTAAAATTGTTAATGTAAAGTATCAGTCCGTCCTTATAGTCTTTAATAATATCGACAAAGCCGTTGTCATCACCATCAAGGAAACGGCGGTAGCTACCGGCACCGTTATCCATTGATATACTCCTTTCCCCTCGTTTGGCTCTTTCACTTATTAGACGCAGGTTTTTAAAAAAACTCACAGCAAAATTATAACTTTTTTCATATTCTTTTACTATTCACAAAAATCTACAAAATAATTAGTCTATTTTGTACAAATAGAGCAGTTTAATAAATTGCCTGAAACATTTATACTTCTTTTAGGGTATTACTTATGAAAGGACGGTGAGAATATGAGCAAAATCTCCTTTGAAGAAGCGGTGCTTACCTTTTCGGATACCGTTTACCGCGTGGCTTTTAATATCCTTAAAAACCAAGAAGACAGCAAAGACTGTATGCAGAATGTTTTCCTCAGGTACTATAAAAAGCAGAACACCTTTGAAAGCGAGGAGCACATCAAGGCTTGGCTTATAAGGGTTACGGTAAACGAAAGCAGACGGCTTTTAAGCCAAAATGCAAAGATGCAAAAAGTGTCCTTAGATGAGGTGGCGAATACTCTTTTTGCTGAAAATAGCGAGGAAACGAATATTTTCAAAAAGGTTATGAGTCTTGATGAAAAGTACCGCACGGTAATCCTTCTTTACTATTACGAGGGGTACGACATAAAAGAAACTGCTCATATTTTAAAGCGAAATTACGCTACTGTCCGAACACAGCTTTCACGTGCACGGGAGCTTCTTAAAAATCAAATTAAGGAGGATTTTTATGAGTAATACCGATAATATCCGCAAAATGTATTCAAAGATTATTGCTCCTGAAGATGCAATAAAAAGCTGCCTTGACATCGAAAATAAAAAGGTAGTTAAATTCCCTGTTAAAAGGGTGGTTGCTCTTGCCGCTTGCCTAAGTGTTTTGCTTGCGGTGGCTATTCTTGTAGGAGCAAATAAAATTTATACTGCCTTTGAAGGTGCAGAAGAATACGGCAGTCAGTATCCGCAGAAAACCGTAAATTATTATAAAGAGTTAGACGAAAGCTCCCTTTTAATAACAGAGGGCAGTAAGCTGACCGCTTCGGCTCACGGACTTGCGGTTAAAGTGCAAGAAGCTTACTTCGACGGAGCTTACCTGTACATTTCTTTTGCAGGAGAGTATGAAAATGCCGAGGGCATTGACCGCTTTTTCTACAACGGTTCTGACGGTTATGTTAAGATAAACGGCGAATTTGTTAAAGCCGATATTACAGGCTACAGCTTTTCGCTTTTTAATTCCGAGGCGGGATTTGCAGGGGTACTTGGGTTTATTTACCCCACCATAGACGAAAATTTGGAAGTTGAGATAAATATCCCTTACCTTGAAGCGGTAGATGCTGACTTTAAAGTTATAGACACAATTGACAAAAGCTTTGACTTTAGCTTTTATGTCAAGAAAAGTGCTCCCTCAACTCTTGTGTATAACGGAAATGCAAGCAAAGAAGAGGTGTCTTTTATGGGACTTACTGCTTCCAAGGGCGGAGTATGTGTTGAGATTTTCGTGCCCGAAAGCGAAAAGCAGACAAGTCTTGTTTCTGTGGTAACTGACGAAAAGGGCAACACCCTTGGATTTATTTTAGGAAACCGCGAAAAGACCGAGGGCGGATATATTTTAAAACACTACTTTGAGCCTTCTGAGGCAGAAGTGCTCAGCGTTTCGGTGTATGACAAAAATAATATGGAAAAAGGCGCACTTACTGTCTTTGAAAATATAGAAATTTAACAAAGGTTTAATTATACCCTCCCTTTTGGTTTAAGGGAGGGTATTTTATATTGACAAAATCTGCTTAAAATGAGATAATATACTGAATATTTATTGCGAAAGGGCGGTTTTTGCTATGGCAAAAGAGCTTGCTAAGTCCTACAACCCAAAAGAGGTTGAGGACAAAATATATGACTTCTGGCTTAAAGGCAGATATTTTCACGCTGAGGTAGACAAGGACAAGAAACCTTACACAATTGTTATGCCTCCTCCAAATATTACAGGTCAGCTTCACATCGGCCATGCACTTGATAACACTTTGCAGGATATTCTTATCCGCTGGCGTAGAATGCAGGGTTACTCAGCTCTTTGGCTTCCCGGAACTGATCACGCTTCAATTGCTACCGAGGCTAAGATTGTTGAGGCTATGAAGGCTGAGGGTCTTACAAAAGAAGACATCGGCAGAGAGGCTTTCTTAGAGCGTGCTTGGGACTGGCGAAGAGAGTACGGCGGACGTATCTGCAACCAGCTCAAAAAGCTTGGCACAAGCTGCGACTGGGAGCGTGAACGCTTTACAATGGACGAAGGTTGCAGTGAAGCAGTTAAGGAAGTTTTTGTTCGTCTTTACGAAAAAGGCTTAATTTACAGAGGCGAAAGAATTATCAACTGGTGTCCTCATTGCTGTACCTCCATTTCTGATGCAGAGGTTGAGTTTGAGGAGCAGGACGGCTTCTTCTGGCATCTTCGTTATCCTCTTACAGACGGCAGTGGCTTTGTTGAGCTTGCTACCACACGTCCCGAAACCTTACTTGGCGATACTGCTATTGCAGTTAACCCTGAGGACGAAAGATATAAAGATTACGTTGGCAAGACAGTTACACTTCCCATTGTTGGCAGAGAAATCCCCGTTGTTGCCGACAGCTATGTTGATATGGAGTTCGGTACAGGCGTTGTTAAGATTACTCCTGCTCACGACCCTAACGACTTTGAAGTTGGTCTTCGCCATAATCTTCCCATTATCAACGTAATGGACGACACAGCTCACATGAACGAGGCTGCAGGCGAAAAGTACAAGGGTATGGACCGTTACGAGTGCAGAAAAGCTATTGTAAAAGACCTCGAAGAAGGCGGCTTCCTTGTAAAGATTGAGCCACACTCTCACAACGTTGGCACCTGCTATCGTTGCGGTACCACTGTTGAACCCCGTGTTTCTATGCAGTGGTTTGTTAAGATGGAACCCCTTGCAGGCCCTGCAATCGATTGTGTAAAGAGCGGCAAAACAAAGTTTGTTCCCGAAAGATTTGAAAAGGTTTACTTCCACTGGATGGAAAACATCCGCGACTGGTGTATTTCCCGTCAGCTTTGGTGGGGTCACAGAATTCCCGCTTATTATTGTGCTGATTGCGGCGAAATGGTAGTTTCTAAAGAGGAAGTTACAGTTTGTCCCAAGTGCGGTAAAACTCATATCACTCAGGACCCTGACACCCTTGACACTTGGTTTTCTTCTGCTTTATGGCCTTTCTCAACCTTAGGCTGGCCCGAAAAGACCGAGGAGCTTGAGTACTTCTACCCCACAAACACCCTTGTTACAGGTTATGATATTATCTTCTTCTGGGTTGCCAGAATGATTTTCAGCGGCTGTGAGCACATGAACGCCCAGCCCTTTGACACAGTTTTCATTCATGGTATTATCCGTGACGCCTTAGGCAGAAAGATGAGTAAGTCTTTAGGCAACGGCGTTGACCCCCTTGAGCTTATTGACAAATACGGAGCCGATGCACTTCGCTTCTTCTTAGCTACAGGTAACTCACCCGGAAACGATATGAGATTTAGTGAAGAAAGAGTTGAAAGCTGCCGTAACTTTGCAAACAAGCTTTACAATGCAAGCCGCTTTGTTCACATGAATATTGACGATTTTGAGGTTGAGTGTAAGCTTCCCGATACTCTTACAACCGAGGACAAGTGGATTGTTTCTTCCGTAAATACTCTTGCAAAGGAAATTACAGACAACTTAGAGAAATTCGAGCTGGGTATTGCAGTTAGTAAGGTTTACGACTTTATCTGGAGCTGCTACTGCGACTGGTACATTGAGCTTGCTAAGCCCAGACTTCAGGCAGGGGGCGAGGACGCTAAAAATGCAAGATGTGTTCTTGTTTGGGTTCTTGAGAGAATGTTAAGACTTTTACACCCCTTTATGCCATTTATTACTGAGGAAATCTGGCAGACCTTACCCTTAGAGGGTATGGGCGAAACCATTATGACCCAGAAATTCCCTGAGTTTGATGAAGCTCTTAACTTCCCTGAGGCTGAGGCTGAAATGGCTAAGGTTATGGAGGCTATTACTGCAATCCGCACCCGTCGTAACGAGATGAATATTCCTCCCTCAAAGAAGGCTAAGGTTTACATTGCTACAAAATGCACCTCTACCTTTGAAGAAGGCAAGAAGTTCTTCGAAAAGCTTGCTTCTGCAAGTGAGGTTGAGATTGGCGAAAGCTTTGACGTAGAGGGTGCAGTAACAATTGTTACTGGTGATGCAAAAATCTACATTCCTATGAACGAGCTTGTTGATAAGGATGCTGAGCTCAAGCGTCTTAATAAGGAGCTCCAGCAGGTTGAAAAGATGCTTTCTCAGGACGAAGGAAAGCTTAATAATGCAGGCTTTATGGCAAAGGCACCTGAGGCGGTTGTAGAAAAAATCCGTATGCAGGCAGAGAAAGAAAGAGAAAAAATCGCTCTTATTAAAAACGCTATTGAAGCTTTAGGCTGATAAAAATACCCGAGGGTTTTCCTCGGGTATTAACTTTTTGTAAAAAATATAAATTCCCCTTGATTTGAGTTTGAAAAAGTAGGATAATTAAGAGTAAACTTTTTTGGAGGTAGATAGTTTTGATAAAAAAGCTTGCGAAAAGTGTTCGTGAATATAAGCTTGCTTCAATTCTTTGCCCCTTGTTTATTGCAGGCGAGGTTACCATGGAGGTTATTATCCCAATGGTTATGGCAAAGCTTTTAGACGAAGGTATTAACTATAAAAATGCCGCAGGCGAAGTGGTGGGTAACATTCAAAGCCTTTGGCAGATTGGTCTTATCCTTGTAGGTTTGGTGCTTGTTTCTATTACCTGCGGTGTCCTTGCAGGTGACTTTGCCGCCAAAGCCTCAACAGGCTTTGCAAGAAATTTAAGGCACGATATGTACTATCGTATTCAGAATTTTTCTTTTGCAAATATCGACAAATTTTCCACGTCAAGCTTGGTTACACGTTTAACCACTGACGTTACAAACGTGCAGAATTCCTATCAGATGATCATAAGAATTGCCATAAGAAGTCCTCTGATGATGATTTTTTCCCTTGTTATGGCGTTTATTATAAGTCCCAAGCTGGGTGTGATTTTCATAGGAGTTTTGCCGCTTCTTGCCATAGGCCTTCTTGTGATTATGAAGTTTGCACACCCGATTTTTATGTTTATGCTTAAAACCTATGATAAGCTTAACCGAGTTGTGCAGGAAAATTTAAGAGGTATAAGAGTTGTAAAAAGCTTTGTCAGAGAAGACAAGGAAAGAGAAAAATTCGGCGAAGTAAGCGATGACACCTATCGCCTTGCTACAAAGGCAGAGCGTATAATTGCCTTTAATATGCCCCTGATGCAGGTTTGTATTTACGGCGTAATGCTTCTTGTTGCATGGCTTGGTGCAAACCTTGTGGTGGGCACAGGTGAAAGCGAGCTTACTACAGGTGAGCTTACAAGTATGTTTACCTACTCCATGCAGATTTTAATGAACTTTATGATGCTTTCAATGGTATTTATGATGATTGTAATGTCCAGAGCAAGTGCATCAAGAATTGTCGAGGTTTTAGACGAAGAAAGCGATATCACTGACCCCAAAAACCCTGTTACAGAAATCAAAGACGGTTCAATTACGTTTAAAGACGTTAACTTCAGCTATTCTAAGAATATGAATAAGCTTTGCCTTACTGATGTTGACCTTTCTATAAAATCCGGCGAAACCGTTGGTATTATCGGCGGTACAGGCAGCTCAAAGTCAACTTTGGTTCAGCTTATCCCAAGGCTTTACGATGCGACCTCAGGCGAGGTTTTAGTAGGCGGATTAGATGTTAAGAAATACTGCGTAAAAACCCTTCGCGATGCGGTTGCAATGGTGCTTCAGAAAAACGTGCTTTTCTCAGGAACTGTCCGTGAGAATTTAAAATGGGGTAATGAAAACGCCACGGATGAGGAAATTGAGCTTGCACTCAAGTCCTCTTGTGCTTATGATTTTGTTATGAAAATGCCCCAAGGCCTTGACACATATATTGAGCAGGGAGGCACCAACGTTTCAGGCGGTCAGAAGCAGAGGCTTTGTATAGCCCGTGCACTTTTAAAGAATCCCAAAATCCTTATTCTTGACGACTCCACCAGTGCTGTTGATACCCAGACTGATGCATATATAAGAAACGCTATGAAGGAGTATTTGCCCAAGACTACGAAGATTATAATTGCCCAGCGTATTTCCTCAGTTGAGCACGCCGATAAAATAATCGTTATGGACGGCGGCAAGGTAATTGATGTCGGCAGTCACGAGGAGCTTCTTGAAAACAGCGAAATTTACAAAGAGGTTTATTCCTCTCAGGTAAAGGGGGTTGAGCAGTAATGGCAGGTCCTAAAAGATACGACCCCGCAGTAATGGGCAAAAAGCTTACAATGGACAAAAGTCAGGGGCAGACCCTTAAAAGGCTTTTAGGTCTTATTACCAAGAAGTATAAGCTAAGCTTCATTGTGGTTTTTCTGTGCATTATAGTTAACGCCGTGGTAAGTGCGGCAAGTGCACTTTTTATCGGAAATATTATTGATGACTATATTACTCCTCTGCTGAAAATGAGCGTGCCCGATTATTCTGACCTTATCAGTGCCATTATTACAATGGCGGTAATTTTTCTTGTGGGCATAGTTTCAACTCTTTCTCAGCAGCTTCTTATGGTCAGAATTACTCAGGGTGTTATGAAAGGCGTCCGCGACGAGATGTTTGACCACATGCAGACATTACCCGTTAAATATTTCGACACCCATACCCACGGCGACGTAATGAGCTACTACACAAATGATATCGACACCTTGAGAATGATGATTTCCCAGTCGATTCCTCAGCTTATGAGCTCGGTTATCAACATTGTGGTGTACCTTATTATGATGTTTGCTACCAACGTGTGGCTCACCCTTTTTGTGCTTTTGTTTGTGGCATTTACTTTGCTTATTTCAGGAAAGGTGGCAGGCAAAAGCGGAAAGTTTTTCGTGCATCAGCAAAAAGCTTTGGGCGAGGAAAACGGCTTTATCGAAGAAATGATAAACGGCCAGAAGGTAGTTAAGGTGTTTAACCACGAAGAAAGAGCCAAAGAGGACTTTGACAAATTAAACGACAGCCTTTGCGACACCTCTTATAAGGCTAATAAATTTGTAAACATCTTAGGCCCCATTAACGGCAACCTCGGTCATTTACAGTATGTTCTGATTGCTGTTTTCGGCGGTATACTTGCAATTTCTGGCTTAGACCCTACACTTACCTTAGGCGTAATTGCAACCTTCCTTGTAAGCTCCAGAAGCTTTTCTATGCCTATTAATCAGGTTTCTCAGCAGGCAGGCGCCATTGTTATGGCGTTAGCTGGTGCAAAGCGAGTTTTCGACCTTTTAGACGAAAAAAGTGAAGAAGACAACGGATATGTTACCTTGGTAAATGCAAAGTATGAAAACGGCAATTTAACCGAGTGCAAAGAGCATACAGGCATTTGGGCGTGGAAGCATCCTCACGAGGACGGCACCTTGACTTACACCGAGCTTAAGGGCGAGGTTAAGCTTTCTGAAGTTGACTTTGCTTATGTAGAAGGCAAGACCGTGCTTCACGATATTACCCTTTATGCAAAACCCGGTCAGAAGGTTGCTTTTGTAGGTGCCACAGGTGCAGGCAAAACTACAATCACAAACCTTATTAACCGTTTTTATGATATTGAAGACGGCAAAATCCGCTATGACGGAATTAACCTCAATAAAATTAAAAAAGGCGATTTAAGGCGTTCTTTGGGTATAGTTTTGCAGGATACTAACCTTTTTACAGGCACAGTTGCTGACAATATCCGCTACGGCAAGCTTTCTGCTACAGAAGATGAAATTATAGCTGCCGCAAAGCTTGCCAACGCCCACGATTTTATATCGAGACTTCCTCAGGGTTATGACACCGAGCTTTTGGAGAATGGTGCTAACCTTTCGCAGGGTCAGCGTCAGCTTATTTCCATTGCAAGAGCGGCAATTGCCGACCCGCCTGTTATGATACTTGACGAGGCAACCTCCTCAATCGATACCCGCACCGAGGCTTTGGTGCAGAAGGGTATGGACGCGTTGATGAAGGGTAGAACTGTTTTTGTAATTGCCCACAGGCTTTCAACCGTTAAAAACTCTGACGTTATTATGGTTTTGGAGCAGGGCAGAATTATCGAGCGAGGCACTCACGACGACCTTATTAAGCAGAAAGGTCAGTACTACAAACTTTACACAGGAGCCTTCGAGCTTGAATAAATATCCCCCCGTAAAACGGGGGGTATTTCATTTTCGGGCATAGCCCTAATATTACTGGCTACGCACAAGTGCGTTTTTTGTTGGCCTGCCAGCCATGCAACTGTTACTTACTACCCATAAATGGGTCCCGTGGGTCAAACATACTCAATTGATCACTTTCCTGATCTCTTTTCAACTGATCTGCTATATATGTTTTTATCGCTTTAGTATTTTTACCCACGGTATCTACGTAATATCCCTTGCACCAAAACTCGCGATTTCTGTACGCAAATTTCATATTTCCCCATTTCTGGAATATCAACAATGCACTTTTTCCTTTAAGATATCCCATAAATCCCGAAACACTCATTTTGGGCGGGATGCTCACCAACATATGTATGTGGTCGGGGCACACTTCTCCCTCTATTATTTCTACCCCTTTCCATTGGCATAACTGTCTCAGTATCTCTCTTATCTCATACCTTTTTTCTGCGTAAAATACCTTTCTTCTATACTTTGGCGCAAATACTATATGATACTTGCAATTCCATTTGGTGTGTGCTAAACTACTCGTTGTATTTATACTTTCTTTTTTCATTTAAAAATCCTCCGTTTGTTTTCTTTGAAGTTGACTGGCAGGTCACTTCAATTCTATCACAGACGGAGGTTTTTGTTTATCGGTTAACCTTTTTAGAACCACGCGACTATCGCGTGGTTTTCACTATACAATAAGAAAGTCCCCGAACAATGTTGTTCGGGGACTTTTTTTATTTAGAGGTTAGATTACTCTGATGTTAAGCGTATCTGTGCCTGAGGTGGGAACAGTTTTGTTTGAAGAAATAACAATGACTGTATCGCCCTTCTTAACAATGCCGGTTTCCATAGCCTTGTCCATAGCCTGACGGGTGATGTCGTCGCTTTCTTTCATTTCTTTACCTAAAACTGTGGTAATGCCCCAGTTAAGGCTGAGCTTTTTGCAAACGTCCATGCTTGTTACAACACCGATAATGTCGCAGTCGGGGCGGCACCTTGCCATTGCACGGGCAACGGAGCCTGTTTTGCTTTCAACAATAATTGCAGAAGCACCTAAATTTTCGGCAATGTTTTTTGCGGCGTTGCAGATGTTTTCTCTGAAAGAGTTTTTCTTCTCGATATTTCCGTGGACATCTTTTAAGATGTGATACTCTGTGTGCTTTTCAGCCTGATAACAGATGTTTGCCAAAGTCTCAACGCTTTCAACGGGGAATTCGCCTGCGGCACTTTCGCCTGAAAGCATAACGGCAGAGGTGCCGTCATAAACCGCATTGGCAACGTCGTTGATTTCTGCTCTGGTAGGTCTGGGAGAGTGGGTCATAGACTCTAACATTTGGGTTGCGGTAATAACATACTTACCTGCATAAACAACTTTTCTTATAATGGTTTTCTGAAGTTCGGGGATTTTTATAAAGGGAATCTCAACGCCCATATCGCCCCTTGCTACCATAATACCGTCGCTTACTTTGATGATGTTGTCAATATCGTCAACACCGCTCTGATTTTCAATTTTAGAGATAATCTCAACGCCCTCGTAGCCTAAGCTGTCGATAAAGTCGCGCATTGTTATAACGTCGTCAGCACTTCTTACAAAAGAAGCGGCAACGTAAGTTACGCCTAAAGAAAGTCCGAACTCAAGGTCTTTTCTGTCCTGTGCACTGACGAAGGGCATATTGATATGATAATCGGGAATGTTTATTGACTTGCGGTTTGAAAGGGTGCCGCCCTGAATAACAATACAGGTGATTTTCTCTTTTGTTACACTCTGCACGCTCATAACAATTTTGCCGTCGTCGAGTAAGAGCTGTCTGCCAACGGCGGTTTTGTCAGCGTATAAAAGGTCAACAAGGCGGGGATAGCTTATGCTGATACCTTGTTCACTGCCCTCAGTGGGCTCCTTGTAAAGCTCAAAACTCTGGCCGGCGGTTAGCTCAACGCTTTTGTTTTTAAAGGTGCCTATTCTTACCTCAGGGCCCTTTGTGTCAAGCAAGATTGCCACGTTTTTGCCGCATTCTTTGGCGGCGGCGTTTAGCATTTCCACCTGATTTTTAACCACGTCATAAACGCCGTGAGACATATTGATTCTGGCAACGTTCATACCTGCCATAATCATTTTTTTAAGGGTTTCTTTGTCGTTACAGGCGGGGCCTAATGTGCATACAATTTTAGTTTTTCTCATATATATCACCTGTGATTTTGATTTGGTTCTTATTTATATGATACCACAAAGAAAGCACTATTACAAATAATAATTTAAAACTTTTGTTAATTTTATACTTTTGCAATTTTGTGCAGAATTTTTAGCTTTTTCATTCATTTTGACGGAAAATAAGCCTAAAAACCCTTAAAATTTGCAGGAATTAAAGGAAAAAATTTCATATTTTCTCTTGAAATTAAGCTTATTATGATGTATAATCTACCTATGCTTAAAATAGCGAAAAATTTTTATTTGAAGGAGCCGTGACAAAAATGGCACTTAAGAACGAATATCTCCTTGATTTATTGGAGAGAGTAAAGAAAAGAAATCCCGGCGAGCCCGAATTTATTCAGACAGTTACTGAGGTTTTAACCTCCCTTGAGCCCGTTGTAGAAAAGAGACCCGACCTCGTTGAGGCAGGCGTTTTAGAGAGAATCGTAGAGCCTGAGAGACAGATTTTCTTCCGTGTTCCTTGGGTTGACGATAACGGCAAGGTTCAGGTTAACCGCGGTTTCAGAGTTCAGTTTAACTCTGCTATCGGTCCTTACAAGGGCGGTATCAGACTTCACCCCTCTGTTAATGCATCTATTATCAAGTTCCTCGGCTTTGAGCAGACTTTCAAAAACTCCCTTACAACCCTTCCTATGGGCGGTGGCAAGGGCGGTTCCGACTTCGACCCCAAGGGTAAGTCCGACGGCGAAGTTATGCGTTTCTGCCAGAGCTTTATGACAGAGCTTTACAGACACATCGGCCCTAACCTCGACGTTCCTGCAGGCGATATCGGTACAGGTGCACGTGAGATTGGCTATATGTTCGGTCAGTACAAGAGACTTAAGAACGAGTTCACAGGCGTATTAACAGGTAAGGGCTTACAGTACGGCGGTTCTCTTATCCGTCCTGAGGCTACAGGCTTCGGTGCTGTTTACTATACAGTTGAGATGCTCAACACATTCGGCGAAACACTTGAGGGAAAGACAGTTGCTGTTTCAGGCTTCGGTAACGTTGCTTGGGGTGTAGTTAAGAAGGTTAAGGAGCTCGGCGGTAAGGTTGTTACACTTTCAGGTCCTGACGGTTACATCTACGACGAGGACGGTATCACAACCGACGAGAAGATTAACTATATGTTAGAGATGCGTGATTCCTGCCGTGATAAGGTTCAGGATTATGCTGACAAATTCGGCGTTCCCTTCTATGCAGGCGAGAAGCCTTGGGGCGTTAAGGCTGACATTATTATGCCTTGTGCTACTCAGAACGAGGTAGGTATGGCTGAGGCTGAGAAGATTGTAGCAAACGGTGTTAAGTACTACGTTGAGGTTTCCAACATGCCCACAACTAACGAGGCTGTTGAATTCCTTAAGGAGAACAAGGTAGTTGTTGCTCCCTCTAAGGCAGTTAATGCAGGCGGCGTTGCAGTAAGTGGTCTTGAAATGAGCCAGAACTCTATGCGCTACAACTGGTCTGCTGAGGAAGTTGACGAGAAGCTCAAGAGCATTATGAAGGCTATCTACAAGAACTCCTACGATGCAGCTAAGGAGTACGGCATGGAGGGCGACCTGGTTGCAGGTGCTAACATTGCTGGTTTCATTAAGGTTGCAGAGGCTATGAAGGCTCAGGGCTGCGTTTAATCCCTATACTTTTAGCGTAATAAATTCAGATTTAAGGCAGGCACTTCTTTGAGGTGCCTGTTTTTTATTGCAAATATATTGTTAATTTTTTTAATCTATGTTATAATTTTAATGTATAAGCTTTATTTTCAGAAACAGGTGAGAAATTTGAACTTTCCACAGGATAAAATAAGAAATTTCAGCATTATTGCCCACATTGACCACGGCAAATCTACCCTTGCTGACAGAATTTTAGAACATACCTCTGCAGTAAGCGAGAGGGATATGCAGAGTCAGCTTCTTGATAATATGGATTTGGAGCGTGAGCGTGGTATCACCATTAAGGCTCGTGCTGTTACTCTTAAATACAGGGCAGACGACGGCGAGGACTACCTTTTTAACCTTATCGATACCCCAGGCCATGTTGACTTCAACTACGAAGTTAGCCGTTCGTTAGCTGCTTGCGAGGGCGCGGTATTGGTTGTTGACGCTTCACAGGGTATTGAAGCTCAGACCCTTGCAAATACCTACCTTGCAGTTGACACAGGCTTAGAAATTCTGCCTGTTGTAAATAAAATTGATTTGCCCAGTGCCGACCCCAAAAGGGTTAAGAACGAAATTGAGGATATTATCGGCATTCCCGCTGAGGATTGCCCCGAAATTTCAGCAAAGGCAAATATCAATATCCACGATGTTTTAGAGCAGATTGTAAATATGGTGCCTGCACCCACCGGTGACGAAAATGCTCCCTTAAAGGCTATGATTTTCGACTCCTACTATGACTCCTACAAGGGTGTAATTATTTACGTAAGAGTTAAAGAGGGTACTATAAAGGTTGGCGATGAGTTTAAATTGATGCAGACGGGCTCCGTATTTAACGTTGTTGAGTGCGGACACATGCTTGCCACCTCTCTTGACCCTATAGGGGAGCTGAAAGCAGGCGAGGTTGGATACATTACCGCTTCTATCAAAACCTTAGGCGACGCTAAGGTTGGCGACACGGTTACCTTAACCGCAAACCCTGCCGACGAACCTCTGCCGGGTTACCGCGAAATTCAGTCAATGGTTTTCTGCGGTGTTTATCCTGCCGACGGTGCACGCTACGGTGACCTCAGAGATGCTCTTGAAAAGCTCAAGCTTAACGATGCATCCCTTACTTACGAGGCAGAAACCTCGGTTGCTTTGGGCTTTGGTTTTCGTTGCGGATTTCTTGGCCTCCTTCACATGGAAATTATTCAGGAGCGTTTAGAGCGAGAATTTAACCTTGACCTTATTACAACAGCACCGTCTGTTAGCTATCGCATAACCTTTACCGACGGCACTGTGAAGATGATTGATAACCCTACAAACTATCCTGACCCTGCCCTTATCCAAAGCACCGAGGAGCCTATTACAAATGCTCATATTTATTCTCCCACCGAGTACGTTGGCAATATTATGGAGCTTTGTCAGGACAGACGAGGCAATTTCAAGGGTATGACCTATATCGACGAGGCAAGAGTAGATATTCACTATGAGCTTCCTCTTGCTGAGATTATCTACGACTTTTTCGACACCTTAAAAGCAAGAACAAGGGGTTACGCCTCTTTTGACTACGAGCTTAAGGATTATCAGGAAAGCAAGCTTGTTAAGCTTGACATTATGCTTAACGGCGAGGTTGTAGATGCACTTTCATTTATTATCCACGCCGACAAAGCTTACCCCAGAGCAAGGAAAATGGCAGAAAAGCTTAAGGATAAAATCCCCCGTCAGCTTTTCGAAGTGCCCATTCAGGCTTGTATCGGCGGCAAGATTATCGCCAGAGAAACCGTTAAGGCAATGCGAAAAGACGTTCTTGCCAAGTGCTACGGCGGCGACATTACCCGAAAGAAGAAGCTTTTAGAGAAGCAGAAAGAGGGCAAAAAGCGTATGCGCCAGTTAGGTACTGTTGAAGTGCCTCAGGAGGCATTTATGGCTGTGCTTAAGCTTGATACCGATTAAAAAAGAAACCGCAGGAATACTCCTGCGGTTTTTGCATATAAAAAAACAAGCCCCGTGAAAACGGAGCTTGTAATATAAGAAATATAAAATTATCTCTTTGAGTTTTCGGTGTACCATTTATATCGTGTAACCTAAATTACTCTATGTTTAAGACAAAGAGTCATAGTTATTCTAATAAGAATTGTTATGACTCAAGAAGATTGCAAAATATTGAAAAATTCACAATCTTATACTATAATAAGAAAAAAGCGAGGTGCTAGCTTTATGAAAATACATGGTGTAAAGCGCGAATGGTCTCACCCGATTTTTTGCATGAAAAAGCATTATTGTCCCTATTGTAATGAACGTTTAGAAAAAACAAAAACAGAAACAATTGTAAATTCAGAATCGGAAGAAGCAAAAAACTATGATTTTTCAAACGGCGATGGATTTATGGTCGGGAATATCAAATTCATAAGGACCGTCTTTCGTTGCAACAAATGTGATAAGACCTACACCATAAAAGAAGTTAAGGAGAACGACATTGCCATCAACCGATGGAAATAAAATTGGAGGGATTACAATGTTGAATAACAAAATGTTGCGAGTTATTGGTTTGCTCTGTGTGGTTGCTTGTTTAATATCCTTGTTTGGTTGTTCAAAGGAAAACAATAATGATGCCATTGTAACATATCCCGAAGATGTTTCTACTATTGTTGATTTCAAGTGTGTTTGTTCAACCGACCATGAAACAGAATTTGTCATAAAAGATGATAATGCAAAGGTATTGTACACATACATAATGGAGCAATGGGAAAAGGCAGAGGAAACTGAAGTTGACAGAACCGAGCAAGATGATATTTATCTGTCTTTTCAAGACGGAGAGCCATTACTCGTTTTAAGCCAAGAGCCGAAAGCAGAAATATCTGATGCTCTTGCAGTGTCAGAAGAGCATTTTTACGGTGTCTTTTGGATTCACGAAAACGACTATATGGTCTATACTGCTATGCCGATGACATCTTTCCAAAAATATTATAAAATGCCCGAAGGTACATATAGCAAAGTTGCTGAAATGATTACAAAATAAAACTTGCACCAGGTTTGCACCAAAGCATAAAATAAGGCACAAATAAAACCCCGAAAACCTTGATGGTTTCGGGGTTTTTTGTTTGTATAAGAAATATAAAATTATCTCTTTGAGAACTGGGGAGCACGTCTTGCGCCTTTGAGACCGGGCTTCTTACGCTCTTTCATTCTGGGATCACGTGTGAGGAAGCCAGCCTTCTTAAGTGCGCTGCGGAGTGCTTCGCTGTCGTACTGGAGAAGTGCACGGGAGATACCGTGACGGATTGCACCAGCCTGACCTGTAACACCGCCGCCTGCAACTCTGCAAACTACGTCAAACTTTGCGCCTGTCTCTGTAAGCTCAAGAGGCTGACGAACAATGAGTTTGAGTGTTTCGAGACCGAAGTAATCGTCGATGTCTCTGTCGTTGATTGTAATTTTACCAGTACCCTGATAGAGGCGAACACGAGCAACAGAGCTCTTTCTTCTGCCTGTACCATAGAAATAAGGTGCCTTATCGTACATTGTTGTGTCCTCCTTCCTTACATTTCAAAAGCCTCAGGCTTCTGTGCCTGATGGTTGTGCTCAGCACCTGCGAAGAGTCTGAGTCTGAGCATCTGATCTCTGCCTAAAGAGTTAGAGGGAATCATACCCTTAACTGCAAGCTCCATAGCCTTTTCGGGCTTTGTAGCCATAAGTGTTTTGTAATCAACCTCTTTGAGGTGACCAACGTAACCTGTGTGTCTGTACCACTTTTTCTGAGTGAGCTTGTTACCTGTAAGAACTACATCCTTGCAGTTGATGATAACAACATGGTCGCCGCAGTCAACGTGGGGAGTAAAAGTAACCTTGTGCTTGCCTCTAAGAAGTGTAGCTGCCTGAGCAGCAACCTTACCGAGGGGCTTGCCGGCTGCATCTATTACATACCACTTGCGGTCGATTTCGCCTTTTTTAGCCATAAAAGTTGACATAGCAAAAAACCTCCTGATATTTCTTTTTTTCGTGCCTCAGTATAATAACACAGGCAAAAACCAATGTCAACACCTTTTTTAGAAAAAATTAATTTACTCCTTTAACATCTTCAAAATGCTTTAAAATACTCTTAAATGCTCCCGAATACTCATTTGCTATTTTTATTAAAATTACATTTTTGTAATTAAAAAAGACTCAAAACTTGAAATTCCCTCTTTATATCGGGCTTTCGGTGTGGTATACTTATATTGGATTTAAACGTCTGAGAGCACAGGCGTAGTAAATATGAAAGAAGGATTTTTTATGTACAGACTTGGTATTGACCTTGGCGGCACAAACATTGTTGCCGGCGTTGTAAACGAAAACTATGAAATTGTTGCAAAGGCACAGTGCAAAACCGCCGTTCCCCGCCCTGAAAGTGAAATCTGCGACTCTATGGCAGAGGTTGCCTTAGCCGCAATTAATGAAGCAGGTATTACTTTAGACGATGTTGACTCCGTTGGTATCGGTGTTCCCGGTGCAGTTAACCCCGAAACAGGTATTATTGAATATTCTGCTAACCTTTTCTTCCACAACTGGGCAGTTACAAATATGATGCAGGAGCGCCTTAATGGCAAAAAAGTTATTATCGAAAACGACGCTAACGCTGCCGCTTACGGCGAGTACCTTGCAGGAAGTGCAAAGGGTGCTAAAAATGCAATTGCTATTACAATCGGCACAGGTGTTGGCGGCGGTATTATTATCGACGGCAAGATTTATTCAGGCTCTAACTTTGCAGGTGCAGAGCTTGGCCACATGGTAATTGTTAAAGACGGCAAAGAGTGTGCCTGCGGCAGAGAGGGTTGTTGGGAGGCTTACGCTTCTGCAACAGGTCTTATCAATATGACAAAGGACGCTATTTTAAAGGAAAAACCCGATTTTTCATATATGCTTAAATCCGTTGACGGCGATATCAACAAGGTTGACGGCAGAACTGCTTTTGATGCTATGAGAGCAGGTGATAACAGCGGTAAGGCTGTGGTTGACGAGTATATCGGCTACCTTGCCTGCGGAATTATCAATGTAATCAACATTTTCCAGCCTGATGTGCTTTGCATCGGCGGCGGTGTTTCAAACGAGGGCGAAACCCTGCTTGCTCCCTTAAGAGCAATTATTGAGAAAGAGCGTTACACCAAGCACAACCCCAAGCAGACAGTTATCTGCAAAGCAAGTCTTGGCAACGATGCCGGTCTTATCGGTGCGGCTTTTCTGGGTGATTTATACTGACAAGTTAGCCGCTTGAGGGCGATTCCGCCTTTAAAACGTTGATAAAACCCCGCAGTTTCATAAACGGCGGGGTTTAAAATTATCCTTAAGAGGTAATTATGATTGATATAAAAAATTACAAAGCTTATATTTTCGACTTTGACGGCGTAGTTATGGATACCGAGAGTCTGCATTTCAAAGCGTGGAACAAAGGCTTTTCGCATTTGGGCAGTACCTTAACCGAGGAGGAATATCTGCCCCTTAAAAGCACAGGCAGAAAGCATATTGTAAATACTTTCTCACATAAAATCGGCAGAGAAATAAGCGAGCAGGAAGCCGAGAAAATCTGCAAAGTCAAAGACGAATATTTCAAGGAGCTTTGCAAAAATGTGGACAAAAGCCTGCTTATAAATGGTGTTGAGGAGTTTCTTATTAAGCTTAAAAAAGAGGATAAGAAAATCGCCGTTGCATCTTCGGCATCTACTACAACAGAACTGCTTAAAAAAGTGGGGCTTACAAAATATTTCTCAGTTGTTGCTGACGGAAACTTAGGTTTACCTAAAAAGCCCGACCCTGCAGTTTTTCTTAAAGCCGCTGAGCTTTTAAAAGTTGAAGCTAAAGATTGCCTTGTTTTCGAGGATTCCATAGCAGGACTTAAGGCTTGTGAAAATGCTGATATGGCGTTTGTAGCCGTTGGAGCAAAGTGTGATAAAGCAATTTTGGAAATTAAAGACTTTACTTTAATATAAAACGAACCCCACCAATTTCGGTGGGGTTTAGCTTATTTATGGATAAAGCCGATTTTCTTCATTACCTTGTCAAGTGTACGCTGAGCCATTCTTTCTGCAATTTCTGCACCCTTGCGGTAGCTTTCTTCAAGATATGCTTTATCGGCAATGAGCTTTTCGTACCTTTCTCTTATGGGTCTGAGCTCCTCAATAACAGCTTCGCCAACGGCTACCTTAAAGTCGCCGTAGCCTTTGCCTGCAAATTCGTTTTCGATGTCCTCCATAGACTTGCCTGTAACAACGGAGTAAATACCCATAAGGTTGTTGATGCCGTCTTTACCTTCGCCGTAACGGACTTGAGCTTCGCTGTCGGTAACGGCACGTTTGAACTTTTTGAGGATAACGTCCGGAGAGTCAAGAAGTGAAACACAGGCGTTTACATTTTCGTCTGATTTGCTCATCTTCTTTGTGGGGTCCTGAAGGCTCATAACTCTTGCACCGTTTTTGGGAATAAAGCCTTCGGGAACAGTAAAGGTGGGGGAGTAAATGGAGTTGAATCTGCCTGCAACGTCCCTTGCTAATTCAATATGCTGCTTCTGGTCAGCACCAACGGGAACAAGGTCAGCCTGATAAAGCAAAATATCAGCCGCCATAAGGCAGGGGTAGGTGAAAAGACCTGCATTGATGTTGTCAGCGTGCTTTGCGGATTTGTCTTTAAACTGAGTCATTCTGGAAAGCTCGCCAAACTGAGTGTAGCAGTTTAAAATCCAGGCAAGCTCAGCGTGCTGATGTACGTGACTCTGGATAAAGAAAATGCTTTTTTCAACGTCAACACCGCAAGCAAGGATTGAAGCGTAAGCGTCAAGAACGTTTTTACGCATTTTTGCGGGCTCCTGACGAACTGTGATTGTGTGTAAATCTGCAAGAGTGTAAATGCAGTTGTGAGTGCCTTCCTCCTGCATAACCACCCAGTTTTTAAGTGCACCAAGGTAGTTGCCTAAGGTGATTGTGCCTGAAGGCTGAATGGCACTGTAAACTATTTTTTTCTTTTCTGCTGTATTTTCCATTTTAAAAATCCTCGCTTAAAGTGTTTTTGAAACTCTGCCTAAAATCTCAATGCCCTTCTTAAGCTGTTCGTTTGAGGGTGTTGAGAAATTAATGCGGAAGTTGTGGGAAATTTCTTTTTCGTCTGTAAGAAATGCGTTGCCGGGAACTACACAAACCTTGTTCTTTACAAGCTCAAGGCAGAAAGCGTTCATATCAACGTCTTTTGGCAGTGTGCACCATATAAATAAACCGCCCTCAACGTCAGTGCAGGTGATTTTCTCACTGAGGTTTTCTTTTAAGAGGTTCATTGTATATTCAAGTTTTTCTCTGTAGAGATTTCGTAGCATTTCGAGGTGTGCCTCAAAGTCGTATTTTGTCATAAACTCATTGCAAATTACCTGAGACCACATATTTGTGTGAACGTCCTCACCCTGCTTGCAAACAACCATTTTCTGAATGATTTCGTTAGGAGCCATACACCAGCCAACTCGCATACCGGGTGAGATAACCTTCGAGAAGGAGCCTGCATAAATAACAAGACCGCTGTCGTCAAAGGATTTGATGTTGGGAAGATTTTCGCCTTTATATCTGAGCTCGCCGTAGGGGTTATCCTCTAAAATAAGCACACCAAACTTTTTGGCAAGCTCGTACATTTTCTTTCTCTTAGTTAGGCTCATTGTAATGCCAGAAGGGTTCTGAAAGTTGGGGATTGTGTAGATGAAGCGGACATTTTCATTTTCAGAAAGTGCTTTTTCCAAAGCCTCCATATTCATTCCGTCGTCGTCCATAGCCACACCTACAAGCTTAGCGTTGTAGCTTCTGAAGGTGTTAAGTGAGCCGATAAAGGAAGGTGCCTCGGTAATAACCACGTCGCCCTCATTTACAAGGGATTTTGTCACCAAATCCATAACCTGCTGAGCACCTGAGGTAATAATAAGGTCGTTGCCCTCAAAGTTTACGTTGTATTTTTCTGTCATATATTTTTTGAGGGTTTCTCTTAAAGGCAAATAACCCTCAGTAAGACCGTACTGAAGTGCCAGCACGGGGTTTTCTTTTAAAAGCTTTTCAGAAATTTCTCTTATAGCCTCTTCGGGGAAAGCGTCCGGAGCAGGATTGCCTGCAGAAAGAGACACAACCTCAGGGTCGGCGGCATACTTGAAGATTTCGCGTATAGCACTGGGTTTAAGAGTGTTAACTCTATGGGAAAATGTATAGTTCATAATAACGCCTCTCGCTTCATTTAATATAAAATTTATTTTATCATATATATTCGCAATGTGCAAATTTTTTTCAAAAACAGTTACAATCCGACTTTTTTAAGGTGAAAATAATCACAATTCGGTTACTTTTATTGCCTTTTCGGTATTCTTTGTTGTATAGTTATAATGTATAAATGTCTAAATCTGTCTGAAAGCATCAGCCAGAGCAAGGAAAAGGATTTTTTTGGAGGAAACGCCATGAGAAGAAGACGAAGGGGAAACGATGAATTTTTTATCGGTATGGTGGGCTCAAGCTACACAGTAAACCGAAAACACAGAAAAAGAAAAAAGAGGGTTCAGAAAAAATTACTGTTCAGAGCACTGATTATTGCCGCTGCAGTTTTAGTAGTGGCAGGAATTGCGGCACTTACTTATTTTGTGCTTGTGCCCTTTTTTGCAAGCCTTGCCTCAGCTACTCCTGACGAAGCTACAAAAGACGAAGTAGCGGTTATTGAAACCACAGCCGCAGTAACAACTGAAGCGCCTACCGAGGCAGAGACAACTGCGGTAGAAACCACCGTGGCAGAAACAACTGTGGTAGAAACCACCGCCATAACTCCTGTTGTTGAGGGGCATATTAAGCCTGCTGTTATTGACGACGGAAGTGACGCGGTAATGGCTACAAATACAATTTGTATATGGAACAACAAGGCGTTCAATCTGTTCTACAGCGGCAACAAGGCGGCAAAATATTACGCCGATGCCATTAACGGCTACGCCAATAAGCTTTCTAAGGACGTAAAGGTTTACAATATGGTTGTTGGCAACCATACTGAGTTTGGACTTCCCGAAAGACTTATAAAAAGCGGAATAGAGACCGACTCTCAGTCAGATAATATTAAACATATAATAGATAATCTGAGCGACAGAGTAACTCCCATTGACTGCTACAATAATCTTTCTGAGCATTGCAACGAATATATTTTCTACGGTACAGACCACCATTGGACAGCCTTAGGTGCTTACTATGGCTATGAAGCCTTCTGTGAAACCTTGGGTCTTACTCCTATGGATATTACAAAGAGCGAAAAATCAAGCGTTGACGGCTTTTTGGGTTCTCTTTATACTGCTACGGGCAGTTCAGTGCTTTCAAACAATACCGATACTGTAGACTACTACAGCCTGCCCAACAATACCTATGCAATTATGAACGAGCGTCAGGGCGGCACAGCTCTAACGGTTGATGTTTACTATCCTGCCGGTGCGGCAGGCGAGCTTACCTACGGCATTTTCTGTTGGGGTGATACTGCACAGTTTGTAATTCATTCCGACTGCACTACAGGCAGAAAAATTGCCGTGGTTAAGGACAGCTTTGCCAATGCCTTTGCCCCTTACCTTTCTGCAAACTACGACGAGGTTCACCTTATTGACTACCGCTACTGGTACGGTGACCTTAACCAGTATTTAAAGGACAACGGCATCAAGGAAGTATTGTTCTTAAACAATACTATGTCTGCAAACACTGCCTCTCAGGTTGATTCAATATCAAATGTATTCGGCTGATTAATGGCGTCTGAGAGGAGAGATAAAAGTGTTATCCAAAGAAGTTAAAGCCGAAATATACGGCTCTTTAAATGAAAAAAGCGGCGTGTATTCAGGTTATATAACCAGCGAGGCGTGCTCAGGCGAGCGTGTATATATTCTTTCAAGAAGGCCTGTGGGGGATTATATTTACGGCGTTGTTACTGCCGTAATTACCCAGAGCGACGGCAGTGAAAAGTACGTTGTTACCCAAAAGCAGGATATTATGTATGAGCCCGAAATAAGGCAGAGGCTCAGCACAGTAAGATTCTTAAATATAGAAAAGCTCAGTTGTCTTTACGAAAAAAGCTGCGGCGCGGTTATTCTTTATAAAGAAAAAGACGACAGCGAAGCAAGCATACTTTTGGTTAAAAATCAAAAGGGCAGGTTCTGGAGCTTTCCAAAAGGCCACGTTGAGCTTTGGGAAAACGAGAAAGAAACTGCCGTTAGAGAAATTAAAGAAGAAACCGACCTTGACGTTGAAATTCTCGATAATTTCCGTGAAATAAGCGACTATTGTCCTTTCGGCAAAATCCGCAAAAGGGTTGTGTTCTTCCTTGCCGCCGCAAAAAGCAACAAGGTGAAAATTCAGGAATCTGAAATCGAAAGCTACACGTGGGTAAAGCTTAGCGATGCAAAGCGGGTTTGTACCTACGAAAACGACCTTAGGGTTATTGACAAGGCAAGAGAATACTACGAAGACCACCTTGCCAAAAAAGCTAATATATAAAATAAGGGGCTGCCTCATTAAAGAACGAGGCAGCCCTTGTTTGTTACTCTAATTTCGATTATTTTTCAAGCTGATATAAAAAGTCGTTGTATGTATAGTGCTCTTTGGTTTGTGCTTCAAAATTTTCGCAAATGTCGGTGTAGCTTCGGGAAAGCTTTTCCATATCCGCAGAGTTATCAAATAAATTGCACACGTCCTGCTTTGAGAAAACAGACTTGCCTTTGGTACAGAACACCTCTCCTGCTTTGTTTCCAAAGGGGCACATATTGCCGAATCGGCAGGTAAGACAGCACTTGAGCGTTATTTTTTCGGGCAGTTTCTTTTGCAAATCAGCAATAGCGTCAACCCACAAGGTATCTTTGCCGTTACCCCATATTTCTTTATCTTTATACTTAAGACCTGCAGTTATAACAGGAGCTTTCTCAAGCTGACCCTGACAATAAACGTCCTCATCGTGGCATATAATATGCAAGTCGGTTTTTATATCTCCCTCAAAGGTTGCGAGTGCAACGGGGAATTTGTATTGCCTGTGAAGCTCATACCAAGCCTTTTTTCGGTATTCGTCCCACTCTATAATTACATCACTGCAACCGAAAATTACAGTAAAATAGGGGGAGGCACCCATGGCATCTATCATATATTCATTTTCGTTTTCTTTGCCCAAATAATAAACCGTAAGCGAATCTTCAAATTCATTTATAAAGGCATCAAGAGCCTCTTTGCTGTAAAGCGTGTCAAAAGTTTTCTTGATTACCCATTCGCCGTTTTCGTTTCTTGTTTTGCAGTCGCCTTCCTTAAAGGAAACAATACGAAAATTTTTAAAGGTGATTTTTGCTTTGTTAATTTCCATATCTGCATCAAAGGGGTTTTGCTCAGCGGTTTTGTGTATATTAAGAAGTTGTGCGCTTACTGTTAAATCGTTGTTTTTAAAACTTGTAAGCTCAAAAACTGCATCGTGAAAAACGAAATCTGAGATTTTGTTTGCAGAAATATATTTCATAAATATGCCTCCTTTTAAAAGCATTTTAGCATAGTCTATCAGGATAGTCAATAACTTTGTCGGATTTTATCGAAGGCTTTTTCTGCAAAAATAGCTCTTTGCTATTGACAAAAGCTTTTTGCTATGCTAAAATAAATAACGTTCCTCAAAGGAATCCTAATATATCGCGGAGTAGAGCAGCCTGGTTAGCTCGTCGGGCTCATAACCCGGAGGTCGTTGGTTCAAATCCTTCCTCCGCAACCAACATTGCGAACCGAAAAAGATATCGGTTCGGAAAACCCAGAAACCACAACGGTTTCTGGGTTTTTTCGTGCCATTTTTCAAGGTGGAATTCAAAAGATATCATTTCCCAAAAACGACCTTTGGGGAGGACTTGAACTAAATACCTGGGCTTTTAGGGGCAGATTTTGCGATTTATTTCGTAGGATCTGCCCCTTTTTTCGTTTTTCTAATTGTTAAATGTTTATGTCTTGGGAGGTTGCGCTTACATTTTACGCGCAACCTCCTTTTTTGTTTTGTACTCCCTCCTCCAACCATGAGGATGAGTAAATAAATCGGAAAGGAGAAATGTCCCATGCAGTATTTTGATAAGAATGGCAAGGAAATCAAGGCAGGTATGAAAATCCTTATGGAAGACGGAAGCATCGAAATGGTGTATGACACGGAAGACCAATACGGCAATCCGAACCTCGGCATCAATGCATCCAATGAGGAATTTTTGAAGCTGCATCCCAATTGGGCAAGAGAGTATTATAGCCTCTCTATGTTCAAGCAGTCAGGCATTGAGGTGTGTCCTTCTGAACAGGAAATTCGTACCGAGCTTGAAGAACTTGCACCGATCATCGAAGGCACAGAACTTGCCTTGGACTATGG
>JAFQVY010000015.1 GCA_017407755.1 Clostridia bacterium | reverse complement strand
GACGTATTCACAATCACAGGTCGTGGTACTGTTGCTACAGGTAGAGTTGAGAGAGGTACAGTTAAGACTCAGGAAGAAGTTGAGATCGTTGGTCTCACAGACGAGAGACGTAAGGTTGTTGTTACAGGTCTTGAGATGTTCAGAAAGACTCTGGACTTCGCAGAGGCTGGTGAGAACGTAGGTGTTCTCCTCAGAGGCGTTCAGAGAAGTGAGATCGAGCGTGGTCAGGTTCTTGCAAAGCCCGGCTCCATCAACCCCCACACAAAGTTCCGTGGTCAGGTTTACGTTCTTACTAAGGACGAAGGCGGCCGTCATACTCCTTTCTTCAACAACTACCGTCCCCAGTTCTACTTCAGAACAACAGACGTTACAGGTACAATCAGCCTCCCCGAGGGCACAGAGATGTGCATGCCTGGCGATAACGTTGAGATGGATGTTGAGCTTATCACACCTATCGCTATCGAAGTAGGTCTTCGTTTCGCTATCCGTGAGGGTGGTAGAACAGTTGGTTCAGGCGCAGTTATCGCTATCAACGAGTAATTTCAGTAATCTAAGGTTTCCTTAAATCTGAAATCCAATATCAAAGCTTTAAGCGGCTATCCGAAAGGGTAGCCGCTTTTTGTTTCTTATAAAAGCTTGTATTTACTCCCAAAGTATTGAAATTTATGTTATCCTATGATACTATTTTTTTGTAGACTGAGTTCTTATTTAGTCAAATATAAATCCGGGGTGATAATATGAAAAAGAAATGTGTAAAATTAATCGCGGCTTTCCTGTTGCTTTGCGTAATGGTAACTGCATTTCCGCTTAATGCATTTGCAGGTGAAGTGCAGGATGGTATTGTTACGTATTACACAGACGATAACGGTATACGTACAGGAATTAAGAGAATAAACCTTAGCCCATACACATATTACGATTGTTCAGGCGGTAAAGAGGCAGACGTTGATTCTGTTTATCTTTACAATATTCTGAAAGAGAAAATCAGCTTTGATGACACCACCTCAATAAGTATTCTTGACGATTGGGCGTCAATTGCCGCCGCTATTTTTGAAAACGAGGGCAAATATACATGTGCGGATAATTACGCTGACCAGTTTGGCAAGAAACATGGTAACGATGAATATGAATGTTACGTAAGAGATTTGTTGGCAGATCCTTCTTCTAAGAGTAACGGCTCCGTAAGTAATGACAACTACCATTCTACAGGTCTTACTATTACCAACTCCCTGTCTTCTGTCAGAAATAAAATGGGTGAAGAAATTGCTGACAGAATCAAACGCAAAACCTGCTCCGCCGGAGATATTCTGGGTCAGGGCGATAATTGTGACGATGCATTGCTGGATTTAAAGGATGACACAACCCGCGATGTTATTTATAATATAGTAACCTCCATATCAAGATCCGGTGCCACAGCGAAATTCACTTATAATTCCTATGGTATTGCTTTCTATGATTTTGATTTATCCATTATTGCAGACGAAGATCTTGAGTATATTTCCGACGCAGAGGCATACAGAGATCAGGATGACTCTATCAAAGCTGCTCATGCTGCAGGTGTAGCAGGAACAAACTATGAAAGCAGCAACGATGTTACATATTTTGTTGGAACAGAAAACTACTCTGCAATGGACGTTAACAAGGAAATCAGCCTTAATAATACTACAACCTCAACTGTAGGCACCTCATTGGAAAACACAGAAGGCTATTCTTATGAAGAACTGGTTGGCAGCGAAACAGAGCTTGACAGTACACTTAAGTTTATAGTTGGCGGTGTTACAGAAACAATCCAGTTTTCTTTTACAGCAAATGAGTTCTTTCAGACTGCTTATACAGAAGAGAATTCTCTTTCTTCTTCGGTTGGTGTTAATGACGTGGTTTCCGTGCCTATGCCTGCCCAGACAGTCGGTTATGTAGAGCAGGGCTACGGTACAGCTACTTCTGAGGTTTCTTATGATGTTCCTGTAGCACTTACCTTCAAAGTTGCAATTTTCAGTATGAGCGGTGACGTTTATGCTGATAAAGGTTGTGTCCTTGCTTTTAGTACATCAGGTTATACACAGAGCAACTTCTCTACAATTTTTGGTACAAATGGTGACAGTACTAAGGGTTTATACGCTTACGACAGCCTTTATAAAAGATACACAAATAAAGATGTAAACGGTTGGGATGGCACCAACGGAAACAACCATAAGTATTATAAAAAGCATGATGGAAGTTCCAAACCTACCGACCTTACAAATGAAGGCCTTAAATGGAATAATATAAGCACAACAATAACTAACAACTGCAATAAAAGCATCGATAAGATTGCCCAAAGGGTTCCTATGCTGACATCAGGTGCAACTGCCTATAATACCAGCGAAAGCTACAACTCCATTGTTTATGACCAAAGACCTATGTATCTGCCCACTTATTTTGTGGCGGAAAATCTGGCAACGGTTTCCTTTAATATGGATGTAGGCGGTGCCTTTGGTCTTAATCAGATAAAAATGATGGCATATAACAAAAACGGAGTTCCCTATTACGGCTATTTTAAAGAGATGGGCCATTGGGAAGTGTGTCCGGGCAGTGAAGATATTTTATACGTTGAGAAAGCATCAAACAGTGTTATTGCCAAAGCTGCAGGCATTGGTAACGTACAGTATGTGCTCAACGACGGCATTGAGTTAACAGCAGACAAAGAGTCAGGCATAGTAACAGCTAAAGATATTCCTCCCTATGTGGTATCTTTTGCAGTAAAAGGAGAGGGAACGAAGAGAGTTGTTCTGACCGCAAATAACAACTCTGCCATTACTGCTACAGTAGGTGATGAGCCTGTTTATATTCCTCAGCTTGCAGACGTGAAGGATACAGACGGAAACTCTCTTAACAATTATCCGATAGCTTGGGAAACAGAGGCTGATGTTGATGGTGCCACCATTGATGAAAATAACTGCATAAGCTTTACTGAAGACGGCACATACAAAATCCGTGCTGTTGTTAACCCCGGAACCCTTAGTGAAAGCTGCTCTGATTGGTTGGAGATTACTCCACGTGAAAAACGAGTAATCGCATCTGCTGATTTTGATATACAGGATGTCAAATACATTATCCTTAATTTCAGACATCTTAAAAACGGCAGTCATAGCTCTAGGGTAAGATATGATATTGCCTCTTTTGTTAATTGGTACGACCAGTATGGCGACAAGTGGACAGGCGAGCCTTTGGACATTGCCGTTACTGTTGATAATCCTGAGGGTGCCCATATAACTGATAATAGATTTGTTACTTTGTCTGAGGCAGGTAAATATAATATTTGTGTAAAGGTTCCTAAGCTTAAGGATGCAGTTATCGGTTCTTGTGAGTTTAATGTTAAAGAAGACGTTCAGTACGAGCTTGGAGACACTGACAATGATAATTACCGCACTATTAAAGATGCTACTCTGATTCAGAAATATCTTGCAAATATTATTACCGTTGAGGATATGAATACAGAAAATGCAGACGTAAACCGTGATAACAGGATTACAATATCCGACGTTACTGCAATCCAGAAGTTCCTTGCAAAAATAAATAATATATTGAATTAACGCAAAATATATATTGCATTTTTACCCAAAATAGTGTAGAGTTATTCTATAACTATAGAAAAGGAGAATTTAAAATGGCTGAAGATATGATTAAAGACAATGCTCCTGAGGAAGAAGAGGGCAGTATTATTGTTCTTGAAGACGACCTTGGCAACGAGGTTGAGTTTGAGTATCTTGACGTTGTAGACTACGAGGGCGACGAGTACCTTGTGCTTATGCCCGTTGAGGAAGAAGAGGACGCCGAGGGTGAGGTTCTTATTCTTAAAATAGTTTCTATCGACGACGAGCACGAAACCTTTGAGGGTATCGAAGACGAAGAGCTTGTGGACGCTGTTTTCGAGGTTTTCAAAAACAAGTGGAAAGACCAGCTCCAATTCGCTGAGTAAAAGACAACGCCTGCTTTAAGCAGGCGTTTTTAATTGCAAGAAGGCTTAGGTTATGATATATTTTAAGTGAATCTATTGACTTTAACCCTACGTTAATATTTATAATTTCGGTAAAAAGGAGGAGTTTTTATGAAAATCAAAGCAGTTTGCGCGATAACAGGACTAACCGATAGAACAATCCGCTACTATATCGAGCAAAAGCTCATTGCTCCCAACTATACCGAAAATTATCTTGGCAGAAAAACCTTCGATTTTTCTGAGAAAGATATTGATGAGCTTAAAAGTATAGCGACCCTTAGAAAGTTTGATTTTACTATTGAAGAAATACGAGAGATAATTTTTTCGCCTGAAAACAGTAAAAGTATAATCGAAAACGTAAAAAGCCGTATTGAAAAGGCGGTTTTAGAAAATCAAGATAAGCTGTCGGTTTTAGTTCGGCTGAATAGCGAAAAGCCTTACACGGTTTTTGAGCTTGCAGAGCAATTAACTCTTTACTCCTCCGCTATACCAATGCCGAAGGAAACATGCAAAAGAAGTTTTGGCAAAGTAGTCCTTTCTGTACTTAAGGCCACCATTACTTTCATTATCGTATGGCTACCTGTATTTTTATGTATATTTGCCTTTATGTTAGGTTTACTGCAATATGAATACCCCCGTATTAACACAAACCCTCTGTTATATGTTTTTATTTTCCTTTCCTTGCTCCCTTCTATTTCTGTTTTGATTTTATCAAAAATAAATTTTACTTGGAAACGTGTAGTAAAAATAATCGCACTGGCACTTTGCATATTAAGCTTACCTTTTTGCTTTATCTTCTCACTTGGAACAACTAATAATCGTTCTATAACCACAGATATTAAGAATTATCGAAAATTCGATGCCGAATGCCTTGCAAACAAAAGTATGTTTTTTCAAGAGTTGTTTCCCTTGTGGGCAAATGTGCGAAAAAGCGTCAAACTGCCGGACGGAAGCAGGGAATACATTGAACTTGATTCGCGCTATTACTACCGCTTTTTTGAGGTAATGGATTACACCTACGATATTTATGCCCAGTGGCCTCTTGAAAAAGAGGAATTCGACAAAGAAGTTGACCGTGTAAAGGCTTTGTTTGAAGAATACGAATTAAAAGACTCAAAACATTGGAAATACCCTGTAATTAAGAAAGGCAGATATACTTGCCTGTTCAGATACCAAGGTCCCAACGAGCCTTTCACTAAAGCAACAGATAGTTATGAATATTTTATTTTCGCCTATGACGAAGAAAATCTTACAGTCCGATATATATACTGCGACAGTTTAGAAAACGGTGCTGACCAACCCTATTATCTTGAGCTTGAGTGGTAAAACAAAACCTTCCTTTTTTAAGGAAGGTTTTTTTGATTAAAAATATCAAGTTTTTTAAGCACAAGGTATAGTGGGGTTCCAAGACCAACACAGGCAACAAGCTCGCCAAGACCAACAAATCCTGCCTGAATTAAAAAGCCCGATAAAGTGAAATTGCCTTCGATGTAGAAAATTTCGATTTCCATACCGATAATCACAGCGTTGAAGATTACAGGCATCAGCAAGGTGAGAAAAGGGATTTTGATAAACTTTACGTTTCTTAAAGCATAGCCAGCAAGGGAAGCTAAAAGGGTAGCAAGGGTGCCAAGGGCAAGGTCGGTGGGTATAACGCCCACAGTCAGCAAGTTTGTGACAAAACAGCCTACCGCAAGTCCCGGAATAGCCGCAGGAGTAAAGCACACAAGAACTGATAGAGCCTCGGCAATTCGCACCTGAATTGCACCTGTTGCAGAAGAGGGCAGAATAAGCTCCTGAGCGTAGCAAAGGGCAATGTAAAGTGCCGCAATTAAAGCTGCCTCTACCATAAAAAAGGTTCGTTTCTTTTTATTTTGCATATAAAGTTTTCCTCTCGTAGTTTTATTTTGGGTCAGGATTTTGCGAACTGACCGCCGATTAAAGGCAAAGTTAATTATAAAACATTTTATTGATGATTTCAAGCGTGATTATTTTTTACATAACCAACCCGCCGTGGCTAACGGATGCAAAAACACCCCTGACCGAGGCCAAGGGTGTTTCTGCAAGGATTTTTTGAAATTAACGTGAAAACGAAGTAAACAAAAGTAATTTATGCAGTCTTTGTTGCTGATTCACCGAATAAATCAAGTCTGAAGAGCTTGGACTCGTCTTCCTTATTGTCGCACAGAATGTAAGCGTCGGTGATCTTGCCGCCCTCGATAAGCTTGGTTAAGCCAATGAGCTGACAAAGCTTGCTTTTAAGATTAAGGTGGTCGCCCTCTCTTGTTACGAGGTAGACATTGCCTTTGCAAGTATCGAGCACGGCGAGGAACTTAGCTACATCGATGTTGTGCAAATTAATAACTGATGTCATTTGCATTTCCTCCTTTATAAAATTTTCGTGCTGCCATTTACCATTTGGCATTATCCTTAACAACGAACTTCAGAACATTTTGAGTTTCGCTGTTATCAGGTGGACCTTACCTGATGATTTCATTATAGCAGGAAATTCGTAAAAGTCAACAAATAAATAGCGAGATGCTTGTGCACAATGTCAAACAGCTTATAATAATTGCATATTATAGTTGACTAAAATTATATAATTTGCACAATCGGTTGCTTGGCCGATTTTGCTTCGACTTTTTGTGCATAGTCAAATTACACCTAAAATTTGATTTTTTAAAATTTAATTGTTCAGTTTCTACAAATTTGAGTAAGTCTTAGACTTTGACACCTAAAAAGGCATTGCAAAGCCAATTTTTAGTAAGGTTAGGTTGATGTTTTACTTTCTTTGTGCTACAATTAAGATATATTTTGAAAAGGCGGTATTATTATGTTAAACGATTTTTATAAACAGTTTAAAAGCGGCACCGATATCCGCGGTGTGGCTTCAGAGGGCGTTGAGGGTCAGCCTGTTAACCTTACTGATGAGGTAGTTCGCAATATGGCAGGCGGCTTTGCACGCTTTCTTGGCAATAAATTAAGCAAAAAAATTACAGATATGAAGGTAGCAGTGGGCAGAGATTCCAGAATTTCGGGCGAAAGAATTGCAGGCATTGTAATTAAAACTCTCTCAGATTACGGCATAGAAGTCCTTGATTGCGGTCTCAGTACTACACCTTCTATGTTTATGACTACAGTTGAATTAGGCTGTGACGCCGCTGTGCAGATTACCGCAAGCCATCATCCTTTTAATCGTAATGGTCTTAAGTTCTTTACACGTCAGGGTGGTTTAGAGGGCTCTGATATTACTGAGATTTTAGAGTACGCTCAGGCAGGTCTTGCTCCCGTAGATGCACTTAACGGACTGATGAAAAAAGTCAACTTTATGGACAGATATGCAGAAATCCTCTGTGATATTATTAAAAAAGGCGTTAATGCCGAGGACTACGAGTTGCCTTTAAAGGGACTTCACATCTGTGTTGATGCAGGCAACGGCGTTGGCGGTTTTTATGCAGACAAGGTGCTTAAAGTTTTAGGTGCTGATACCACAGGCTCCAGATATCTTGACCCTGACGGAATGTTCCCTAACCACGTTCCCAACCCTGAGGACAAGGTGGCTATGGTGGCTATTTCAGAGGCTGTAGTTGAAAGCGGTGCTGACCTTGGCGTAATTTTTGACACCGACGTTGACCGCGGTGCCGCAGTAGACAGCAAAGGTAATGAAATCAACCGCAACCGCCTTGTGGCTTTGGCTTCGGCAATTGCCCTTGAAGAGAACGAGGGCGGTACAATCGTTACCGACTCCATTACCTCAGACGGACTTAAGGAGTTTATCGAGAAAAATCTTGGCGGCAAGCATTACAGATATCGCCGCGGATATAAGAACGTTATCGACAAGGCGATTGAGCTTGAGGCTCAGGGCATTTGCTGTCCCTTGGCAATTGAAACCTCAGGCCACGCCGCTATGAAGGAAAACTATTTCCTTGACGACGGCGCCTACCTTTGCACAAAAATTATCATCAAAATGGCACAGTTAAGACGTGAGGGCAAAGATATTTCCGATTTAATCAAAGACCTAAAGGAGTGCAAAGAGGAAAAGGAAATCCGCATAAAGATTAAAGAAGCCGACTTTGCCCGGTACGGCAAGAGTGTTATCGAAAAGCTTACAGCTTACGCCGAGGCTCAAAAGGGCTGGAATGTTGCTGATGACAACCGCGAGGGCATAAGAGTGTCCTTTGGTGAGTATGACGGCGACGGTTGGTTCCTCTTAAGGCTTTCGGTTCACGACCCCATTATGCCTCTTAATATTGAGAGCAATACCGAAGGTGGCGTTGAGGTTATTCTATCTAAGCTTATGGGCTTTTTGAAAGAATGCGAGGGTCTTGACATTTAAGGTAATAAGTAACAGTTAAGAAGTGCGGTTATATATTATTGATTTGGAGATAAACTTCCTTTCCTACAAATAAACGTCCAAAAATAATAAATCCGCCGTCAATGACGGTTACCTTTGAAAAATCCCTCTACAAAGGCGATTTGCCCACCGCGGCAAGCGGTCGCAACTGTTAGTTGCGGCGTTTCAAACTAAAATGTATGGTCTTTTTTTGGTGTTTGGGGTAGTATTTGCCCGTACCAAAAATGAAAGATGAGGTTTATTTATGAACATTGAAACCGCAAACAGATTGTTACAGTATAGAAAGCAGGCAGGACTTTCTCAGGAAGAACTTGCAGAAAAAATCGGCGTTTCGCGTCAGGCTGTTTCTAAATGGGAGAGGAGCGAGGCATCCCCTGATACTGATAACTTAGTAACACTGGCTGAGCTTTACGGAGTATCTTTAGATGAAATGCTGGGTCTTAAAACCGCTAAAGAAGAGCCCGAAGAAGCTTTGCCTGAAAAAGACGAGGTACACGTTAGCCTTAAGGATGGTATCCACGTCAACACCAAAGACGGCGACAAGGTGAATATTTCTTTTAAAGAGGGTATTCACGTTGTAACCAAAGGCGAGGAAAAAGTCCACGTTTTAGATGACGAAAAATATTACGTTGACGATAAAGGTGAGCGTCATGAAATAAAGCCTGCCTATTACTTTTGGCTTTATATGCCTTTTCCTGTTATAATTATCTCACTTTTTCTCGGCTGGGGTTTTTCAGGAATCTGGGGCGGATGGACAACAGCTTGGCTCATATTCTTCCTTGTGCCTGTGTATTACTCTCTTATTGAGGCAATTAAAGCTAAGGACATAGGCAAATTTGCCTTTCCTGTTTTGGCGGTAGGTGCATATCTGGCTGTTGGTATGTTTATGCAAGTCTGGCATCCAAGCTGGCTCATATTGCTTACAATTCCTGTTTTCTACTGTGTGGTGGAGGGGATTAAGAAAGCTTTAGGCAAAAAAGAGAGTGAATAATATGAATGGTATTTTTTATTTTTCCTCAACGGGCAACAGTCTTTTTATTGCTAAAGAGATGCAAAGTGTTTTGGGCGGTGAAGTGCTATACATCCCAAAATACAAGGGAGATGCTGAAGAGTTTGATAAAATTATTATAATATCGCCTATATATTCCTTTGGTTTACCTGTGCATGTGTTTGATTTTATACCTACTTTGCCGAAACCAGTACCTGTTTATATTGTGCTTAATTTTGGCGGTGCGGTATTTGGTGCAGACGGACTTGCATATGAGCACGCCAAGAACAGCGGTCTTGACATAAAAGGTGTTTTCACAGTAAAAATGCCCGAAAATTATACCTTGGACTTTACAGTTCCCCTTGCTTATCAAAAGAAAATTCTAAAAAAAGCACCTGATTTGGTGTCAAAGGTAATTGAAAAAATCCGAAATGACGAGGAAAACTATCCTAAGACCAAAGCAAAATTTGCAAAGATTTACTACGAGAATAAGGGTAACTGGCATAAAATTGCCGATGATTTCAGTGTAACAGAAAAGTGCATACTTTGCGAAAAATGTGTTAAGCTTTGCCCTGCAGGCAATATTTCGGTGAAGGACGGCAGGGTAGAGTTTGCCGACAAATGTGTTGCTTGCCTTGGGTGTTATCACCGCTGTCCCGAGAAAGCAATAGTATATAAAGACAAGAAAAAAGACTACAGATATTTCAATCCCAATGTAAATGAAAGTGAATTGGGTAAATAACAGAATTAGAAGCTTCTCTTGACTTTTAAGAGGAGCTTTTGTATTATGAAATTTACCTAAAATTTAAAACCTCAGTCTGTAAAAGTTCTACGATTGATTTGGCGAAAAGTGCTGAAAATCAGAAAAATATTTGTTATAATTAGCCTGTTCATTTTATTAAGATTGAGGGTTATATATGGGTATGGTGAAAAAGTACATAAGTGACCTTAAGCTTGAATTTAAGGGTTACAATGTACAGAAGTTTACAAAAGACCTTACGGCAGGACTGACGGTTTGTGCGGTAGCTTTGCCTTTGGCTCTGGCTTTTGGTGTATCGGGCGGTGCAACCGCGGCGGCAGGTATGGTTACTGCAATTGTGGCAGGTATCGTTATTGGTATGCTTTCGGGTGCATCTTACCAGATTTCGGGCCCGACAGGCGCTATGAGTGCGGTGCTTATTTCAATTGTTATGACTTACGAGCTTAAAGGCGTTTTTATTGCCTGTTTCTTAGCAGGTGTGATTATGCTTTTGTGCGGAATTTTTAAATTGGGCAGGCTCATAAGCTTTATTCCTTCGTCGGTTATTATGGGTTTTACCTCAGGTATTGCCATTACAATTGCTATGGGTCAGGTGGATAATTTCTTCGGAACAGTAAGCGAAGGCACAGGAATTATTGAAAAGATTGCCTCTTACTTTAAGCTTGGTTTTACTCCCGACCTTACCACAACCTTAATTGCTGTGGGAGCTATGGCGGTTATGATTTTATGGCCAAAAAAATGGGGCATGAGAGTCCCTGCTTCCTTAGTTTCTATAGTTCTTGCAACTGCGGTGCAGATGATTTTCGGCTTTAATGTTGCAGTTGTCGGCGATATTCCCAAGACTTTATTGCTTTCAGAAAGGCTTACTCTTGAGGGGGTAAACCTTGATATGATTAAAAATCTTGCATCACCCATTTTTACCATTGCGGCTTTGGCGATTATTGAAAGCCTGCTCTGCGGAGCAAGTGCCTCTCGAATGAAAAAAGAGCCTTTTGACGCTGATAGGGAGCTTGTTGCTCAGGGCGTTGGCAATATGATTTTGCCTCTTTTAGGCGGTGTGCCTGCCACGGCGGCAATTGCAAGAACTTCTGTTGCTATAAAATCAGGGGAGCAAACAAGGCTTACAAGCGTATTTCACTCTGTTTTCCTTTTGGCGGCGATGTTCTTACTTGGCGGCGTTATGTCAAAAATTCCCCTTTCAGCTTTAGCGGCGGTGCTTATGGTTACCGCCTTTAAGATGAACGAGTGGGACGACATTAAATTTATCTTTAAGCACAAGTTCAAAACCTCCATAAGCCAGTTCTTGCTTACAATGATTTGTACCGTTTTGTTCGACCTTACCATCGCAATCGTTTTAGGTGTGCTTTACTCTGCGATTATGTATATGGCACAGTCTGCGCATGTTTCGGTGCATTTTTCAGACGTTGACCCCGAAAAGCTTAAGGGCAAAATCGACTGCGAAAAAGAGGACTTCAGAGGTGTTCAGGTAGCTTATGTTACAGGGCCTCTTTACTTTGCTTCAGCCAGTGAGCTTGAAAAGAAGCTTCAGGAAGTAAAGGCTGACAGCCACACAGTTCTTTTGTCTATGAGGGGAGTGCCCAGCATTGACGTTGCAGGTGCGAAGGTTGTGCTTGAAATGGTAGAAAGCCTTAAGGAAAGAGAAGTTGCGGTTATGTTTTGCGGTATGACAAAACGTGCAAAATTAACCCTTGACCGCGCCGGCGTTACAGACCTTGTAGGTGAGGAAAGCTACTTTGTAAGTGCTGACCTTGCATTTGCAAGATTGATGGAGGCAAAGGTATAAAAATAATGAGACTGCTCCTAAGATTAGCCTTAAGAGCAGTCTTTTTTTAGCTTATTTGAACGATTACAAGATGTGCCGAAACAGGTCTTGTACCGCCTGCAAGTGGTGTAATTGTCAGAGCGGCGGCGTTTCCTGCGGGGTTTCTTAGGGTCAGAACAGAGTCTTCAGCAGTTGTTTCTACAAGTGCCATTCCTGTTATCTGAGAGGCTCCCGTAGCACGCCCTGCAACGGTGTAGTCTAAATCTGCACCGTTTAACGTCAGCACAAGCTGACCGGCTTCGTCAACAGGTACGTTGAAATATACCTGATAAGTTCCGATGTCAGCAAGGCTAAATGAGCTGTCGCCAAGCCTTGTGATATTGGTGTCGCTGATTGCACCGTTCTGAGGGAAGCTTACGTCAGTGCCCGGTGCGACGGTTGCGGCGTTATCGGGAGGCATAAGTGCATAAAAATCAGCAAAGCTGAGCACCCCGCCGGGGATTCCCTGAGGGCCTGCGGGACCTGTCTCGCCAACGGGACCCTGAGGGCCAACAGGACCGGTCTCGCCAACGGGACCCTGAGGACCTACGGGACCTGTCTCGCCAACGGGACCCTGAGGACCTACCGGACCAGTCTCACCAGCAGGACCCTGAGGGCCAACAGGACCTGTTTCACCAACGGGACCTTGGAGTCCTTGAAGTCCCTGAACGCCTTGTACGCCCTGTGGGCCTTGAGCGCCTGTTTCACCAATGGGACCTTGTGGTCCTTGCGGCCCCTGAGCACCCTGAGGTCCTGTGGCACCCGGAGGTCCTTGAGGACCTACGGGGCCAGCCTCTCCCTGAGGGCCTTGAGGTCCAACAGGACCCTGAGGCCCCATAGGGCCGGGGGTACATGAGGCAAAGCAAGAGCCTGTACATTTATTGCAAGTGCAACGGTTGTCCTCACCACAGCCGTTGAGCAAAACATTCTGTGAATAGATTTTGGTTTTCATATCCGAAAAATCCAACTTAATTCTCCTTTACTTAAGACTTACTACATAATATGTGAAAGCTATTGAGTGCGTTACGATATTTTTACCTTTAAAAAAGCACATCTTACCATCGAAAAAGTACCACTCACCTTAAATTTTGAGACAAAAATAGATTTAAAAAATATAATGATTACAGTTTCCACGCAAACAAAATTCGAGGATTAACCTAAAAGGAGTATGGCTATGAAAAAGAGAGGTAAAATTTTAGTTGTAATTACATCAGCAGTTTTGGTTGTTACATTGGTAACGGCAGGTATGGGGTGGTACATTTTCGGTGATAAGATAGAAGCTGCAAATTCCGTTAAAAAAATCAATGAAAGCCTTTATTATATGGATTTTGAGGGTGACTATGGCTTTGACGGTTTTCTTTCTCAGGGTGGAGCCGCTTCTGAAGAGGAAATGGCGAACTACATTATCACCGTTATGTCAGGTGGCTTTTATAAGCCTGAGCGTGAAGATGTAGAGCTTAACTTTGGTTGCAGTGCACTGAGTGTAAACAACCTGATGGGTAGGAATTACGATTGGTTTGGAAACGGTAATGCAATGATTATTCACACAAAACCTTCTGATGGATATGAGTCTTACTCTACCACATGGCTTGACTTTTTAGGCTTTGGGACTGGTTTTGCACCAGAGGATTTTAAAAGTAAATATATGTCAATTGCCGCGATTTACGTTCCCCTTGATGGTATGAACGAAAAGGGTCTTTGCATTGCAGATTTAATTGCAGGTGACCACGAGGCAACACATCAGAACTCTGAAAAGCCCGACCTAACTACAACTTCTGCAATTAGGCTTTTGCTTGATAAAGCTGCAAATGTCGACGAGGCAATTGAACTGTTGCAAAAGCATGATATGAATTCGTCAATCGGTATGGCACATCACCTTGCCATAAGCGATGCTATGGGTAAATCTGTGGTTGTAGAATATGTTGGAGGAGAGATGATTGTGACCGAAACGGATACAGTTACAAATCATTACCTATCAGAGGGTGAAAAGTATGGTGTGGGAAATGAAGAATCTCACAACCGTTTTGAAAAAATTGAAAGTATGAAGAATAATGTAAACAGCAAAGAAAGTATGGCAGAGTGTATGAAGAGTGTGTCGTACGAAGATGAGACTCAGTGGAGTATTGTTTACGACAAAAATAACATTACTCTTGATTTTTACAACAGAAGAGATTTTTCTGCACCCTTGAGCTTTGCTTTTAAATAAGGTATAATTTCCTTATTGGAGGTTATTAAATGAAGGTTAATTTTGAATTGGCAAATGTTACTGAAACCGAGGTTTTAATACGAGGTGATATTACCTCTCCTGAGGTTGTGGCGATACTTGAATACGTTAAGGGTTTGAGCGGTAATACAAAAAAGCTTATGCTTTTTAAGGAAGATGAGCAGTTTTTGTTTTCGCCTTCTGAGGTTGTTTATATTGAGGCAAAAGGCAGCAAAGTGCAGGTGGTTACTACTGCGGGCATCTTTGATTCAAAGAAAAAGCTTTATGAGCTTAAAGAGTTACTCATAAGTGAGCCTTTTGCCCAAATCAATAAAGGTACTTTGGTTAATATAGACTTTGTAAAGTCGGTTCAGGCGGAGTTTTCGGGCAATTACAGCTTAAAGCTGAAATCGGGCAAAGAGATACTTACAATTTCCCGCAAATACTTTAAAGAGTTCAAAAGCAAGATTTGATTTGGAGGTATGGATATGAATAAAAACGGTTTATTCGGAAAGATTATGTTTGCTTGCCTTATCGGCATTGGCGTAGGAATTCCCATAACACTTATCTGTATAATTTCTATGGGCGGATTTAACGAAACAATAAAGGAGATTCTGGTGTGGGCTGTGGCGTCTGCGTTGTTTGGTGTTATGTCGGTTGTTACCTTTGGCAACGACAGGCTTAACTTTATACTTGCAACGGTGCTTCACTGCATAGGATGCTTTGGCATAACTGTGGGCACCTGTGCCATTAACGGCTATGCAGACAAGGGAAGCTTCGGATATCTGCTTATCATTTTCGTAATTGTTTACGGTTTGCTTTACGGCTCAAGCCTGATTTCTATGAAGATAAATGCCAGAAAAGCCAACGAAGCCCTGCAGAAAAAGTAAAGTAATATTAAAGAGAAAACCGCCACTTGTGGAAAATCACAAGAGGCGGTTGGTTATTTATTTCAGGTATTCTTTAATTTTATCCAAGTTTTTTACGGCTTCTTGTCTGCCGAGCTCATAAACCGCTTTCAAGGTTTCGGGATTCTTTTCAAGTCTGCCTATGGTAAGCTTTTCAGAGGGTCTAATAATAAAGGCTGAGCCTTCTTTTTCGGCTTTTTCGGCAAAAGCTGTTTGATTATTATAAATAATATGACGGTTAGCCATAGCCTCAATAAGCTTCGGATATTTTCTCAAGGAAATTCTCATAAGGGGAATAAGGTGGTTTTTCTTTTTTACGTAGCCTTTTGGCTGAGTAAGGATAACTAAGTTTTTTTCAAAGCCTTTGTTTATGAAAAATTCAAGGGGGACAGAGTCTGCGATGCCGCCGTCAAGCATTTCTGTGCCGTTGATGTTTATAATTGTCGAAACCAAGGGCATAGAGGCAGAGGCACGCATATATTCAAGCCCTGTTTTGTTTGCAGAGTCGATTTTTTTGTAAATTGCTTTGCCTGAATTTATGTCTGTTGCAACCACATAAAATTCTGTAGGGTTTTTTATAAAGGTTTCGTTGTCAAATACGTCAAGTTCAAAGGGGATTTTTTCGTAGCAAAATTCTCTGCCAAACAAGTCTCCGGTTTTGATTAAAGAGCGAAGTGAGCAGTAACGAGGATCTTTTATATATTTCATATTGTAACGGATAGTTCTGCCAATTTGTTTTGACTTGTAGTTGCAACCGAAAACCGCTCCTGCAGAAACGCCAACTATGGCGTCAAATTCTATTCCTGATTCCATAAGCACGTCCATAACCCCGGCAGAAAACATACCTCGCATTGCGCCGCCTTCTAAAACCAAGCCTTTTTTCATAAAAACACCTTCTTTAGCCGAATATGATAAAAATTGTACCTTAAAAGCTTGTTAAAATCAACATATCGGGGTAACTAAAATGACAAAAATGTCAATTTTTCAAAAACCTATTGACAAAGTAAGGATTTACCAATAATATGTTTTTAGCAACAGTGTCATACTTAGTTTGTTGCATACTATTAATTAAGGAGATACGTTTATGGAAAGCATTAAAAAGTATATTGCTGAATTTATCGGCACCCTGGTACTTGTTCTTTTTGCTTGCGGTACAGCGGCTGCTGTAGGTTGCTCAACCACTGACCCCAATGTTGCATATCTGCTTACTGCCCTTGCATTTGGTCTTGTAATTGTTGCAATGGCTTACTCTATCGGTAATGTTTCGGGTTGTCACATTAATCCTGCGGTTTCAATTGCTATGCTTGTTTCTGGCAAAATGAGTGTTAAGGATTTTGTGGGCTACGTTGTAGCTCAGTGCTTAGGTGCTATCGCCGGTGCTGCACTTTTAGGCTACTTCTTAGGTTTTGATTGCGGCTTTGGTGCTAACGGCCTTTATAACGGCGACGTTATTAAGTCTTTGGCTATTGAAGTTGTACTTACCTTTGTATTTGTTCTTGCAATTTTAGGTGTTACATCTAAAGTAGAGAACGGTAAGGTTGCAGGTCTTGTAATCGGACTTACACTTACACTTGTACATATCTTCGGTATTCACTTTACCGGTACATCCGTAAACCCTGCAAGAAGCTTGGGCCCTGCTATTTTCGCAGGCGGCGAAGCCCTTTCAAATGTTTGGGTATTCATTGTTGCTCCTCTTGTAGGCGGCGTGCTTGCTGCTCTTGTATACAAGGCAATCGCACCCAAGGCAGAGTAATTAATTAACGGTATGACACGAAGATAATTTATAGCAAATTCTTTTTGGAGGCAAAATTTTATGGTTTTTGAAAAAGTTAAGGTTATCCTTGCAGAGCAGTTCGATGTTGAGGAGGACACAATCACAATGGACACAAATCTTGAAGAAGATTTGTCCGCAGATTCACTTGATGTTGTAGACCTTCTTATGTCTATTGAGGACGAGTTTGAGATTGAGATTCCCGATGAGGAAATCGAGAATATCAGAACTGTCGCAGAGCTTGTTTCTTACATTGAGAGCAATAACTGATTAAAAACTTTTTTAAGCCGAGGGAAACCTCGGCTTGTTTTCTTTTAGGCTTGCATTTATAGCGAGATGTATGTATAATAAAAAGGTATATGATAAGTGAGGTGCTATTTATGGCAGAGAATAAAAAAATGGTAGAGGCTATTACCAGCCGTGACGAGGATTTCGCAAAATGGTATACCGACATTGTAAAAAAGGCAGAGCTTGTTGATTATTCGGGCGTTAAGGGCTGTATGGTTATCCGCCCTTACGGCTACGGTATCTGGGAAAATATCCAAAAGGATTTAGACAGACGCTTTAAGGAAACAGGCGTTGAAAACGTATATATGCCTATGTTTATTCCCGAAAGCCTTCTTCAGAAAGAAAAAGACCACGTTGAGGGCTTTGCCCCTGAGTGTGCTTGGGTTACTGTAGGCGGCAGCGAAAAACTTACAGAAAGACTTTGTGTTCGTCCTACTTCCGAGACTCTTTTCTGCGAGCATTATGCAAAAATCATCAACACATACAGAGATTTGCCTAAGCTTTACAACCAGTGGTGCTCCGTTGTTCGTTGGGAAAAGACCACAAGACCTTTCCTCAGAACTTCTGAGTTCTTATGGCAGGAAGGCCACACAATGCACGAAACTGCTGAGGAGGCTATTGACGAAACCCTCAAGATGCTCAAGGTTTACGAGGACTTCTACCGCGAAACCCTTGCTATTCCTGCAGTTGTGGGCAGAAAGACCGAGAAAGAAAAGTTTGCAGGTGCCGAGGCAACTTATACTATCGAGCCTATGATGCACAACGGCGTTGCTCTTCAGGGCGGTACAACTCACTACTTCGGCGACGGCTTTGCAAAGAGCTTTGACATTACATATCAGGGCAGAGACAACAAGCTCCACTACCCCCACCAGACCTCTTGGGGCGTTTCCACACGTATGATTGGTGCAATCATTATGGTTCACGGCGACGACGACGGCTTGGTGCTTCCCCCCAAGGTTGCCCCAATTCAGGTTGCCATTATTCCCATTGCTCAGCATAAGGAAGGCGTTCTTGATAAGGTTTACGAGGTTGCCGATACTCTTAAAAAGGACTTTAGAGTTAAGGTTGACGCTTCTGACAAGGCTCCCGGCTGGAAGTTCTCTGAATATGAAATGAAGGGTGTGCCTGTTCGCGTTGAGCTTGGCCCCAAGGATATTGAGAAGAACCAGTGCGTTATCGTAAGACGTGATAACAGAGAGAAGATTTTTGTATCTCTCGATAACCTCGCTGAGGAAGTTCAGAAGGCTTTAGACGCTGTACACAATGCTATGTACGAAAAGGCACTTAAGAATATGCAGGAAAAAACCTCTGTTGCCACAAGCTTTGAGGAGTTTCTGGATATTGCCGAGAACAAGCCCGGCTTTATTAAGGCTATGTGGTGCGGCGATAAAGAGTGCGAAGAAAAGCTTAAAGACGTTACAGGCGGCGTTAAGAGTCGCTGTATTCCCTTTGAGGAAGAGCACCTTGCAGATACCTGCGTATGCTGCGGTAAGCCTGCAAAACACATGGTTTACTGGGGCAAGCAGTATTAATAAATTAGTAAATTTAGTGACACTTTTGGGGTTCAAAAGTGTCATTATTTTTTTGTTGACAAACTTAGACAGAGGCAGTAGTATTTAATTAAGAAATAAATTAAACGGGGGATTTTTTATGAAAAAAGTATTGTGCATTTTATTAACTGCAGTTTTTGTTTTGGCTTTGTCAGCTTGCTCTAAGGGCAAGGACTTGCCTGCAAAAGAAACTGTTGCTTTAACAGAAACACAGCCGACTTCATCAAATGAAAAATCTTCCGATGATTTTTCGGGTAAGTACATTTTTGCAAGTGGTGCAGGTGCCTGGGGAAATATTTTAAATCTGAACAGCGACGGCAGTTTTGAGGGTATTTTTCACGATACCGATATGCAGAGCAGTACAGACGAACAACCTTACAATGCGTTTAGCTATGATTGTAAATACAGCGGAAAATTTGAAATAGAAAAAGGCGATAACGATTATACATATTATTTAACTCTGACAGAGCTTGTTACCGAAAAACCTATTGGTGAAGAATGGGCAGAGGGTGCAATCAAATATATAGTTACAGAGCCCAGAGGAATAGAGGACTGCAAGGAGTTTGTTCTTTATACACCCGACGCACCCATTGATGAACTCCCTGAGGACTTTTTGCGTTGGTGTTCTGCCTTGATGCCTTTAGATGAAAACACATCTAAAACCCTTACTTGTTACGGCATTATGAATACAGAGAGTAAGATAGGTTTTTTCAGATACGATTAATATAAAGCGGAAGTGGTTGCCACTTCCGTTTTTTCATTTGACTATGCCTTTTTAATCGTATATAATTATAGTGTATTGTAATTTAAGAGGGTATTTAAATGAAAAAGCTTCTTTTTTTAATATCTTTAATACTGGTGTGTATGGTTTTTTTGTGTGCCTGTAAGCCTGAGGTGCCTCAGGTTTATAACACTACGGCACCTGCTACCGTAGCATCAGGCGAAACCGAGCCTTCGGGTACCGAGGAGGTTTTGCCTCAAAATCCCATTGATTTTAAAGAGCTTCAAGAAATTAATTCTGACCTTTATGCTTGGCTTAAAATCCCTAATACTGTTATAGATTATCCTGTTGCTCAAAGCAGTAACGAAGACGACAACTACTACCTGCACCGCGACTATATGGGCAACTACGACTTTGCGGGTACAATTTACTCTCAGCGTCACAACACAAAATATTTTGTTGAGAGGGTAACGGTTTTATACGGCCACAATATGCTTGACGGCTCTATGTTTGCAGGGCTTCATCAGTTTTCCGACCCCGATTTTTTCAAGGAAAATGACACCATTTACGTTTATATACCGGGGCATATCTTAACCTATAAGGTTTTTGCCGCTTACGATTTTGACGACAGGCATATTATGAACAGCTTTAAGTTTTATGACGACGAGGTTTATGAGCAGTACCTTAAGGATTGTCTTAATCCTCATTCGGCAAACGCTATGGTAAGAGAAGGCGTTGAGCTTGACCTTGATAGCAAAATCCTTACCTTAAGCACTTGCCACGATTATAATTCCAGCCTCAGATTCTTGGTACAGGGGGTGCTTATTGATGACCAACGAACACAGTGATTTTGAAAATAAAGATATAAAAGCGTCAGAAAAAGACTACGACGATTATATATTTACCAAATACCACGGCAGGCGAAGGACTATTTTCAGCTCCGCGCAAAACCACAACACCACAGAGTCCTATTCCTCTAAAAATAACTTTGTTAAAGAGGTAAGTTCTAAAAGAAAGCGTAAAAAGCCTTGGTGGAAAAAGCTGATTATTGTTTTAAGCATAGTTCTGGCAGTTTTGATTTTATTAATGGCGGTGGCAACAGGCGTTTTCTTTTTGCTTAAGCAGGCGGGTATGTCCCAACTTGTAAACAAAGACGTGGATATGACTGCCCCTGTAATAGAAAATGCAGGTGTTTTCGTAGACAGCGCCAAGAACACAATTTCGTACAAAGGCACAACCTATGCTTATAATAGCAATATGACTTCAATTCTTTGTATGGGCATTGACAAACGAGAAGGCTTTGGTCTTGAGGATGAAACCATAGGCACAGGCGGACAGGCAGACGCCCTATACCTTGTGGCTATGGACACCAAAACAGGCAAGACTGACGTTATCGGTATTTCCCGTGATATTTATTCCGACATAGGCGTTTACTCTGCCGACGGTGCTTATACAGGTACACAAAAAGCTCAGCTTTGTCTTGCTTATGCTTACGGCGACGGCAAGGAGGCAAGCTGTGAAAATACGGTGAGTGCTGTTGAAAGGCTTTTCTACAATTTGCCTGTTAACTCTTATTTTGCCGTTGAGCTTGGCGCAATTGCTGAGCTTAATGATGCAGTAGGCGGAGTAACGGTAACCCTTGTTGACGATTATCTTTACCACAGTATGGGTCTTGGCAGGGCAGGCGAAACCGTAACCCTTTACGGGGACCAGGCAAGGGCGTTTTTGCAGTATCGAGAGGTAAGCATTCTTGAATCAAGTGCCGACAGAATGGACCGTCAGCTTACTTACCTTGAGGGCTTTGCAAAACAGGCTATTGCCATGACCAAAAAAGACCTTACAACGCCTGTAACTCTTTTTAACATTGTGCAGGACTATTCCGTTACAAACTTGAACCCTTCAAAAATTTCGGCACTTGCCTACACTGTGGTTACCTCTGGTACTGAGGTGGATTTCAGAAAAGTCCCCGGTGAGGTTATTCACAACGGCGAATACGCCGAATATGTGGTAGACGAGCAGGGTATGCTTGAGCTTATTCTCGACATTTACTACAAACCTGTAAGCTAACAAAAATTCCCGAACCTGAGTTCGGGAATTTTTTTATAGGTTGCTGAAATATTTGTCGCAAAGGCGTACGCTTTGCATAGCGTCCTTTGCATAAAAATCGGCGTTTATCATTTTGGCATATTCATCGGTCAGTACCGCTCCGCCTACCATAGTCTTTATGTGGGGGGAGGTTTCTTTTATGAGCTTGATGGTGCTTTCCATAGAGGTTACGGTGGTGGTCATAAGTGCAGAAAGCAGAACCATTTTAACGTCGTTTCTGATAGCTTCGTCAACTATAATTTCCGGCGCAACATCCTTGCCAAGGTCAATAACCTCGTAGCCGTAGTTTTCTAAAAGAAGCTTCACTATATTTTTACCGATGTCGTGAATGTCGCCCTTAACTGTGGCAATTACAAGGCGTCTGCCGTTTGTAGCCTTTGTGCCTTGGGAAGAAATTTTTGCCTTTACCTCGTAAAAAGCTGCCTTTGCCGCCTCGGCACTCATCAAAAGCGTGGGCAGGTAAATTTTACCCTTTTCAAAGCCTTCGCCAACGTTATCAAGGGCGGGAATGATTTCAGTTTTTACAAGGTCTAAGGGGTCTGTGTTTTCAAGAAGTGCTTTGGCAATTTCGCCGCTTTTCTGAGAAAGTCCGTTTTCAATCGCCTCTTTTAAGGTAAGACTGTGAGATGACGTTGCTATGGGCGAAGCTGAGCTTTGCTCGCCCATAACTTTTTCGATAATATCCTCTGCAAAGGTGTCGTAAGAGCTCAGATTGGGGTTTTTGGCGGCGTCTTTCATTTGATCACAGTGGGGATTCATAATGGCGCCCTTAAGACCAACACCCACCGCCAAAGCAAAAAATTCAGCGTTTACCTTGTCGCGAAGGGGAAGACCGAAAGAAATATTTGAAACGCCCAAAACGGTATTAACACCCATTTCGCTAATACCCTTAATGGTGTCAAGGGTAACCTTGGCGGCGTTCTTGTCGGCGCTTATAGCCATTGTCAGGGCATCTACTATAATATCCTTTTTGTCGATGCCGTATTTTTTCGCCTCATTTATAATTTTCTTTGCTATTTCTATTCTTTCCTCAGCAGTTTCGGGAATACCCCTTTCATCAAGTGTAAGGGCAATTACTGCACCGCCGTATTTTTTAACCAAGGGCAGTACGGTGTCCATAGATTCCTGTTTGCCGTTTACAGAATTAACAAGGGGTTTGCCGTTGTAAATCCTCAAAGCATGTTCCAAAGCCTTTGGGTCTGCTGTGTCAATTACAAGGGGCAGGTCGGTTACGCCCTGCAAGGCTTTGACTGTGTCTTTTAAAACCTTGCCCTCGTCAATTTCAGGCAGACCGCAGTTTACGTCAAGCATATCTGCTCCTGACTTTTGCTGATAAATGCCCTCGGAAAGAATAAAAGAAAGGTCGTTTTCTCTGAATGCCTGTTTAATGCGGCTTTTGCCTGTGGGGTTTATTCTTTCGCCAATAAGCACAGGGCTCTGACCCCACTTTACTGCATGTGTGTAAGAGCTTATTAGGGTATGGTTTTTATTTTCAATAGCCTTTGGAGTTTTTCCTTTTAAGGCTTCTTTTATTTTTCTTATGTATTCAGGGTTGGTGCCGCAACAGCCGCCTATAATACGCGCACCCATATCTGCGGCTTTTTTCATTGAATCTGCAAAATCTTTTGGGGTAACGTCAAAGACCGTTTTGCCCTCAACTACCTTTGGAAGTCCTGCATTAGGCATAATAAGGGTGGGAATTGAGCTGTATTCTTTAAATGCAGGCAATATTTCAAGCATTTTTTCAGGGCCTAAAGAGCAGTTAAGACCCATAGCGTCTGCCCCTAAAGCCTCAACCATAGCAATCATTGCTTTGGCAGAGGCGCCTGTCATAAGCTTTTGGTTTTCGTCGTAAACATTGCTTACAACAACAGGCAGAGTGCTTGTTTCTTTTGCCGCCAAAAGTGCCGCCTTAGTTTCGAAAGAGTCGTTCATAGTCTCGATAATAATAAGGTCGGTGCGGTTTTCTGCAAGGCGTATGGTTTCTGAGAAAATCTCATAAGCTTCTTCAAAGCTAAGGTCGCCGAAGGGGGCAAGGAGTCTTCCCAAAGGGCCGATATCAAGGGCAATGTATTTGTCGCTAAAATCTGAACAGGCTTTTTGTGCACAGGAAATGGCACTGTCGATTACCTCTTTAAGCTCAGTATTTGAGTATTTCAGAAGATTTGCACCAAAGGTATTTGTAGAAATAACGTCAGCCCCTGCTTCAAGGTATTCTCTGTGAATAGCCTCAATAACCTCAGGGTGAGTTACGTTGTAGGTTTCGGGCAGGGCGTCTTTTCCAAGACCCTTTGCCTGAAGCATAGTGCCCATTGCACCGTCAAAAATAATAAAATCCTTTGAAAGTTTTTCTTTAAAAGTCATAATCCGTACATCCTTTCAGCGGTATTACCGCTGTAACCGATTTAGAGGGGGCAAGCATAAGCGAATTAGTCAGGGTTAGCCCAATCTTCAAGTCTGCAGAAAGTGCCTTAATAATAGATTTCTGGTAACTTATGGGGAAATCCGAATAACCCGGCGAAAAACGCTCCTGCTCATTTCCTTTAAAGCAGTCTTTGCAAAGCTTGTTGCAAAGAGCCTCAACAGCTGCGGCTGAAACAGCGTCAATCATAAGGGCTAAAGAGGGTTCTACCATAGAATATCTGAGAATAAGCCTGTCAGCTTCAAGTCCTGCGGTTGCCGCCAAAAGAGCTACACGCTTCTCGCTCTTTAAAAATTTTTTAAGGCCCAGGCTTTTTATTTCTTCGCCTTCAATAATTACGCCCTTGTCGGTGTAAAAAGCATCAACACATTTATAAACAGCCTTAGGCTTTAGAACTTCGCTTAAAAGAGACAAAGCTCTTTGGTAAAGCTCGTTTGTGTTAGGGTCTGCTTCACCCTTAACCCCTGCATATCTCAGTGCTTCAGCCTTTTTTATGTGGAGCTCATTAAAGGGGATTTCTGCTAATTTAATCATTTATAATCTCCGAAAGATTTTCCTGAATTTTTCTTGCAACAAAAGGCTTGTTCATACTGTAAACGTGAACGTTTTTAACGCCGTTTGCATAAAGGTCGATAATCTGCTCAGTGGCGTAAGCAATACCTGCCTGAGCCATAGCGGCAGGCTTGTCGCCGTACCTTTCGGCAATTTTTATGAAACGCTTAGGCAGTACCGTGCCCGAAAGCTCGCAGGCTCGCATAATCTGCTTGGCGTTTGTAATAGGCATAATACCTGCCACAACAGGCACAAAAATGCCCTTTTTTCTGAGTTTATCTATGTAAGAATATAAAATGTCGTTGTCAAAAAACATCTGAGTTGTAAGGAAAGAGCAACCTGCCTCCACCTTTTTGGCAATGTTTTTAATGTCTTCGTCCAAGCTTTCGCATTCAATATGTCCTTCGGGGTAGCAAGCGCCGCCAATGGAAAAATCGCCGTGCTTTTTAATTTCTTCAATAAGCTCACTTGCATATTTAAAGGCACCTGTTTTGCTAAGACCCTCTTTGGGAATATCGCCTCTGAGTGCCAGAATGTTTTTTATGCCTGCCTGTTTTAGCTGAGCAAGCTGGCTTTCTATTTGCTCCTTGCTTGACGAAACACAGGTAAGGTGGGCAAGGGCAGGAACTTTGTGATGCTTTTCAATATCCTGAGCAATTTTTACCGTAAAGTCGCTAATGCCTCCGCCTGCGCCGTAGGTAACGCTCATATAATCAGGCTTAAGAGAAGCGATTTCGCTTACGGCATCGCTTACCTTTTCGAATAAATCCTGTGCCTTTGGTGGAAAAACCTCAAAGCTCAGGGTAGGTTTTGATTGTGAAAAAAGTTCTGAAAGCTTCATAAAAGCACCTCCGTATCATATAATTATATCAACAATAAGAGTATATGTCAAAATATGTTGTTTACATAATGTTCACGAAAAGATATTGTATTTGACTCAAATGAGTGATACAATAAATTAAACAGTTTTAAGGAGAATTATAATGGGCTTTTTGCAGAAAATACAACAGTTTATGTACGGGCGAAACGGCTTTGATTCCTACACGTTTTTCCTGCTGATACTGACATTAATTATTTCTACCGTCAATTTCTTTGTGTGGGGATATTGGGCATCGTTGGTGCTGTATATAATTCAGCTTTTAATTTTGGGCTATGCAGCCTTTCGTATCCTTTCAAAAAGCGTGCACAAAAGAAGTGCTGAAAACCGCCGTTTTCAAAAAATATGGAATGGGGTTAAGAATTTCTTTATTTTGCAGAAAAACCGCATAAGAGACATCAAAACCCACCGTTACAGAAAGTGCAGATACTGTAAGGCAACCCTCAGGCTAAAAAGGCGCCGAGGCAAGCACACCGTAAGGTGCCCCAAGTGCCGCGGCGAGTTTAAAGTAAATATTGTTGTGTAAAAAAACACCCTTGAACTTTGGTTCAAGGGCGTTGCTTTAATATGATTAGTCTTGCTTTGTAAGCTCCTGTATCTCGCCTTTTAAATTCTGAACGTAAAGTTTATTGCCTGCACGTTTAACGTAGCCTGTGCCTGATTCGGTATCGCCAAGCATAGAAACGGTTAAGTTGAAGACACCGTTTTCCACAGAGTAGGTCATAGTTCCGGGAATAATGCCCATTGCAAGTATAGTGCCAGTGCCGTCGGCGTTGAATGTGTAGGTAATGGGAACAGTTGTCGCATTGGTTACGCCGAAGAAAGAAACGGTGCCGTCCTGGGTGGTGGTCCAGGTGCCTGTTATGTCGTCGCCTGTTTCGTAAGTTTCAACGGGCCCGTTGCCAATAGTAATTTCGGGAGGCTGCTTGCCTGTGTCAACCTTTTCGGGGATGGGAATGTCGGGGCCTTCGCCGTCATAGGGCGGATAGGGATGAACAATGTAAATGTTTTCTTCTACGTATTCAAAATAAATCTTCTTGGGGGTTGGATGGTCTTCAGGCGGAAATACACAGACAATGACGGTACACTCTGTGAAATTGATTTCATAGGTGGTGTCTTCGTAATTGTAAATGTATGAGCCTTCGGGAAGTGTTACGGGAGTACGGGTGAAAATAACGGTGTAGTCCTTGCCGCTGAAGGGTGCGGTTATTTTAAGCTTATCATTTTCTAAGATGTAGTTGCCTGAGATATTGTAGCCCTCGGATTCAGCGGTAAAAACGTCTCCTTCGGCGGTAAAGGTGGCGTCGAAGTTTTCGCCATTATAGATAATCTTACCTGTGCCGTCGGCGTTAATATTAAGCTCAGGTGTATTATTTGGGCCGTACCAAGTACCTTGAAGCTCCTCGGAAATTGCTGCTTTTTGTTCCTCTGTGCCCATTGGCGTGGCGGGGTTGTCTGTGCAGGCGCAAAGGCTCAGCATAAGAAGCCCTGCAAGAATTAGTGCAAATAACCTTTTCATAGCGGTTGCCTCCTTTTATTCTTTAATTTTATATTAGCAACTGCTGATATTTATGTCAATTGACCGCTTTGTAAAAATATAAATACATTATTTAGTAAATATAACAAAAGCTCCCCTTTAAGGGGAGCGTAAATTATCCTCTTGAAGTTTGCTTTGCAAATGAGCGGAAAATTACCATAATTGAGGCAGTAATCAGCAGAAAAGACATTCCGTACTGAGAAAAAGGCATAAGCTCATATACGGGTCTTACAAAAAGGGTCATGCCCCCTAAAACCCCTAAATAGCCTGTGATTTTCATAAGAATTTTTCCTGCGCTTGCTTTGCCAAGGCGGCTTGCTCTGCTTACCTGAGAAACGCCGAGCAGTATTAGCCAAATGCCTAAAATGTAGATAAGGTCAACCATAAAAAGGGTGGCGTCTACATACCAGAAAACCGCGGCAAGTCCGCAGATAAAGGAAATTATTCCGTCAAACAAAAGCCAGCCTGAGCCTGCCGATTTAAGTCCTGCTGTAAAGGCGGCAAGTACGCTTATAACGCCGAAGATTATAAGGGCAATGCCCGAAACCGTTACCTTGTCCATAACCTCTGAGAGATTGGTGATAACGCCCCACAAAGCACCTAAGGCTAAGAATACCGCTGAAATTATCCAGAATATATTAAGAGTTTTTTTCATAATATCCTCCCTTTACACGTAAAGTCCGCCGTTTACTCCCAAAACCTGACCCGTAACAAAGCCGGAGTTTGTTGCAAGGTAGAAAACTGCATCAGCAACGTCTTTGGGAGTGCCAAGCCTCATAACGGGTGTTTCATCAGCTAAAGCTTTTAAGTCTTCCTCGGTGAATGAGCTGAGCATATCGGTCTTTATAACACCGGGGCAAACACAATTTACCGTAATACCGGAGGGTGCAAGCTCCTTAGAAAGAGCCTTTGTAAGTCCGATAACTCCTGCTTTGGCGGCACTGTAATGTACCTCGCAGGAGCCGCCTGTCTCGCCCCAGATAGAGCTTATATTTACGATACTGCCGCTTTTCTTGCTGACCATAAAGGGAGTAGCCTCGCGGCAAAGGTAAAATACAGAGCTTAAGTTTGTGGCTATCATAGCCTGCCAATCTTCATCGGTAATATCGGTGAAAAGCTTTTGCTGAGCGATGCCGGCGTTGTTAACGAGAACGTCAATATCTCCGAAAGCGGAAACAGACTCCGAAATAAGCTTTTTTGCACCCTCAGGAGTTGAAACGTCGGCTTTGATGCACACTGCCTCGGTGGGGTAGGTGTCGTTTAAAATTTTGCAAAGAGAGCGGGCACGCTCCTCGCTTTTGTTATAGTTTATGACTACTTTAAAGCCGCTTTTGGCAAAGGAAACGGCAATTGCCGCACCAATGCCTCTGGAGGCTCCTGTAATAACTGCTGTTTTCATATCTTACTTCTTCTTAAAGCCGTCTTTAAGGGATACACTGCGGTTGAAAATAAGCTTCTCAGAGCTTGAGTCCTTGTCAACACAGAAGTAGCCAAGTCTCATAAACTGGAATGAATCGCCAAGTTTAGCTTTGCCTAAGGATTTCTCAAGCTTTGCATTTTCTACAACCTCAAGTGAGTCGGGGTTAAGGTAATCAAGGAAGTTTTTGTCGCCACTGTCGGGGTCAGCTACTGTAAAGAGGTTTGAGTAAAGTCTTACCTCGGCATTTTCGCAGTTATTTGCATCTACCCAGTGGATAGTACCTCTTACTTTTCTGCCGTCGGGAGTGTTGCCACCCTTTGTGTCAGGGTCGTAGGTAGCATAAACCTCAACTACGTTACCGGCGTCGTCTTTTTTACAGCCTGTGCACTTAACGATATAGGCAGACTTTAAGCGAACCTCGTTGCCGGGGTAAAGACGCTGGTAGCCCTTGATAGGCTCCTCCATAAAGTCGTCAGCTTCGATATAGCACTCTTTTGAGAAAGTGATAGTTCTGTTGCCGTCTTCAGCTCTGTTGGGATTATTTTCAACCTCAAATTCTTCGGTTAAATTTTCGGGATAGTTTTCGATAATAAGCTTAACAGGGTGCACAACCGCCATTGCACGCTGAGCGGTTTCGTTAAGGTCTTCTCTTAAGCAGTGCTCTAAAAAAGCATACTCTACAATGGAGTTAACCTTTGAAACGCCGTTTCGCTCGGTAAAGTTGCGGATAGAACGGGGAGTATAGCCACGTCTTCTTAAGCCGCAAAGTGTGGGCATACGGGGATCGTCCCAGCCGCGAACAAAGCCTTCTTCAACCAAAGCTCTGAGCTTTCTCTTTGACATAACTGTGTTGTTGATGCCCAGTCTTGCAAACTCAATCTGTCTGGGTTTTGCAGGAACGGAAACGTTATTGATTACCCAGTCGTAAAGAGGTCTGTGGTCTTCAAATTCAAGGGAGCAAAGGCTGTGGGTAATGCCCTCCATAGCGTCCTCAATGGGGTGAGCAAAGTCGTACATGGGATAAATGCACCACTTTGTGCCCTGACGGTGGTGGGGAAGACGGTTAATGCGGTAAATAACAGGGTCGCGCATATTGAAGTTGCCTGAGGCTAAATCAATCTTTGCACGAAGTGTCATAGAGCCGTCTTCAAACTCGCCTGCTCTCATTCTCTTAAAGAGGTCGAGGCTTTCTTCAATTGGTCTGTCTCTGAAAGGACTCTTTGCAGGAGTAGTAAGGTCGCCTCTGTACTCTCTCATCTGCTCGGCGTTAAGCTCGCAAACATAAGCTAAACCCTTTTCGATAAGCTCAAGAGCGAACTTATACATATCCTCAAAGTAGTCGGAGGCATAGTAAAATCTGTCGTCCCAGTCAAAGCCAAGCCACTTGATGTCTTCCTGAATAGCTTCAACGTATTCAACGTCCTCTTTGGTGGGGTTGGTGTCGTCCATTCTAAGGTTGCAAAGACCGCCGTACTTTTCGGCTGTGCCGAAGTCGATGCAAATTGCCTTTGCATGTCCTATGTGCAGATAGCCGTTAGGCTCAGGTGGGAAACGTGTGTGAACCTTTTTGCCCTCATATCTGCCGCCTGTGGCAATATCTTCGTCAATAAAATCGTGGATAAAGTTTGAGGACATAACCTCAGAACTTTCCTCGTTTAATATCTTTTTATCATCACTCATTTTTTAAGTCTCCTTTCAGGAAAGCTTAGCAAGACCGATGTTAAGTCTTCTTAAGGTTTCGTCTTTTCCTAAAATATCAAGAATTTCTACTGCACCGCCGGGGGTTACTGTCTGACCCGAAGCCGCAATTCGTGCAGGCCACATTACGGTGCCGTTTTTAAGCTCAAGCTCGGTAGCAAGATTCATTAAAAGCTCCTTGATAGCATCTGCATTCCAGTCAGAAAGAGCCTCTAAACGCTCTGTAACTGTCTTTAAGATTGCGGGGGAGTTTTCTAAATTTGTCTTGCTCTTTTTATTTACGAAAAGCTCTTTGTCGTAGTCGGGAAGCTCTTTGAAGAATTTAATCATTTGGGGGATATCTGTAAGCTGAACGGTACGCGCCTTTAAGATAGCTGTAAGTTTAGCACCGTCATAAGGAGTATCGCCGAAAACGGAGTCGTAGTAAGGCTTTGCTACTTCTGTAAACTCCTCATCAGACATTGCTCTTAAATATTCGGCGTTAAACCATTGGAGCTTTTGGTAATCAAATACTGCAGGGGATTTGCTGATGTTTTCAACTGAGAATTCTTTCTCAAGTTGGGCTAAAGTAAAGATTTCCTCATTACCCTTGGGGCACCAGCCTAAGAGGGCTATATAGTTGATGATAACCTCAGGCAAATAACCTTCCTTAATTAAATCCTCAAAGCCTGTGGAGCCGTGACGCTTTGAAAGCTTTGACACGTTGCCCTCGGCATCTTTACCCATAATAAGGGGCAGGTGAACATAGGTGGGAATTTCCCAACCGAATGCATCGTAAAGAAGGTTGTATTTAGGTGTAGAGCTTAAATACTCGCAACCACGAACAACGTGGGTAATGCCCATTGTGTGGTCGTCGATAACGTTTGCAAAGTTATATGTGGGGAAGCCGTCGGACTTAATAAGAATCTGGTCCTGAAGCTCACTGTTTTCAACGGTGATTTCGCCGAAAACCGCGTCAACAAAGGTAGTAGAGCCTTCTAAGGGCATTTTTTGGCGGATAACGTAGGGAACACCTTCAGCGAGCAATCTGTCTATTTCGTCCTGAGATAAATCGCGGCAATGTCTGTCGTAACCGCCAAACTCACTGTCCTGCTGAATTGACTCAAGTCTTTCTTTAGTGCAGAAGCAACGGTAAGCCTTGCCCTCAGCTATAAGCTGTTCTGCAAAGGGTAAGTACATATCCTTACGCTCAGACTGAACATAGGGGCCAAAATCGCCGCCGATATCGGGACCTTCGTCGTGCTTAAGTCCTGCAACCTTAAGTGTATTGTAAATTACGTCAACCGCACCCTCAACGTAGCGTTCTTGGTCGGTGTCTTCGATTCGAAGTACAAAGCTGCCGCCTTGATTTTTGGCGATAAGATACTCGTAAAGAGCAGTTCGAAGATTACCAACATGCATAAAGCCTGTGGGACTTGGGGCGTACCGTGTACGTACTTTCATATTGTCAAATCCTTTCACAAAAGATTTCTTTAGAAATAAAAACAAATATTCAGTTTATTTTACCACAGAAATTCGGATTTTACAATTATTTATGCAAATATTTTTCCTCTGTTTTTGGGATTTTGCAAAAGAAAAGGACTGAACATTTTTGAAATGTTCAGTCCTCGGTGTTTTTAGAAATCACGTTTAATTGTAGGGGAGTCGTCTTGGCTCCCGAAACACTTCTTTTAAGCTAAACTTTTCGGGAGGGATGCCCCCCTACAAGGATAGTGTTTACTTAGGTTTAATCTGACCGCAACCGCAAGTGCCTACGTAGTTCTGGTTGACTCTACCGCATTTGGGGCATCTCCACTCATTGGATGCGTTTGTTATTGGCATTTTCGCTTTTGTGGCTGTTCCGCAATTGCTGCATGTTGAGGCGGATGGACTTATGTAACATCCGCAGTTTCTGCAAATTTTAGTAGAGGTTTTCTCGTTAGAGGTTAAAAAATCTCGATTATAATTTGATGATGTTTTGCTGTTGTTGTATTTTACAATTGATATAATAAATATAGCGATTCCTACTATAGCAACACCAAGCATAAAAAACATAAAGAAATCTTCGCTGTTCCAAAGTTCATTAAATGTCATACAATCTGCTCCTTTATTCTGCATAAATGGTTCTGTTTTATTTATATAATACTCAAAGATTGAGTAAATGTCAATACTCAATGTATGAGTATGTTACTATTTTTTCAGTAACTTTAAAGGAATGATAGTATGGATTATCGTTTGCGGCTTAAGGCTGTCCGAGAGGACAGGGATTTGACACAAGCTCAAATAGGGGCTGTGCTACAAAAATCTCAGCAAGGATATAATCATATAGAGGCAGGAAGAGCCGAGCTGAAAATTGATGACTTAAAAAGATTGTGTGAATTTTATAATTTATCGGCAGACTACCTTATAGGACTTACAGATGATATTAATATAAACAAAAAAAGGACTGAACATTTTTGAAGTGTTCAGTCCTTTGTTACTTTATTCGTCTTTGCCACAACACTTTTTGTACTTCTTGCCGCTTCCGCAGGGGCAGGGGTCGTTTCTGCCGACCTTTTTGCCCTTAACCACTGTGCGGTTGGTGGAAAGTGTACCGTCGCCTGCAAACTCTGTAGGCTTTGCAACCTGCTCTCGTTTAATGGCAAAGGTTACGGGGTTTACTTTGGGTGCGTCTTCTTTGTTAAGGTTTACCTGATGTGCGGCTGCCGCTGCCTTTTCTGCCTCAGCACGGAGTCTTTCCATTTCTTCCTGCTTTTTCTGGATTTCGCGAACCTTTTTGGGAGCAACAATCATAAGCTTAACAGTGTCCTGACGGATTGACTCAATCATTTGGTCAAACATATCAAAGCCCTCAAGCCTGAATTCAACCACAGGGTCTTTCTGAGCGTAAGCTCGCATGCGGATACCCTGCTTTAATTCTTCCATATTGTCGATGTGGTCCATCCAGTAGGTGTCAACAGATTTAAGGAGGTAAACACGCTCCATTTCTCTCATAGTTTCCTCAGCAACGAGAGCCTCATTTTCTTTGTAAAGCTCTTTTGCACGGTTTAAAAGGAGCTCCTTAACCTCGTCTTTTCTCATTGACTTAATATCGCCGCCGAAAAACTGAGGAGTGCCTTCCTCAGTAATAAGCCAGCCATTGTAGTATTCTTTAAGACCTACAACGTTCCAGTCCTTGCTGTCGCCAACGAGATAGGTATCAACCATACCCTCAACGGTTTGCTCAACCATTTTCATAATGGTGTCGTGAATATCCTCGCCCTCTAAAACCTGATTACGCTGACCATAAATAATTTCTCTCTGACGGTTCATAACGTCATCGTACTGAAGAACGTTCTTACGGATACCGAAGTTACGCTGCTCAACCTTTTGCTGTGAGCTTTCAATGATGTTTGAAATCATCTTGTTTTCGATAGGCATATTTTCGTCAACATTAAGGCGGGTCATCATCATTTTCATTCTGTCGCCGCCGAAAATTCGCATAAGGTCATCTTCGGTAGAAAGGAAGAAACGGCTCTGACCGGGGTCGCCCTGACGGCCACTTCGTCCTCTGAGCTGGTTGTCAATTCGACGTGACTCGTGGCGTTCTGTGCCGATAATGTAAAGACCGCCCGCCTGACGTACCTTTTCTGCCTCGTCTTTGATTTCTTCCTTAAATTGAGCGTTAAGCTCTGAGAAGGTCTTTCTTGCCTCTAAAATTTCTTCGTCGTCTGTGTCGCCGAAGCCTGTGGCTTCTGCCAAGAGCTCGTCGGTGTAGCCCATTTTTCGCATTTTGTTTTTAGCCATAAATTCGGCATTACCGCCAAGCATAATATCGGTACCACGGCCTGCCATGTTGGTAGCAATGGTAACGGCACCAAATTTACCTGCCTGAGCAACGATTTCGGCTTCTTTTTCGTGGTGCTTTGCGTTAAGCACGTTGTGCTCAATGCCGCGTTTTTTAAGAAGTTTTGAAAGAAGCTCGGATTTCTCAATGGAAATTGTACCTACAAGCACAGGCTGGCCTTTTTCGTGGCACTCTATAATTGTTTCGATAACGGCATTGAATTTTGCCTGTTCGTTTAAGTAGATAGAGTCGTTTTCGTCAACTCTTGCCAAGGGCTTGTTGGTGGGGATTTCAACGACATCAAGCTCGTAAATCTCTTTAAATTCCTGCTCCTCGGTCATGGCTGTACCTGTCATACCCGAAAGCTTTTCGTAAAGGCGGAAGTAGTTCTGGAAGGTGATTGTAGCTAAAGTTTTGCTTTCGTTCTGGATTTTTACGCCTTCCTTTGCCTCAATTGCCTGATGAAGACCTTCGTTGTATCTTCTGCCGTACATAAGACGGCCTGTAAACTCGTCAACAATAACGATTTCGCCGTCTTTGTTAACGTAGTCGATGTCAAGGTGCATAATGCCGTGGGCACGTATTGCCTGATTGATGTGGTGCTGTAAGGTTAAGTTTTCGGGGTCTGTAAGGTTATCAAGAGAGAAGTAGCTTTCTGCCTTTTTAACACCAATCTGAGTAAGTGTACAGGTCTTTGCTTTTTCGTCAACTATGTAGTCGATGTCGTTTTCAGCAAAGAAATCTTCCATATTTTCTTTGTTGTCAACTTCGGTGAAAACGTGCTTTTTAAGACGTTTTGCAAAGGAGTCGGCTTTCTGATAAAGGTCGGTGGATTTGTCACCCTTGCCCGAAATAATAAGGGGGGTTCTTGCTTCGTCAATTAAAATTGAGTCAACCTCGTCAACGATTGCAAAAATATGCTTACGCTGAACGCGGTGCTCTTTGTAAACCACCATATTGTCACGAAGGTAGTCAAAGCCAAGCTCGTTGTTTGTGCCGTATGTAATGTCAGCTTCGTACTGTTTTTTTCTTAAATCGCCCGGCATATCGTGGATAATAAGGCCAACGGTAAGACCTAAAAAGCGGTAAAGCTTGCCCATCCATTCAGAGTCACGCTTTGCAAGGTAGTCATTTACTGTAACAATGTGAACACCCTTGCCTGTAAGTCCGTTTAAGTAGGCAGGTAAGGTAGCAACCAAGGTTTTACCTTCACCTGTACGCATTTCGGCAATTCTGCCCTGATGAAGAATAATACCGCCGATAATCTGAACGGGGAAATGCTTCATGCCCAAAACTCGCCAAGAAGCTTCACGGCAAACCGCAAAGGCTTCGGGGAGTAAATCGTCTAAGGTTTCGCCTTTAGAGAGCCTTTCTCTGAAAAGCACTGTCTGATTTTTAAGCTCGGCGTCGGTCATTTTTTCATAAGCAGGCTCTAAAGAGAGCACCTTGTCGCAAAGAGGCTTGATTCTTTTAATTTCCTTTTTGCTGTAGTCGCCGAAGAGGGTTTTTAAAAGTCCCATATAACTCTTCCTTTCATATCTATCAAAATTACATATTAAGCCATTTTAATACATTTAGTTAATTGTAGCACATATTAATTAAAAAATAAAGCGAAATATATAAAAAAGAGGTTTTCAGTACGGAAAACCTCTTTTCAGTTTCTTAAGCTTTCGGCACAGCCTAACATTGCAACTCTTGCAATGGGGCCTGCACTGTAAAAGCCGTAATCTCCTTCTTCTACCACAACCGCAAAGGCAAGGGGAGCGTCCTCGTCAATACTGTAGCCAATCATCCAGCCGTTGGGTAATTTATCCTCGCCTACCTCAGCGGTGCCTGTTTTGGCACAAACGGTTAAGCCTTCAAACATACTGTCGCCGTAGTAGTCAGAGATTGTGTATCTCATAAGGTCGTTGAGGTTTTGTGCAACCTCCTCGCTTAAAAGCTTGCCGCTTTTGCCCGAATTTTCACCCTTTACATAGTGGGGAAGACGTGTCTCGCCGCCCTGTGCAATTGCACCGCAAAGGATTGCCATCTGGGCAGGATTTACGGTGTCGGTATACTGGCCGATGCCCGACCAAGCAAGGGAAATGTCGTCGGCTTTTTTTACGTCAAAATTACCCTGAGCGGTATAAACCTCGCCGATTCGAAAGCTTTTGTTAATGCCCATATTTTCGGCGGTTTTCTGCATATTTTCTCTGCCTGTAAGAAGTGCCGAGTCGCCAAAAGCTATGTTGCAGGAGTATGCAAAGGCGTTTTTCAGGTCAAGGGTGGAGTGCTCCTCCAAGCAGGTTATTTTTGAGCTTCCTATTTTCTTTTCGCCTTCGCAGGTGAAGGTTTTGTTTTCGTAGTTTTCTATGTGCTCAAAGCCTGCGGCGGCAGTTACTATTTTAAAAATTGAGCCGGGGGTGTAGGTTGAGGAAATGCAGTTGTTAAGGTATGAGCCGTCCTCGATGTTTTCGGGAATGTTTAAAGGGTCATAGGTAGGAGTGCTTACCATTGTGAGAATTTCGCCTGTTTTGTAGTTGTAAACAAAGCAGGCACCTTTTCTGTTTTCAAAAGCTTCGTAAACCTCGGTGCACACGTCAGAGTCAAGGGTAAGGGTAAGATTATGTTTACCTTTTAAGCTTTCGGGAAGTCCGTAGCCGAATATTTTACTGTGGCCTGAAATCTTATCGCGGTAAGCGGTTTCGGCGGCGGTTGCAATGTTATATGAGCCGTCGCCTACAGAGTGAAGCATAGCCTTTCGGGTGCTTTCGTTTTCGTGATAAAGCCGCTTACCCTCCTCACTCGTGGCAAGGACTACGCCGTTTCTATCTAAAATGTCGCCTGCATTTGCCAAGCCTTGACCCGAAACCATATAGGGGTTGTAGCTTTGAGCTGCCCAAAGGTCGGCGTCAATCATATATTTTACACACAAGAAGCCAAGCCCCAGCAAAAAGGCAAGGGCTAAGATAATTGATATTACGCTTCTTGACATAGTTTTTTTCATTTTAATTCACCGTTTTGTTAAAGAAAATATTCAACCCGCCGTTAATAAAAGCATTATTTTATATGAACCTATCCAAAGGCGAATCGCCCTGCGGGTGGCTAACCCGCCTTGTAGGTTCGTTCATCTGCCGCCTTAATAAAGGCTAAAAGTCCCCAGCAGGAAAGCATAGATGAACCGCCTGCACTTACAAAGGGAAGTGTAACGCCTGTAAGAGGCAAAATATCGGTACAGCCGAAGATATTAAGGCACATCTGAGTAAGCAAAAGAGTAGCCGCACAGGTTGCAGAAATAGAATAAAAAGTGCTTCGGCTTCGGGTTGTCATAGCACGGGCGTAAAAAACAAGTCCGCAGATAGCAATAGCAATGGTAATTGCAATGATAAGTCCCATTTCTTCAGAAACAATTCCAAACACAAGGTCAGTTTCAGAGGCACCGTAATATCTGAGGTTGCCGCTTCCCACGCCTGTGCCGAAAAGTCCGCCTGAGGCAATGCTTGTTAAGGTGCCTGCCTGCTGATAGCCAAGGTTATAAGGGTCGTCTAAAGCGTGTCCCCAGATTGAGAAACGCTCGGCAATGTAAGGCTTGAAGTTTAAAACAAGAAGCACCGCAAAGGTAGCACCTACAAGTGCTAAAATAACGGTTTTATAATCCCCTGAGCGGGTAATGGAAATAACAATAAAGGTTATGAAAAAGATAAGAGCTGTGCCGAAGTCACCCATAAGTGCCAGAGCACCTACACAAAGGGCAGAAAAAATAATAAATTCAAGAAAATTTCGCCTTGTCTGCAAATAATCCAGTGAGGCGGCACCAACGAAAATATAGGCTATTTTTACAATTTCAGAGGGTTGTACGGATATGCCGCCGATGTAAATTCTGTTTGCCGCACCGTATTCAATGGTGCCGAAAATAAGGTTTACTGCTAAAAATCCCACAGCCGCAATCATAATTGCCCAACGCCATTTAATGACTCTGTCGGGATTTTTTATAAACATAAGCATCGCCATATAAAGCACTGCACCCATAATTGCAGAGGCAACCTGAACCAAAGCGTCTGACATATCCTGCTCTACCAAAAGCAGTGAGCCTAATCCCGTAAGCCACAAGGCAAGAGCCTCAAGCTCGAAATTTTTTCGGGAAAATACTCCGTAAGAAAAGGCATAAATCACCCAAGAAAACACAGTTACTGCACCAAAAATAAGAAGGGCGTTTGTGTTAAGAGAGTTGGTGGTAATGCAGATTTCAGCCGTCATAAACAGGTGAAACAGATTTACTAAAATAAGCAAAAGAGCTGAAGAAACCGAAGGCTTTCGGGAAGCCTTTGAGAAAAACCAAGAGGGTCTTATGTCTTCGTCGTACTCCTCGCCGCGAAGAAGCTTGAGGCTGGTGCCGCCTACGGTTATGACGTCATCAATAAAAACCTGAGTCCTGCCAAAGGTTTTTTTGCCGTTTACCTTTGTGCCGGATTTTGAGCCAGTGTCGTTTATAAACCAGCCTGCTTTTCGCCTTAAAAGCACACAATGATTTCTGGAAACTGTGCCGTCTTCAATAACGATATCGCTTCTTTTTGACCTGCCTATGGAATTTTCCCAAAAAAGTACAGGGATTTTAATGTCGAAGCGGCGGTTATAAAGCATAAGCAAAGGCTTTTCGGGGCGTTTGTGACGCCGCATTGAGGCGAAAATGTGGTACACAATGAATACAGCATAAAAGCTCAAAAGAATTCTTAAGCCTATTATGGCAATGTCAGCCATGCCTTGTACCATATAAATCGCCTCCTTTTATTTAACTATTCTTAATTTTTCTATACCGTAATATTCAAAAGCCTTAAGGGCGTTTTCGTCTATAATTTCGCCGCAAACTGCTATGGGCACAGCAGGGGGACAGCTTACGTTATAGCTTGCTAAAATTTTACCTGATGCCTCTTTTGCATTTACTTCAATGCTTTGGCAAAACAGTGCATCTCTTATGCCCATAGCTTTTTTGGGTACAGTTACACAAGGGGGAGCATCGTTTATTTTTTGACGTTTTTCTATACCGAGCAAGACGTCTTTAAGTTCATTGAGGTCCTCCTCGTTTTCGGGAGTAAGCATAAGAGTTAAAAAGTCCTTGTCGGCAAATTCGCAGACTACATTCTTGCCTTTAAGAATTTCTGCAAGCTCTGTGCCTAAGTATCCGTACTTTTTGGCACAGATTGTTATTTTCAAAACTTCATCGCCAAAAAGAGTATAACCCTTCTGGGTTAAGGCTTTTTTAATATTCTGTGATTTTTCTGTGAAAGCCGAAAGCTTTTCTTTATAGCCCTTTGCTAAATATCTGTTTGCCATATCAAGAGACTGCAAAATAAGATAAGAGGGACTTGTAGAAGCAAAAAGCGACATTGCATTTTCGGCTTGTTCTATAAAGATTTCGGGGGCATTTTTGCTTATGTGAAGATATCCGCCCCCTGTAAGCACAGGCAGGGTTTTGTGAGCAGAGTCGCAACATATATCTGCACCCAAGGCTATGGGGTGAGCAGACTCTTTAAGAAAATTCAGATATGCACCGTGGGCGTTGTCAACAAGCAAAAGCAAGCCAAATTCCCTGCAAAGCGCCGAAAGTTCTTTGATATTAGAAACATTTCCCAGATAATCGGGACTTGTTATGTAAAGGGCAACAGGCATTTCCTTGCATTTTTCAAGGTGTGCTCTGAGCTGTTCGGGGGTTACCTTTAGGCTTAAAAGCCCCTCGCTTTTTTCGGGGTATAGCCAGTCTACATTAAAATCATTTAACGCTGCTGCACTTAAAAATGCCTTGTGGGCGTTTCGCCCTGCTAAAATAAGCGGAGTTCTGCCCTTTCCCTTGGCATAAAGCTTCAAAAGATACAGCATAGCTCTTATTGAAAGGGACGAGCCTTCGGTGCTGTAGAGGGTTTTTGCCGTAGAGAAAAGGGACGCGGCATTATCCATGCTTTCTTTAATAATACCCTCAGCAGAGTAAAGCACATCGGCACCCTGAATTTCGGTAATGTCAAGGTGCTCAATTCCTAAAAATGAAGTGCCCTTGTGTCCGGGCATGTGCAGTCGAAGATTGCTGTTCTCTGCATATTTTTTTACATAATCACAAATAGGTGTGTTCATATTATTCGTCAAGTGCCTTGGCACATTCAAGCATAATTGCACATTCCATACGCTTTTTAAAAAGCTTGCAACCGTCTTTGTATATACCTTTTACAGAGCCTGTGGAGTGGTAAGCGTTGGCAGCACAGCCGCCTGAGCAGTAAAGCTTTGCCCAACAGTCCTTGCATTCTTCGTGAGCATATACGTTGCAAGAGGCAAAGTCCTCCTGAATTTCGGTGTTGGTGACACCCTCAAAAACAGAGCCAAGGCGGAATTTCTCCTCGCCTACAAACTGGTGGCAGGGGTAAAGGTCTCCCCAAGGAGTAACCGCCATATACTCGGTGCCTGAGCCGCAACCCGAAAGCCGCTTGTAAATACAAGGGCCGCCTTTAAGGTCAATCATATAGTGGTAGAAGGTAAAGGGGGCACCTTCGCGATGCTTTTTAAGCATAAGCTCTGCAAGCTCCTCATACTGCTTCATAACAATCTCAAGGTCTTCTTCGGTAAGTCGGGAAGGGTCATTTTCAGCACAGACAACAGGCTCCATACTAAGCTCCTTAAAGCCTAAGTCAAGCATTGCTTTGATGTCGTTTAAAAAGTCGGGGTTTGCATGGGTAAAGGTGCCGCGCATATAGTAGTTTTTGCCGCCTCTTTGCTTAACAAAATCCTGAAATTTCGGAACAATTTTATCGAAGCTTCCGTTGCCCTGATAGTCTACTCGGAAGCGGTCGTGGATTTCTTTTCTGCCGTCAAGGCTTAAAACCACGTTACTGCACTCTTTGTTGGCAAAGTCAATAACCTCCTGGTCAACCAAAACACCGTTGGTAGTAAGGGTAAATCGGAAGTTTTTGCCCTTTTCCTTTTCAATACTTCTGGCGTAAGCGACAAGGTCTTTTACAACAGAAAAATTCATCAGCGGCTCACCGCCGAAGAAGTCAACCTCAAGATTTCTGCGTGTGCCCGAATTTTCAACAAGAAAATCAAGGGCTCTTTTGCCCACCTCAAAGCTCATCATAGCACGCTCGCCGTGGTACTTTCCCTGAGAAGCAAAGCAGTATGAGCAGTTAAGGTTGCAAGTATGGGCAATATGCAGGCAAAGCGCCTTTATAATGCCCTTGCTCTTTTCCTTGAGCTTACCTGCCATACCCTCAAAGGTATCGGGGGTGAAGAGCTTTCCGGCTTCCTTTAATGATTCAATCTGTTTGAAGCAGTCTTTTATCTCGGCTTCGTTTACTTCGGGATTATGGGGGTATTTTTCAAGAATAAATGAAAGTATTTCTTCCTGAGTTTTCTGCTCATACATCTCGATTATGTCAAAGGCAACGTCATCAACAACGTGGACTGAGCCTGAACAGATGTCAAGTACAATGTTAAGTCCGCCTAATTTATAGCAATGTATCATTTATGTCACTCCTACAAAAAATGCCGCCAAACGGCGGCAAAGATTTGCGTAATTAAAACGAATTACTTATTCTCTGTGTTCTCGCATTCCTGATTTGCAACACCGCAGCTTGTTTTGCAAGCAGACTGACAAGAAGTCTGGCACTCGCCGCAACCGCCGCACTTAGCAGACTCACAAAGATTTTTGGTGTCAAGAGTTTTGATTGTCATAATAAATTCCTCCGAAATTATATTTCTAAAAGTATTTTAGCACCGATTGATTAATAAGTCAATGTTTTATGTAAGGGTGCCGTTAAAAATTCTTGTTATATATAATTGAATGTTGTAGCAAAATATTATAAAGCTCTTGATTATAAAAGAAAAGTGTGTTACTATATGGTTAGATTATTATAATGAATTTAGCGAGGGTAAGGTATGAGTATAGCCGCTAAGCTTAAGGAACTATTTGTTAAGAGTAATGTTTTTGCAATCTACAGAAGAAAAAAGATGAGAAAAAGGCTAAATAATACAACAGCCACACTTTTATGTCCTAATTGTATGGGCGGAACATTGTTTCATGATTTGGGTTTACAGTTTCGTTCTCCTACTATAAATACAATGATGTATCAGGGGGATTTTATTAAATTTGCAACAAATTTAGATTATTACTTGGATACAAATCTTGAATTTTTCAAGCATTCTGAGTACACATTCCCTTGTGCAAAGCTTAATGACATTACAATCCATTTTTCTCACTATACGTGTAAAGAAGATGCTGAAACAAAATGGTTAGATAGAAAAAGTAGAATTGACAGAGATAATCTTTTTATCGTATGTTCCGAAAGAGACGGTATAACTAAAGAGGATATTCTTAAGTTGGCAAATGTAAAAGCAAAAGGCGTATTAGCTTTTACATATAATTATTACCCGGATATTCCCTATGCGGTACAAATCAAAAAATATGAGTCAAAGGGAGAAGTAGGAAATATATTAAGAAGAATAATTTGGAACGATAGTCGAGAATATGAAAAGTATTTTGATTTTGTAAAGTGGTTTAACGAAGCGAATGGTGGGAATTTTGATAATAAAAAATATGTAAAAAAATAAAGGAGCAATTGCTCCTTTATTTTTTTGTGTTAAAACTATGGTTAAAAAGCATTTTTGCAATGGAAGAATTACGATAGCTTTTATCTTTTGAAACATCCTTTGTTACCCGAATAAAGTCGGGGATAGGGGGAGTAACACTTTCGCTTTCCACTTCGATTTCAAGAAAAGCCTTGTCACTCCAAAATGGGAAAATATCCACCTCACAGGTGTAATTTTTGTGCGAAAACGTAAGCCTTGTTTTCTCAACAGGAGCAGTGCCTTTTCGCAAAAAAGCCGAAAGTTTGGTGTATTCTTCCTCTGAAATTTCTTCTTCAATCTCTACCCTTGTAAGGTCTGTTACATCCTTCTTAAAGGTTTTTATGAAGGTCACTTTGCCTTGCTCCTCAATTTTTCTTATTCGGCACCTTGTGCCAAATTCGCTAAAGCCAAGGGGCAGCTCAAGATACATCTGACACAGCTTTTTTTCAGTGAAATCAGGCTGAGCCTCAAGCACCTTTAAGTCAGGCATTTCGATTAAGAATTTATATTCGATTTCCAAAGGTTTTTTATCCATTTTACACCTCAGGAGTAAGAGTGAGATACATAATTTCAGGGGGATTGTTAAATCGGGGAGCTTTTTGCTTTGATGTGCCTAAGCCTCGCGTAATTACAAGGGTTGCATTATCCTCATAAAAAACGCCGTAGTCAAAGTAGGGCCACCAGCCTTGCTCAGGGGCAAACATGCCGCCTGCAAAGGGCAAAATCACCTGACCGCCGTGGGTATGCCCTGAAACCATTAAATCAATTTTCACCTCGTCAACTCCCCAAATGTAGTATTCGGGGCAGTGAGAAAGCAAAAGAGTAAATTTGTCGGTATCGGCAAAATCAGCAACAAAAGCTTTTGCAGTTTCGTTATCGGGGTGATACTCACTAAGCCCGCCGAGCCGGATTTCATTGCCGTTTACGGTGATTTCGGTGTATTCATTGTCAAGCAGATTTGCATGCTGACTGAGAATTTCTTTGATTTTTTCGCTCTCTGGATGAGAAAGCTCGTGATTTCCTAAAGAGCAGTACGTGGGGGCAATTCCGGATAAAGCGTCATATAAAGGTGCCAGATAAGTATAGTCCTCACAATAATTGCTCACCATATCGCCCACTGTAAATATCAGGTCAGGCTCACACGCTTTGACTCTTTCAATGAGCTTTGAGTTTCCCTTACCAAAACTTGAGTCGTGCAGGTCGGAAAGCACAACAAGACAAGTATCCTGAAAAGGTAAGGTATAGTTTATAGAATATGATGATGTTTGCAAACAATCGAAACTTATGTGCAAATCTAATAATACACATAACAGCATAAATAGAACGATAATTATAGTTAAAAAAAATTTACGTTGGATTTTCATAGTTCCAAATTAATTTAAGATAACTTTAAAATGCCATTTTATTCTTGGAGTATAATATTTTATGGATTGAATAAAATATTGGATCGGAAAAATCGTTGAAATTGATTTTTGTAAATTTCCGCTATGACTGGATTTAAAAAGCACCAAATCACCTTTGGATAGATGTTTTTTTATCGCTTTGTTCATTTCTTTTTGGTTATTAAAAGTAAGCACATGCAGATCGTTTCGTACAGGATTTCTTGACAGGGCATTTTTGAGTTCTTTACCACACGTGAATAAAAAATCTACTTTTGATGTATTGATTATGTCAACAATTTCATCATGTGTTGATTGAGTATAAGTGCCCGCTTCAGCAACATCGCCAATAACAGCAACTCTTTTTCCGGTGATTGGTATATTACAAGATGCATTTATTGCAGAGCGGACAGATTTTGCAACAGCATTGTAGCAATCGGCATATATTATGATGCCTTTAGATTTATATATATTTTGCCTAATACCAGTTGGTCGATACGATGCGAGACCGTTGATAATTTCGTAAGGTTTCATACCAGATATCATTCCGGCTGCAAAAGCATACAGTGCAGAGGTAACATTATGTATTGCGAAAGTATTATATAATTTCACAGCAAATGATTTACTAGTGGATTTTTCTACTACATTGAATTTGAGACCCTCTGTATCAACAAAAATATCCTGGGCTAAAAAGTCGGCGTTTTTATTTTGGGTTGATACAAAAACCACTTTTTTATCTGTAATTAAATTAGCGGAATTTTGCTCATCAAGACTAATTATGCACACACCGTCTTTGTGCATGTGTTGTGTTACAGTACAGAACTCATTGTATATATTTTCTTCGCTTTTATAAAATTGAATGTGAGATTTATCGATAGTTGTAATTATTGCTATATCTGGCTTAATGATTTTAGACATTTCTTTAATTAGACCTGGAGTATCCTCACTTAATTCCGCAATGAATTGTTCTGAGGAGGTAGGAATATGCTGGCTGATTGAGCCTATGCTATCTAAAATATTATCATTACCTGTATCATATAGTGTATTGAATTTTTGGTTATATACAGCGGCAACCATTTTTTTAGCCGTAGTTTTTCCTATGCTGCCTAATACTACGGTAGATTTTATTTTATAAAAGTCACGATATATACTACACATATCAGCATATACTGAATATGTATTCTCCACAACGATACAAGGAATACCTTCGATTTTATGGTTGGTGATACAGACTAGTGCTCCGTCGTTAATGGCTTTTCTCATAGTATCATCACTATCATCGTATAGTTGAACACATACGCAGTCTTTAGTAAATCTATCACCATACCTGCTTATTTGAGAAACTATTCGTTCTAATTTTTCATTTATATCTGCATCAAAATTATTAGTGTCTAAGTTTACTTGTTGGCATAGTTGTTTTAGAGATAAGAACAAATCAGGGTTCTTTTTATATTTTCGTTTATATGAAATATTTCCTAATTTGTGCGAAAAAGTTTTTAACAATGCTTTATTATTAATAATCATGTTTTGTCCTGCTTTCGTGAGTGGTTATTTTGTCGTATTTATAAAAACATCATTATAAAATTGATAAATTATGGGTGCTTTTCGTTACATATTGTTATTAATTGTATGAATTTCTATTGTAAATAGTACACTTTCCAAAACATAAAGTGCGGTAAATTATGAGTAGGGATATATTCTTAAAGCTATCATTACGAACGAAAGGCAGAGTACAAATATCAGAAGTTTATATTTATAATTATTAAATTTACAGATTTTCTCTATACCAATCTATGGCAAGTTTAATGCCTTCTTTAAAGCTATAATCGGGGTCGTAGCCTAAAAGATCCTTTGCCTTACTGATATCAGCGTTGGAATGCTTTATGTCGCCCTTTCTGTCGGGGCCGAAGTTAGGCTCGATATCCTCTTTGCCTAAAGCTTTTGTAAGACCGTAGTAGATGTCAATAAGGTATTCTCTGCCGCCGAAGGCTACATTGAAAGCTTCGCCTGCAGCACTTGAAGGGGCAAGACATGCCTTAAGGTTTGCTTCGATTACATTTTCAATGTAGGTGAAGTCACGGGACTGTTTGCCATCACCGTTAATTGTGGGAACTTCGCCCTTTAAAAGCTGCTTTATAAATTTGGGAATAACAGCGGCATAAGCACCGTCGGGGTCCTGACGTCTGCCGAAAACATTGAAGTAACGCATGCCGTAGGTATCAAGTCCGTAAAGCTTTGTGTAAAGCTTGCCGTATTCTTCGTCAACTCTTTTGGTAAGAGCATAGGGGGAGAGAAGGTTGCCTTCTCTGCCTTCTTTTTTTGGAAGATTAGGCTCATCACCGTAAACTGAAGATGAGGAGGCGTACACAAACTTCTTAACACCCTGCTGACGGGCAGCTTCCATCATATTAAGAGTGCCGCCGATGTTGATGTCTTCGTAAAGAAGAGGCATTTCGATAGAGCGGGGAACAGAGCCCCATGCAGCCTGATTAAGAACATAGTCAACATTCTTGCAAGCCATCATACAGGTGTCAAGGTCACGAATATCGCCTTCGATAAATGTAAAGTTTGGGTTATTGATAAAACCGTCCATATTTGATTTTTTACCTGTGGAAAGGTTATCAAGGCAGCGTACAGTGTAACCCATATCGAGAATTGCTTCACAAAGGTTAGAGCCGATAAAGCCTGCTCCGCCTGTAACTAAAAATATAGAGTTCTTGGGAAATTCAAGATGTTTGTAGCCCATCTTAAGCGCCTCATTTCTTTTTGAATATTGTGCGGTATTTAAAATATAGTTTTTCTAATGTGATTCTTCCGGAATGGAAATAGTTGTTTAATATATGAATATTTGCATCATAGATGCCTTTATTAGCAACTTTTATTATATCATTATGAACTTTATCTGTTTTTCTATGTTCTCTGGGTAGAGTAAGAATTAATTCAATCAGACGGCGGTTGTTAAAAGGAAATGTAATCCTGTGGCAAATATCCAGAGACTGAGTAACCATCATACCCCAGCTGCTCATTCTGACTTCCCAGTAGTACATATCTGTATGCTCATAGTTGAACTTTGGCTCTGCTAAATCGAATTTTTCCATAAATTCTTTATACACCTTATCAGATGTAGACAAAAGATAAGGAGATGCAAAGTACCTTGTCTGAAAAATGCTGAAGTGTCGGGGGGTTAATTTTTCAGGGAATTTCATTCCGTATTTGCGTTCAAAGAAAACACGGACAATTTCAGATATCCAGGATTTTATTTCTGTATCAAAATAGTTCCATCTATACATGCATATATGCTTACGGATTTCTCGTTCGGCTAATCCTCTGACATATCCGTAAGAATGAATGATGATAGCTTTAAGTTCTTCGTAATCTTCTATTTCGCTATTTTGAGAAGGTATTGGATAAATATCATGCTTTAGGTTGATTTTGTCACAGATTTCGTGAGCGGCTTTTGAATCTGTTACTTCAGTATCTTTTGACTGAAAACTAAAATAGCTGAATTTGTCATAGAGTCCGTTTGCACAAGCTAAAGTGGTTTTGCTGTCGGTTCCGCCGGATAAAGATATTGCACTGCGAGGCCACTTTTTAGAACACAATTCTATGTTTTTATGTAATATTTTGTAAGCTTCTTCAATTCTTTCGTTATATTCATTTTCTGTTTTACAGAAATCTAATGGCTTTGTGGGGTAAAACCTGTGTATTGTTACCTTTTTGTCCTCATTGTATTTCAAATATACATTTGCCCCTATACGTTTAAGCTCTTTAAAGGGCGATAAATCTCCGGGCAGATATCTGTTTCCGATATTATAAAATCTGTTTGACACCAGCTTTTCTACAAAAGGATCGTATGTGAGATTATAAATATCAGCAACCATTTGCGGATGAGAAGTAAAACAGGCACTACTATTTATAACTCCATAATATAACGCTTTAATTCCGGAACAGTCTTGAACACCAATAACATCTTTATCAAAGACAAATAAACAAAAAATACCCGTCCAATCATTTATACAGCTAAAGAACTTTTCTTTGCTTAAAGAATATGCGATATGAGCTTCTAATAATAATTGAGACTCTTCGCAAACATCGTTAAAAGGGTTGTATGCATGGCCGATTAACAATAATGTTGTGTTATTTTTTGTGTAAATGTAGTAGTCTTGATCTTTGTGTATTAGAGCTGTATAGTTTTTGATTTTAGCGGTTTTCCATTCTCCGTAAAAAGGATAGTCATCACTATTTACAGAGTCGTCCTCAGTTATAAAATAACCTCGTGAAAACAGGCATTCTCTATATTGTGGCTTGTCCTTAAGTATATTTTTTATATCTTCTGCATTGCCGGTTACTTTGGATTTCATTAATATCCTTCTCTCGTAAACTTATAAATTATATAAATAGCAGTTTAAAGCCTCCAGTAGGTATAATCTGCGGTTTCATACTCTTTGCGGTTAAGGAGGCCTTTAAGGTCTAAGAGCACTTTTGAATGGCCAGTGCTATAGAACTTGTCCATATCATTCATAGTAAGAGATTTGAACTGCTCGTGTGCAACGGCAAGGATAACGGCATCCATATCTTTAATGGTGTTCATATCCACAAACTCGATGCCGTACTCGTGCTTGGCTTCATCCTTGTCAGCCTCGGGGTCGGCAATAAGAGGAGTAATGCCGTACTCCTTAAGCTCGTTTACTATGTCGATAATTCTTGTGTTTCTTGTGTCGGGGCAGTTTTCCTTAAAGGTAAAGCCTAAGATTGCAATCTTTGCACCCTTTACAGGGATATCAGCAGAAATAAGCTTTTTAACCAAGGATTCTACAACGTATTTACCCATGTCGTCGTTGATTCTTCTGCCTGAAAGGATAATCTGTGAGTGATAGCCAAGCTGTTCTGCCTTGTATGTAAGGTAATAAGGGTCAACGCCGATGCAGTGACCGCCAACAAGACCGGGGAAGAACTTAAGGAAGTTCCACTTTGTGCCGGCTGCTTCTAAAACAGCTTTTGTGTCAATGCCCATTTTGTTGAAGATAATTGAAAGCTCGTTCATGAAAGCGATGTTGATGTCCCTTTGGCTGTTTTCAATAACCTTCGCAGCTTCGGCAACCTTAATGCTTTCGGCTCTGTGAACACCAGCATCTACAACAAGCTCGTAAACCTTTGCAACCTCGTCTAAGGTTTCCTCGTCCATACCTGAAACAATTTTTACGATTGTTTCCAAACGGTGAACCTTGTCGCCGGGGTTGATTCTTTCGGGGGAATAGCCTATTTTAAAATCCACGCCGCACTTAAGACCTGACTCAGCCTCTAAGATAGGGATACAAATGTCTTCGGTAACACCGGGATAAACGGTGGATTCATAAACAACAATAGAGCCTTTTGTAAGGTGTTTGCCCAATATACGGCTGGCACCCTCAACAGGAGTAAGGTCGGGAGTATGGTCAGCATTTACAGGTGTGGGAACTGCTACAATATGAAACTTTGCTTCCTTAAGTCGTTCGGGGTCTGCGGTGAAATCAACAGTACAAGCCTTTATCGCATCATCGCCTACCTCTTTGGTGGGGTCGATGCCGTTTTTGTAAAGCTCAATTTTAGCAGAGTTCAGGTCAAAGCCGATTACATCTACCTTTTTGGAGAAGGATACTGCAATAGGCATACCGACATAACCTAGACCAACAAGAGAGATTTTTTCTTCGCGGTTAATAATTTTTTCGTAAAGTGACATACTTAGCCTCCTGTTATATTCCTAAATGTCCCATCAATACTTTATTGATTTTACGGACATCAAATTTTTCTTTACATAAGTTATAGCTTTCTTCGCCCATAGTTTTTATAAGCTGTGGGCTTTCTATGAATTTACACATAGCTTCAGAAAGAGCATCTGTGTTTTTAACCTCTACCATAAAGCCTGTTTTTCCGTTTATTACAGTTTCGCGGCAACCCGGGGCATCGGTGACAATCACAGGTCTGCCCATAGACATAGCCTCCTGAACTGTTCGGGGAATTCCTTCTCGATAAGAGGGAAGGACAAACACAGAGCATTGACGGTAGTAGATTCTTACATCGGGGTGTTCTGGATAGTAGTTGATAATACCCTTATCTATATAATACTGAACCTCTTCTTTTTTTAGGGAGTCCTGCATGCTTTCGTCGATTTCGCCAAGGTACATAAATTTTGCATTGGGGTGCTTTGATTTTACCTTTTCCGCTGCTTCAAGGTATTCGGAAACACCCTTTGAGTGCAGTGCACGGGAAAGCATAAAGAATATAGGCTCTTCGGGCAGACTGCACCTTTCAAAACGCTCCATATTAACGCCTGAGCCGTTCACCATTACACACTTTTCTTTCTTCACAAGCTTAAGAGAGGTAAAGTCATTAAGGTCGTCGGGGTTCATAAACACAACCTTTTCTGCACAGGCAAAGCCGATTTTGTAAAGCAACTTTACAATAAAGCGGATAAGCTTTGCTTTTGCAGTTTTTGCCACGAAAACATAACCTGCACCCGCAATCATAGAATATCTGTGCTTAACTTTGGCAAGGCGTGCGGCAATTGCACCGTAGATAACAGGCTTTATGGTGTAGCCAAAGGTTATGTCGGGCTTTTCTTCTTTAAAAAGCTTTTTTAGAGCCTTGATATATTTAAGGTCCGACACAGGGTTAACGCCTGTCTTTTCCATAGGAATTTTATAAAATTTTGCACCCAAAGCTTCAATTTTGTCTACGTCTATGTCGTTAGGTCCTGTTACGACAACCTCATAACCTTTGGCGATTATATCCTTGATAAGGTCGCCTCTGAAGTTATATGCAGTTCGGTTTTTGGGAGAAATAAGAACAAATTTCATTAAACTTCCTGCTTTCTTTTATTTCGAGATTCCTGCTCCTTCGATAAGCTCTTCCATGAGCTTTTCTATTGGATAGCCTACAGCTTCCATCATCATAGGGTACATACTGATTTCGGTAAAGCCGGGAAGGGTATTGATTTCGTTGAAGATAACGTTGCCGTTTTCTTCCATAAAAAAGTCAACCCTTGAAAGCCCGTTGCAACCTAAGGCTTTAAAAATTGCCTCGGCATATTCTCTTACCTTTTCATTAACACCTTCCGGAATATCGGGGTTAAGAACGGTTTTTGAATCGGCGTTATTATATTTAGCTTCGTAGCTGTAGAAAACATCGCCTGCCACGGCTTCGCCTGCATTTGAGCAAACGATTTTACCGTTTTTCTCTAAAACGGCACACTCAAGCTCTCTGCCTTTGATGGTTTCTTCAATAAGCACCTTTGAGTCGTGCTTAAGTGCGAGGTTTACAGCGTTTATAAGCTCAGTTCGGTTTTCTGCCTTGCTTACACCTTGGGAAGAGCCCGACTTACAGGGCTTTACAAACATCGGATAGCCCAAAGTTTTTTCTGCATTTTCTATGTAAGAGTCGCTGTCGCCCTCTTTTACAAGGACATAGTTTGCCTGAGGAATGGTTTTAAGACTGTCTACAATGATTTTTGTATAAGCTTTGTCCATTGAAACGCCTGAGGAAACAACTCCGCAACCAACGTATGGTATAGAGCAAAGCTCAAAAAGTCCTTGGATTGTGCCGTCCTCGCCGTTTTTGCCGTGAAGCACGGGGATTATGGTGTCAATCTTAATGGTAGTGTTTTCGTTATCTAAAAGCACAAGACCCTTGCCCGGACAAAGCATACAGGAAATATTTGAAGGCTCATCAGCCCATTTGCACTGTAAAATTAGGCTTGTGTCAGCACTGTAGTAAACCCAGTCGCCGTTTTTCTTTATACCCACAAGGTGCTTTTCGTATTTGTTGTCGGGAATGTTTTTTATAAAATTCATAACCGACTTGCATGAAACATTGTGTTCGGTGGAATTGCCGCCGAAAATGATTAAAATTGATTTTTTATTCATTTTAAAACTCCTAACATTAGTTTTTGCCGTAATCAAACTCGGTAAGATTTTTGTATATAAGGTCAAAAAGTCTTTTGCTTACAGCATCTGAAACGAAACTGTTGTGAGGTGTAACGTAAACTTTTTCCATACTCCACAGGGGGTTTTCTGCGGGCAGAGGTTCGTTTTCAAAAACATCTAAGGCAACTCCAAGAAACTTGCCGTTTTGGAGTGCGCAGATAAGGTCGTTTTCGTTAATTATTTTGCCGCGAGATATGTTGATAAGCACACTATCGTCTTTCATTGAGTTTAAGGTTTCTTCGTTTATTATATTTTGGGTTTTTTCTGTAAGAGGCAGACAAAGCACCACGATGTCGGCAAGCTTAAGTGCAGTGTTTAAGCTGTCCATATAAAAGAATTCGTCAACAAATTCGCTTTTGCTGTCGAAAATATCGGCACCCAGCACCTTTGTGCCAAATGCTTTGAAGCGTTTGGCGCATTCCTGTCCGATATTGCCCACGCCGATTATAAGCACGGTTTTTTCATAAAGCTCAAGAAGATTTCGGCTTTTATCCCAAAGCTTTTGTTCCTGGTTTTTGTAAAAAAGCTTGGAGTCCTTATAAATTTCAAGGGCTTTTAGTACCGAGAACTCCGCCATAGGAATATTGTAAACACCCTTGGCGTTAAAAAGGGCAATACCCCTCTTAGCAAATTTGCTTACGGGAATTCTGTCGCAACCTGCACTTGTAAGCTGAACTGCCTTAAGGTTTGTGAACTTTTCAATGTCGTTATTTAAAAACAGGGAATTACATACAACTGCATCAAACTGACTGCAGTCTACGGTGAGCTTTTCAAGCTCATTTTGAATATAGGTGATTTCAAAACCTGCATTTTTAAGCAGGCTAAGCTCTGCTTCTGTATATTGAAATGCCCCTGTTAAAAGAAGCTTCATACCCAACCCTCCCCGATATACCTTAGAGGTAAAGTTATCTGCTGACAGTTTCCTTTTTCTGAGCCTGTGCCTGTGCGGCGGTTTCGGTGGTGTTTTCGTTGTCAGCGTTTTTAAGAACCTTGAAAATGGAAATGAAGAAAATTTTCAAATCAAGGATAAAGGAAATGTTTCTTGTGTACCAGACGTTAAGTTCGATTCTGCGGTTCCACTCAACGTCTTTTCTGCCGTTTACCTGTGCCCAACCGGTGACACCGGGGCGTACGTCAAACATGTGCCTTTGCTCATCAGAGTAGTCCTCTAAAGGCCAAGGGTGGTATGTAAGAGGGGGACGGGGACCTATGATGCTCATATCGCCCTTAAGGATATTTACAAGCTGAGGCAATTCATCGATGCTTGTGGCACGGATAAATTTGCCTACCTTTGTAACCCTTGCATCGCCTTTTCCCGAATAAACACCTGAGCCCGTGTGCTCAGCACCGACACACATACTGCGGAATTTTAAAATTTCGAAAACCTTGCCGTCTTTTCCTAAACGCTTTTGCTTAAAGATAACAGACCCTTTTGAGTCGATTTTAATACACAGAGCTGTTATAGCCAGCACAGGAGACAAAATAATAAGCCCCAAAAGCGAAATCAAAATGTCGGCACCGCGTTTGAAAAATTTATACATATCCTCTACCCCTAAAACTTTATGTAATAAATTTCATAATAATTCACCCTATATTATAACATATAAAATAAGAAAATCAACGGAAAATGTTTATAAAAAACTTTAATTGACATTAAAGGGTATAAGTTGTATAATTTATTTGTAAAATTGCATTAATTATGTCTTTGACAAGAGGTATTGTGATGAAGAAGTTCAGCTCCCGAAAGGGATTTTTGCTTATTGCAGATATACTTATTGTGGCGGTAACAGGCACCTTTGCTAATTTGGCTCTTATGTGGGTGGATATTTTAAGAAGTGCTCCTGCTGTGCAAGGCTTTTCTGTGCCTTGGTCTACCCTTACATTGACCATTGGCATCGTAGGGCTTTTTACCGTTTTGTTTTTAATGAGCTTGGGCGCTTACTCCTTTTTCTGGCGTCTTTACGGCAAAAAAGACTTTTTGGTCTGTGCTGTTGCAGTGACCCTAAGCTTTGGTATAAGCGGGTTGTTTACCTACTATTTTGATGTATTTAAGGGCAGATTCCCCTTACTATATTTTGTGATTTTCTATTTTATTGCTCTTGTTTGTATGATTGGGGTAAGAATGCTTTTCAAGCAAGCCATTATTCGCCTTACCGAGGCAGGCAGACAGGAAAACAGCCGCCGCACCCTTATTGTAGGCGCAGGTCAGGCCGCAAAGCTGATTTTAGCTGATATTGAAAGTGCAAAAAGCGACCCAAACAACCCTTCTCACGATATTTTCCCCGTTTGTCTTGTTGACGACAACCGTGCAAAATACGGCACAAAAATAAACGGAGTTCCCGTTTTAGGCAATACTCAGGATATTCCTCAGATTTGCAAAGCAAATAACATTTCCCTTATTTTGTTTGCGATTCCTTCCTGTACAGAGGAGGAAAGAAAGCAAATCCTTGAAATCTGCTCTCAGACTCAGTGCAGTATTAAAATGGTTCCTTATTTAAGCCAGCTTTATTTTGATGATACAAGCAGCGGCAAGGGACTTTTAAAACAGGTACAGGATATTAAGATTGAAGACCTTTTGGGCAGAGAGCCCATTTCCTTTGACAAGGAAAGCATAAAGGCATTTATTAAAGGCAAGGCTTGTATGGTTACAGGCGGCGGCGGTTCCATAGGCTCCGAGCTTGTAAGGCAGATTGCAAACTACGAGCCGAAAAAGATTATTATTGTTGATATTTACGAGAATAACGCCTATGATATTCAGCAGGAATTAATGCTTGAGCACGAAGAGGGTCTTAACCTTGTTACCCTTATTGCATCAGTAAGAGATTACGACAAAATGGAAAGCATTTTCAAGGAGTATAGGCCTGATATTGTTTTCCACGCGGCGGCTCACAAGCACGTTCCCTTAATGGAGACTTCCCCTGAGGAAGCCGTTAAGAATAACATTTTCGGCACATATAACGTTGCTACCTTGGCTGAAATTTACGAAGTAGAAAAGTTTGTTATGATTTCCACCGACAAGGCGGTTAATCCCACAAACGTAATGGGTGCAACAAAGCGTTGCTGTGAAATGATTGCCCAGTATAAGGCTCAGCACAGCACAAAAACCGACTTTGTTACAACACGATTTGGTAATGTTTTAGGTTCAAACGGTTCGGTTATTCCTCTTTTCAGACGTCAGATTGAAAACGGCAAGCCCGTTACCGTTACCCACCCTGACATTATCCGCTATTTTATGACTATTCCTGAGGCTGTGTCGTTGGTGCTTCAGGCGGGTGCTATGGCACAGGGCGGTGAAATTTTCGTTCTTGATATGGGTGAGCCTGTTAAGATTACTACATTGGCAGAAAACCTCATAAGAATGTACGGAAAGGTTCCATATAGGGACGTTGAGATTAAGTTTACAGGTCTTCGCCCCGGTGAGAAGCTTTTTGAAGAGCTTCTTATGAACGAAGAGGGCCTTAAATCCACAGGAAACAAGAAAATTTTCATTGGCAACCAGATTGCCATTGACGAAGAAGACTTGCTTAAAAAGCTTTCAGAGCTTAAAGAATATGCAGAGGACAATAACAGCGAAAAGGTTGTAGAAATGCTTTCGGAAATAGTTCCAACCTTTAAGCATAAGATAAACTAAGTAATCACAGTGAAGGAGATTTCCTATGTGCGGAATTGTCGGATATGTAGGTAAAAATGACTGCAGTGAGGTTTTGGTAAACGCTCTTTCAAAGCTTGAGTACCGCGGTTATGATTCAGCGGGTATTGCGGTTTTTGAAAAAGGCGAGGTTAACGTTATCAAAGCCGAGGGAAGACTTAAAAACCTTGAAGATAAAATGAATGCAGAAAACTTCCCTGTGGGCAGTGCAGGTATCGGACACACCCGTTGGGCAACTCACGGCAAGCCTTCTGACATTAACTCTCACCCCCATATCGGCGGCGAGTTTGTTACCTTGGTACATAACGGTATTATCGAGAATTACCGAGAGATTAAGGAGCGTCTTGAGAAAGAGGGCAGGGAGTTTTACAGCGAAACCGACACCGAGGTTGTTGCAAAGCTTCTTGACTTTAACTATAAGGGTAACCCCACAGAGGCAATCGAAAAAACCCTTGCTGAGGTTCAGGGTTCATTCGCACTTGGCATTCTTTTTAAGGATATTCCCAACGTGATTTATGCCGTAAGACGAGGAAGTCCTCTTATTGTAGGCGTTAAGGGCGAGGAAGGCTTTATTGCCTCCGACGTTCCTGCTATTATCAAATATACAAAAGATTACTTCCTTTTGGAGCACGACGAAATTGCAAGAATTGCCGAAGGCGACATCAGCTTCACCGATTTAAAAGGAAATCCTATTGAAAAAGAGCTTAAAACCGCTGATTGGGATATGGACGCCGCTGAAAAAGGCGGCTATGAGCACTATATGCTCAAAGAAATCAACGAGCAGCCCGACGCTGTAAGAAAAACCGTTGCTCCCAGAGTTTTTTGCGGTATGCCCAATCTTGAGGAGTGCTCAATTACCGTAGAAAGCCTTAAGGATATTAAGCAGGTGTTTATCGTTGCCTGCGGTACTGCAATGCATGCAGGTATGGTTGGTAAATACGCCATTGAAAAGCTTGCACGCGTTCCCGTTGTGGTTGATATTGCTTCCGAGTTCAGATACCGTGCTCCCTTGGTAGGCGAGGGCGACTTGGTTATTATTATTTCCCAGTCGGGTGAAACCGCCGACTCTTTAGAGGCACTTCGTGTTTCAAAGGCTTTGGGTGCCAAAACCCTTGGCGTTGTTAATGCAAAGGGCAGTTCAATCGCCCGTGAGTCCGATATGCTTGTGTATACTCACGCCGGTCCTGAAATTGCCGTTGCCTCCACAAAGGCTTATATGGTGCAGATTGCGGTTATGTATCTGCTTTCCTTTGAGCTCGCTTTTGCAAAAGAAAAAATTGACGAAAATGAGTGCAAACGCCTTACCGCAGAGCTTATGGCCATGCCCGAAAGAATTGCTGATATTATAAAGTCCGTTGATGAAATTTCAAAAGAAGCCGCCAAGGAGCTTATCAGTGCTGAAAGCCTTCTTTATATCGGCAGAGGTTTCGACTATGCCCTTTCTATGGAAGGCTCCTTAAAACTTAAGGAAATTTCTTACATTCACTCCGAATGCTACGCCGCAGGCGAATTAAAGCACGGTACAATTTCCCTTATTACTGACGGTATGCCTGTTATTGCAGTTGCAACCCAGTCTGACCTTTTTGACAAAACTATTTCAAACATCAAAGAGGTTAAGGCAAGAGGTGCCAAGGTTCTTTTGGTGTGCACAGAGGGCTTTGAGGTAGGCGAAGATGTGGCAGACGAAATTATCCGTGTGCCTGTTTCTGAGGAAATGCTCATGCCTATGTCGGCAATTGTGCCCTTACAGCTTGTGGCTTACTATTCCTCTGTTCTTCGCGGCAACGATGTTGATAAACCAAGAAATCTTGCAAAATCAGTTACAGTTGAATAAAAAACATAAATTAAACCCCGCTTAACGGCGGGGTTTTACTTTGTAATAAAAATAGCCCTGAGGTTTTCCTCAGGGCTTAATTTTAACTTAATTTATCAGCAAGCCTTTTTCTTAAGAGCGATAACTGCAACGCCTAACATCAGAACAACAGCACCTAAAACAAAGAATACAGGAGTAACGTCGCCTGTTGTGGGGGACTGTGTGCCGGGGTCGGGCTTAACAGCGGGCTTTGAGTCGGGCTCAGTAGCAGGGATAGAAGCATCCTCATCTGCAAAGTGAGCGTAAGCACGGATGTTAGAGTCGCCCTTGGGAAGGATTACGATAGTAGAGCTTGTGAGAGAGCCCTCGATAATATCAAACTCGCCTGTGATAAACTCCCAGCGAACAAATTTGAAGCCTTCGTTGGAGCTTGCAATAAGAGTAACGGTGCCGTCAGAACCAACAACGTACTCAAAAGGCTCATCAATACTGGGTGTGGCGGTGCCTGCATTGTCGGGCACAACAACAGCATCAATGGTGATTTTTGTGTCAACAACAGAAGCGGTAGGACTTACCTCAGCAGAAACAGAAGCAATACCGCAAACCATAAGAAGCATTGCGATTAATAAAGCTATAACCTTTTTCATTTATATATTCCTCCTAAGTTAAATTACTGAATATAACTAAAGTAAGTATATCACCTCAATCAGAAAAAGTAAAGGTTTTTTGAAAATATTAAAATATTTGTTTATTCTGCCCAACTATTCCCCTTTACTTTTGTGCGATTAAATATCAGCACCTAAAACCGCTTATATACTTTATTTATCTTTGGATATAAAACCTAAATTTTGCCATAGACAAAAGTGCCAATTTTGGCTTTTGGCTTTTGTGCCAACCTACAAAGTTGGTTAAAAGTGCCTAAAACTTTTAAAAATCGGTTGAAATATTAGGTGTGAAATGTTACAATTCTGTAGTAAAATAATTGCCAAAGTGTGTGCTTGTTTTATGATTTAAACCCTATACTATTTATATTATAAAACACTGCGGAGGTCAGACGACAGGGCATAAGCCAAAGCGCAAAAACCTTTGGAATTACGGTTTTACGATTAATTTCATTAAAAAATTTTAATTAGGAGGAATTTTAATGAGTACAACTAAACGTATCACAAAGCGTTTACTCGCAGTGGTACTTACAGTTATGATGCTTATGTCTATGGTTACAATAGGCATGACATCTGCTTCAGCTGCTAAGGTTGAGCTTGCTGAAACAAGCCATAATCTCAGCAGTGGCACAGTTTTCTACTTTGATAACTCAGATACAAAGTGGACAGATTCAGTTATTCAGCTTATGGTTGGTCATAATACTTATTCTAAGGGCTATAAGATGACTAAGGTTTCCAACTCTGACCTTTACTATGTAAGTGTTGGCGACAACTGGGGTGACGCAACTCAGTTAGCTGTATTTGGTATTTCCGGTTCATCCGCATGGGGTGGCGAGAATAACAACATTTCTCACCGTAAGAACTATGCATCTCATTCAACAGCAGTTTATAATATGAGCGGTAACTTTAGCGGTCGCTTTGTTATTTATCCCAATGCTGCTAATACTACACTTACTCCCGAGTGGAAGACAAATACAAGCACAGATTATGCTGCATTCAACGAAACACAGACCGTAGCAGTTCAGTCTAATGTAAGCGGTGCTTACGCAAACGATGCTGCTGCTGCAACTGTTACAATCAGCACATACAAGCTTACAGGCACAACAACAGCTTCTGCTACTACAGCAAGCGGTGCTATAGCTTCTGCTGATGCAGTTCGTTCTGCAGACGTTACTCTTTCCTACGGCGACGTAGCAGAGGGTTACACATTCGTAGGTTGGTACGAGGGTGATACACTCCTTTCTACTGACGCTACATACACTTACGATTTCGACGGCGGTGTAACAAACGACTACACAGCTCGTTTTGAGTACACAGCTACTGAAGTTACTTCTTCTTCCGCAGATGCTTCTGAAGATGCTTCCGAGGATGCTTCTTCCAGCACAGGTGAGGTTGAATCTCAGCCCACAACAACTGAGCCTACAGTAACAGATCCTGCAGAGCCCAACGGCACAGCTTTCGAGCTTGACTGGGCAGAGTCCAGCGGTCTTTATGCATACGCAGGTGCTACAGACGATGCTATCGATGCAGAGGCTTGGCAGCGTTGGCTCTCCAAGTCCGAAGGTCGTGTATTCTACCTTCCCGCTTCTGCTTCCAAGACAGAAGTTATTATTTACAACTCTTACTCTAACACAGTAACAGTTAACGGCGTTAAGATTGATGCAGGCTGCTACAACACAGTTCCTTATGTTGCAGGCACAACTTACACAATTACAGACGCTGAAAACCAGAAGCTCACAATCTACAACACAGACGCAGAGGCTTCTCTCTTTATCAATACTGACGAAGCTAAGGGTTCTGTAGTTAACGATGACGACGCTGAAACAGAAACAGCTCTTTCTGCTCTTAGCGGTATCTGGTACGACTATATCACAGCTGCTTCCAAGAACCGTGAAGCTAAGAAGCTCGGCGGTGCTGTTGCTTCTGACGACGGTATCGTAGTTGAGCAGGTTAAGAAGATTAAGGGCCGTGGTAACACAACTTGGGAAGAAACCAAGAAGCCCTTTAACATCACATTCAAAAACGCTGTTGGCATCGACGGTATGGATGCTGCAGAGAAATGGTCACTCCTTGCAAACGCTAAGGACGACTCTCTTATGAGAAACCGTATCGTTTACGATATGGCTAACGAAGTTGGCATGAAGTATGCATGTGACTCCCGTTTCGTAGATTTCTTCGTTGACGGTAGATACATGGGTTCTTATCAGCTCGTACAGAAGATCGAGATGGGCGAAGGCACAGTTATGGGCGACCTTGTTGAGCCTGAAGTTGAGGATGTAGTAGACGATGATACAGGCGAAACTATTACTTACCCCAAGGAGAACTTCGACTTCGTTCTCGAGCTTGACACTCAGAAAAACGCTGATAACGCAGGCGACCTTACATTCACAACTTCCAGAGGTCAGGTAATGACCCACAAGATTCCTGATAAGCCCGCTGCTGAGCAGGTTCAGTTCATGAAGGCTAAGTATCAGGCAGTTGAAGATGCACTTTACGGTGACGACCTTGAGACTCTTGAAACATTAGTAGATATGAATGACCTTGCAAAGGCATATCTTATCAACGAAATTTCCAAGAACGTAGACGCAGGTATCACAAGCTGCTACTTCGTATACAATGCAGACGATGGTATCTTCTACCTCTCTCCTGTTTGGGACTATGACAACGCACTTGGTAACATGGGCGACACTACAAGACAGGATATCAACGGCAACAACCTCGCTCTCAGCCAGCCCAGCGGTTGGTACGCAAGCGAGCTTGCACACTATGATTCTAACTTCACCGGCAAGCACAGTGTATTCTCCAAGGCTTGCTACACAACTTCCACAACAGCTGACGGCAAGACATTTGCTGACTATGTAGACGCTGTTTGGGAATCCGATTTTGCTGACCTTATCGACATTCTCGAGGGTACAGTAGATGGTAACGGCAGACTTAAGTCCATTGACGATTACAAGGCTCTTCTTGCTAAGTCCGGTCAGTGGAACTATGAGAACAACAGAATTAACGACGGTTGGACACTTAAGCAGAACTGGACATCTGACCACTCCTCTCTTACAATGTTCGACTATGATGCAGATGCAAACACATACACATCTGAAACTAAGTCTTATAACGCATATGACGCTCAGGATATGAACCAGTACGCAGGCGATTGGGCAATTTCCAGACTTAACTGGTTAACAGCTCAGTACGCAGATGCTGACGTAGATGTTCCTGACGGTTACATCACAATCTACTTCGAGAACAACTGGCAGTGGCCTGATGCTAAGGTTTACTACTGGGGTAGCACAATCGGCACAAATCCCGAGTGGAACGGCATCCCTCTTTCAAATGTTGTAGGTCAGAACGACCAGGGTTACGACATTTATGAAATCGTTATTCCTGAAGATATCACAGGTCTTCTCTTCAACGGTACAGGCGAGTTTGGTGCAGAGCAGTCTGCTGACATCACAAGCGGTTGGTACGAAGGCATTTGCTACTACATGACTTATGACAGTGCAACAAATACCAAGCCCTGCGGTTCATATGATTACAAGGTTCCTCAGGAAACAACTTCTGCTCCTGCTGAGACAACATCTGCTCCCGCAGAGACAGATCCAACCGAAGGCACAACAGCTTCAAAACCCGCATCAGGCGATCAGAATGTAACAGATGCAACAGAAACAACTACTACAGAGACTCCTGTTGCTGAGACAATGACAATCTACTTCGAGAACAATTGGAAGTGGACAAACCTCAGAGTTTACTGGTGGGGTAGCCAGACAGGCACAAATCCCGCTTGGAACGCTCAGGAGATGGAATACGTTGATACAACTAAGGATGGTTACGACAGATACGTAATCGAGGTTCCTTCAGACATCACAGGTCTTATCTTTAACGGCACAAGCTCAACCTCCGGTGACGAGCAGTGCGCAGATATTACTGAAGGCTGGTACGACGGTATTTGCTACTACATGACTTATGACGGTGCAACAAATACTAAGCCCGCTAAGTCTTACACATACGAGCCTATCGAGGAAGAGACTTCTTCTACAGCTACCGTAACAGAGCCCACAGAGGCTACAACAGAGGCAACTGAAGCTACAACAGATTCAAAACCCGCAACAGGCGATCAGGATGCTACAGAGTCCACAACAGAAAGCGGTCCTGATATGCCTACAGTTATCACTGTATATGCTATCAACTCCGCTAAGTGGGACGAAGTTTACGTATACGCATGGGCAACTGATCCTGCAGTTGCATGGCCCGGCGTAGCAATGGATAAGACAGAAGATACAGTAAACGGCTTTGACGTTTATGCACTTTCTTTCGACTCCGCATACGTAAACGTTATCTTTAATAACAACAATAAGGGTGCTCAGACAGCTGACCTTACAGCTATGGACGGTCAGTACTATGACATCAAGGGCGGTCAGTGGTATGCTTCTCTTGAGGAAGTTCCTGCAGTAAGCACACTTTCAACTGACAGATACATTGTTGGTGAATTCAACGGCTGGAGCACAACAGCTAACGAGTTTAAGCTTAAGGCTGAGGGTGAAAGCTACGGTTACGTAACATTAACTCTTGAAGCAAACACAACATACGAGTTCAAGATTGTTCGCGAGGGTGCTTGGACAAGCTGCACAACACCTATCACAGCTACAGTTGAGGGTCTTACATTTAGCTCTTCAAACAGCGATAATTGTACTATCACAACAACTGAAGCCGGCGAATATGTATTTGCATTCGGTATTAACAATTCTCAGCTTTCCGTAACATATCCCGGTGAAGAAGTTACTGATCCTACAGATCCCACACCCGACACAACAGTTAAGCTCGCAGGTGACTTCACAGATTGGGGCACAGGTGCTATCGAAATGACAGCAGACGAGAATGGCACTGTTTACACCACAGAGCAGTACTTCGCAGCAGGCACATACAAGTTCAAGGTTGTTGAATTTGGCAAGTGGCTTGGTAACGACGGAACAATCAATAACGAAATGGCAGAAGCTGGTGGCTGGACATTTAAGGACGGCGCAGGCAACTGCACACTTACTACCACAGGCGGTACTTACACATTCACATTCGATACAGTTACAGACAAGCTCACAGTTACAGCAGTTCTTGATCCTATCGTAACTCCTGTTTACGATGTAACTTGGAACGAAAGCGAAAACTTCACAGTTAACGCTCCCGCAACAATCGACGAGGCTGCAACATTAACATTTACTGTTGACGCTGCAGAGGATTATGTAATTGCTGCAGTTATCTACAACATGACTAAGCTTGAGGCTGTTGACGGCGTTTACACAATCGAAAACGTTCAGGGCGACGTTGAGCTCCTTATCGTAGAGGCTGAAAAGACTGGCGACGATACAGGCACAGAAACACCTGACATTCCTGTAGTAGAGCAGAAGCTCACAGTAATGTTCGTTGACTACGACAACACAATCCTTGCAGTGGCTAAGGTAGACAAGGGTACAAACTTACCTGCACCCGAAGCTCCCACAAGAGCAGGCTACACATTCACAGGCTGGAGCGCTGACACAAGTAACGTTCAGGCTGATATGATCGTAGTTGCAAACTACAAGAAGATCGTTACACCTGTAGCACCCGCAACACACGGTACACTTCAGATTGATGTAACTGGTGGTACTGGCTTCACCCTTACAATTAACGATGTAACAAGACCTCAGGGCACAACCTATCTTAACAAGAAGGCGCCTATTGATGCAACTGTAACAGTAGTGGCAAATAGTACAAATGGCAATGAATTCCTTGGCTGGATTAATACAGCTGGTGCGGTAGTTTCTACATCTGAGGAATATACATTCGTTACTTCTGGTAACGATATTCTTAAGGCAGTATATAGAACATCTATTGATGATGTAAGCTTTGTGGTATTTAAAAATGCAGAGGCTGCACAGAATAGAGGTCAGTATCTTGATATGCAGTATTATGTAAGTGGAGATAAAGTTGTATATCCTGACGATGCAAGACGTTCTGGTTACGATTTCGTAGGTTGGAAGTTTGCAGAAGATACAACTGACACAGAAATCACTGATGAAATGATTCAGGCTAAGCTTGCTGCAGGCGAAGATATGACGATCGTTGCTATGTGGAAACGTATGGAAACAGGTTACAATATTACTGTTAACAATGGTAAATTAACCGGTTCAAAGAATAGTGCAGGCGAGTATATTTACAATACAACAGCAATTGCAACTGCTAATGCACCTGAAAGCGGTATGAAGTTTGCATACTGGGTAGATGAAAACAATATTATTAAGAGCTATGATGCAGAATATACATTCTTCGTATACTATGCACAGGAACTCACAGCCGTTTATGTTGCATCTGATAAAGAAATTACTTATGAGCCTATTTTAGAAATGTTTGCTGATCCTAATGTTGAAGGCGAGTATATCAAGTACATTGCTACTTGGGATATCGACGAGAGCATCGGTAAGGTAACTAATAGTGGTCTCCTTCTTGTTAATGCAAACGATTATGATGAAAGCACATTCTATCATGGTTCAGGTGATAGCAAGCTTATTCTTGATAGATCCTTTGGTGCAGCAGATGCAGTAAACACTGGTTCTAAGATTATTAATAAGAATAACAGCTATGTTGGTAATACTTATATTGCAACTTTCTGGATTGTTTATACAGATGCCAATGGTCAGACACAGACAATCCATGCTGACCCTGTAACAGTAGAAAAGTTAACTACAGTAGTTCAGTAATAATCACTTTATATTGTTTGATTGGAAATATTCTGATGTAAACACAAATCCCCCTGACAGATTTCTCTGTCAGGGGGATTAATTTAATAAAAAATTGGATGCTCAATACAGCATCCAATTGAATAAAGTATTTTGAAGAAAAGTTACCACTCTTCCTCGTTGTCGTTGCCGCCCATATCGCCAGAAGCTGCGAGAACTTCCATCTCCTCGAATCTTACGATCTCGATCTCAGGTGTTGTGTATTTCATTTCGAATTCACCTCCTTATAATTCTCTTAGAATAAAATACCATAATATAATTTATAAGTCAAGAAAAATTCTGAAATATAGCAATACAACCAATCGGTGAGGTTGTTTTTTTACTATTTTCACAATAAAAAAGCGTAGAGCTGTTGCTCTACGCTTAAATTATTTTACTAATTAGCCTACGAAGTAAACGTCCATTTCCTTCTCTACGCCGTCTGCTACGAAGTAAGCCTTGCTCTCTTCGGGCTTGAGGTAGATGGAGATGTTCTTAGCTGTTTCGCCGTTAGCCTTCTGAACGTTTGCGATAACCTCGTCGATAGAAACCTGAGCACCTGCGAACTCAACGAAAACCTCAACCTTAGCAGCTGCCTTCTTTGTAGCAGTCTTCTTAGTTGTTGTTGTCTTTGCAGCTGCCTTCTTAGCAGGAGCCTTCTTTGTCTCTGCCTTAGCTGCTGTCTTTGTCTCAGCCTTTGTCTCAGCCTTAGTCTCAGCCTTCTTAGTAGCTGTCTTCTTTGTTGCAGGAGCCTTAGTTTCCTTAGCTGTCTCTGCCTTTACTGTCTTCTTTGTCTCTGTCTTTGCAGTCTCTGTAGCTGCTGTCTTCTTTGTTGCCATAATAAAATATCCTTTCTGTATTTAGGTAATTCGCGTGTTTATCTTAAAGAGGTTTTTCCTCTATAAGGTATTATATATATCTGATTTTTTAATGTCAAAGGACTTTGGCGATTTTCTACTTTTGCCATAAAAAAACCGCTTATTTATGCCCTTATATGGTCATACCCCACATAAAAATCAGGGTGTTTTTGTGTATAATACAGAGGAATTTGTGGGTTTAACTATATTTTGCAGGTTTTGGTTGTAGCAACTTACAAAATCTGCGGGGTATAAATTACCTTTTTTAATGTGGTTGCAAAAAAACTCTTCGCTTGGTATACTTTATATATAAACGGGGGTGCGGATATGGCAAAAGGACCTAATCAGAAGCTAAAGCTTTTGGTGCTCAGAGATATACTTTTAAAGCAAACCGACGAAAGCCACGGTCTTACTACAAACGAGCTTATTGAAAAGCTTGAGGCACGGGGCATTTCTGCCGAGCGTAAGAGCACTTACGACGATTTGCGAATGCTTGAAAATTATGGCTGCGATATTTGCTCTACCCGCGACAAAACCACCCGATATTACATTGGCAGTCGTGATTTCGAATTGCCTGAGCTTAAGCTTTTGGTAGACGCCGTGCAAAGCTCTAAATTTATTACAGAAAAGAAGTCTCGCCAGCTTATTAAAAAGGTAGGCTCTCTGGCATCTTCTTATGATGCATCAAAATTGCAGAGACAGGTTTTTGTTTCAAACCGCGTAAAAACTCCCAATGAAAAAATATATTACGCCGTGGATACGATTCATCAGGCGATTTCCGAAAACAAGCAGATTACATTTTGCTACTACGAATGGGTTTTTGAAAACGGCAAAAGCGAGAAAATCGGCAAGCGTGCCCGCCACGACGGCAGGGTGTACAAGGTTTCGCCCTTTTCTCTTGCTTGGGACGACGAAAATTATTACCTCGTTGCCTTTGACTCAGACTCTCAGGCTGTCCGCCACTATCGTGTTGACAAAATGGATAAGGTTTTGCTTACTGAGGAGTGCCGTCAGGGCAAGGACGCCTTTAAGGACTTTGATATGGCAAGCTACTCCAAAAGCGTTTTCGGTATGTTCGGCGGCGAAAGTACAGACGTTTGTGTGAAAGTTAAAAATCACCTTGTAGGCGTAGTTGCCGACAGGTTTGGCAAAGACGTTTTTGTAACGTCCTGCGGTGACGAGGACTTTATATTTTCGGCAAAGGTTGTTTTAAGCCCTCAGTTTTACGGCTGGCTTTTTGCCCTTGGCGACGAAGCTCAGCTTTTGTCGCCTGAGAGTGCGGTAAATAGCTTTAAGGCTTATCTTAATAAGGCACAGGCGGTTTACGGATAAGCTTTTGCAAAGTCCGTATTTTTGGACACTTTCTCCTTTATACTTAGAGATAAAGGAGGAAGATTTATGCTTAATTTTTGTGTTTTTGTTTTTACTCTTTACGCTTTAGGAGGCATTGTGGGTATGCTTTTAAAGACTCCCTACACCAAAAGCAGAAAGAGGAGCAAACGCTGAAAGGAAAATTTTAGTGAAGCTTATTTTGGCGTCGGCGTCTCCTCGTCGGCAGGAGCTTATTTCTTTAATATCAAATAATGTAGAGTGCTGTCCTTCGGGTGTTGACGAGGTCATACCCGAAGGCTTAGCCGTGTCTGAAATACCTTTGTGTCTGGCTTTTCAGAAAGTTCAGGCGGTGGCAAGGGATTTTCCTCAGGATATTGTAATCGGTTGTGATACCTCTGTTATTTTAGGCTCTGAGGTTTTGGGAAAACCCAAAGACAAAGATGATGCACGGCGGATGATTTCTGCCTTAAGCGGCAGGGTGCATCAGGTTATTACGGGTTGTGCGATTTTTTGCGGTGAAAAAAGCCTTGGTTTTTCAAATACTACCGAGGTGGAGTTTTTTAAGCTTTCCCAGCAGGAAATCGAGGACTATATAAATACCTCTGAGCCTTACGATAAAGCGGGTGGCTACGGAATTCAGGGCTACGGAGGACTCTTTGTAAAGGGGATAAAAGGCGACTACTTTAACGTAGTGGGTTTGCCCATAGCTGAGCTTAACCGTCAGCTTAAGAAGTTTTTGGGGGAAGTTTAATGGAACACTTATTTATTATTAATCCTGCCGCAGGAAAAAGCGACAGAAGCAAAGAGCTTGCTGAAAAAATCAAAAGTATTAATACTGAGGACAGGGTTATTATTAAGGTTACTTCTGCCCCCGGTGAGGCGACAGAAATCGTGAGAAACCACCTCTTGGTTACAGACGATTTTACACGAGTTTACGCCTGCGGAGGTGACGGCACTGCCAACGAGATTTTAATGGGCATTATTGGCTTTGAAAATTGCTCTATGGGTGTAATTCCTATGGGTTCGGGAAATGACTTTGTACGCTCCTTTGAGCCTCTTGGTCGTGATGATTTTACTGATATTGAAAAAATGATGGCGGGCGAGGATATGGCGGTAGACGTTATGGAGTGTCAGGGAAGATATTCTATGAACGTTATTTCCGCAGGCTATGATGCCGCCGTTGCAAAAAATGTTGCCAAATTCAAAAGAATTCCTTTGGTAACAGGCAGTCTTGCTTATAAGATTTCCATCGTTTACTGCCTTTTCACCAAGAGAAAGCACAGTTTTCGTGTGCTTACAGACGGCAAAGAGTTTGCAGGCAGTGATATAAGCACAATGCTTTTAGTGGCAGGAAAGGGCAAGTTTTACGGCGGAGGAATAAAAGCCGCCCCAAAAGCGGAGTTTAATGACGGCAAAATCGAGTTTATGCATATTACTACGGTTTCTGCGCTTAGATTTATTTTTCTTTTAAGCTCCTACATAAAGGGCAATCACGTAGACAACCCAAAAATCCCCTTTGTTAAAAATCTAAAATGCAATTCTGTTACCTTAGAAAGCGACAATGACATTGACGTGGGCTTTGACGGCGAAATTATAGCTATGAAAAACCCCACAATTAAAATCCTTCCCAAGGCAGTAAAAGTTATTGTTCCGAAAGTAAAAGAACTGGCTTTCAAATAAAATTACCCCCGACGAATTTCGTCGGGGGATTCTTTTATGACTTATTTAGTTTTGATAATCGCAAATGAGGAGGCAGAAATTTTAGCAGTCTTGCCGTCAAACTCTGCATTGCCGATTGTGTAAACTCTTTCAAGCTCCTTTTCGTTAAAAGGAATCTCAACGTCTTTGCCGCTTGGGTTTACAAAAATCGCATAGTCGCCTCGGCGGTAAGCAAAGGGATACTTTTCCTTTTCGCCGTAAATAAGCTCAAACTCGCTTTCGTTGCCAAGCTGAGGAATTTCGTGGCGAAGCTTAATAATATCTGTAATGTTTTTGTAAATGCTGTTTTCCTTGTCCTTCTGGTTTTCAACTGTAGGAGCATTTTCCTTTGAATCTACAGGCAGGTAAAGGTCGTTTGCATTTGCTTTTGAGAAGCCTAAGTTCTCACTTGAGTCCCACTGCATAGGAGTACGGGAGCCTGTTCTTGAAAATCCGCCTTCTTTGCTTATAAGCTCGTCCTGATATCTCATACCAAGCTCATCGCCGTAGTAAAGGAATGGTACACCGGGCATTGTGAACATCATAGCGTGAGAAAGCTTTATGGTGTCTTCGTCCATATAGAAGGTGCCGCGGGGCATATCGTGGTTATTGGTCATAAAGGAAATATAGCCTAAATCCTTTGTACGCTCGTAGTTTACAAGGTACTCATCAAGGAAGGTGGAAATATCGCCCTTGCCGTTTTTTGAGAAGAAGCTTTTGTTTTCGCCGTCAACCAAATAACGGAAAAGAGTAGAGTAGCCGTTGCCGTAGTGGTCGAGATAAAAGTCCATGTGGAAACCGCCGTCTTTGATAGAACGCTGGGGGTTGCACCACTCAGACACAAGTGCGGCTTCGGGATAATCCTTGTCAAGCATTTCTCTTACGTCTTTCCAGATTGCGGCAGTGGCGAATTTGTCGGGGTCATTCTTAACCAAAGAGTCAGCCATATCAACTCTGAAGCCGTCAACGCCAAAATCAAGCCAATGGCGCATAACGTCCTTAAGTGCCTCGGCACTTGCCTTTGCAGCAGGGTGAGTGTGAGGAAGCTGCCACTGAGGATGGGTTATGTCGTAAAAGCCGTAGTTAAGAGCAGGCTGAGAAGAGAAGTAGTTAACCAAATAGTTGCCGTCTCTTTCGCAGATACCGCACATTAAACGGAACTCAGGCGGAGCCTCCCAAACACAGTTTGTAAAAATATAGCGGTCAGAATATTCGCTTTTCTTAGCTTTTTTAGCTTCCTGAAACCAAGGATGAGTGTCAGAGGTGTGGCCGGGTACAAGGTCAAGAAGAATATGCATATCCATAGAGTGAGCCTTGTCTAAAAGTGCTTTCAGGTCATCTTCGTTGCCGTAACGCTCAGCAACCTTTTTGTGGTTTCTTACGTCGTAGCCTGCATCCATAAATGGGGAATCGTAAATGGGGTTTAACCAGATTGCATTACAGCCCAAGCCCTTTACGTAATCGAGCTTCTCGGCAATACCCTTAAGGTCACCGATACCGTCAGCGTTTGTGTCGTAAAAGCTCTGGGGATATATTTCGTAAAAAACTGCATCTTTAAGCCAGCTTGGCATAAAATCAGCCTCCTTATAATTTATACCTTTAGTTTATCATTTTAGCCCGCTGTTTGCAATACTTAGAATAATTTTACATCCAAAAACATTCACTTGCAAAAGAGTATATTTTCTCATAGTATGGTGTATGAAAGGACGGACGCCTATGACTGTTGAACAGCTTGACAAGGCACGGGTGCTTATATCTCTTAAGCTTCAGGATATGGAAGCCTATGCCATCAGTATAGATAAGCTTAATATAAAAGATTCTAACTCAAAAGAAGCACTCAGAAGTATTCTTCATTATGCCTTTGAAAAATTCGGTATAAACACAGAAAACAAAGCGGTGCTTGTAGAGGCAATGCCTCACAGAGAGGGAATGATTATTTTAGTAACGGTAGATGCTTTGCATAGTCTTCGCAAGGTCTATCGCATAAAAAAGCCAAAAACAAGGCAGGTTTGCAGATTTGACAGTGCCGAAGGACTTCTTTCCTGTATTGAGCATTTAAAAGCGGAAAATATACGGCTTTTGCCAAACTCTTTGTGGCAGTATAAAAAGGGGTACTATCTGTTGTTTGAATTTTCGGGAACGTCCCCTAAGGCAAAAATGGTGCTCAGCGAATACGCCAGATGTTATTCCTTTAGCTTGCCCCGTATTGCCCGCATTAAAGAGGCAGGGGTGGAAATTATAGGCAAAAATGCGGTGAAAATAATAGCAGAATCAATGAACAGGGGCGATTGATGCTTTTGAAAGTAACAGTTACTGCGGCAAAATATAGTGAAATGTTATAAAAAAATTTGATTTTTTTCTGAAAATGCTTGCAATCTTTTTTATTTTTGTGTAAAATGTATATGAACATACTCGGATTTTGGTATCATTTTTCCAAATGGTTCGGGATTTTTACCATACGATAAAAAATTGCGGAGGCGTTTATTATGTCAAACAGATTATTTCAGGGTATTATTCACCAGATGAAGGATGCTATTGACAGGACTATCGGCGTTGTTGACGAAACTTCAGTTGTTATTGCTTGTTCAGAGCTTGGCAGAATTGGCGAGGTTAACGAAAGTATCACTTCCGAAACCTTAAGTGCTACTGTTCCTTTTGTTATCAACGGCTATACCTACAAGGCCTTCGGCAACTCTGCACGTGCTGAGTACGCTGTGTTCGTTTCAGGCTCTGATGAGCTTGCTCAGAAGTATGTTCAGCTTCTTTCGGTATCTCTTGCAAGCATCAAGCAGTATTACGATGAAAAGTATGACAGAAGCAACTTTATCAAAAACGTTATTCTTGACAATATCTTACCCGGTGACATTTACTTAAAGGCAAGAGAGCTTCGCTTCAATAATGAGGTTCACCGCGTATGCTTGCTTATTAAGATTACCTCCAAGACAGATATTTCTGCTTACGATATTGTTCAGAACCTTTTCCCCGACAAGAATAAGGACTTTGTCATAAACATCAACGAAACTGACATTGTGCTTGTTAAAGAGCTTAAGTCGGGTATTGAAAGCAAGGATTTGGAAAAGCTTGCAAGCTCTATTGTTGACACTCTTTCAAGTGAGTTCTATACCCACTGCTTAGTTGGTATCGGTACGCCTGTTATGGGTATCAAGGACCTTGCTCTTTCCTTTAAAGAGGCTCAGGTTGCTCTTGATGTCGGTAAGGTTTTCGACACAGAGAAAACTATTGTCAGCTACGACAACTTAGGTATCGCAAGACTTGTTTACCAGCTTCCCACAACTCTTTGTGATATGTTCCTTAAAGAAGTTTTCAAGCGTGGTTCCATTGAGTCTTTAGACCAGGAAACTCTCTTTACAATCCAGAAGTTCTTCGAAAACAACTTAAACGTTTCCGAAACCTCAAGAAAGCTTTTCGTTCACAGAAATACTCTTGTTTACAGACTTGAAAAGATTAAGAAGCTTACAGGTCTTGATTTAAGAGAGTTTGAGGACGCTATTGTATTTAAGGTAGCATTAATGGTTAAGAAGTACCTGTCTTCTTCTCCCGCAAAATTCTAAAAACAAAAGTCGCTTTGTATGCGGCGCGTTTGCGGCGTATGCAAGGCGATTTACACTATTAAAGAAGATTTTTCCAAAATTTGGCTTATTAAGAAAGCAGGATAATATGATTGAATTTCGCAATGTTTCAAAGGTTTACCCTTCGGGAACTCACGCCTTAAACAAGGCAAGCCTTACTATTGAAAAAGGCGAGTTTGTGTTTATTGTGGGTTCTTCCGGTGCAGGTAAAAGTACCTTCCTTAAACTTATAATGCACGAGGAAACTCCTACTTCGGGCTCGATTTTTGTCAACGGTATGCGAGTTGACAAAATGAAGCACCGCCACGTGCCGATGCTCAGACGTACTATGGGCATAGTTTTTCAGGATTTCCGACTTATAGATAAAATGACGGTTTACGACAATGTAGCTTTCGCAATGCGCGCCATTGGTGCAAGACCCAGAGCAATTAAGAAACGTGTGCCTTACATACTTGAGCTTGTAGGCCTTGAGACCAAGGCTGACCGTTATCCCTCTGAGCTTTCGGGCGGTGAACAGCAGCGTGTAGGCTTGGCAAGGGCTTTGGTTAATAATCCTATGATGATTATTGCCGACGAGCCTACAGGTAACATTGACCCCGAAATGAGCTACGAGATTATGGAGCTTCTTTCGGAAATAAACAAGCGTGGAACAACTATTCTTATTGTTACTCACGAGCACGACCTTGTGCACAGCTTTGGCAGGCGTGTTATTACTATCGACAAGGGCGTTGTAGTTGAGGATACAGTAAACCTCCAGCCTGTAGAGGGAGGTGCCACAGAATGAGATTAAGCGGTTTTGGTTACCTTTTAAAAGAGGGTATCAAAAGCATCTGGTCAAACAGAATGATGAGCATTGCTTCAATCGGTGTGCTTGTTTCCTGCTTACTTTTAACAGGTGCGGCTGAGCTTATTACCCTTAATGTTTCAACTGTAGTTGAAGAAATCGGCGGCGAGAACGTAACCCGTGTTTTCTTAAATCAGGAGGTTACTGACCTTGAAGCGGTTTACATTCAAAACGAAATCGGCAAAATTTCCAATGTTTCCGACACTGAATTTGTGTCGAAGGATGACGCTATTTTAGAATATGAGGACACCTTAAGAGAAGACATTTTCTCACAGATGCAGGGCGAGGGAAACCCTTTGCCAAACTCTGTTGACGTTACACTTACTGACCTTTCTCTTTATGACGAAACCATGGCTCAGATTACCTCGATTGAGGGCGTTGATTCTGTGCGAGACACCAGAGAAATTGCCCAAAAGCTTACGTCTTTAAGCACACTTGTGTCTTCCATGAGCCTTTGGATTGTCCTTGCACTTTCGCTGATTTCTATATTTATTATTTCAAATACAATCCGTATGACAATGTATTCCAGAAGATTTGAAATAAGCATTATGAAGTCCGTTGGTGCAACTGATACCTTCATAAGAATTCCCTTTGTTTTTGAGGGTATGATTATCGGACTTATTTCGGGTGTTATCGGCTCGCTTCTTTTAACCCTTGTTTACGATGCGGTTATGAAGGGTGTGCAGAATATTATCCAGTTTAAGTTTATTCCTTACGGTGAGCTTGCAATTTACGTTTGGGTGATATTTATTTTTGCAGGTATGCTTATAGGTATGCTTGGCAGTATTATTTCTATCGGCAGATATTTAAGAAAAGAAGGCAACGAACTTTTAGGATGGTAATAATATGAAAATATTAAAGCGAGTTTTTTCGTCTTTAATGGCTGTGGTTATTGTGTTTTCTGCGGTGGTTTTTACAAGTGCCGACACAATTTCTGACTTAGAAGACCAGCAGGCGGCTTTGGAGCAGGAAGCGGCTGAGTATCAGGCGATTATCGACGAAAAGCAAAATGATATAGATGAGCAGCAGGAGTATGTTGACGCTCTTACCGCCAACATTGCAACTGTTAACGAGGAAATTTCCATTATCAGGTCTAAAATTGACGCGTATAACGACAAGATTGCCGAAAAGGCAGAGGCTATTAACGAGCTTAATTTGCAGGCAGAGGAAAATATGAACCTCCTTCGCCAGAGGCTTAAGTCTATTTATATGGCAGGCGACGCCTCAACACTTGAAATCGTTTTGGGTGCAAAGGACTTTACCGATTTTGTTGATAAGGTTCAGCTTGTCGAAAGCCTTTCAGAGTATGACTCAAACCTCATTGACGATATAGAAGGTCAGCTTGACGGTATTAACGAGGAAATCGAGTCCTTGAACGAGGACAAGGCTTCTCTTGAAATCGAGACCTCAGACCTTGAAGAAAAACAGACAGAGCTTAACGGTATGCTCTCTGAAAACGAAGAGCTCCTTAGAAGTCTTTATACCGAGCGAGAAGAGCTTGATGCATTGCTTGACTCCAACGAGGCTTCTCAAAATGAGGTTGAACAGCAGATTCAGGCTTACTACGAAGAGCTCAGACGTCAGGAAGAAGAACGACAGGAGCAGGAAAGCGGCGGCTCTTCACAGGGTGACGGCAGTACACCTATTGTAGGGACTGGCGACTGGGTATGGCCTACACCGGGCTTCTGGGATCTTTCTTCCGGTTGGGCAGAAGACAGAGGCTACTCTCACGGTGGTATTGATATTGCAGGCCCCGGCATTATGGGTGCAACAGTTGTTGCGGCACATAGCGGCACAGTAATTGACGTATGCAATTACTGCTCTCACAACTGGGGTAAATACGGCAGCTGCGGTTGCGGCGGCGGTTACGGCAACTATGTGTGGATTGACCATGGCGATGGTAAGGCTACAATATATGCTCACCTTACAGATGCAGTTGCTTACGTAGGTCAGACTGTTTCGGCAGGCGAGGTTATCGGCTACGTTGGCTCTACAGGCTATTCTACAGGTCCTCATCTGCATTTTGAGGCAAGATATTACGGTGAAAGATACGATCCTATGACCGAATATTAAAGGTGGCGTTTTTATGAATAAAAAGGTTTCCCTTGGCATTTCTGTTGCGGCTTGTCTTGTGGCGGCAGCTATAGCTTTTTCAGCAGCGTTTATGATTTCTCGCTCTATTTTTAATTCTAAGCTTAAGGATTTAAGTGAGAAGCAGGATATGTTTACAAAGCTTTCTGACATTGACAGCTTTGTACGCCAGCACTATAGCGGCACTATTGACGAAAAAAAGCTTCACGATGCAATGAAAGAGGCTTATTCTAAGGCGCTTGACGGTGATGTTTTGTTTATGACTGCTGACGAATATAAAGACAGCGTTTACGAAGAAAAAGGCTGTAGCTTTCAGATACTTTCCGACGGTACTTATATGGTAGTTGCCGAGAATGCAAAAGAATAAATAATAAATTTAAGACCTTCTGCATATATGTGTATATAATTTGCAGGAGGTCTTTTTATGCTTACATTTCTCACTGTTGAGAAAGCGTCGAACAGAAAGTTTTTGCCCCTTAGAAATAAAATTCTTGAAGAAATCAAAAGTGCAGAGGGGCTTGAGGTTAAGCACATCAGATATATACAAAGAAGCAAAAAAGTTAATTTCGAAAAAATTGCCAAGGCTTGCGGCGAAGAAGCTAAAAGGCTTCTTGTAAAGGAAGACGTTTTTCTGCCGGATAATATGGGCCTTAAGCGGTTTTACTGCGACGAGCTTAAGTCTCGGCTTTGTCTTAATATGGCAATAAAAATTCTTGAAGACATAAAGACAGAAAAGGGGATAAACGTTGCTGTTTACGACCCTGAAGGAAGAATTGCCGATGGGGTGGGAGGACTGCTTAAATTTACAGAAAGTCTGACGGTAGTAACACGAATGGCAGATATTTATAACGCTGAAGCTATGCGGCTTATGGAAGAAAGCGGTGCAGTTTTAAATGCAAGCAGGCGAATGAAAAGCCTTAGCAAAGCTCAGCTTATAGTTGCTCCTTTAAAGCTTTCTGCACAGCTTCCGGTAGAAAAGTCCGCCGTAATACTTTCTGTGGCAAAACCAGCAGTGGCACAAAGGTGTGCTGTTTATTACAAATACTATTTTAACCTTTCAGAGTCCCTTTTTAAGCTTTTGCCAGAAGGCTTTGATGCCGAATATTTTGCTTCAGCTTTATATACCCTTTACGGCAGATACGACTTAGGCTCATATATTCCTCAGGCAGTAAAGGGCGGCAGTGCGGCACATACTATTGTATCCCTTTCAAAGTATCTTACGAATATTGCCTCTAACACTTGACATATCCTTATTAAAATTCTATAATAAACTATTGGTAAACCCAAAAATGTATCCGAAAGGACAGGAATATAATGGCTAAAACAGTTATGCTTACCGCCGAGGGTCTTAAACAGCTTGAAGAGGAGCTTGACCTTTTAAAAGGCGAAAAACGAAAAGAAATCGCAGAAAAAATCAAGGTTGCACGTTCTTACGGTGACCTTTCTGAAAACTCAGAGTACGACGACGCTAAAAACGAGCAGGCAATCTTAGAAGCAAGAATTGCCACTATCGAGGCTACTTTAAAGGTAGCAGTAGTTATTGATGAAAACGAGATAACCGACCAGGCCGTTCATGTTGGTTCTCTTGTTAAGGTTGAAAATATCAGCATGGGCAGAGAGCAGGAGTTCAGAATTATCGGCTCTAACGAATCTAATCCCAAGGAAAACAAAATCTCTGACGAGTCACCTGTTGGCAGAGCTTTGCTTGGCAAAAAGGTTGGCGATATGGTTGAGGTTGAGGTTCCTGCAGGCCTTATTACGTTTAAGGTTCTGGCTGTATCCAAATAAAAAACAGGGCGGCTTTAAGTCGCCCTTTTTGTGTATGAGAGGAGAAGTTTAAAATGAGCGAGCAAAACAATGTCAACAGCTCAAGCGAGGTTCAGGTAAGACGTGAAAAGCTTGCAAATATGCAGGCAAGCGGCCGCGACCCTTTTATGGTGAACACATCTTCAAGAGACACCTTTGCTAAGGATATTACAGATAATTTTGAAAATTTCGACGGCAAAACCGTTACCGTTGCAGGCAGAATTAAATCAAAGCGTGGCAAGGGTAAGGTTATGTTTATGGACCTTTGGGACGTAAGCGGCAAAATTCAGATTTTTGCAAAGTTTGACGATTTAGGCGAGGAGGTTTACTCTGACCTTAAAAAGTGGGACGTTGGCGATATTGCCGAGGTGCAGGGCTTTGTTTTCAGAACCCAGATGGGTGAGCCAAGCATTCACGCCACAGGCATTAAGATGCTTGCAAAGTCGCTTTTACCTTTGCCCGAGAAGTTTCACGGCTTAAAGGACCCCGACCTGAGATACCGTCAGCGTTATGTTGATATGATTATGAACCCTGAGGTTATGGAAACTTTCAAAAAGCGTACACGAATTGTTTCTGAAATCAGAAAGTATCTTGACAACGAGGGTTATTTTGAGGTAGAAACTCCTGTGCTTTCTACAATCGCAGGCGGTGCAAATGCACGCCCCTTTATTACTCACCACAACACCCTTGACCTTGATATGTACCTTCGTATTGCTACCGAGCTTTACCTTAAGCGTCTTATCGTAGGCGGTATGGAAAAGGTTTACGAAATCGGCAGACTTTTCAGAAACGAGGGTATGGACGTTAAGCATAACCCTGAGTTTACAACCATCGAGCTTTATGAGGCTTACACAGACCTCAAAGGCATGATGGACAGAACAGAGCAGATTGTTAACCGTTGCTGTATGGCAGCAAACGGCACTGATGAGATTATATATCAGGGTGAGAAAATCAGCCTTAAGCTTCCCTTTGCACGAATGACAATGATGGATGCGGTAAAGAAGTATTCGGGCGTTGATTTCAGCACCTTTATGGGTGACACAGAAAAGGCTAAGGAAGTTGCTAAAGAGCTTAATCTTGAGGTTAAGCCTACTGACACATGGGGCAATATCTTAAACACAGCTTTTGAGGAGTTCGTTGAAGAAAATCTCGTTCAGCCTACATTTATTACAGAGTATCCTATTGAGGTTTCTCCTCTTACAAAGCGTTTAGAGGGCAACCCCTTGCTGGTTGACCGTTTTGAGCTTTTCGTAACTCGCCGTGAGCTTGCAAACGCTTACACAGAGCTTAACGACCCCAACGACCAGCGTAGCCGCTTTGAGCATCAGATGATGCTCAGAGAAGCAGGCGACGACGAAGCTAACGAGATTGACGAAGACTTCCTCACAGCTCTTAACTATGGTATGGCGCCCACAGGCGGTATGGGTATGGGTATTGACAGACTTGTTATGCTTTTAACCGACTCCGCTTCTATCCGCGACGTTATCATTTTCCCCACAATGAAGCCTATTGAAGAAGGCAAGCGCGCAAACCGTGCTCCCAAGGCAGTAGCAGAAGAAAAGGAAGAAGTTATTGATTTCTCAAAGGTTGAGATTGAGCCTTTATTTGAGGAGTTTGTAGATTTCGAGACCTTCTCAAAATCTGATTTCAGAGCTGTTAAGGTTATTGCTTGCGAGGCTGTGCCCAAGTCCAAAAAGCTTTTAAAGTTTACTCTTAACGACGGTACAGACAAAGAAAGAATTATCTTAAGCGGTATTCACGCTTACTATGAGCCTGAGGAGCTTGTGGGCAAAACCTTGGTTGCTATTACAAATTTACCTCCCAGAGCTATGATGGGCACTGAAAGTAACGGTATGCTCCTCTCTGCAGTTCACAATGAGGAAGGCGAGGAAAAGCTCAACCTCTTAATGGTAAGCAATAAAATCCCTGCTGGTGCAAAGCTTTATTAATAAAACCAATCCCCGACCAAAAGTCGGGGATTTACTTTTATATGGAAGGTATGGTAAAATAAAAATCGGTGATTGATTATGGTGGAAAAATTATTTGAGGAACTTAAAAATATTACTGAGGTTGAGGCTATTGCCCTTGGCGGTTCAAGGGCTGGAGAAGCTTTTGACGAAAAGTCGGACTACGATGTTTATTTATACTGCACAGGTGATATCGATGATACCACAAGAAATAACATACTTGAAAAATATTGCGATTATATTGAACTCGGCAATCATTTCTGGGAGCTTGAGGATAACTGTACTCTGAAAAATGGTATTGATATTGATATTCTTTACAGAAATCTTGACGATTTTACTAACGATGTGGCAAGTGTGGTTGAGGGTTTTAACGCCCGTACAGGCTATACCACCTGTATGTGGCACAATCTTTTAACCTGCAAAATTATCTGTGATAAAAACGGAAGACTTCAGGCTACCAAAGACAGGTTCAACGTGCCTTATCCTAAAGAGCTTAAAGAGAATATCATCAATAAGAATATGAGCTTACTCAGCGGTATGCTCCCTTCTTACGACAGTCAGATTTTAAAGGCAGTTAAACGAGGCGACCTTGTAAGTGTTAACCACCGCACATCGGCATTTTTCGAGTCTTACTTTGACATTTTGTTTGCTCTTAATGAGCAGACCCATCCCGGCGAAAAACGCCTGCTTAGCCTTTCAAAGAAAAACCTGAGAATACTTCCTGCTAACTTTGAGGAAAATATAAATAAGCTTTTTGCTGATTTATTTACAAATCCTGAGAATATCGGAGACGATATAGCTGAGATTGTAATCGAACTGAGGAAGATTGTATGAAGAATTTTTTAGTAGTTGTTGATATGCAGAAGGACCTTGTTGACGGGGCATTGGGAACAAATGAGGCTCAGAAAATTGTCAGCAATGTTTGCGAGAAAATCAAAAATTTTGACGGCGAGGTAATTGTTACCTTCGACACACATAACGCAAATTATCTTGAAAGCGCTGAGGGCAGAAAGCTTCCTGTAGAGCATTGTATCAAGGGCACAGCAGGCTTCGAGCTTGATGAGAATGTAAAGTTTGCTCTCGAAAATACAGATTATACAGCCGTAGAAAAGCCTACCTTCGGTTCGGTAAGCTTGCCTGAAATAATCAAGGAAAAAGCACAGGACGAGGAGTTTTCTATTGAGCTTGTGGGGCTTTGCACCGACATTTGTGTGGTTTCTAACGCCCTTATTTTAAAGGCAAATTTCCCTGAGGCGGAAATTTCAGTGGACTCTTCCTGCTGTGCAGGAGTAACCCCTGAGAGCCACAACGCGGCGCTAAATACAATGAAAAGCTGTCAGATTGAAGTTTATTGAGGTGTTACTATGTTTGACGTTAAAAAGGTTAAGGAAGACGTTGTAAATTGGATAAGAGAATTTTTCGAAGAAAACGGCAAAGACTCTCCTGCGGTTTTGGGTATTTCGGGGGGAAAAGACAGCTCTGTAGTTGCCGCTTTGTGTGTTGAAGCATTGGGCAAAGACAGGGTTGTTGGCGTGCTTATGCCAAATGGTGAGCAGTCTGACATTGATATGGCGAAGCTTTTGGTTAAGCATCTTGGCATTAAGCACTATATTATTAACATCAAAGATGCAGTTGACGGCATAAAAAACGCTATGCCAAAAGACTTTGAGCTCTCTAATCAGAGCCTTATAAACCTGCCTCCACGAATTCGTATGTCTACAGTTTATGCGGTGTCCCAAAGCCTTAACGGCAGAGTGGCAAACACCTGCAACTTAAGCGAAGATTTTGTCGGTTACTCTACACGCTACGGCGATTCGGTAGGCGATTTCAGCCCCTTAAGCCGCCTTACGGTTACCGAGGTCAAGGCTATTGGCAGAGAGCTTGGATTGCCCGATGTTTTAGTTGACAAGGTGCCCTCTGACGGACTTACAGGCAAAACCGACGAGGATAACTTAGGCTTTACCTATGCTGCTCTTGATAAATATATCCGCACAGGGGAAATTGACGATATGGATGCAAAAGCGAAAATTGACCGCTTGCATAAAATGAACCTGTTTAAGTTAGAGTTAATGCCTGTATTTGAATATAAAGCGTAAATTCAGCTTCCTTCGGGAAGCTGTTTTATTTTTGAATAAAATGCTGAATACTCAAATATTAGGAAGAAAGTTTTATAAAAGTTAATATTTTTTGTACAAAATGCACAACAAAAAGCATTAAATCTTAGTTAGGTAGTGAATTGTGAAACAAGTCTTGATTTGATATAATTATTTTTAGGTTATTGTTAATAACCTGTGTTATGTAGAAAGCATAGCACCGAAAGGAGACAGAATATCGTGAAACAGTACACATCCGACAAGATTTACAACGTTGCATTGGCAGGCCACAGTGAAGCAGGTAAAACTTCACTTGCTGAGGCTATGTTGTTTTTAACAAAGGCTACTGACCGTTTGGGCAAAATTGCCGACGGCAATACCGCAATGGACTTTGACCCCGAAGAAATTAAAAGAAAAATTTCTGTTGCCACTGCAATGGCTCCCGTTGAGTGGAATGATTCTAAAATAAATGTTCTTGATACTCCCGGTCGTTTCGGCTTTGTAGCAGGCGTTGTTGAGGCAATGTTTGCCGCTGACACTGCAATTGTGGTGCTTTCAGGCAAAAACGGCGTTAAGGTTGGCACAGAAAAGGCAGTTAAAGCCGCTAAGGAAAGAAACCTGCCCACACTTTTCGTTATTAACGGTATGTGCGACGAGGGCGTAGATTTTTACGGCATTATCGACGAGCTCAGAGATCAGTTCGGCTCCTCTGTTTGCCCCGTTATTATTCCTGAGGTTCAGGGTGTTAGCGCAAAGAGCTATCTTAATATTATTGAAAATAAGGCTTATACATACAACGGCGGCAAGAAAGCCGAATGTGCAGTTCCTGAGATTTTACAGGTTGAGGACTACAAAGCCAACCTTACCGAGGCAGTGGCAGAGTCTTCTGAAGAGCTTATGGAAAAATATTTTGATGCAGGCGAGTTAAGCGGTGAGGATATTAAATCCGGCCTGAAGGCTGCAGTTATGAACGGCTCTGTTTGCCCTGTTATCTGCTGTGATGCAGTAAAGCTTGACGCTGTTGATATGCTTTTGGATTTCATCACAGAGTTTACTCCTACTCCTGCTGACATCGGTTCTTACATGGCAAAAACCGAGGACGGCGAGGATATTGAGCTTAAAATTGACGACGAAGAGAAAAACGCCGCAATTATCTTCAAGACAGTTGCTGACCCCTTTGTTGGTAAGCTTTCTTACATAAAGGTTATTTCCGGTCAGATTTCTCCCGCCAAGGAAGTTTTCAATATGCGACTTGGCGAAAAAATGAGAATTACAAAGGTTGTTACCAGCCGCGGTAAAAAGCAGATTGACGTTGACTACATCGGCTCAGGCGACATCGGTGCTATTCCAAAACTCAGCGGTGCCAAAACAGGCGACACACTCTGCTCACCTCACAGAAAGGTGATTATCGACGGTGCGACCTATCCCGGTACTGCATTTACAATGGCTATTTATCCCAAGAAGAAGGGCGACGAGGATAAGGTTGCTCAGGGTATGGCTAAGCTTATGGACGAGGATAAGACAATTTCCTTTAAGTCTGACCCCGAAACCAAGGAAATGGTTGTTTCGGGTATTGGCGAAACCCACATTGACGTTATTGTTTCTAAGCTTAAGGCTAAGTATAACGTAGAAGTTAACCTTCAGGTTCCCAAGGTTGCCTACCGTGAAGCTATCCGCAAGAAGGTTCAGGTTCAGGGCAGACACAAGAAGCAGTCCGGTGGTGCAGGCCAGTTTGGTGATGTTTGGATTGAGTTTGAGCCTTGTGATGCAGAGGGCTTGGAGTTTGGCGAAAGAGTTGTAGGCGGCTCTGTTCCCAAGAACTTCTTCCCTGCAGTTGAAAAGGGTCTTTTAGAAGCTATCAAGAAGGGCCCCCTTGCAGGATATCCTGTTGTTGGCCTTAAGGCTACTCTTTATGACGGTTCTTACCATCCCGTTGACTCCAACGAAATGGCATTTAAGATGGCAGCTAAGATTGCTTACAAAAACGGTATGGCAGTTGCCAACCCTGCACTTTTAGAGCCTATCGGTTCTCTTAAGGCAAGTGTTCCCGATAATAAAACAGGCGACGTTATGGGCGAGGTAAATAAGCGTAGAGGCCGTATTTTAGGTATGAACCCCGGTGAGAAGGGTATGCAGACTGTTGAGGCAGAGGTGCCCATGGCAGAAATGCACGACTTTGCAACCTATATGCGCCAGACAACCCACGGCAGAGGCTACTTTACATTTGACTTTGTTCGTTACGAAGACGCTCCTGCAAATGTTGCTCAAAAGGTTATCGCTTCCGCAAAGGTTGAAGACGACGACTAAAACACAAAAAATTACACCCTGTGCATTTGCACAGGGTGTTTTTATGTTTGCGGTTATTTAATGGATATCATAATCTTTGTTGTATCCTTGATGTTAACTTTGCCGTTTGAGTCAAAATCTGCAAGCTTAAGCTTGTCGTCTGTAAGCTTTTCAAGGTAGGCTAAATGCTTCTGAATAGCGTTGGTGTCGATTTTATTTACTTCGCCGTCTTTGGTTACGTCACCTTTTTTAAAGTCGGTTTGCTTGGTTTCAGTTGCTTTCTGTGTGGCACCTTCGGTAGCAGGTACTGTAGCAGGGGTATCTGAAACAAGCATATAAGGAATACCAAAGCCTTCGCAAAGCTGAGCACCGTAGCTGCCTTCTTTGCAAAAAGCAATAAAGCCGGGTTTGTGTTCGTATTCAAAGGTTTCTTCGTTGTAAATGTAGCCGAAGGGGTAGCTTCCTGCGGTTAGCAGTGTTGAGGGGATATAAAGAGTTGTGACAGCGGTGCCGTCAAATGACATATCGCCCATAGTAAGCAAGCCTTCGTTAAGGTTTACGCTTGCAAGTGAACTGTTAGAGTAAAAAGCGTAGTGGCTCAGATACTTCATTGAAGCAGGGAAGGTAACCTCAGTAAGGGCAGAGTTGAAGTAAAATGCGCCCTCGTCTATTGTTTCAAGGTTTTCGGGAAGAGTAATGCTGCTGAGGTTGTAAGTATAAGCAAAGGCGTATTTGCCGATTTCTGTAAGGGTGCTTGGCAGAGTAACGTTTTTAAGGTGAGTGCACTCTTCAAAGGCACCGTCGTCAAGCTCCTTAACGCCCTCAGGAATAGTAATGCTTTCTATTCTTGTGTCGTGAGAAAAGCAGTTGTTGCTGATTTCATCAATACCCTTGCCTAAGGTAACATCTGTAAGATAAACACAGTAAGAAAATGCCGAGTCACCTATTTCAGTAATGCTGTCAGGGATTGTTACCTTGATAAGACCTGTGCAGTTATAAAAAGCCTTGTTGCCGATTTCCTCAATACCGTTTTCAATGGCAACGGAGGTCAGGCTATGGTTCTGATAAAAAGCGTTGTCTTCAATTTCTGCTACCTTTAAGCCGTTGAGAGTAGCAGGTATAAAAAGGTCGGTCTCAGTGCCTGAGTAGCCTGTAATTACCGCTTTGCCCTCGTCCTCTCTATAGGTAAAGCCCTCTGCTTCAAGAGCCGAGGTGCTGAATATGCACAGTGAAATGCATGTCAAGAATGCAAGAGCTAAAGAAACAACTTTTTTCATAAAAACACCGCCTTAGTATTTATAATTTAAGTATATATTAATACAAGCTATAAGTCAACAAAAAAGGCTTCCGTAAGGAAGCCTTTAAGTGTAAAAATTTATTACTCTATTATAGAAACGCCGTCCATCTCAGCAGGCTGAGGGAGGTTCATAATCTTGAGCATTGTGGGAGCAATGTCGGCAAGTTTGCCGCCTTCTCTAAGCTTGCAATCGTAGCCAACAACACAGAACTTAACGGGGTTTGTGGTGTGGGCTGTAAAGGGAGAACCGTCTTCCTCAAACATCTTGTCAGCGTTGCCGTGGTCCGCAGTAATAAGGGTTACGCCGTTCATTTCATTAACTGCTTCAACTACCTTGCCAACACAAGTGTCAACTGCCTCAACCGCCTTAACTGCTGCCTCAAAAACGCCTGTGTGACCAACCATATCGCAGTTAGCAAAGTTTAAGATAATCATATCGTACTTGCCTGTGCGGATAGCATCACAGCACTTGTCGCAAACCTCATAAGCACTCATTTCAGGCTGTAAGTCGTAGGTAGCAACCTTGGGGGAAGCAACAAGAATTCTGTCTTCGCCCTCGTAAGTCTTTTCGATACCGCCGTTAAAAAAGAAGGTTACGTGAGCGTACTTCTCGGTTTCTGCAATTCTGAGCTGGTTAAGACCCAGAGAAGAAACATACTCGCCAAGAGTATTCTTAAGAGTCTGGGGCTTGAATGCAACATCTACATTGGGCATTGTTGCATCATACTGAGTCATACAAACGTAGTTTAATTTGAAGAAGCCGTTTCTACGCTCAAAACCGTCAAAGTCGGGGTCAACAAAGGTACGTGTGATTTCACGTGCTCTGTCGGGGCGGAAGTTAAAGAGAATTACAGAGTCGCCCTCAGAAATAGTTTTGCCGCCCTCAATAACTGTGGGAACAACAAATTCATCAGTAACGTCATTAGCGTAAGAGTCGGCAACTGCTTTTATAGCGTCCTGTGCCTTTTCGCCTTCGCCGTAAACCATAGCGGCGTAAGCTTTCTCTACACGCTCCCAACGGTTGTCTCTGTCCATAGCGTAGTATCTGCCCATAACTGAGGCGATTTTACCAACGCCGATTTTTTCCATCTCAGCCTGACAGTCAGCTACAAAGCCCTGTCCGCTTGTGGGAGAAACGTCTCTGCCGTCAAGGAAAGCGTGAACGTAAACTTCTTTTAAGCCTTTCTGCTTTGCAAGCTCTAAAATGCCGTACATGTGGGTGTTGTGGCTGTGAACGCCGCCGTCAGAAAGAAGACCAAAAAGGTGAAGTGCTGTGCCGTTTTCAAGGCAGTTGTCAACTGCCTTAACTAAAGCCTCGTTTTCAAAGAAATCGCCGTCTTTAATGGACTTTGTAATTCTTGTGAGCTCCTGATAAACAACTCTGCCTGCACCGATATTGGTATGGCCTACCTCAGAGTTTCCCATCTGACCCTCAGGAAGACCAACGTCCATACCTGAAGCACCGATAGCGGTAGTGGGATTCTCGGCAAAGATTTTGTCAAGGTTAGGTGTGTTTGCAGCTTCAATGGCGTTGCCATTAACGGGAGCAATTCCAAAGCCGTCAAGAATACATAAAAGTAAAGGTTTTTTCATATTTTTCAACTCCGATTATTTGCTTGCAGCCTTAACGATAGCGGCAAATTTCTCAGCAACTAATGAAGCACCGCCGATAAGACCACCGTCAACATTTACTTTTGAGAGAAGCTCGTCGGCGTTTGCATCGTTCATAGAGCCGCCGTACTGAATTGTAGTAGCCTCTGCAACCTCACTTGTGTAAAGCTCAGCAATGCAAGCGCGGATAATGCCGCAAACCTCGTCTGCCTGCTCTGCAGTAGCAGTAAGACCTGTGCCGATAGCCCAAACAGGCTCGTAAGCGATTACGATTCTGCTCATTTCCTCAGCACTAACGCCCATAAGAGCAATCTTAGTCTGCATTCTTACAACCTCAGCGGTAATGTCCTGCTCTCTCTGCTCAAGGTACTCGCCTACACAGAGGATAACTGTAAGGCCGGCATCAAGTGCAGCACGTACTCTGTCTCTTACTGTAAGGTCGGTCTCGCCGAAGTACTGACGACGCTCGCTGTGGCCGATAATAACATATTTAAGACCCATAGAAGCTAACATATCTGCAGAAATTTCAGCAGTAAATGCACCGCTCTTTGCCCAGTGGCAGTTTTCAGCACCAATCTGGATGTTTGTGCCCTTAGCAGCCTCAAGTGCGGGGTAAAGGTCAACATAGGGAACACAAGCGATAACCTCGCAGTCAGCGTCCTTAACTAAAGGAGCAATAGCGCTGATAAGCTCAGTAGCCTCTGCGGGAGTTTTGTTCATTTTCCAGTTGCCTGCGATAATAGTTTTTCTTGTAGCCTTGTTCATTTTAATCTTCCTTTCTACATAGCTACAGGGCGAAGTAAAAAGCTCCGCCCTGAGATTTATTTAAAGTTAATTATTTGTTAGCAATAACTGCAACACCGGGAAGAACCTTGCCCTCTAAATATTCAAGAGAAGCACCGCCGCCAGTGGAGATGTGGCTCATCTTGTCAGCAAAGCCAAGGTTGATAACAGCAGCTGCGGAGTCACCGCCGCCGATGATTGTAGTAGCCTCTGTCTCAGCAAGAGCCTTAGCAACTGCGATTGTACCTTCTGCTAAAGAGGGGTTCTCGAAAACACCCATGGGGCCGTTCCATACAACTGTCTTAGCGTTCTTAACAGCGTTAGCATAAAGCTCCTGAGTTTTGGGACCGATGTCAAGACCCATAATGTCTGCAGGGATTTCGTTAGCAGCACAGGGAGTAACAGTAATAGGAGCATCGATGGGGTCGGGGAAATCCTTAACTGTCATAGCGTCAACGGGAAGAAGAAGCTCTTTGCCCATTGCCTTAGCCTTTTCGATCATCTCTAAGCAGTAGTCAATCTTGGTGTCATCAACAAGTGAAGTACCAACATTGCCGCCCTGAGCCTTGATGAATGTGTATGCCATACCGCCGCCGATGATAAGTGTGTCGCACTTCTCAAGGAGGTTATTAATAACGTTAAGCTTGTCTGCAACCTTAGCACCGCCTAAAATTGCAACGAAAGGACGAACAGGCTCCTCAACTGCATTACCGAGGAATGCGATTTCCTTCTGCATAAGGTAACCAACTGCTGTGTCCTTAATGTGGTCAGTAACGCCTGCTGTAGAGCAGTGTGCACGGTGAGCAGAACCGAAAGCATCCATTACGAAAACTTCTGCCAGTGATGCAAGCTCACTTGAGAAGGGCTCAAGGTTCTTTGTTTCTTCTTTTCTAAAACGTGTGTTCTGAAGAAGAACTACGTCGCCGTCTTTCATCTCAGAAACTGCCTTCTTAGCGTTCTCGCCAACAACCTCGTCGTCGTTAGCAAATACTACAGGCTGACCTAAAAGCTCAGAAAGTCTAACTGCTACAGGAGCAAGAGAGAACTTCTCCTCAGGGCCGTTCTTAGGCTTGCCAAGGTGAGAGCAAAGAATAACCTTACCGCCATCTGCGATAAGCTTCTTGATTGTGGGAAGAGCTGCTGTGATACGGTTGTCGTTAGTGATAACACCCTCTTTAAGGGGAACGTTAAAGTCGCAGCGAACTAAAACTTTTTTGCCTGCTACGTTGATATCATCAACGCTTACTTTGTTAAGGTTCATGAGTTTTTATTCCTTTCATATAAAGTCTTTAAAAATGGCAAATTTAACCTTGTTAATTATACTACAATGTGCGGTTAATTACAAGTATATATTTTGCATTTTAATAAGTATTTACAGTAATTTTGAGCTAAAAAGGGGAGTTATATGCAAAATGCAAATTTATTACTCCCAAGTGTGCCTGTGAAGCTCGCCAAAATTCTGAAGCTTTGGGAAGTTCCACTGCCTTAGTGCCTCATAAACGCCGATTGCCACAGAGTTTGAAAGGTTAAGACTGCGGGCATCGCTTATCATAGGAATACGGACAGTGGTGTCTTTGTTTTTTAAGAGTAATTCTTCAGGCAGACCTGCGGTTTCTTTGCCGAAAACAAGGTAGGCTTTGTCGGGGTACTCTATTTCGGAGTAAGTATGCCTTGCTTTGGTGGAAAAATAGAAGAATTTGCCGTCTTTGTTTTTCTCAAAAAAGTCGTCTAAATTTTTGTAATATGTAATGTCCAAAAGATACCAATAGTCAAGCCCTGAGCGCTTAAGCTTTTTGTCGTCAACAGTAAAGCCCATTGGCTCAACCAAATGAAGCCTTGCACCGGTTGCGGCACAGGTTCTTGCTATGTTGCCTGTGTTCTGCGGAATTTCAGGCTCAACCAATACAATATTAAGTTCTGGCAAAAGTTATCACCTCTAAAAGTATTTTAAACTGTAAATACTAAATATGCAAGTAGGAATTTGGAGGTGAAAATATGAAAGCAATGACAATCGTAAAAGGTATGGCACTTGGTGTTATGACAGGTGTTGCCGCAGGAGTTGTGGGCTCCAAAATGATGGATAAAGGCACTAAAAAAACAATGAAGAAGAAGGCAGGCAAAGCGTTAAAATCTATGAGCAGTATGCTTGACACTGCTCAGTATATGTTTAAATAAGGTGATTTTATGGAAGCGTTAAATCAAGAAGATTTCAGAGAAAAAGTATACTTCGGCGACAATAAATGTGCGGTGCTTTTTACAGCGCCCTGGTGCGGATTTTGCCGAAGTATGAAGCTTATGGCAGAAAAAGCAGAGCGTGACTTTGCTCAAACCGTATTTTTTACTGTTGATATTGACCAAGAGCCTGCCCTTAAAACCGCCTTTGGCATTTCGGCGGTGCCCACATTAATTGTTTTTGAAGACGGCAAACCTCTTAATAAAGCAACGGGACTTTTAAAGAAAAGCGAGCTTTATACGCTTTTGGGTGCAGAAGTTAAAATAAAATGAGAAAAGCTCCCAAAAAGGGAGCTTACATACAGTAAATATTAGTGTCCCAAGCAGGGATGTAGGGGTGGTGCCTTAAATAAATTTTGTAGTCAGGATTTATAGAGTGGATTTGCAGGATAAGCTCAAAAATATCTGCACTTCTGTGATAAGCGCTGATATTAAGCTTTGGCTTTTGCTCCTTTAAAATCCTGCTCATACCTTCTAAAGCTTTTTTTTCGGCCCCTTCTACGTCGGCTTTGATATAAGTAAGCTTTTTGCTGCCTAAAACGCTGTCAAGGGCAACTGCTTCTACCTCATAGCCCTCGGCGCTTAAAGTGCTTTGCCTGCCGCCACCGCCCGAAAACTTAAGGGTGGTGTCTTCACTCCAGAGCGCATAAGGGAAAAGGCTCAGATTTTCAAAGTTTTTTGTGTTTTCCTTAAGCTTTAAAAAGGTCTTTTTGTCGGGCTCAAAGGCATAAGCCTTTTCAAAACCGCCGCAAAGGCTTACAAGCTCTTCTATGGTGTCGCCCCTATATGCGCCTAAGTCGGCGTAGTATTCTTTATCGGTTAATTTAAGAAGGTCGCAAAGTGCCTCTTGTCGTGAGCTTTCTGCCTTTAAAAGATAAGAAAGCTCGCCGGTAAATTCAAAAGTTATAATATTTTCGAAAACCTCTTTGCTTTTTTCGTCTTCCAGTAAATTGTAGGCAGAGGTGATTTTTTCTTTGTTATTTAAAAGAAAATCCCTGTCGATATAGTCCTTGCCGAAAACCGGTACTACAGGCACCAAAGGGTCGAGAGCTTTTATGTTTTCCATAACGTACTCAATGCTTGAAGCAAAAGAAAGACAGAAAAGGGGATTTTCAAAGCTTTCTTTGGCACTTCTTATGCTCATAACCTCAAAGCCTCTGAAGGTTCTTTTGCGGACAAAACCGTCGCTGGCGCAAACTGCCGAAGCTTTTATGTTAAGCTTTTCAAAAATATCAAGCACACTGTCGGCGCCGTTACCTGTGCCGTAAAGCACGATGGGGGATTTTTCATTTTTGAGCTTTTCCCATACACAGGAGTGGGAAAGGATTTTATCTAAAATATTCATAGCTTACGGATTGCAGGCTTTGCAAGGGGAGTAATTCTTGCTTTCTGCCTCGTCTCTGGTGATAAAATACACCTTGTTTTTGTCTTTCGTACTGATTAATGATGAGCAATCAAGGGAATGGAAAACCTTGCTGTTTTTGTTGCCGATGTAAGAGTATGTGGGAGAGGTAACGGTTTCTGTATTTGCTGTAGCGGTGCCTAAAACCTCGTTGCCCGAATAAAAGGTAATGGTTTCGCCGTCGCTTGCGGCAACTATGGTAGAGTCAAGGTCTGTGCGGTATATTTCAATGTTGCGTTTTTCCAAGGTGCTTATGGTTTCTCTGTGAGGGTGGCCGTAGTCGTTGCCTTCTTGGCAGGAAATAACCGCCGCTGCAGGATTCACCGCATTTATAAAAGCAGCCGAAGAGCTGGTGGAGCTACCGTGGTGACCGCATTTTAATACGTCGGCACGAAGATTTTCGCCTCGCTTTACAAGCTCTTTTTCAACGTCAGCCTCAGCATCGCCCGTAAACATAAAGGATACGTTTTTATACTCAAGCTTAAGTATCAGCGAATAATTATTTACGTTGTCAAACTTTTCGCCTTTGTCAGGGGAAAGCACCGTCAAAGTAGCGTCGCCTACCTTTAAGGTGTCATAAAGCTTTGGGTTAAGATATGAAACGCCTCTTTCATCGCAGGCGTCAAGTACATAGTTAAAGGATTCGGCATTTTCATCGCAAACAGGATACACAAGAGTTTCTACATTGAAATTATAAATAACCTGACTCATTGCACCTATGTGGTCTGAATGAGGGTGAGTGGCAACACAATAGTCAAGCTTGTTTATTCCTTGATTTGCAATATAAGAAAGCACCTTGTGCCGCTGGGAGTAAAGTCCTGCATCAATAAGCATAGCTTCATTGCCGCATTCTATAAGTGTAGCATCGCCCTGACCAACATCGATAAACGAAACCGTAAGCTCGGCATCTTTAAGGGAGTTGCTGTCGGATAAAACGCTTGGGATTTCGCATCCGCCTGTTATAATTGATATAAAGATAAAAAACGACAAGGTTATAAATTTCAGTCTGTTTTTCAAAAATACACCTTCTTTGTAAAAAATATTGGGAACTTATTGTCTAAAAATTAGTGTTTTATGTAAAATTAAGATAAAATATACCAATAAATAGATTTTCAAGATAAATTATGGGTATACAAAAATTATCTTATTCTGTAAAATACAAAATAAGGATAAGGAATTAACATAAGGAGTAAGTACTATGCCTAAGAATTACCGATATAAGTACGAAATTATTTCTGCTGATGATAATTTACCGGGTAAGGTAATACTTTTTGACAAGCCCGGTCAGGAGTGTTATACCAACAAGCATTGGCATAAAAATATTGAGGTTATCTATATTATAAAGGGTAACTTCTGGGTTATGATAAACGGTGTGGATAACGACCTTACCGACGGTGATTTTATTGTTATTAATAACGACGATATCCACCAGACCTGCGGCAAGGTGCCTTCGGAAAACGTAAAGTACCTTGTGGTGCAGTTTTCCTATAATTATATCAAGGCGTATTTTGAGGATTTCGAGTCTTACAGCTTTAACGTAGATAAAAGTGCGGCAGCTAAGCTTGAAATTACAAAGCTTTTAAAGGAAATTGTTGAGGAAACACAGGCTCAGTCAGAGTTTTCTGACCTTAAGATTTCTACATCTATGGCTCAGATTCTGGTGCATCTATTTGTTTCCTGCAAAGAGGAAAGAACCCGCACCCAACAAATCCCTGAACACGAAGAGCTTGAATATGCCAAAAAAGCCATTGATTATATCAAGCTTAACTTTAAAGAGCGTATTACTCTGGGTGAGATTGCTTCCCACGTAGGACTTACACCTACTTATTTTTCAAGATATTTCAAGCAGAATACCCGCAAAACCTTTAAGCAGTACCTTAACCTCATAAGGCTTGAAAATGCCCTGAGGGATATTCAGACCACCGGTGTTTCTGAAACAAGGGCGGCTCTTGAAAACGGATTTCCCAGCGTTAAGGCTTTTATTGCCGCATTTAAGAGTGTTTACAACTGCACCTTAAGCGAGTACATAAAGCAATATCACGATGTTCCCTCAATTTCGGAAATCCGCAGGATATAGATAACTACGCTCCCCTTTCAAGGGGAGCTTTTGTTTAAGTGAAAGTTTTTAGTTAACCGAGGTGTCAAGGTAACCCGAAAGGAAACTTATGTCTCGTTCAATGGCGTCTTTACTGTTGCCCCAATCGCCGCCTTGGTTTCTGTAGTCAAACATACGGCAAAAATGTGTGGTGTCAGCCTGAAGGGTTTCAAGATAATTTCGTGTAAGGTGTAAGGTGTCCTCGTGAAACGCTGACAGGTGCTTTGAGGGCATTTTTACGCTTGCATATTTCATTACCTGAGAGTAATGCCTTAAGCAGATAAAGTCCTGATTTTTGTAGGTTTCTTTAAATTCAGGCGAATTTACCCACTCTGCAAAAACTGTTTGCAAAAAATGCTCAATATCAAACTGAATTCTGTCGCAGATATAACAGCTCTCTATTATTTCGTCTACCTTTGCAAGTGCCTTTTTGTCGGGCTTACCGGCTTTTTTGGGCAGAATTCCGTCGCTTATCTGTGCGAGGTGGGTTTCTAAAATAAGGGCAACGGGCAAGCGTTTGCCTACCTCCACGATTTTTTCAAAATGTCTTGGGCAAAAGCCTTTTTTATTGGTGGCAACACGGGTGTTAGGCTCCATCATGGCCGAGCCGGTAATAAAGGTTGCATACTGGTTTTCAAGCATTTCGTACATACGGCAAAATGGACAGCCGTCGTGAAGATTAAAAATGTCGTTAATAGGTATGGTGCAGATAGTTTCTTTCATAACACTTCTCCTAACGGTAATTATATTTATAGTATAGCATACTTGGTTTTGTAAAGTAAAGGCAGTGATAAAATGAAATACAAAGCTTTTGAAAATAAAATAGAGGTTTACGGTTTAAAGGATTTTGAGCTTAAAGACACGCTTATGTGCGGACAGTGCTTTCGCTTTAAGGAAAATGAAGACGGTTCATTTTGGGGTGTTGCTTTTGGCAAGGTGATTACTTTAATTAAGACTGACGACAACCTTACGCTTTTTACAAATGAAGAGGATTTTCAGAATATTTGGCGAAGTTACTTTGACTTAGACATCGATTACACTAAAATTAAAGAGGATTTAAGTAAAATTCACCCGACTTTAGCTCAGGCGGCAAAGTTTGCTCCCGGTATACGTATTTTACGCCAAGAGCCTTTTGAAGCACTTATATCCTTTATTATTTCCCAAAACAATAATATCAAAAGGATTTCGGGCATAGTAGAAAGGCTTTGCACTTTATGGGGCGAGGAAATTGCCGAGGGGGTTTTTGCTTTTCCTACGGTTGATGCACTGAGCAAATTAAGTGCCGAGGATTTAGCGCCAATCAGAGCAGGCTTTCGTGCCAGATACATTGTTGACGCCGTAAAAAAAGTTAAAAGCGGCGAGGTTGATTTAGAGAAGCTTAACAGCCTAAGCTTTGAAAATGCAAAGGCTCAGCTTATGAAAATTACGGGAGTAGGCGAAAAGGTAGCTCACTGTGTGCTTTTGTACGGGCTTCACCGCCTTGAAGGCTTTCCTATGGATGTGTGGATGAAGCGTGCAATGGCAGTTTTGTTTCCGGATTTGTCGGGGGAGGATTTCGGTGAATTTGCAGGAATTGCCCAACAATATATTTTCCATTATGCGCGCCTGCACCCGGAGCTTTTCGAAAACGGGTGAAATACTGTAAATAATAACGAAAAATGAATAATTTTGAAATTAATTATGCAAAAATCATTAAGGATTTTTTTATTTTAGAAATAAAACTTGATTTAATGCAGTATGTTATGGTAAAATAAGTCATATATATGAGTGTATATTAAAATCGCCATATCACAGCGGCGAAAGTATATGAAAAAAGGAAAGTTTTAAAAGAAAGGTAGTGATTGCTGTGAATACTTTAATTAACGCTTACTCTCAGACTTCTGAAGAAGTAAAAAACCTTTGCGAGAAATGTGTGCAGAATTCTCAGATTGACCCTTCTCTTTACGGAAAGCACAATGTAATGAGAGGCCTTCGCGACCTTAACGGTAAAGGTGTGCTTACAGGTCTTACCGAGGTGTCTGAAATAAGACAGAACAAAATTGTTAACGGCGAGGTTGTGCCTACCGACGGCAAGCTTTTTTACAGGGGCTATAATATTAACGACCTTATTGAGGGTTTTGCCTCTGACGACCGTTTTGGTTTTGAAGAGACAATTTATCTTCTTATGTTTGGTGAGCTTCCCAATGAACTTCAGATGGAAGATTTTAAGGAGCTTCTTGCAAGCTACAGAACCTTGCCCAAGAACTTTGTCCGTGACGTTATTATGAAAGCTCCCAGTGCCGACATGATGAACACTTTGGCAAGAAGCGTGCTGACGCTTTTCTGCTACGACCAGAACGCTAACGACATTACTCTGGAAAACGTTCTTCGTCAGTGCTTACAGCTTATTTCGATTTTTCCCCTTCTTTCCGTTTACGGCTATCATGCATATAACCATTATGCACAGGGCAAAAGCCTTTACATTCACAATCCCAAGCCGGAGCTTTCAACTGCTGAAAACATTTTAAGAATGCTCAGACCTAACAAAAAGTATACAGCGTTAGAGGCAAAGGTACTTGACATTGCTTTGGTGCTTCATGCAGAGCACGGCGGCGGTAACAACTCTACCTTTACAACACGCGTTGTTACTTCTTCCGGCACTGACACCTACTCTGCGGTTGCGGCGGCTCTTTCTTCGCTTAAAGGTCCTAAGCACGGCGGTGCAAATGCCAAGGTTGTAGGTATGTTTAACGAGCTTAAGGCTACCGTTAAAAATTGGGAGGACGAAAACGAAATCAAGGACTACTTAAGAAAGCTTTTACATAAAGAGGCTTACGACAAGGCTGGTCTTATTTACGGTATGGGTCACGCCGTTTATTCAATTTCCGACCCCAGAGCAAAGGTGCTTAAGCGCTACGTTGAGCGTCTTGCAATTGAGTCTGACGCTATGAAGGAGTTTAACCTTTATGCAAAGGTTGAGGAGCTTGCTCCCCAGATTATTGCGGAGGAAAAGAAGATTTACAAGGGCGTTTCGGCAAACGTTGACTTTTATAGCGGCTTCCTTTACAGTATGCTGGGCCTTCCTACTGAGCTTTATACACCTTTATTTGCAATCGCAAGAATTGCAGGTTGGTCTGCTCACAGAATGGAAGAGCTTATTAATGCGGGCAAGATTATCCGTCCTGCATATATGAGCGTTTGTGTTGAAAAGGACTATGTAAAATTAGAAGACAGAAAATAAAGGACGAAAAAAGTATCACAAACCTTAGAGGGTGCTATGAACGCTTTTTTCACCACGCTAAACAGCTATCTTTGGGGTTTCCCAATGATAGCTTTTTTGCTTTTTACCCATTTCTTTTTTACTCTGAAAACAGGCTTTGTGCAGAGAAAGCTTTTTAAGGGCATACGCCTTTCTTTTAAAGGAAACGGTGAATGCGGCAAAAATATAAGCCCCTTTCAGACCCTTTGCACAACCCTTGCCTCAACGCTTGGTACAGGCAATATTATCGGTATCGGCACAGCTATTTCTTTAGGAGGAGCAGGTTCCCTTTTCTGGTGCCTTATAACAGGCTTGCTTGGAATTGCAACAATGTACTGCGAGTCCTTTCTTTCGCTTAAATACAGAGTTAAAAACAAAGAAGGACAGTTTGTGGGCGGGCCTATGTATTATATGAAAAGGGGAATGAACGCCAAAGGTATGGGCGGCTTTTATGCAATAGCGGCAGCCTTGGGGGGACTTGTTACAGGTTCGCTTTTGCAAGGGAATGCTATGTCAACTGCGGTTCACGGTTTTTTTAAAATAGAAAAGCCTGAGGGTGCTTTGGAGCTTAACTTGGTTACAATTTCCGTGGGAGCTTTGGCGGCACTACTTACTGCTTTGGTAATTATGGGCGGAGTAAAATCGGTGGGAAGCGTGTGTCAGGTTTTGGTGCCGTTTATGGCAATTGCCTATATGCTTGCCTGCATTGGAATTATAATCGTAAACCGAAGGTTTTTGGGCGAGGCAATAAAGTTAATTATCACCTCGGCTTTTTCTGCTAAAGCGGCGTTTGGCGGCTTTGCAGGCTCAACAATTATGACCGCCTGCCGTTTCGGTATGGCAAGGGGGCTTTTTTCAAACGAGGCAGGCGTTGGTACAACCTCGGTGGTATCTGCGGCGGCGCAGGGGGATAATCATAAAAATCTTTCATACATCTCTATGACGGCGGCTTTCTGGGATACGGCTGTGGTGTGTATGATGACGGGCGTTGCAATAGTTTGTGCTATGCTTGCCAATCCCGCTGTTGCTGTAAATACTCAGGGCGATATGCTGGCAAGCCTTGCCTTTGACACCTTGCCTGTTTTGGGCAGACCTGTACTTTTTTTCGGACTTATTACCTTTGCCTTTTCCACCATAATCGGTTGGTCTTATATTGGCGAAAGGTGTATAGAATTCGTGCTTGGCTTTAAAGGAATAAAGCTTTACAGGGTGCTTTGGGTGTTGGCGGTTTTAATTTCTGCTACTATAAATTCAGAGCTGGTGTGGAGCATTGCCGACACGGTAAATGTGTTTTTGGTTTTGCCGAATACCACGGCGCTATATGTTCTTAACAAGGAAATAGAATAAAAGAAAACGGCTCACATTTGTGAGCCGTAATTTTTAGTCTTTTGAAATATGAACGTCCATCTGAGGATAGGGAATTTCAATGCCGTTTTTGTCAAATGCCGCTTTGACATTTTCAATGGTATCAAAGTTAACGTCCCAATAATCCTCGTTTTTACACCAGATTCTTACTGTATATGTAAGGGCAGAGTCAGAGTGCTCGCAAAGTCTTACAAAGGGAGCAGGGTCAGAAAGAGCTTTGGGGTGAGAGGAGGCAACATCTGTAAGGATTTTCTTAACCCTTTCAATGTCAGCGTCATAAGCGGTAGTAAACTTAAGGTCAACACGTCTTGTTTTTTCGGAAGAATAGTTTTCAATAACGGAGTTTGTAAGAGCACCGTTGGGGATAGTTATACGCTTGTTGTCAACGGTTAAAAGCACGGTGTAAACAACGGAAATTTCCTCAACTGTGCCGCTTTCGCCGCTGGCTTCGATATAATCGCCAACCTTAAAGGGCTTGAAAAGAAGAATCATAATTCCGCCTGCAAAGTTAGAAAGTGAGCCCTGAAGTGCAAGACCGATTGCAACACCGCAGGAAGCAAGAATTGTGATAAATGATGTGGCAGGCACGCCTAAAATCATAGCCACAGTAATAACCAGCACCAGATAAAGGGCGATTTTTGAAAAGCTTCCCAAGAAAGAGCGAAGGCTGTCGTCAACTTTATCTAACTTAGGTGATTTTTTAATCCACTTTGTAAGTGCACCGATAAGCTTGATGCCAACGATTAAAATAACGATTGCCGCCAAAAGCTTAATGCCCCAAGAGGTGGCAAACTCAAAAAGAGTAGTCCAGATTTGTTCCCAGTTCATAAATCCATCTCCTAAAATTAATTTTCACAATCTTCAAAGATTGCAAATTCCAGTTCATTAAAAATAATATCAAGATTTTCGTCGGAATATTCTATTTCCGAGGAAAAAAGCCGCATAATTTCAAGTTGGTCATCTACTGTAAAGTTGCCTTTTTTTGCAAACACAACGGCACCGATATCGTGAACAAGGTTATAAGAAAGAGCAGCAAAGCAGGTGTAAATTCCTGTATCTTCAGCGAATGTCGCACGGCAGAAATATCGGTACAAAAGGTAAGCGATAAATTGCTCGTACTCGCTTTCTCTGCCTTTCATAAAAGAGTCAAAAGCTTTTTTGTTAAGCTTGCTTTCTTTAAGCAGCAAAAGAAGCTCGGTCCAGTTTTCGCTGAGCCTTTCTAAGCTTTCAAAAAGGGGCAGATATTTTTGAATGCTTAAATCAGGTTCTTTTTCTACCGTTAAAGCCAGTATTTTGTCAAGCCTCTGGGGGATAGTCAGCTTTCTGTTCTGAATATGTTTAAGCATCAGATTTCTGCTAAGAATATTGCCGCTTGGCTGGATATCTTCAATGCCTATGAGCTTAAAGGGTTCTTTCTTTGTGATTATAAGCCTTGCGGCTTCTTCACAGCAAAGTCCCAAGCCGGCTTCGATGTGGCTTGAAAGCTCATTATAAAACCGAGGGTGGTCCTTGCAAATCCGGCAAAGCCTTCTTTCGCCTAATTCACTGTAGATGTCGCAAAGGTTTTTTTCGTTTAAAAACGGGCATCGTTCATTTTCGGCTAAAATAAAGTGAGGCGTATTGTCAAAAGAGATATTCTCCCTAAGCCTTTTGCCGAAGTCCCCTTTTATATTTTGGTAAAAGCCAAGGCTTTTTTCGTCAATATCTATTTCCCAGCCGATACAGCAGTTATGCCCGCATTTTTCGGCAATGCACTTAAAGTCTTTGTAATAATCGGGATAAACTGTTTTCATAATGTTTGTTTACAGTAGGCTGTGCCGAAAGCACAGAGGTTTGAAAAATGCTCGCAGTTGTTCCTGTAAAAATCGTAACCGCCTTCGCCCAGATGCTCTTTTGCGGTTTTTACAATTTCGTCAGGGTTTTTAAGAAGTTTCTTTTCTTTGCGAGAATACACCCTTACCTCTGGAACTCCGCCCTTTAAAAACTCCTGCAAGGTGCACTCTGACACCTTGTTTTGGTTGGGGGAGTGAAGGTCTCTTTCCTCGTTGCCTTCGCCAAAATGAATGACACTGTCTCCTGTGAAGATGCCGTGGTGATAGTAAAAGCTGCGTTTTACTCTTAACTGGGCACCCTTTTCAAAGGCACAGTAGTCCCATTTTTCCGGCAGGCTTTCAATACCTTTTTTCTTAAGCATTCAAAGAGTCCTCAATAATTTTTACAATATCGCCCACAGTTTTGGCTGTGGAGGCCTCTTTTATGGGAAGCTCAATCTTAAACTCTTCTTCAATGCCGATAACCAGCATCAGCATTGAAATAGAGGTGAGACCTACGTCTTCTGCAAGTCGGCTTTGCTCGTTTAATTTGTCGTAGTCAATGCCGTTTCCTGAGTCAGCCATAATGCTTTTTGTGATTTTAATAAGCTTTTCAATTATCATTTTTACCACCCTTATCTGTGTTTCTGTTTTCTTCAATTCGTTTACGTTTTTCTGCAAATTTTTGTCTTGATTTAAGTCGGGTTTCTTTTTCTTTGTCAGTTAGCTTTTCCATAAGGCCTATTGAGAGAGCTTGCATACGTTTTTGCATAAGATTGGTGGCGTTTACCATGGCGGTGGCACCTAAGGACTGCGGGAAAAGCTCGTCATAAGAAATGGGGTTGCCCACCATAATTTTAAGTCCCCCGAAGGGTCGGTAAACACCAGATGTATAGACAGGTACCACATCGCTTTGCGCCTGCATGGCAATAAGTGCGGCACCTGCTTTGAACTCTAATATTTCGTCGGTAAGGTTAAGCTGACCCTCAGGAAAAATTACCACCCTCTGGTCATCTTTAAGCCTTTTGACACATTCCTTGATACAGGCTAAGTCCATAGTGCTTCTGTCAAGAGGAATACATCTTAAGCCCCTCATAAGAGGCCCTCTGCCACCTTCAAAAACTTCTTTTGCCGCAACTGAGTTTACAAGGCTTTTTCTGAAAAGTATAGAAAGGTTTGCAGGGTCAAGCCAGTAGGTATGGTTGCAGATAATAATAAGCCTTTTAGGCAGGTTTTTAAACTGAGCCTTTTCGCTTTCAAAATATATTTTTGGTCTGCCGATAAGAGCGTTGAAAGCGGTTGAGGTGGCAATTGCTATGCGATAAAGTATGCGGTTAATGGTTTTATCCTGAGGCATTTTTGCACTGCTCATTTAACTCCGCCTCCTTTTTCAGAAAGCTCCTTAAGCTCAATGATTTTGTGTCTGAGCATTTCAGTAAGCTCTAAAAGCTCTTTTTCGCTGGGAGTTTTGCTTTTGCAAAAATCTTTAAGGTAAATTCTGTCGCCTACCATAACGTCGGTACGCTTGAAAAAGCCGTAATTTGCGCTGTGGTAAACAGGAATAATGGGAACTCCTGATTGAATAGCCAGTAGTGCCGCAGTGCTTTTGAACTCGTTTATGTTGCCGTCTGTAGAAAACTTACCTTCAGGAAAAATCAGCACAACGCCTTTTTTCTTAAGCACATCCATTGCCTTAAAGAAAAACTCCATATCAAAGGAAAAACGGTCAACCTTTATACAGCCGAAGCCGTCGAGAATGGTTTCTAAAAGCTTACTGCTTTCGTAAAGAGTTTTGCCTACGATACAGCGTATATAGCGAAATGCAAAAAGGTAAAATAAAACGATAAAATCCACAAAATGGTTATGGTTGCTTATAATTACCGCAGGGCCTTTAAAGTGAAAGGTAGATTGACGGTGCTCTTTGCTTTCGTGGCGTACTCTTACTCTGTAGCCTAAGCCGATTGACCAAAGGGTCATAAATTTTACAAAAATTCTGAATATATGCTTCACAACTTAACCCTCCGTGCCCTTTAAAACTGCCCTTGCAAACTCTGCAGGAGTAAATAAGGGGTTTTGAGAATCAATTTTAAGCTCTACTCCGCACTCTCTGGAAATTACAGAAAAAAGATTGTAATAAGCCATACTTGAACCGCCTAAATCGTAGATGAAGTTGGAGCCTGCTTCGACAGCGGATTTGTCAATATCAAGCACATTGGCAAAAATTTCGATTATCTTTGAAAGGGTTTTAGCAAAGCTTTCGTCGTATATTTTGGTTAAATCTTCGCTGCTTGTCCTCTTGATAAGGCTTAGCTTAACCTCCCCTGAGGCAATCATTTTCTTGAGTAAGGCACGTTTTACCTTGCCTAAGTTTTGGGGAATTTCGTCGGTGGTTACGTAAACACCCTGAGGTCTTAAAGTAAGGGGGAGGGTGTCAATTTGCCTGTAAAGAGCATTTGCCGAGGCGCTTTTTTCGTACTCTGTAGCACCCTCGTTAAGGCTTAATATTGCCACAGGGCGAATATCTCCCTCGACCTCCATACCCATAACACAGAAACCGCGGTTAGCAGGAGGCGTAAGCTTAAGCCCAATCATATCGGGGCTGATGTTTTCGCCGTTTTTGCCTATGATGATGTCGTCCTGTCTGCCCTTTAAGCACCAGCGGCCGCTTTCGTCAACGGTGCAACTGTCTTCAGTTATAAAGTATTCGTTCTGATTTCTGCCCTGTCTGCCCTTCTCACTAATAATCGCACAGTGCAAAAGCTCACCCTTTACACATAAAACGCCGTCTTCGTTGATTTTATACTCAACGCCTTTAAGGGGAAGACCTACGGTGTTTAAGTTTCTGATTTTTGGCTTTTCAGAAAGCTCAACAGCGGTAATTCCTGTTTCGGTCATACCGTAGCCTACGTGCATAGAGTAGCCTATGCCGTTTAAAATTTCCACCGCTTCGTCGCTTAAAAATCCGCCGCCGCTTATGCAAAAGCAAACACTTTTGCCAAAAATCTGGTCTCGCACGTCTTTAAAGAGAATTTTTCTTGCAACAAAAAGTCCCAGCTTAGGGCAAATGTTCTGAAGCTTGTTTGAAAGCTTAACGCCTTTTCTCAGGGTTTCTTCCTTGCCCTGCTTTTTAGCCTCAGCCAAAAGTCCCCTTACTGCCAGCACCCACACCGCAGGAATGGCAAAAAAGTGAGTAACCTCGCCACGCTTGCAGGCAAAACGGATTGCATCACTGTCAAGAGCAGTTGGGAAGATTAAGGTTCTTCCGAAAAAAGAAAACCACAAAAAGACTGCGCTTAAGCCGAAAATATGATAAAAAGGAAGCAAAGCCAAAAGCTTTATGTCAACCTTTCGGTTTTGTGTAATTGACTTTGAGTCCTTGATAATCTGGGTAGTGGTAAGGACCTGTGCGGTAATTGCATTGCCGCTATACACTACAAGCTTTGCCTCTCCTGTGGTGCCTGAGGTCATAAGAATAATCTCGTTTTCCCACCGGGGCTTATTTATGCCGCTGCTTTTAAGCGAAGAAGCAGGTATGTAGCCGTCAAGGTCGGTTTCTTTATCGCAAAGGACACACAAAGCGTTGGTACGCTTTACTGCATTTTTGATGCTTTCCTCGTCAAGTCTGGTGTTTATAAGCACAGGCTTAAAGCCTGCCATAAGCACGCCAAAAAAGCAGGCACACCACAAAACAGAGTTGTCCATTCTTATGGCGATAGCACTGCCGTATTGGTTGAATCTGTTTTTTAAATCTCCTGCAACGCTTTCGCAAAGTTCAAAGAATTCACTGTAGGTGGTTTTGGTTTCAAATCCGCCAAAAAATTCCACGCCGAAAACTTCGTTTGCAAAGCGGCTTTTCATAATTTCATAAATGCAGGAAAAATTTCTTTCTGACTTTTCTAAAGTGTCAAGCTGTTTATAGTATTTGTCAAGATACATATAAGCACCCCATTTAATAAATCTACCCTTTATAATACCACTAATGACTTTATCCGTCAATTTTTATATTGCAAATAAGTTGGTATTAAAGTATAATGAACCCATAAAGAGAGGGCGAGATTTATGGATACGGTGGTACTGCTTCCTGCTTACAATCCTAATATTATGATGCTGACTTCCTTGCGGGAGCTTAAAAAGGAAGGTTTTGGCATACTTGTGGTTAACGACGGAAGTGCCAAGGAGTTTTCGGAGCTTTTTGAAGAAGCCAAAAAGTATGCGGTGGTGCTTTGCTACGAAAAAAATATGGGTAAGGGCTATGCGCTTAAATACGGAATGCAAAAAATCAGAGAGCATTTCCCTGATGCTCAGCGTTTTATAACTGCCGATGCAGACGGTCAGCATTCGACAGAGGATATTGTCAATATCCGCGAAAAAATGCGAAGCGGCGACGATTTTATTTTGGGTACTCGTGATTTTAAGGGTAACACTCCACTTCGAAGCAGAGTGGGCAACAGTATGTCACGCTTTGTTTTTGCAGTTTCTACGGGTTATTATTTAAGCGACAACCAGTCGGGACTCAGAGGCTTTGATATGTGTCACGTGCCCTGGATGGTAAAGGTTGGCGGTAACAGATATGAGTATGAAATGAACGTGCTTATCTGTGCCGTTAAACAAAGAATTAAAATCTGCACCGTGCCTATTAAAACCATTTATATTGACGACAACCGTTCCTCTCATTTTAATCCTGTCAGAGACACTCTGAGAATTCACAAAAATATGTTTTTCGGTGCAGGCGGCAGCCTGATTTCCGTGTTTTTAAGTATAATTCTCGTGTCGCTTATTGACATTTTTTATGGCTTTGAAATGTGGCCTTTAAGGCTTTATGCCGTGGGAATGCTCAGCATTATTTTAAGCTGGGTGCTAAACCGCTTTGTGTGGTACAGGGAGTTTTCTTTCAGAGGGGACAAGCGCCTTGTTTTCTCGGCAATTTTAAGGTGGATACTTTATATTCTTGTGATTTTGTCTATTCACACTGTTTTGCCCTCTGTGCCGCTTACAATATGCTTTTTGGTTACTGTTTTTCTGGTTATGGTGGGTGAATACTTTACCCGCAAATTTACCGCACATTCTTAAATTATGATGAAATTTCAGATTCTTAACATTAAAAATCTTACCGAGGCGGATTTTGAAAAAGCTTTTGAAGGTCTGAGCAGCGAGCGAAAGCAAAGGTGCCTTCGGTATAAGTTTTTAGAGGACAGGCGGCGAATGGCTTTTGCCGACTCGCTTTTAAAAAAGCTTATTAAGGAGGAGCTTAAAAGCGACGAAATAAGCGTTTATAACCTTCCCTCAGGCAAGCCTGTGGCAAAGGCTAAGGAGAAAGAGATTTTCGTAAGCATTACTCACAGCGGCGACTTTGTTGCCTGTGCTATTGCCGACACTTCTGTGGGTATAGATTTAGAAGCAAAAAGGGAAATCAAACCTGAATTTATAAACAGGGTTTTAAGTGAAGCGGAGCTTGAGTTTGTAAAAAAAAGCGACGATTTTCAGACGGCTTTTCTCAAAATCTGGACTGCAAAGGAAGCGTACTTAAAGCTTACGGGTCAGGGACTTTCGGCTTTTAATAAGGCAGAGGTTTTGCCGATTTTAAGAGGAGAAAGCGATTTTCTTTTTGAAAGCGTTATAGAACAGTTTTATGTTTGCACGGTTATATACAAAAATTAACTGCAGGGAAAAACTCCCTGCAAATTTTTTTGAAAAAATACTGTGAGTTTTTTAAGATTTTTACGTCTAATAAGTGAAAGAGCAAAAAAGGAGGTAACTTTATGAAAAAAATAATTTCTTTAGTTTGTGTTTTTATGCTTTTGCTTTCTACAGGTATTATAAGTATCTTTGCCGTACCTGCTCCGTTTTTTGCAGGAGATGCCAACCTTGACGGCAACAGAACAATACAAGATGCTACAGTTGTTCAGAAGTATGTAGCAAAAATGACTGACTTTGTGCTTTTGCAAAAGTATGTGGCAGATGCCGATAATGATGAAGAAATTACCGTTAAAGACGCTACTCTTATTCAGAAGGCTGTTGCAAAAATCGAGAGGATAGAGGGCGAGATTTTCCCCTACGTGTTTTTTGACGGCTTTTATGCAAACTACGACTCAGGCAAGGCTATGGCAGGTGTGCCTGTTACCTTTACGGCAAATGTTCATAGCATCGGCGATAAATCAAAGCCTTTTACTTTTGAGTTTTATGTAAACGATGAGCTTATTGACAAGGGCAGCGAAGAAAGCTTTACATACACATTTGCTGAGGCAGGAGAATATGACGTAAAAATAAAGTGCATAAATGCCTTTGATTACACTGCGGAAAATGGAGAATATGAATACGTTGTGGTAGAGCCTTATGAAAGCGAAAAGCCTGTTATAAAGGCTTTTTATGTAAACCAAAGCTCTTTTAATGATTATGAATTTCACGCGGCTGACTATAACATCACCTTTACTGCTGAAGCAATTTTCGGCAAGGGTGACTATGAATACGCCTTTCTTTTAGACGGCGAAGTTTTAAGGGACTACTCAGAGGAAAATTCCTACACCTTTGATGATATGCCCGACGACAGAGAAGAGGAATATACGCTGACTGTAAGAGTAAAAGACAGCTCTACAGGCGAAAATTTCGTAAGTGAAGATTATTCTTTCAGAGTAGTTTTTTAAAAATTTGGAAGTTTACATATAAAATCGGCACCCTGCCTTCTGTAGGGTGCCGATTCTTTTCAGCTGAGATTTTTTAAATAAAAGTCGCTTATTAATTCTATTAGGTTTAAGTTTGCCTCTTGGGCTTTTTGTGAGTCGATGCTGTCTAAAAAGGAATTTTCTATGTCTTCGGGGATTTCTGAGCCGTATTTAAGCAAAAGGTTTTCGTATTCGGATAAAATGTCTTCGCGGTATAAGTTAGCTTCTTTAGTAAAAAGCAGCTGAGTGTGGCCCATATTTTCTTCGTTTTCATAAAGCATAAATTCTGCATTGGGGTTTTCTACTTCGTCTTTGTGAGCGTAAAGGCTGCTGCCGTCTACGCTTACGGTGACGTCGTTTTCACAGTGTATAACGAGAGAGGGAATGTCGCTTTCGCTCAGAGCCTCTGCGGCACTTGTGTTCATAATATCAGTGCCGAAAATCATAGCCTGGTAGGCATAAAGCGCAGGATAGCCTGTAAAAGCAACAGGGCCTACGTAATTTGTGCTCCATTCCATTGTAATTTCCATAGGGGAGTTTACTGCTCCTGCCGTGGCAATCGCCTTGATGTCGTGGTTTGTGGTGCACATCATAGCGCTTGAGTATCCCCCTCGGCTGTGCCCGAAAAGAAAAAGAGGAAGCTTTTTAAGCTCAGGGTCTTTTTCAATAAAATGAAGGGCGTTGTCAAGGTCTATAACCTCCTGAGAAAAGCCTACAGAGCTTTCGCCCTCGCTTTCAAAGCTGCCTGTGGTGTCAAAGGTAAAAACCCTGTACCCTAAATCTACAAAGCCCATAGCAAGAGAGGTATAGTCCTCAGCTCCGTCAGAAAGTCCCGGAGCAATTAAGACTAAACCTTTGGTGTTTTTTTCGCCGTAAATGTAGCCTGTAAGCCTGTTTTCTTCAGACATAAAGGTAACCCTTTGCCGAGGGTAGGTGTCCATAATTTCAGCATAGCTTATGTTAAGGGCGGTTTCAATTCTGGTGCGGTCAAATCGGGGGAAAATCGCACCGTATATAATTTTTGTTAAGGCAAGCATACCTAAAGAAAGCAGTAAAACTGCCACAATAACCACTGCCGTAATTTTTAGTATTTTCTTTTTTACAGCTTTCCTTTCAGCCACGATTATACCCACCTTTCTGCTGAATTATCCCTCTACATCAATATAGTTTTTAATTTTTTCAAAAGTCTCTTCGCCGATTCCCTCTACATTAAGCAGGTCTTCTTTTTGCTCAAAGCCTCCCGATTCTGTGCGGTAGGCTATTATTTTTTCGGCGGTGACTATGCCAACGCCGTCTAAAAGCCTGAGGGTATCTGTGTCTGCGGTGTTTATATTTATAGGAATGTGTACGCCCTCAGGTAAGGTTTCACGCGGTGTTTTGGTGATTCCTTTGGGTATAAGGCTTACTGCGAAAATCAGAATAATGAACACAAGCCCCAGTATAAACAGAATAAGACGTGATTTTTGCAAATTTTTCATTTTATGCTCCAAGTTGATACAAAACTGTAAATTGACTTAGCTTAATAAAACAATTATTATGTAAAGGCAAGGAGTTTGTCAAGTCTTTGCAGAAAAATAGAGTAAAGAGGGGAAAAACTTGGTATTTTCAAGCCTTACCTTTTGGTTTATATACTTGCCTTTGGTGCTTGTGCTTTATTATGTAACGCCTAAAAAAGCCCGCAACATTGTGCTTTTTCTCGTAAGCCTTGCTTTTTACGGTTGGGGCGAGCCTGTGTATATAAGTTTGATGCTTATAACCATACTTATTAACTATATAGCAGGCTACCTTATAAGCAAAAGCCAAAGCAAAAAGAAACTGTGGCTTATACTTTCGGTGGTTTTGAATTTAAGCTTTCTTGTGTTCTTCAAATATTCGGGAATGATTGTTTCTACCCTTAATCTACTGCCTTTTATTAATATAAGCTTTAGTGCTCCTGCGCTTCCTATCGGTATCAGTTTTTATACCTTTCAGGCGATGTCTTATACAATTGACGTATACAGAGAAGAGTGCAGTGTGCAGAAAAATCCTCTTGTTTTGGGCACCTACGTAACCTTGTTTCCTCAGCTTATTGCAGGCCCTATTGTACGCTATACCGATGTTGAAACCCAGCTTACAAAGAGAAAAGAAACCTTAGAAAAATTTAAAAGCGGCGTTTTGCTTTTCCTTGCAGGTATGGGCAAAAAGGTGCTTCTTGCAAATCAGTTTGCTTTGATGTACAAAAACCTCAGCGAAACAGGCGATGGCTTTGGAGTTTTGGCGTCTTGGGCAGGACTTCTGGCACTTACTTTGCAGATTTACTTTGACTTTTCGGGATACAGCGATATGGCAAGAGGACTGGGCAGAATGATAGGGTTTGAGTTTATGGTAAACTTCAACTACCCATACATTTCACGCTCAATTACCGAATTCTGGCGCAGGTGGCATATTTCACTTTCTACTTGGTTTCGAGATTATGTTTACATTCCCTTAGGCGGAAACCGAAAGGGCTTTAAAAGACAGATTTTCAATCTTTTTATTGTGTGGCTCTTAACGGGGCTTTGGCACGGTGCTTCATATAATTTCGTTTTGTGGGGACTTTACTTTTTCGTGATTTTAGCCTGCGAAAAGCTATTCTTAAGCAAGATTTTAAATAAAGCTCCAAAAGCCGTGGGGCACATATATTCAATTGTTTTGATTATGTTGGGTTGGGCGATTTTCAGCTTTGACAATATGTCAGAGCTTACTGCATTTTTAGGCTCGCTTTTCGGTGCACAGGGTGTAGTTGCCACCGAGGCACAAGCTTCTGTTATGCTAAGCTATTTGCCGATTTGCCTTGCAGGATGTGTGCTGAGTACCCCTTTGATAAAGGTGCTTTATGAGAAAGTAAGGAATGCAAAATATGCCGTTTTACTTGAAACTGCTTTTTGCATTGTTATAATGCTTCTTTGCACGGCTTCTCTTGTTTCGGAAAGCTATAACCCCTTTATTTATTTCAGATTTTAAGGAAAGGCGGCACCGGATTTGAAAAATAAGTTTATAAAATTTTTGCCTGCGGCGGTTTTCCTTGTGTTTACCTTTGCTTTTTGCATTTTGATTTTTGTTTTGCCCAAAAAGGACTTCAGCGAAATGGAAAAAAGATATTTAGCCGATACTCCCGATTTCAGTGCAAAAAACCTCTTTTCAGGTGAACTTGTAAAAGAAATTGACGGAGACAGCGAGGCAGGTAAGTCAGGTTATGTTTCTGACCATTTCCCTATGAGAAGTTTTTTTGTCGGTTTTAACTCTTACTACAATTTAAGCTTTGGCAACACCGCAAATTCCGATTATTATTTTGCAAAAGACGGATTTATTATTACAAAGCCTTATGAAACTCCAAGGCTTGACACCAACATTGAGGTGATTAATAATTTCAGCGATAAACTAAACGTTACGCTCTCAATCGTGCCAAGTGCAGGCAATGTTTTGGAGGATAAGCTTCCCCTTAATCACATAAAATATAAGGACACAGAGGTTTTCGCTAAGCTCAAAACAGAGCTTAAGGGAAGCGTTAATTACTGCGACCTTCATAAGACTATGAAGGACTTCTATAGAAGCGGCGAAGCTCCTTACTACAAAACCGACCACCACTGGACAACGCCTGCTGCCTTTGCGGCATATAAAGAGCTTGGCGGTGTTTTAGGCTATACTCCCACCGAAGAAAGTGATTTTAAAAAGACAGAATACAAAGACTTTTACGGTACAACCTATTCTTCCAGCGGATATTTTTTGGCAAAGCCGGACACGCTCCTTCTTTGGGAACAAGGTGATGAGAGTTCAGGTATTACAGTTGAAATTTATGAGGGCGAAAGCGTAGAAGAATATGACTCAATGTTTTTTGAAGAGCATTTGACTGAGCCTGATATGTACCCTGTATTTTTAGACGGCAACCATTCTTTAGTTAAAATAAAAAATCCTCAGGCGCAGGGTAAGCTCCTTGTGATTAAAGACAGCTACGCTCACGCTTTGGTGCCTTTTTTGGCTGAAAATTACGGCGAAATCGTTATGATTGATATGCGCTATTTTAAGGAAAATGTGTCTGAGCTTTGCGAAAGCGAAGGCATAGGTGATGTACTTATTCTTTACAGCATAAGTAATTTTTGCACCGATACAGGACTTTCATTCTTAGAGTAACAGAAAACCCGAAGCAAAGGCTTCGGGTTTTTGTTATTTGAGAAGTTCTGTTAATTTGGTTACGGTTTCTTCGATTGTAAAATCGTCGGCGTTTATGGTGATGTCGGCATATTTTTTGTAAAGGGGAGTACGGATATTAAAAATATCCTCCAAGGTTTCGCCCTTTGCAAAGGTAATGCCCCTTGTTTTTATGTTGGTAAGCCTTCTTTTAAGCTCAGGTAAACTTACGTTGATGTAAACTACTACCGCTGTTTTTTTAAGGCTTTTTATTGCGCTTTCGTAAAGTATCATAGAGCCGCCTGTGGCAACCACCGTGTTATTTACAGAAAGCTTTTCGCCGACTTCGCACTCTGCCTTTTCAAAATATTCAAGCCCCTTGGTTTCGATAATATTTTGCAAGGTGCTTTCTTCTTTTGCACAAATCAGCAGGTCGGTGTCAACAAAGCTTAAACCCAAGGTTTTTGCAAGGATAACGCCAACGGTGCTTTTGCCGCAACCTGGCATACCCACAAGGACAACGTTTTTCATTATTCACCTATATAGATTGGCTCAAATACAGGTGCAATTGTCATATTGCAGGTAACGTTGTCAAAATTATAGCACCACTCTACAAATTCGTAGGTGTAGCCGTTTGAGTCGGGCTTAACAGGGTCATCGGGAGCAACTGCGGCGTGGCCCTTAGGTACTGTCTGGGTGCTTATGATAGAGCCGTCGTAGTTAATAAAGGTTACTGTGTAGGACGAGGTGCCTGTTGTAGCAACCAGCCACTCGTTGCCCTCAAGGTTTCCTTTGCCGTCGTACCAGTTGATGTTCTTCTTCTGAAGCTCTGTCTTAAAGGTGGTTATCTCAGGACGCTCGCCGGAGTGGTTGTAGTAGTAAACCTCAGGCCATACAGGATTTTCGGCAGGCTTCGCGGCGTTGATGTAGTCGGTAACCTTTTCGTTATTTCTTATCTTTCTTGCACATACAACGGTTCTGAAATCGGTGTATTCGTAAGAGCAGGTTGAAAGAGTAATAATCTGGTCGTCTTCGTTAATGGGAACGGGAATATCAATAATAGAGCGGATTTTCATATTATAAACGTAGTTCATAAACTGAGCGTCGGAGTCAAAGTCTCCCATAAGGTAGTTGAAGAAATCACCGTGATCTTCCAAGGTGTTTGTCTTAATTACAGAGAAAACAATCCACTGCTCGTTGCCCTTGGGAGTGTTAAAGAACAAGGTGGGGTTTTTCTTGTAAAAGTCCATATCTGCTTCCCACTTGCCGTAGTCTATAAGCGACATATACATAGTGCCGTCGTCCATAGAGTGACCGTGGGTGAGAATGTTGCGGCTGTCAACGCCCTTTTTGCTTCTGTAGTCAATAAATATACTGCCGGCATAATCGTAGGATTTGTCGTAGTAACGGTGCAGATAATACTGATAGCCTACGCCGTCTTCTTCAGATTTAAGAACAGGGTAGTTAATAGGTGAATTGTGGAAGGTTATCCAACCCTTGATGTCGGTGTTGATGTCCTTTAATGCATTCCAGTCCTGCTTTCCTTCGTAAGGAGTGCCGTCAGGCCAGGTGGTGTCTTCCATACCGGGAGCTTCAGTAGTTATAACAGTTGTTTCAGGTGTGGTGTCTACGGTAGACTCGTCAGGTGTGGCCACTGAGGTGTCAACACCTAAAATGCCCACAAGTGCAACTGCTATGGCACAGGCAACTAAAACCGCCGCTACCGCAATAATAATTACCAGAGCCTTACGTTTTTTGAAAAGCTCCAAAAGCCCGCCTTTGCTTTCGTTTTCGGCGGCTTTGTTTTCTTCATTTGGAGTCAAATTTTTATCTTCCATATTTATACCTCGCTTTTACTTAGGTGAGTTTTGCTATAATCACCCATTATATGATTTTATAATAACAGAAAAAATTATGTTTTTCAACCTGCAAAAGGAAATTGGATAAAAATTCCGAAAACCGTCACATAAATAAGTTGTTGTTGCAGATAATAAAAGAGAGGTGAATTTTTATGAACGATAATGAATTTTTAAATCTTATTTCAAAGAACGCGGAAATGGGCAAGGTGGGTATTGACTCGGTTATGGATTATACCCGCGATGAAAGAATGAGAGAGGCTCTCAGAGTGCAGGCAAAGGAATACGACAAGATTTACTGCGAAGCCGCAGAAATGCTTAAGGCACGAAACGCTCAGATAGAGCATGTAAGCCCAATGGCAAAAATGGGTTCTGAGATGACCAGTGCTATGAAAACCATGAAAGACCATTCAACCGCCAAAATTGCCGAAATGATGATTCAGGGCAGCACCATGGGTGTTACCAAGCTTATGAAAAACCGCGGCGAATACGATGGTAACGACGACGATATTCTAAGCCTTTCAGATAAGCTTCAGAAAACCGAAGAACAGAACATCAAAACAATGAAAGGCTTCTTTTAAAGCAAAACTCCCACCGCGTTTGCAGTGGGAGTAATTTTATTTGCCAACGTTATTAATAAGTTCAGCGGTTTTTGAGCTGATAGAGTTAACTTCCTCTAAAAGCTCCTGCTTATATTTGTCTCTTAAATTCTTAAGCTGAGAGATTTCCTCCTTAAGAGTAAGAACCTCGGCGGCTTTTTCCATAATTGCCTTTTCAGCTTCGTTTTTTGCACGGGTGATAATTTCCTCGGAAAGCTTTTTAACCATTAAAAGTGCTTCGGTAACATCTTTTTCACGGTTTTCAAGCTCTTTTATACGTTTGTTTTTGTCAGAAAGCTCGTCCAAAAGCTCTTCAACGTCATCGGCGATTTCGTACATCGCTTCATTTACGTTCTTGATATCGTAATACTTGCCCTTTATAGCTGCGAATTCGTAGCCTTCTATCTTTGCACGGGAAATTTTCATCAAGTTTACACCCCATTCAGGCATATTTTGCACATTTATCTACTATACAAAAGCAAGTATAACATAAATATTGTGGTTTGTAAACTATAAAATTCTATATTTTGTGGATTTTTTACATTTTAAGACCTTCGTACTCTGTGTTTAGAATCTGACAGGACTTAGAAAGCTTTTCAAGCTCATCTTCGTTTAAGTCAAGCTCAATCAGCCTGTCTGCTCCCTGATTGCCCACAATACAGGGCGTGCCCACAAACACCCCACGCTGACCGTACTCACCTTTAAGGCGTGCAGATATGGTTAAAACGGTTTTTTCGTCGTTTAAAATCGCCCTGACAATTCGGCATATTGCAATACCTATGCCATAGTAGGTGGCGTGTTTTGCACTGATGATTTTTTGTGCAGCTTCTCTTACTTCGGTTTCTATTTTCGTCATAGCTTCCTGTTCAAATTTATAAGGATTGTCCTCAAGCACCTTGTTTATGGGTTTAGTGGAAACCATTGCCTGACTCCACGGCACAAATTCAGAGTCCCCGTGCTCGCCGATGATATAGGCATGTACATTTCTGGGGTCAACCTGAAAATAGTCGCCTAAAAGGTATCTGAGGCGAGCGGTATCAAGGGTTGTGCCTGAGCCGATGACCCGTGAGGGGTTAAAGCCCGAAAGCTCATAGGTTACTCTTGTCATAATGTCCACAGGATTTGTGGCAACAAGAAAAATCCCCCCGAATCCGCTTTCGGTAACACTGTTGACCACCGAGCGAAAAACCTCGTAATTTCTTTTCAAGAGCTGAAGCCTTGATTCCCCCGGCTTTTGATTAACCCCTGCACAAATTACCGCTATAGAGGCGTCTTTGCAGTCAGAGTAATCCCCTGCATAAATTTTCATGCTGGAATGAGAAAAAGCCAGTCCGTGGTTTAAGTCCATGGCTTCACCTTCGGCACGCTTTTTGTCAATATCAATGAGCACCAGCTCGTTTATAATATTCTGATTCAAAGCGGCATAAGCAAAGCTCATACCCACCATACCTGTGCCTATAAGTGCTACTTTTCTGTTTGTCATAATAATCCGACCTTTCTGTTTTATCATTTCACAGATTTCAGTAATTATTAATTCTTGCGCTAAAGTAGCCTTCCTCAAGGGTGTTAAGCCATGCAAAATAAGCCTCATGCATGTGATTTACCACCACAGGAGTTTTGGTAAGGGTTGGGTCAGACATAATCTGAGACTCTTTAATGCCGCTGAACACAAACTCTGTTATGGGGCACACCTCAGGAATAGCCTTGCAGCTAAGCATAAAAAGTCCGTGCAAAAGAGGATTTTCGCCGCTCATAACTGCCGCCAATTTCATCATATAATCCTGCATTGTAAGGCGAAAGCCTCCCACGGCAATTTCTTTTTCGTAGTAATCCTCAGGAGTTGGGGCAAGAATTGAAAGGTAACTTATAATGCTTTCTACATCCTTGCTTTTATGAGGAAAATCCTTAAGTTCTGAAGCTGTGTCGGCACGGTAGGATTTTTTCATATTGTTATAAAGTGTATCAAAATTATCGGTGTCAAAATCGGGCAGTTCGATGCTTTGGCCGTATCGGGTATATCCCCACTGAGGCAAAGGAATATAGCATATAAAATCCTGAGGATTTATGATGTTTATAATACTCTCGTAATCCTTTGACTGAGCCTTTTCAAGCATAGTTGTGTTAGGGCAGGCAAAGGTGTAGGCAGAAATGTCTTTAAAGCCTTTCTTGTCAATAAATCTGGCGGCGGTTAAATTTGCAACCGCCGCACCTCGTGAATGGCCTGTTAAAAAAAGGGTGGTGTTTTTTGGGTCAAGGCTGTGACGTGCTGAATAGTCCTCAATGTTTTTTATAACAAGGTCAGCGGCTTTTGAAAAGCCTGCATGCTCGCTTCCGTCACCGATATAAAAGTTAGAGTACCATTCTTCGTCTTTTGTACCCCTTATAACTGCCAGTAAAGTTTCACCCTTAAAAGCAAGCACGAGTCCTGCTTTGTTGTCGGACTTATTCATGTTTTCATACTGAAAAAACTCCACATCACAAAAGCCAACGTTTTCAAGTCTTGCACTAATAGAAGCAGCATAGCCTGCCAAAGAGCAAAGCCGAAGACTTTTTTTGGCAATATCAAGGCTGAAGGAAAAGCTTTCGCCGTCTTTTTCGGTGTAAACTGCTGTTTCTGTAGCCTGATTTTGGACATAAAAAATGCCACAGCAAGCCGAAATAATGGCCGCTGTGGCGATAAAAAGCGAAATAAATCTTTTTTTCAAGCTGACGACCCTCTCAAATATTGAGTATCTGAGTGGCAATTGCAAAGAATACCAAAAGTGAAACGGTGTCAACTATAGTTGTAATAAAAGGACTTGCCATAACGGCAGGGTCCATGCCGATTTTCTTTGCCACCATCGGCAAAGAGCAGCCGACGATTTTTGCCACAATAACTACAATAAGAATTGTAAGGCTTACGACAAGGGCAACTGTCGGCGTTACATCGGGGTTATGAAAAATAAGGTTGTCAACCAGAAGCATTTTGCCGAAATTAACAACCGCAAGGGTTATACCGCAAATAATGGAGACCCTGCATTCTTTAAAAATAACCCACAAAAGGTCTTTAAACTCAATTTCTTCAAGGGAAAGAGCACGGATAACGGTAACCGAGGACTGACTGCCCGCGTTACCGGCTGTGCCCATCAGCATAGGAATATACGCTGTAAGCACCAGAGACGCCGCCAACTTGTCTTCAAAGCCTGTGATTATTATGCCCGTAAATGTGGCAGAAATCATAAGCAATAATAACCAAGGAAAGCGATGCCACCAGGTTTCAAAAACACCGATTCGTGTATATGGTTTGTCAGAAGATGTAATAGCCGCCATTTTCTGGATATCCTCGGTGGTTTCTTCTTCCATAACGTCAACCGCGTCGTCAAAGGTAACGATACCCACAAGGCGGTTTTCGGTGTCAACAACAGGAACAGCCATAAAGTCGTAATTTCTAACAATCTGGGCAACCTGCTCCTGGTCGTCTAAGGTTCCTACGGAGATTACGTTTTCCTCCATAAGATTTTCGATTAAGTCGTCTTCGTCGGCAAGCAAAATATCCTTGATGGTAATAACGCCTGCCAAGGTTGAGTCGTCACGGGTAACGTAACAGGTGTAGATGGTTTCTTTATCGATACCTGTACGGCGAATGCGAAGAATCGCCTGGTCAACCGTCATACTGGGGCGAAGATTTACAAACTCCGTTGTCATAATGGAGCCTGCACTGTCGTCGGGGTATTTTAAAAGCTCGTTAATCTGTTTTCTTGTCTCAGCATCTGCCTGCCTGAGAATTCGCTTAACAACATTTGCAGGCATTTCCTCTATAATGTCAACCGCGTCGTCGGCGGAAAGCTCATCGACAACTTCTTTAAGCTCGCTGTCAGAAAAGCCTTTAATCAAAAACTCTTGGGTATCCTCATCCATTTCAACAAAAACATCAGCCGCAAGCTCTTTAGGCAGCATTCTGAAAAGAATCTGAATCTTGGAGTCGTGCATATCGCTGAACATTTGGGCAATGTCGTAGGCGTTCATTGTGGTAAGGATATCCCTGAGGGTTTTGTACTTCTTGTCGTCAAGAAGCTTGTTGATTGTTATGTCAACAGTTACAAAGTTCCTTTCCATAAGTGTTTCCTCCTAAAAGTAATAGGCGGAAGTAAAAGACACTTTTCCCTCAGTTTATATTGCAGTAAAGTTAATAAACGCAGAAAAATCTGCAAAATTTTTACTGCAACTTCGCCCGGGAACCGTGCCGGTACTACTTCCTGCGTCCATTAACTCTCACCTCTCTAAAGTAATATTATGTGGCAAAATTGAAAATTCTACCGCTGTTTTATAATTTTAGTCCTTTTTTTCCTCAAAGTCAATAAACAATTTTGCATTGAAAGAAAAATGTTTCTGTGATAAAATAAAAACAAAAAATCACAGGAGGTTTTATATGCTTACTTTTTTATGCTACCCTAAGTGCACCACCTGCAAAAAGGCAGAGAAGTGGCTTAAGGATAATAAAATTGAATACGTATTCAGAGATATTAAAGAGAATAACCCAACCTTCGAGGAGCTAAAGGCTTGGCACAGCTTAAGCGGTGAGTCTCTTCGAAAATTCTTTAACACCAGCGGGCTTTTGTACCGCTCTTTAGAGCTTAAGGATAAGCTACCCTCTATGAGCGACGAAGAAATGCTTAAGCTCCTTTCAAGTGACGGAATGCTTGTAAAAAGGCCCTTGCTGATTTCCGACAGATTTGTGCTTATTGGCTTTAAAGAGGCTCAGTGGCAGGAAAAAATCAGATAACTAAAAGCCTTGCAGAAAAACTGCAAGGCTTTTTTCAGGCTTTTCTTAAATCAATTTCTTCTTTGATTTTTTCAAAGGTTACGCCGTATTTTACGGCGATATCCTTGGCGTAGCTGACACCCTGCGGGGGAGCAATGAAAATTTTAAAGGAGCGTTTGCCGTTTTCAACTCCTGTAACCATACTTTCGATTTTGCTGTCGCCTTCTATGGTGCTGTTGATTTCCTCAAGGTTTCGTGCAAGGTCGTGCATGTGGGTGTTAAAAATCGAGCGTACGCCTAAATAACGCATAGCTTTAATAACATCCTTTGCAATGTAAAGACCCTCTGAAACATTGGTAGTTGCAAGGCTTTCGTTTAAAAGCAGCAAGCTTCCTTTGGTAGCAGAGGTGAAAATTTCCGAAAGACGCTTGCTTTCCTCGCCAAGACGTCCTAAGTCAACGGTGTCGTTTTCATCAGCGGGGAAGTGGGTGAAGATGTTATCGGCAGGACTTATACTCATTTCATTTGCAGGAACGTAAATGCCATTTTGAGCAAGCAAAAATGCAAGACCTACAGCCTGAGTAATGGTGGTTTTTCCGCCGCGGTTAGGCCCTGTAAGAATATAAATTCTGGCGCTGCTGTCAAATTTAAAGTCGTTTGTGATTATGTCTTTTGCCTCGGTGCATTCTTCGCCCTGTAAGGATTTTATGGCAAGCTTTATGTTGTAAATTCCTTTTGCTGTTGTAAGGCGGTCACTCTTATTTAAAATATCTGCCTTTGAAAGAGTAAATCCCTTTGCTATTATTTTGTCGCAAAGCTCTGAAAAACGGATATAAAATGTGATTTCGGGCATCAGGGTAATAAAGGTGTATCCGCTGTTGCCCACGTATTTATTAAGGGTGGATTTAAGGTTGTTTACTGTACGCTTTAATATGTCGGTTACAACCTTTTTTAGTGCATCCGACATAGGGTCAGCCCCTGTGAGAGAGGAGTTTTCGAAGTGGTTAAGGTCATTTTGTGCGCCCGTTACCGAGGTGCCTAAGCCAAAGGAAACGGTAGAGGGATTTGCAGGGTGAAAATGGGTAAACGTTGAAACCTCTGTGCCGTGGTTAAGCTCGCTTTGGTTTGAAGCAAAGTTCATAAATTTTTTCAGAAGTCCGCTGTCAGTAAAGGCTTTGTCGTTAATAGAAATTACGCCAACGGTTTTTGGGCGAAGCAGTGAGTCAAGATTAACGCCAAGGGTAATGCTTTTTATATCTCTGACCATAGAAAACATTTCGGTAATATCAGCCTTTAGCTCAGTAAAGCCGTTATCACGGTAAATAGACTGTACCATTTCCTTTAGTTTGAGAAGACCTGCGGATTTTACATCGGTTTCTTCCAGAGTTTTTTTAATGGCGGTAATGCAGTCAACATAGCCGTCAAGCTCACGAAGGCGGTTTATAAGCTGCCAGAGAGAAGAAGCTTCGGTGTCTTTCTGAAATCTTTCTATTTCTCTTAAGTCCTTAAGCTTTAAAATCAGGGCAGTAAGGTCGTCTCTGAGATTGGGAAAATTGAGAAAATCCTCAAAAATATCACGCCTGTATTTAATGACTTCCTCGTTGTCGGTAATGGTTGAAAGAAAGCCTTTTATAATATTAAGCTCATAGGGGTCTTTGGTAAGTGCTTCGCAAATATAGTCAACAGAAAGGTCGTTTAAGGCTTCTTTGCTAAGGGTCTTATATGTGGCATTTACGCCCTGTGGGGTAAATAGGCTGAAATCTTCTCTGTTCATAAAATATCCTCCCGAAAGTATGGTTTTATGATATCACAGTTTAAAAAGTAATTCAATGTCTTGAAATAGATTAAAATTATGATATTATATAGATGGTGATTTTTATGGACAAAAAAATGATTGAGCGTATAAACGAGCTTGCGAAAAAGAAAAAGACTGAGGGTTTAACAGAAGTTGAAGCTTTGGAGCAAAAAGAGCTTTACAAAAAGTATCTTGCCGAAATCAGAGGCCAGTTTTCAAAAACTCTTGATAACGTAAGCGTTAAGGAATCAGACGGCAGAGTAGTGCCTTTTAAAGAAGCTTACAGTAAAAAAGGACAGTGAGTGTATGATCAGAAAGATAATATCTGCCTTTTTGGCAGTATTGATTATAGCTTCAACCGCTATAGTTGTAATTGCAGACGCTCAGCCTATGGCAGGAGACGTTAACGGAGACTTAAAGGTGAATATTAAGGACGCCACCCTTATACAAAAGCACCTTGCAAAGCTTAATACCCTTTCTCAGTCACAGCTTTTATTATCAGACGTTGACGGCAAAAAGGGCGTTAGCATAAAAGATGTTACTCATTTGCAAAAATGGCTTGCAGGGCTTGTTAAGGAGCTTTTTATGGCTGAAGCGGAGACAGTGCCTACTACCGCTTACACCGCAAGCACTCAGCCTGAGTCTATTGCTTCATCGGATTTAACCGAAGAAGCAACCCAAAGTGTTGTTTCGTCTTTTGCTACCTGTGCAACAAAAACAACGGCAACTGACCCTGCTGAAATGATTACAACGGTTGCCATAAGCGAAAGCATAAAGACAGAGCCGACAGAGGTTTCAGTTCCTGCTGAATCCGTTTTAACATTACCGACAGACCCTACAGAGGCAACTTCACAGATTCCTACTGAGACTACATCGGCTACTGAGCCTGTATCCTCCTTGCCGACTGACCCTACTGAGGTGCCTACACAGATTACTACTGAAACTTCAGCGGCTACTGAGCCTTCAGAAGAAACTACAATGGGTACAACTGTTGACCCTAACAAGCCCATTGAACTTCCTTTTGTGCCTGCAAAATAAAATAATGTTTTTACGGAGTGATTTTTATGAATATTAAAATAAGGCTTACATTAATAGCGGCTTTGGTGATTTTTATGCTGTGGCTTTGCGCTTGTAATGAAACCCAAGAGCCCATTGAAACCCAAAACATAACCTCAACACAGGCTGAGTCTTACGAGGAAGAAAATCCATCGGAGCAGGAAGACTTGACTAATCCAAGTACTGTTGTGCTTGAGAAAGACGAGGACGACCTTGAAATTATGACGGCACCTTCTCAACAAGCTGAGGAAACTAATGCAGTTGAAGGTACTGAGTCAGTTGCAGATACAACAGAAAACGAGAGCGAGACACAAGTTCAGACAACTCTGTCTGAGGTTATAGAGCTTCCCTTTGTGCCCGCTTAACATTAACTTAAAGCATTGCATTTTCGCAGTGCTTTTATTTTTGCTACTAAATTTAACAAGTGTTGTAAAGTATGATTGCTTGATAGGAAGATTATACCGTGATAAAATAAAAATCGAAGGTGAGAAAAATATGATAAGTATGAATTTAAAATTTTTAAGAGGTAAGTTTGGCTTTTCTCAGGAGGAGCTTGCGGAGAAAATCGGCGTTTCACGCCAAAGCGTCGCCAAGTGGGAAAACGGAGAATCTTTGCCCGATATTAAAAAGTGCTCTGAGCTTTCTCAGGTTTACGGCGTTTCTATTGATGCTCTTGTAAATTGTCCTTTTGATGAGCAGGAAGTCGACGAAAATTCCTCTGACGGAAAATATGTTTTCGGCATTGTAAAGGTGGGGGAAAGAGGTCAGGTTGTAATTCCTAAGCAAGCGCGAACCGTTTACGAAATCAGTTCGGGGGATAAGCTTCTTGTGGTGGGCGACAGCCGAGGAATGGCATTTGCAAAAATCAACGGATTGTCCGACTTGCATTTTGTAAAATGAGGAGTATTTAAATGTATGCTATAAAAACAGAAAAGCTCACAAAGAAATATAAAGACAAAACGGTGGTGGATAACCTTGACCTGAAAATAAACTGCGGCGAGGTGTATGCCCTTTTGGGTGTAAACGGAGCAGGAAAAACCACCACCATAAAACTGCTTTCCTGCCTTGTTAAGCCTACGGCGGGTAAAGCTTGGCTTATGGGCAAAAGCATTGCCGATGATGAAACCGAGGTTAAGCAGCTTATAAGTATTTCGCCTCAGGAAACCTCGGTTGCACCGAATCTTACCGTAAGAGAAAACCTTGAGTTTATTGCAGGAATTTTCGGATTTTCAAGAAAAGAAGCAAAGAAAAAAGCCGATAAAATGATTAAAGATTTTAATATGGCTGAAATTGAAAAAAGCCGTGCCAAGACCCTTTCGGGAGGTTGGCAAAGAAGGCTTAGCATTGCTATGTCTCTTATAAGCCAGCCGAAGGTGCTTTTTCTTGACGAGCCTACCTTGGGTCTTGATGTTTTTGCCCGAAGAGAGCTTTGGAGGCTTATAGATTCGCTCAAGGGGAGCATTACGGTTATCCTTACAACCCATTATCTTGAAGAAGCCGAAGCACTTTCTGACAGAATAGGAATTATGTCAAAGGGTGTGCTTAAGGCACAGGGCAGTGCACAGGAGCTTAAGAAAAAAGCAGGTACAGAAAGTTTTGAAGAAGCTTTTGTAAAGCTTGCAGAAAGCGAGGTGCAGTTGTGAGCAGGTCGTTGGTTTTTGCACTGAGAAACACAAAGGAAATTATGAGGGACATTTTAACTCTTGTTTTCGGCGTTTTGTTTCCTTTAGTGCTTTTAATACTTTTATCGGCTATAGACAGAAGCATTCCCCCACAGGCGCAGATGACTCTGTTTGAAATTAATAATCTGACACCCGGAGTTTCTGTTTTCGGCTTAAGCTTTATTTCTCTTTTTACAGCAACAATTGTCTCTAAAGACAGGTGCACAAGCTTTATCTTAAGGCTTTTTACTTCGCCCTTAAAGCCTTCTCAATATCTTATTGGCTATACTTTGCCGTTGATACCTGTTTCGCTTTTGCAGACTGTAATATGCTATTTGGCGGCTTTTGCGCTTTCTCTTAAGTTTTCTCTAAATGTTTTGCTTGCTGTAGCGGTAAATATCCCTGTAGCATTGCTTTTTATTTCTATCGGTCTCTTGTGCGGAACGGTTTTTAATGATAAAATAGTAGGAGGGGTGTGCGGTGCTTTGCTTACAAATCTTTCGGCGTGGCTATCGGGCACTTGGTTTGACCTTTCCCTTGTAGGCGGTACATTTGAGAAAATTGCCAACCTTTTTCCTTTTGTACACGCGGTAAATGCAGGCAGGTTTGCGCTTTCGGGCGAATACCTGAGCATTGTGCCTGAGCTTTTATGGGTAGCAGGCTACGCTTTGGTGATTGGGGCAGTGGCGGTTATAATTTTTAACATTAAAATGAAGCAGGACTAATCTGATGGAAGTTTTATATTCTGACGAAAACATAATTGTAATAATAAAGCCTGTGGGACTTGACTCTGAGCACGGCACCGTAGAAGCTTTGGGAGGCGGCTTGTTTCCTGTGCACAGGCTTGACAAAAACGTTGGCGGAGTAATGGTTTACGCCAAAAACAAGGCAACTGCGGCAAGTCTTTCAAAGGCTATACAGGAAGGCAAAATGGTGAAGGAGTACCTTTTAAAGGTACATGGTGTTCCGGCTCAATGCGGAGTGCTTGAGGATTTGCTTTTCAAGGATTCAAGAAAGAACAAGGTCTTTGTTGTAAAGCGGCAAAGAGCGGGGGTTAAAAAAGCAAAGCTTGAGTATGTAAGGCTTACAGAAAATGAGGAGTCTCTTATAAAGGTTCGGCTTCATACAGGCAGAAGCCATCAGATAAGGGTGCAGTTTGCAAGCCGAGGTTTTCCCTTGGTGGGCGACCACAAGTACGGCTCGAAAAGCCCTGTGAAAGAGCCAATGCTTTTTTCGCACAAAATAACATTTCCTTACAAAGGCAGAGAGGTTTCCTTTGAAGCTCTTCCTTTTTGGACAGATTAAGCTCGAAAATGTTTTATTTTCGGGCTTTTATTATGCAAAAATATTTACACAATATTTCTTTTATGTTAAAATATTCTAAAAACGTAAGGAGTGTTTTTATGAAGGTTTTCAACTGCATTTTGGGCGTGTTTGCCATATTCGGCTCAATGTACTGTATGTTTTTCCCCGGTAAAACCTTTTTAAGCAGCGGACTTATTGTTGCTGTTTTATTGGGTATGCTGGGTGTATGCAGTATCTTTGAGTTTGTAAGAAGCCGCAAAAACAAGGAAGCATCAGACAAAAATCTGATAGCCAACGGAGTTTTAGGGCTTGTGTTTGGTATTTGTGCGGCGGTTTTGTCCGTTCTTGCTCTGTTTATACCTGCTGTTCGCGGTATGCTGGATTTAATAATCCTCATTATGTTTGTGTTCTGGCTTGTTTATACAGGTGTTGCAGGTATTTTTTCTGCTGTTGCACAGAAAAAACTTGGTATAGGCAAACTTTGGATTTTCTCTCTTATTATGAGCATTTTGCTTTTGGTAACAGGTCTTTATGCAATTTCTCATCTTTTATATGCCGCATTTGCAATCGGATACATGATTGGTACAGCACTGCTTATATATGGTGTAAGACTTGTTTCTTCTGTATTTGAAGATAAAGAGTAAAGGAGAGCCTTCAAATGAAATGTGTATTTAAAGAGCTTGGGCGTTATAAAAAAGAGCTTGTGCTGATTGTACTTACAGTTCTTGGCACAACCCTTTCTGCTCTCGGCTTGCCGTCTCTTTTGATGCGGCTTATTGACGTTGCAATTCCCAATGAAGACATGGCAATGGTAATAAGAGTCGGTGGCTTTATGATTGCTCTTGTTGTTTTCGGTCTTTTCTGCGGTGTTATGACCAGCAGACTTTCCTCCACTGTTTCAATGGGAGTAGGAAAAAACTTAAGAAGCAAGATTTTTAATAAGGTGCAGTATTTTTCTCAGACAGAAATCGACAAATACTCCGCATCTTCTCTTATTACAAGAACAAACAACGACATTACTCAGGTTCAGGTTTTTCTGAACCAGTGTTTAAGGATTGCCGTACAGGCGCCTATTATGTGCATTTGCGGTATTGTGCTTGCAATTTCAAGTTCACCTCAGCTTTCGAGTGTGCTTGTAATTTCAATTCCGTTAATGGCAATTGTTCTTGTTACAATTGCAAAGATTGCCATTCCTCTTTCTACAAAAATTCAGGTTAAAATGGACCGCATTAACCTTGTTATGCGAGAAAAGCTTACAGGCGTGCGTGTAATACGAGCTTTTGGTACAGTGGATTTTGAGTCAAAGAAGTTTGATGAGATTAACAGAGATTATCAGAAGACAAACAAAAAGCTTCAGCGTACAACTAACCTTGTTATGCCTGTGCTTATGATAATCCTTCCCCTTACTGCGGCTTTGGTAATGCTGATGGCGGCTAATCAGAGCCTTAACAAGGGCATTGACTATACAATCGGCGAAGTTATGGCCATTATTCAGTACATTATGCAGATTATGATGGCTGTAATTATGCTTACCATGGTTTTTGTTATGCTTCCCCGTGCTTCAACTGCTGCGGCAAGAGCAAAGGAAGTGCTTGACACAGAGCCTGTAATTCAGAATAAAAAGGAAACAAAGGATAACAGTGAAAAGCGCGGTTACCTTACATTCAAGAACGTAACATTTACTTACCCCGGTGCCGACGTACCTGCTATTGAAAACCTTTCTTTTGAGGCAAAGCCCGGTGAGACAACTGCCATTATCGGCGGTACAGGTATGGGTAAATCCACAATTGTTAACCTTATTCCTCGTCTTTACGACGTAACCGAGGGTCAGGTGCTTGTTGACGGTGTTGACGTACGAGATTACGACACCGCGGTTTTAAGAAATAAAATCGGCTTTGTTCCTCAGAAAGCGGTGCTTTTTGCAGGCACAATTGATTCAAACATACAGTTCGGCGACAGAAATGCTTCGGAAGACAGAATTGAAGAAGCAGTTAAGATTGCTCAGTCCTATGACTTCGTTATGAAGAAGGAAGGCGGCTTTAATGCGCCTATTTCTCAGGGCGGTACAAATGTTTCGGGCGGTCAGCGTCAACGTCTTGCTATAGCCCGTGCGGTAGTCAGAAAGCCTGAGATTTATGTGTTTGACGACAGCTTCTCTGCCCTTGACTTTAAGACAGACAAGGCTTTACGTCAGGCTCTTTCTAAAGAAACAGGGGATGCAACGGTTGTTATCGTTGCCCAGAGAATCAGCACAATTATTGATGCTGACAGAATTATTGTTATTGAAAACGGTCAGGTTGCAGGCATGGGCACTCACAAAGAGCTTCTTGAAACCTGCGATGTCTACAAGGAAATTGTAGATTCTCAGATGAGTAAGGAGGGTAAGTGATGAAAAAGTTTAAAAAATCCTCCACTCAGAAGGGAACATATAAGAGACTGTTTTCTTATATGAAGCCCTACAGAGGCAGACTTATTTTGGCAGTTATCCTTATTATGCTTGCAAATATCGCTTATGCACTTGCACCTCTCTTTATGGGTAATGCAACAAACTTCTTGTCAGAAATCCTTCAAAACGGCAGAACCGCTCAGGCAGGGGCAGACTTTATTATGTTCCTTATTCTTATGGGCGGTGCTTACGGAATTAACTCACTGCTTTCTTATATAGGTACATGCCTTATTGTAGGTGTTACGGAAAACACAATTTATGACCTTAGAAAGCAGGTTGACTATAAGCTTTCAAAGCTTCCTTTAAATTACTACGACACAAACTCCTACGGCGATATTTTAAGCCGTATTACAAACGATGTCGACACGGTTTCAAACTCTTTACAGCAGAGCATTTATCAGATTTTAAATGCATTCTTTACAATCATCATTATCTTTATAATAATGCTTAATATCAGCGGCGTGCTTACCTTTGTGGGAATTGCCGCTATCCCTGTGGCTTTGCTTGTTGCATCAAAAATTGCCAAGAAGTCCAAGGCTAAGTTTGATGCTCAGCAGCAGAAAACAGGCGAGCTCAACGGCTTTGTTGAGGAGTATTATTCAGGTCACAACGTTGTTACGGTATTTGGCAGAGAAGATACGGTTATTGAGGAGTTTGAAGAAACCAACGATGACCTTTTCGAGGCATCTAAAGACGGACAGTTCCTCTCAGGCACCTTGATGCCAATTATGCAGAACACAACAAACCTTGGCTATGCACTTGTGTGTGTTGTGGGTGCAATTATTGCAATTTTAGGCGGACTTTCCGTTGGTATGATTCAGTCCTTTACACTTTACCTTCGCCAGTTCTCTCAGCCTCTTACACAGGTAATGCAGATTACAAACATTATCCAGTCCACAGGCTCAGCGGCTCAGAGAATTTTTGAGTTCTTAGACGAAACCGAGGAAGTTCCCGACACAGAAAATCCCAAGTTCCCCGTTTCTCTTAAGGGTCAGGTAACATTTGACCACATCCGTTTCGGTTACCTTCCTCACCAGACACTTATCCACGACCTTGATATCAAAATCGGTGCAGGAGAGAAGACAGCTATCGTTGGTCCCACAGGTGCAGGTAAAACCACCCTTATTAACCTTATTATGCGTTTCTACGATGTTAAGGGCGGTGCCATTAAGATTGACGGCGTCGATATCCGTGATATGAAGCGTGAGAGACTCAGAGAAATATTCGGTATGGTTTTACAGGACACTTGGCTTTATAACGGCACAATTATGGAAAATATCCGCTACGGTAAGCTTAACGCTTCTGACGAAGAGGTTATCGAGGCGGCAAAGAAAGCAAGGGCAGATGCATTTATCCGCACACTCCCCGGCGGTTACAACTTTGTTTTGCAGGAGGGTGCCTCTAACATCGCTCAGGGTCAGCGTCAGCTCTTAACTATTGCAAGAGCAATGCTTAATAATCCCCCCATTCTTATCCTTGACGAGGCTACATCTTCTGTTGATACCCGTACCGAGGTTATGATTCAGGAAGCTATGAGCGAGATGATGAAGGGCAAGACTTCTTTTGTAATTGCTCACAGACTCTCAACTATTAAGGATGCCGAGAATATCCTCTATATGCAGGACGGCGACATCTTAGAAGTTGGTAACCACGAAACTTTGATGGCTAAAGACGGACTTTACGCTAAACTTTATAATTCTCAGTTTTCTGATAACGACTAAAACCAAAACGGCTACCTTTTGAGGCAGCCGTTTTTTTGCCTGTGTTTTTATGTAAATTGCTGCAAAACATTTGACTGAGACAAAATAAACTATACAAAAAGCGAAGGTTTACGTTGACAGACAAGGGGTTTAAATTATATAATAAAATAAAATACGAACAGTGTTCGTTTCGGGAGAGAGATATGACAAGTAAATTATTATCACGAGAAAAAATAATTAAAGAAGCCTTTGATTTTATAGATAAACAGGGCAGAGCTGAGTTTTCTTTGAGAAAGCTGGCGGCAAGGCTCAATGTTCAGGTTTCTTCACTTTACAACCACATCAGCGGCGAAAAGGATATACTTGTAGAGGTAATTGTACGCTCGGTAAAAATGTTTACCGACTGTATCAATAGTGCCAGAGGGGACTTGGTGCGAGACGAAGCGGCTTTTTCCACGGGAGATGCTTTCAGAAGTTTTGTTAATGAGCACCCTCACCTTTATGAAATCGCCAACACCGTAAAATGGTCAGACTCACCTGAGGCAGAAGAATTGAATAAAAGGTATATTGAACCTATTTTTATTCTTATGAAGCAGTACGGTGTTGAAGATGCTGACGCTCAGGTGCATATACTGAGGATGATTCGTGTAGTTACACATGGTTTTTCCTCTCTTGAGGTTATGGGAGCTTTTGAAGACGACCCCGGTTCAGCCACCGAAAGCTATCATTTAATGGTGCAAAGCGTAATTGATTTAATGAAAAAATACGGAAATACATAAGGCGGAATTTTTATGAAAAAGAAACTTGTTTTTATAGTTATTGTTGCGGTTTTTATTGTTGCAGGTGTTGTTATAGGAGGCTCTTTTATTGTGCCTAAAACCATTAAAGGCGCTTGGGAGCTTACCGTAAACCCTGAGGTTATGGTTGCAACCCCTGACGAGGTTGATGACAGCGACAGGGTTTATTATGTTTTTGACAAACCCGACAAATACGGCAAGGGCCAGTGGCACATCTGTTATCAGGGCGGAATTGAGTATTATGAGTATGCTCTTTTAGAGGAAGAGGGCGTTGAGAAAATAAATCTTGGCTCTGAAAATCTTGAGTACAAAATCACAGGCTCCAAGCTTTTGGGAAATGCCAAAGTGTCTCTTATTTACCCTGAATATACCGACGAAAGCACAGGAGTTACCTATGAGGCTGAGGAGTATGTGCTTGAGCAGGCAAAGGCTCCCCGATACGAAAAATCAGCCTATAAGGATTATGAGGTCGACAAGCTCTTAGTAGGGGAGTGGGCAACTAACGAGCGAAGTCTTGCTTATATGTACTATTCCTTTTACTATACCGAAACAGTAAGTGTTAAAGATAACGGTGTAATGACCATTCATTACGAAAGCGAGGATTTAGGTCTTGACCGATATATGTACTATGCATATACCGCCAAAGACGGCAAGCTTACATTTAGCCTTGTTACAGATAAGGACACAGAGCACACAGTTTCATACACCTTTGACGAAAACGGCAGGCTTAAATTTATTGATGACACTACCTCGGCTTCGATTTTTGCCGATGCATTCTTCGGTGACGTTACCTACTATAACCCAAAAGACCTGCCTGAAGTGCCCACATCTTCGGCACTGACACAGTAATTAAACAGTAATATTTACGCTGATAAGTGCGGTTTTATCGGCGGTTCATATTAAAAATTTTTTGAGAGGATGATTTCATGAAATCAAACATCTTAAAGCGGATACTGTCGCTTATGTTGAGTTTGCTTTGCTTGGTTTCTATGGCTTTGGTGGCAATACCCTCTGCTTCTGCCACAGAGCTTGCTGACATCGAGCCTAAAAACAACTCTTTTGCGGTAGTATCTCCCGTGCCCACAGGCTCAACCATTGAGTCTATAACACAGGTAGACAGATTGGATACCTTACAGGGCAAAACCATTGCTCTTGTTGGCGGAAGCTTCAGTGCTTCTGTTACTCATGCAATTCTCAGAGATATGCTTGAGAAAGAGTTTGACTGCAAAACCTATTATATGGACGAGATTGGTAAGGGCGGTACCTTTAACCCCAACAACCAGAGCGCTCAGTCCAAAGAATTCCAGCAGAAGCTTATTGAGTACGGTGTTGATGCTGTAATTTCAGGTAACTGCGGTTGCGGTATCTGTACTGTTAAGGAAACAGGTAATGCTCTCGCCGCAGAGTACATCGGTATTCCTGCTGTTGTAGTAGGTGCCGAGACATTTATCGCTCAGATTCGCTCAACAGGCTTAAGCCGCGGTGTTCCTGTTGTAAGAACAGCCGCATACCCCGGTGCTTTTGCCGCTGACACTACTGAAGAGCAGGAAACAAAGGCAAGAGATATTCTTTACAGTCAGGTTGTTACAGCGTTAACAACTCAGATTACACAGGCTGAAATTGATGAGATTGCCGGTGCAGTTAACAGCGTAAAGTACGATGATGTAATCTTTACAGGTTCATATCAGAGAATTCAGGAATTCTTTGAGGTTAACGAAATGTCCGACGGTCTTCCTGTTGTTCCTCCCACAAAGGCAAAGGTAGAGTATTACCTTGCATACACAGATTATGCTGCTGAAGACCTTGTTTGTACAAACCGCGCGGGCGAAGCACAGGATGTTCCCCCTGCAAACCGCACAATTACTGCATATCAGGTAGCAGTTAACTGTATTATGGCAGGCTGTCCTCCTGAGTATATGCCTCTTTGCATAGCCATTACAAAGTGTTTGGGCCACGGCGATTTTTACAAGCCTTTGGTAAGTACCCACGCTTGGACACCTTACGTTCTTGTTAACGGTCCTATTGCAGAGGAGCTTGGAATCAGCTTTGACGAAAATATGACAAATGCCGAGGCTAACAAGCTTTTAGGCAGATATATGTCACTTGCAATGCTTAACCTTGCCGGCTATAAGATTAAAGAAAACCGAATGGGTACATTTGGTTATATGGAGCCTTTTGCTTTTGCAGAGGACGAAGCAACCTGTGAGGCTATCGGTTGGGAGCCTTATCATGTGACACAGGGCTTTGAGGCTGATGAAAATGTTATCACCTGCGGCTCTACCATGACTTGGGGTAACAGCGTAACTCCTGCAACAGATGATGCAGAAAAGATTATGCAGCTTCTTTCGTGGGATATTACCGAAAAGCAGCAGAACGGCTTGGGTAACACTAACCCCAGGGTTCCCCGTATGGTATTTCTTACAGCAGAAACTGCCGCTGATTTAGCTAAGGCTTATGATTCTAAAGATACTCTTGAGGATACTCTTATTGCTACTGCACGCCGTCCTTTATGGATGCGTACTTATGCTCATTATTGGGCAAATACAGGCAGTAAGATTCACCTTAACACAACCTTTGACCAGCATTATGCTGACCTTGCTAACGGTGCATCTACAGAAAACGTAGAGGCCGACATAGTTGAGAACACAGCAGTTCCCCAGTGGCTTCAGGGTATTGTTCCCTTTGACACACTTTTAACAGCCCAGACTATGGAAAAAGGTCACACTGCTATTGTTGTTACAGGCGGAGACTCTAAGAGCGAGTTTCAGGTTATGCCCGGCGGCGACTGTGCTTCTTACGAAATTGAGCTTCCTGATAATTGGCAAGGACTTCTTAACAACACAGTTAATCCTGAGGTTAATCCTGACCCCGAAACAGGCGACGGTTATTATAACCCCGACAACGGCAGCACAGGCGGCAACGAAGGTGAAGAGGGCGACGACAACACAGGTACCGATACACCAGACCCATCCTTTAAAGTAGCTGCACCCTCAGGACTTACAGGTGGCACATACCGTGTTGTAAGCAGCAGCCAAACCACAAGCGAAGGAAGAATATACTACAGTTCAGGTAACCTTACATATTTCGCAGTAGGTGCAAGTGCACAGGCATCAACTGTTTTAGGTACTACCACTTATGCAGACTTTATTGCTCTTGTTGAGGCAATCGGACTTAACAGTTCAGTTGTGGTTGAAAACGGTTTTGTTACTGATGTTATTTTACGTGTTTCTGCTTCTTCAAGGACTATGGAAAAAGATGCTAAAGCTTTAACTGACGGATTTTTTGAGAATATGAGCCTTACAATTGCTGCTAACACAGACGGCAAGGGCAGTGCTACCGAAGGCTCTGCCGCTTTAGACGGTGCAACAGTGTTGCTTGACGGCAGTATCAGAAGTTTTGGTATTGACCTTGAAGGTACACTTGTTATGAGTGCCGCTTCAACAGATGGATTTATTACATTAAATGGCGGTACTGCTACAATTTCTGAAACTCCTGCAGAAGGCGCAACTGCAATAATCGGTATCGACAACGGCGATGGCACATACAAAGCACTTACCATTCTTTATAACGCCAATAATACATACACAATAACCTACAACACAGCTAAAAGTTTTAGCTAAGGTTTAACCAAAATTCAGAAAGGATGTTACTATATGAAGTCTAATTTATTTAAACGTGTAGTTGCTGTACTCCTCTGTCTGATGATGGGCTTAAGCCTTATGTCAGTAGGTTTTACAGCAAATGCATATCATTATGATGATGAAACCATTAACTCTTACGAAGACCTTAACTGTGCCGAGGACGATTGCGATTGCCTTGAGCCTGACGAAAACGTTTTCAAGGTAGTTTCGCCTGTCAGCGGTTCTTCTGTTAACACAAATTGTGCAGAAGTTGTGTTTACAGGTGCGTACCACCAGGTACAGGATTATTATAAGGATTTGGGGCAGACAGACGGTATGCCTGTTATTCCTCCCACAACCTTAAAGGTTGAAAAATTTATGAGATATATACCTGAGGCAGACACTGATGTAGTTGCCACTATCGGCAATCTTCAGGTTACTGCTTATCAGGTTGCAGTAAATGCAGTTATGTCAGGCTGTTCTGCAGAGTGTATGCCTATTTGTATAGCTTTTGTTAAGGCTATGAATGACGAAGCTTACGTAAGCTCGCTTGCAGATGGCAGTTTAACACCTATGGCATTTGTCAACGGCCCTCTTGCCCGTCAGCTTGGCGTTGATAATGCTCAGGGTATGACAACCGAAGAGGTTAACATCTCTTTAGGCAGATTTATCGAGTTTGCACTTATTAACCTTGCAAAAATAGAGCGTTCAACTTCCTTTGGCTATATGCAACCTCTTGTTTTCTCAGAAAACGAGCAGGCTTGTCTTGATATCGGCTGGGAGCCCTATAACGTTCAGCAGGGTTTTGGTCTTAACGACAGCACAGTTACTGCTACCTCTTTTGCTATGTGGGGTAACAACGTTACTCCTGCAACAGATTTACCCGAAGAGATTATGAAGATAATCGCTTGGGATATTACCGAAAAGAATCTTGGCGGTTTAGGCAGTGCTGACTCTGACATTTATGCCGATACTCACCGAGTGGTTTTCATTACACCTCAGGTAGCAAGTGCACTTGCTGCTCTTTATAAAGATAAAGAAAACTTGGAAGATGCACTTATAGAGACTGCCCGCAGACCTATGTGGATGCGCACTTATGCTTATTATTATGCAAACACAGGCGGTGCTCTAACAGGCAAATCAATAAGCGACGTTTATGCAGAGCTTGTTGAGGCTGAGGCAGAGAACGCTAAGGTAACTGCATCTCCCGGTTGGCTCATTGGTATTACAGAGCCCGAAATCGAAACAGGAGCAACAATGGCTAAGGGCAACACAATCTTCCTTGTTACAGGTGACGATTCCCGTAATAAGACTCAGGTTATGCCCGGCGGCGTTAGCGTTACAGTTAAGGCAGAGGTTTCTGATATGTACGATAGTCTTGTTACAAGCATGAACTATCAGTCTCTTGAAAGCTACTACCTTACTGCAGTTGATGATACAGTTACACCTGATTTTACAGTTCCTTCCGTTCTTACAAACGGTACATACCGCATACTTGACCCCTCTACAGGTTCAACCTACCTGACAAGAGAAGGCAGAGTATACTTCGATTCTTCTGAAAATACACTTTATTATTGGGCGATTGGTGCAAGTGTATCAGCTTCCGTTGTATTAGACTCCGATGCAGATGCAGATTTTATTGCATATCTTGAAAACCTTGGTATCAACAGCTCATTCAGAGTGTATAACGGCAAGCTTAAAGATGCTACAATCCGCTTCTCATCAAATGCAAGTAAGCCAGATAACAACACAGTGGCTCTTACATCTGAGTCCTTTGAAGGCCTTGCTCTTACACTTCATGCAAATAACACCGAGAACAGCTTAGCTGCCGGCGGTATTGCACAGGACGGCTCAACAGTTACAATGTCATCAAGCATAACTTCCTTTACCGTTAACCTTGACGGTGACCTTGTTATGGGCGATGCTGCTCAGGGCTTTGTAACCTTAAGCGGCTCTACTGTTACAGTGAATACAAATGCTCCTGCAGGCTCAGCCGCTATTATCGGTACAGCAAACTCAGACGGCACATACAGAACTCTTACTTTTGTAATGAAGGCTGACGGTACATATAAGATTACATACAACACAGCCGACACTTTGTCTTCTGAGAATTCTGCAATCTACCTTAAGGGTGCATTTAACAGCTGGCAAAGCACAGACCCCTTTAAGAAGACAGCAACAGCTAATGTTTACACCATTACCAAGGCTTTTGAGGCAGGCACTTATGATTTCAAGATTGATGCAAACGGCGCTTGGTATAGTAATACAGGTACAATTACTGACAGTGCAATGCGTTGGGAAATGTCTACATCTGTTACTGACAACTGTAAGTTTACAGCTACGGGCGGAACATACACATTTACCTTTGATACCGATGCAAAGAGACTTACTGTTTCAAAGGCATCTGATGAGCTTCCCGTTGTTGAGAACAAGACAGTATATGTAGGTGTAATTGAGTACATTAAAGATTTTGTTCCCACACTTCATTACTGGAATAATTCCACAAATCTTGCAGGCGATGCTACTCTTACTGCTACAGGCGAAACTGTTCAGTACGCTGTAGGCTCCGAATACTGGAGCAACGATAAGCAGAACTTTAAGGTTTATAAGACTTCAGTTCCTGCTGAAGCAGTTGCAATGAAGACTTGGGATAAGGGTTCTAACGGAAAATGGGCAACAGAAGAAGTAGCCTATGCAGAAAACCAGATTATCCTCCTCTTTGAGTGGAGTGGCACATACCACAATGTTACAGGCAGCTACACCGTAGAAGAAGCCTGTGCACATACAAACGTGAAGACCTTGTCTGCGGTAGCCGCAACTTGCACAGAGTCAGGTCTTACTGAGGGTAAGGAATGCTTAGATTGCGGTGAAGTACTTACTAAGCAGACAACAATTCCCGCACTTGGCCACAAAGAAGAAACTATAGAGGGCAAAGACGCTACTTGTACCGAGGCAGGCCTTACAGAGGGCAAGAAGTGCTCTGTTTGCGGTGTAATCACAAAAGCACAGGAAGAAATTCCTGCAAGCCACACCGAAGAAACCTTAAAGGGCAAAGCTGCAACTTGCACCGAGGCAGGTCTTACAGAAGGTAAGAAGTGCTCGGTTTGCGACGAAGTTCTTGTAGCGCAGGAAGAAATTCCTAAGCTTGGCCACAAGGAAGAAACCATAGCAGGCAAAGATGCAACTTGCACAGAGACAGGTCTTACAGAAGGTAAGAAGTGCTCGGTTTGCGGTGAAGTTCTTGTAGCACAGGAAGAAATATCCAAGCTTGACCACAAGGAAGAAACCATAGCAGGCAAAGATGCAACTTGCACATAGACAGGTCTTACAGAGGGTAAGAAATGCTCAGTTTGCGGTGAAGTTCTTGTAGCACAGGAAGAAATTCCCAAGCTTGACCACAAGGAAGAAACCATAGCAGGCAAAGATGCAACTTGCACAGAGACAGGTCTTACAGAGGGTAAGAAATGCTCGGTTTGCGGCGAAATTCTTGTAGCACAGGAAGAAATTTCTAAGCTTGACCACAAGGAAGAAACCATAGCAGGCAAAGCTGCAACTTGCACAGAGACAGGTCTTACAGAAGGTAAGAAATGCTCGGTTTGCGGTGAAATTCTTGTAGCACAGGAAGAAATTTCTAAGCTTGACCACAAGGAAGAAACCATAGCAGGCAAAGATGCAACTTGCACAGAGACAGGTCTTACAGAGGGTAAGAAATGCTCGGTTTGCGGTGAAGTGCTTGCAGAGCAGAAGACAATTCCTGCACTTGGTCATAAGTGGACAGACGGTGTTTGCGAAAACTGCGGCGAAAATTGTTCTCATATTTGGGCAGACGGTGTTTGCACAAATTGTAAGTTGGTATGCCAGCATAACTTTGAAAACAACGTATGTACCAACTGCGGTTTAGTTCAGCAGATTTCAGAGGTAAAAGGCTACAACATAAGCCTTAAAGACAATATAGCAGTAAGCTTCCATATAAAGCTTTCAGATGCGGCTCTTGCAGATGAAAATGCCAGAGTAGTATTCACCCTTCCAAACGGCAAGGTAGTAAAGGCTGTAGATAAGGGCGAATACTTTGAAGTTAAGGTAGAGGGCATCTTGGCTCAGAACCTTGATAGCGACTGTATTGTAGAAGTCGGTAATTTAACCTTAAATTACAACGCTCTGAGCTACGGTGATCTTGCACTTAAGGGAAGTAACACAAACCTTCAAAATGTAGTCAAGGCACTTTACGCTTACAATCAGGCGGCTAAGGAATATAATGGCTGATATTTAAAAAACAAAAAGGAGATTCCCGATTGGGGGATCTCCTTTTTTGTAATTTAAAATTAAATTAAACCTCAGAGAAGAACTTGTCGTGAAGAACACGAACTGCCTTGTCAGCGTAGTCGGCATCGATTAAAACGGAAATCTTGATTTCGGAAGTAGAAATCATAGAGATGTTAATCTGTGCATCAGCAAGAGCTTCAAACATATCGGAAGCAACGCCGGGGTGGCTTTCCATACCTGAGCCAACGATAGAAACCTTGGCAACAGAGTCGTCAAGAAGAACCTGAGCGCCGTCGTACTTGTTGATGTAGTTTTTCTCAAGAATTTCTACAGCTTTAGCTCCGTTGTCCTTAGCAACTGTGAAGGTGATGTCCTTTGTGTTGTTTCTGCCGATTGACTGAAGGATAATGTCAACGTTGATGTTCTTTGCAGAAAGAAGTGAGAACATCTTGAAAGCAAAGCCGGGTTCGTTGGGAATGTTTGTAACAGAAATACGTGCTATATCGGTGTCTTTAGCTACACCGCTGATAAGAATTTTTTCCATTTTAGGTTTCTCCTTTACTATTGTACCGGGTTTATGTGTTAAGCTTGAAAGTACCTCAAGCTCAATTCCAAATTTCTTTGCAAGCTCTACGCTGCGGTTGTTAAGAACCTGTGCACCAAGGGAAGCAAGCTCAAGCATTTCGTCGTAAGATATTTCAGGAAGCTTTATTGCTTCGGGAATCTTTCTGGGGTCTGCTGTGTAAACGCCCTCAACGTCTGTGTAAATCTGACAAAGGTCAGCGTGCATTGCTGCAGCAATTGCAACTGCACTTGTGTCAGAACCGCCGCGACCCAGTGTTGTGATGTCATCATACTTGTTAAGACCCTGGAAGCCTGCTACAACAACAATCTGCTTTTTAGCAATTTCAGCCTTAAGGCGTGTTGTGTCTACCTTTTTGATTCTTGCACGGGTGTGTGAAGAGGAGGTAGCAAAGCCTGCCTGCCAGCCTAAGAGGGAAATCGCAGGGCAACCTAACTTATGAAGTGCCATTGCAAGAAGTGAAATAGAAATCTGCTCGCCTGCGGCTAAAAGCATATCTTTTTCTCTGTCGCTTGCATTTTCGTCAATTTCCTTATACTTTGCAATAAGGTCGTCTGTTGTGTCGCCCTGTGCAGAAACAACAACTACTACATCGTTGCCCTTTTTGTAAGTATCTGCCACAATAGAGGCAACATTCATTACTCTGTCTTTGTCGGCAACGGAAGAGCCGCCAAACTTCTGAACAATTAAACTCATATTTTAATAACCCTTTCAGTATTATAAGTTTCCGATTCTGAGAACGGAGAGGATTTCAATGCCCTGTGCCTTAAGAGCCTCAAGAGCCTTCATAGCCTCGCCGTATTTAACCTCAGCCTTAGTAGCAAAGGCGGTTTCGTTCTGGGGCTCGTTTTCACGGGTGAGAACCTTTACCTCGCCTAAAGCTTCAGTTACTTTATTATATGCAGTCTCTTTATCTTCGGCGTTTACACGAACATAAAGAGCTGACTTGCTTTCTTCCTTGGAAAGAAGGTTCTGCTCCTTTGAGTCTGCCCAGAAAATCATCTTTCTGCGCTTAAGGTGCAGAGCACAGTCGATAACGTCGGCAACAACAGCGGAAGCTGTAGGCAGTTTACCTGCACCTTTGCCGTAGAACACAACGTCGCCTGTGCAGTCGCCGCGAACCATAATGCCGTTGAACACGTCATTGATGTTGGCAAGCTGGCTCTTACTTGGAACAAACATAGGAGCAACGCCGATGTCCATTCTACCGTCACTTTCTACCTTACAGCGGCCGATAAGCTTAATAACGCCGCCCCAGTTTTCGGCATATTTAACGTCTTCAAGAGTAATCTTGGAAATACCCTCGGTATGTACATTGTCGGGGTAAACGTGCTTGCCGTAAGCAAGAGATGCCAAGATACAGATTTTTCTGCAAGCGTCATGACCTTCAACGTCGGCAGTGGGGTCTTTTTCGGCATAGCCAAGCTCCTGAGCAAGCTTTAAAGCTTCATCAAAGCCCATACCCTCGGAAATCATTTTTGTAAGAATAAAGTTTGTTGTGCCGTTTAAGATACCTGCAATTTCGTCAACCTCATTGGCGGCAAGGCATTTGCTAAGGGGACGGATAATAGGAATACCGCCGCCAACGCTTGCTTCAAAGAGGTAGTTTGCATTGTTGTCCTTAGCAATCTGCAAAAGCTCGGCGCCAAATTGTGCAACAAGCTCTTTGTTAGAGGTAACAACGCTTTTGCCTGCTTTAAGACATCTTTTTGTAAAGTCATAAGCAGGGTTTAAGCCGCCCATTGCCTCAACAACGACTCTTACTTCAACGTCAGAGATAATATCTTCAAAATCTTTGGTAAATCTGTCAGCGTGGGGACTGTCGGGGAAATCCCTTAAGTCGAGTATATATTTTACGTCAAGCTCTTCGCCGATAGCAGAGAAAAGCCTTTCTTTATGGGTGCGGATGATTTCGTCAACGCCTGAGCCGACTACACCGTGTCCCATAATTGCCACTGATATCATTTATGTTCACTCCTACCTTTAGTTTTCCTTGTTTAGTTACTGCTTTCTGTTTCCACAGGGTCTGTGGCCTCAGGCACAGATGACTCTGTTGGGATTATAATGTCAAATCCCACAGTTGCCTCAGTAGAAGGCTGAATATCGCCATCTGCTGAGCCTGTAGCAGTTGTGGTTGCGTCTTCAATAAAGCCTGCATGGCTTGTGCACTTTGAAGGCATATTGTCTTCGGTATAATAGCCTGTTTCCTTAGTTTTGCAGGTGCTTGAAGCAAGCTTACCTGTAATTGTGCAGTATTCTGCCTCTACAACTCCTTCTGAAAGCTCGTAGTCCTTGTATTCCTTGTCTTCAAGGTATCTGCCCATAACCTTAGAGAAGGTTTCTGTAGCAACAGAGGTATCCCAGATTTCCTCGGGAATATCCATACCTGTCCATATCGCCAAAGAAGCATAAGGCGAAACACCGCAGAACCAGCTGTCGTAATCGTCGTTGGTGGTACCTGTTTTGCCGCAGATTTCCCAACCGTAAACAGCAGCACTGCCGGCAGAGGTGTTCTGACTGTGTGAAACGTTATACTGAAGCAATCTGTTCATAATTGTGGCGGTATCCTTAGAATATGCCTGAACAGGAACATTGTCACGGTTATCTAAAATAATGTTGCCGCGGTTATCTGTAACGTAATAGTATGTGTAGGGCTCATATACAAGACCGCCGTTTGCAACATAGGTGTAGGCGTTTGCCATTTCACGGGCAGTTACGCCGCCGTTCATGCCGCCTAAAGAGAAGCTGGCGATAGAGTAACGGTCGTCCTCGTTAAGATGGTCAAAGCCTAAGAAGGTGGTTGCATGGTCATAGGCAACAGTAGAGCCGCCAATCATCTGAATGCACTGTGCGGCACAGCAGTTTGATGACCATTCAATAGCATCTACAGTCATAAGACCGTTTTTGTGCTTGGTACTGTACCAGTTATGAGGACCCTTAGTGCCGTCGTCGTAAACCCAGCCTTCTTCAAGAGGTTCGTCGGGAATAAGGGAAGAATAGTGAATAAGGTTACGCTCCAAAGCGTAGGGGTAAGCTACAACAGGCTTAATAGAAGAACCGGGCTGACGGTATGTGAGCAGCGCACGGTCGTGAAGCAGGTTTGCTTCTTTCTTTTCGGAAGAGCCTGCAGTAGCAATAACTCTGCCGTCAAGACCTACTAAAGACATTGCAATCTGAAGCTCAGGGTCAGAGCTTTTGTCAATATTAACGGCTTCTTCCTCAATAATCTTCTGCGCCTCAATGTCCATAGCGGAGTAAATGTGATAGCCTTCTGTATAAAGCTTATCGATTGCGGCATCTTCGGTGATGTTGTATAACTCAGCCAAATCAGCGGCAAGGTCGTAAACCATCTGGTCCTGATACCAGTTCTGAACGTCACCGCTGTTGATATCTACGTTGCCTGCATCGGCATCTGCAAATTGCATATTGGCAGATTCAGCCATAGCTTCTTCGTATTCCTCGTCGGTGATTTTTTCCTGATCGTGCATTTCGTCTATGATAAGCTCACGGCGAATCTGGTTGTTTTCGGGATAAATGAAAGGGTCCCAGGCAGAGGGGTTCTGAGTGATACCTACAATTGCGGCACACTCGGCAATTGTGCAGTCGGAGATACTTTTATCAAAATATCTGTTAGCCGCAGCCTCAACGCCCTGACAGCTTCCGCCGAAGTTAACAACATTTAGGTAAGCCTCAAGGATTTCGTCCTTGGTGTATTCCTGCTCAACCTTTAAAGCCTTTACGATTTCACGAACCTTACGGTTGATGCTTGCTTCGTCGTCCTGAGTTATGTTCTTGATAAGCTGCTGAGTAATTGTAGAACCGCCGTAGGAGTCGTCGCCTGAGGTGGCAAGGTTAAGCACAGCTTTGCCTGTTCTCAGCCAGTCAACGCCGTTGTGGTCGTAAAAGCGCTTGTCTTCAATTGCGATGATTGCCTCAAAAAGGTGAGGAGGCATTTCGTCAAACTCAACCCACTTGCGGTTTTCGCTTCCGTAAAGAATCTGATACTCTTCAAATTTTTCGGTTTCGGGATTCTGAACGTAAACAAAGCTTGACTGATTCAAACTTCTGGCGTCAAGGTCAATACCCGAAGGCTGAGAAGCAAGTCCTACAAGATAGATAAGTACATTAAAGCAAACAATCACACCTGCTATAAAGCAAACCAAAAGCACCGTAAGCAAAACTTTTAAAGCAGAGCTTAAAACGGTTTTGGCAAGAGAAGAGGTTTTGTTGCCCTTCTTTTTTGTATCTTTTTCTTTGTATTTAGTTATGTCAGTTGTACGCATATTTGAGCCTCCGTTAAAACTTAAAATGATTTTAACTTTATTTATGTAATACGCAAATATCTATACAGTTTACAGTATACCACTAATGCCCTTAAAAAACAAAGGATTTTTTAAGATTTGTGTATTTTTTAATATCCCTACAGTAAGATTAGTGAATAACAGGAATTTTTTGTGAAAAAATAACTGTGGCGGTGAATATTCTATGAAAAGACTTTACTTTATTACATCGATAATTGTCCTAAGCTGTGTAATCGCTTCGGGCTTTATTATCCCTATTACCAGCGAGACAAACTCACCTAAAAACAATACCCGAATGCTGTATAGTGCCGAGGAGTACATTATAAAGGCGCAAGGTGACAGAATTGTGGTGTATAAGGGAAAAGACCAGAAGCCTTTTATTGAAACCACCACGGCAGTAAGCTCTTTGCCCAAAGATGTTCAGAATAAGCTCAGCCGTGGGATTTCCTATAGCTCTGAGGCAAATATGAGAGAGGCTTTAAATGAGTTCTGCAGTTAAATGCAAAAAGGAACAAATATATTGAAAGCTTTCGTTTAAAATGCTATAATGTTTTATAGGATAAACTCTGCTTGTAAGGGGGTATGACTATGAAATTACGGAGCTTTCATTTTTTATCAAAATCTAATATTAAGGGCAATAAAAACTCAACGGCTATTACTGTACTTTTGTGTATGCTTGTAATAGCTATAACGGTAATTTCATGCTTTTCTGCTACTATGACAGGCATAATGCAGGACTACAAAAACGACTACCGCTCAAGAGCGATGTATCTGTCACCTTCTTTAAAAGTGGTTACAGAGGAAGCAATTACTGCTATTGAAAACCTTGAGCACGTCGAGCGTGTGGTAGATGTTGCCAGCCTTGTCCGTTATAATGGCTTTGAATTCCTCAGCACCTCTAACCAAAAGCTTAATGAGGAACATAAAACCAAAGAAAGCAACATTATGATTGAAGGCCTTTATGAAGGTGAGCAGAAGCGTGTTATTAAAGGCAAAACCCTTGATAAAGCCCCTGCCTTCAGTTGCCTTGTGCCAAGTATATTTTATCCTTTTGATATGGAAGATGATAATTTAGAGGGCAAAGACCTTGATTACATAGACGGCAGAACCCTTATTGGTGAAACTTTTGTAGTTAAAGCTATAGGGGATGATATTTTTTTTAATTATTGGAGTGCACCGGGATTAGAGGGAATGTGTTCCCAAGGTGAGCTGAGAGTACCTTCTCCTGAGTTTACGCTTACTGTTGTAGGTACATATCCTTGCACATACTCTACCTTTGGAAGTTATATGGAGCTTATGGTTTCAGAGGAAACCGACAGACTTATGTCTGAAATGATTTTTGAAAATGCAGGCACAGACCTTGAAACCAGTATTCACGGAGCGGTAGAGTGGTGGAATACTCCCTCGCTTCACGACTACAGGATTATTGTTGACGACGTATCAAATGTAAGTGAAGTTTATGATGTGGTACGAAACGATATGGGTTATGATACAACAGGTTTCTCTAACGACTTGGTTTTAGACGATACCACTAAGCTGATGCACACCCTGTTTACAAAGGTAGGCTTGTTTATTACCTTGGCGGTGCTTTTTGTGTCGACGATTCTCTTGGTGCAGTCCTCGGTAAATTCAATCCGTGAACGTAAAGGTATTATCGGGCTTATGAAGGCTATAGGCTATAAAAATCATCAGATTTTTATGAGCCTTATTTACGAGCAATTGTATATGTCGCTGCGAGCGGCTCTTATCGGAGGCGTGATTTCGGCACTTATTGTAATGCTTGTGAATTACCGCTTTAATCATGGTACTTTTAGGCAGCTTCAGTATGCAATCAGTTGGAACGACTACTTTATTTTGCTTTTGGTTTCTTTCCTTATTGCTCTTTTTATTCCCCTTATAACAGAGTTGTTGCTTTTGAATAAGTTAGTAAAAATCCAGCCTCGTGAGGCTATGATGGCAAAATAGTGAGGTGTTTGATATGAAAACCATTGAACTTAAAAACGTAAGCAAGGTGTATCCCAACGGAGTAAAAGCTATGGATAACGTAAGCCTGACTGTAAAAGAGGGTGAGTTTATTGCCGTTATGGGTCAGTCGGGAAGCGGTAAAAGCACCCTTTTGCAGGTTTTGGGACTTTTAGATAAATGCACTGAGGGCTCTGTTATCATTAACGGCAAAGACGTGTCAAAGCTTAAAGGCAATGAGCTTGCAGACGTGCGAAAGAAAAACCTTGGCTTTGTTTTCCAAAGCTTTCACCTTAATCCACACATGAAGCTTTATGAAAATGTTATGCTTCCTATGCTTATTAACGATGAGTATAAAACTAAAAATGAAATGAAAGAAAAAGCTCTTGGGCTTGCTGAAAAGGTAGGTCTTTCTCATAGGGTAGAGCACTACCCCGGCGAGCTTTCGGGCGGTGAACAACAGAGGGTAGCAATTGCAAGAGCTTTAGCTAATGACCCCGACTTTATACTTGCCGATGAGCCTACAGGCAACCTTGACAGTAAAAACGAGGCTATGATTTTTGAGGAGCTTAAGAAGCTTTCAAAGAGCGGCAAAGGTGTACTTGTGGTATGCCACAATGATGCTATTTTGGACTACGCCGACAAAATCTACATAATGAAGGACGGCGTTATGAATGAAAAATAAAAGCCTTTTCACGATTGTCAGGGCATCCCTTTTGTCCAATAAGGCACTCTCGGCAATGTTTTGTTTTTTCGTAATTATTTCATTTGTGCTGATTTTTCTTGCGGTGGGTATTATTGTGCCCTTGGGGGTAAACATCGAAACTCGCCTTAACCGCCACATAATAAATCGTGAGATTGTTATTGAAATGTCCGCGGTAGTCAGCGAAGAAGAAAAGGCACGTCGGCTTAAAGAAATTTCTGAAATTGAGGGTGTTATTGATATTTACGAAAACCCCGATACATTATCGGTAGAAGAAACGGACGGACTTTTGGGCGAAGGCTTTGAGCTTGATTTTGTGCATAAATATTTTAATCTTACCTTAGTTTCTGGCAGGACTTTTGATGAAAGCGAGCGTGGTGTTGCTCTTGTGCCTGCACACTTTAGCGGATACAACCCTTCATTGGGTGTTGTTCAAGAAACAGACGGCTCTACTCTTATAGGCAAGACCTTGGAGTTTGAAGACAGGTCGGGAAACACCAATAGCTTTGAGGTTGTAGGTACGTTTGATACTCTTGACCCTATGTTTACGGGCAAAGAGGTTTTGGTGCCAAGGGAAGAGCTCCTTGAGATTAAAGACGAATTTTTAGAGGCAATGCCTGAGGGTATGTATAAAACCGTGTATTCTGCAATTGTGGTAACGGATTCTTATAAAAACACCGAAGGAATTTATACAAAAATTGAGAAAATCACAAAAGCTTACCGACAAAAGCTTCCTTATGATGTGGAAAGCTTCAACGCCGCTTTTTTCATTCTTTTAGGCTCTACTGCATTTTTTGTGGTGCTGACAGTTTTCGGCTTTTATATGTTCCTTAAGGGTAATGTTAACGCCCGCACAAACGAACTGGCACTTTACAGGGCAATAGGGTTTAATTCGAAAAATTTATTCAGGATTATATCAGGAGAGCACTTAACGCTTACCTTGTTGTCGATTGTTTTGGGTACAGGAGCCTTTTATGCTCTTGCATACTTTATGGTCAATCCATATCTCTATAGCCTCTTAGGTGGGACATATATGGAAATGGCCGTTGACTCAAATCCATTGTTCGGCTTAGCTGTTGCGGTGGTTTATGTTGTAATTACTCTTGGGGTAACCGTTACCGCCGTTAAACGCTCAGAGAAAATAGATTTGACGGTTCTTTTAAGAGAATAAACCAAAGAGCACGGTTTTCCGTGCTCTTTTTCTTGCAAAGGGGTATTTATAATGGTACAATAGCGATATAAATTATTGGAGGTTAAATTATGCCGTTTATTAATACGAAGGTTACAACAGAAATCACAAAGGAAAAGGAAGCTGTTTTAAAAGCAGAGCTTGGCAAAGCCATTACTCTTATCGGCAAAGGCGAAGCATATCTTATGTTAGGTTTTGAAGACAACTGCCGCTTGTGGTTTCAGGGCAATCAGCAGGGCGAGACTGCTTATGTTGAGGTTTCGCTTTTGGGTAAGGTTTCAAAGGATAATGCACAAAAGCTTACCGAGGCTATCTGCGATATTATGCACAGAGAGCTCTCGATTTCTCCTGACAGGGTTTATGTGAAATTTTCAGAAACCGATATCTGGGGATTTAATAATATCGTTTTTTAAGGTGAAGTTATGAAAAGCTTTAGAAAAGAACTTTGGTTTAATATCCCCAAAAGACGGGGACTTGTAAACATCACCCGTGACGTTCAGGCGGCAATTGATGAAAGCGGAGTTAAGGAAGGCTTGGTCCTTGTAAACGCTATGAACATAACTGCCTCGGTTTTTATTAACGACGATGAGGCAGGACTTCACAGAGACTATGAAAGATGGCTTGAGAAATTAGCTCCCGAAAAACCCTACAGTCAGTACGACCACAACGGCTTTGAAGACAACGCCGACGCCCACTTAAAGCGTACCATTATGGGCAGGGAGGTTGTGTGTGCGATTACAAACGGCAAGCTTGATTTTGGCACTTGGGAGCAGATTTTTTACTACGAGCTTGACGGCAAAAGAAACAAGCACGCTCTTATTAAGATTATAGGTGAGTAAGATGAAAAGTTTTACAGTTAAAGAAATCCTCGAAGCTTCGGGCGGTAAGTTTTTTGGTGAAGAAGAGGTGCTCTCAAAAGAGGTATCTTTTATTACCACAGACAGCCGCAAGGCAGGCAAGGGCGGAGTTTTTGCCGCAATTGTGGGAGAAAGGGTAGACGGTCACAGCTTTATTTCGCAGTGTATGGAGCTTGGTATGCTTTGCTCCATTGCCGAGCGTACACCTGTTGATAATTCGGCTCACATTTTGGTTAAAAATACCCCTGAGGCGTTGAGAAAAATCGCAAAAGCCTACCGCGAAAAATTTGATATTCCTTTTGTGGGGATTTCGGGTTCGGTGGGCAAAACCAGCACAAAGGAAATTATTGCCTCTGTCCTTTCCGAGCATTTTCATACCCACAAAACTCAGGGTAACTTCAATAACGCTTTGGGTGTGCCCATTACACTTTTTGCTTTGGAGGAAACACACTCCGCCGCCGTTATTGAAATGGGAATTTCCGATTTCGGCGAAATGAGCGTTCTTGCAAATATGACTCAGCCCGACATAGCGGTGCTTACAAACGTGGGCAAGTGCCACCTTGAAAACCTTAAGGATTTACAGGGCGTTTTAAAGGCAAAAACCGAGATGCTCAGCTTTCTTAAAAAAGGCGGCACAGCCATACTTAACGGTGACGACGAAAATCTTAGAAAAGCCGATATACCTGAGGGTGCAAAGGTGGTTTTCTACGGACTTAATGAAAATAACGACGTTTTTGCCACCGATATAAAAAGCGACAACGAGACCTTTACCGACTTTACGGTACATACAAAAGAAGGTAAATTTACGGCGCGTATCCACGCTTTGGGCAATCACATGGTACAAAACGCTTTGGCGGCGGTTTCGGTTGCAAGGGAGCTTGCGCTTTCCGAAAACGAAATTGTCGAGGGGCTTAAAAATTACCGCACCATAGGCGGCAGAGCAAATGTGATTAAAACCGAGAAGCTCACAATTATCGACGATTGCTACAATGCAAACCCCGAATCTATGAAGGCTTCCCTTAAAACCTTAAGCAACTTTGAGGGCAGGCGTGTGGCACTTTTGGGCGATATGAAAGAGCTTGGCGAAAAAGAAAAAGAGCTCCACAAAGAAATCGGTGAGCTTGCGGCTTCTCTTAAGCTTGACCTTATAATTACCGTTGGCGATTTGGCACTTGAAATGTACAAGGCGGCAAGACCCCATATTGATGCCGAGTGGTACCAAAGCATTGAGGAAGCAAAGCTTTATATGTACGAAATGCTCACCATAGGCGATACGGTTTTAGTTAAAGCAAGCCATAGTATGAAGTTTGACGAATTGGTAGAGCTTATTAAGGAGCTATAAAGAAAATCCCTGAGCAAGTGCTCAGGGATTTTTAGTTTGTATCAGATAATTCCTGCTATAAATTTCTGGATTGCGGTAGCGTCTTTAACGTTTACCTTGCCATCAGAGTTATAATCAGCGAGAAGTGACTGAATGTCGTCAAGAGTTTCCATTTTTGCAATGGATTTCTGAATAAGCGTTGCATCACGGATATTTAATTTACCGTCCATATTTACGTCGCCAAGCTCATAGTCGCCTGTGCTGGGTTTAACTGCACCGCCAACCTGCTCAATAAGGATTGTGCCATTGTCGCCGCTGTAGAAGATAACCTTGCCATTTTCTACGGTTGCGGTTTTGCCTGTGTAGGTGTTTTTAAGCTCGGTGCCGTTGGGGAACACGCCTGCAACATTAATGGTAATATCCCAGTTCTGCTCAGCATCAATTACACAAACAACCTTGTCGTAAACGTCGCCCTTGTCGTAGGTTCTTGCAAAAGCAATACCGTCCTTTGAGCCTTCGTTGTCGGCAGTAGAAGTAAGAACTTTGTGAGAGCCAGCACCAACTGCAACGTGGTTGTTTCTGAATGTGCCAACCTTCTGCCAGTGCTCAAGGTACTCGGCACTTGCGGCAGTATTGTCCTCAATCCAGTCCCAGTTCATAAAGCTTCTGTTTTCATGGTCGTGGATTGTACATTCTACATATTCACGGTTACTCTCGTCACCGTAGTAAATCTGAACGCCGCCGGGAAGGAGAAGAAGTGCAGAACCCTGATAGAAAAGGTCTTTTCTGCAAAGTCCTGTATCGTGAGAAGAAATATATGTAAGGGCGTTGAAGTTATCGTTTTTGTTTATAGTGTCGGCGTAGGTCTGGTAGGTTTTGTTGAGGTCTCTTGCCTTAAGCATACCGTTGTCGCCTGTGCCTGAAGCAGAGGGGGAGAAGGCGAAGTTAATCATAGAGTCAAAGCCGTTTTCGTAGTAGTCATTTTCAGCAAGATTCTGACCGAAATGCTCGCCTGTCATCCAGAATTCTTCGTCCCAATCTGCACCTACTGCATCGGGATTTTCTGTTCTCCAGTTGTTGAGTGCCTGTGTGCAAGCCTCGTCTAAAGCCTTCCAAGTGTCCTTTTCAACGTGCTTTGCGGTGTCGCATCTGAAGCCGTCGATACCGTACTTTTCAACCCACTGAGCATACCAAGCTACAAGGTGGTTTCTCATGGTTTTTTCGCCAAGATTGTACTTTTCAAAGGTTTCGTCAAGCTCGGCAGTTTTTTCTTCCAATGTACCCTCACGAGTCCACTTTGTCTGAAGAATGGGGGGCAGCTCGGTAGCCTTCTGAGACTCTGTTTTAAAGTCGGGGAGCATACCGCCGGCAGAGCCTGTTAAATCGCCGACGCCGTCGTTGTCATAGCCTGCAATACCTGCTCTGAGCCAATCCTTGCCCCACCAGTTAAGCCAGATGTCGGCACCGGTGTTGTAGTCGATTTTGCCGTGGTAGTTGGTCTGGTTTATTTTGCTGAAGTCGTAGTAAACGTCTTCCCAACCCTCTTTAAGCACGCCGTAGCCGTACTCGTTCATATCGTAGATGTTGTTGTAGCCGGGGTGGTTTAAAACAACGTCCATAACTACTCTGATGCCTTTTTCGTGAGCGGCATCAATCATAGCCTTGAATTCTTCTTCTGTACCGAAGTTTTTGTCAATTTCGGTGTAGTCCAGAGCATAGTAGCCGTGGTAAGCGTAGTGGGCAAAGGAGTTTTTGCCGTCACCGCCTACTGTGTAGCCGTGGATCTGCTCATACCAGCCTGAAACCCAGATTGCATTAACGCCAAGGTCTGTAAAATAGCCTTCCTCGATTTTTTCGGTAAGACCCTTAAAGTCACCGCCCTGGAAAGAAGCAACGGTGTTATAGTCGGCTACGTTGCCGTCTCTGTCAAGACCGCGGTTGTAGCTGTGGTCGTTAGACTCATCGCCGTTTGCAAAACGGTCAGTTAAAAGAAAGTAAACAGTTGCATTGTCCCAAGTGAAGTCAGAAGCACTTTCGGGGAGCGCATTGTTGCTTTCTGCATTAGCTGTAAATGTTACCATGCAAAGTGACATTACCATTAAAAGGGTAAGCACAAGGCAAAGTACTCTTTTGAGTTTTTTCATAAATTCCAATCCTTTCTTAAATTGATAATATTAATATAGCACACTTTTTTTAAGGTTGCAATATTTTTAGCGTTCGACGGTTTTGTATTGCAAAATACAGATTTTGATGATATAATGAGCCTGCGGCGCAATTTAATAGTTTTACCACAGTGTGTGTTTTTGTTTTGGCAAAAATGCATGCTCATTTTCACATACTGTGGTAGTATTTGAGATTGCGTCGCGGCAAACGAGTTATGCATTTTTCGGTGCGTGGCTTCGGCTACGCACTTTTTTATTTTGTGGCAAAAAAATAAGCCCGCAAATACTTGCAGGCTTAGTTATTTAAGTGACGTGAGAAATTCAGAAAGCTTTTTCCGCTGTTTGGGTGTAAGCTTTCTTACTGCGGCAATAAGCTCATCCTCGCCCTGCTTTTCGGCAAAGAAAAACTCCATAGTAACATCTAAGGCACCGCAAATGTACGACAGATATTCTACGGTGGGGTTTTTGTTACCTAACTCAATGTCACGTAGGTAGCTTTGCGATACTCCGGCAAGGTTTGCCAGTTTGTTTACGGAGATGCCTTTTTCTATTCTTAGTTCTGTAATACGTTTACCTATATTCATAGTAACACCTCTTCTTGATAATGATAGAATACCACATCTAAAGAGATGTTATTACATTTATAGTGTTGACAACTTATTGTTATAGTGATAGAATTTAAATATAACAAGGCATTGTACTTATTAGATTCCTATTTTCGGGATAAATGTTCAGGCGGTTTGTACCGCCTGTGTGTCCCGAAAAATAAAGATTAAAAAACAAGCACTGCTTGCAGCAGTGCTTTTTGCTTGGAGCTGGTGACGTGACTTGAACACGCGACCTGCTGATTACGAATCAGCTGCTCTACCGACTGAGCTACACCAGCTTGTATAATTTAAGCGTAACTCATTATACTATATTTATAAGCGGTTTTCAATATTTATTTATGCCGGATATTTTTATTTGGTTGTGAGGATAATTCACGTTTTAATGAAAGTGAAGAAAACTCACTATACAATAAAGCTGTGGCAATAAATAAATATGGGGGAAGAGAAATGTCTAAGGAATTGGGTAGGAAGCTTAAACTGCTCAGAAGCGGTATGGGATTTACTCAAAGCCAGATTGCTGTACAGATTAGTGTTGACAGAAGCACCTATAGCAATTACGAAAGAGCTATTACCGAGCCTGAGATAAAAACGCTTATTATGCTTGCACATATTTTTGGAGTTGACGTAGATTACCTTTTGTCTGGCGAAGTGAAAAACACAAAGGTGGCAGATTCCGCAAGCACGCCTATCTACAGCCTTAAAAAAGACGAGCAGGATTTTCTTATAAGACTGAGACTTCTCAATAATAAAGAAAAAGAATCGGTTATGGGTTTTATTAACGGTATTTTAGAGAATAAAGGTTAATTTTTTTGAATTTAGCTCTTTACTTTTTAAATTTAACGTGGTATAATATCAAAGCTTAAGCCCCTCTCTTGGATACGGGGTATGCCGAAAATCGGCACTTCACCGTCCCGTACCTATGACTGTGGGTAATATTTTAAAAAGGTGGAATAAAAATGCTTAAAGAAGAAAAGCAGGCAATTATTGCCGAGTATGCAACTCACGAAGGCGACACTGGTTCTCCTGAGGTTCAGATCGCTCTCTTATCCAAGAGAATTTCTGACCTTACCGAGCACCTCAAGGTTCACAAGAAGGACCACCACAGCCGCCGCGGTCTCCTTATGTTAGTTGGTCAGAGAAGAGCTCTTCTCAACTACCTCATCAAGGTTGACATCGAGAGATATCGTTCTATTATCGCAAGACTTGGTATCCGTAAATAATTTTGCTTTAAAGGGCAGACGGTTTTCTACCGTTTGCCCTGTACTTCGTTTATTACAGGGTTTTTATTGTTGCAGATTAGCGGTAAAACGAGGCCTTTTTTATAAAAAAGGCTTGGTTTTATTGCTAAATGTAACGTAAACCCTGTGAAATATATATTTTTACAGGAGGATTTTATTATGGCAAATTCCATGATGACTTTTGACAAGTTCAGAACTTTCGAAACCGAATTTGCAGGCAGACCTTTAGTTATCGAAACAGGTAAGACAACTCAGCTTGCAAACGGTGCTTGCTTTGTTCGCTACGGCGAAACAGTGGTTCACGTTGCTGTAACTGCTGCTGCAAAGCCCAGAGACGGCATTGACTTTTTCCCTCTTTCAGTTGATTTTGAGGAAAAGCTCTATTCCGTTGGTAAGATTCCCGGCAGCTTTTTAAAGCGTGAAGGAAGACCTTCCGAGAAGGCTATCCTTACAAGCCGTGTAATCGACAGACCTATCAGACCCCTTTTCCCCAAGGATATGAGAAACGACGTTTCCATCGTTTGTACAGTAATGAGCGTTGATCCCGACTGTGCACCTGAAATTGCAGCGATGGTTGGTGTTTCTTTAGCTCTTTCTATTTCCGACATTCCCTGGAACGGCCCTATCTCAAGCGTTTCTGTAGGCTACGTTGACGGCGAAATCGTTATTAACCCCACAGCAGAGCAGAGAGAGCGTTCAAAAATGGCTACTACTGTTGCTTCTACAGACAGCCGTGTTGCTATGATTGAGGCAGGTGCTGACTGTGTAAGCGACGAGGTTATGTTTAACGCTATTATGGCAGGCCACGAGGCTAACCAGCCCATTATCGAGTTTATCAAGGGTATTCAGGCTGAAATCGGCAAAGAGAAATTCAGCTACCCATCTAACGAGCCCGACCACGATATGTTCGAGGCTATCAAGGCTTTCGCTGAGGAAGATATAAAGTTTGCTCTTGATACTGATGACAAAACAGTTCGTGACGAAAGACTCAAGCCCATTTACGAGGCTGTTCACGAGAAGTTTGATGAGATTTATCCCGAAAGTGAAGCTAAGATTGACGAGTGCCTCTACAAAACTCAGAAGTTTATCGTTCGCCGTTGGCTTTTAGACGAGCAGAAGCGTGTTGACGGCAGAGGTATGAACGACATTCGTCCTCTTGCTTCCGAGGTAGGCGTTCTTCCCAGAGTTCACGGTTCAGGTTTATTTACAAGAGGTCAGACACAGGTTCTTACAGTTGCAACTTTGGGCCCTGTTTCCGACCAGCAGCTTTTAGACGGTATCGACGAGGAAGAGTACAAGCGTTATATGCACCACTACAACTTCCCCAGCTACTCCGTTGGTGAAACAAAGCCCAGCCGCGGCCCCGGCAGACGCGAAATCGGCCACGGTGCTCTTGCAGAAAGAGCTCTTGCTCCCGTAATTCCCTCTGTTGAGGAGTTCCCCTATGCTATCCGTCTGGTTTCTGAGATTCTTTCTTCTAACGGTTCTACTTCTCAGGGTTCTGTTTGCGGCTCAACCCTTGCTCTTATGGACGCAGGTGTTCCCATTAAAGAGCCTGTTGCAGGTATTTCCTGTGGTCTTATTACTGAGGGCGAGCGTTGGATGACAATGGTTGACATTCAGGGTGTTGAGGACTTCTTCGGCGATATGGACTTTAAGGTAGCAGGTACAAGAGACGGCATTACAGCTATCCAGATGGACCTTAAAATTTCCGGTCTTACTCCCGAAATTATCAAGGAGGCTCTTGAGAAAACTCACGAGGCTCGTATCTATATCTTAGACGAAATTATGCTTAAGGCTATTGCTGAGCCCAGAGCAGAGCTTTCTAAGTATGCTCCCAAGATGCTTACAACAACAATCCCTGCTGATAAGATTTCCGAAGTTATCGGCAAGGGCGGTAAGGTAATCAAGGAGATTCAGGCTGAGTGTCAGGTTAAGATTGACATCGAAGAAGACGGCGACTTTGGTCACGTATTCGTAAGCGGTGTTGATGCTGAAAACTGTAAGAGAGCACTTAGCATTGTTGAGACTATCGCAGTTGACCCTGAGCCCGGCGCAATGTTTTTGGGTAAGGTTACAAGACTTATGGAGTTCGGTGCTTTCGTTGAGATTGCTCCCGGCAAGGAAGGTCTTGTTCACGTTTCTCAGCTTGACGTTAAGCGTACAGAAAAGGTAAGTGACGTTGTTAACGTTGGCGATGTTATCCGTGTTAAGGTCCTTGAGATTGACGATAAGGGCAGACTTAACCTTTCCAGAAGAGCAGTTTTAATTGAGGTTGACGGCTTAACCCCCGAAAATGACCCTGCTTCTGACAGACCCCGCAGAGAGGGCGGCAAAGGCGGCAACTTCCGCGGCAGAAGAAACAACCACTAATTTCTGTTAACAATATATTATCCCCGCTGTTTTATTAACGGCGGGGATTTTCGTCATTTCATATAAATTGTTTGCTTGTATTTTTATGTTTAACACAATTGACAACGCTGAGGCTGATATGATACTCTATTTGTGTCGAATATTATAGACTTTAGGAGGTTTTTTTATGACAGCCAAAAGAATGCTAAGCTTTTTCTTCGTTTTGGTTTTAATAATTACTGCGGGTGAAGTTGCCGCAAATGCGGCAAACTCCGATGTTTATACAGACGAAAACGGCATAAGGTATATCTATGCACTTTATGACGATAACGGCACAACCAAGGTAATTATCGGCGATTGCAGATATAATAAGGAGGAGGAATTTACCCTTGTGATTCCCTCAAAAATCGGGGGTTATCCTGTTGCCGCCATTGCCGAGGAGGCTTTTGCTGAGCATATTCTGTTTAATAAGGTAAAGCTTCCCGATACTCTTGAATATATTGGTACCTCGGCGTTTAGAAACACCTTGCTTACTTCAGTACATATTCCAAAAAATGTTTCTTATATTGGCACAGGTGCTTTCGGTGCTCACGATATTAGTTTTAAAAGCTATACCGTTGCACCAGAGAATAAGTATTTTAAGGCTATAGACGGAGTGCTTTTTTCTAAAGACGGCAAGGTTATTTATTGCTATCCCGACGGAAAAACCGACAAAGCCTACGCCATTCCCAAGGGAGTAGAATGTGTTTTTGATTATGCCTTTTCATCTGCCGAAAACTTAAAGAAGGTTACGTTTCCGGATAGCCTTATAGAAATAGGCAAATATGCCTTTGGCGGCACAGGACTTGAGTCGGTGCATATAGGGAAAAACATACAGTATATCGGCGAAGAAGCATTTGCCTTTAGCGAAAACTTAAAGGTTACTATTGATAAAGATGCCCTTCCGTATATCGGTAAAGACGCCTTTAACTGGACAGCCATTGAAAGTGATGAGTACGGTGGAATGTATATAGGGCATATACTTTATAGCCTTTATAACCCTTATGCAGACACCAAAATTGTAAAAATCAAAGAGGGCACAACTGCCATTTGTGAAGGTGCTATCAGTCATATAGGAGGAGAGGCTGTTTTAGAACTTCCTTCAACCATTGTGCATATTCCAAGTGATGCTTTCCGCCATGCCTGTGTAAAAAAATTCTCTGTTCATAAGGATAATCCCTATTACACCTCTGTAGACGGTGCACTTTACACCAAGGATAAGAAAACCCTGCTGGTTTTCCCTTATCAGGAGTACGAAACTTACAGGCTTGCCGATACCACCGAGGCTATATATACATTTGCATTTGCAGACGCCAAAATTAAACATATTATTGTGCCTGAAAATATAAAGGTGATTTATGACAAGGCTTTTGTAGGAAGCGATGCTGAAAAAATAACCTTTTTAGGTGAGCCTCAGTATGTTGGCTATAAGGCTTTTTCAGAATATTATTTAGAAGAAATCGTCTTGCCCGAAAACTCAGTTGCCTTTGGTATTGATGATTTTTATGATACACGTTGGTATGAAAATCAAAGAGGCTACGCCTATATCGGTAATGTGCTTTTGGGCTATAAGGGCAACTTTACTATTTCTGTTATGGACTTGCCCGACAGGTTTACCTCTATCGGCAGATATGCTTTCAGGTCAATGGCAAGTGTTAGTGAGGTAAGGCTTCCCGAAAACCTTAAAGCGATAGGTGATTTTGCTTTTGCAAACTGCTATAACCTTAAAGAAATCACTATTCCCGCCACTGTTGACGAAATCGGAACAGGTGCTTTTGGCTTTAACATCACCCGCGACACCGACACAGGGGAAGTTACCGATTTTAAGAAGGTTGAGGATTTTGTTATAAAAGGTTATACAAATTCTATTGCAGAGTCCTATGCTGATGCCAATGGCTTTGAGTTTGTGTCAATCGGTTATTTAAAGCCTGAATCCACCCTTTTAGGCGACATCGACTGCGACCAAAGACTTACCATAAAAGACGCCACTGCATTGCAAAAGTATGTTGCAGGTATGGTGGGACTTAACACACAGGATAAAATAAACGCCGATTTTAATTTAGACGGCAAAGTAAACGTAAGAGACGCTACGGCAATTCAGAAAAAGCTGGCAGGTCTTATATAAAAGCAAAAGGTGCTGATTTTTCAGCACCTTTTATGTTTGGAAGAGCTTAAAGATTTTAAGCTCTTTTTCTTTTATTACTCCCAAGCCTAAGAACTTGTCCTCGTATTTTACACGGAAAATTTCATTTTCGCTGTAATTTTTGGGGAGATTTCGAAGCCTTTCAAGGCTTAATGCACCGCCGTTTTTAAAGCGGACTGACTGAGCCTCTGACACGTTTACCTGAAGGTAGCTTTCAAAAAGAGTTTCTATAGGAAGCAGTCTTTCTTTGATTTCGTCAGGGGTTAAGGTTTTAAGGCCGTCTATAGTGATACTTTGCTCTAAGTTAAAGCCGCAGGCAGAGGTTCTGCACAGAGCGGTCATTACAGCGACGGTGCCCAAGGCATTGCCGATATCGTCAATAAGCGAGCGGATATAGGTGCCTTTTGAGCATTTGACTCTGATTTTTGCAGTTTGATTTTCTTGGTAGAAGCCTTCAGAAGTTAAACTGTAAACGGTAACGGGCCGAGCCTCACGTTTTACTTCAATGCCCTGACGTGCCAAATCGTAAAGCCTTTGACCCTGTTGCTTTAAAGCGGAGTACATAGGGGGGACTTGCATAATTTCACCTCGGAAATTAGGGAGAACCGCTTCAAACTGCTCTTTGGTAACAGAGGATTTTTCTTCGCTTAAAACTTTGCCCCAAATATCAAGGGTATCGGTTTTTGTGCCGAATTTAAGCTCTGCTACGTACTCTTTGTCGTGATTGGGGAGAATGTCCTGAGCCTTTGTAGCACCACCTAAAAGTACGGGCAGTACCCCTGTTGCATTGGGGTCAAGTGTGCCGCAGTGGCCAAGCTTTCTTTGCCCTGATACTTTTCTTGTAACTGCAACCGCATCGAAGGAAGTGAAATCCATAGGCTTGTTTATTATGAGAACTCCGTTCATAATACCATCTTTGCCTCGTTTATGAGGGCTGTTTTTACGAAGTCAAGGGTGCCCTCAATTGTACAGCCTGAAGCTGCAATATGACCGCCGCCGCCAAAAATACTGCAATAGGCAGATGCGTCAACGCCCTCGTTGGTACGAACAGAAATTTTAAAAACTCCGTCTTCTTTTTCACGGATTGTAATGCCCATTAAAACGCCTTCAACTCGCCTTGGAATAGAGGCAAGACCTTCTACCTCGTCATCTCCTACGCCTGCTTTTTTAAGCATAGCTTGGGTTACAACGATAAGGGCAAGCTTGCCCGAAAGATGAAGCTCTAAGGTGTTATACACAAGCTTCTGCAATTCAATGCGGGCAGGGGACATAATCTCGAACATTTCGGCGTTTATCTTTTCCCAAGGAGCACCTGCCGCCATGGTTTTGGCGGCAATAAGGTGGGTTTTTGGTGTGGTGTTTGTGTACCTGAAGCAGCCTGTGTCGGTAGAAAGACCTGTGTAAATGCAGGTTGCAATATGCTCATTGAGGATTACGCCTGTCATAAGACCTAAAAGTTCAAATACAATTTCAGCTGCAGAAGCAGAGGTAGCGTCCACGTACTTCATTTTAGCTTCAATGGAATTTGTACCGTGGTGGTCGATGCAAATATCGATGATGTCTTTGTACTTTTCTTCGTTTTCGCCTAAAAGAGAGGTTGCGGCGACGTCTACACTTACAACATATTTTCTTTCAAAATCCTGCTCCTTTACGCCTTTTTTAAGAAAGGCGTATTTTTTTGCAGACTCGCCGGCGGTGATTACTCTTGCATTTTTGCCTAACTGCTGTAAAGCAGAGCACAAAGCATAGGCAGAGCCTAAGGTGTCGCCGTCGGGATAGCGGTGGGTGAGGATTTCGATGTTGTCCATGGTCATAAGCTTTTGGGCAACAGCTTTCAGATTATTCATCAGTATCCGTTTCCTCTCTTTTAATATCAAGGTCGTGAAGGATTTTTGAGATATTTGCACTGTACTCAATTGAGTCGGTAGCCTTGAAGATAAGTGTAGGCACGTGGCGGATTGAAAGCCTAAGTCCTAACTCTCGTCTTATAAAGCCTGCGGCGGATTTAAGTCCCTTGACCGCCTCCTGAGCCTTCGCCATACCCTCTAAAGCACTGATATAAACGGTGCAGTAGCTGAGGTCGTTGGTAACCTCGACACGGATAATTGACACAAAAGCACCCGAAACACGGGGGTCTTTGACATCTCTTAAAATCGCAGTAAGCTCACGCTTGATGTCTTCGGTAGTTCTTGAAATTTTATGACTTGCCATAAGTTTACCTCCGGCTTAGTCCTCGCGGTATTCTTCGATAATAAATGCCTCGAAGATGTCGCCTTCCTTAATATCGTTAAATCTTTCAAGGCCGAGACCGCACTCGTAGCCCTCGGCTACTTCCTTTACGGCGTCCTTGAATCTCTGAAGTGAGGAAACAGCGTCCTCAGCAATGATGATACCGTCTCTTACAACTCTTATCTGTGCATTTCTTGCAAGCTTACCGCTTTTAACATAGCAACCTGCAATTGTGCCGACGGACTTAATCTTGATAACGTTACGGCACTCGGCAGTACCAAGGATAACCTCTCTTGTTTTAGGAGCAAGCATACCCTTCATAGCTGATTCGATTTCTTCGATACAGTCGTAGATGATGGTGTAAAGTCTCATATCAACGCCGTCACGCTCTGCATTTACTGCGGCAACAGCATCGGGGCGAACATTAAAGCCTACGATAATTGCATTTGATGCATTTGCAAGCATAACGTCGCTTTCATTTACTGCACCAACGCCCTGATGGATAACGTGTACGCGAACTTCATCATTAGAAAGCTTCTCTAAAGACTGTCTTACAGCCTCTACAGAGCCCTGAACGTCAGCCTTTACAACAATCTTAAGCTCCTTAACCTCGCCGAGCTTCATCTGGTCAAAGAGGTTATCAAGGCTTACCTTTGTCTGAGAGTTAAAGAGCTCTTCCTTCTTCTGAGCCTTTCTTTCTTCAACAAGCTCACGGGCAAGACGCTCGTCAGAAACGGCGTCAAAGGTGTCGCCGCCTGTGGGAACTTCTGCAAGACCTGTAATCTCAACAGGAACAGAAGGGCCTGCAACCTTTACCTTTTCGCCGCGTTCATTTGTCATAGCACGAACACGACCTACGGCAGTGCCTGCTACAACGATGTCGCCTTGATGAAGTGTACCGTTCTGAACAAGGATAGTGGCAATGGGGCCTCTGCCCTTATCAAGGCGTGCTTCGATAACTGTACCCTTAGCGGCACGGTCGGGGTTGGCTTTAAGCTCTTTCATATCGGCAACGAGAATAACCATTTCAAGAAGGTCATCGATACCCATACCTGTCTTAGCGGAAATAGGCATACAGGGAGTATCACCGCCCCAAGCTTCGGGGATAATCTCGTGCTCTGTAAGCTGCTGCATAACTCTGTCGGGGTTAGCGGCAATCTTATCCATTTTATTAATTGCAACAATTACGGAAACGCCTGCTGCCTTGGCGTGGTTAATAGCCTCAATGGTCTGGGGCATAATACCGTCGTCAGCGGCAACAACGAGGATTGCAATATCTGTTACCTGTGCACCTCTTGCTCTCATTGTTGTGAAAGCTTCGTGACCGGGGGTGTCAAGGAAGGTAATGTCTCTGTCGTGTACGTTTACTCTGTAAGCACCGATGTGCTGAGTAATACCGCCTGCCTCGCCTGCAGTAACGTTTGCATGGCGGATATAGTCAAGAAGTGAAGTCTTACCGTGGTCAACGTGACCCATAACAACAACAACGGGAGCTCTGTCCTTAAGGTTTGCCTCGTCATCTACTGTGTCGTCGATAATTCTCTCTTCGATTGTAACAACAACTTCCTTCTCAACCTTGGCGTGAAACTCCATAGCAATAAGAGAAGCTGTGTCAAAGTCTACGGTGTCGTTCTGGGTAACCATTGTGCCCATAAGGAAAGCTTTCTTTATAACCTCGGCAGCAGTAGCCTTAAGGCGAAGAGCAAGCTCTGTAATAGTGATTTCCTCAGGAATTTTAACGGTAATGGGCTTAGCCTTACGCTCCTGAGCAATACGCTTGAGACGCTCTGCCTCGGTTTCCTTTCTGGAATTCTTGGGCTTACCCTTTTGCTGTGAACGCTGGTTAATCTTCTGCTTTGCCTTTGACATATTGCTGTCAGACTTAACCTTGTCATAAGCAAGATTATCGTACTTTTCGTTGTATCTTTCAACGTTTACGTCAACTGTACGTGTGTTAACGATTTTACCCTGAGCACGCTTGGATTTAATCTCAGAGGTAGTGTCAATGTCATCGTAATTTTTGGGGTTCTTTGCCTTCTTCTCAGGTTTTTCCTGAGGCTTTGCATCAGTTTTCTCAGGAGCTTTTTCACCCTTGATGCTTGCTTCAAGCTCTTTTTTAGCCTGAGCCTTCTTCTCGCGCTCTTCTTCCTTGCGCTTTGCTTCGGCTTCTGCTTTAGCCTCAATTGCCTCGTCGCGTACTGCAAAGTAGGAGCTGAGGCTTTCCATATTGTTTTTCTGAGTAAAGTAATCAAAAATTACATCAAGCTCAGATTCTTCAAGAGTAGTCATAGATTTCTTTGTTGTACCGCAGTATTTGGCAACAACCTCTATAACCTCTTTGCTGGAAACGTTAAGGTCTTTTGCGACCTCATGAATTTTATATTTAATCATTCGGTTTCTCCTCCCTGTTTAAGATAAGCTGGCGGGTTTTTTTAGCAAACCCGTCGTCTTCCAATGAGAGCACCGCACAGGTTTTGCCCAGTGCAAAGCTAAGCTCATCTTTAGAGTATGTTAAAATTTCATATTCACCGTCTTTAACGGCAGAAAGAATTTTTTTCTTGGTATTTTCTGAAATATCCCTTGCTAAAAGCACAAGTCTTGAGTTGCCAAGCTCTACGGATTCAATTACCGTGTCGCAACCGATTTTCATTTTACCTGCACGCCTGCAAAGTCCCAAGAAATTCAAGAGCCTGTCATTCACCTTTATCAAGCTCCTTTTTAAGACTTTGGTAAACTGCATCAGGAATCTGACAGGAAAAGGCTTTTTCCAATCGTCTGCCCTTAATGGCTTTGTTAAGGCAGTCTAAAGAGTTGCAGATGTAAGCACCTCTGCCGGGCTTTTTGCCTGTAAAATCAAGCTCAACACTGCCTTTTTCTAAGATTTCGCCGCTTTCTGAAAGCTTGTCGGGAAGCTTTACCACACGAATAAGCTCACGCTTTGGCTTCATCTCATTGCAGCCTGTGCATTTGCGAAGGGGAATTTTCTTCTGCTTCATAAATTAAGCCTCTGCCTCAGCTTTGTCGTCCTCATCTTCGCCGTAAAAACCGCTTTCGGGACGAATGTCAATCTTCCAGCCTGTAAGCTTTGCGGCAAGGCGGGCGTTCTGACCCTTGTTGCCGATTGCAAGGGAAAGCTGAGAATCAGGAACAGTTACCTTGCAGCTCTTTGTGCCGTCTTCGGCAACAGCTACGGAAACTACGCTTGCAGGTGCAAGGGAAGCAGCAATGAACTTTTCGGGATCTTCATCGTAAACGATGATGTCGATTTTTTCGCCGCCAAGCTCTTCAACAATTGTGCCGACACGGGCGCCGCGGTTACCGATACAAGCACCTACTGCATCAACTGAGGGGTCGTTACTGATAACTGCCATTTTGGTACGGGAACCTGCCTCACGGGAGATAGACTTAATTTCAACAATGCCGTCAAAAATTTCGGGCACTTCTTTTTCAAACATTTTTCTTACAAAATCGGGATGTGTACGGGAGATAATAGCCTTGGGGCCGCGGTCTCCCACTCTTACATCTACAATGTAAATTTTAACGGAGTCGCCTTCCTTGAGGTTTTCTTCGCCAACCTGCTCGCTAACAGGGAGCACAGCCTCAGCCTTGCCGAAACGGATTGTGGCGTTGCCTGTTTTGGGGTCGATTCTTTCAACTGTAGCAGTAACGATTTCTTTAAGCTTAGACTGGAACTCTCTGAGCACCTGACCCTTTTCGCCGTCACGGATACCGCCGTGAATAACGTTTTTAGAGGCGGAAACTGCAATTCTGCCGAACTTCTTGGGGTCAAGGGGAATACCGATTTCCTTGCCAACTGCGGCACGCTTAGAAATCTGCTTAGCATCCTCCAAAAGGATTTCGTTTGCCTCGTCTTCGATTTCTTCAACCACTGTCTTAATCATCTTAACATTGAAGCTGTTCTTTTCAGGGTCCATTGTGATGTCAATGTTTTCGTTGCCGTAGAGGTTTTTGCAAGCAACCACAATAGCACGCTTAATCTGCTCAATCATATAATCTACAGGAATACCTTTTTCTTTTTCGAGCAGAGCAAGAGCCTCAAATAATTCTTTGTTGTTCATTTTTTATAACCATTCCTTTCTGTTTGTCCTTATATGTCAAGGTCGTCAGCCTTTACCCAGGCTGTGTCCTTTTTTGATATAGTTACCTTGTTTTCGCCGCTGTAATCCTCAATGGTAAGCTCATTTGAGTTAACCTCTCTGAGCACACCGCAGAATTCCTTGCCAAGACCTTCCATAGGTCTTATGAGGCGGACTTTAATATCCTTACCTACATATTCCTCAAAATGTTCATCACGGGTAAGCTCACGCTCAAGACCGGGGGAGCTTACTTCCAAGATGTAGTTCTGGCTTATGAAGTCTTTTTCGTCAAGCAGAGGGTCAATAGCACGGGAAACGTTTTCACAGTCAACAATATTGACGCCGCCGTCTTTGTCGATAAAAATTCTTAAGTACCACTCGGCACCCTCTTTAAGAAAGCGTACGTCCCACACCCTTACGCCGAAATTTTCGGCAACAGGCTCTGCAAGAGCTTTTACGCTTTCGGCGATGTTTGCACCTTTATTTTGTGCCATAAACATTCCTCCTAATAAAAAACTTAGGAGCGGGATTGCTCCCACTCCTTAACCTTAAGGATATTAACTTAGCTATATTATACCACCGAAATATTTAAAAATCAAGGCTTATAAAGGAAAAAGCTTTTGTCATAAAAGCCAAATATATAAGAAAAAAGCCCCGTTTAAGGGACTTTTTCACAAATAATTATAACTTTTTCTTTTTAAAGTTACGATAAAGTGTCCAGGCTAAGGCAAGCACCTGTAAAACTGCGGCACAGATGTAAATGAGGCTTATGTTGTCAAAGCCTTTTATAAAGGTGAAAAAGGTTATCTGTATGCCCAGAGCACAGGTCCACACTAAAACGCTTATAGAGAAAAACTGCACGGTATGGTTCCACCATATACAGGCAAAAACAAGGTGAACGATTGCGCTTACGGGAATAGCTAAGATGTAGCAAATAAAAGCGGAAGAAAATTCGGGAAGGAAAACCCTTAATCCAACGAACACAACTGTTGCTACAAGCCACACTAAAATTATGGACATTACGTCAATAAGAATGTGGCGTCTCTGGCGGGTGGGGAGGATTTTATCTTCGGGCTTGTCCTCGTTTACCAAGTCGTTTAAGGTAACGTCAAAAATTTCTGCAAGCTTAACAAGCACCGTTATGTCGGGAATACCGTCACCGCGTTCCCATTTGGAAACGGATTTGTCAGAGTAATTTATCATCTCTGCAAGCTTGCCCTGAGTAAGGCCTGAGCGTTTTCGAAAATATGTAATATTGTTGGCAATTATTAATTTAAGCTTTTTTTCGTCCATTAAAAAAGTACCTCAAAACCAAGATTGTGTCTGTATTTCTACTGCAAGTAGAGTGTGGTGTTCTAATAATAGAGTAATAAAAATCGGCGTTTTTGTCAACCAAATTTTAAAAAATAAACGGCAGGTGATGAGGTTTGCCCTGCCGCTTATTAAAACTTTTGTTAACCGAGACTTAACGGTCAGCCTGCAGAACAATTTCCGTTTCAAAATATTCTTCGGTATCTATTCTGTAAAGCTTAAGAGTTGCTTTGTCGCCTTCGCGATAATTTGTAAGAGCGGTATAAATGTCGTTGAAGGATTTTATTTCATAATCATCAATTGCCACTACAATATCGTTAGGCTCAACCGCACCGTTGTCACAAGGGCCGCCTTCAATAACCTCAGACACTAAAATACCCTGAGGGACATTGTTGTATTTTGCTTCATTTGCACTGATGGCCGTGCCCATAACACCGATTTTTACTCGGTCTGACACGTAACCTTGCTTTATAAGGTCGTCTACAACCTCTTTTACGGTGCGGCTGGGAATTGCAAAGCCCATACCCTCGTATTCTTCAGATGCGATTTTCGCAGAATTTACGCCGATAACCTGACCGCAGAGATTAGAAAGAGGCCCTCCGGAATTGCCGGGGTTAATGGCGGCGTCGGTCTGGATATACTTTACCTGAGTAGAAAGGTCAAGGGTTCTGTCTTTTGCAGAAATAACGCCGCGGGTTAAGGTGTTCTGAAATTCAATGCCGCCGGGATTTCCTACGGCAATAACGTCTTCGCCGATAGAAGCAAGGTCGGAATCTGCAAACTCGGCAGGAACAAGACCCTCGGCTTTTATTTTGATTACAGCAAGGTCAGTACGGGTATCAAAGCCTACAACCTCAGCAAAATAGGAGTTTCCGTCGCTTAAAATAACGTTAATTATGTAAGCGGACTTGCTGTCGCCTATAACGTGGCTGTTGGTTACGATATAGCCGTCTGTATTAACAATAATGCCTGTGCCCTGACCCATAAGTGCTTCTTTTTCTTCGTTTTTGTAGCACATAATGCCTACTGCCGAGGGGGAAACTTTTTCAAAGGCAGATTGGTTATTATATTTTGAGGTGTCGCCCTTGTCTGAAGGATAGGGATTGAGGACGATTTCGCCGTCGCCGAAAAGGTAAGAATCGTCCACGGCTTCTGTTGTTTGGGGTTCTGTAGGCTCTGTAGGTTTAAGCAAATCGGTAATAGGATTGTCGCGAATGGGCAAATCTTGGTTGTCTTTAAGTCCTATATAATAGCCGCAGGAGCCAATGATTGCTATGCTGAAAACCCCTAAAAGTACCCAAAGGAGTGTAAGCATCACCTTAGAGCCTGCACCTCTTTTTTTACGCTCAGCGGTATAAGGCTGAGGGTTATTTGAGGGTGCATTGTAGGGTGAGGTATATGGAGCACCTGTTGGGGGAGTGTAGGGGGGCTGAGGAATGCTTTGCTCAGGGATTTCGGGCGTCACCAGAGGCTGAGAAATTTCGGGATTATACTCAGGCTCAGGTTTAGGCTCCTGATTTAAAGGTAGGTTCATATTTTCGTCGTTCATTATTTTTCCTCCGTTTTACTATCTGCCGACAAAAGCTTTTTTCGCTTTTGCTCAGGCAGAGTAAAGGTAAATCTGCAGTATTCATCGGGCTTTGAGTCGGCGGTGATTTTGCCGCCGTGAAGTGCTACAACAGTTCGGCAGATGTAAAGTCCCAAGCCCATACTGCGTTTGTCAGAGCTTCGTGATTTGTCTGCCTTGTAAAATTTATCGAAAACAAAGCGGATATCTTCAGGAAGAATTCCCTTGCCGCTGTTTTCAATACTTACTATATTAAAGCCCTTTTCCTTTGAAAATTCAAAGCGGATTACTCCGTTTTCGTTGGTAAATTTAACGGCGTTTTCCACCAGATTGTAAATGGTTTGGTGTATAAGGTCGCGGTCGCCGAAAATCATAATGTTTTCTTCTATATCAAGACCTTCTATGGTAAGCTTCTTTTCAGAAAGCTTGCTTTCAAAGCTTTGAAGCACGCTGAAAACAACATCTAAAATATCAAATGATGTTTTGTTTACCTTGATTTCGCCGCTGTCAATTTTTGAGAGAGAAATCATTGAGGTGACAAGGCGTGAAAGACGCTTGGTTTCCTCTGAAACAATTGAAAGGTAATATTCCTGCTCGGTTTTTGGTATTGTGCCGTCAAGAATGCCGTCAATATAGCCTGAAATTGTGGTCATGGGGGTTTTAAGCTCGTGGCTTACGTTGGCTATAAAGTTTCGCCTTATGCCTTCCATAGAAGCCAATGAGTCTGCCATTTCGTTGAAAGCCGAGGCAAGCTCGCCGATTTCGTCTTTGTTTTTAACATAAACACGGCTTTCAAAGTCTCCTGATGCAAATCGCTTTGTGGCAGCAGTCATCTGCTTGAGGGGACGTGTGGTATTGAAAGCGTAGACTGAAGTAAGGGAAAAAATCAACAACGCCGATAAAAGCACCACCAAGGTGAACACAAAGAAAACCGAGGGCACGGCGTCGCTGCTCCAGACGGTGTGCTGAGCAACAACACAGTAGCCTGCAACAGTGCCCGTGTTTGTGTAAACAGGAGTTGCGGCAACATAGTACGCCTTGTCGTAAAAGCCGCCGATATTGCCATAGGCAAAAAACGAGCTGTCGTCAAGGTTTGAAAGTACTAAAGCAGGCAAATAACCGCCGATGTTATGAGTAGTATCTGCAGAACTTACGAAAACTATCCGTCCTGATTTATCGGAAAGTATAATATCTGCATCCATAGATTCACTCAGTCCGTCAAGATAGGTGAATATGTATTCCTCAGAAGCATTCAGCTTGCCGCTGGAAATTTCCGTTATTTTTGCCGAGACGTCCTCGGTGTTTTTAATAAGCTCTTCCTTTTTTACCCGTTCAATATAATCGGTTACAGGGTAAATAAGAATAACCGTTATAATAAGCAGGCACAGAAGAACAATAACTATACTATAGAACAAAAACCGCCTGAAAACGGTTTTGTTGACTGCATTTTTTACATTTGCCATATTATCTTACTTCAAATTTGTAGCCTCTGCCCCAAACGGTGCAAAGCTCCCATTTGTCAGAAGCGCCGTCGATTTTTTCGCGGATACGCTTTATATGAACGTCAACTGTGCGGCTGTCGCCGTAATAATCAAAGCCCCATACCTCGTCTAAAAGCTGGTCGCGTGAAAACATTTTGTTGGGGTTTGATGCAAGGTGATATAAAAGCTCAAGCTCTTTTGGCGGAGTTGCCACCGCCTTGCCTTTTACCTTAAGCTCATAGTTGGTAAGGTTTATCTCAAGGTTTTCCCATTTGATTTCCTTAGCCGAGTTTTGCTCACCTGAGTCGCTTCGGCGAAGTACCGCACGAACCCTTGCAATAACCTCTTTGGTTTCAAAGGGTTTTACAATATAGTCGTCGGCACCAAGCTCAAGACCCAAAACCTTGTCAAAGGTTTCGCCCTTTGCGGTCAGCATAATAATGGGGCAGTCAGAGGATTTGCGAATTTCGCGGCAAACCTGCCAACCGTCAAGCTTGGGAAGCATAATGTCTAAAAGAATGAGGTCGGGGTTCTCGCTTTTAAAAAGCTCAACCGCCTTTTCGCCGTCACTTGCAATAATGGTAGAAAAATTTTCTTTTTCCAGATAAAGTCTTAAAAGATTTGAAATATTTTGGTCGTCGTCTACAATAAGAATTTTGTGAAGTCCCATATTTTATACCTTCCTTTCCTTTTTTATTATAGCAGAAAAATATTAACAAAAGTTAAGGATTCTTAAAAACAATTTGATTGTTTTGTGAAAAAACCGCCCGACGGCAGCCCGTCAGGCGGAAATCTTAATAGGGCTGGGCAATGCAGCGTCTGAACATATCAATAACATACTCTGCATCGCTGTCGGTCATTGTGGTGTTAAGGGGCAGAGTAAGCTCATTTTTATACATATCAAAAGCGTTGGGGAAGTCCTTAATGTCAAAGCCGCGGCTCTTGTATGCAGTAAGCAGAGGCAAGGGCTTGAAATGCACGTTGCAGATTACGCCGTTTTGTGCCATACGCTTAAAGAAGGTGTTGCGGTAATCAGAATCCTTGGCAAGGAAACGTACCATATAAAGGTGACCGCTGCTGCGGTGGTTTTCATCGCAATGGTTAAGTACTCCTACAGGCAAATCGGCAAAAGCGTTGTTGTACATTTTAATAAGCTCGTGGCGTCTGTCGATAATGGCTTTGTATCTGTCCATTTGAGCCAGACCCATAGCCGCCAAAATGTCGGGCATATTGCATTTGTACTGGGTGTCAACAACGTCATATTCCCAGCTTGTACCCTTGTTTTTGGCGTATGTGTCCTTAGTCTGGCCGTGAAGAGAAAAGAGCATATATTTTTTGTAAAGTTCGTCGTTGTCGATGCCTTCGATATTTTTCCAGCTTACGGCACCGCCTTCACCTGTTGTAAGGTTTTTAACAGCGTGGAAGCTGAAATTTGTAAAGTCTGCAACCTCACCGCACATCTTACCCTTACGGCTTGCACCGAAAGCGTGGGCACCGTCGCATATAATCATAACCCTGCCGATTGCCTCCTGAAGCTCATTCTGAGGTTTAAAGAGGTGGCGCTTGTTTTCAACGGCTTTGAAAATTCGGTCATAATCACACATAATACCTGCAAGGTCAACGGGAATGATTGCCTTGGTTTTTTCGGTGATTGCTGCCTCCATTTTATCGTAATCCATCTCAAAGCTTCCGGGTGCACAATCCACAATAACAGGAGTGGCACCGATATGGTAAAGGATAGAGGCAGAGGCTGTGTAGGTATAAGCGGGCACGATAACCTCATCACCCTGACCAACGCCTAAAATTCTTAATGTCATTTCGGCACAGGCAGTCTGAGAAGAAAGGCAAACTGCCTTTTCTGTATTGCAAAAATTAGCAATACGAGACTCAAAAAGCTTGGTTTTAGGGCCTGTAGTAATCCAGCCTGATTTAAGTACGTCAACAACTGAGTCAATTTCAGCCTGAGTAATATCAGGAGGAGAAAAAGGAATATTTCGCATAACATAAACTCCTTTGTATACAAAAAAGCATAAATTCCTACTATATCACGCTAATTATACAACAAAGAAGTTTAGGTGTAAAGAGATTTTTACAGGCTTTGTTAATTTTGCCTATTATCGGCACTTTTCTCTTTTAAGCTTAGGTTTAAATACTTGTTTTTAGTGGCTTCGCCGCCTCGGATGTGACGCTCTTGCTTGTTTTGCTGAAGTACACGGTTTACTTTTTTGTAAAGAGCAGAGTCTATGTATTTAAGCCGTTTGCTGACATCTTTATGTGGGGGCGGTACAAATTGGAACGGTTTCGTCGAGCCCTAATTCTCGGAAAAGTTTGAGGTAGACCTCAACGTTTCCGTCGTGGTCTACCTCAATTCTGTCAATTACTCTTTTTAGCTGTGCATTTGTTATCAATCGCAGATTGCTGATATCCTCAATTTCTTTGAAAGTATCATTGAGTATCATCTGCAGTTGGTCGCCTTTTGTAAGGTGCTGTTCTACCATTTTCAGTTCGCTTTCAAGCCTTTCCAGTTCCAGCTTGTCCCCGCCAATTTTAGCGTTCAGTTCTTCTCGGGTGATAAGGTCATCGGTATACATATCCATATACTTCTGGCGGTTGCGTTTTAATTTTTCAATCGTTGTACGAAGTTCTTTTTCGTAGGCGGCATTTTCATCTTTTGCACGATACACTTTTTGAAACTCATTTACCACACGGCTGATAACATTTTTCTTCTTAGAAAGTATATCGGCAAAGTACTGCTCGATAACCTCTATCAGTTCGTTTTCATCAACAGTGAGAGCATTGGGACAACTGTCGGCACCTCGGTTATGCCCTGAACACACCCATCTCACATAGGTGTTTTTATAGGTGCGTACATTACGGCGGAATGACCATCCGCAATCCTTGCATTTAATAAGAGTTGAGAATAGGTGTTGGTTGCTGTGCCGCTGTTTATCTACCTTGAATTTTATACCGCGCTCTGTCTTGAGGTGACGGGCTTTATCAAAATCCTCATCGCTTATAATGCGAAGGTCGGGACGCTCAACCACATACCATTCATCCTCGCTTTTTGAGGCTCGTCTGCCTGTAAGAAAGTCGGCAACTTCTTCTTTTCCGTTGATAACCTTACCTGTATAAAGTTCGTTTTCGAGAATACGGCTGACTGCGTTTTGCGTCCACTTGCAACCGCGCTTTGTTTTTATTCCTCGCTCATTAAGCATATAGGATATTTTTGAGACACCGTACCCTTCGTGTAAGTACCATTGGTAAATCTGACGGATGACATCAGCTTCTGCTTTGTTGATTGTCAGATTAAAATAATCGCCGATGGTTTTATCATATCCGAATACGATATTAGGTACTCTGCCTTTTTCGGCATTTATCTTTTTTCCGAATTTAACACGCTTGGATGTGTTTGCACTTTCCTCTTGAGCTAAAGCACCGAAAACGGTCAGTACAAACTCACTGTTTCCCATACTTGTCATATTCGCTGTAAGGAACTGGGTTTCAATACCCAGTTCACGCAGACGGCGGATATTCTGCAGAAGGTCAACGGTGTTTCGGGCAAAGCGTGATATATCCTTTACTACAACCATATCGAATAGTCCAAGTTCGGCATCTGCCATCATCCGCAGAAATTGTTTGCGGTTTTTAATTTTTGTTCCGGACAACCCTTCATCGGCATATAGCTTTACAAGGTTATCGCCGGAACGAGCTGTGTATTCCAGGAAGAAGGTTTTTTGTGCTTCAAGGGAATTAAGCTGATCTTCCTTTTCGGTTGATACACGGCAGTAGGCTGCTATATTCATTGTTTTTTCTCCTTTCCTTTGGTTTGCAACAACACAATATCACATAAAATTTTACAAGTCCAGCAAGTATGCTGACCATTGTTTTTTATAAAAGCCATCCCGACTTTATGCAGGATGGCTTGTTGTATTGGTGCTGTTATCAACAGCGTTTTTTATTGCTTCTTCTACTTTGGGTTTGTTAGCCTCAATAAAAAGTTTCAGCAGAATCTCGGCGGTGTCCTCCACCGAGTTGGGATTGTTGAACTTATACTTCAAAGTAACTTTTGACACGATGAAAGCACCTCCTGTTATCAAATCTTGTTTTACAATACATACTATGCTCACGCCGCTTCGGTTAGCACAGTAAAATCAATTAGTATTCCCCCTTTTCTGTCGAAGTATTCATTTCTGCTAATGATTTATTGCTGTTAAAATTTTGCATATAAATAAAGTCCTTTCTTTAGTTGAAATCAGTATAAAAACAGAGCGTGAGATTCAGATTTTCTCACGCTCTTTACATTCCGCCTAACACGGGGCCTTGGTTTTTCTTTCGCTCCCTTGGATAGTGGATTGTAGTGCAATCTTCCACGGGAGCATCTTCGTCAATTATATTACCGATATCGCCGATAAGATATGCCGCATCAACTCCAACACTATGAGCAGTGCCGAAGGTATCAGAGATATCAGAAACATCCTGTCCGTATGCCTCTTTAGTTTGTCCTGTGCCGTACTGCGTAGCATAGAGATGTTCTGTGAACAGCTCTCTTTCATTCTCCCAACCTGTTTCTCGGTATCCGCTGTTAACTGACGGATACTCTCTGTCAGTTTTTCCGCCGATGTTTCCATCGCCCTCTGAAACTGTTCGGTCGCTTCTTTGGTCTGCTCGGTGTACTGAATCAGCGTATTCAACTGCTCGTCCATATATGCTTTCAGTTCTTTTTCGGTCGTAAGCGTCAGCAGGGTGTTCTGAATATCCAGTAGTAATTCTATCTGTGCTTTCTGTGTAGATATCAGTGCCGTCCAATTCGGCTCGGTCACCGCCACGCAAGGATGAACCTTTTCGGCGGCGGTGATTTGCTCTTGTGCTTCGGCTATAAAATTTAATGGTGATTTCTTCTCGGTTGTAAAATTCATTTGTCATGTTCTCCTTTAAAAATTTTGTCAGGTGTAATTTGCTGTCCCGACAGGCCTTGCCTTCGGGTGTGGTGTAGGTTATATTCTTACGAGTGTCCGTCCACTTGACACCGTAACCTTTTGCTTCCATCAGCATAATAAAATGCTCTTTGGAAGAAGCAATTTCCATTGCATTGGAGATTACAGCTTCAAGCCGTATCTTCCAACTCTCACCCTTTTCGGCAGAGCGGTATTCTCGGTCGTTCATCGGTTTGGCTCTCTCAGTGGGAGGCTTGGGTTTTAAAACCGACAAACCATATTCACGGCATAGGGCATCGGATTTTTGCATCAGCATTTCAACCTCATTTTCGCTGATGTGAAACTTTTTACCGCTTTCAGCGTTTACGCTGTTCATAATAAAATGCGAATGAATATGGTTACGGTCGCAGTGGGTGGATACTACGATTTCGAATCCTGAAAATTTTTCAGTTTCCTCGGCAAATCTAACTGCAATTTCGTGTGCCCTTTGGGGTGATATGTTTTCATCCACCGAAAAGGACTGCACGAAATGATAGAACAGTCTGCCATCCGTTTTGCCGTATAATTTTTTCGTATTATTAAATTCGATATAAGCAGACTGGGGTGTGCAGTTAACTCCTGTTACATACTTATTGCCGTCATCGGCAATGGTTTTTTCGTCCTGCATAGTGTACCGCAAGACGAATAACATACCGCTTGAGGTTTGCGGTTTTTGATAATTTACGAAATGAACAATCGCCAAATCATCACCCCCTTCCAAGCTCGGCAGATAGTAGTTCGTAAATCCTTTTCAGTTCCTCTTGGGTAGCGGTAAGATTTACGGTGTCGATTCTTCCCTGCCGGGAAAGTATCAGCAACTGGTTTACATTGTTGCCCAGCTTTTTAACCTGTGTGGTAAGTTCACGCAGACCGTCATAATTTATTACCTTTTTATCAATAGCACAGAGGATGATATAGTCGGTAATGCTCATTCCGGCATCTGCGGCTTTTTTGCGTATCAGAGCATCCATCGTATCGGAGACTCTGAAATTAAAACGCTTAGTTTTCATAAAAAATCAATCCTTTCAAAAATAAAGTGGGCTTGGGCTTCTGCCCAACAAACAGCAGTCGAAGGCGCGGCCGCCGCTTTAGCGGTGGTTGTACAGCCAAAGGCGATGCTGGTTCTCTCCTGAAGGAGAGAAATTAAATGCGGTACTTTTAATCACTTTTTGAGTAACTTTCAGCGACAAATCTCCGCACACTCGGCTCAAATTTGCCCTGTGTTGCGTTTTTATCGAGGCGGTGGGGTAGTTGCTCCAACAGGCAAACATTTTGGCAAAGGGGCGGACATTGGCTGACAGTTTTGTGACAAACGTGACAACCCTGACAAGCATTTTAGGTGTCAGTTTTTAAATGTCACCGTCGACACGGTCGTCACAGGCTGAGGAAATAAATTCTATTTTCATAAACCTTGCACTGTTATTTCGGTAGTTTTCAAAATAAACACCGAGTGCCTCAAGGTCATATCTCCACCGTGCCATCATTTGCTTGAGCGTTTTTGCAGTAACATCACTTTGGGTTACCGCATTGAACTGTTCAACAAAATCATTGTTACGGCCATCAAAGGATTTCTGTTCTTTCATAAACTCGACGAGTAACTCCATCTCAGGCGGTAACATTTTTTCGGGTTGCTCTCGGCTATCGGATTTCAGTTCCCATACGAAATCCTTGTTTGAGAACTTCAGTTCCAACTGCCGATGTTCAATATCTCTGCCTGTGCAAACCAGTGTGGCAAGATTTTCACTGCGTTTGCTTTTGTCAAGCACGAACACCGAATCGACTGCGCCTACGATTCCGGTTGTGCCTGACAGTTTGTTCAGCGGATCACTGTCACCCTGCTTACGAAGGTGATGCACCAGCAGAAGAGAGATATTAAGCTCGTCTGCTAACTGCTTCATCTGACGGATTTCATCGTAGTCGTTACCGTAAGAGGTATCTGCACCGCCGTTACGCACAATCTGAAAAGTATCGATTGCAACGAGAACTGTATCGGGATGTTCCTTTACGAATGTGCGGATTTCATCGCAGAGACCTTCGGCAAGTGTATGTGCCGATGTTGCGAAGAAAGCATTGGAGGGGACATCGTCTGTGATTAAACACAGTCGTTCTTGCACACGTCTGAGCGTATCTTCTAGGCAAAGATACAGCGTTGTGCCTTTGGTGGTCGGCATATCCCACAGGCTTTCTCCTTTGGCAATGCGGATACAAATATCCAGCACCCACCAGGATTTACCGATTTTAGGTGCACCGCCGAGGATTGTTATTCCTTGGGGCAGCAGAGTGTCGATACAAAACTTAGTCGGTTCAAGTCTTGTATCCATTAGGGTTTCACCGTCTATAACGGTGAGTTTGTTTTTCTTTTCGCTCATAGATAATCACCTACTTTCAATAAATTTTGAGCAAAAGAAAAGCCGCACCTTTCGGTACGGCTCGGCTGAGGATGCCCTCACTATATAAATGTCTGATTTTCAGAAAAATACATATTTTTCCGTGATTATAAAAATTCGTTTCTGGATTTTTTGTGATTTCAAATGACATTGGAATTCTTTTGTGATATAATTTTTACAGAGTACAGATTATGGTACCACTGATTTTGTAAAATTTTAGTGTGGAGGCGTAGGTATCACATGAATATCATAGAAACAAAACCCATAGGCAGTGCACTTTTTCATAATTTTTCTGTTGACTATCACGGTGATACATTGTGATACATTTATGTTCGCAGGCAAGGAATACAAAACAGGACAGATTACAAACGAAATTTTAAGACTTCCGCTTACGGTTATAATGCCATTATTCTATGCAGGGAATGACCTTAACAACTTATATAACGCACTCTGCGAACACTATTATTCGGAAAGCATTTATACTGCAATTCGGGAAAAGCTTAAAGAAATATTAGAGCTTATAAAAAACGAAAAGCCCTTTTGCTATTTTAATATCACCGCAGAGAAAACCTTGATTGAGGAGGTTCTCGGTGACGAAGCACTGAAAGGATATAGCGTAAGCTTTGGTTCACTTGATGAGCCGTTGTTAGCCTGTGTTCCTCAAGACTCTAATTTACAGAAGTATATGACAGTGCTTTGTGCTATTGTAGAAGCATATATTTTTCTTTGTGCAGATACATATAATTTCTTTTCGGTAGCCTGTATGTACTTTGCTAATCTTACTGATATGGGGTGCCGTGATAAAACATTTTTTGCATCCTTTACCGAACAGTACTTTGGTAATGAAGAAATGGTGAAATTTATTGAGGAAAACAATCCGGTGGAAATAACACACGCCTTTACTCTTGAGCCGCAAGTGTGGATGGCTCCGGTTATAAGACGAGACGAAAAAGGCTTGCCAATGCTCGGCAGAAGAACACATTTTAACAGAATGCTCAACTTTTATGTTACCGATATGTTCGAGGGACTTGCCGTGGGGCATTACTCCTGGCAGTGCGGTATCTGTCATAAATTCTTTTTTATGACCACTGCGCATCAACAACTTTATTGCAGTTGTGTCAATTCTGATTATGGTGTTCCGTGTTCTCATGTTGCTAAAAACAAATTGAATATGCCCAAGCAAAAGAAAGAAGATGGGCGAGGGTATGACACTTGGAAGCACAGAGATGATTCCATCCGCAGTAAATTAAGTCAGGCAAGAAATAATAAACCTAACGCAAAATATGATGTTGAGACCTGCCTTAAAGCAAAAGAACTTATCAACCGATATTTTGAACAAGCACAGATAGATTTTGATTATGCCGAAAACGGATACGAGCAGGATATGATTTTAGAGAATGTCTTTGCCGAGGCAAAACGCTTACTTGGTAAATAATAATAACATTTAATCTTTGAAAGGAGGTGCGAGTATCTGTGGAGAATTATTTAAAAATAGCAAACAAATTACTGCGTGGTATCACCGATACAGACCTTTTGAAGTCTGAGATATGGAGTGATATTGTTGCAAAAGTTAAAGTCGGAGAGTTACAGCTTTGGGAGATTAACAATGAAATTCTGCGTTTAAAATATTTTCACGCAGATATTATTGCACTCGCATCTTCCTTTGCCTGTACCGATAAATCCCATGTGAGTTTT
>JAFQVY010000014.1 GCA_017407755.1 Clostridia bacterium | reverse complement strand
GTCCTGAGCCAGGATCAAACTCTCTAAAATTTGTATCTTAACACCTTTCGGCGTTAATATCAATTTCAGAGCTTTGTGTCTGCTCATACTAAACACTTGCGTGTTCTTCTTTCAAATCTCTTTCGAGATCCGGATTTGTAGTGTTTTTCTCACTGTAATTAGTTGAGTACTAATTCTACTCAAATTCATTACGGGTTCTCTTTTCTTTGTTGTTTAATTTTCAAGGTCCTTGTTTCGTACAGAATGCACAATTAAGAAACATATTCTTTGGTGAACTTGCTTCGTTTTTTGTGTTGTTCAGTGCGGAACGTGTATTATAATACCACGCTCACAAATAAAAGTCAACCCCTTTTTTTAATTTTTTTGAAAAATTTTTTAAGTTTTTTAAAGCTCCCAAAAGCTTGGGTTTTTGTAAGATTTTGACACAAGATGTTGGGTCGTACCTAACAGAAACACAAAACAAAAACGCCCTCCAAAGGAGAGCGTTTCCTATATTAATAGTATATTATGCATAGAACTCGCTAAAAGCCTTAATAATAGCCTCTTTACGCTCGACGCCGTCCTTAGGCTCGTTAACCACTAAGGCATATTTGCCGTTTACGGTAATTTCGAAGGAACCGTCTTTAAGCTCCTCAGACAAAACAATTGTACCGCTCTGAGCCTCTTTATACATATCGGAGTTTGTATCCTTATAATAGTATACTTCAACTGACCAGGCATCGCCGCTGTAGTGGTAGTTTGACTTGTAGCCTTTTTCGGCGCCGATAATATCAGCCTGCATCTTAATGGTGGCGGCACCTGCCTCGTCCTTAGATGCATCGTAATCGAAAACCATATAACCTAAATCGTCAAGATAGTTGCAAAGTCCTTCGAGAGAATCGTTATAGTCGGTGTAAACAATCTTATCCGCCTCAGCGGGGTCGGTAGCGGTAATAATCTTTGCGCCCGTACCCATACAACCGCCGAGAGAAAGTACTGCGATAACCGCTAAAGCAAAAGCTAAAATCTTTTTCATATTAACCTCCGTAGGAAATTTTCTGTTTTCATATAATAACATATTTAAAAAATTAAATCAATAGTGTATAATCGTAATAAACGAGGTGATTTTATGCAAAGGCTCAGCAGTATTATGAGAGCTGCGGTGGATAAATACAATATGATAGAAGCAGGCGACAAAATCGCTGTAGGTGTTTCGGGCGGCAAAGACAGCGTTGCTCTTCTTGCAGGCCTTGCGCATCTCAGGCGTTATTATCCCAAGCCCTTCGAGCTTGTGGCAATAAGTGCCGACCCTTGCTTTAATAATAAGGAAACGGATTTCACGGCGGTCACTAAGCTTTGCAAAAGCTTAGAAGTTGAGCATATTATCCGCAGGACTGAGCTTTTTAAGGTTGTATTTGAAGATATGAAAAGCAAAAGCCCCTGCTCCCTTTGTGCAAAAATGCGAAGAGGCATTCTTCACGATATGGCAAAAGAGGCTAACTGCAACAAGCTTGCCTTGGGGCATCACTCTGACGATGCCGTGGAAACCTTTATAATGAACCTGTTCTGTGGAGGCAATATCGGCTGCTTCAGACCTGTGACTTATCTTTCAAACAAAGACCTGTGGCTGATTCGCCCGATGATTTTAGCAGAGGAAAGCAAAATCAACGCCCTTGTAAAAAACAAAAATCTGCCCATAGTCAAAAGCACCTGCCCTATGGACAAAAACACTGAACGTCAGAAATCTAAAGAGCTCATAAGAAGCTTAGAGAAAGATTACCCTGACTTGAAAACAAAAATTTTAGGTGCTATGGAAAGAGCAGATATAAGCGGTTGGTAAAAAAGCGGAAGCCAAAAAGGCTTCCGCTTTTCTATATATAATGTTAGAGATGTGTAGAAAATCAACCTAAAATATAAACGGTAACGTTACGTCTGCCCCAGTTTACACACTCGTCATAAGTGGGATAGAAAACATCCACCAAAGCTTCGCCGCTCATTAACGCTCCGCCTGTGTCAACTGCAGTTGCATAGCCGTAAACAACACTGCCGTCGCTTGATACAATGTAAAGCTTTGTGCCATAGGGAATAATGTTGGGGTTAACTGCAACGCCGCCTTTGTAAACAGGAACACCTGTTGCGGTATAAGCACCCTCATTTGCATAATATGCAGTGGCTGAACCTGTAAGCACATTTGTGTAGGAAACGGTGTTGCCGTTGTGGTCTGTAAATGTGCCTGCGCCGCCCTGTGTCGGAGGTGTGTAGTCGAAATCATAATCGTAATCGGGCTCTTCGTACTCGGGCTCAACGTAGGTGCCTACAAGCTCAAGCTGGTCAACAGGCTCAACTGTGATTTCTTCTTTTATAACCTCTTCGCTTTTATAAACGCCGTTTACATACTTGCATTTATAGGTTACCTGCTTTTCGCCCTCAACACCGTAGCGTTCAATAGAGGTAACGCCTTCGTACATTTCGTCGGTTTCTTCAGTAATAAAGCCGTAGTCAACAGACTCAACCCTTACCTCTTCTTTATATTCAACACGCTCAATGGAAATTTCAATGCCGTCATAAATTTCTGTTTTTTCATCTACACTTAAAACATCGTCTTTAGAAAGGGTAAGCTCAAGCTCTTTTAAAAACTCAGCCACGGTTTTTGCCTTGGTGGCTATGTCCTGAGTTTCGCCGCCGTCGTTAAGTGTAACGTAGCTGTCAGCCACGATTTCAATTACCTCGCCCTCTTTTAAAGCTGAGTCAAGGTCGGGGGTAACGGTTTCTGCACCTGAAAGAGTAATGCCTGCAGAAGCAATTGCCTCTTTTACTGTGCCACCGGCACTTTTAACGGTAAAGGACTGACCTCTGTAGATAACCTCAACATCAAAGGCTCTTATAATAGTAAGGGACACGCCTCCCTTTGAGTCGATTCGCTCAACCAAATCGTTATCAAAAAGGGTAATGCCCGCCTGATTTAAAATATCATCGGTAAAAAGTGCCGAGGTACCTGCTTTGCCGCTGGAAGCTGACAGGGTTGCGCCTGTTAAAATAACGCCCATAAACAAAACACAAAGCAGAAAAACCATTAACACAAACGCCTTTGTGCCCTTGCGGTTTTGCTTCATTTGCCCCGACTCCTTTCCTTTAAAATTAATCAAAATACACCTCTTGAGTGTTTACACCGAGATTATAGCGGACATTTTCATAAGAGTCAAACAAAACAAAGGGTATGGTTTTGTGCACATTCAACAAATGTTTTAAGAGCAATTTGGCGGCAAATGTCGCACCACCCCTATATCTTGGGTTTTACGATTTTATTTTCATAAAAATTCTGTGTAATTTTGTTAAAAATCAAAGGTTACAAAAACGTAACAAAAAATGACAACCAACAGGGTGTCAGTTGTCATTTTTTGCACAATATCAAATTTTATCTTTTTGCTTAAACACTAAGGTTTCAGCCTGTAACCGAGGTAATTTCCTTGCCCTCTGAAAGAGCTTTAGCGTTGTCAAATATGCCGTCGATGTCAGATTTATAGATGTAGGAATCAACCTCACCGTTAACCTCAGGAAGCACCTTCTGGCTGTCGGTTGAGAAGTATACAACCGTGTCTGCAGCCCTTTCTGTGTTGTAGTGGTAGGTAACGGTTAAAAGCTCGTCGCCTTTTTCTGTATCAATTTCACTGCCGCGGCTGGGAATAAGGGCTAAATCTTCAAACAAAGTTCTGAAGTAGCCTTCCTCTATCTCTTTATCGCCGAATTTAATTACGGTTTCGCTTAGAGAGGTATCCTCGCCGTTTTCGTCAACGCTGTCGATAATCAGTGTAGTTACGTCAAAGGTGTAGCTTTCACTGCCCTTTGACAAAGTCATGCTTTTAACAGCAGAATATGAGGGTGCGAAGGCGTACTCGCTTCTCAGGCTTTCCATTGTAGCCACAGACCAGTCAACTGCATCTGTGCCGATTAAGTACACAAGCTTGCCCTCTTCGTCCATTAAATACACCTTGCCGTTTTCGTCAGGCTCTGAGCAAAGCATAGAAACATAAAGTTCCTGCTCCTCGCCTTGAGCGTTGGTGTAAATATACTGAGCCTTAACGGCTGCATAAGGAGTGCTGAGACCTAACTTTTTGAGGGTGTCGGCATCAGGGTTTGCAAAAGCGACGCTTTCGCCTGTTATTGACTTGATTGAGCCCACAATTTCAGAGCCTAACGTTGTGTTTACAGGCTTATCTGAGTGTGAGGTCATAATGTAGTAGCCGTTTAAAGAGCCGTCGGGAGCGTGCTCAATAGTAACCTCCTCAGCAAGATGAGTACCGCCCAAAGTAATGTAGGTGAAGTCCTCGTCTGAAACGGTGCTGTACTCACTTCTGATAAGGGGATTGAACAGCTCGTTAAGGTTAAGGCTTAAAACGTCAATGTCGCTTTTAAGTACAGAGAACACGGACTCGCAACCCTTAAGCATTACATAAGTATAGGTGCCGCCGGGGCCGTCGTCGCCGATATAAACGGTTACATTGGTGCCGTCTGTAAACTTTGCAGAAGCCTCAACCTTGGGGCTTTCAAAGCCGTAGTCTGACTTTGTCTCTCCCTTTGCATCAACAACAGATGCCATATCCATACAAGCTATGGCGTTGCCTATTAAAGCAACGTTGGTGTCGTTAAGGTCATAATCCTCAAAGCCAACCAAAGTGTAGCTTGTTGCACCGTCTGCAGAGGTTGAGCACTTAAATTTATAATTTCCTGCATCGTTTTTAATCTCGATTTCTTCAAGGTCGGCAGGAACCATATCCACAAGAGAGCCTACAACATTCTCTTTAACCTCGCCTTTCTCATTTACGGGAACCTTTACGGTGCGAAGTCCGGTTTCGTCAATTGTTGACTCTAAGCTGTTGAATTCTTTAGGTGTAAACTCATTTTCATTTGATGAAGAAGGAAGGAAAATAATAAGTAAAACCACCGCAACGATTAAAACTAGTGCTCCAAGACCTGCGATAAAACCAATCTTTGTACGCTTGTTCATTATCTGTTTTTCCTCCTTACCCATACAACAATACCCAAAGCAAACACCATAAGAGGAATAAGCACAACAAAAATAACGAACACAGTTACCTGCTGAGCAGAGCTTACTGTAAGGCTTTCAAAGCCTAAGTTAACGCTTTCAACAACAATCGCCTGAGCTTCATTGCCTAAGGTTTTGTTGAAGATATTTACAAAATAAGGAGCATTGTTAAAGTTTGAAGAGCTTATTGCGCTGACGCTTACGCCGTCGTAAGAACACCAAACCACAAGGTTTGAGGTTTTGCTCAAATCGTCGTTGCCCTTAGTTGCCACTGCGGCATAGTTTAAGGCTTTGCCTGTGCTCTTTTCGTAAACAGGCTCTTCGCCCTCCTGATTAAGAAGGAGTAAATCTGCACTGTCAGAGGAGGTGAGCATTGGAGCTGCTAAGGTTTCATCAGTAATTTCAACTGCCATTGAATAAGGCATAATAACGGGAAGTGCCGAAGTTTTAAGGTCTTCGGTAAAGCTCTCGTCAGCGTAGTTTACAATGCTTGTAAGCTGAGGTGTAGAACCGCCCGAAAGAGCCATTGAAAGGTCGTTTTCATATATATAACCGCTTCTTACCTTCATACCCCACTGCTCTAATAGCAAATCAATATTTTTTGAGGACTCCATAAAATCAAAGGGCACATACATAAATGTTTTGCCGTATTCACCGCCGTTTTCGAGCCAGTTGTTGATTTTTTCAGACTGCTCGTTGGTAATGTCAACTGCAGGTGCAAGCATTAAAAGTGCATCGATATCATCAGTAAGTTCCTCTGTAAGAAGGTTTAAGCTGACTACCTCGTAAGCGTTGTCCTCTAAAAGGTCAATAAGACCCGAATAGCCTGCATAAACCTGAGAATGCTCGTTAAGAAACTCGCTGTTGCCTGTAGAAACCGCAATTTTCAAGGTGTTCTCGGCAGTAAGATGCTGAATACTTGTAAGCAAGCACTGCTCAATGCTCTGAGACTCAATTACGCTCATACCGTAGTAGTATGCATAATCCTGACTGTAGGTGAAAATATCAGAAACCGTAAGCATTTCGTATCTGTCGCCTGCTTCTACAAGAATAAGGTTTTCGGCAGATGTCCAGTCAATGTCGGGATACTCTGCAGAAAGCTTAGAGGCAGAGGCGGCTGAAATATCTTTGTACTGCAATTCAAAGTTTTCGTAAACAGACATTTCCTTTAAAAGCTTGTTTACCTGATAGTAATAAGAGCTTGAACCTGAATCGTCAGTTCTGCCTGAGAATGCTTCCTCGGTAGTCAATACGGTTACGCTGACTTTACTTTCCATATATTCGAGGTACTCCTCAGTAGTAGCGTTTAAGCTGTAAGCACCTCTTGAGGTAACGTCAGCTTCAAGGTTTGGAAATCTGCCCACAAGAACCGACGCCAAAATGTTAACGCCTACAATTATAAGTAAAGCAACAATAATCATTGCGGCGTTTAAAAGCTTTCTCTGCTTTAAGGTAAGTCTCTTTTTAGTGTTGTTCATATTAAGATACCTCCTTAAATCAAGCCCAGCGTTTTCTGTCAAGAACACGGTTTGTCAAGAACAGAAACAGAGCAATAAAGCTTAAGAAAAATACAAAGTCCACAGGGCTTAAAACACCGCTGATGAAGTTTTCGTAGTGGCCGGTAATAGAAATGTTGTCTAAAAATACTGCATCAAAGCTTGTGCCGAAAAGAGTATTGATGAAATTTTCAACTGCGGCAACAATTGAGTCGTAAAGCATAATAACAAGACCTGCGGCAATGCCTACAACTGCGGCAATAATCTGATGCTCGGTTAAAGAGGAGAACAAAAGATTCATAGAAAGAAGTGCCGCACCTAAGAGGATAATGCCGAAAAGTGCACCTAAAAGCTGGCCCCATGCAATAGTAGCACCTAACACCGCCATAAGCACCAAAGCATAGAAAATAAACACCATATTGCACATAACGTAAAGTGCAAGGGCACTGAGATACTTGCCAAAAACAATTTCCCAAAGGCTTATGGGTGCAGTCAAAAGTGCTTGGTCGGTATGCTGACGCTTTTCTTCTGCAAAGCTTTTCATTGTAATAAGAGGAACCAAGAAAAACACAACATAAAGCATATAGTTAATAACATTTACAAGGGCATTTGTGCTTCCCTGAAAGCAAATCAGCCAGAAGAAAAAGCCCGAAAAAAGCAGATAAAGCGCCAAAACTATGTAACCTAAGGTTGAATTAAAGTAAGAGCTAAGCTCTTTTTTGAAAATCGCAAGCATCAGTTCTTACCTCCTTTGCCCTGATAAGTGGGAGTAGTAAGAGAGAGGAACATTTCCTCTAAGCTCATACCTGCATCCCTCATCTGTAAAATAGGACAGCCTGCCTTTGCAAGTACGCGAAAAACTCCTCTGCGGATATCTACGTCCTTTTTATATTCTACGGAATAGTCGCAAACGTTTTCATCCTGTCTGTCGCCGCGTCTAACCTTGGTAACGCCGTCAACTGAGCTTATTGCAGAAATTACAGAGGCAGAGTTGCCTTCTACCGTAAGCAAAAGCCTCATTTCGCTTGACTTCATATAGGCGATTTTGTCTGTAGCCTCGTCGGCGGCAATCTCGCCCTGAGAGATAACCACAATTCTGTCGCAAACTGCACTTACCTCTGAAAGAACGTGAGATGAAAAAATTACGGCGTGCTTTTTGCCTAAGTTTTTAATAAGAGCTCTCATTTCTATAATCTGCTTGGGGTCAAGTCCTACTGTGGGCTCGTCAAGAATGATTACGGGAGGATTTCCTACCAAAGCCTGAGCAACACCAACTCTCTGGCGGTAACCCTTTGAAAGGTTGTTTATAATTCTGTCCCCTATTGTGTCAATACCGCAAAGCTTCATAATTTCTTGAAGGTGCTCGTCCTTGGATAAGGTCACTTTCTTAAGGTCGTACATAAAGCTTAAATACTTCTTAACCGTCATATCCTGATAAACAGGAGGAAGCTCAGGAAGATAGCCGATTCTTTTCTTTGCTTCAATGGCATCGTCAACAATGTCAAAGCCGTCAATTGTAACCGTGCCGCCGGTTGCCGAAAGATAGCCTGCAATAATATTCATTGTAGTAGATTTACCTGCACCGTTGGGGCCCAAAAATCCTAAAACCTCACCAACCTTTGCAGTAAAGCTGATGTTTTTTACGGCATCAATATTGCCGTAGCTTTTCACCAGATTCTTTACCTCTACCATTTGTGTCACTCTCCTTGTTATAAAAGTCCAAATACAAAATCATTATATAATAAAATCGAGACAATTTATAGCCCTTTTGGCAAAAATCATCTCGATTTCACAAAACTTCATAAATAATACACAAAGATAAAGCAAAAAATTATCGCATAATGTCTTAAGGAATAAATGGGGTTAAGCAACCTCTGGGGCAAGCGGCTACACATTTGCCGCAGGCAGAACACTTTTTAGGGTCAACCGTTGCCACAAAGTTCTTGATTTCAATTGCACCCTCTTCACAGACCTTTACACATTTCATACAGCCGATACAGCCAACTGAGCAGTCCTTTCGCGTCATAGCACCCTTGTGAAGATTTCGACATCTTACAAGAGCCTGCTCTTTAACAGGCACAAGGGCAATAAGACCTTTTGGGCAAGCGGCGGTACACATACCGCAGCCGCGGCAGTTTTCTGTAATAACCCTTGCAACGCCGTTACAGACCTCAATTGCACCATAAGGACAAACCTTTATACAGTCGCCAAGACCCATACAACCGTAAACACAGGAGCTTAAATTTCCCACCAGGTTAGTGGTGCTTCGGCAGCTGTGTGCACCCTGATACTTAAAGCGTCTTTCTGTGTTGTCTTTACTGCCCATACAGCGTACTACCGCTACTTTTTGCTCAACGTCGCCTACCTCAACGCCCATAAGCTCGCCCAGTTTCACGGCAACGTCCTTGCCGCCAACAGGACAAAGGTTAACCTCTGCCTCGCCTGCAACAATAGCCTTTGCATAAGCACGGCAACCTGAATATCCGCAGGCGCCGCAGTTGGCACCGGGAAGCTCCCCCCTTACGGCGTCTACCTTTTCGTTAGTTGGCACCGCCATAACTATAGATGCCACTGCAAGCACAACGCCGATAATAAGACCGATGCCCGAAACAATTATTACAGCAAGAAGAATTTCGTTCATAGCTACTTTCCTCCTTATGCTAAGCCTAACATATTATCCACAAGTCCTGCAAAGCCTAAAAAGCTTAAGGAAACAAGTGACGCCGCAACTAAAGTTATGGGTAAGCCCTTTAAGGACTTGGGAATGTCGGCGGTTTCAAGCTTACCTCTTACGCCTGCAAACATAACCATTGCCAAAAGGAAACCTATACCTGCACCAAGTGCGTTAATGAGCGCGTGTAAAAAGCCGTAGCCCTCGCCGCTTTTTTCAATTACAAGCATTGTAACACCTAAAACCGCACAGTTTGTTGTGATAAGGGGCAGATAAATGCCCAAAGAACGGTAAAGCACCCTCATATATTTTTTAAGCACAATTTCAACAAGCTGAACCAAGCCTGCAATTACAAGGATAAACACAATTGTCTGCAAATAGTCAAGACCCGCAGGCACTAAAAGATACATAAATATAGGATATGTAACCGCCGTTGCCAGCACCATTACAAAGGTAACTGCCGCAGACATACCCACAGCGGTATTGAGCTTTTTGGAAACACCAAGAAAAGGACAAATACCCAAGAATTTTGCCAAAACATAGTTCTCAGTAAGAATAGCGGCTAAAAATACCGCAACAAGACCTTTAATCATCACTCTTGTCCCCCTTACCTAAAACAGTACAGCTTCCTTTCATAGGACAAGAGGCACAGCCTCCTGCATTTTTGGCGGTTTTGCCGCCGTTAAGCTTGTTAGCAAAAGCAATAAGCATACCAAAAACAAAGAATCCGCCGGGAGGAAGCAGGAAAATAACAATGTTAAGTGCAGGGATAATTTCCATACCAAACCAAGTGCCTGCACCTAAAAGCTCACGGATAGAGCCCATTAACAGCAACGCCGCCGTAAAGCCTATGCCCATTCCCAAGCCGTCAAGCATTGAAGGGATAACGGGATTTTTGCTTGCAAACATTTCTGCTCTGCCCAAAATAATACAGTTTACAACAATAAGAGGCAGGAAAATTCCCAGACTTTCGTCAATAGCAGGTGCAAAAGCCTTAACAAGCATCTGCACAATAGTAACAAAGGTAGCAATAATGGTAATGTAAGCAGGAATTCGCACCTTGTCGGGGATAACCTTGCGAAGTGCCGAAACAACGGCGTTTGAGCCGATAAGTACAATAGTTGCCGCCAAGCCCATACCGATAGCGTTTGATGCGGCAGTAGTAACCGCCAATGTGGGGCAAGTACCAAGCACAAGGCATAAAACGGGGTTTTCTTTAATAATACCCTTGGTAACTTCTTTTAAATATCCTTTACACGCCATTAAAGCTCACCTCCTTCAACAAGTGACCTATAAATATTCACAGCTTCGTTAACTGCATTTGTAACGGCATTTGACGTAATGGTAGCACCTGTAATGGCATCGATTTTGCCGTCGCCATCACCTGAACCGTCTTTAACCACAGAAAAGCCTGATGCGGTAATATCCTGCTTATATTCTTTAAGAAAGCTCTCATTGGTAGCATTGGCACCAAGGCCGGGAGTTTCAGAGTGGCTTAAAATCTCAACACCTGTAACCCTGCCGAGAGCTGTTTCGCCCTCAAAATCAATGCCAACCATAACACACACATCGCCGCCGTAGCCTTTGGACACCACAGGAATCGCGTAGCCGATTACTTCGCCCGACTCGTTAAGAGCTTTATAAACTTCAACCTCAAGACCCTTTTCGCCCTCAAAGGAAACTGCATCGGGGCAAACCGCAAACATAGCGTCCTGAGATTTTTTCAGTTCATTATGAGCAATCGGGTCTTTTGTCAAGGCATTTGTGCCTGCTAAAAGAGCCGACACAACAAGGCAGATAACAAAAAGGGTAACTGTGGGGATAAGAATATCCTTAAACTTTATTTTCATACCTTCTCCCCCTTTTCTTTCTTAGCCTCGCCAAAGGATTTTGGCTTTGTAAGCTTTTCGATATGAGGAACAAGAATGTTCATAAGAAGTATTGCAAAGGAAACTCCCTCAGGAAGGTTTGAGTATGTACGGATAAGCATTGTAAGTATGCCAAGTCCCACGCCGAAAATCACCTTGCCCCACTTTGTAATGGGAGATGTAACGTAATCCGTTGCCATAAACACGGCACCCAGCACAATGCCGCCTGACATAAGCTGATACAGAGGGTCAAGTCCTAAAATAAGGCTCATAACCGCCGCTGTACCTAAATAAACCACAGGAATTATAGGTGAAATAACACGCCTTGCCACAAGGTAAATGCCGCCTAAAAGAATTGCTAAGGTACAAATCTCGCCCATAGAGCCGCCTATATTTCCAAGGAAAAGGTCAAGGTATGAGTAAGCACCTTCACCTGTGGCTAAGGGGGTTGCCGAGGAAACGCCGTCAACTGCTTCCATAAATCGGGTATTTGTCCAGCTTGTCATTGCCGTCGGGAAAGAAACCATAAGCACTACTCTTGCGGCCAAGGCAGGGTTTACAAAGTTATAGCCGATACCGCCGAACATCTGCTTTACAACCACAATGGCAACCACCGAGCCGAAAACAGCAATAAAAGGATTTATATCCACAGGCAGATTTAACGCTAGCAAAAGTCCTGTAACTGCCGCCGACAAATCGGCAATGGTGTTTTGCCTTTTCATAACCTTTCGGCAGATGTATTCCGTAAGCACACAGGTGCCCACACAAATCAAAGCTAAAAGCAACGCCTTAAAGCCGAAGTAAACAACCGCCATAATAAGCGCAGGCATTAATGCAATTATTACGTCAAGCATAACGCCTGTGGTAGTTTTTTTACTCCTTAAATGGGGCGAGGAGGAAACAAAAAGCTTCATTTTTTAACCTCAGCTCCTTTCTCTTTTTTGGCTTCTTCTCTTAAAATTGCTTTGCCCAAGCGAATGCTCTGAACAAGATACCTCTGAGCAGGACAAACAACGGTGCAGCAACCGCACTCCATACAGGTCATTGTGTTGTACTCCTTAAGCACGTCAACCTGATTATTCTTTGCCGCTCTTACAATTGTGCAGGGCACAAGGTTCATAGGACAAGCATCAACACATTTACCGCAGCGGATACAACTTCCTCCCTTTGCGGTGGAGGCGTCTTTTACGTTAAATGCAAGAATTGCATTGTTTTGCTTTAAAATGGGAGCACTGTCTTCAAAAAGGGCAATACCCATCATAGGACCGCCCATTAAAAGCTTTCCGCACTCCTCTTTATATCCTCCGCAAAGCTCAATAAGCCTGTTGACGGGAGTTCCTATGGGAACAATTACATTCCGGGGATTTCTGATTGCACTGCCGTCAACGGTAAGGCGTTTTCTCACAAGGGGCATACCTGTCTTAAGATAATCGGCAATAAAGGCAACGGAGGCAACGTTCATTACCACACAGCCTACGTCAGAAGGAAGCCCACCTGCAGGCACAACCCTGCCTGTTGTGGCTTTAATAAGCACCTTTTCCGCGCCCTGAGGATAACTTGATTTTAAAGGCAAAACCCTTACTACGTCATCAGGGTCAGCCTTTTCGTTGTCGGCAATTTCCTTTAAAAGCTTTATGGCGTCGGGCTTGTTCTTTTCAACGCCGATAATAACCCTTTTAACGCCTAAAATATCTTTAACCGCATAAATACCCGACATTACCGCCCAGCTGTTTTCAAGCACCTCTCGGTGGTCAGCGGTAATATAAGGCTCGCACTCGGCACAGTTAATAAGCAAGGTGTCGATTTCTTTGCCTTTGGGCACATTGAGCTTAACGTGAGCAGGAAAGCCTGCACCGCCCAAGCCTACAAGACCCGAAGCACGAACCGCCTTTAAAAAGTCTTCTTTGCTTTCAACAACAGGAGGCTTGAGGTCCGGGTCTTTTTCGAAAAGACCGTCAGAGGTAATTACCACCGCCTCGGTTACAACACCGTTAGGCAAAGTCATGGTGATAATGTCCTTTACCTCGCCTGACACCGAAGAGTGCACAGGTGCCGACACAAAGGCGTCTGTATCCCCCACAACTGTGCCCACAAAGACTTTGTCGCCCTTTTGAACAGCCACTTTGCAGGGTGCACCGATATGCTGAGACATAGGAATTACTACCTCAGGAATGTCGGTAAGAACCACACTTTCGCATTGTGCTGTGTTTTTTCTGTGGGGAACCTTTGCACCGCCCTTTGTGCGAAAAGGTTTTGTAGGAAATTTGAGATTATTTTCCAAAGCTATCGCCTCCCGAAATATAGCAAAATTGTTAAATTTTAGACAATTTCACTAAAAATCTACAATAATTCATAGTAATTATACATCATAAATTCAAGTTTTTCAATAAGCCGAATAACAATTATATAAGAAAAGTACTTAAAAAAGCATAAAAATATTCCCATTTGCAAAGGCTAAATTAAAAGGAGAGAAAGAATTGACTATACTAAACGCTTTTTGGGTAGGCGGGCTTATCTGCCTTATTGCCCAGATATTGATTTCAAAAACAAAACTTACCCCTGCCCGCATATTGGTAGGCCTTGTGGTTTTGGGAGTAGTTTTGGGAGGCTTAGGCTTAATGGAGCCTCTTAAAAAATTTGCAGGCGCAGGTGTTTCGGTACCCCTTTTAGGCTTTGGCGACCTTATGGCACAGGGCATTAAAGAGGCAATAGCAAAGGACGGCGCCTTGGGAATTTTAACAGGAGGACTAACAGCAGGAGCCGCAGGCATTGCCTTTGTAATAATCCTTGGTGTAATCGCAAGTATCCTTTCAAAGCCTAAAGAAAAGTAGGGTATTTCTCATATTGCCCTACTTGAAAACCTTAGGATTATGGTGTATAATTGTTATTTGTGAGAAATTGTTTCTCGGAGGTGCCTTATGATTAAACAAGGTTTCAATAACGAAAAGTACATTCAGATGCAATCTGCCCGTATTAAAGAGCGTATCGAGCAGTTTGGCGGCAAGCTTTACCTTGAATTCGGCGGAAAACTCTACGACGATAACCACGCCGCAAGGGTACTGCCCGGTTTTCAGCCCGACTCAAAGCTTCAGATGCTTATTGAGCTTAAGGACAAGGCAGAAATCGTTATTGTTATAAACGCCGGTGACATTGAAAAGAATAAGGTAAGAGGCGACTTGGGTATTACATACGATTTGGATACCTTAAGGCTTATTGACATTTTCCGCGGTGTCGGTCTTTTTGTAGGCAGCGTTGTGCTTACATGCTACCACAACCAGCCTGCCGCAACAGCTTTTCAGAAAAGGCTTGAAAATTTAGGCGTAAAGGTTTACCGCCACTATCCAATCCCCGGCTATCCCTCCGACATTAATCTTATTGTAAGTGATGACGGCTACGGCAAAAACGAATACATCGAAACCGAAAAACAGCTTGTTGTGGTTACTGCTCCCGGCCCCGGCAGCGGCAAAATGGCAGTTTGTCTTTCTCAGCTATATCACGACCACAAGCGCGGCATCGAGGCAGGCTATGCAAAATTTGAGACCTTCCCTATCTGGAACATTCCTTTAAAGCACCCTGTAAATATGGCGTATGAGGCGGCAACCGCTGACCTTAACGACGTTAATATGATTGACCCCTATCACTTTGAGGCTTATGGTGAGACCACCGTTAACTACAACCGAGATGTTGAGATTTTCCCTGTGCTTTCTGCTATATTTGAGCAGATTTTAGGCGAAAGCCCCTATAAATCTCCTACAGATATGGGTGTAAATATGGCAGGAAACTGCATCGATGACGACGAGGCAGTAACACGTGCCGCCAATCAGGAAATTATCCGAAGATACTACACCGCACTTTGCAACCGCAAGCAGGGTGTGGGAGCCGACGGCGAGGTATTTAAGCTTGAGCTTTTAATGAAGCAGGCAGGCGTCACAGCTCTGGACAGACCTGTGATTGAGAGTGCACTCAAAAAATCCGAGGAAACCGGCGGCGAGCCTGCGGCGGCAATCGAGATGCCCGACGGCAAAATAATTACAGGCAAGACCTCTTCCCTCTTGGGTGCATCTTCTGCTTTAATGCTTAACGCTCTTAAATATTTAGGCGGCATTGATGACGACATTCACCTTATCTCACCCACTATTATAGAACCTATTCAAAAGCTTAAGGTAGGCCACCTTGGCAACCGCAACCCACGACTTCATATTGACGAGGTGCTTATTGCACTTTCAATCTGTGCCGCTACTGATGAAAAAGCTCAGCTGGCATTAGACCAGCTTGAAGGTCTTAAGGGTTGCGAAGCACACTCAACGGTAATTTTAGCCAGCACCGACGAAAAGATGTTCAAAAAGCTTGGCATCAACCTTACCTGCGAACCCAAATATCAGACAAAGAAATTATACAGAAGATGACCGTTAGCCACCCGTCAGCCACGGTAGGAAATTCGTCTTTGGAAAGGTTATATTCAGAGGCAACCTTTCGGCAACGGCGTGTCGGTTTTTTAAACCAAAAATTTTACAATGAATTTTTCTGTTATTTAACTAAAAAAGGTGCTGAGTTAAACTCAGCACCTTTTGTTTATCTGTTTTTTCGTGATTTAATATGATTAATGACCAAACCAATACCCAAGCCAATAGCCGCAATTATGGCACCGCCTACAATCATTCCCCAATCAGGAGAGTTGATATTGCCGAATGTTACGGTGTTGGCAAGTTTAAAAGTTCCATAATCCGAAAGCATATAAAAAACTCCTGCAATCGCTGTAAAAACCCACTTATAACCACCGAAGTAATTATTGATACCGATAATCAGAGAAATTACAAATATACTTACAGGCTGAATGATCCACAGATGCATAAGTCCGTATCCCATAGCATCTGAGCCATCTGTAAAGAACCAAAATACTATAATGGAAAATACCCATATTAAGAGGTATGTGGCACCAAGAATGATTTTTGAAAGTTTCTGTTTGCTTTTTACCACATTGGTGCTTTCTTCGAGATAGTTGAGATATGTTGTCATTTTTGTTTCCTCCTTATTTTTCAAAAGGTAGTCAAGACTTACACTATATAAATCACTGAGTTTTACCACACTTATTATGTCAGGGTAAGTTCTTTCGTTTTCCCAGTTTGAAATTGACTGTCGGCTTACTCCTAAAGACTCAGCAACCTGTTCCTGAGTAAGACCAGATTCTTTTCTTGCATTGTTTAATTTTGTTCCGATATTCATATTTACCTCTCCTTTCGGTGCCCTTATTTTATGCTATTTTTTAGTGTTTGTCTATCAAATTTCTTTATAAAATATCGTTTTTGAATGTAAAAATCCTTTTACATTGCCCCAAAGCTTTGATTTATCCTAAAAAACACAAAAATGCCCTGAATAATCTCAGAACATTTAAAATTATCCGCTATGAATTTTAATGTATCTGCCCAAAGGCAGAATCGCTCTGCGGGTGGCTAAACCCGCAAACAACAACGCCCTGAGGTTTCCCTCAGGGCGTAAGTTTTATTTAAGAAATCAGCCTTCTGCTCTCTTCTTGAGCTCAGCGTATCTTTCCTCTGCAACCTTAGCTGCCTTCTCGAAGAGCTGTTCTGCTCTGTCGGGGAAGGAGCGTGTGAGGGAGCTATAGCGAGCCTCGTTGAGAATGAAGTCACGGTAGGAAGCGTTAGGCTCCTTAGAATCAAGAATGAAGGGATTCTTGCCCTCTGCCTTGAGTCTGGGATCATAACGGAAGTTGTTCCAGTAGCCGCACTCAACAGCCTTAGCCATTTCCTTCTGGCAGTTAACCATACCACCCTTGATGGAGTGCATCTCACAGGGAGCATAGCCGATGATGAGAGAAGGACCGTTGTAAGACTCAGCTTCCTTGATTGCCTTAAGTGTCTGGTTCATATCAGCACCCATAGCAATCTGAGCTACGTAGATGTAGCCGTAGGAAATAGCGATGTCAGCAAGGCTCTTCTTGCGGATATCCTTACCTGCAGCAGCGAACTGAGCAACCTGACCGATGTTGGAAGCCTTGGAAGCCTGACCGCCTGTGTTGGAGTAAACCTCGGTATCAAATACCATGATGTTTACATCTTCGCCTGTAGCAAGAACGTGGTCAACACCGCCGAAGCCGATGTCATAAGCCCAACCGTCGCCACCGAAGATCCATACGGACTTCTTGGAAAGGAACTCTTTGCTCTCAAGGATTTCCTTAGAGAGGTCGCAACCGCACTTCTCAAGCTCTGCAACAAGTGCCTCTGTAGCGGCTGTGTTCTTGTCGCCGTCCTCAAGAGTTGCAAGATACTCATCTGCTGCAGCCTTAAGCTCTGCTGTTGCACAATCTGCCTCAGCAACTGCCTTAACCTGCTCAATAAGTCTTTCGCGGATAGCCTTCTGACCAAGGTGCATACCTAAGCCGTGCTCAGCGTTATCCTCGAAGAGGGAGTTAGCCCATGCAGGACCCTGACCCTTCTTGTTAACTGTGTAGGGAGATGTAGCAGCAGGACCGCCCCAGATAGAGGAACAACCTGTTGCATTACTGATGTACATTCTGTCACCGAAGAGCTGTGTAATAAGACGAGCGTAAGCTGTCTCTGCACAACCTGCGCAAGAGCCGGAGAACTCAAGGAGAGGCTGCTTGTACTGAGAACCGATGAGGTTGAGGTTAGCAACTGTCTCGGGCTTCTCTGTTACATTAGCTACACAGTAATCAAATACTGCCTGCTGGTCGTCCTGAGACTCACGAGCAACCATTGTAAGAGAGTTTGTGGGACAAACGCCTACGCAAACGCCGCAACCCATACAATCCATGGGAGAAACTGCAAGTGTGTACTTGTAGTTTGTCTTAACAACGGGCTTGGGAGCAACCTTGATGTTTTCAGGTGCAGCCTGCACTTCTTCGTCTGTAAGAGCGAAGGGACGGATTGTTGCGTGGGGACATACGAAGGAACACTTGTTACACTTTGCACAAGTTTCAGCGTTCCAATCGGGAACCATAACAGCAACACCGCGCTTCTCGTAAGCGGAAGCACCCTGCTCGAATGTACCGTCAGCGTGATCCATAAATGCAGAAACGGGGAGAGAGTCACCGTCCATCTTGCCAACGGGAATCATAATGTTGTCTACCATCTTAACGAGCTTCTCAGCACCCTTGGATGCAGCCTTAGCTGTATCGTCAGTTGCATTTGCCCAATCTGCGGGTACGTCAATCTTAACATAAGCGGAAGCACCCATGTCGATTGCCTTCTCGTTCATCTCAACGATTTCTTTACCCTTCTTC
>JAFQVY010000013.1 GCA_017407755.1 Clostridia bacterium | reverse complement strand
GGATCAATGTTGCCGTAGTAGAATTCTTCTATGAATTTGCCCATATTGTTACCTCCTTTGATTTTCTACCATAATTGTACTCAAAGGCGGTTTAATAGTCGAATGTACCGCTATAAACAGAAAAATACCGAGAAAAACCTTTTACAGTTCTTCTCGGTATTCATCTTTTGCAGTTCGCCCTTTTGCAACGCCCATAAGTTAGTATTTTGAAATTACTGCCTTATGTGGCGTGTGCATTAAGCCGTGCTGTTTTTTTATGTATAGGAATCGAACCCGATAGGGTCTGAGCGTAAAGAAAATGATACGGTGTATCATTTTTAGCTCAGAGCGGTGAGGCTGGTACCGAATGCAAAGCATTGGGTAGCCGAGCCAAAAGCGTGCAAAGCACGCGCCGTGTTCCCACCGCTTCCACCAAAAGCAGTACGGCATTAAGCCGTGCTGTTTTTTTATATATGGGAATCGAACCCGAGAGGGTCTGAGCGTAAAGAAAATGATTGGCGGTTTTTGTCGTATTATATTGAAAAAACTACATATTAGTGATATAATAAATTATCTATGAATATATGACCTTTTGGTTTTTGCGGATATAATATTCCTAAGAATAGGAGAGATGATTTTGGCAGGTAAGCTAAAGAAAAACAGTTTTATGGAGGGTGCCGTAATAACCTATGCAGCCATAGTTATTACCAAGCTTTTAGGTGCTCTTTATAACATACCTTTTTACGAGATTATAGACAATAGAGGAAGTGTTATCTACTCCTTTGCTTTCAGTATATATGCACTTTTTCTGGATATTTCCACTTCGGGCATTCCTATTGCCATAAGCATTGTTATCAGCGAATATGCATCTAAAGGAATGTATAAAACCAAAGAAAAGGCGTATCGTCTCGGACTAAAAATTGTTGTGGCGGTGTCTGTTCTTGCTTTTTTGGTTCTGCAGATTTTTGCCGAACCGATGGTAAAATTCTTTATTCAGGATATGACAGAATTCGTAACTATAAACGAAGTTGCCGTTGCTGTCAGAACCGTTTCTTTCTGCTTGCTCATTGTACCTTTTCTCAGTATGAAGCGAGGATACCTGCAGGGGCACAAATGCCTTTCGGCATCTTCTACCAGCCAGGTTATAGAGCAGATTGTCCGTATCGTATTTGTTCTGGCAGGTGCTTCACTTGTTATCTATGTCTTTAAACTTAGCACTACCGTTGGTGTTTGTGTGGCACTTTTTGGTGCTTCTGTGGGTGCAGGTGCGGCTCTCATTTATCTTATTCTGAAATCCCGTAAAAGCAAAGAACTTTTTGAGTGCGAGGTAGAAGAAGAGGTAGAGAGCACAAAGAAAATTCTTAAAAAGATTTTTACTTACTGCCTTTCCATTGTTCTTGTGTCCGTTTCCGTCAGCCTTTACAATATTATTGATATGAAGCTTTTGCTTGTAGGTCTTAAAGAGGTTGGATACAGTGACTATAACACTCAGCAGATTACAAGTCAGATTTCAACATGGGTTCCAAAAATCTGTATGATTGTGTCGGCTCTTGCTATGGGACTTACCAACAGTATTGCTCCCCACATGGCAGAAAGCTTCTCTAAGGGCAAAATGGACGAGGTTAAGTTTAAGCTCAATCAGGGTATCGGAATAATTCTGGTTGTAGCTGTGCCTATGGCGGTAGGTATTTCTATGTTTTCTGAGCCTGTTTACAGAATCTTCTACGGCTATTATGATTACGGTCATACCATCCTTGCCTGGGCGATTTTCCTCAATGTTATCTCTTCCATTGTTGCCGTTGTAAGTATGTCAATGCAGAGTATTGATATGGGCAAGCACGTTGTTATTTTCACTCTTGTAGGTATTGTTGTAAACGCCTGTATGGACTTACCTTTCATTTATCTTTTTGATTATATTGGTATTGATGCATATCTTGGTGCAACTGCCGCAAGTATCCTCGGCGAAGCAGTAACACTTACACTTCTTCTTATCGCATTTTATAAAAGGCACAAGCTGGGATTTACTCCTGCATTTAAAATTCTCGGAAAAATCACTATACCCGTCATAGCAATGGTTGTAGTTCTTGTTTTCCTTCGTATCGTATGGCCTGTGCCCCTTGCAACAAGAGGATTGCTTATTCCTCAGCTCGCAGTTTTTGGCATTGTAGGTGCGGCAGTTTATGGCGTGCTTGCATATCTTTTCGGTGCAATTACCGATGTTATGGATAAAAACACACTTAAAGGAATTTTAAGAAAACTTCACTTGGTTAAAAAGTAAGGAAGATTATTATGAACAAACTTAAATTCTGGATTGGATTATGGGGCGGAAAAACTTTTCTTTTCTTATGGAAGCTTTTCCGTGCCGAGCGTGACGACCGTCCGGGCATGGTGTCGGTTCGCATTTGTGAGGACTTTCTTCAAAGAGTCGCTAAGCCTAAGCTTACAATAGTTGTGTCAGGTACTAACGGCAAAACCACAATTTCAAATATGCTTGCAGAAGCATTCAGAAATTTAGGCTATAAAGTAGCCTACAACGACTGGGGAGCAAATCACAATGCCGGTCAGGCAAGATGCCTCCTTGATGCCGTAAGTGTTTTTAATAAGCCTATAAAGGACGTTGCAATTATAGAGGCAGACGAGCTTATCTCTCCCATAAATGTTCCTCGCCTTAAGCCTACATACCTTATTGTTAACAATGTTTCCCGCGACTCAATGCTAAGAAACGGCAATCCCGAATATATTGCCGAAAGACTCAGACGTGCTGCAGAGGGCTCACCCCAAAGCATTGTTTTAATGTGCGGTGACGACCCTGTAAGCTCGCTTATAGGAGAAAATAACCCCCGTGTAGTTTTCGGTGCAAAGTATCTTAACACCAATCCTTTAAAGACTACCATTGACGACTATCCCATTTGTCTGAAATGCGGCGGCAAGATTGAATATGATTTTCGCAATTACCGAAACATCGGCGATTATAAATGTACCTCTTGCACCTTTAAAGCTCCAAAAAGAGACTATCTTGTAGAGTCTGTCGGCGTTAACGAAATGGTTGTAAAAGAAGAAAAGGGCAGTTTTACATATCCCATTCCTTCTTCGGCAATCCATAATATTTATAACACCGTCGCAATTGTTTCAATACTTAGAAATATCGGCGAAAAGCCCGAAAAAATCGCCGAGGCTCTTAAAAACATCAAGCCTCCTCAGTCCCGCGAGGGAAGCGAGGTTGTCTGCGGCGTAAATATTCACAGAAAGCTTGCAAAAACCCACAACCCAACTGCGGTGTCAACGGTTTTTGAAAATATCAAAAAGGATAATTCTAAAAAGCTTTTGTTAATGGTGCTTGACGAGATTTTTGAAAATCCCAAGAAAAGCGAAACCGTTGCATGGTTTTATGATACCGACTATGAATTTTTACAGGACGAAAGTGTTACTAAAATCGTCCTCGGCGGTGACAGATACCTTGACCATAAGCTGAGAATGCTTTTGGCAGGGGTTGATGAAAATAAAATCGTCTGCATTCCGAAGCATATTGATGTGTTAAATTATGTGGACTTAACCGACGTAGAAAGCGTTTATATAGTTTATGATATTTATACCTCCGACGTAGCACGAAAGGTAACGGCAGAAATCACCGAGAGAATCAGAAAAGAAAGGGGAGAGGTAAAATGAAAATAGAGCTTCTTTTCCCTGAGCTTTCAACTGTTTACGGCGATGCAGGCAACGCCCTTTATCTTAAGAAAACCTGCAAAGATGCTCAGTTTATTGAAACCCATTTGCAGGACAAGCCTCATTTTGTAAGCGGTAATGTAGATATGATTTACATCGGCTCAATGACCGAGAAAAGCCAGATTTTTGCCATAAACGCCCTCAAGCCCTACGTAAGCCGAATTAAAGAGCTTATTGAAAACGGAGTTGTTTTCCTTTGCACAGGCAATTCTATGGAGCTTTTCGGCGAATATATTGCCGAAGATGATAAAAAGGTCGAAGCTTTAGGTGTTTTTCCTTTTAATTCTAAGCGTAGCTCAGAGTATTTTCGCCACAATTCTATGTTCTTAGGTGACTTCGAAGATATCGAGGTGGTTGGTTGCCGTTCTCAGTTTGCATATATCTACAGCAAATGTGATACTCCATTTATGAAAGTAAAGGGCGGCATAGGCAATAATCCCGACGACAAATTTGAGGGAATTCACTACAAGAACTTTTTTGCAACCTACGTTTTAGGTCCTCTTCTGCCTTTAAACCCAAAGTTTACAAAGCATATCTTAAGCTTAGCAGGCTTTAGTGGTGAAGTTGCTTTCGAAAAAGAGGCAATGGACGCCTATAACCTCCGCCTTGAAAAGCTTAAGGAAGAAGGCGTAAACTTTATCCTCGGCGAACACTGGTAAACCGTTAGCCACGGTGGGCGTTTCGCCTACGTATAGGTTCTATTTAGAGACCACCTTCCTTAACGGCGGGTCGAAAAAAGCACTTACAGTATGAAAACTGTAAGTGCTTAATTATTTTTATATGAAGTTTTAATCCCGCCGTTAATAAAAGTTAATATTTAAACCAATATTTCCAAAGGCGGAATTGTCCACCGTGGCTAACGGGTGGCTAACGGTCAGGCCCAGTTGAGAGTATCTTCGTAAACTACGATGTAATCGTTGGCACTTCTGTCCCAAGAGTTGTTGCTCATCATAGCTCTCCACATCAGGCTCTTCCAGCCTGCTTCGTCCTGAATACCCCAAAGTGCACGTCTGAGTGCATGGCTCATATCGTCTGCTGTGTAGTTTGCAAAGGTAAAGCCGTTGCCGTGGCCTGAAGCACTGTCAAATACAGAGTTCTTAAGTCCGCCAACTTCTCTTACAACAGGGATTGTGCCGTATCTGAGAGCAATCATCTGTGCAAGACCGCAAGGCTCACTCTTGCTGGGCATCAGGAAGATGTCAGCACCTGAGTAGAACTTTCTTGCAAGCTCAGGAATAAAGCCGTTACAAAAGCATACTCTGCCGGGATATTTCCACTGCATAGTTCTGAAGAAGTCCTCGTACTCCTTGTCGCCTGTACCTAAAACGATAAACTGCATATTCTCAGTGTTGAGAAGATTTTCAAGACTGTCGCGAACAAGGTCAAGTCCCTTGTGAGAAACAAGTCTTGTCACCATTGCAACTAACGGAACGTCCCATCTTTGCTCAAGACCTAAACGCTCCTGTAAAGCTCGCTTACACTCGCCCTTACCGCTCATGTCGTCCATAGTATAGTTTCTGTAAAGGTGATAGTCGGTAGCAGGGTCCCAATCACGAGGCTCGATACCGTTTAAGATACCGCAGATTTTGTAGTGGTTGTTGTTAAGGGGATGATGAAGTCCATGAGAGAACCATGGGTCTTTAATCTCCATAGCATATTCAGGAGAAACAGTGGTAACTCTTACAGCGGTTTGGATAGCACCCTTAACCATATTGAGCTTGCCGTCCATCTCAAGGATGTTCTGCTCGCTCTCAGGAATACCGACACACTCTGTATTAACATCCCAACCATACATACCCTGATACTGAATGTTGTGAATTGTAAAGATGTTCTTGATGTTGTGATACCAAGGGTTCTTAGAGTAGAACAGATAGTAGTAGGTAGGCACCAAAGCAGTCTGCCAGTCGTTGGTGTGAATAATGTCGGGGTGGAAGTCAATGTAGGGGAGCATTTCTAAAATTGCTCTTGAGAAGAATGCAAATCTCTCAGCATCGTCATAAAAGCCGTAAAGCTTGTCGCGGTTAAAGTAATACTCATTGTCAATGAAATAGTAGGTGCAGTCGTTGTGTCTTGCCCAGAAAAGACCGCAGTACTGGTGTCTCCAAGCAACGGGTACAGTAAAGTTTGTAATAAAATTCATAGAGCACTTAAGCTCGTAAGGGATAGTACCGTATAAAGGCATAACAATTCTGCAGTCCTGACCCTTTCTGCAAAGTGTAGGGGGAAGGCTGCCTGCTACGTCAGCAAGACCGCCTGAGCCTGCAAAAGGATTAGCCTCAGAGGTACAGTAAAGTATTTTCATAAAAAATCATTCCTTTAAATAGTAGTTTGCTTAGCAATGTAAATGGGGTAGGTTTCAAAGCCCATTAATGAGCGATTAGGCTGAATAACAACGTCTTTGTCAATAATTGCATAGCTAAGCTTACAGTTTTCGCCGATTTTTGTGTCCTGCATTATAATACAGTTTTTAATAACCGAGCCCTTGCCAACGGTAACACCTTTTGAAAGAATAGAGTTTTCAACCTCGCCGTCTATTTTACAGCCCTGTGCAACCAGCGAGGAAGTAACCTTGCTTGTTAAGCCGTAACGGCTGGGCATATCGTCTCTTACCTTTGTGTAAATAGGTCTTAAGGGATTAAAAAGCTCTTTTCGAACTTCCCTTGACATAAGGCTCATATTAATTCTGAAATAATCGGCAATTGAAGCAATATGCTCGCAGTAGCCTTTAATTTCATAGCCAAACATATTAAGCTTGTCAACGTTATCCTGTAAAATATTCTGTCTGAAATTAAGTGTATTTGCACTGACACATTTTTTAACAAGGCTTATAAGCAAATCTTTCTTAATAATTACCGAGCTTACTGCCATATTGCACTCATCACCGCTGCCAAACTTTATCAGCATATCGGTAATTCTGCTGTCTTTATCAAGGGTAAGTGCCAAGGGAGCGGTCTCGTTATCGGGAATGCTCATTTTCTGATAAGCAACGGTTATGTCAGCGTTTTTCTTTAAGTGAAATTCAAAGAACTTCTGATAATCAAAATTCTGAATGCACTCACAGGATGCAATAACAATATACTCTTCCTTAAGGTGTTCGAAATAACCGTGAAGCTGATACAAAGCCATAATTCGGTTTTCGAAGGAATTGCCGTTGTAGGGAGAAAGTATTGAAACACCGCTTCTGCGTTTTGACAAATCCCAAGCTCTGCCTGAGCCTATATGGTCCATAAGAGAGTGGAAGTTGTTCTTTGCAATTATGCCAACATTATTGATACCTGAGTTGGACATATTGGAAAGAGAGAAGTCAATAAGCCTGTATTTTCCGCCAAAGGGAACACTTCCAAGACTGCGCTTTGATGTAAGCTCAGGAAGCTTTTCGTCGCCTAAATTGGCAAAGATAATGCCTGCTAATTTATTAATTGACATAGCTTACACCTCCACATCTTTGTCTATCATAGCCTTAGGTGCTACTTTTGCGCCCTCAGCTACCTTTATACCGTCACCGATAACGGCAACGCCCCAGTCGTCACGGTTGGGATAATCCTCAGGGTAACCGCCGATAACTGCATTTTTGCCGATATGTGCATTTTCTGAAACAATAGAGTAAAGTACCTTTGCACCTTCCTCAATAACTGCACCGGGCATAATGATAGATGAATTGATTTCAGCGCCTTTGCCTACAGTAACGCCTGAGAATAAAATTGAAAATTCAAGCTTACCGTCAACGTCGCAGCCGTCGGCCAACATAGAGTTCTGTATCTCTGCATTCTCGCCTAAATAGTGGGGAGGCATCATGGGATTTCTTGAATATACATTCTTAAGGTCAAGAGAAACGTGGGGATTTAAGATATCCATATTAGCATCCCAAAGGCTGTCGATTGTGCCAACGTCTTTCCAGTAGCCTTCAAAGGAATAGGCAAACATCTTCTCGCCGGCATTTAGCATTGCAGGAAGCACGTTTTTACCAAAATCGTGGTCTGAGTCTTCTTTAGCCTCGTCCTCAATAAGATATTTCCTGAGCTTATCCCAATTAAAAACATAAATGCCCATAGATGCATTTGTGCTCTTGGGGTGCTTTGGTTTTTCGTCAAACTCGTAAATCGAGCCGTCGGGGTTTGTGTTAAGAATGCCGAAACGGCTTGCTTCTTCTAAAGAAACGTCAATAACCGCAATTGTACAGTCGGCACCCTTTTCTTTGTGGTAAGCAATCATTTCGGAATAATCCATCTTGTAAATATGGTCGCCCGAAAGAATTACTACAAAATCAGGGTGATAGCGGTCTATGTAAGCGATGTTCTGATAAATGGCATTGGCAGTGCCCGAGTACCACTCAGCACCCTCAACAGCCTGATAGGGGCTAAGACAGGTTACACCTGAGTGCATACCGTCCAAATCCCAAGGCTGACCGTTGCCTATATATTCATTAAGGACTAAAGGCTGATACTGTGTAAGAACACCAACAGCCTCAATGCCTGAATTTGCACAGTTAGAAAGGGGAAAGTCAATAATTCTGTACTTACCGCCGAAAGGCACGGCAGGCTTTGCAAGCCTTTTGGTAAGCACACCGAGTCTGGAGCCCTGACCGCCGGCCAGCAGCATGGCTACAACCTCTTGTTTGGGATACATAATTACACCTTCTTACGTTTGAATAAGCATTTAAATAATAGGGCGAAGCATAAAGGTATTATACTTCGCCCGTTAATTTTACACGAACACCGACTTACTTTTTGTCGGATTTAGTTTCCTTTGTTGCCTTGGTTTCAGTCTTTTTGGCCTCAGCTTTTTTAGCTGTTGTCTTCTTAGCTGCGGGCCTTTTCTCAGCAGGCTTTTCTTCTGTTTTAGCTGCTGTAGCTTTCTTTGTTGTTTTCTTAGCTGCAGGCTTCTTTTCCTCTGCCTTTGCAGCAGTTTTCTTTGTAGCTGCCTTCTTGGTTGCAGTCTTTTTAGCAGCCTTCTTCTTAGGTTTCTCAAGAACCTGAGTGCACTTGAGGTAAATAGCACTCATAGGAGGCAGGTTAAGAGTAATGGACTGCTCAAGTCCGTGAAGAGCAACATCAGCAGTTTTGATTTCCTGACCGTTAGAAATTCCGTTACCGCCGTACTGTGCATCATCAGAATTGAATACCTCAGAGTAAACACCGTACTGGGGAACACCAATGCTGTAGTTTTCACGGTACATAGGCTGGAAGTTGCAGATAACAACAATGTCATTGCCCTCGGTGTCAATTCTGCGGAAAGCGATTACAGACTGGTTGTAGTCGTCGTGGTGAATCCAGTTAAAGCCTTCCCAGTTAAAATCAACAGTATGCATAGGAGCGTTGTCCTTGTAGAACTTGTTGATGTCGGCAAAGAAGTGATTAAGTTTCTGGTGCTTTTCGTACTGTAAAAGTCCCCACTGAATTTCGTTTTCACACTGCCACTCGTCAAACTGACCGATTTCAGAGCCCATGAATGTGAGCTTCTTACCGGGGTGAGCCATCATATAGGAGTAGAAAACTCTAACGCCTGCAAACTTCATATCGTAGTCGCCGGGCATCTTGTTAATGAGAGAGCCCTTGCCGTAAACTACCTCATCGTGAGAGATGGGGAGCAGGAACTTCTCAGAGAAAGCGTAAAGGAAGCTGAAAGTAAGGTTGTCGTGATGGAAAGGTCTCCAAAGGGGATCAAGGGACATGTAGTGAAGCATATCGTTCATCCAACCCATATTCCACTTGTAGTCAAAGCCTAAACCGCCGTCATAAACAGGGCGTGTAACCATAGGCCAAGATGTACTTTCCTCAGCAATCATCATAACTGTGGGGTGGTGCAGATGCACAGCAGTGTTAAGTCTCTTTAAGAACTCAACTGCCTCAAGGTGCTCCTTGCCGCCAAAGCAGTTAGCAACCCACTCACCGTCTTTACGGTTGTAGTCAAGATAAAGCATAGAAGCAACAGCGTCAACACGGATACCGTCAATGTGATACTTGTCAATCCAGAACATAGCGGAGGAAATAAGGAAGCTTACAACCTCATTTCTTGCATAGTCAAATACGTATGTACCCCATTCCTTGTGCTCGCCCTTGCGGCTGTCCTCATACTCATAGCAGTGGATACCGTCAAAGCGGCCAAGACCGTGAGCGTCCTTGGGGAAGTGGGCAGGAACCCAGTCGATAATAACACCGATTTCAGCCTCGTGGCACTTGTCGATAAACTCCATAAAATCGTCAGGTGAGCCATAGCGGGAAGTAGGTGCAAAGTAGCCTGTTACCTGATAACCCCAAGAGCCGTCAAAGGGATATTCTGTCATAGGCATAAACTCAATGTGAGTGTAGCCCATTTCCTTAACGTAGGGGATAAGCTCCTCAGCCAATTTAGCGTAAGAGAAGGTATTGCCGTCGGCGTACTTTCTCCAGGAGCCTGCGTGTACCTCGTAAATGTTAAGAGGCTTTTCAAAGTGATGCTTCTCAGCCTTTTTAATGTACCAAGGCTCGTCTCTCCAGATGTGGTTGTTATAAGAATAAACGACAGAAGCGTTGTCGGGTCTGGTCTGAGTATGGAAAGCATAAGGGTCAGATTTTAAAAGCTTTTCGCCCCAAGGAGTTTCAACACAGAACTTGTAAATTGCAAAAGCACCAAGTCCCTCGATAAATACTTCCCAGATGCCGCCTTCGTTAATTTTGTACATGAAGTTGGCTTCCTGATTCCAGCCGTTGAAGTCACCCACAACAGAAACGCTTTTTGCATTAGGTGCCCATACTCTGAACACAACGCCGTCTCTGCCGTCCCAGTTTTCTAAGTGGGCACCGAAAAAGTCATAAGCTCTTACGGCGTCGCCATCATAGTAAAGCTGAATGTGGTCTCTGTCTTCGTTTAATTGATAAATCATTTCTATCTTCTCCTTTATGCAATATATTTGCAAAATAAGATATACTATTTCACGCTTACTATTGTACCAAACTTATTAGCTTTTTTCAACCTTATACTAAAATAATATTGCCGAAAATTATTCTTTTGGTTTGTGCATATTGCTACATTGTTGTGTGTATGATTTTTAATATTAGTGCAAATCAACAATTTGCCAAAACTTGCATAAAAAAACAGGCAACCCTTTCGGATTGCCTGCAAATTACAGTTTGTAATTAAATTACTTAAGCTCTGCAAAATACTTGATTGTTCTAACCATCTGAGATGTGTAGGAGTTCTCGTTATCATACCAAGAAACAACCTGAACCTCAGTTGTGCCGTTGTCAAGCTGCATAGCCATTGTCTGAGTAGCATCGAAGAGAGAGCCGTATCTCATACCGATAATATCGGAGGAAACGATCTGATCCTCGTTGTAGCCGTAAGACTCAGAAGCAGCAGCCTTCATAGCAGCGTTGATTTCTTCCTTAGTAACAGCACCCTTAACAACTGCAAAGAGAAGAGTTGTAGAACCTGTGGGAACAGGAACTCTCTGAGCAGCGCCGATGAGCTTGCCGTTAAGCTCAGGAATAACAAGACCGATAGCCTTAGCAGCACCTGTGGAGTTAGGAACAATGTTAACAGCGCCGGCTCTTGCTCTTCTGAGGTCGCCCTTTCTGTGAGGACCGTCAAGAATCATCTGATCGCCTGTGTAAGCGTGAATTGTAGCCATGATACCGCTCTCGATGGGAGCAAGGTCGTTAAGAGCCTTAGCCATGGGAGCGAGGCAGTTTGTTGTGCAGGAAGCAGCAGAAATGATCTGATCATCAGCTGTGAGTGTGTTCTCGTTTACGCCGTAAACGATTGTCTTAAGGTCGTTGCCTGCAGGAGCAGAAATAACAACCTTCTTAGCACCTGCATTGATATGAGCCATAGCCTTATCCTTAGAGCAGTAGAAGCCTGTGCACTCTAAAACGATTTCAACGCCGAGCTCACCCCAGGGGATGTTGTTAGCGTCTTTCTCAGCATAAATTGTGATTTCCTGACCATCAACGATGATGGAGTTCTCTGTGTTCTGAACCTTGTCAGCAAGAGCGTAGCGACCCTGAGCGGAATCGTACTTAAGAAGATGTGCAAGCATGTCAGGGCTTGTAAGGTCGTTGATAGCTACAACTTCGTAGCCCTCAGCACCGAACATCTGTCTGAATGCAAGACGGCCAATGCGGCCGAAACCGTTAATACCAACTTTAATAGACATAGTAGTTTGTCCTCCCTGTAATTTTTGGTAACTATATTGTAATGCTTTTTTACTGAGATTTCAAGACTTTGATAAAAATTTAACTTATTTTGTAAAATCTAAAGACATTACACCCTCTATTGATATAAAATTTATGCAAAAAATACATTGAGAATATAAATTTTAGCTATATTCTTATTAAATTATGCGAAAAAGATAGTAAAATATTCTTGACAATTCACCTTGTTTACTTTAGTATTATAAAGGACATAGTTTTTGCTATGCTCAAAGCGGTTTCCCGCAGTTTAATTTATAAACCATAAATGAAGCGATATGTGTTTAGTGACAATCCGTTCATTTTTGTCGCTTTTTTCGCGGGATTTACGGTTTACCATTATTTTATTGGACTCTTAGTGAGCCGTTATATATAGATATCCATTTTTCTGATTTAACTTTTTCGAAATAGATTTTAGACGGATATCTCAGCATGGTGTTTAAAGCTTAAAGGCACCGTGCCTTTTGGGTTTTCCGTCTTTTTTCATTTTATTTAAGAATTATTAGGATTTGTTTATCTCTATAGTTTAACGGCACCGCAAGTTGACTCTGATGAAAAAGAATCAAATTTAGGAGGTGTCAAAATGAATTTATGGTTAGCAATCGGTCTAATCATAGCTGCCGCAGCAGTTTTCGCAATCGGTGTTGTTATCGGTATAGCAATCCGTAAGAATTTCGCCGAAAAGGAAATCGGCAGTGCCGAGCAGGAAGCAAACAGAATTATTTCGGATGCAATGAAAACAGCTGAGGCTAAGAAAAAAGAAGCCGTTATTGAAGGCAAAGATGAAATTCATCGATTAAGAAACGAAGCAGACAAAGACATTAACGAAAGACGCAAAGAGGTTCAGCGTCAGGAAAGACGTATCCAGCAAAAGGAAGAGTCTTTAGACAAAAAGATGGACCAGCTTGAGCGTAAGGAGGAAAATGTCGCAAAGAAGCTCAAGGACGTTGACAACAAACTCATTGAGGTTGAACAGGTTAAGAAAAGTCAGTTTGAAATGCTTGAGCGTATTTCGGGCTACACTCAGGAGCAGGCAAAGACCTACCTGCTCCAGCGTCTTGACGACGAGCTTGACCACGAAAAGGCAACAAAAATTATGGACTTTGAGCAGCAGCTCAAAGACGAGTCCGACAAAAAAGCCCGCAACATTATCTCGCTTGCTATTCAGCGTTTAGCAGCAGACCACGTTGCCGAGGCTACCGTTTCTGTTGTGCCTCTTCCAAATGACGAAATGAAAGGCCGTATTATCGGCCGAGAGGGCAGAAACATTCGTGCAATCGAAACATTAACAGGCGTTGACCTTATTATCGACGACACACCTGAGGCAATCACACTTTCATGCTTTGAGCCTGTAAGACGTGAAATTGCCCGTGTATCCCTTGAAAAGCTTATTTCCGACGGCAGAATTCACCCTGCAAGAATCGAAGAAATGGTTGACAAGGCAAGACGTGAGGTGGAGGCTACAATCAAACAGGCAGGTGAGCACGCTGTTATCGAAGCAGGTGTTAACGGAATACATCCCGAGCTTATTAAGCTTTTAGGTCGTCTTCGTTACCGCACAAGCTACGGTCAGAATGTACTCAACCACTCTCTTGAAGTTTCCTACCTTGCAGGTATTATGGCATCGGAACTTGGAATGGACCCTGCTACCGCAAAGCGTGCAGGTCTTCTTCACGACATCGGTAAGGCGCTTGACCACGAAATGGAAGGCAGCCATATCGAGCTTGGCGTTGACGTTGCCAGAAAGTATAAGGAAAGCGATGCAGTTATCCACGCTATTCACGCTCACCACGGTGACATTGAGGCTAAAACAGTTGTAGCCTGCCTTGTTCAGGCGGCTGATGCAATTTCTGCCGCACGCCCCGGAGCAAGACGTGAAAATCTGGAAAACTATATTAAACGTTTAGAGAAGTTAGAGGAAGTTGCCTCCAGCTTTGAGGGCGTAGAGTCATCTTTCGCAATTCAGGCAGGTAGAGAAATCCGCATTATGGTTAAGCCTGAGGTTGTAAGTGACGAAAAAATGATTCCCCTTGCACGTGAGATATGTCAGAAAATCGAAGCTGATTTGGAATATCCCGGTCAGATTAAGGTTAACATTATCCGCGAGGCAAGAGCTGTCGATTTTGCAAAATAAGCAAACGAACCCCGTGCCTGCATAAAGTGGCACGGGGGTTTATTTTGTGCTATCTGCATTTATGCATTAGCAATATAGCTTAATAGAGGGTAGAGGTAAAGTTACTTAGCCTCAAAATCCCATTGAGGAATATATTCCGTTGTTGCCGATGTCAGCTCCTGCGAATACCCCTCAATTTCTAAATCCAAAAGGTGACATAACACTTTTTGGTACTCTCTTTTGGTGATTTTTCTTGAAAGCTTTTGGTGTTCACAGGCTTTGCCACAAGGGGTGTACTGACCCATTAAGCTTAATGTAAGCAAATCGCCAAAATTCTCTTTGAGAATATTAAGCACTTCAATACTGTTTCTTGTGTGATTTGGAAGCACCAAGTGGCGTACGAGGACGCCCTTTTGTGCTATACCGTTATCATCAAGACTCAGTTTGCCTTTTTGCCTTATCATCTCACTAAGGGCAGAAAGGGAAGTTTCTACATAATTTTCGGCACCCGAATATTCAAGGGCCAGTTTGTCGTCCGAATATTTAAAATCAGGCAGATAAATATCCACAATACCCTCAAGGGCTTTCAGTGTCTCGACCCTTTCAAAACCTCCTGTGTTATAAACCACAGGAATATTGGGTTTGTATATTTCAAAGCTTTTAATTATTTCGGGCAAAAATTGGGTGGCACTTACTAAATTTATGTTGTGCACGCCCATAGCTTCAAGTCGTTTATATTCTTCAGAGAGCTCCTTGGCCGTGATGGGAGTTCCTCTGTTTTCTGCTGAAATTTCGTAGTTCTGACAGTAAACACAGCTTAAGGTACAACCGCTGAAAAATACGGCACCGCTGCCTCTTGCTCCGCTTATAGGCGGTTCTTCCCAAAAGTGAGGAGCAATCCTTGCAACCTTGGGAGTAAGAGTAAGCGAGCATTTTCCGCCGCTTGTATCTTTAGTTCTTAACGCCCCGCATTTATGGGGGCAAAGTTTGCAAATCATAAAATCACCTTGTTTATTGTATCAATTATAGGTGATTATTTCAAGTGAGCTCTGCTTCAGTTTGAAGTAAGAGGAGGTATTTATATGTATAATAATTCTATGATACACGTAGAAAACCTGCAAAAACACTTTAAAAAAGCCATTAAAGAGCCGGGTTTAAAGGGCAGCATAAAAGCACTTTTTAAGCCAAAGTACGATATCGTAAAAGCTGTTGACGGCATTTCTTTTGATGTAGAAGCAGGGGAGGTTATCGGCTTTATCGGCCCCAATGGCGCAGGCAAATCTACGGTTATAAAAATGCTTACGGGTATTTTGACACCCAGCGAAGGCTTTTGCCGCATTAACGGCCATATTCCCACAGAAAGCCGCAAGGAATACGTTAAGGAAATCGGTGTGGTTTTCGGTCAGCGTACCCAGCTTTGGTGGGACTTGGCACTTCGCGAAACCTATATGGTATTAAAGGAAATCTACGATATCAACGACGAGGACTATAAAAAGAGAATGGCTTTTTTAAACGAGGTTTTAGACCTTGAAGATTTTATTACAAGTCCTGTCCGTACCCTTTCATTAGGACAAAGAATGCGAGCTGACATTGCGGCGGCGCTTCTGCATAACCCAAAGGTGCTTTTCCTTGACGAGCCTACAGTAGGCTTGGACGTTGTGGTAAAGGATAATATCCGCAAAGCAATTGAGCGTATTAATAAAGAAAGCGGTACAACCGTAATCCTTACAACCCACGACCTTGAGGATATCGAGCTTTTGTGCAAACGAATTGTTATGATTGACAAGGGTAAAAAGGTATTTGACGGCGAGCTATCAAAGCTCAGAAGTCTTTACGGTCAGATGCGAGAGCTCAGCTTTGAGCTTACAAAAGCCGAAGATATGGAAAAGTTAACCTATGCCGAGGAATTCAACTTTGCCGACGATGACCTTAAGGTTGAAGCAAAGGGAACTGATGTTAAGGTTCGCTTTAATACTGACACAGCTTCCGTCGAAGAAATGCTCAGCTTCACCCTTTCAAAGGTTCACGTCAAGGACATAAGCGTGAAGGATGCCGATATTGAGGAGATTATCCGCCGTCTTTATAAGGGAGGAGGGAGTGCTCTGTGACAAAAATCCGTAAATACGCTCCCTTTACCAGAGCAGGCATAATGGAAAGTGTCACCTACAGAGCGAATTTCCTTTTCTTTCTTTTAGGTGAAATTATGAAGTGCTTTGTAATGTTTTTTGTGTGGAAAGCGGTTTTTCAAAGCTCCTCTCAGGAAACTCTTTACGGTTTTAGCTACGATAATATGGTGGTTTACCTTTTTATTTCCTTTCTTTCAGGTTACATAACCTACTCCGACGGCTCTTACGCTATCGGCAAGGAAATATTAGACGGCTCAGTGGTAATGCGAATGATAAAGCCCATTGATTTTGATATGTGCTTTCTTTTTCAGGAACTTGGCAACAAAATAATAAGCTTTTCTCTTATATTTCTGCCGATTACCGCAGGGGTTGAGATTTACCGCTTTGTAATTAATGGCAGGCTTATGCTTCAGCTTCCAATGCTTTTTTTATTCCTTTTAAGCATGGTGCTTGCTTATGGCATTAATTTCTATTTCAATCTTTCCTACGGTTTTCTTGCTTTCTTCCTGAAAAACCTGTGGGGAACAGATATTATAAAGGGTGCCGTGGTGGACTTCCTTTCAGGTGCAACAGTGCCTCTTGCATTTATGGGTGCATTTGGTCAGGTGCTGCAGTTTTTACCCTTTGCATCTCTTTCCTATACTCCCGTTATGATTTATATGGGAATGTACGATTTGCCGCATATTCTCTTTTATCTTGGCTTGCAGATTTTCTGGCTGGTGATTTTTGCACTTATCTCAAAGCTTGTGCTTCGCCTTGCTATGAAACGCCTTGTGGTACACGGAGGTTAAGAGTATGAGAAAATATTTGAGACTTCACCGTATATTTATAGCACAGGACTTAAAAAAGCTTATGGAATACAAGGTGGATTTCCTTTTAGGTGCCATAGGCTTTGTGCTTGTGCAAGCAGTAAAGGTGCTTACCTTGGGCATAATGTTTGCCGCCATTCCTGCTCTTACATATAAAGAGGGGGGAGTGGTAGTGGATTCTTGGACCTTTAACGAGGTGCTTTTTATCTATGGCTTTTCCCTGATACCCAAGGGTATAGACCATCTGCTTTTTGATAACCTGTGGGGAATGGGATATTGGGTGGTTGCCAAAGGTGACTTTGACAAATACCTTACCCGACCTGTAAACAGTTGGTTTTATGTTTTAACCGAAAAGTTTTGTGTCGATGCTTTTGGCGACTTGTTCGTAGGTGTTGTGCTTGTTCTTTACAGTGTCCTTTCAATGCCTGCTGAGATTGCCGCCGACATAAATTGGCTCAGGCTTATTCCCGTGGCACTTGTAATGCCCTTTGCCATTATGATTTACACTTCTGTCAAAACAGGCACTGCCGCTATTTCTTTCTGGACAAAACGAAGCGGTCACATTACCCACATGTGCTATATGACAAATGAATTTGCAAGTTATCCCACAAAGATATATAATAGGTTTATCAAAACCTTTATCACCTATATTTTACCCTTTGCTCTTACGGCTTATTATCCTGCAATTTATATTTTAAGAGGCGAAAGCGTGTGGAGCTTGGGCGTTACCGTAGGCGTGTCGGTTATACTTTTCCTGCTTTCTCAGCTTATCTGGAAGTTAGGTGTTAAAGCGTACGAGTCGGCAGGCAGTTAAGGAGTATTTTATGAAAAATCCCTTCCTTTCATATTCACAAGAAACAAAAACCGAATATGTAACCTCTCTTTGCTCGGTTAACCGTGGCATAATCGCCTATATTCCTATTAAAGGCATAGCAGACGACATAATCGGCAAAAGTGCAAATCAGGTTTTCTCTGCAGGTCTTATTTCAAAAGAAATTAAAGAGCTTGCTCAGAAAAGGGGAGTGGATATTTCAGCTTATACTGACCAAAATCTTCCTAAGTTTTTAGACGACGCAACCTATAGCGAAAATATAATGGAAAAAACTATGGCAGACGCTATTGTCCGCAAATACGGCACTCGCTTGGGAGTAATACTTCTTACCTTAAAACAGGGTCACCCAAAAAACCGAGCAGTCCGTTATGATTGGACAGATGTACATTGGGACTATTGGGCAAACCTTAAAACCGTTATATTAACAGGCGGTCTTTCAGGCGGACTTTTAGGCAGACGCCTTAAAGAGCAGATACTTTACGTATTCGATATGGCAGGGGAGACTCCCTATAACATTATGCTTTTTGACAATGGCTCGCATATAGGTACAATGGGTTGTGCAAAGCTTTTGCCAAAGTCCTGCGACAGTGCCGCGGTTCTTGATTTTGGCCAGACCAATTTAAAACGTTCTATTATAAAGAAAAAAGACGGCGACATTTCGGAGTTTATAAAGCTTCCTACAAAACCTTCAATGCACATGGAACTTGATACTTCATCGAGTCCCGAAAACTGTGCACGGGCTATTGAGCTTCACCGCTACCTTGCAAATGTTGTTGCAGATACCTGTAAGGAAGCCTTGAATTCTGGCAGACTTTGCGAAAAGGTGATTATAAGCATTGCCAATTACACCGTTGACAATAAGCTTTATAAAGACAGGGGAGGCTACGCCAAGCTTTTCAACTTAAGCGAAGAATACGGAAGCCTTCTTTCTCACGATGTGTCCTCAATTCTTCACAGACAAATTGAGGTTCGCCTCCTTCACGACGGCACCGCCATAGGGCTTTATTTTTCCGACGTACCCTCAAGCATCTGCCTTTCCTTAGGCACCGCCTTCGGAGTGGGCTTTACAGACATTAATATTAAGTAAATTTTGTACACCCCTTTGTGATTATCATCGTAATTACAAAGGGGCGTTGTCTATATTTAACAAATATCGTCAAAAAATCTTGTGTAATAAGCGAGCACAAAAAGATAAGAAAAGTATTTATTTGTATTAAAATTTGTGATACAATTCTAATGAATAAATTGCACAGGTATGTGCATTAGAAGGAGAGGATTTAATGAAACTCAAAAGACTGATTTCTCTTGTGTTGGCAATGTTAATGATAGCCGGTTTAACCACTATCTGCTTAACTGCTGATGCAGCAGAGGTCGAAACAGCCGAGACAGGCGCTTTAGGTAGCTACTACAATGTAAATTACCTTGAAAACAAAGCCTACAACGGCACAGATTTAGGTAGTACCTATACCCCCGCCAAGACAACTTGGAAGGTTTGGTCTCCCGAAGCTAAGAGCATTGTGCTTAATCTTTATGCCACAGGCTCCGACCTTGAAAACGGTGCTGAAAACCTCGGCACACACAAACTTACCAAAGACAATGCAAGCGGCGTTTGGACAGTTGCACTTGACGGCGACTACAAGGATGTATACTATACATACACAGTAGATACCACAAAGCTCGGTGCAATTGAAACTTATGATATTTATGCAAAAGCTTGCGGTGTAAACGGCAACCGTTCAATGGTTGTTGACCTCGATTCCACTGACCCTGAGGGTTGGGAAAATGATGAGCACGTGTTCCAGGACCAGGTAACAGACGAAGGTATCTGGGAAGTTCACATTGCTGACCTTACCTCCAACGATAATTCAGGTGTAAGCGACGAGTATCAGGGCAAGTTCCTCGGTTTTGTTGAGGGCGGTCTTACTTATAACGGCAAGAGCACTGGCGTTGACTATTTAGTTGAGCAGGGCATCAAGGCTGTTCACATTCAGTGTCCCTTCGATTTTGCATCAGGTGACGAAAGAAACGACGAGTCCTACAACTGGGGTTACGATCCCAAGAACTACAACGTTCCCGAAGGCCTTTATTCCACAAACCCCTATGACGGTAACGTAAGAATCAAGGAATTTAAGCAATTGGTTCAGGCTCTTCACGACAGAAACATAACTGTAATCATGGGTGTTGTTTATAACCACACCTTCGGTTCTGATAAGTCTCCCTTTACCTATACTGTTCCCGGTTACTATTACCGTATGTCAAGTGCTACACAGTACATCAACTGTACTGCTTGCGGTAACACACTTGCTACAGATAAGGCAATGTTCAGAAACTATATGAAGCAGTCCCTTAAATACTGGGCAGAAGAGTATCACATCGACGGCTTCCGTTTTGACCTTATGGGTGCACACGACTATCAGGTTATGAACGAAATCCGTTCAATGTTTGACGGTATGTACGGCGGCGAAGGCAAGAAGATTATTATGTATGGTGAGCCTTGGACAGGTAACGGCGATTTCTCAGGTCTTAATGCTGCTAACCAGTGTACAATCAACAACGCTGCAAAGCTTTCTGAAAGAATTGGTTGCTTCAACGATGCAACAAGAGATGATATTCAGAAATGGTTTAAGAATGACCCTAAGGCAAATCTTTCTGTTGTAAAAGCAGGTATCACATCTACAACCAAAGCCGGTCTTAAGCCCAACAAGTCTCTTACATATTTTGACTGCCACGACGGCGTTACATGGTGGGATAATCTTGCAGGTAGCGGAAAGTACGATTCTACCGATGCAACCCTTAGAAGTAAGTTCAGAAGCTCTATGACCTACCTCTTTACATCTCAGGGCGTTCCCTTTATGCTCGCTGGTACAGAGTTTGCACGTACAAAGTACGGCAACGGTAACTCCTACAACCTCGGCGACGTAAATGCCTTCGATTGGAAGAGAATTGAAACTTATGCAACTGAGGTTGCTTACGTTAAGGGCCTTCGCGAAATCAGAAATGCGTTCAGCCCCTTCCGTTCTTCCTCTAATGTTGTAAGTCCCTCTTTTATTAACACAAGCTCCAACATCATCGCTTACTCCCTTAACAACTCTAAGGCCGGCGAGTGGTCAAAGGCAGTTGTTATTATAAATAACGGCGGTGCAGGTTCCGTTGCACTTCCCGCAGGCACATGGACAGTAGTTGCTGATGGTACTAAGGCTGGTCTTACAGCTCTTGGCACAGCAAGCGGCAATTACAGCGTTCCTGCAAACGGCTCTGCAATTCTTGTTCAGGGCGAAACAACTGCCACTTCTGCAACCTATGAAAAGGTTACAGTTAAGCACGTTGCAGACGGCAAAGAGATCAAAACTACAGAAGCTCTCTATGCAGTGGGCGATACATGGCGTGCAGTTCCCGATAACTACACAATGTTCAACCACACTGTAGAGTCCATTGAGGCAAACGCTGGTACAAAGCTTGGTAACACATACTACGGCACAGTTGAGGCAGGTCAGGATGTTGAAGTTACTATCACATATAAGAGCTTCAATACAGACGGCTATGTAACAATCAAGTATGTTGACGAAAAGGGCGAGTCTATTTCTCAGGATATCACATTCCGTATGCTTAACGGCGAAGAATTCAACCTTCCTTTCTCCAACGTATCGGGTTACGAGCTCGTTTCCTCTAAGTATCCCGCAAACTACAAGGGCACATTCGATTCTTCCAAGCCTGAGGTTATCACATTTGTTTACAGACAGCTTCAGGTAGAAAGCATTGATGTTTACTACTACAACTCAAACAACTGGTCACAGGTTGGTATGTACGCTTACACAGATGCAGAGGATAAGCCTTTGGGCGCATGGGGTGAAAAGGCACAGCGTATGACAAAGGTAACAAACCTTTCTGAGCTTCCTTCAACCGAAACCTCTACAAATAACTGGTATAAGCACTCTATCTCTGACGCTAACTCTAAGCTTGATTATCACATCACAAGCTGTAATGTTATGTTCCACAACATGGGCGGCGGACAGCAGGAGCCCCTTAACGGTGAGCCCGGCTATGTTGCTTCCGGTACAATGTACGTTAAGAATAAGAAGTTAAGCTTCAACACAGATATCGTTGTTTCTCATATCGATGCAGAAACAGGCGAGAAGCTTGCTGAGGACGAAAGAGAGTCTTATAAGAGCGTTTCCAACACTTTCAAATATGAAACTAAGCCTAAGGCTGAATTAGGCGAGGCTATCATTCCTACAAATGCTGAGGGTTATGCAGTTGCAGGTTCTATCTGTGTAGTTTACCTCTATAATGCAAATATTCAGCCTTCTTCAACAGCTTCTACAGAGCCTTCTTCTGTAGTAGTTCCTTCAACAGGCGAGACAAGTACTGCTCCCACACAGCAGATTCCCACAGGTACTTCTGCAGTTGACCCCGGCACAACAGCAACTAACCCCGGTTATTATGTTGATCCTCTCTACCTTGGCGATGCTGACTTAAGTGAAGTTGTTAACATCAAGGATGCAACTCTCGTTCAGAAGCACGCTGCGCTTCTCCTTATGCTTGTAGGCGACGGCTTAACCTGCGCTGATGCAAACGGTGACGGCAACGTTAACGTTAAGGACGCAACAGTTATCCAGAAGTTCATTGCTAAGATGGAAATTCCTTATGCAGTTGGCGAGGCACTTCCCGGCACCGGCGAGTGGGTAACTTACCCCGTAACTACTTCTGCTACAACTGCTGCTCCTGCAACAACCACTGCTCCCATAACAACTACTGAGCCTGCTGAGGTTACTACAACAGCTGCTCCCGTTGTAACAGAGCCCTCAACAGCTGAGCCTGAAGTTACAGAGCCTACAACAGCTGAGCCTGTTGTAACTGATCCTATCGAGCCCGATCCCACAGATCCTTATGAGCCTCCTTATCCGGATTCATACACAGTTTGCTTCTCTAACAACAAGCGTTGGACAGGTACTGTTTATGCATATTGCTGGGACGATATGGACAACAAGAACGCTGAGTGGCCCGGCGAAGCTATGACATATTTAGACACCAACGAGTACGGTGAAGACAGATATGTTTACGATGTACCCGCAGGTCTTACTTATATCATCTTTACAGACGGTACAAATCAGTCTGTCAACATCAGCCTCACAGAGCAGTTAGACTTCGGCTTCTACCTCCTTGATACACAGGATGAAAACGGCGCATTCGATTACGCTTCTTATCCTTATATCTAAAATCTAAACAAAAAAAGGCACACGGCTTAAAGCGTGTTGTCCTTAACGGAGAAATACAAAAGCCGAGTGGGATAACAGAAAATACAGTATAGTCAAGCGGCTATACTGTATTTTTTATGCTTAAAACAACAAATTTCGCAACTTTTTCAAAACTACTTTATTTTTATT
>JAFQVY010000012.1 GCA_017407755.1 Clostridia bacterium | reverse complement strand
TTATCGTATTTATGGTAATTGGAAGACTTGTTTCGGGTGTACATTGGTTTACCGATATTATCGGCGGTGCTTTGTTCAGTACAGGGCTTGTGCTTATGCATCGTGCTATTATCGGTTTGGAAGTTAAATAAATTCCAATTTATCGAATAGATGATATTTGTTTAGAAAAGGGTTTTAGGTTCTCCTAACAAGTGGAAAATGTGCCGTACATTTTCCCTGCTTGTAACGGTATGAGACAAATATTAAACGGATGTGTAGAATTTCTGCACATCCGTTTTACTATCTCAAAAAATATTTTATATAGTGATATTGTGAGACAGGTCTCACAGTGATGTTATATTCGCCCTAAACTGCCGTAGGCAATATCACTCGGCGGTAGCGAATATAACTGCGAAGAATATAACTCGCCAAAGACGAATAAAACTGGGGTTGTGTCCTTACGGATACAACCCCTATGAGCGGTTTTTCTTTTGAAAATTATTAAAGTGAAAAATCTTCCATACTATAGTCGCCTAAGGCTTTAAGGGTAACCTTTCGCATTGTAGGGTTATAAGTGAATTTTGAGCATTTGCCCTTAGCGTTAATGCTCTTTTTTACTTTGCAGAAGTTTGTGCCGCTTTCTACCACACAGTGCTGGCAGTAGTCGCAGTTGGGTATAATATTTTCACCGAAAAGTATTTTTAATTTTGCCATTTTAAGACACCTTAATTCAAAAAATATAGTATAATTATAATATCACATATATTCCTTACTTGCAAGTTGTTTTGTACTGTTGTAAAATAGTTTTGAGGTGAAATAATGAATATTTCCGTAAATTCTGAAAATATGACCCTGAAAGGGGATAGCACCCCTTATTTAACCTATAACGCTTTAAATGATATTCCCTTTATCCGCCACGCTTTTTCAACCCGTTTGGGAGGAGTTTCACAGGGCGTTTGCGAAAGCATGAACCTTGCCTTTGGCAGAGGAGACGACAGGGAAACGGTGCTTGAAAATTATAAGCTTATGTGTGACTCTGCAGGCTTTGAGTTTGAAAGCTTATGCGGCTCTGTCCAGATTCACGAAGCAAAGGTTCAGAAAGTAACCAAAGCAGACAGGGGACACGGCATTTTAAAAGAAAGAGTCTTTTCCTCTGCCGATGCCTTGATTACCAACGACAAAGATGTCACCTTGGTTACATATTATGCCGACTGTACTCCGCTGTTTTTTGTGGACATCAAAACCCACGCTATCGGTCTTGCCCATGCAGGCTGGCGCGGCACCGTCAGCAAAATTGCAGTAAACACAGTAAAAGCAATGAATGAGCACTTCGGCACAAAGGCTGAGGATTTAGTTTGTGCCATTGGCCCTGTAATCGGCAAATGCTGCTATGAAATCGACGAAACCTGTGCACAGCAATTTATGGCACTTGGCGAAATCGACACAACTGCCGTTTTAGAAAAACTAAGCGGCGGCAAATATCTGGCAGACCTTGCACTTACCAACAAGCTTTTGCTTAAAAGCGCAGGTGTAAAGGAAGAGAATATCGTTGTTTCAGACCTTTGCACCAAATGTAATTCAGAGCTTCTGTGGTCGCACAGAGCCACCGCAGGCAATCGCGGCACAATGGCGGCTTTTATGAAAATTTTATATTAAAAACAAAACGGGCAAATCAAATTGAGATTTGTCCGTTTTTTGCAAACCAAATATTATTAACTTCAAACTCTTTGTTTTCAAGATACTCTACACAGGTGCCTTCTGTGCCTGTGAATTTAAGCTTGTACGAGCAAAGCGCCTGCCCGATATTACCGTGAGCCTTAAGGGCTTTTCCGCCGTATTTTGTGTCTCCTGCCAAAGGGTGTTTAAGGCTTGACATGTGCACTCTAATCTGGTGTGTTCTGCCTGTCAAAAGCTCACATTCAACTAATGAATAGCTGCCTTTTTCGTCAATAACTTTGTACTTGGTTAGAGACTCCTTGCTGTCTTTTTCGCCTATTTTTACCTTGGTTACAAGGTTTTTGCTTTCGTTTTTCTTAAGTCCGCTTTCTACTAAGCCTTCCTTTTTCTTAAAAATACCCTCACAAAGACAAAGGTAGTATTTTTTAATCTTTCTTTCTTTCATCAGCAGGTTAAGAGCTTTAAGTGCCTCGTGATTTTTTGCGGCAATTACAATTCCGCCAGTGTTTCTGTCAATTCGGTTAACGGTTGCAGGGGAAAAGGAATTTTCTTCCTTTGGACTGTATTCGCCTTTTTCATAAAGATAATGCTTGACCCTTGCAATAAGTGAGTCAAAGTGATACTCCTTGTCGGGGTGTACCAAAAGCCCCTGAGGCTTATCAATAAGCAAAAGGTTTTCGTCCTCATAAATAATCTCAAGCTTATTTGGAGCTTTCATAAAGTCGAAAGTTTCAGCCTGTGCTTCAAAAAACTCGTCTTTTATGTAAAACGTAAGCACGTCGCCTTCTTTAAGCACATCATCGATTTTGCACTTTTTTGAGTTCAGCTTAATGCACTTAATGCGGATGTATTTGTACATAAGGGATTTTGGCATAGTTTTAAATTTCTTAGAAAGAAATTTATCCAAGCGTTGCCCTGCATCATTTTTGTTTACTGTTAATTCTCTCATAATACTACCTCAATTTCTTTTATGATTATATCAACTTAAGCATAAAGTTGCAACGAGATATTTTAAATTATTGTTTTTTGCCAAATTGTCGTAAAAATAGACAAAATTTATTTTTGTTATGTTAAAAGTATTGTTAAAAAGTGGAAATAGATATATAATATAAGGGTGAAATTTCTTAAGGAGGATACAACCATGAAAAAATTACTAAGCCTTATATTAGTTCTGTTATTGGCATTCACTGCTTTTGGCGTTTCTATTTCTGCAAATGCCGCTGCGGGGGAATACTTTTTCTTTCAGAAGCCTGCCGACTGGAACGATGATATTTACGTTTACTGGTGGTCAGGCTCAGGTGCACCAAGCTGGCCCGGCGTAAAGATGAATAACGAGGGTGGCGGTCTTTATTCCTTTGAAGCGACTTCTTCGTTTACAGAATTCAATATCAATGACGGCGGCTCAGAAAATGTTTCTAATCCTCACCAGACCGTTAATTTAAAATTCCCTAAAAACGGTCAAATCGGAATTGTAGGCAAATCCGCAGGAAAAAATGACTATGGCAACGAGTGCTGGAACCTTACATGGTCAAGCTTAGACACGTTGGGCGTCAGCGTTTTTGCGTCAGTTGAGTCCTGCGATTTTATCGACAGTATTACAGTTGAGCTTACAGTTGCAGGTGCTGAGAGCGGTACTTACTCCATAAACGGAGAAAATGCCGTTGAGTTTGCAAGCGGCAAAAAGCTTACAATCGGCAGTGACGGCAAGATAGGCGACAAGTTCGTGCTTACCCTTAAAGCAGGCGAAGGTGAAGATGCAGTCGAAAAAACCTACACCTACACCAAAACCGACTCACCTGTGGGCGACTCAATAGTTTATTTCGATAATTCAGAGTATAACTGGGAAAACGTTTATTGCTATGCCTACGGCACTAAAGAAAACGACCAGTGGCCCGGTCAGGCAATGAGCTTTGACTCAAAAACAGGCTACTACTACCTTACTTTTGACATCTCCTATAAAAACGAAAACATAATTTTCAACGACGGCTCAGACGGCGACTTGGAAGGCTCAGAGCAATATCCCGAAGCAGGCGGCTTGCCTCTTAATGTAGGGGAGTGCAAACTGCTTTCCAAGGATTTGCATTGGGTTGATTTCGGCAAGCCCGACTCAAAGCCCTACGGCTTTGCTTATGTTGCAACAGGTACAAAGTTTAACTCAGATGCACTTAATGTTGACATCGACCTTAAAAACGCCGTTAAGGGCAGTTACTCTGTTGACGGCGGTGCTGAGTTTGAATACACTGAGCGTACCACTATAGCAGTAGGTCAGGGCAAAATCGGCAACAGTGAAATTACTTTAACTCTTAAAGCAGAGGGTGCTGACGGCACAGTTACCGAAACAAAAATTAATTACTATAAAACCTTTAAGCCTGCAGAAGCAAGTTTTTATTCGCCTTCTGACGGCTCAACCACTTCTGCTTTAGGCGGCAATTATGCAACTAACCCCGATATGCAGCTTGGTAAATTCTCAAGCTCAATAACCGTTGACGGCAATCCCGCTGATTGGGACAGCTCTATGCTTATTGCACAGGGTGCTGCCAATGACGACCCCAGAGTTTATATGCCTTCTGCAATTCACGAACGTTCAGTAGATGATTACGCTCTTTACGCTTCTTGGGATAACGAAAACCTTTACTTTATGTGGGAAATGGCAAACGTAAGCTCAGTTTTAGGCGGCGACGGCATTTTCTCAGCCCAAAAGCCCAACGGCTCTATCTGGAATCCTGGACTTCCCATGTTTATGGTGTTAAGCGTTGACCCCGATAGCCACGCTTCAGGCAAAGCCAGAGAGCTTGACGTTAAGTCAAATAAGTGGATAGAATCCGACTCGGTTTGGGGCTCAGGTCTTACATTTGATACAAACATCGATACTTTTATTGCTTTTGATTCTGCTAATACTAACGGCGGTGCCGCAATTATTCCTCTTGATGAAGAAGGCTTTTTCAACTACACCGAGTCCGTTAATATCGGCAGACCTACAAATGACCCCGGTGTTTTAAACCGCAACGGTTTTGAAATAGCCTGGGATTACGGCACACTTTCTAAAGAAATTATTGGCGTAAACGGTTACGGCTCCTCTCGCGAAATCGGCGATTCTTACTCCGATAACGCTAACTGGGTTAATTTCTTTGACGAAGGCTACGATGCTGACGACGGCTTTATCTATGAAATTAAAATTCCTATGGAGCATCTTGGTATCAATAGGGAGTACCTTGAGCAAAATGGTATCGGTGCAATGCTTATTTCTACCTTCGGCACATCTGCAATGAACACTTTGCCCCACGACCCTGCTTGCCTTGACAATGCAAATAAAGAATATTCCTATGAGCCTTCTACCTCTCACGAAAAGGAAGATGCCGATAATATTACTGTTCCTCTTGCCCGTGTAGGTGCACTTTTAAAGGACACAGTTATAGAAGAAATTCCGTTAGAGCTTAACTTCGGTGCCGATAAGTCAAGCGCACAAAGTGTTGGTGCTGAGCTTACCCTTTCTGCTGAGGTTTTCGGCACAGATGAAGACTACGAAATCACCTTTGCAGTTGACGGCAATAAAATTACCTCAGAAAGAAACGTTGCTAAGTGGACTGCCACAGAGGTTGGCACATATAAGCTTTCTGCAACAGTAAAAACTGTCGGCGGTAAAACCCTTACAAAAGAAATTGATTTTGCTATAGGCGAAGCGGTTGAGGTTATTATTCCTCCTGAAACAGAACCCTCTGAGCCTATAAATCCCACCTTGCCTGTTGACCCCGAAAATCCCACAACAACTACCGACCCTTCTGAATCCTCTACGGGTGCCAATACTGACCCCTCACAAGACGAGGACGATACACCTATAATCGTTCCCGGTACAAGCACGCCTTCTGATGACACTCAGTATATGTTAGGTGACGTAGATAACAACGGCAAGGTAAATGTAAAAGATGCAACTCTTATCCAGAAATATGTTGCAAAGATTTCCGACCTTTCTCAAAGAGATTTACTCAGTGCCGACGTTAACTCCGACTCAAAGGTAAATATCAAGGACGCAACCGCTATTCAGAAATTTATTGCAAAAATTGAGAATCCTCACAACATAGGTCATTGGATACCCGTATAAAAACTAAAGAGGTCACAAATAAATTGTGACCTTTTTGCCTTTTCATTCGTTTATATATCAGGAGGGCTTAAAGTGGACAACCTCGCAAGCCGAAAACCGAATATAGAGGAAATCTATAAGCTTTATGCCGATATGCTCTATCGTGTTGCTCTTTCAGAGCTTCAAAGTGATATGGACGCTCAGGACGCTGTGCAGGACGTATTTATTAAATATATGTCTCATAATCCTGTTTTTAAAGACAGCGAGCATGAAAAAGCTTGGTTTTTGCGAGTTACCGTTAATCGGTGCCACGATATGCTGAGAAGCCGTAAGGTTCGCCTTAAATTCCACTCTGAAAGTGAAACTGAGCCTGTAAATCCTGCTTCAAAAGCAAGACAGGAGCTTTTCGAGGTGCTTGCAAGTATCCCCGAAAAGTACAAGTCTACCGTAATCCTTCACTGCCTCGAAGGCTTATCCTTGCAGGAAACCGCCGACGTTTTGGGGATTACACTTTCAGGTGCCAAAATGCGGCTTAAGCGTGCCCGTGATATTTTAAAGGAGGAAAAGAATGTTTAATAAATCTCAGCTTGAGGCGTATAGTAATATTGAAGCGCCCCAAGAGCTTTATGAGAAAGTTTTAAGCTCAAAGCCTAAGAAAAGCAAGATTTATCTTTTGCCTCTTGCGGCTTCTTTAGCGGCGTGTCTTATCCTTATTTTCGGAATAGGATTTAGAAGTAACTTCGATTCGGAAATTTTCTTAAACGGACAGCTTGTTAACACGGATACAGTTTTGATTGGTGAATTAGCTCCTGAAAGTAAAGCTGATATGCGCGCTCTGCCGACTTTAAAAATTCTTGTTGAGATTACACTTACCGAAAAAACCAAGGTTACGGTTTCGTCAGGTGTACTTATTCTTGAAAACGGCGAAAGAGTTAATAGCGTAACTTTCAAAGACGACGTGTCGTTCTTTTGGGAAGTAGAGTCTAAGGCAGAGCTTACAGAAAGCACCATGACGCTTAATAGCTTTTCTGGCAAACAGGAAATTATCCTTACTCAGTATGATGACGGTAGCTATACCGCCGAAATAAATTAATTTAAAATCAAAGGAGAAACAAAAATGAAAAAGATTATTGCACTTATCCTCGCATCTCTTATGATGCTTTCTCTTGTTGCTTGTACCACAGGCAACACAGGTTCTACAGAGCCTCAGACAGACCCTGCTCCCACAACAGTAGGTACAAAGCTCCTTGCAGACTTCAAAACTATGGCTGACAAAACTCCTCAGGAAATCGCTGACGCTTTACTCACAAACGAAGTAATCCAGTTTATGCCTGCTACAATGCCTGTAGAGGAAGGCTTCCTCAATGGCTTCAACGACGAAATCAAAGGCTTTGAAGAGGGTGTTATGTTTGGCCCTATGATTGGTACAATTCCTTTCGTTGGTTACATCTTCACAGTAGCTGAGAGCGAAGTTGACGCTTTCGTTAACACTCTTAAGGACAACGCTAATCTTCGCTGGAACATCTGCACAGAGGCAGAGGAGTTGATTTGCGAAGCAGTAGGCAACACAGTATTTTTCGTAATGTGTCCCACAGAATTTGAAGAAGAGCCCGCAGGCGATGACGGTGCAGTAGGCGGTATGGATATTGCTCCCGATGACGGTGCAATTGCTGCAGAAGACGGCATCACATTAGAGTAATTAATAAAGAGGTTGCCCTTATTATGGGCTAACCTCTTTAATTTTTATCAGGCGGAGGAATTATGCTTTTTTCGAGTATTCCTTTTTTGTATTATTTTTTGCCCTGTGTTCTGCTTCTTTATGCAGTAACACCTAAAAAACTAAAGAACCTTACCTTGCTTATCTCAAGTCTTGTTTTTTACGCTTGGGGTGAGCCGCGGCTTGTTGTGTTAATGCTGATTACCGTTACCTTTGGCTATGTTTTCGGAATGTTAACGGAATTTGTGCCAAAGGCAAAAAAGCTATGGCTTATTCTCGCCGTTACAGTTGAGTTGGGATTTTTGGTTTATTTTAAATATGTTGATTTCTTTATTGGTAACTTCAATGCAGTAACAGGGCTTTCCATACCTCTTTTGCAGGTTACACTGCCTATCGGTATAAGCTTTTATACCTTCCAGATTTTAAGCTATAATATAGACGTATATAGAAAAGACGTGCCAGCCCAGCGAAATCCCATAAACTTAGCGGCTTATATTGCACTTTTTCCTCAGCTTATTGCAGGCCCTATAGTGCGCTACAGCGATATTCAGAAAGAGCTTACAAACCGTACCCACAGCCTTGAGAAGGTTTCCTTAGGCGTAAGGCGGTTTATCCTTGGACTTTCCAAGAAAATCCTTATAGCAAATGTACTTGGCGAGCTTTGCGACACCTTTAAAGCAAGCGATGATAAAAGCGTTGCTTTCTACTGGCTTTATGCAATTGCTTTTTCCTTGCACATTTATTTCGATTTTTCCGGCTATAGCGATATGGCAATCGGCCTTGGCAAAATATTCGGATTTACCTTTATGGAAAACTTCAACTACCCCTTTATTTCCAAAAGTGCAACGGAATTCTGGCGTCGCTGGCATATTTCTTTGGGCTCCTGGTTCAGAGACTACGTCTATATTCCCATGGGCGGTTCCCGTGTAGGAAAAGTAAGAATGTTTTTAAACATTTTTGTTGTGTGGCTTCTTACAGGCTTTTGGCATGGTGCCGCTTGGAACTTTATAGTCTGGGGACTTTATTTTGCACTGCTTCTTGTTATCGAGAAAGTATTCCTGCTTAAATTCCTCAATAAATCAAAGGTGTTAAGCCACATTTACCTTATTTTCTTTGTGCTGATAAGCTTTGTGATTTTCAACGCTTCATCAATGAGCGAAGCGTTTAGCTATATAGGCTCAATGTTTGGTGCAGGAAATGTACCTTTTATAAGCGTAGAAACTTTATATTATTTCAGAAGCTATATCGTGGTGCTTCTGATTGCCCTTATAGGTTCAACACCCTTGCCCAAAAGGCTTGTTGAAGGAACTAAATTCGTAAAGGTACTTGAGCCTGTGGTGTTCTTAATTCTTTTGGCAGTATGCACCGCTTATCTTGTAGACGGCTCGTTTAATCCCTTTTTGTATTTCAGATTTTAGGAGGGCATTATGAAAATTAAAAATCTATTGACTGTCCTCTTAAGCGGCTTGTTTGTGCTTTCGCTTTCTCTTTGGTGCTTTTTCGGAAAAACACCGGACTACTCCGAAAGCGAAAGAAGAGTACTTGAAAGCTTTCCGAAGGTTACTTTCGATACAATTTCCTCCGGCGAATTTTCTCAGGATTTCGAAAAATATTCCACTGACCGTTTTCCGCTTCGTGACACCTTCAGAAGCCTTAAGGCTTATACCCGCCTTTATGCTTTTTCTCAAAAGGACAACAACGGTTTGTTTGTAGCAGAAGGTCATCTCTCAAAGCTTCAATACCCTGAAAACCCTGTAATGACTCAGCACGCTACCGAGCTTTTTACAAAAATAAAAGAGACTTACCTTGCTGATAACAAGATTTATCTGACAATAATTCCCGACAAAAATATGTTTATAGCAAGGCAAAACGGCTATCTATCTCTTGACTACAAGGCTTTTTCGGAATACTTCAAAACCGAAATGCCTTATGCAGAGTATATTGAAATTTCCGATTTCCTTAATGCTGACGATTACTATTTAACCGACACACATTGGCGACAGGAAAAAATCACAGACGTTGCAAAACACCTTGCAGAAAGTATGGGGCAAACCCTAAATGACACCTACACCGAAAACACCTTGCGTTATCCATTTAACGGTGTGTATGTAGGTCAGTCTGCTTTAAAGGTTAAGAGCGACACCATAATCTATCTTACAAACGACACCATAGATAGCCTTGAAGTAGAAGGTGCAAAGGCGGTTTATGACATGAGCAAGGCACAGAGCAAAGACCCCTACGAAATGTTTCTTTCGGGCACTCAGCCTGTGGTTAAGGTGAAAAATCCTCAAAATGCAGAGGGTAAAAGGCTTGTTGTTTTTCGCGATTCCTTTGCTTCAAGCATAACTCCATTGCTTTCAAAGGCTTATAGCGAAATCACCCTTGTAGACCTGCGCTATATTAATAGCAGTATTTTGGACCAGTATGTGGATTTTTCAAATTCCGATGTACTTTTTATGTACAGCACAATGCTTTTAAACGACTCACTTTCGATGAAATAACAAAAACGGCACTGCTTTTGCAGTGCCGTTCTTTTTTATTCAACGCCTAAAAGCTTCTCAGAAGCAATTTTAAGTATCTCCATAATTTCCAAGGTGTTTTCCTTTGAAGTGCCGACAGATGTAAGGTAAAGCTTAATCTTTGGTTCTGTACCCGATGGTCTTACAATAACTGCATTGCCGCCTTCAAGTGAATAGGAAAGCACATTTGACTTGGGCAGGTTAATAACCTCAACCTCGTTTGTTTCAAGGTTTGTTGCGGTGCTTAATTTGTAGTCGGAAACCGCCACAACTTTTTTGCCGTCAATGCTTTCAGGGGTGTTGTTTCTGAGGTTATCCATAATCTCAGCCATTTTTTCCATACCGCTTGCACCTTCAAAGTAGAAGTCAAGAGTGCGGTTGAGGTAGTAGCCGTATTTGTCATAAAGTGAGTCAATAACCTCAGCAAGGCTCTTGCCCTGCTTTTTGTAGTAAGCCGCCATTTCAGCAATAAGCATAGAAGCAACAACAGCGTCTTTGTCTCTAACATAAGTGCCTGAAAGGTAGCCGTAGCTTTCTTCAAAGCCTAAAAGGAAGCGGTTTTCTTCGCTCTTCTGCTCTAAGCCTAAAATAACCTCACCAATATACTTAAAGCCTGTAAGCACGTCAACCATTTCGCAACCGTAATCTTTACAGATACGCTTAACAAGCTGGGTAGAAACAATGGTTTTTACAATAATGGGGTTTTCGGGCAAAGTACCCTGCTCGGTTTTTACTCTTAAAAGGTAATCGGTAAGCATAATACCTGTTTCGTTACCTGTAATAAGTCTGTAAGTGCCGTCTTTTTCGGGAACTGCAATACCAACTCTGTCAGCGTCAGGGTCAGTTGCTAAGAGAAGGTCAGGCTTAACTTCTTGGCACATTTTAAGACCAAGCTCCAAAGCCTCTCTGATTTCGGGGTTAGGGAAGGGGCATGTGGGGAAGTTGCCGTCGGGAAGCTCCTGCTCTTTAACAATGCTTACATCATCAACGCCGATTTCCTTTAAAACTCTTCTTACAAGCTTGTTACCTGTGCCGTTAAGGGGAGTGTAAACAACCTTAAGGTCAGCACCTTTGCAAATACCCTCGTTTGCCTGCTGAGCCTTAACACACTTAAGGTACTCGTCGTAAACCTCGTCTTTTACATATTCAACAAGACCTTTTTCAACAGCCTCTGAAAGGTCCATAAGCTTAACGCCTTCAAACATATCAATGCTGCAGATTTCGTCGTAAACAATGCCGGCTGAAACGTCTGTCATCTGGCAACCGTCCTCGCCGTAAGCCTTGTAGCCGTTATATTTAGCAGGGTTGTGGCTTGCGGTAATCATAATACCTGCCTTACAACCGAAATGTCTTACCAAAAAGCTTAAAACAGGAGTAGGCTGAAGCTCGCTTGTAATATAGGTTTTAATGCCGTTAGCGGCTAAAACCTTTGCTGCTTCAAGCATAAATACGTCAGCGTTGTTTCTTGAATCATGAGAAATAGCAACTGCACCGCCGCCAAAGGTCTTGTTAACATAGTTTGCAAGGCCCTGAGTAGCCTGACGTACAATATAGATGTTCATTCTGTTTGTACCTGCACCCAAAACGCCGCGAAGTCCTGCAGTGCCAAATTTAAGCTGAGTGTAAAAACGCTCGTAAATTTCTTCTTCGTTACCCTTTATGGATTCAAGCTCCTTTACAAGAGCAGGGTCTTCATTAGCTTTTTCAAGCCAGATATTGTAAAGTTTGTTGTGACTCATAAATATATAACTCCATTAAATTGTTTTATAAAAAAATACACCTTAACTTTACCATATTTTCCTAAAATGTTCAATATTATAATTGGCAAAAATATCTGAGGCTAATCCTGTGAAATTGTAATATTTTACGGAATTTTGCGACAAATTTCGATTTTTGTCCTGTTTTTTCAAGGTTTCACAAAACAATCAAAATAAAAATGTTGATTTATCACCAAATACATAGTAAACTATATTTATATTATTTTTGGAGGAATTAAAAGTGAATAATGATATTGAAAAGGATTTACCTGAGGTAAATTCCGAAGAAGTAACCGAAGAAGTAAACGGAGAGGTTTCTGAGGAAGTTGTAGCAGAGCAGTCAGCTCAGGCTGAGGAAACTTCTGAAAGCGCTGAGCGCTGTGTATGTGACTGTGAAGGCTGTGAGGCTTGTGCTTCTTTTTCTGAGGAAGAATTTGCTCAGACACAGACTCCTAAAAAGCGTAAAATCGTAACTCCCATTATCATTGCGGCGGCAGCTTTCGTGCTTGTTGCGGCGGTAGTTTTCGGCGGCGTATGGATTTACAATGCATTTTTCGGTGCCAGCCTTAAGGGTGTCTGGATGGAGAAGGGCTATGAGGATTCGGGCATTTACTTTGAGTTTGACGGCAACGGCAACGTTTACTTAAGAGGCGGCGGTATTTCTTATTTCGGTAACTACGAAACCGCAACCTACGACACAAAAACAGCTGCTGAGCTTCCCCAGGTTGTAACCAAGGTCATTGAGGCAGAAGGACTCAGCGGTAAGGTAAACGTCCTTACTACCGACTTCTATATGTTTGGTATGTATGGCGGAGAGTATATTTACTCAACAGAAAATATCGACGGCAACAAGGCACTTAAGCTTAAGTTTGTTGACACAACAGGTACAGTATCGGAGTGGACGTTTGTAAAATCCAAACTTCCTGAGTTTACTATGGACCCCACAGTTATCACCAATGCTTCTGCTGATGAAGCAGGTATTGATACCCTTGTTACCGACAAAAACATCTTAGGCACTTGGTCTGAAGCAGACTACGGCACCTATACATTCTATGATGACGGTACAGCCCACTATAAAACCAAGTATCAGATTGACCAGACTTATTCAATGTTCTATGGTATTACTATGGGATATGGTGTAGACCTTGACTTCAGATACACGGTAGGCGACGGCAAAATTTATATGAGTGTTGACTACTTCACCGGTGAAAGCAACGACGGCGTAATGACCTATTACCTTGACGGCAAAAATCTTGTTATCGACGGCGTAGGTTATGCCAAGGCTGAAAACTAAAAAAATATTAAAACCCGACTTCATTTGAAGTCGGGTTTTTAGTTTAGTAAGCTGCTAATAGAGGATTAACCGAGCTTAAAGCGTTATTTTCGGCATCGGCTACATATTCAATTGCCATACCTGAGCCTTTTACCACACAGTCGGCAGGGTTTTCTGCAACTCTGATTTCCAGCTGAGTTTGCTTTGATATAAGCTCTGCAAAGCCTCCGAGCTGAGAAAGACCGCCTGTAAGTGTAATACCGTCGGTATAAATATCGCCGATAAGCTCAGGAGGAGTCTTTTCCAGAACCTCTCTGATGCCTTTTATAATATTCATTGCAGGCTCCTCTAAAGCCTCCATAATCTCCGATGATTTCATATCAACATATCTTGGCAAACCTCTCATAGAGTCTCTGCCTTTAACACGGAAAACCTTTTCTTCCTCAGGAGGCAAAACACAGCCGATTGCCTTTTTGCACTCCTCGGCAGTTGTCTCACCGATAATCAGCGAATATTTACGTCTGACATATTTGATGATTTCGCCGTCCATATATTTTCCTGCATTTTTAAGAGTTTTGCTGACAGCAACACCGCCTAAAGACATAACGGCAATGTCGGTTGTACCGCCGCCGATATCAACAATCATACTGCCGTGAGGGCTCATAATGTCAAGCTCTGCTCCCATTGCGGCGGCTTTTGCCGACTCAATAAGATAAACTCTTCTTACGCCGAAGCTACTGATAGCGTTTACAACCGCACGCTTTTCAACCTCGGTGATTTCACCGGGTATGCAAGCTACAACTCTTGGCATAACTACCTTGCTGGTAGTAACCTTTGAGAGAAAAATGCTAATAAGCTCCTCAACCAAATCAAGCTCAGCAATAACGCCACCCTCTAAGGGGAAAACGGTTTTAAGCCTTGTAGGAGTTTTGCCTATGGTTTTGTAAGCTTCGCTTCCTGTGGCAACAATGTCCTTGTCAAAAATATCGTATGTAATTACAGATGGCTCATCAAGAATTTTTCCTTTTTCAGGCAGATATACTCTTGTGTTACAACTGCCCAGGTCCAGAGCAATATCCATATTATCCTTCCTTTTCAAATTAATAGATTTATTATATTATAGGTTTTGTTTCATTTCAAGTCGTTTTTGGTAAAGTTATTGCAAAAGTCATTGCATATATCTTGCTTGCACCGCTAACTGATAAAACCCTTGCGCATTCCGCCAAGGTATATCCCGTTGTGACAATGTCGTCAATAATAAGCACCTTTTTGCCGTTTACCGCCTTTTTTTCAACACAGCGAAAAACACCTCTGACGTTCTTTTCTCTTTTGTCTGACCTTAGCTTGTGCTGAGGTTTGTTTTTTCTTGTTTTCTTTAAAAGCGGCAGACAGGCTACGCCAAGGATTTCGCTTATGGTATTTGCCAGAAGCTCACTTTGATTAAAGCCTCTTTCTTTGAAGGTTTCCTTATGCAGTGGCACAAAGGTTATGTAGTCAAAGCTTTTTAAGTCAACTTCTTTAGTAAGCTTTTGTGCCATAAGCTTTGCAAGGGGATAGGCATAGGCTCCCTTTTTGCCGAATTTCAGGGCAAGTATAGCCTCTTTATAGCTGTCTTGATAGGGCACAGCTGCCCAAACTCTGTATTCTCCTGCTACTATTTTTGTAAATATTGAGTCAGGCAGGTTTTCTATGCAATCCTCACAGCCAATCTGACAGGGTTTTATAACTTCTCTGCAATACGGACACCTTTGAGGAAAAAATATGCTGAGAAGTTTTATTTTTGTTTCACTTTTCATATCAGTCTCTCTTCAAAAATTCCGCAAGGCCGCTATATCTCAGGGTTCGTATGTTGTTATTAACCATATACTTAACGGTTTCTCTGTCACCCACAAGAATAAGCATTCGCTTTGCTCTGGTAACTGCGGTATAAAGCAGGTTGCGGTAAAACAAAAACTGAGAATTTTTCATCACAGGCATAATCACAAATTCAAACTCATTGCCCTGACTTTTGTGCACGGTACAGGCATAGCTAAGCTCAAGGTTCATCGCAGAATCGGCGTCATAGTTTGCATACCTGTCGTCAAACTTAATTCTCATCATACGCTGGGGTTTATTTATGGATTCTATAATTCCTATATCTCCGTTGAAAATACCCTCACCGCATTCTCCTGAATATTTTGTCCACAGAATATCGTAGTTGTTTTTTACCTGCATAACCTTGTCGCCAACTCTGTAAACGGTATTTCCAAAGGTAATTTCGTCTTTTTCATCACTTTTGGGATTAAGAATATTCTGTAAAGCCTTATTAAGCTCAAAGGTGCCCAAAATCCCCTTCTTGCCCGGAGTAAGTACCTGAATGTCGTTAATAGGGGAAATGCCGTAGCTATTTTTAAGTCGTTCACTGCACAGTCCTAAAATTGTATTTTGAGCCTCAGCCATAGTTCTGCACTCCAAGAAGAAAAAGTCGGAGTCTCTGCGGTTAAGCTCAGGCTGTTCGCCTTTTACAATGTGGTGAGCATTAGTAACAATAAGGCTTTGCTCAGACTGTCTGAAAATCTGATTAAGCTCAACAACAGGTATAACGCCTGACGACACAAGCTCAGCAAGCACGTTGCCTGCCCCAACCGAAGGCAGCTGGTCGCTGTCTCCCACAAGTATAAGCCTGCACGCCATTGGCAACGCCCTTAAAACCGATTCGAAAAGCTCGTCGTCAACCATTGAAAGCTCGTCCAATACAAGGGCGTCACAATCAAGGGTATGTTGCTCGTTTTTCTTAAAAGCAGGCTTGTCGTTTTTATCCCACTGAACCTCCAAAAGTCGGTGAATAGTCTTGGCTTCACACCCTGTAAGCTCGCTCATTCTCTGTGCGGCTCTGCCTGTGGGTGCGGCTAAAAGTACTTTTTGACCGTTACCCTTAAGCACCTCGATTATGGCGTTCAGGGTGGTTGTTTTTCCTGTGCCGGGGCCTCCTGTCAGCACTAAAAGTCCCTTTTGCAAGGCACTTTTAATTGCCTCTTTTTGTTGCTTTGCATAAACTATGCCGTTTTGCTTCTCGATTTTTTCAATCTGCCTTTCTGCATCATGAAATGCAGGTGCAGGGAAGCGAAGCATCATTTTAAGCCTTGCAGAAATATATCCCTCGCTTTCGTAAAACTGAGGCAGAAAAATAAAGCTTTTGCCCCTTAATTCGTCTCTTGCAAGGTTTTGTTCTGTCAAAAGAATTTCAAGCACCTCAAAGGCTTTGCTTTCGTCAATATTAAGAAATGATGAAGCCGTAGCAATCAGCTTGTCCTCAGGCAAGCAGGTGTGGCCGTTGCCTGTGTTGTGCCTTAGTATATGAGTAATGCCTGCTCTTATCCTAAGGGTGCTGTCAAAGGGAATATCTCTCTTTTGTGCAATAAGGTCGGCAGTTTCAAAGGCAATGCCTGTGTCGCCAAGGCAAAGGGCAAAGGGGTTGTCCTCAATAATATTCATCGCCTCGTTGCCAAATTCCCTGTAAACTGCCACTGCTTCTATGGGATTTACGCCAAAAGAGCCTAAATATGCCATTAAATCCCTGATATTCACCGCACGCCTAAGCTGTTCTGAAAAGCTTGCGGCCTTTTCAGCAGAAATTCCCTTTATTGCCGAAACTCGCTGAGGTTCGTTTTTTATAACCTCAAGTGTGTTTTCGCCAAATGCTTTTATAAGCCTTGCGGCAGTTGCCGCACCAATTCCTTTTACCGCTCCACCCGAAAGATATTTTAAAATTCCTAAGGTGGTGGTAGGCATAACGCTTTCAAAGGCTTCGATTTTAAACTGTTCGCCAAAGCTTGGGTGAGAGGTAAACCTTCCCACAAGGTGAAGCTGCTCACCCTCCCAGACCTCAGGCATTGTGCCTACCGCCGTTATTTCGCTGCCGTCAACTTCTGCCTCTATTACCGTATATCCGTTTTCTTCGTTTCTGAAAACAATGTGCTCAACCGTACAGCTAAGCTCAAATAATTTTTCGCTATCCATTATAATTCCTCATAAGAAAAATACATTGTATATATTAATTATAATATATTTTTTGCTATTACACAATAAAATCTTCAATGAAAGATTTTGTAAAGTTCGGCTGATGTACATATTTTAAATAATGGATTTTCCCTGCAAATCATGCGGCAGATTTCTCTGCTTTCTTTACTGAGTCCGTTGTCAACAATAATAATATTTTCAACAGAGCATCTGCCAAGCCAGTTTAATCGTTGTGCCCAGCTTCTTAAAATGTACTCGGTGTCCTCGCTCAGGCTTTTAGAGTCAAGAACAATGTAAGCGTTTTTACCTTTTGTTTTATAGATTTTAAAAATCAGTGTGTTCAATAAAGCCACAAAGCCCAGTATTGCAAAAATGCAAATCAAAGCTCCTGCTATAAATTCCCACATAATAGCACCTCCGCTATATATTATTATGATTTTCATATTTGGTGCGGAATAAAGCCGAAGATTTCGCAGATAATATATTCAGGCTACAAGCCAAATTTTTAAGAGGTGACAAAAATGGATAATATGCAGAATCTTAACAGAAGTATTCAGTGTTCGGTATTTTCCTGCAAGCACAACAACAATCAGCAGGGCTACTGTGTACTTGATAAAATCATAGTAGGTACTCATGAGCCTAATCCTACTGACAAGCAGTGTGCAGATTGTAGAAGCTTTGTAAAGAAAAACGGCTGTAACTGTTAATTTTAAAAGCCTTTCCTGAATAAGGAAAGGCTTTTTTACATAAGGGTGTCAAATGAATAGCTTAGAGCATAATATACCGCTGAGAGCAGATTTATTATAAAGTGGTGTTGATTTATGAATATAGGCTACAAAACCTTTGCAATTATCGGCGGCGACAAACGCCAGCTTTATTCTGCACGTTCTATAGCAGACGACGGCTTTGAGGTTATTTTAGGCGGTTTTGACAGGGTCCTTTCTATGCGCTCTGTAAAGATTTTGCCGCCCTTTGAGGCGGCTCAGAAAGCAGAAGTTGTAATTCTTCCTTTGCCAAGTGTTGACAAAGAGGGATTTATCCCTGCTTCTTTTTCAGAAGAAAAAATCTCACTTAAGAAACTTGCCCCTTTTCTGTGCGGTAAACGGGTTTTTTGCGCAATGAAGGATAAGCTCATAGCTCAGTCAACTGTGCTTAGTACTCAGCTTTTAAGCGATTACTATGAGCGTGAGGACTTTGTGCTTTCAAATGCTTACGTAACCGCCGAGGGAGCAATTCAGATTGCTATGGAAAAGTTTGAAGGCACCTTAAACGGCGCAAAAATCCTCGTTTGCGGCTTTGGCAGAATAGGAAAGGCACTGACAAGACTTCTCTTAGCTTTCAGTCCAAAGCTTACGGTAAGTGCCAGAAAAAGCGAGGATTTAGTCGCAATTCGTATGCTTGGTGCCAAAGCGGTTAAAACCTCCGAGCTTGAAAAGGAAAAAGGCTTCGATATAATTTTCAGCACCGTGCCTGCTCTTGTTTTTCGCCCTGAGCTTTTGGCAAAGGTGGCATCAGATGCACTGCTTATAGACCTTGCATCAATGCCCGGAAGTGTGGATTTTGAAGCTGCAAAACGGCTTCAGATAGACTGTGTTCATGCGTTGTCGCTACCCGGAAAATCTTCGCCTAAAACTGCAGGAGAAATTATAAAAGACACCGTATATACAATTCTTGAGGAGGAACACAGGTGAAAGGAAAAAACGTCGGTTTTGCTATGTGCGGCTCCTTTTGTACTTTTAGCAAGGCAATCGAGCAAATGAAAATTTTAAAGGAAATGGGAGCAAATGTTCTTCCGATTATGTCCTTTAATGCATACACAACCGACACAAGATTTGGAAAATCCTCGGACATTATAAAAAGTGTTGAGGAAATTGCAGAAAATCAGATTATTCACACAATAAGCGATGCAGAGCCCATAGGCCCTAAGGAAATGTGCGACGTTCTTCTAATATCCCCCTGCACAGGTAACACCTTAGGCAAGCTTTCTTCGGGCATTACAGATACCCCTGTAACAATGGCGGCAAAGTCCCACCTGAGAATCAACCGCCCTGTGGTTTTATGTATTGCTACCAACGACGGTTTAGGCGCAAGTGCAGTGAACATCGGCAGGCTTTTAAACACAAAAAATATTTTCTTTGTGCCTTTTTCTCAGGATGACCCCGTAAAAAAGCCAAATTCCCTTGTGTCGCACTTTAGTCTTATTCCAAAAGCACTTGAAAATGCCCTTAAAAAAACACAGCTTCAGCCCGTAATTATGTGAAAGATTTAAAGCCGACAGAAGTTAAAATCTGTCGGCTTGGTTTTGTTGCAAAAAAGCATTTACTGTGGTATAATATTTTTATAATCCTTTAAAGGAGACGATAAAATGAAATACTGCGAAAAATGCTATGAGCTTATAAATGATGGCGAAGAGTGCTCCTGTGGCGGCAAGGCTGAGGAATGCAAGGCACAATCAAGTGTTAAGGTTACTGAGGTAAAGGGAAGCCTTAGGGTGATTTTAGAGCCTGCTTTAAAAGAAAAAGGCATTCCCTGTGAGTTCTTTAATCCCGAAATGGACATTTACACCCAGTATAACCCAAAAGTAAATTCCGAAACACAGTTTTCTTTACTTGTACCCTTTGAATTTTATGATGAAGCCTTTGAGGTTTGTGTGGGTTTAGGCTTAGCTCAGCCTGATGATAAAATCGAGGTTGACGAAAGCACTCAGGCTGTGGCTGATAACAAAACCTATGATGAGCGTTTCGAAGAAGCCACAGGCACAAAGCGTAAGTCTTTCCAAGTTTTTTGGATTATCCTTATTATTATAGCTGCCTGTCTGATAATCTGGGGCATTGATTTTATTGCCGCGTTTTTTAAAGGCAATATTTATGACATTCCTTTTACGGAGTTTTTGTAATTTACGGGAGATGATTTTGTGAGTGAAAAGCCTTTTGTAAGTGCAGTTATAGTTGCCGCCGGCAATTCCACCCGTATGTCCTGTTATGTAAGCAAACAGCTTATTCCTCTTTTGGGCGAGCCTGTCATAAGCTATACACTTAAAGCTTTTGAAGCCGCTTCTTCAATTGACGAAGTGGTTATTGTCTGCAGAAAAGTTGATATGGATACACTTAAGGAGCTTGTAAACAGTTACGGCTTTCATAAGGTGAAAGCCTTTACAGTAGGCGGAAGCGAGCGAAGTGAAAGCGTAAAAAACGGAGTTATGGCGGCAAGCGAGAGTGCTACTCATTTTGCAATTCACGACGGAGCAAGAGCTTTAGTTACTCCCGATGATATTAACAAGGTGGTTTCTGAAGCGCTCCTTACAGGCGGTGCAACCCTTGGTGCTCCTGTTACAGATACCATTAAAATTGTTGATAAAGAGGGCGTAATCACCTCAACTCCTGACCGTTCAAGGCTTATGGCGGTGCAAACTCCTCAGGTTTTTGAGCGTGAGATTTACCTTAAAGCCTTAAAAAACGCCAAGGGCAAAGGATTTACCGACGACTGTGCCATGGTAGAGCAAATGGGATTTTTCCCTAAAATTGTAATTGGCGACAGTCCCAACATAAAGCTTACAACTCAGGCTGATATTCCTATGGCTGAAAGTATTTTAAAGAAAAGGCAGGAACGCGAAATATGAGAATTGGTCACGGCTACGATGTGCACCGCCTTAAAGAGGGCAGACGCCTTATTTTAGGCGGAGTGGAAATTACTTACAGTTTAGGTCTTGACGGCCATAGTGACGCCGACGTTTTGTGCCACGCTATAACAGATGCAATTTTAGGTGCCGCAAAAATGGGGGACATAGGGCTTCTTTTCCCCGATACCGATATGTCCTTTAAGGATGCCGACAGTGTAGAACTTTTGAAAAAAGCCGTTAAAGCCGTCAATGATAAAGGCTACAGAGTTTTAAACGTTGATGCTACAATTATTGCTCAAAAGCCGAAACTCAGACCTTACATAGATAAAATGTGCGAAAATATTGCAAAAGCGTGCAATATTTCTGCTGAAGACGTAAACGTAAAAGCCACCACCGAAGAAGGATTGGGCTTTTCAGGAGAGGGCTTGGGTATGGCGGCACACGCCGTATGTTTAATTGAATAATAGAATATTAGATGCACCTTTTTCATATTCATTTGTATATGAAAGAGGTGTTTTTATGTTCAAAAAAAGAATTATAAGCTTACTGCTGGTATTTACCTTGCTTGTTCCCTTAAGCGTTGTGGCAACCTCATCTTTGGGTGAAGATGAAATAACCGCACCTGCGGCGGTGTTAATGGAGCCAACAACAAAGAAAATTCTTTTTGAGAAAAATCCCCACGATATTAGAGCTTGTGCATCTATCACTAAGGTTATGACGCTTATTCTTGTTTTTGAAGCCATTGAAGACGGTAAGCTTGATTATACCGATATTATTACTGCCTCTGCTCACGCTGCTTCAATGGGCGGGTCGGACATCTGGCTCGAAGAAGGTGAGCAGATGACCGTTGACCACATGATAAAAGCGGTGGTGGTAGCTTCTGCAAACGATGCCGCCGTAGCACTTGCCGAGGCAATCTGCGGCACTGAGGAAGAATTTGTAAGTAAAATGAACGAAAAAGCCAAGGCACTTGGTATGAACGACACTACCTTTAAAAACTGCAACGGGCTTGACGAAGAAGGGCACCTTACAAGTGCTTACGATGTAGCGGTAATGTCAGCCGAGCTTATTACCCACGAAAAGATTTTTGACTACAGCTCAATCTGGATTGATACCCTGCGGGGAGGAGAAACCCAGATTGTAAACACAAATAAGCTTTTAAAATCCTATAGCGGTATCACAGGACTGAAAACAGGCACAACCTCTCAGGCAGGAAGCTGTATGTCAGCAACGGCTGAGCGTGACGAAATGTCTTTGGTGGCGGTGGTTCTTGGTTGCGACACAGGCACAAACCGCTTTTCTGACTGTGCAAAGCTTCTCGACTTCGGCTTTGCAAATTATATGGTTAAAGAGTTAAGCCTAAAAGGCGGCTCTCTTTTACCTGTTAAAGTCAAAAACGGTATGAAGCCCACTGTAAGCGTTACCTGCGACATTTCAAAGTCTGCCCTTCTTCCCAAAAGCTCAAACACCGAAATCACAAGCGAAATTAATGTGTCCCAAGAGCTTGAAGCACCCGTTGAAGCAGGCACAAAGGTGGGTAAGGTGTCCTTTGTTTATGACGGCAGTACCATAGATGAGTTTGACATTGTTACAACCGAAAGGGTTGAAAAAATTACTTTTAAGTCGGTATTGGGATTTTTGTTGTGCAAAATGCTATCATTTTAAGAAGAATATTTAAAAATTTTACAAAATAACCAAATACACCTTGCAATATGCCACAAAATATAGTATAATACCCTCAATAAACTATGGGTGATTGCACCCAATACTTTTTCCAAGGGGGAGTTTACTATGCCTACGCAGGTTAATGACAAGCATATTCAGGCTTTCATTGGTGAGGACGAATATCAGGGCATTGCTGCTCAGGTTAAATCCGCACACGAAGCACTGCACAGCGGCACAGGACTCGGCAACGATTTTATCGGCTGGCTCACATTGCCTACCGACTATGACAAAGACGAGTTTGACCGTATCAAAAAAGCCGCTAAAAAAATTCAGAGCGACACCGACATTTTCATTGTTATCGGTATCGGCGGCTCATATTTAGGAGCAAGAGCAGCTATTGAGTTCTTAAAGTCTCCTAACTACAACGCTCTTTGTAAGGATACACCTCAGATTTATTATGCAGGTAATTCCATCAGTTCCACAGCTTTAGCTGAGCTTTTAGAGCTTTGCGAGGGCAAGAACATTTCTATAAATATGATTTCCAAGTCAGGCACAACTACCGAGCCTGCAATTGCTTTCAGAGTTTTCAGAGAGCTTTTAGAGAAAAAGTACGGCAAAGACGGTGCAAGAGAGCGTATCTACTGCACTACCGACAAAGCAAGAGGTACCTTAAAGCAGTTAGCTGACCGCGAAGGCTACGAAACCTTCGTAGTTCCCGATGATGTTGGCGGCAGATATTCTGTATTAACTGCAGTTGGTCTTCTTCCCATTGCCGTTGCAGGTTGTGACATTGACGCTTTAATGCAGGGTGCTAAAAAGGCTCAGGACGAGTTTGATAACCCCGATATGTTCACAAACGACTGCTACAAATATGCTGCTATCCGCAACCTCCTTTACCGCAAGGGTATGACTACTGAGGTTTTAGTTGCTTACGAGCCCGGCTTTACTATGATGAACGAGTGGTTCAAGCAGCTTTACGGCGAAAGCGAGGGCAAAGACCAGAAGGGTATTTTCCCCGCAAGCGTTGTGTTCTCTACCGACCTTCACTCAATGGGTCAGTACATTCAGGACGGCAGACGTAACCTCTTTGAAACTGTTGTTCAGTTTAAAGAGTGCAAAAAGGAAATTACCATCGGTTTTGACGAAGATAACGTTGACGGACTCAACTTCCTTTCGGGCAAAACCATGGATTATGTAAACAAGCGTGCCTTTGAGGGCACAGTGCTTGCTCACAATGACGGCGGAGTTCCCAATATCATTCTTAATGTAGACTCTATGACAGAGGCTGAACTGGGTTACCTTATTTACTTCTTCGAGAAGGCTTGTGCAATTTCAGGCTACATTCTCGGTGTAAATCCCTTTAATCAGCCCGGTGTAGAAAGCTACAAAAAGAATATGTTTGCGCTTTTAGGCAAACCCGGATACGAAGAACAGAAGGCAGAGTTGGAAGCAAGACTCAGATAAAAATTGGAGGAATTACTATGGTAACACTTATTATCGGCAAAAAAGGTACAGGCAAAACCAAAAAGCTTATTGCACTTGCAAACGAGACAGCAGCCGCTTCCACAGGTAATGTTGTAGTTATCGAAAAGGGCGCAAAGCTTACATACGATATTACTCATAAGGCTCGTCTTATCGATACCGATGCCTACGCAATTTCTGGTTACGATATGATGTTCGGCTTCCTCAGCGGCATCTGTGCAGGTAACTTCGACGTTTCCGACATTCTTGTTGACTCTACTTTCAAAATCTGCCCCGAGGCTGTTGACGGCTTAGAGGAGTTCGTAGTTAAGCTCAACAAGCTCGCTGAGGCAAGTGAGACAAAGTTCACACTTCTTATTTCCGCTGCTGAAGCTGACCTTCCCGAAGGTCTTAAGGCAGTTTGCCACGAGATTTAATCACATCTGATAATAAATAAAAGTCTGAGCAACTAACTTAGTCGCTCAGACTTTTTTTAATCTAAATTATAAATTTTAGTGTACTTTTTCTCAAGATAATCAAGGTAATAGTCGGGGTTTAAGCTTTCTCCCGTAATTTCTTTAATCCACTCATCGGGATTAAGCATAGAAGCTATGCTGAATACGTTTTCCTTAAGCCAGTCAAGAACTGCTTTAAGGTTACCTTTCTTAACCTCAGCGAAAACATCAAAATCTTTTTCCATAGAAATCAAAATCTGTGCACCGTAAGCGTTGCCAAGGGCGTAAGAGGGGAAGTAGCCGAAGCCGCTTGTCCAGTGTACGTCCTGAAGACAACCCTGAGCATCATCAGGCACCTCTACTCCTAAGTACTCCTTGTACTTGTTGTTCCAAAGCTTAGGCACATCTTCTACCTTGATTTCACCGTTTACCAAGGCTTTTTCAATTTCGTATCTTATAAGCACGTGTAAACTGTAGGAAAGCTCGTCGGCTTCGGTTCTTATAAGACTTGGCTTTGCAATGTTTACTGCTTCGTAAAGCTCGGTTTCGCTTACGTCATTAAAATCGTCGCCCATAATCTCCATAAGCTTGGGGTAAACAAAGCTTATAAACTCAGGACTTCTGCCGATAATGTTTTCGTAAAACCGCGAAATACACTCGTGCATAGCGTTTGACATATTGTCAGAGTTGTGGTTTTTGTAAAACTCGTCGGGCTCATTTTGCATAAACAAAGCGTGACCGCCTTCATGAAGGGTAGAGAAGATGTTGGAAATAAAATTATCCTCATAATAGTGGGTAGTAACTCTGACGTCCTGCGGACCGAAATTGGTTGTAAAAGGGTGCTCTGTTGCCATAAGCACAGTAGCACTCATTTTCATTCCCTGAAGCTCTAAAAGATAGCGTGAAAACTCTTCTTGTTTAGATATTGCACATTTTCTCGTAAGAAAATCTTCTCTGATAGTTTTGCCCTCTCTGACGATTTTTGCAAGCAGAGGCACAATTCTTGCCTTTAAAGCGGTGAAAAATCCGTCTAATTGGCTTTCGTTTCCGCCTTTTTCGTAGTCGTCAAGACAAGCGTTGTAGAAGGTGCCGTAGTCTCTGTCCTGAAGCTCAACGGTTTTGCGGGTGTATTTTACAATGTCTGCCAAAGAGCCTTTAAACAGGCTAAAATCCTTAGCTTCCTTTGCCGAAAGCCACTTGCCGTAGGCTTTGTTTACGGCACTTTCAATTTCAAAAGAAAGCTCAGGGGAAATGTTCTTTGTTTTTTCAAACCTGTCAAAAAGACATTCAACTGCTCTTTTCTGAACAGGCGTAAGCCCCTCAGGGTTTTCATAAAGCTCACTGATTAATTTGGCATATTCCTCAGAGTGGGTAAGCTCAAAAAGCTTTTTGCCCAAAACCGCCATATCTTCGCCAGCCTGCTCCATTCCGTCTGAGGGTGCACAACACTGCAAATCAAACTCAAGCTTACCGATAGAACGCCTGTAAGCTTTGGCTTCGTTTAAAATATCAAAAAGCTTAGTAAGCTTTTCTTGGTTACTCATAAAATCGCCTCCGTAAATAGTCTGTGCATTTATGATACCAAAAATTCCATATCTTTACAATAGAAAAAAAGAAGCCGAGGTTTTCTCGGCTTCTAAAAATTTAGTTTGCTTTAATGATGATAGTGTCTGTATCGTCAATAGTGTCATAGCTTTCGCTGTTGTAAATGCTAAATGAAAGCTCAACCTCTTCGATTTCTTTAATTTTGTTATCCTCAAGGTCGGTCTTTGAGAAATAAAGTGAAGTATAAGCCATCTTTCCTGCGGGAACAGTTTCACTGCAGTAGGGGTTAATCATAAATCCGTTTACAGAAACATCATCAGTGCTGATTGAAATGTCGGTGTTGGTTTCATTAACAATGAAGAAACGAGAAACATAATCGTAGTAATCGTCGTCTTCCATTGTGGGCTTTTCGTTGTAAATTGTAATGCCGTTTTTGCTGTAAATCTTTTCGCCGTTTGAAACAGGTGCAGCAGTAACGTTTTCGTTTACAACAAGCTTGATTACATCAGAGTTATCAATTGTGTCGTATGTTTCCTGCTCGTAAATATGAAGGAAAAACTCAATTGTACCGATTTCTGTAATGCCTACAGATGTAAGGTCGCTTTCATAGAAACTCATATCTGCATAGGTCTTTTTGCCTGCATTTACATCTTCGTACATATAAGCGTTGCAAACGATGTTGTTTACAGATACGTTTTCAGAAGAAATTGTGATGTCCTTTGCAGAGTTGTTCTCAAGAAGCAAAGAAAGTGTAGGACCGTAGTATTCCTCATAAGTCATTTCTGTTACAGTAACCTTGATGTTGTTTTTGTCGTAAACAACCTGCTCACCTAAATTTGAATTAAAGTTAACAGAAACTGTTTCGTCGGTGTCGGTGTCGTCGTTGTCATCATTGTCATTACCAAAGTCAGTGTCAATATCAGAGTCGATGTTGTTTTCAATTTCAGACTGAAGACCGTTAAGTGCATCGTTTACAATGTTGTTGAGATCACTTGGTGAAGGTGCACAAGCGGCAACAGAAACAGCCATAAGTGCAACTAAAAGTATTGCTAATAATTTTTTCATGGTAACATTCCTCTCGTAAATTTTGTAAAATTATAGCATTTTTTTGTTTTTCGGTCAACGAAAACAGGTGATAATCTACTGTTTTGCTTATAATTGGCAGAAAAACAGCACTTTTATTGTTGATATTTATTCTATTGACCCATAACTTTATAAGGTTTATAATTATTTATTATCACGGAGGTGTGCTTATGAAAATAAGGTTGGCAAATAAGAATGATATAAATGGAATTATGAATTTGCTCCGTCAGGTTCTTACAGTTCACAGCGATAAAAGACCCGATATTTTTAAGCCTAATACTACCAAATATACTGATGAAGAGCTTTATTATATAATCACAAATCCTCTTACTCCCGTCTTTGTTGCAGTAGATGATGAGGTTGTTATCGGGCACTGTTTTTGCAAATTTATACAGCATTCAGGCGACAATTCCTTGACTGACATTAAAACCCTTTATATTGATGATTTGTGTATTGACGAGAATGAAAGAGGCAAGCACATAGGTACTGCTCTTTACGAATATGCCTTGTCTTTTGCAAAAGATAACGGTTGCTATAATCTGACCCTTAACGTTTGGGCAACAAATGAAAGTGCTATGAAATTTTACGAAGCTATGGGACTTTCGGTGCAAAAAATCGTTATGGAAAAAATCCTGTGATTTTAATTTTCTCAAAGAAAAATAACATAGAAATTTGTAGTATTTATATAAAAGTAAAAAAGAAAAACCAAAAATCAATCATCAAATTTTATCTATACAAATGATAAAAAGTGTGATAAAATATTAAAGTATTTTAAAATTAAAGGAGTGCTTCCAATGAAATTAGTTTATCAGGGCAAAACAAAAGATGTTTACTCACTTGAAAACGGCAACGTTATGCTCAAGTTCAAGGACGATTGCACAGGCAAAGACGGCGTTTTTGATCCCGGCGAGAATAGTGTAGGTCTTACAATTGAGGGTATCGGCAAAGCTAACCTTCAGTCATCTATCCACTATTTCGAGCTTTTGAAAGAGGCTGGCATTAAAACTCACTACGTTTCTGCTAACCTTGAAGATGCTACTATGGAAGTTCTTCCTGCTACAGTTTTTGGCCACGGTCTTGAGGTTATCTGCCGTTTAGTTGCAACAGGCAGCTTTATCCGCAGATACGGCGAGTATATCGAGGACGGTACAGTGCTCGAAGGCGGCTATGTTGAGTGCACATTCAAAAACGACGCTTTGGGTGATCCTCTCGTTACAGGCGAAGGTTTAGCTGCTCTTGGCGTTATGACTCCCGAAATGTTTGAGAGCATGAAGGCTCAGACATTAGCTATCACAAAGATTGTTGCTGACGACCTTAAGACTCTCGGTTTAGACCTTTGGGATATTAAGTTTGAGTTTGGCTACAACAACGACGAGGTTATTCTTATTGACGAAATCGCTTCCGGTAATATGCGCGTTTACAAGGACGGCAAAATCGTTGACCCCGTTGAGCTTACAAAAATCATCAACAACAGATAATTTAACCTTAAATAGAAAAGCTCGGAGTTTTTTTGGCTCCGAGCTTTTTTGTGTTATATTCTTGCAACTCCTGTTTTTCTGGCGGCATCAGCTACTGCCTTTGCCACTGCCTTGCCGACTCTCTCGTCAAATGCCGCAGGCATTATGTATTCCTCAGAAAGTTCATTTTCGGGAACTAATTCTGCTAAAGCGTACGCTGCCGCAAGCTTCATTTCCTCGTTTATGTCAGAGGCTCTTACATCAAATGCACCTCTGAAAATTCCCGGAAAGGCAAGGACGTTGTTAATCTGATTTGGAAAATCTGAGCGGCCTGTAGATATAACTCTTGCACCGCCTTTTTTTGCCTCATCGGGGAATATTTCGGGAGTAGGATTTGCACAGGCAAAGATAATGGCGTCTTTATTCATAGCAGAAACCATTTCCTTTGTTACAATTCCCGGGGCAGAGGTGCCTATAAATACATCTGCACCTACTAATTTCTCGGCAAGTGTACCGCCTGTTTGCTCAGGGTTTGTAAGCTTTGCCATTTCAGCCTGTGCCCAGTTCATACCCTCACAGCCTTTGTAGAGTGCACCTTGTCTGTCGCACATTGTAATATTTTTAAAGCCAACTGCCAAAAGCAGTTTAACAATGGCAATGCCTGCCGCACCTGCACCGACGGTAACAATTTTAACGTCTTCTTTTTTCTTTTCTACTACCTTAAGGGCGTTTAAAAGTCCTGCTAAAATTACCACCGCCGTGCCGTGTTGGTCATCGTGAAAAATGGGAATATCGCACTTTTCTTTTAATTTTCTTTCAATTTCAAAGCACCTTGGTGCAGAAATATCCTCAAGGTTAATTCCGCCGAAAGAGGGGGAAATAAGCTCCACAGCTTTTACAAATTCGTCAACGTCCTGACTTTTAACACAAAGCGGAAAAGCGTCAACATCGCCAAACGCCTTAAAGAGTGCACACTTACCCTCCATAACAGGCATACCTGCCTCAGGTCCGATGTTGCCAAGGCCCAAAACTGCACTTCCGTCGGTAATAACCGCACAAAGGTTGTGGCGTCTGGTAAGCTCGTAGCTTTTGTTTACGTCTTTCTGAATTTCCAAGCAAGGCTCAGCAACGCCCGGAGTATATGCCAGCGAAAGCTCTTCCTTGTTAGTAACAGGCACAGTCGCCTTTACCTCGATTTTGCCTTTCCATTGGTTATGCAGTCTTAACGACTCTTTTCTGTAATCCATTTATTTTTCCTCCTTGAGGCTTTCTAAATACGCCTTTTTGCCTGTTTCGTAAAGGTTATTGCCGTAAGAGTCTATAACCACCACTACAGGAAAATTCTCGACCTCTAAACGGTGAATTGCCTCTGTGCCTAAATCCTCGTAAGCCACAACTTCGCTTCTTTTTATGCATTTTGAAAGCAAAGCTCCGCAACCGCCGATTGCTCCGAAATAAACTGCACCGTATTTTTTCATAGCCTTTATAACGTCGTCGTTTCGCTTTCCCTTGCCAATCATACCTGTCTGCCCCAAAGCAATAAGAGCAGGACTGTAGGCGTCCATTCGATAAGAGGTTGTAGGGCCTGCACTTCCAATAGCTTCGCCTTCTTTTTTAGGCGTTGGGCCAACAAAATAAAAGGTGCTGTCTTTTATGTCAAGGGGCAATTTCTTGCCTTCTTTAATAAGGTCAAAAAGCCTTTTGTGAGCGGCATCTCTGCCTGTATACATAACACCCGTCAGCAGGCAACTGTCGCCTGCTTTAAGTTCTTTTACCTTGTCTTTTGTAAGAGGTAAAGTGATTTTAATTTCCATTTAAATTACCTCCTTAACGTGACGAGTAACGTGGCAGTTTATGTTCACAGCCACAGGAAGCCCTGCAATGTGGGTAGGCATAGTCTCAATGTTTACTGCTAAAGCGGTAGTTTTACCCCCAAAGCCTTGAGGTCCAATGCCTAGAGCGTTGATTTTATTTAGTAAAGTTCTCTCAAGCTCAGCATAGTAGGGGACAGGGTTCTCACTCTGTGCTTCTCTTAAAAGTGCTTTTTTAGCAAGATATGCACATTTGTCAAATGTGCCGCCAATACCAACACCTACTACAATTGGCGGGCAAGGGTTAGAGCCTGCTTTCATTACAGTATCAACTACAAAATCAATAACGCCCTCAACTGAGTCAGAAGGCTTAAGCATTTTTATTCTGCTCATATTTTCGCTGCCAAAGCCTTTTGGTGCAAGGGTAATTTCCACCTTGTCGCCTTCTACTATGTCATAGTAAATCATAGCAGGCGTGTTATCCCCTGTGTTAATTCTCTCTATAGGGTCGTTTACAATGCTTTTTCTTAAAAAGCCTTCCTTGTAGCCTTGCCTTACACCTTCGTTAATGGCGTCGGTAAGATTGCCGTTTATATGAACGTCCTGCCCGATTTTTACAAAAACACAAGCCGCTCCCGTGTCCTGACAAATAGGCTTAAGCTCATTTTCGGCAATGGTGTAATTTTCAATAATTTTGCCAAGAATATCCTTAGCACCTGCCCAAGGTTCAGTATCAAAGCTATTTTCAATACAAGCTTTTATATCCTTCGGCAGTCTGAGGTTAGCCTCAATGCATAGCCTTTTAACCGTGTTGGCAATAATTTCTGCTGATAATTCTCTCATAAGAACCTTCCTTTGAATTGTATTTAATAATTATAGCACAATAAAAGCAAAATTCATATATCAAATTTACAAAATCTCCTTAAAAATCCTATTGCTTTTAAGGTTTTTGTGTGGTATAATAACTAAGATTTGAAGCGCAATATCAAATCCGCATAAATGCAAGCTCTTTGCTTTCGTTTATATAAGCGAGCGGCAGGCCCTGTACGATCAAGGTCTGTGAACCATGTCAGGCGGGGAACCGAGCAGCATTAAGCAGTTCTCTTGTTGCGATATAGTCAGTCTGTCGTTCACTTATGTAAATGATACAAGGCTTGCATTTTTTATATCAGAAAGGCGGTGGAGCTTTGTCTACCTACAGAGTTTTATACAGAAAGTACCGACCCAAGGTTTTTGACGATGTTGTAGGTCAGCCTCAGGTTACAATTACTCTTAAAAACGAGCTTAAAAGCGGTAGGGTAAACCACGCTTATCTGTTTACAGGTACCCGTGGTACCGGCAAAACTACCTGCGCAAAAATACTTTCTAAGGCGGTTAACTGCCTTTCTCCTAAAGAAGGAGACCCTTGCTGTGAGTGCGAGATTTGCAAGGGAATAGAAAACGGCGAAATTTTTGACGTTATCGAAATGGACGCCGCCTCTAACCGTCGTCTTGACGATATAAGAGACGTTATCGAAAAGGTTTCCTATACTCCTGAGCGTGGCTCTTACAGGGTGTTTATTATTGACGAGGTTCACATGCTTACAAACGAAGCCTTCAACGCCCTCTTAAAAACTCTTGAAGAGCCTCCCAAGCACGTTATTTTTATTCTTGCGACTACAGAAGTTCATAAACTGCCTGCAACAATTATGTCACGATGCCAGCGTTTTGACTTTCACCGTATTAAGCCTCAGGACGTTGCTAACCGCATAAAGTATGTGGCTGAGTGTGAAAACGTAACGGTTAGTGACGAGGCCGCACTTTTGATTGCAGTAATTTCAGACGGCGCAATGCGAGATGCTTTGTCTCTCTTTGACAGATGCATAGGTCTTTCCTCTGAAGTTGATGCCAACGTTGTCCGCCGTGCGGCTGGTTTGGCAGGCAAAGAAAGTTTGCTTGATATTGTAAGCTCCTGTGTTAATAAAAATACCGAGCGTGCTCTTTCTACTCTTAATAAGCTTCATTCTGAAAGTAAGGATATGATGAGGCTTTGCGACGAAATTATAAACCATTTCAGGTCTCTTATGATGATTAAGACAGTGAGAAATCCAAGGGATTTGGTGGTACTTTCCGACACAGAGTACGAAGTAGCTTTTGACCAGGCTCAGATGCTTTCCCTTGCGGATATTGTTTATGCCATGGATACTTTGGCAAGAGCCTTTGAGCGAATGGGTAAGGGAGCAGACAACCGCACCGAGCTCGAAATTGCCCTTGTTAAGCTAAGTGCCCCTGAGCTTGAGACTTCTACAGAGGCTTTGCTTGCAAGAATTGCCGCTTTGGAAAAAACGGTTAAGCTTTTGCCTTCAAACCCTGCACCTGTATATACTGAAGAAAAGCCGAAAGCTTTAAAAGAAGAAATAAAGGCTGATGAAGTACCTGAAAATGAAGAAAAACCTGCTCCTTTAAGTACACCTAAACCTCAGGAGGTTAAAAGAGAAGAGGTTAAGCCGACTCCTCCTCAAAAGGCTTTAAAGCGTGAGCCTGTGGATATGGAGGCTATTATGAATGACGCCAAGCCTCTTAAAAGCTGGCCTGAGGTTGTGGACAGCCTTAAGCAGTATTCAAGGGTGATTGCTTCATCTTTTGAAGGCACAACAGCTTATGCAAGCGGTGATTACCTGCTTATAGATGCAAAAACCGATATTCCCTTTAAGCTTCTGCAAAAGTCAGACCAGCGTGAAAACTTAAGAAACGCCGTGCAGGAGATTACAGGCAAGCGTTATATTTTAGGCCCATATAAAAGGGCAGAGAAAAAGGAAGAGGAAAAAGACCCTCTTGACCAGCTTATTGCTGAGCTTAAAGACAGCGACATTGAAATTATAGAAAATTAAAGAATAAGGAGATATTATTATGAAAGCAAGATTACCTCAGGGCTACGGCTCAGGCGGTGCAACAAATCTTCAGCACCTTGCCAAGCAGGCACAGAAAATGCAGAGCGACTTAGAGGCTACTACTGCCGAGCTTGAAGAAAAAGAATATACCGCCACCGCAGGCGGCAACGCCGTTAAGGTTGTTGCAACAGGCAAAATGGAGGTTAAGTCTATTGAGATTTCCCCTGATGTTGTTGACCCTGACGATGTAGAGATGCTCTCTGACCTTGTTATGGCAGCAGTTAACGAAGCTTTAAGAGCCGCTTCTCAGGAAAAAGAAGAGAAGCTCGGCGCAATTTCCGGAGGACTGGGCGGACTTAGCATCCCCGGTTTATTCTGATGGATGCATATAACATAGCGCCTTTGACAAAGCTTGTTGAGCAGTTTGAGTCTTTGCCCGGTATCGGCAGTAAAACTGCCCAACGTCTTGCTTATCACGTTTTAGGTTTGTCTAAGGAAGAAGCTCAGGAGTTTGCAGCGGCTATAGTAGAGGCTCACGAAAAGATTAAATATTGCAGTGTTTGCTGTAATTTTTCAGACTCTGAGCAGTGCCCTGTGTGCCGTAGTGCTAACCGTGACCACTCTGTAATCTGTGTGGTAGAAACTCCCAGAGACGCCATTGCAATTGAAAATACAAGGGAATATAAGGGCACCTACCACGTGCTTCACGGTGCTATTTCGCCCTTAAACGGCATAGGCCCCAACGAGCTTTATATAAAAGAGCTTTTAGCGAGAGTTAATAACGAGGATATATCCGAGGTTATTATTGCAACTAACTCAACTGTTGAGGGCGAGGCAACAGGAATGTATCTTTCTAAGCTTTTAAAAGCTCTGGGCATCAAGGTAACAAGGCTTGCATTTGGTATTCCTGTGGGAAGTGACCTTGAATATGCCGATGGCGTAACCCTTACAAAAGCTTTGGAAGGCAGGAGTGAAATGTGACAAAAGAAAGCGTTAAAATTGTTGCTCAGAACAAAAAAGCCTACCACGACTATTTCGTAGAAGAAAAATACGAGGCAGGCATTGAGCTTTTTGGCACCGAAGTTAAGTCTATTCGCAAGGGTGCACTTAATTTGAAGGATAGCTGGTGCTCAATTGTTAAGGGTGAAATTTTCGTAAACGGAATGCACGTTTCACCTTACGAGCAGGGCAACATTTATAATAAAGACCCTTTAAGAGTAAGAAGACTTTTGATGCACAAGCGTGAAATTGAAAAGCTTTTCTCCCTTATAAAACAGCAAAGCTATACCCTTATTCCGCTTTCTGTATATTTTAAAGGCAGTAAGGTAAAGGTAGAGGTAGGTCTTTGTAAGGGCAAAAAGCTTTACGATAAGCGCGAAGACGCCGCAAAACGCAGTGCAAAACGTGATATCGAGCGAGCTATGAAAGAAAATCAAAGATAATTGAATATATTCATTGTCGCTTCATATAATAAAAAAGCTCAGAGACTTGAGCTTTCTATATGGGGGCGCAATGGCTTCGACGGGGGTTGTAACCCTCGGTAAGCGGGTAGCGGTTGCAGGTCACGCTTTAAAAACTGCAAACTTAAAAATAAACGACAACAATAAAGTTGCCTTAGCTGCTTAATGCAGCTCGTCTTACCTGTGAGCACCGCGGCACAGGCTAAGGCGTCGACTTAGCGGTAAAGGTGAACAAAGGAACGCCTCAGCCTTTGTCATCACTTAGAGGCTTGCCCGATAGTAATCCTGTTGTTGGGAGTACTAAAGGGGACTTTTAAAACATCAACTACACCCGTAGAAAGCCGTGGCAAGCGACTTTCGGACGTGGGTTCGATTCCCACCGCTTCCACCAAAAGCAGTACGGCATTAAGCCGTGCTGTTTTTTTATATATGGGAATCGAACCCGAGAGGGTCTGAGCGTAAAGAAAATGATACGGTGTATCATTTTTAGCTCAGAGCGGTGAGGCTGGTACCGAATGCAAAGCATTGGGTA
>JAFQVY010000011.1 GCA_017407755.1 Clostridia bacterium | reverse complement strand
CTATCTACGAGATTCAATCTGGACTTTTTCAAGCAAACCGAATGCAAAATACTCATCAATGACTAGAGATAATTTTCTTGGGTTTGGTTGCTCTGCCACCAGTCTTTTTAAGGAACAATTCAAAATTAATACGTTCAATGTTGAATCATATTGTGATAGAATCGCTTCGAACAACCTTGCTACATCTTTGACGATTCGTTTTACAAAACGACAAAGAATGATTTATTGGTTGTTTTGGACGGCGTACAGTACAAAAGTAAATATTAAAGATTTTGAAAAATTCTTTGGTGTTCCTCTCAAAAAAATGTACGGTTTTGAATTATGGTTATCAAAGAGATTAGGATTTGTCAAGGAATATGACGGTATTTATGAAATGACCTTAAAAGGTGCTTTTTATTACCACTACTATGAAAATTTTTATACATTGTCATATATCGATAAAATGTGGGGAATTATGCGCAAGGAATCGTTCCCTAAAGAAATTAAATTTTAGAAGCGAGGTGAATTTCACCTCGCTTTTAGTTATATTCAAGTTAAAATGTGCTGTGATTACCGAAATTTTTTAGCTATATCAATTATTTGATACTTAAGCGGTTTGCGGGTCAGGTGTAAGATTTTGTGCACCCGTTCTTTCCGAGGAAAACTATGCTTTTTATAAAAGATATCGAATAGCTTTACCAGTCCTCGTTCTTTTTCGCTGGGCAAATGCAAAATTGCGACTTCATTGCATGTGTAACAGGTTGATACAAGATAAAAGCTGCCTGTCCAAAATCTAAAGATGTATGCCCCTGCATTTTTTATTACATTCTTCATTTTATATGCCGCAATAGATATAATGAACTCGTCGCCTTTATTTCATAATCGCGTGTGGAAAGCCCGTGGTTGATGTCATATAATAAAATATTGTCTCTTAATTCTAAAAAAACCTTGTCAAGCGATTTTTGCACAAAGACATCGGCGTCTGTATAAATATAATTATCATAATTATATTTGCTCACCATCGCTTTCAGTGCACATAGTTTGTAAAATGCCAAGCACCAAAGATAGTTGTCATCAAAAAAAGAGTCAAAAGGTTCGGTATAAATATGAACATTGTTTTCGGTTAATAAATTTTCGTATTTCTGCGGTATTTTTACGTTGGTCACAAATGCAAGTATAAAAAACATTTGTGAAGCGTATCTATCGGCATTTTGTATAGTAATTGAATTTTGTCTATATTGTCATAATTTGTTGACATACATACCGCTTTATAGTAAAATATATAAGAATAAGTAGGTTTATATTGTGGGTACGTGTATTATGAAAAAAGTATTATTTTTTATTCATGACTTAGGTCAGGGCGGAGCCGAAAAGGTTCTTGTAAATCTTGTTAATAATATGGATAGCACAAAATTTGATATTTCTGTAATATCAATTTTTGGCGGCGGAGTGAATGAGCAATTTTTAAAGCCTCATATTAAATATCGCTCTGTTTTTAAAAAGGCTTTTCCTGCCAACAGCAAAATAATGAAGCTTTCTACCCCGAAATTTTTGCATAAGTTCTGTATCAAAGAGCATTACGATATAGAGGTTTCTTATCTGGAAGGTCCTTCTGCGCGAATTATCAGCGGCTGCCCTGATAAAGACACTAAGCTTGTTTCGTGGATACACGTTGAGCAACATCGTATGAAAACTTTGGCTTCATCTTTCAGAAATGAAAATGAGGCTATCAGATGCTACAACAGATTTGATAGAACTGTATGTGTTTCTGAATTTGTTAAAAATGATTTTAGCACGATTTTGAATTTTAAGAAGCCAATTGGCGTTTTATATAACACTGTTGAGTCTGATTTTATCAGAAAAAGTGCTGAGGATACTGACGTTAAGTTTGTGGACGATAATAAGCTTAAGCTGATTGCGGTCGGTACGCTTAAGCAGTCAAAAGGATATGTGAGACTGTTAAAAGTGCTCAAAAAGCTTAACGACGAGAAGTATCCTGTTCATTTGTATATTCTTGGAATCGGCCCCATGCAGGAAGAACTGGCGAATATCATTCAAAAAGACAATATGACTGATTATGTTACCTTATTGGGATACGACACCAATCCCTATAAGTATGTATCAAAAAGCGACTTGTTCGTTTGTGCTTCTTTTGCCGAGGGTTTCTCAACGGCTGCTACTGAGGCGCTTATTGTTGGTACACCTGTTGTTACCGTTGAAGTATCGGGCATGAAAGAAATGTTAGGCGAAAACAATGAATACGGTATCGTAACCGAAAACAGCGAAGAAGCACTTTATGAGGGTATAAAGAATATTCTTACAACTGACGATATGCTTGCAGATTATGCAAAGCGTGCAAAGGAAAGAGGAAAGTATTTTAGTACCGAAAATACAGTTAAAGCTGTTGAAGATATGCTGAGTGTCTTATAATGTTAATAAAATATCATGGTCTTTGAAAAATATAAGTTATTTAAAAGGTGGTATACTTTGATGATAGATTATTCTGTTATTATACGTACAACGGGAAAAGCGAAAGATAAATATCGTGCATTGCTTGAATCTATTGATAATCTTGTGCCAAAACCTGTTGAATTGATCGTAGTATTGCCTATAGGCTATGATTTGCCGGAGGAACAGCTTGGGTATGAAAAGTTTTACTTTTCTCGCAAAGGTATGGTAATTCAAAGAATGACCGGAATAGAAAAATGTAAAACTAAATACGCGTTGATTTGTGATGATGATGTTAAATTTGAGCCGGGTTTTGTTCAAAAACTATATGAGCCTATAAAAGATGGAATAGGTGCATTGTCAGCTGGCCCCCTATACTCTTTTTTACCTCCAAAAGGTGTTAAGACAATATTTACCACTTTAATGGCCAGTGCGACTCCTACTATTTTTCATAGACATAACAGATATGTATCCGTTTTGAAATCTACGGGTTATTCGTTCAATAGGCATCTTGATATTAACAATACAAAATATTATGAAACCCAGTCGGTTGCATGGACATGCTTTTTTGCTGATATACATAAATTAAGAAATATTGATTTTGACAAAGAAATTTGGCTTGACAGCCATGGTTACTCTGCCTTGGACGATCAAACAATGTTTTATAAAGCATGGATAAATGGCTACAAAACAATAGTAGTTTCAAACGCTTTTTATGAGCATTTAGATGCTAAGACTTCAAAAAATGGAAATAAACCCAATGTAATATACTCTAGTGTTTTTAATCGTGTAGTGTTTTGGCATAGATTTATTTATTCTTTACAGAAAAATATTCTTTGTAAGATTCTGGCAGTCATTGCATTTTGGTATAAAATCACCTGTTCTTTTATTATAGATAATATTTACTATATTTTAGGAAAAACGACTAAAGAGAATAAAAAATTTATAAAACAGGCGTATAGTGACGCTTGGAAATATGTGCAATCCGAAGAATATAAATCGTTACCCAAAGCAATAAAGGAGAATATATGAAAATTTCTGTTATAGTTCCTATATATAATTGCGAACCGTATTTACCGGCATGCATAGATAGCATAATTGAGCAAACTTATAATAATCTTGAAATAATCTTGGTGGACGATGGTTCTTCCGATGGTAGCTTAGATATATGTAATCGCTATGCTGAAAAGGATAGGCGTATTATTGTATTTCATCAAGAGAACAAGGGCGTATCCGCGGCACGAAACCAAGGATTAAAGCTTGCGAGCGGAGAGCTATTTTCATTTATTGACAGTGATGATACTTTAGACTTAGATATGTATGAGCTGTTGGTTAAGTTTTTGAATGAAAACAATGCGGATGTTGCTTGCTGTGGATATAAACATATTGTTAGAGATGAAATAAGACTTGTAAATGATACCAAGAAGGTGTATGTACAAAATCAGGAGCAAGCACTAAAATCTTTGATAAGCGGTTATATGCTTTATGGAGGATTGTGGAATAAACTTTACAAAAAAGCTATAGTTGATAAATTGAGTTTTAGAGAAGATATAAAAATTAATGAGGATATATTATTTAACTTCGAGGCGATTAGCAATTCAAATATAATAGTGTTTGCGGATTATGCAAAGTATAATTACGTAGCAAGATTTGGTGTGTCTGCATGTTTTGTTACTTCTTATGAAAAAAAGAGATTAGATAATTATAAGGTTAATAAATATATTTATGAGAAAACACGAACTGTAGAATCATTAAAGAACCTTGCTGCAAACAGATATCTAGATTCGCTTATTACATATTATGCTATTTGTTTAGATAATAATAAGGCTGATGATTGTAAAATAATTAAATCGGAGATTAATGACGTATTGAAGTGTGGTTATAAAGTGAATAATAAACTAAAAGTAAAAGTAACTTTAATATACCATTTTTCGTGGTTTTATAAATTAGTGTATAGTGTTTACCGTAAAGTAAAGAAACTAATTCGGAGGTAATAATTACTATGAAAAAAGCAGGAATTCTCACATTTCATAGAGCCCTTAATTACGGAGCTGTATTACAAGCCTATGCACTAAAAGCTGTTTGTGATGCGGAAGGGTTAGAAACTCATATTATAGATTATAATTTTAACGGAACTAAAGACAGAGTAACTCCATTTAAACACTTTTTATCTTCATCTAATAAGAAAAAAGCTGTCATAAAACTCGGAGTAGAATTATTGGGATTTTTTGGAAAACGAAAGCGCGAAAAAGAGTTTATTTCTTTTAGACAAAAGTACCTAAATGAATCCGAAACATGTATGTGTTCCGAAGAGATTAAGAGTTTAAGTTATGATGTGTTGATTTCAGGCAGCGATCAAATATGGAACTATAAAATCACAGGTAATAAATTTGATCCCGTATTTTTTTTAGATATAGATACCGAAGCTAAAAAAATAATATATGCTGCTAGTTCTCAAGATGTTCCTTTTCCTTTGGATATGGAGTTACAGCTTAAGAAAAAGATTCTTGATAGTGATACATATATAGGAATTAGAGAAGAAAAATTATCTGAGTATGTAGCTGAAATTACAGGTGTTAAATATCCAGTTGTTTTGGATCCTACATTGCTTGCGGGAAAAGAAATAATGTCAGCTATTCCGATTCCGGCAAGTCCACGTAAACCATACATATTAGTACATCAAATTGATTCTAATCCAGATTCAGATATATCCATAAAAAGCCTTAAAAGGCGGTTCGGTTGTGACGTTTATATTATGAATGTTCCACGAATAGGTAAATTTAGAGGTAGAAAAGGTAACTGTGGACCAGAAAAGTTTTTGTCTTTACTTAAAGGTGCCGAGTTTTTAGTTACCAACTCATTCCACGGGATTGCTTTATCTTTGATTTTTGAAAAACAGTTTTATGTTTATGAAAATGGTGGAGTGATGAGTAGGATTGATGGATTATTAACTCAAACAGGCTTGTTAAACCGTAAGGTAAAAATGGTTGACGATATAGACCTTAGTAATAATATTGATTATAAGAAGGTAAATACCATTTTAGCAAGTTTAAGAGCGAAATCTATGAGTTTTTTAAAGACAGCTTTTTCGGACGGCGATGTGCCCAAGGAACAATTTTTTGCAAAAGAATCACCCAAACATATTAATGTAGGAATGCGGGAAAAAAATCTATGCTGCGGTTGTGCTTCTTGTGCTGTGGTTTGCCCTATGGGTGCTATTGCTATGAAACGGGATAAAGAAGGTTTTTGGTACCCCATAGTGGACACTTCTAAATGTGTGAATTGTGGAAAATGTGATAACGCATGCGGATTTAAAAAAACTAAAAGAAGTGCAAATCTGCCAAAGGCATACGGAATTAAGCACAAAAATTTGCAAATACGAGAGAGCAGCAGGTCTGGTGCAGCGTTTGTCGGGTTTTCAGATGTAGTTTTGCAAAATGGTGGAGTAGTGTATGGTGCTGCTATGCAGGATGACTTTTCTGTAAAGCATATAAGAGCTACTACCGTAGCTGAACGTGATTTAATGAAGAAAGCTAAGTATGTTCAAAGTGACACTACCGATATTTTTCCGTTAGTAGAAAAAGATTTAGTAAATGGTATGGAAGTGTTGTTTTCTGGTACACCATGTCAGGTTTCTGGTCTGAAATCTTACTTAGCAGAAAATAGAATTCGTGCTGATAGACTTGTTTGTTGTGATATGATTTGTCACGGAGTTCCGAGTCCTATGGTTTGGAAAGATTACTTAAGCTTTATAGAAGAAAAATATAATGATAAGATAATCGAAGCAAACTTTAGAGATAAGGATTTTGGTTGGGAGTCTCACTACGAAACTTTTGTTTTGCAAAAAAAGAACAAAAAAATAGCTGCCTGTGACTATACGGACTTGTTTTGTCAGCGTATAATGTTTAGACCTTCTTGTTACAATTGCCAGTTTACAAACGTATACAGACCGGGTGACTTAACAATGGCAGATTTCTGGGGTATAGAAAAGTATGATCTGAATTTTAACGATAACCATGGCGTATCTTTAGTTTTGGTAAATACATCGAAAGGTGAGTCGGTTTTTAATCAGGCATCAAACTTTTTTGATAGCTTTGATTGTAAAGTTGAAAATTGTATGCAGCCTAATTTGTATAAGCCTAGTTATCCTTCTTCAAGAAGAGAGAAATTCTGGGAAGATTATTCAATGCTCCCGTTCAAAAAGTTAATAAAAAAGTATACGATGCCGGCGTCGATTAAAGGAAAGTTTAAGAAGTCGTTAAAAGCAGTGACGTATCATCTTGGAATCAGACGGCATCCATAAGGAAAGCTATGAAATTATTATTTGTTTGTTACGGATTAGGTATAGGCGGCATTGAAAAGTGCCTGCTGAATTTAATAAACAGTTTACCGGAAGATAATTATTCCGTAGATTGTTTGCTTATGAATTCTCAGTATTCGATACTTAAGAGCCAAATAAAACGCAAAGTGAACTTTTTGGACGATTTTAAGTACGTGATGAACACTGAAAATACGTTTAACGATATACAAAATCACGGCGGTGTTTTTCGTAATTTTACAAAATTTATATCATATTGTATATACAGGCTGTGTGTTAAATTAGGTATAAGTCCTTGGAAAACTTTTAAACCATTGCCGGGTAAATATGATGTAGCAATTGCTTACTCGCATCATGATTATTCTCCGCGATATGTTATAGATAAAGTAACAGCTGACCGAAAGGTGCTTTGGTATCATAATGGTGCCTACGAGAAAACAGGAAAAGAGTATAATAGGGATAAAAACTATTTTTCAAAATTCAATTATGTTGTTGCAGTTTCAAGTGATTGTGCGAAGGTGCTTGAAAGTAAGTTTAGTTTTTCTAATAATAAACTTATAATTTTGCGCAACATTTGTGATGTTGAAAATATTCTTATTAAATCTAAAGAGTTTACTCCTGCGGGTTTTGATGATACTGCTATTGACATCGTCACGGTCGGAAGATTGACCTCTGAAAAAGGTGCTGATTTAGCGGTTAGAGCTTGCAGCAAACTTTGCTCTAAGGGGTATAAGTTGCGTTGGCACTGGATAGGAGATGGAAATCAGACTAGCCGTATAAGACAAATGATTGAAGAGTTTGAGGTTCAGGACTGCTTCTTTTTAGAAGGAAATCAGAATAATCCCTATCCGTTTATCAACTGTTGCGATATTTATGTTCAAACATCTTATTATGAAGCATATTCTACAACAATTACAGAGGCGAAAGTTTTGTGCAAGCCTATTGTAACAACTGATGTAGGCGGCATGAGAGACCAGATAGAAAATGGAGTTAATGGTTTGATTGTGGATATTGATGCAGATGAAATCGCAAATGCTGTTAGTTCTTTATTGGACAACATGGAAAAGAAAAACAGCTTTATTTCAGAATTGGAAAACGGAAGAAAATATTTTGCTAATTCTTTAGAGGAATATGAAAGAACGGTGTTTTCTTGATGTGTGAAAAAACAGGTAAAATCAGCATTGTTGTACCGATATATAATGCTGAAAAAACTTTAGAACGCTGTGTTTCTTCGCTTATAAATCAAACTTACGAGAATATAGAAATCATTTTAGTTAATGATGGTTCTAAAGATAATTCGTTGGATTTATGTAAAAAGTTTGAAGCGCAGGATTCGAGAATAGTTGTTATAGATAAGCCAAACGGCGGTGTATCTTCAGCAAGAAATGCAGGACTTGATATAGCAACTGGCGAATTTGTTATGTTTTGTGATAGTGATGATTGGGCAGCAGAGGATTGGTGTAAAGAGCTTTTCGATGCATATAAACCAAATGGTTTAGTTATGTGTGGCTTTTTTACAGAAGGGCAACAGAATTATTTACCCTATGAAACTAAAGCTAATGATAATTGCCAAAAATATAGTAGAAATGAATTTACAAGTTTAACTTTATATGGATTTAAATCTCCTTGGAGCAAAATATATAGCCGTCATATTATTGAGGCAAATGATTTACGTTTTAATAAAAAATTTAGTAATGGTGAAGACTATTTATTTAATATTTGTTATCTTAGCTCAATTGATGGGGATATTTATTTTCTAGATAAATGTTTATATCACTATGAATGGCCAATAGGAAATAATTTATCAACTATTGTCGACTGCAAAAAAATTTATCACGACATCGATTTATTTAAAGAGGTTAATAGAGTAGCAGTTAATATAGTAAGTCCACAATCCTTACCTGAATGTTACTATAGAGAGTTTTTTATCTTATTCGAAAAATCTATAAAGGCTATTTTGAAATCATCATATCCGTTTAGTAAAAAATATTCAGTATTAAAGAGTATAATGACAAATACTGAATTTAGAAAAGTTGTTACTAATGCATTAATATCAAGAAATAAAATATATTCTATGTTATATCGGTTAAAAACCCCCATTCCCTTGATGATTTATAGTCGTTTAAAAAAATAATAGAATTGAGGAGTAACAATGAAAAAAATTTTTACAAAAGTTAAAAGAAGTTTTTTTAGAAGGTTATATTTTAAGGTGGGTATCAAATTACCATCTTCAGTACAGTCGCCGCGTGCACAGAAGATTCGTGGTTGGATGACGAGCAAATTTGTAGAAAAATGTGGTTCGAATATTAATATTGAGCGAGGAGCAAAATTTAATCCTACTATTCATATAGGAAATAATAGTGGAATAGGAGTGAATTGCTATATAAGTGGTAGGACATATATTGGGAATGATGTCATGATGGGGCCGGAATGTATTTTGTATTCTTATAGCCATGCACACGACCGTTTAGATATACCCATGAGTGAGCAAGGTTTTGAAGAAGAAACTCCTATACATATTGGTGATGATGTGTGGATTGGTGCGCGTGTAATTATGTTACCAGGTGTGAAAATTGGTAACCATGTTATTATTGGTGCGGGTTCGATAGTAACAAAAGATATTCCTGATTATGCTATAGTTGGTGGGTCTCCGGCAAAAATAATCAGAATGAGAAATGAAGGTAGACCATAAATGAAAAAGAAGATATTTTATGCTCATGCCGGCAGTGGTAATCATGGCTGTGAAGCGATTGTAAGAGCATCTTCCAAAATTCTTGGTAACGACATAATATTATATTCTATAAATACTGAGCAGGATGTTTATTATGGTACAGATGATGTGGTTGATACTATTGTACCTGATGAAAATATTTCTGTTAAGAAATTTTCATATAAAGATATCGTGTCAAGAATTCAGACCAAACTTACTGGATCTATAAATAAAAATATATATTATCGCAAGAAAAAAATGTTTGACACAGTTAATAAGGGTGATGTTGCTTTTTCTATTGGCGGAGATAATTATTGCTATCGAGGAACAGAGCTTTTAGCGGCACAAAATCATTTGTTTCATAAAAAAGGTGCAAAAACAGTACTTTGGGGCTGCAGTGTAGAACCTGATTTGTTAAAAAACAACGAGATTGCGAAAGATATTGGTTCTTATGATTTAATTACTGCAAGAGAAACCATTTCCTATAATGCCTTGAAAAAGGTTAATCCTAACACAATTTTAGTTTCCGATCCTGCATTTGTATTGGACAAAGTGGACCTGCCTTTGCCTGAAGGTTGGATTGAAGGCAACATGGTCGGGATAAATGTCAGTCCTCTTATAATGCGAAGCAACAAAAACAGTAAAATGGTGCTTGATGCATATAGGAAATTAATAGAATATATAATTTGTCAAACTTCCTGTAATATTGCATTAATTCCTCATGTTGTATGGGAAAGTAACGACGACAGAATTCCTCTTAATCAACTCTATCAAGAGTTTAAGAATACCAAGAGGGTAATTATGATTGAAGACCATAACTGTATGGAACTTAAAGGTTACATATCCCGTTGCCGTTTCTTTATTGGAGCAAGAACTCATGCAACTATTGCAGCTTATTCAACTTGTGTTCCTACACTTGTTTTAGGCTATTCGGTTAAGTCTCGAGGAATTGCTAAAGATTTGTTCGGTACGTCAGAAAACTACGTTTTGCCGGTACAGCAATTAACCCATACCGATGAGTTAGCCAATGGCTTTGAATGGCTTTTAAAGAATGAAAGCAAAATTCGCGAGCATTTAGAGAAAATTATGCCGGAATATATTAATAAAGCATATTTAGGAAAAGAAGCGGTTAATAAACTCATTTAATGGAGGAGATTACGTTGCAAAAAAATCAACTTCGTTCTGGAGTAATATTGTCATATATTAATTTGGTGTTGGGAATGATTATTCCCTTCTTATATACGCCAGTAATGCTGAGAATGCTTGGTCAAGCAGAGTATGGTCTTTATTCCTTAGCACATTCGGCAGTGGCGTATCTTTCGCTGTTGAGTTTTGGCTTTGGAAGCACAATTATCAGATATATCGCAAAATATCGTGCAGAAGGAGATAAGAAATCAGAAGAAAAAGCTTATGGTTTTTTCTTGCTTTTGTACAGTGCATTAGCAATTTTAGTTTTAGTTTGCGGTACAGTAATAGCCTTTAATATAGAGCCAATCTTTAATAGAGGTTTGACCGTTAACGAGCTTGAAAAAATGAAAGTGTTGGTTTTATTAATGACATTTAATTCAGCTCTTTCATTTCCTTTAAGTGTATTTTCTTCTATGGTAACTGCACATGAAAAGTATATTTTCAGAAAATGTGTAGATATGCTCGCCACTGTAGCTGCTCCTTTGGCTAATTTAGTAGCCCTTTATTTAGGTTATGGATCGGTGGGTATGACAGTAGCTGCTACGATTATGCAATTTGCTATGTTGCCGTTAAATATCGTATATTGCTACAAAAAGTTGAATATAAGACCCCGCTTTGCTGTTTTGCCTAAAGCACTAATAAAAGAGATGGTGGGCTTTTCGGCATTTGTATTTATTGGTTCTATAGTGGATATGCTTTTCTGGGCAACTGATAAGGTGATTTTAGGTATGTTGGCAGGAAGTGTTGCAGTAGCGGTTTATAATGTTGGTGCAACCTTTAACAATATTGTTATTAATTTGTCCACTTCTATTTCAGGTGTTTTAACACCAAAAGTAACGGGTATGGTAGTAAAAAACACTCCGAAGATCCAATTGACAGAACTGTTTGTCCGAGTAGGTAGGCTACAATTTATTATAGTAGCATTGGTAGCTTCCGGTTTTACTGTGTTTGGACAGGATTTTATCTCATTGTGGGCCGGAGAAGATTATATCGAAGCATATTGGATTGCTTTGCTTACAATGTTTCCGTTATGTGTACCATTGATACAAAATACAGGTTTAGCTATTGTTACGGCTCAAAATAAACATAGATTCCGCTCCATCGTATATTTAATCGTTGCAATTGCAAACGTTATTTCTACATATTTGTTGGTTCCCAGCATGGGGGTTATAGGTGCTGCACTTTGTTCCTGTATCTCTTATATAATAGGACAAGGAATTATAATGAATATTTATTATTACAAAATAACAGGTATTAACATTCCTTTGTTCTGGAAGAATATATTAAAAATGGCACTTGTTCCATTGTTGATGACTGTGGCAGGCTTGGTTTTATTTAGATTTGTTGTTGTTGATAATTGGTTTGTATTCTTTGCAGGAGTAATTATTTTTACTGTTATTTATGCTGTGCTGATGTATTTTCTTGCTTTTAATAGTTATGAAAAAGATGTTTTTAGAAAACCTTTGAAGAAAGTAGTTAGTAAATTCCATAAAAACAGATAAATTTAACTTTTATCAATGGTGAAATAATATGATGAAGTTAGCTGAGAAATCTATATGTACAGGTTGCGGTGCATGTTTCAATATATGCCCTAAGAAATGTATTCAAATGAAATCGGATTACGAGGGCTTTTTATATCCCGTAGTAGATGAAGACAGCTGTATTAACTGTGGGCTTTGTCAATCTGTATGTGCTGTTTTAGAATTTAAATCTATAAATACGTTTATATCTCCCATAGCTATTGCAGCATATAATAAAGATTTAGATAAATTAAATGAAAGTTCGTCAGGTGGTGTTTTTATAACACTAGCCGAAAGCATAATCAAACGCGGCGGTATAGTATACGGTGCTGCTTTGTCAGAAGATTTTTCTGTTGTGCATAAAAGAATTGCATCTTTAAGCGAGTTACAGAAGCTACAAGGCTCGAAATATTCACAAAGTAATGTTGGTTACTCGTATGCTCAAGTTAAAGAAGATTTACTTTTAAATAAAGAGGTGCTGTTTTCGGGTACACCTTGTCAGGTAGCAGCATTGAAAAGCTTTTTAAAAAAGCCATACGAAAAATTGCTGTGTGTTGATATTATTTGCCATAGCGTACCTTCTCCAAGGGTGTGGAGTGAGTATTTAAACCAAATTACAAATTCTTTGGGCGAAGTAGCAAGTGTAAACTTCAGAGACAAAAGAGATAGCTGGCAAAGATATTGTTTAAGCGTCAAAACGAAAGATGAGTTTGAAATTATTAAAAAAGCAGATAATAATTATTATATGAAAGCTTTTATTAATGGTTTGTGTACAAGGTCATCATGTTATAATTGTGAGTTTAAAGGTCAAAACAGAGCGAGCGATATTACCTTAGGTGACTTTTGGGGATGTGAACAAGTGTGCCCGGACTTTACAAACGATAGGGGTACGTCGTTAGTTCTGATTCAAACCGATAAAGGCAAGAGTGTATTTGATAAAATTAAGATGAATCTTATTTATCGAGAAGTTGATGCCAATGATGCACTGGTGCAAAATCCGGCTTATTCTACGAAATCTACAGAACACAGAAATAGAACAAATTTCTTTAAAAGGTTTGAGTCGGAAGATTTCGAGGAGTTAGTAAGAGAGTTGCTTTTGCCTACACGTAAAGATATTATTTCAAAACGTATACAAAGAAGCTTTATAGGTAAAGCGTTAAGAAAAATTAAACGTTATTTACATAAAGCTGTAAAATAATTTTGTTTGCACTTGTGGAGGAAGTAAAATTGTCACTATTTAAAAATAAAACTTTACTTATTACCGGTGGAACCGGTTCCTTCGGTAATGCGGTGTTGAACCGCTTTTTAGACACAGATATTAAGGAAATCCGTGTTTTTTCCAGAGACGAGAAAAAGCAGGACGATATGCGCCACGAGTTTCAGGCTAAAATGCCCCAAAAGGCTGATAAAATCAAGTTTTTTATCGGTGACGTAAGAGACCTTGCATCCGTTAAAAATGCAATGTACGGTGTGGATTATATTTTCCATGCGGCAGCGCTTAAGCAGGTGCCTTCCTGTGAGTTTTTCCCTATTGAAGCGGTAAAAACCAATGTTTTGGGCACCGATAACGTGCTTACTGCTGCTATTGAATGTGGGGTTAGCAAGGTTATTTGCCTTTCTACTGACAAAGCTGCCTATCCTGTAAATGCAATGGGTACCTCCAAGGCAATGATGGAAAAGGTGGTTGTGGCAAAATCAAGAACAGTTTCGTCTGAAAAAACTATGATTTGCTGTACTCGTTACGGCAATGTTATGTGCTCACGTGGTTCTGTAATTCCCCTTTGGATTGAGCAGATTAAAGCCGGAAAACCCATTACAATTACCGAGCCTAATATGACTCGTTTTATTATGTCTCTTGAAGAGGCTGTTGATTTGGTGCTTTTCGCTTTTGAAAACGGCCAGTCCGGTGACATTCTTGTTCAGAAAGCTCCCGCTTGCACTATTGAAGTCCTTGCAAAGGCTGTAACAGAATTGTTCGGACCTGACACAGAGATTATAAATATAGGAATCCGCCATGGCGAGAAAATGTACGAAACTCTTCTGACTAACGAAGAGTGTGTCAATGCAGAGGATATGGGTGATTTTTACCGTGTTCCCTGCGACAAACGCGACCTTAATTACGACAAATTCTTCACCTCAGGAAATAAGGAGCGCGTTCACCTTTCTGAGTTTAATTCCAATAACACGAACCTTTTAGATGTTGAGGGAGTAAAGGAAAAGCTCCTTGAGCTTAAATATATTCAAGAAGAGCTTGAAGCTATGAAAGGGTGAGTTTTATGAATATACTCATCACAGGTGCCAAGGGCTTTGTAGGCAGGAATTTAACAGAGGCACTGAAAAATATCAGAGACGGAAAAGATAAAACCCGACCTGAGCTTATAATTGAGGATATTTTTCTTTATGATGTAGACTCAACGCCGGAGGAGCTTGAAGCTTACTGTGATAAAGCGGATTTTGTGTTTAACCTTGCAGGAGTAAACCGTCCGCTAAGCAGTGAAGAGTTTTATGAGGGAAATTTCGGTTTTGCTCAAACACTTCTGGATACTCTGAAAAAGCATTCAAACAAGTGCCCTGTTATGCTTTCAAGCTCAATTCAGGCAACCTTGCTTGGCAGATTTTCGGGTTCTGATTACGGTAAAAGTAAAAAAGCAGGGGAGGACCTGTTCTTTAATTACGGCAAAGAAGTCGGCAGTAAGGTTTTGGTGTATCGCTTTCCCAATGTTTTTGGAAAATGGTGCAGACCTAACTACAACAGTGCCGTTGCAACCTTTTGCAACAATATTGCAAACGATTTGCCTATACAGGTTAATGACAGAACCACGCTTTTAGAGCTTGTTTATATTGATGATATTGTTAATGAGATGCTTGATGCTTTAGAAAACAAGGAGCATCACTGTGAATTTGACGGCGTTGACACAGTGCTTAAAGATAGCGGTAGGTTTTGTGCTGTACCCCTTACTCATAAAGTCACCTTAGGCGAAATTGTAGATTTGCTTTATAGCTTTAAGGCTCAACCCCAAAGCCTTCTTATGCCTGAAATTCCAAGTGGCAGTTTTGCCAAAAAGCTCTACTCTACATATCTTTCTTATTTACCAAAGGAAAAGATTTCTTTTCCTCTTAAGATGAACATTGATGCCAGAGGCAGCTTTACCGAGCTTTTGAAAACCGAGAAATGCGGACAGTTTTCTGTAAATATTTCAAAGCCGGGCATTACAAAGGGACAGCATTGGCATCACAGTAAGTGGGAATTCTTTATTGTAGTTTCCGGAGAAGGTCTTATTCAGATGCGGAAAATCGGTACTGACGAGGTGCTGGATTTTTACGTCAGCGGTGAAAAAATCGAAGCAGTACATATGCTTCCGGGGTATACCCACAATATAATTAATTTAAGCGAAACTGAAAATCTTGTAACCCTTATGTGGGCTAACGAAAGCTTTGACCCTATCAGACCGGACACATTTTTTGAGGTAGTGTAATATGAACAGAGATTTTTCAAATATTAAGTTCAAAGACAACGGCAAATTAAAATTACTTATAATAGTCGGCACAAGACCTGAAATTATCCGCCTTTCTGCGGTTATTAAAAAGTGCAGAAAGTATTTTGATACAATTCTTGCACATACAGGTCAAAACTACGACTATAATCTTAACGGCGTATTTTTCAAGGACTTAAAGCTCCAGGAGCCTGAGGTTTATATGAGTGCCGTTGGCGAGGATTTGGGCGAGACAGTAGGCAACATTATATCGGCTTCTTATAAGCTTATGGTAGATATTAAGCCCGATGCATTGCTTATTCTGGGTGACACTAACTCGTGTCTCTCTGCAATTTCTGCCAAGAGGCTTCATATTCCCATTTTTCACATGGAAGCAGGCAACCGTTGCAAGGATGAGTGTTTGCCTGAGGAAACCAACCGTAGAATTGTTGATATTATTTCTGATGTTAACCTTGCATACTCAGAGCATGCAAGAAAGTATCTTCACGAGTGCGGACTTCCTAAAGAGAGGGTTTATGTTACAGGCTCCCCTATGGCAGAGGTGCTCAGCGAGAATTATGAAAGCATTCTCAGAAGTGATATTCTTAGTAAGCTTAACCTTGAAAAAGGTAAGTATATTCTTCTTTCGGCGCATAGAGAGGAAAATATTGATACTCAGAAGAATTTTACTTCTCTTTTTACAGCTATCAATAAAATTGCCGAAAAGTACGATATGCCTATTCTTTATTCTTGCCACCCCAGAAGCAAGAAAAAGCTTGAGACAACGGGCTTTAAGCTTGACAAGCGTGTTATCAGCCACGAGCCTTTAGGCTTTCACGATTATAACGCTTTGCAGATGAATGCCTTTGCGGTAATTTCTGATAGCGGAACCTTGCCTGAGGAAAGCAGCTTTTTCACTTCAAAAGGCAGACCCTTCCCTGCGGTTTGCATTCGTACCTCTACCGAGCGACCCGAAGCCCTTGATAAGGCATGCTTTGTGCTTGCTGGCATTGACGAAAACAGCCTTACTCAGGCAGTTGAGACCGCAGTTGAAATGAATAACGAGGGCGACTTCGGTATTCCTGTGCCCGATTATATTGAGGAAAATGTTTCTACCAAGGTCGTTAAGCTTATCCAAAGCTATACCGGCGTGGTCAACAAAATGGTCTGGAGAAAGCTTTAAATTTTTTAATGAAAATCCACTGGCGTAGTGAAAGTGTAAAATTAAAAACAGAGCTTGATAATAATTCAAGCTCTGTTTTTGTATAGTAATTATATTAATGTAATTGCTAAAACTTGTTTTGTTATGATTGCTTAGTAGTGTACTTGTTACGTCTAATGATGTTGAATATAAACGGAGGAACCAACCCTTTTATAATAGGAAAAAAACAAAAAATATATGTATAAATCGGTAAATTTAACATTTTGGTCGCAAGAAAATGAGCATACATAGAGTTGATTCTATATTTGAATTTTCTGCGATTTTGAGCATTTCTATCGTCTCTCATTTGATAAAGAGGCTCTTGTATATTAACTCCCTTGTAGCCGTTAGCATACATTTTTGCCCACAAATGGTAATCTTCGACTCTAAGTAATCTTTTATCAACAGTATACCCTTCAACAGAAAAATAAGCTTCTTTCCTTACCATACAAGGTGCATGGCAAAAAGGAGTGGCTTTTATGAAGTTCAGTTTGGTGGGATTTGGGTTAACATTGGTTTTACCCCAAACTCCGTTTTCATCAAAAAATTCCATATCGGTGCTGACAATTGCTATATCCGGATTGTTCTCAAGCACGTCGATTTCTTTTTGAAAACGCTCAGGTGAGCACAGGTCGTCGCCATCCATACGGGCGATATAGTCGCCCTTTGCTTCGTAAAGACACTTGTTAAGCGTGAAGTTAAGACCCATATTCTGCTCATTTTTAAGTAATCGGAATTTGTCGGGGTACTTATCTACGAATTTTTGTGCAACTCCTATTGTATTGTCTTTTGAACCGTCGTCGCACATAATAACTTCCCAATTGGTATAGGTCTGATTAATTATGCAGTTAAGGGCTTCTTCTAAATATTCTTCACAGTTATATATTCCCATAATAACGCTTACTAATTTACCCATATAGCACATCCTCGTCAAATAATATAAATATTTTAACATATTGCCAAGGCATTTTCAATGCTTTAGTTAAAAGAAACATCCGCCAGATTAATCGGGCGGATGATTGATTTTAAATAGCATATTTTGCGGCGTACTCAGCGTGCTTTGCCTCGAACACGGGATTACCGTGCTTTGTGCGGTGATAGTATTCGTGAATATCCATTCTGTCGTGGCTCATTTCGATGATACAGCCTGCAATATTTGAGCAGTGGTCGCTTACTCGCTCAAGATTTGTGATGATGTCAGCCCAAACAAAGCCTGCCTCAATAGAGCATTCGCCTTTCTGCATTCTCTGAATATGATTAGCTCTGAGCTGAACCTTAAGAGTGTCAACAACCTCTTCCAAAGGCTCGATATTTGCGGCAGCATCAAGGTCTGTGCTGATAAATGCATTAAGCGTAAGGTCAATAATTTCGTTAACTGCACCTGTAATTGCCTTTATTTCTGTTTTTGCGGCACTTGTAAGCTTAATATCCTTTGTCTTGATTTCGTCAGCCGAGCGAAGAATATTCACGGCGTGGTCAGAAATTCTTTCTAAGTCGCCTATAACAAACAGAAGCTTGTTTGCCTCGTTGGAGTCAGCGTCAGACATTGGATAGGTGCTGAGTTTTACAAGGTACGAGCCTAAAATATCCTCGTAGTGGTCGGCGGCGGCTTCGTCTGTCCTTATCTGCTCGGCAGTTTCTTCATCGAAATTGTCAAGGAGCGTAAGGGAGGCCTTCAGTGCATTAGTAGAAACCTCTGCCATCTGAGAAGTAACCTTGTGGCACTGATTAATAGCAATAGCGGGAGTTTCCATTAAACGCTCGTCAAGCTCTACCTTTTTGTCTTTGCCCTCAGTACCCTTAGGCTCACGAACAACAGCATAAGTTATTTTTTCTAAGAGTCCTGCCATAGGCAGCATAATAGCTGTGCAGATTACGTTAAATGCAGTGTGGCAAACAGCTATAGAAAACTCATTTGCGGATTCGCCTAAAATTGCAGGCTGAACCAGTGCTGAAACCAACCAGAATACGATAAGAAGAATTGTTGTACCTATTACGTTAAAGGAAAGGTGAACAATTGATGCACGTCGAGCGTTTCTGTTAGTGCCTACTGAAGAGATAAGTGCAGTTACACAGGTTCCGATGTTCTGACCCATAATAATGGGAATTGATGCACCAATGGATACTGCACCTGTAGAAGAAAGTGCCTGCAAAATACCAACGGAAGCGGAAGAAGACTGAATGATTGCGGTAAGAATTGCACCGATAAGAACACCAAGCAGGGGAGCAAGGGGACTGCCGTTAAACATAATCATTAGGTTTTGAAATTCAGGAACATTTTTAAGTCCCGAAACAGCACCAGACATTGTGTCCATACCAAACATCAATGTTGCAAAGCCTAAAAGAATAACGCCAATATCCTTGTGCTTGTTTTTCTTTGACATCATATAAAGCACAATGCCGATAAGAGCAAGTATTGGAGTGAATGAAGTGGGCTTTAAAATCTTGATGTACCAGGCATTGCCCTCAATACCCGAAAGAGACAAAATCCAAGACGTAATGGTAGTACCCACATTGGCACCCATAATTACGTTTATTGCCTGCTTTAGGGTCATAATTCCGGAGTTTACAAAACCTACTACCATAACTGTTGTGGCAGAGGAAGACTGAATAACAGCCGTGACTCCCATACCTGTTAAAAAGCCTGCACTGCGACTGCCGGTAAGCTTTCCTAAAAGCTTTTTAAGGCTGCCTCCTGCAGATTTTTCAAGCCCGTCACCCATTATGTTCATACCAAACAGGAACAGACACAAACCGCCGATTAGGGTTAATACGTCAAATAAATCCATAAATACACATCCTAAAATATATTATTTATTTTTTTTGTGCATTTATTACTTTATGAATTTATCGTAAAATCTAAAAGCAGTTTTTTGTAAAATCTAAGTTAAGTTTGTAAAAAAGCTTCCCTTTGCGGGAAGCTTAAATTATGTAGAATTTCATAGTTCAAAAGTTTCAGAAGTTTTTCTATAGTTTTCGCCCGAAAGGTAAACAACCTCTATGGTTTTGCCGTCATCTGAGAAGGTCACACTTTGAATCGGGTCTGTGCAGTTTTCTGAAACAGGGGAGGAAAATCCGTCAAAACGCTTGCAGTATTTTGTTTTATCGAAGATATCCTCAACTAATACATAAACGTTGTCGCCGTCAAGCTTAACGGTTGCCACAAGCCGGGTGTTGGTGCCAAGAACGTAGAAAAAGATGTTTGATAGTTTATCAGCTTTTGCATCGTAATAGTAAGCACTGTTAGTAGACTGCCCTGTGCCCGACTGAATTTTAACCTCCAATAATGTATCGGTTAGCATATTGAAATCAGGCAGCTTTACTCTATCGTGTACGTCGTTTTTAACAGAGCCGTCTTTACCGATAATATTATAAAAATATCTGCCTTCGTATCTATAGGTTTTATAGTATTCGCCCTGACTGTAAAGATAATCGTCGCTCATATTATAAGCCGAAATAAATTCTGCACTTATAACCTCAAAATCATCTATTTCGGTGTTATATTTAATAGTGCATTCAGCAATACCTATATTATCCGAAATACTGTTAAGATATGCTATTTGCTCTGCATAAATTTCATATACACCGTCGCCGTCTTTATCAGCGGTTTCAAATTTTCTGAAAGAGAGTAGTCCCATTTTGCCCTCTTTTATTACGTCGCCGTTTTCGTCATAATAAAAGCCCGTATAATGTTTATCGTTGAATTTAAATTGTGAACTATAGCCTGTAAAGCAATTTGTTACCTCAAACATAAAATTGTCTTTGGTACTCCCCTTAAAACCGGTGTCCCAGTAGTCTTTGTTAGAGGAATGAAAAATTTCGCACAGTGTATCATTTTCAATCCTATATACTATACCTACTTTTGTAAGCGCAGTACTGCCTGTATTGCAAGAAAGGGTAATTTCGTCAGCATTATCACCGTCAAGGTCGTTTACATATATAGTTGTTCCGCAGAAAGGACCAAATTCTTCAATGATATATTTGTCAGCGGTTTCAACAACCAAGAAATATTTGAAAAATATGCCTGAGTTTATGGCACCTGTGTCACGGATAAGGTACACTACACCCTCTGTGCCGTCTTTAAACGTTATTGCTTGTGTAAAAGTAACATCAGCTTCGGTTATACCGATTTCATCAAATCTTTCAGAAAGCTTTTTGGCGTTTTTATCAAGAGTGGATTTAGTAAATGCATAGCCTGTGTTTTCGGCTTTTGTTTCAGGTTCGGCCGGAGTATTAACGTTACCTTTGCAGCCTACGGTTGAAATTAATAAAATTGTTACTAAAACAGCGGCAAGCAGTTTCCTCATTTTCTGTACCTCCTATAGTTTCCGATATTATTCTAACAAGATAAACAACCGTTTTCAATTGTGAGTAATTACAAAAAATACTGCCTCGTTTTAGGTGCTTTGTCAAAGTAAAGTTGAAAAAGTTTTTTCGTTGTGATATATTTGTTTTATACTTAACTTAGGGTGATATTATGAATAATAATTTGCTTAAATTTATAGAAGCTTCGCCTACTGCTTACCACAGCGTGGCAAGCATTAAGGCAGAGCTTTCAGGTTGCGGCTTTACCGAGCTTTTCGAGGGAAAGCCTTGGAATATCGAAAAGGGCAAGGATTATTTTGTTACACGTAACGGTTCGTCGATAGTTGCTTTTAAGGTGCCCTTGGGCGACTTTTCGGGGTTTATGATTTCAGCAAGCCACTGTGACAGCCCTGCATTTAAAATTAAAGAAAATCCTGAGCTTAAGGATAAGTTTTATGTAAGGCTCAGTACAGAGAAATACGGCGGTATGATAGACTCAACATGGCTTGACCGACCGCTTTCCATTGCAGGCAGAGTGCTTGTGAAAACTGAAAACGGAGTAAGTGTAAGGCTTGTTGATTTTAAAGAGCCCTCTGCAATTATCCCCAATGTTGCAATCCATTTAAACCGCAAGATTAACGAGGGCGTTGCTTATAATGCGGCACTTGATTTGTTGCCTCTTTTCAGCCTTGCTGAAAGCGAAAGCTTTAAAAGCAAGGTGGCTGTTCTTGCAGGTGTAAGTGAAGATGATATTGTTTCAACTGATTTAACGCTTTATAACTGTGAAAAGGGAGCAGTGTGGAATGACTTTGTTTCTTCGCCGCGACTTGACGATTTACAGTGTGTATTTGCATCTTTAGTTGCTTTTAAAAACGCCGAAGCTTTAAATAGCATTCCTGTTTTAGCTGTATTTGACAGCGAAGAAGTAGGAAGCCGAACAAGACAGGGTGCGGACTCTACCTTTATGAGTACAGTGCTCAGAAAGCTTTCCTTGACATTAGGCTTAAGCGAGGTGTCTTTTAGTGATAAGGTGGCAAACAGTATGCTACTTTCCTGCGACAATGCCCACGGAGTTAATCCTAATCACCCTGAAATCACAGACTCAAACCATCAGTGTGTTTTAAATGGCGGAGTGGTAATTAAGCATAATGCTAACCAGACCTATTGCACAGACGGACTTTCAGGTGCACTTCTTAAAGTGCTTTGTGATAAAGCAGGTGTTCAGTGTCAGCATTATTATAACCGTGCAGATATTTTAGGCGGTTCAACTTTAGGTAATATCGCAAACACCCAGCTTTCAATGATTTGTGCCGATATAGGTCTTGCCCAGCTTTCGATGCATTCTTCCTTTGAAACTGCAGGAAAAAAGGACACCGAAACAATGGTAAAGCTTCTAAAGACATTCTTTTCGTCTTCTTTAAAAATAAATTCCGATAATGAATATGAAATATAAAAATATTTATAAAGGTGTTTTCTTAAGCCGACCAAACCGCTTTATTGCCAAAGTGCTTATAGACGGCGTTGAGCACACCGTCCACGTAAAAAACACAGGCAGATGCCGTGAGCTTTTAAAGAGCGGTGTTACGGTGTATTTAGAGAAATCCTCAAATCCAAACCGCAAAACTGCCTTTGATTTGGTGGCGGTTGAAAAAAGGCGAGAGGGCAAGGAAAATCTTTTTGTCAATATGGATTCCCAGATTCCCAATGCCGCCGCTTTTGAGTGGCTCAAAAGCGACAACCCCTTGTTTTCTGCAAATGCAAAAATAAGGCGTGAAGTAAGCTTTGGCGACTCTCGCTTTGATTTATACGTTGAAGACGGTGAGCGAAAAGCCTTTGTTGAAGTAAAGGGTGTCACCTTAGAGCATGACGGACTTGCAATGTTTCCCGATGCACCTACAGAGCGTGGCGTCAAGCATATTTCAGAGCTTATAAAAGCAAAAGAGGCGGGCTTTGAGGCGTATCTGCTTTTTGTGATACAGATGAAAGAGATACATAGCTTCACCCCTCACAAAGAAATGCACCCCGATTTTGCAGATGCTTTAAGACTTGCAAAAGATAAGGGTGTAAAGGTGCTTGCTATGGACTGTATAGTAACGCCTGAAAGTATTGAGATTGATAAAGAGGTAGCAGTAATCATATAATTATTACTGCTACTTTTCACATAATAATCTGTAAAAAATCCGCCTTAGTAAATCAGAATGACAAAAGTTTATCAAAGAGCTTATTAAAGCATTGACAAACGTCTATTTAGTGTTATATTTAAGGGTGGATTTTTATTTTTTAGGAGGCCGTGCTTATGCAAAATATACCTGAATTTTTCGGCTGTATGGTGTTTAATGATGACGCTATGCGAAAGTATCTGCCGGAGGATATTTTTAATTCTCTTGAGCGTACAATTCAGAATGGTGAGCCTTTGGACCGCTCCGTTGCCAACGGAGTAGCGACAGGTATGAAGGATTGGGCAATTGAGCGAGGTTGTACCCACTATACTCACTGGTTCCAGCCTATGACAGGCATTACTGCAGAAAAGCACGACTCTTTTATGACAATAGGCGAAGACGGCAAGGTTATTATGGAGTTTTCGGGCTCTGAGCTTATTAAGGGCGAAAGTGATGCTTCGTCTTTTCCAAACGGCGGTATCCGTGCTACCTTTGAAGCAAGAGGCTACACTGCTTGGGACCCTACTTCCTACGCTTTTATTATGGGCAATACCCTTTATATTCCCACGGTTTTCTGCTCCTATACAGGTGAAGTTCTTGATAAAAAAACACCTCTTTTGCGTTCTATGGAAAGAATCAGCAGTGAGGCGTTAAGACTTCTTAAGAATTTGGGCAGAGACGACGTTACTCATGTTTCAACTACAGTTGGTGCCGAGCAGGAGTATTTCCTTATTGACAGAGATATGTACCTTCAGCGCCGTGACCTTATGTATACAGGCCGTACCCTTTTCGGTGCACGTCCTCCAAAAGGACAGGAGCTTGAAGACCACTACTTCGGTGCAATTAAGCCCAGAGTTGCCGCTTTTATGAAAGAGCTTGACTACGAGCTCTGGCGTCTTGGCATTTATGCAAAAACCGAGCACAACGAGGTTGCTCCCTGTCAGCACGAGCTTGCTCCCGTGTTTACCACCACAAACTTAGCTACAGACCATAACCAGCTTACTATGGAGGTTATGAAGAATGTCGCCCAGCGACACGGCTTTGTTTGTCTTCTTCACGAAAAGCCCTTCGAGGGCGTAAGCGGCTCAGGTAAGCACAACAACTGGTCTCTTACCACCAACACAGGCGAAAATCTTTTAAAGCCCGGCAAGAAGCCTTACGAGAATAAGCAGTTCCTTCTGTTTCTTTGTGCGGCTATTAAGGGTGTTCACCTTTATCAGGATTTGCTCCGTATTTCTGTTGCTACCGCAAGCAACGACCACCGTTTAGGCGGTCATGAGGCACCTCCTGCAATTATGTCGGTATTTATCGGCGAAGACCTTGAGGGTGTGCTTCACGCCATTGAAAGCGGCGAGGAATACCAGAATATTCACCGAGTAAGAATGGGTATGGGCGTTGACGTTTTGCCCGATTTCAAAAAGGATACAACTGACCGCAACCGTACCTCACCTTTCGCTTTTACAGGTAACAAGTTCGAGTTCAGAAGCCTTGGTTCTTCGCTTAATATTGCTTGTCCCAATATTATGATTAACACCATTGTTGCCGACCAGCTTTCACAGTTTTCCGCTATTTTAGAAAAGACCGATGATAAAGAAAAGGCTGTTAATGAGATAATCAGCGACGTTTACCGTAACCATAAGGATATTATCTTCAACGGCAACAACTATGCTGAGGAATGGATTAATGAAGCCGAGCGCAGAGGACTTATGAACCTTAAGTCAATGCCTGATGCTATGGCTCATTATGCTGATAAAAAGAATGTTGAGCTTTTTGAGCGAAACAAAATTTTCACCTCTTTAGAGGTTCAGGCACGCCGCGACATTCAGCTTGAAAATTACTCAAAGCTTATTCATATCGAAGCTCTTACAATGATTGATATGGCTAAAAAGGATATTTTCCCTGCGGTTTCTCACTTTATAGGTGATATAAGCCGAAACGTTTTAAGAAAACGCCAGATTAACGCTTCAATTGCCGCCAAGGCAGAAATGAAGGTTATCGAAAGGCTTTCGGTGCTTCTTGACCAGTTTGCAGAATTTACCGAAGAGCTTGAAGCGTGTGTAAGGGAAATCGAGGGCAAAAAGGTTGACGCCTTGAGGGAAGCCTACCACTACTGCAACAACGTGCTTGTTGCTATGGAAAAGCTCAGAGCCGTTTCTGACGAAATGGAGCAGCTCACCTCCTACGACTATTGGCCCTATCCTTCTTACGGCAGATTAATGTTTACAATGTAAAAGAAAACGCTCACTAAAAAGTGAGCGTTTTTTTAATTCTTCTTATCCATATCCTCGATGGATTTTTGTACCCCATGTTTAATAGGTTTCCAGTCGGCTTTGCCAAAGGTAATTGCCCAGATAGTAACGGGGATAAATGTAAAGATAAACAAGGGGAAGGTAAACATATAAAGAATTTTCTTCCAGTTTTTGCACTTGATTTTTTTCCATTCGGTTATTGTTGTTATGGCACCGATTAAGAACATCAGCGAATAGGTGGTAGAAATAAGCTGTAAAAGCGAGAAAAGAACACCTAAAATCTGACCCTGTGCGGCAATAACGGAAATGATAAAAGAAAGCACGTTGATAACACAGCTTGCCATTGAAAGGTAAAAGGCGGGCATAAGGTTCATTGCCATGTCGTAGCAGGAAAAACCGTTTGTGCCGAAAATTCCCTTAAGGATTCTTCTGCCGTAATTTTTGAAAACCTGCATATAGCCTTTAACCCAGCGGATTCGCTGATTCCATGAAACAGAAAACTTTTCAGGCTGTTCGTCATAAAAAACCGCAGTAGAGCAGTAACCGATTTTGTCGCCGCTTAAAATTGTATCAATAGAAAATTCAATGTCTTCTGTAAGCAGGTAATAGTGCCAGCCGTTGTTTCTTTTAATTATTTCTTTGCTGATAAGAAAGCCTGTGCCCGAAACCGCACAGCTTCCGCCTAAAATCATACGGGCGTTGGAAAGGTATCGTGCTTCGCGTAAAAACCAAAGGGCATAGCCTGCAGAAATCCAGTTGCTTTCGTAATTCTTAGAGTTTCTGTAGCTTGTAACCGCCACAAGCCCTGTGTTAAGAGCTTTGTTCATTTCTCTTACATAGCGTTTGTCAAGAAGGTTGTCGGCATCAAAAACAAAATAACCGTCATAAAAATCCATACCGCTGGTTTCAAAAACACGTTTGAAAAGGAAATTAAGAGCGTAGCCTTTGCCGATTTTTTCTTTATTAAAACGCTCAAAAACAATTGCACCTGCGTCTCTTGCCACAATTGCGGTGTTGTCGGTGCAGTTGTCGGCACATACGTAAATATCAATAAGCTCAGAAGGGTAATGCTGATTTTTAATGCTTTTAATCAGGTTGCCTATAACTGCTTCTTCGTTTCTGCCGCAAATCATAACGGCAAAGCGGTTAAGCTTTTTTGCCTTTGGGTATTTAACCGGCTTTTTAAAAAGTGAAACGGCTATGTAAAAAAGCTGATAGGAATAGCAAATTATAAATAGTAAGCAAACAAGGTAATTTAAAAAACTTACAACTTCCTGCATAATATTTCTCCTTATCTAAACAGGGCGTAATATCTATTTAGTATAATAACATTATACACAACTATTTCAGTACGGGCAAGGAGTTTGAGTCTTTTTCTATATATAGGAAGTAACGGCGGATATTTTGCTGATGCTTTTTGGTTAAAAAACCTAAAATAATATTATTTTTTACCACTTTCCCTAAAATGTGGAGAGAAACATCACACAGTTTTCACATAGGCTTGTTAATATTTCTGTAATAATTAACTTCTATAAGGAAAATCGGCTTTTTGCTTGTTAAAAATTGATAATCGTACCCTGTATGCTCTTGTTAGTCTTGCACAAATTGGCTTTCAAAATCTGTCGTATTTGAGAAAAAATTGGAGCAAAAATCCTTGCTTTTTGGGAGTTAAACCAAAAAAATATGAATTTTATTGACTGATGTTCATAATTTGTTAAAATAGTAATATGCAAAATTTGCGTTTACTTTTATTTTAATTAAGGAGAGTTATAAAATGAGACCTATTAAGATTGTTACAGATTCATGTTCTGACCTTGCAAAGGAATTAAGAGACAAATATTCCATTGAGTATGTAAAGATGAATACAGTGCATAATGAAAAAGAAACTCCTGCTTCTCTTGACTGGGAGTATTACTCTGCAAAAGAGCTTTACGACATTATGCGCGGCGGCGAGAGAGTAACAACCACTCAGGTGCCTGCACAGGAGTTTACTGCTATGTTTACAAAGCTTGTTGAGGAAGGCTTCGATGTAATTTACATTGCTTGCTCAGGTGTGCTTTCAGGCTCTGTTAACACCGGTATTATGGTGGCTAAGGAAATCTGCGGAAAATATCCTGAGGCAAAAATTACCTGCATCGACCCTAAAATGTCTTGTATGGGTGAAGGCTTTATTGCAATAAAGGCTGCCGAGCTTGTAGCTGAGGGCAAAACTTTTGACGAGGTTGTAGCTTACATTGAGGAAAATAAGCTCAGAATGAACCAGTTTGCAACTGTTAATACCCTTGATTATCTAAAGCGTGCAGGCAGAGTTAAGGCTTCTGCTGCTTTCTTTGGCAATCTCTTCGGTGTTAAGCCTGTTATTATTTCTGACATTAACGGCCAGAATACTGCCATCAAAAAGGTTAAGGGCAGACTTGCATCTATGGATGAAATCGTAAACCTTCTTAATGATGCTATGCAGGGTGAAGAAGACCGCCGAGTTTTCGTAGGCCATGCCGACTGCCCTCAGGAAGAAGTTGACTACCTTGTAAACAAGGTTAAGGAAGTTATTGGTACAGACGAAATTTATATTAATTATATCGGTCCTATCATCGGTGCATCAATTGGTCCCGGTGCTGTAGTTGTTTACGGTTGGGGCAAAAAGGTTGAGCTTGAGGGCTGATAAAAATTATTGATTTTGGAGGACGAGTATGGGTACACAGAACCTTACAGGCGAAATGTTTGCACAGATGGTGCAAAATGGTGCCGCAAACCTTAGAAATAATGCACAGACAGTTAACGACCTTAATGTTTTTCCTATTCCTGACGGTGACACAGGCGACAATATGTGCCGCACAATTGAGGGTGGTGCTTCTGTGGCAAATGCAGAGGGTGATGTACCTGTAAGCGAGGTTTGCTCTAAGGTTGCAGAGGGAATGCTCCTTTCTGCAAGAGGTAACTCAGGTGTTATTCTTTCTCAGTTTTTCGAGGGTATAAATCTTGGTATGAAGGATTTTGAGACTGCTGACGTAAAGGCGGTTGCAGAGGCTTTCAGAGCAGGCGTTAAACAGGCTTACTCATCTGTTATTACTCCTACCGAGGGCACAATTCTTACTGTAATGAGAGAGGCAACCGACGTTGCCACTTCAAAAATTACTGAAGACAGCACCCTTGAGCAGTTTTTTAAGGCTTATATTAAGGAAATGTACCTTTCTTTAGACCGCACTCCCGAGCTTTTACCCGTTTTGAAAGAGGCAGGTGTAATCGACAGCGGCGGTGCAGGCTTTTCTTTCATTATTGAGGGTATGTATAAAGCACTTAAAGGCGAGGAAATCACTTCTGATAAAATGATTACTACAGTTAGTGCCGAAGCTCCTATAGGCAACTTTGACGAAAATACCGAAATGGAGTTTGGCTATTGTACTGAAGCTCTTGTTCAGTTAAGAAGCGAAAAAACCGACGTAGAGGCTTTCTCTGTTGATGCTCTTATTGAGTATTTAGAGAGTATCGGCGGTGACTCCATTGTTGCCTTTAAAACAGGCACAAAGGTAAAGCTTCATGTGCACACCTTTACTCCTGACAAGGTGTTGGCTTTTTGTCTTACTTTCGGTGAGTTTATTACTGTCAAGATTGAAAATATGTCAATCCAGCACAGTGAAACTACCGTTGAAAACCGCTTTGAAAGAAAAGAAGTTGTAAGCAATGAGCGTAAAAAATTCGGTGTTGTGGCTGTGGCAGGCGGTGACGGCTTAAAAGAGATGTTTACATCTTTAGGAGCCGATGCAATTGTTGACGGTCAGCAGACTATGAATCCCTCTTCCGAGGATTTTATCAAAGCTTTTGATGCAGTTAATGCAGATACAATTATCGTACTGCCAAACAATTCTAATATTTTACTTGCCGCAAAGCAAGCGGGCGAGCTTTATAAAGACTCAGATATCCGCGTAGTTGAAAGCACAACAATTGCCGAAGGCTATGCCGCTTTAACAATGCTTGATTTAACTTCTGAGGATATTGACGTTATTATTGATGACCTTAAAATGGCTATCGGCGGTGTTACAACAGGTCTTGTTACCTATGCAGTAAGAGATACAAGTCAGGACGGCTTTGAAATCAAGAAGGACGATTGGCTTGGCTTTTCTAAAAAAACAATCCTTTCTGTAGAAAAAGATAAGGTAAGCGCCGCAACTGCTTTGCTTGACTCAATTGACAAAACAGGCAAAGAGGTAATTATTGCAATTGCAGGTAAAGATGCAACTGCCGAGGAGCTTAGTGCTGTTCACGAGTATGCCTCTAAAAACTTCCCCTTAGTTGAGTTTTACGAGGTTGACGGCGGTCAGGATATCTATAGCTTTATTTTTGCTGTTGAATAAGGAAGTGTTATTATGCAGTGGTTTATTTTTGTTTCATGCATTTTAGTTGCTTATCTTTTAGGCAGTCTTAACGGCGGTATTATGGTAACTCAGCTGTTGAATAATGCCGATATAAGAGAAAGCGGCTCAGGCAATGCAGGCTTTACCAATGTTAAGCGTGTTTACGGTGCCAAAAGTGCCGCAATAGTCTGCATTGTTGATATTGTAAAAACAATTATCGCTTGCGGTGTCGGCGGTTTTGTAATAAGCCATTTTACCGAAAGCTCTTATATGGCAGGGGCACTTCTCTGTGGACTTTTTGCACAGCTTGGTCATATTTTTCCTGTTTATTACGGGTTTAAAGGCGGCAAGGGCTTTATCTGCGGTATGACCACAATTCTTGTGGCAGACCCTTTGATTTTTCTTGTAGCCTTGGCTGTGCTTTTTGCAGTTACACTTCTTTCAAAATATGTTTCACTGGGTTCTTTAAGTGCTACATTAAGCTATGCTGTTTTGTTTGTAGTTTTACACAGCAATGACGTAACAGCATATTTGATTGCCATAGCTTTGGCAGTGGTTGTGTTTATTTCTCACAAAGAAAACATTAAAAGACTTATTAAGGGAAACGAAAATAAAACTTACTTTTTTGGAAAAGGTAAAAAAGAAAAAGAGGACTAAAAGTGAGTATGAAAACTTACTTAGCAGGCGCAGATATCGGCTCCACCACCGTTAAGCTTGCCGTTTTAGACGAAAGCGGCAATATGGTGTTTGGTCGGTATATGCGCCATTTTGCTAATATCAGAGATACATTTAAAGATTTGCTTATTGAGGCAAAAGCCGTGCTTGGCGATGTAAGCCTTAAGCTTAGTGTCACAGGCAGCGGAAGCCTTAATCTTTCGAAGCTTATGAATATAGGCTTTGTGCAGGAGGTTGTGGCAGAGGCAGAGGCTATAAAACGCCTTGCACCTCAGACTGACGTTGCTATAGAGCTTGGCGGCGAGGACGCTAAAATTATTTATTTCACAGGCGGCTTGGAAGAAAGAATGAACGGCGTCTGTGCAGGTGGTACAGGTTCTTTTATCGACCAGATGGCGGCGTTACTCCAAACAGATGCACAGGGTCTTAACGAGTATGCCAAAGGCTATAATCAGATTTACCCCATAGCGGCACGCTGCGGCGTTTTTGCAAAAAGCGACATTCAGCCTCTTATTAATGATGGTGCTACCAAAGAGGATTTGGCGGCGTCTATTTTTCAGGCTGTTGTAAATCAGACTATTTCAGGTCTTGCCTGCGGCAAACCCATAAGGAGAACAGTCGCTTTTTTAGGCGGACCCTTGCACTTTTTAACTGAGCTTAAGTCCGCCTTTATCCGCACGCTTAAGCTTACAGAAAATACAACGGTTGACCCTGAAAATTCACATCTTTTTCCTGCAATAGGTACGGCTTTTATGTCAGAAAGCTCCACAGAAAAAGCACTTTCGGATATAATCGCAGATTTAGAAAATGCAGGTGAAATGACCTTTGAATTAAAGCGTCTTGACCCGCTTTTTGAAAGCGAGGAAGAGTACAAGGCGTTTGCAAACCGTCATGCAGAAAATAAAGTAAAACGCGGTGACTTAAGTACATACAAAGGCGGTTGCTACCTTGGTATTGATGCAGGCTCAACCACCACAAAGCTTGCTCTTATCGGCGAAAGCGGCGAGCTTTTGTGGGATTTTTACTCAAGCAACAATACTTCCCCCATAAATACTGCTAAGATTGCTTTAAAAGAGCTTTCAAAGAAGTTCCCAAATACCGCTGTTATCAAGGGTGCTTGCTCCACAGGATACGGCGAAAGCCTTCTTAAAGCGGCACTTAGGCTTGATTTTGGTGAGGTTGAGACCATTGCCCACTATACAGGTGCCAGATTTTTTGACCAGAATGTTGAGTGTATGCTTGATATCGGCGGTCAGGATATGAAATTCATAAAAATAAAAAACGGTTCAGTTGACAGCGTGCTCTTAAATGAAGCGTGTTCCTCAGGTTGCGGTTCGTTTTTAGAGAATTTTGCCGTTTCAATGGGCAAGAGTGCTCAGGAGTTTTCTAAAACTGCACTTTTTGCTCCTCATCCTTTAGATCTGGGCACGCGTTGCACGGTGTTTATGAATTCTAACGTTAAGCAAGCCCAGAAAGAGGGGGCAACCCTTTCGGATATTTCGGCAGGTCTTGCATACAGCGTTGTAAAAAATGCACTCTTCAAGGTTATCAAGCTCAGCTCTGCCAATGATTTAGGCAAGCATATTATGGTGCAGGGCGGTACTTTTAGTTCAGAAGCGGTGCTCAGAGCCTTCGAGAAATTAACAGGCAAAAATGCTCTTTGCCCTGATATTTCGGGACTTATGGGCGCTTTTGGTGCGGCTTTAATTGCAAAAGAGCGAAGTGTTGGTGAAAGCACCATTTTAAGCTTTGATGAAATTGAAGACTTGAAATATAAAACTACGGCTATCCGTTGCGGTAAATGTCAGAATAACTGTCTGCTGACAGTTAACACGTTCCGTGGCAAAGAGCGTCATATTTCGGGCAACAGATGTGAAAGACCTTTAGGAAATTCTTCTGAAAACAAAAAAGGCTTTGATATGACCGAATATAAAAAAGAGCGTATGTTTTCTCTGACTCCTCTTTCAGAGGACAAGGCAAAGCGTGGTGTAATCGGCATACCCAGAGTTCTTAATATTTACGAAAACTACCCCTATTGGGCACGGCTTTTCAAGGAGCTTGGCTTTAGAGTTGTGCTTTCCCCGTATTCAAGCCGTGAGATTTACGAGATGGGTATGGAGTCTATCCCTTCAGAAAGTCTTTGCTATCCTGCAAAGCTTGCCCACGGTCACATTGAGTGGCTCATAAAAAACGGTTGCAACAGGATTTTCTATCCCAGCGTTTATTTTGAAAGACCTGAAGAAGGTGCAAAAAACAAATATAACTGTCCAATTGTTATCGGTACTCCGGAAAATATTAACAACAACGTAGAAAATATCACCTCAGGCAAAGCTCAGTTTATTCATCCTTTCGTGGCTTTTTCAGATGAAAAAACCTTAACCGACAGAGTGGCAAAGGTGTTTAGTGAGACTTTTGGCATAAAGCCTGCGGAAACTAAAAAAGCCTCCAAAAAAGCTTGGCAGGAGCTTATGAAGGCGAAAGCGGATATCCGCGAAAAAGGAGCAGAGATTATTCGCAAAACGGAAGCTGAAAAGGGCAATATGATTGTCCTTGCTTCAAGACCCTATCACTGCGACCCTGAGATTAACCACGGAATACCCCAGATGATTGCCTCTTACGGCTTTAACGTGCTTACTGAGGACAGCATTCCTGAAGACGTAAAGGTAGAGAGACCATTAAGGGTTACTGACCAGTGGAGTTATCACTCACGTCTTTACCGTGCGGCAGAGTTTGTCCGCCATAGAGATGACGCCGAGCTTTTACAGCTTAACTCCTTTGGTTGCGGTCTTGATGCGGTTACAACTGACCAGATTGCCGAAATTTTAGAGGCAAGCGGCAAGCTTTACACTGTTCTTAAAATTGACGAGGTTAATAACCTCGGCGGTGCAAGAATCCGTATCCGCTCCCTTATGGCGGCTATTGCAGAGCGTGACAGAAATAACGTTAAGCATAAGGAGACTTCAACTGCTTATCACCGTGCAATTTTTACCGAAAAAATGCGAGATGAGCGTTATACTATTATTGCTCCGCAAATGGCACCGATGCATTTTGAGCTTGTGCAGGCGGTTTTCAGAGCTTACAATTATAACTTCGTTATTCTTGATAACGACAACCGCTCTGCTGTTGATATGGGACTTAAGTGTGTCAATAACGACGCTTGTTATCCCTCTCTTATAATGGTAGGTCAATTGCTTAGTGCGGTTAAAAGCGGCAAGTATGATACTTCTAAGCTTGCAATTCTTATGACTCAGACCGGCGGCTGTTGCCGTGCTACCAACTATATCGGATTTATCCGCCGAGCTTTAGAGCGAGAGGGATTAGGACACATTCCCGTAATTTCTCTTAATTTAAGTAAATTGGAGTCAAATCCAGGCTTTAAGCTTACTGTTCCTATGATGATAAGAGGTGGCGCAGGTCTTGTTTACGGCGACCTTATTATGAAGTGTCTTTATCGCACAAGGCCTTATGAAAAAGAAAAGGGAAGTGCTGACGCCTTAAAGCGTAAGTGGCTTGATATTTGTGCTGAGCAGGTTAAAAATAAGCATTTCTCGGTTTATACATATATCAATACCTGCAAGGCTATTGTTAAGGATTTTGACAACCTCCCCTTAACCGACGAGAAAAAGCCAAGGGTTGGTATTGTGGGCGAAATTTTAGTTAAGTATATGCCGCTTGCCAATGGCAACTTAGTTGAAAGACTTGAAGAAGAAGGCGCCGAAGCGGTTGTGCCGGATTTTCTTGATTTCTTTATTTACAGCGGCTACGGCAGAGGTTTCCGCCACAAAAACTTAGGCGGTAAATTAAGCTCTAAAATAGGCGGTGCCGCACTGGGCAAAATGCTTAACTTTGTACGCCTTCCTGCTGCAAAGGCTTTAAAAAAGAGCAAGCGGTTTGAGCCTTCAACTCCTATGAAGGAGCTTGCAAAAACTGCAAGCCGATTTATCTCAATAGGAAATCAGTACGGCGAGGGTTGGTTCTTAACTGCTGAAATGGTTCACTTTATAGAAAACGGCGTGCCCAATATCGTATGCATTCAGCCCTTTGGCTGCTTGCCCAATCATATTGTAGGCAAAGGCGTTCTTAAGGCGGTACGCTCAGCACTGCCTCAGGCGAATATTGCAACAGTAGACTATGACCCCGGTGCCAGCGAAGTTAATCAGCTTAACCGAATTAAGCTTATGCTTACAGAGGCTAAAAATAAAATTAAGTAAAAAAACACCCCGTTCATCAACTGATGAGCGGGGATTTTTCATTATAACTGTTCGTTATAGCTTTTCTGGTTAGCTTTTATTGACTCAAAAGTTTGAGCGTTTCTCTTCATAAATACAAAGTTGATGATTACAAAAATCAAAGCGACCTCGTTAAAGAAAGCGGCAAGAACAATTGAGCCTACAGAGCTTGCATGGTTGGCACCGTTTGTGCAGTCTTTATAAAGTGTGTTGCGATATTTGCCTACCTTGCTTGCAAGTACAAAGTTTACAATGCCGACTCCTAAGAATATGAGAGCCATTGAAATATACCCTGAACCCAAGCCTATAAATAAAGCACTTGCTACGGCATCCGGTTCTACATCGAAATCTTCGATGTAATACTCGCTTCCGTTATACTCTACTGAATAATCTACTGCATTTTCAGCAATAAGAGAGCCACCTATAAGCATAAATATACTTAAAATTAAAATAAATGAGGCAATTACAGTCCAGGCAATTCCGAAAATTTTGTAGCAAAGTCTTTCGTGCTTTAATCCTGCAGAGAGCCTGTCAAGGCAGTTTTGCTCTTTGGCTTTTTTAGCCTCATCAGTGTTTACCGAAGCACCGCAGGAGCTACAGAAGTTCATACTATCTTCCAAAGCACTGCCACAGTTAGAACAGTATTTCATAATATCTTCCTTTCATTACATTTGTGAATTATATGATTCTTGATTTAATTTGATTCGCTCAATTACCGCGGCATTATTTTTAGCCTGAATGAAGTAAACAATGTTAAATACAAGAGCAACGCCGTTAAAGAAAGCGCAGAAAATAATTGAGCCAACAGAAAAATGACCTATACCGTCTTGGCAATCGGTGTAAAGCTTTGCACGGTACTTTTCAAGCTTGTTTTTCATAACGAGATTGATAATGGCAACAGGCAGGTACATAAGTCCCATAAATACATACATCAAAAAGCCTGCGAGAAATACACCGTATTCTTCTAAGTGAACGTTTCCAACAGCAAGAGTGGCAATGCCGAAAAACAGACCTGCCGCAATAAAGAAAACAGCACCTATTAAGTAAAAAATACCCACAAATTTCCAAGCCATTCTTTCGTGCTTGAGCCCTATGCTGAATCTGTCTAAAAGTGCCTGTTCCTCTGCTCTTAAGTCTTCTTCTGTTTTAGTCTCAAAAGACTCAGACTGAGCTATGTATCGTGTAGATACAGAAACTTTTTCGCTGGCATAAGGATTTTCACTTGCTACAGGCTGAGCACTCATTACTTCAACCGGTTTGCCGCAAGCGTTACAAAATCTTGCCTCGTCAACTAACTGACAGCCACATTTTGTACAGTATTTCATAAAATAAACCTCCCTTTGTTTAGTAAGATAATTATATAGTATTTGTCTACTTTTTGCAACTCGATTTAAGAATATTATTTATAATGTCAAACCGAAAGAAAAAGCTTACCTTTTTTTATTTTTGTACTGAATCTTATAGCCTGATACCAAATAAGATACAGTCATCAAAAGCCACAGCACAGACACTATAGCAGTAGGTGCAAGCCCTAATCCGAAATAACTGCCCATAATGCAAAGCACCCAAGCTGCAATAAAAGCATAATTCATAAATTTGTAAGCCTTGTAGCCTGCTTCAAAGGTCATAAGCTTTTGTGCTTCGTCCATACTGCCTTCCCATTCTTTTTGGAAGTTAATTGCTAAAGCTTCGCCTTTCTTTTCGGGGTTGATTTTCTTTACGAGCTCTACACAGGCTCTTTGCATAAAAATTGTAAATATCATATCCAATACAAACAAAACCTGAAACCCCATAATCAGCGGGAACAAATCTATAAACAGTTCTCTGCTCATTAAGCTGTTCACAGCGTATGTAAACGCTCCGTAAAGAGTGAGCTCAACAATCATACCGATAGTTAAAACAGAAACAGAAGCATCAATAAGCTTTTCTGCTTTTTCTATGACTTCTTCGTCCTCGCCGTCCCATTTTTCAAATGTCTTTTTGCTGTTTAAATATGTAACAAGGGTAAATACCGCAATAAAAGCTACAGTTAATAAAAATAGTATTGGTGTTACATAAATAAGCGCATTTTTAGCTATATCCTTGATTAAGGATAAATCAAGGCTTTCAAACTTGCCTGATGAGCTTCCTACGAAATAACCTAAAGCTCCCGCCGCTAAAAAGATAACGATAATAGCAATTACTGATTTTAAGACAGTATTCTTCTTATTTTTCATTTTCTTAGTCCTCCGTGTAAATAAAAATATCTTCAACCGATGCATCGCACACTTTGGCAATTTTTAGTGCAAGGGTAACAGACGGGGAATAGTCCCCGCGCTCAATCTGGCTTATTGTCTGTCGGGATGTGCCAACCAAAGCGCCCATTTCCTGTTGATTTACTCCAAGTTTTGAGCGGTATTCCTTTAGCCTGTTGTTAAGGGGCATACACTTCACTCCTTCCGTTTTGTAAAAATGACAACTATTCTTGTCAAATTTATTATAACAATGACAAGGAAACTTGTCAATACTTTTTAAAAAAATAAAAAAGCACCTTCTTGCTAAAGTGCTTTTTATGCTTAACGCTTCTCACCCTCACAGGGTTCGAGTCCCTGTATTATTTAAAAAAACAAAAAGTACCCTCTAATGAGGATACTTTGTATTGATGGTGGGCCAACAGGGACTCGAACCCCGGACCAACCGGTTATGAGCCGGTTGCTCTAACCAACTGAGCTATTGGCCCTTATTTAAGGACAAATGTAATTATATCAACGGATTTTAGATTTGTCAATAAATTTTCGTGTCGAAATTCATTTTTACTTCTTGTCGGCATAGATATTTTATGTTACACTTAAAATATACTGATTTCGGAGGTTTATTTATGGCAAATATTAAGGCATTTAAGGGTATGCGTTTTGATACCTCAAAAGCAGGAGAGATTGAAAAGCTTTGTTGCCCTCCTTATGATATTATCAGCGAAGAGGAGAGGGTTGCTTTTATTTCTGAAAACCCTCATAACATAATCCGTCTTGAGCTTCCAAAGGGCGAAAATCCATACACAGACGCCGCTGCAGTTTTAAAGGATTGGGAAGAAAAAGGCATATTAATCCGTGAGGATGCTCCTGCAATATATGTATATGAAGAGGAGTTTACCGCTTACGGTAAAAGCGGTGCAGTTAAGGGTATTATAGTAAGGCTAAAGGTTGAGGAGTTTGAAAAAGGCGTTGTGCTTCCTCACGAGTTTACACTTTCAAAGGCTAAAGAGGACAGACTCAACCTTATGAAGGCTACAAACTGCAACTTCAGCCAGATTTACGGCCTTTATATGGATGAGGAACATACCTCTCTTAACACCATTGATGAGGTTTCTTCCCGTACACCTGACATTGAGCTTACCGACAAAGGCGGAGTTACCCACCGCTTGTGGATTGTTAAAGACGAAGCCGTGATTTCTAAATTGGTGTCTGATTTTAAAGACAGAAAGATTTACATTGCCGATGGTCACCACCGCTACGAAACTGCCCTTAATTACCGCAACTACTGTCGTGAAAACGGTATTTCCAAAGAGGGAGATGCTCAGGATTTTCAGATGATTTATCTTGTGGATATGGAGCACCCGGGTCTTGTGGTTTTCCCAACCCACAGATTGGTTCGTGACCTTGAAAATTTTGACAGCGACGAAGTTCTTTGTAAGTGCTCAGAGTATTTTGACATCGAAGCTTTCACCTCTGTTGACAATATGGAGGCGGAGCTTGAAGCAGAAGACAAAGAGGGCAAAAAAGCTTTTGGCTTTTATGTAGGCGAGGGTGAGTGGTATAAGCTTACGCTTAAGGATATCTCGGTTATGGATGAGCTTTTGCCCGATTTAAGTGCTGTTTCCCGTAGCCTTGATGTTACTGTTCTTCACACTCTGGTGTTAGAGAAGATTTTTGGCATTGACAAAGAAAATATGGCGGCTCAGATTAACCTTACTTATACAAAGTTCTTCGAAGAAGCCATTAGCTTTGTAGATGAGGGCAAGGCTCAGTGCTCCTTTGTGCTTAATCCTACCAAGGTTAAAGAAATCAGAGACGTAGCATCCTGCGGCGAGAAAATGCCTCAGAAATCTACATATTTTTATCCCAAAATGATTACAGGTCTTGTTATGAACAAGCTTGACTAATAAAAAATGCTCCCTTCGCTTTTGGCAAAGGGAGCTTAACTTTTTACTGTGCTTTTCTTAAAGGTCTTAATTTTTCGCTTCTGAAATCAAGAAAACTCATAAGCACTGCGCCAACGGCGGCAGTAATAACAAGCTCAGGAAGCATATAAGAGCCGTTATAGGTGAGAGAGTAAATAACAACAGGCCAGATACCGTCGGCGTAATCTGCCCAAACGGTAATTCCTGTAAGGAAGTGGCACAAAAACCTGAGCACACAGGCTACAATAACGCCAAGTGTAAAGCCTACGGGCTGAAGCTTTACTTTTCTGAAAAGTCCGCCAAAGCCAAGCACGCCGAAAGCAACGATGTAGTCAAAAAGAATAATGCAAACAGCGGCAAGTGCATTGGTGGCGTAAGAGAGCGCGCTCATTCCCAAAATCATCTGAATAAGTCCGTAAACGCCACTTACTAAAAAGCCCCATTTAACACCGTAGCGGTAAGCAATAATAAGTACAGGAAGCATAGAGAAAACAGTAATGCTTCCGCCTGCAGGCCAAGGTGCAAAAGCGATTAAGCTTAAAGCTGTGCCAAGTGCAAGCATAATTGCACTTTCGGCAATCATAAGACCGCGTTTTTTCTTTGTTTGATTCAAATAAATCACCCCTAAAATTATTTAAAACAAAACAGAAGATAAAAAAACAGCACTGCATACCGGTCTGCAGTGCTGATATAATCAGTGAATCTACTCCCTACGCCGGCATTATCCGTATCAGGTTATAGGGTCAGAGAAGCACGTATATCCTCTATCTCAGCCGACTTGCCGTCAGCACCCCTGTTTTGTTTTATTTTATTGTAAAGCCAAAGTCGAAGTTTGTCAATAGTTTATTTTGAGTAGATAGAAACCGAATCCTCACCGTCAAACTCTTCAAGGTGTACGGCTATAACTTCCTCTAAAGATGTGGGAATGTTTTTGCCAACAAAGTTTGCACGGATTGGAAGCTCAGAGTGACCTCTGTCAATAAAAGCCGCAAGCTGAATTCTTGAAGGCCTTCCCAAGCTCATAACCGCGTCAAGTGCAGCACGGGCAGTTCTGGCGGTGAAGATAACGTCATCAACAAGCACAACGGTCTTGCCCTCAACATCAAATTCCACCTTTGTGTCACAGGGCGTGGGGGAGGAGCCTTTGTGGCGGTCGTCTCTGTGAAGAGTTATGTCAAGCGCACCGACTAAGGGCTTTGTGCCTTCAATACGCTCAATAATTTCGCTGAGCCTTTGGGCAAGGGGCACGCCGCGGGTACGTATTCCTATAAGAACAACATTCTGGATACCGCCGTTTTTCTCAACAATCTGGTGTGCCATTCGTGTTAAAATTCGGCTGATGTCCGCCGCCTCTAAAATTTTAGCCTTAAATTTCATATACAATCACCGTAAGCAAAATTTCACTTCTAAAATTGTATACATTTTACCATAAATATGTATTTTAGTCAACGAAAAAGCACTAACCTAAATATTGACAATAATTTCTATTTGATTTACAATTACAAGGTATAGTGTGTAAAGGAGAGTATCTATGAAAAACACAGAAAAATCTATGGAAAAAATCGTTGCTCTTTGTAAGGGCAGAGGCTTTGTTTATCCCGGCAGTGAAATTTACGGTGGTCTTGCCAATACTTGGGACTACGGCCCCTTAGGTGCAGAGCTTAAGAATAACATCAAAAAAGCGTGGCTTAAGAAGTTTGTGCAGGAGAATAAGTACAACGTAGGTCTTGACTCTGCAATTCTTATGAATCCCCAGACTTGGGTAGCTTCAGGCCACCTCGGCGGCTTCTCTGACCCCCTTATGGACTGTAAGGAGTGTAAGACTCGTCACAGAGCCGACAACCTTATTGAAGATTTCGACGGTACAAACGTAACAGGCTGGGACAACAATCAGATGTCTGATTATATCAAGGAGCATAACGTGCCCTGTCCTAACTGCGGTAAGTCTAATTTTACCGATATCCGTCAGTTTAACCTTATGTTTAAAACCTTCCAGGGCGTTACCGAGGACAGCAAGAGTGAGATTTACCTTCGTCCCGAAACTGCTCAGGGTATTTTCGTAAACTTCGCTAACATCCAGCGTACCAGCCGCAAGAAGGTTCCCTTCGGCGTAGCTCAGATTGGTAAGTCTTTCAGAAACGAGATTACTCCCGGTAACTTCATTTTCCGTGTTCGTGAGTTTGAGCAGATGGAGCTTGAGTTCTTCTGCAAGCCCGGCACAGACTTAGAGTGGTTCGAGTACTGGCGAGGATTTTGCCGCGATTTCCTCTACTCCTTAGGAATTAAAGAGGAAAACTTAAGACTCAGAGATCATTCTCCTGAGGAGCTTTGCTTCTACTCCAAGGCTACTACCGACTTTGAGTATCTTTTCCCCTTCGGTTGGGGCGAGCTCTGGGGCGTTGCCGACAGAACCGACTACGACCTTACTCAGCATCAGAATACAAGCGGTAAGTCTCTTGAATATTTCGACCCCACAGATAACTCACGTTACATTCCTTATGTTATCGAGCCTTCTTTAGGTGTTGAAAGACTATTCCTTACAATTGTTACAGAAGGCTACGACGAGGAAGTTATCGACGAGAAGGATACAAGAGTTGTAATGCGATTCCATCCTGCTCTTGCTCCCTTTAAGGCGGCAGTCCTTCCTCTTTCAAAGAAGCTTTCCGAGAAAGCAGAGGAAGTTTCCGATATGCTTTCAAAGCACTTTATGGTTGACTTTGACGATGCAGGCTCTATTGGTAAGCGTTACCGCCGTCAGGACGAAATCGGTACACCTTTCTCAATCTGCTACGACTTCGATTCTTTAGAGGACAACTGTGTTACAGTTCGTGACCGTGACACAATGGAGCAGGTAAGAATGCCTATAAGCGAGCTTGTTTCTTATATTAATGACAAACTCCAGTTCTGATAAATAATAAACTTTCATTGTAGGGGAGGGGTTAACCCTCCCTGAAATTTTCATATTAGCAAATGCTTAATCCTGCCGTTAATCTCAGCTGATATATATATGAACCTGTCCAAAGGCGGAATTGCCCACCTTGGCTAAGGGTTATTTATGCAAAATGTAAGCTATTCTTTAATAGGGAAGGGCAATTTGTAACATAAAGTTAAAAAATGACATTTTTGTAAAAAAAGGTGTTGACGGCTTGACTTTTATGTGGTACAATGTCTTTACCTCATAAAGGGGGCTTATTTTTTTGTGCCTTTTTTGAGGGAGGCCGGATTATTCCGAAAAACTACGGGAGGTGCCG